>NZ_FOHV01000010.1:103563-118269 GCF_900111395.1 Thorsellia anophelis DSM 18579 | reverse complement strand
TTTTAAATGATATAAAATAATTATTGTTAAGTTATTCATAGTTAAATATTTGCATTGCATTGTTTTTAAAGTAATTTAATTGTAAATATAGCCCTTTTAGTGCGTAAGCATTTGAAGGGCTTTTTTTGTTTTAATGATTTTGGTATTTTAAGAAATCGTATAATTTATTATATTGTAAATTTAGAGTTTTTGGGTTATGCTTGTTTTGTCAATAAAGGTGATGTAATGAAAATAGAGCTAGTCACACACAAAACGGGTGAACAAATACCAATGATGCTAGATACTTCTGGTATGCCTGTTGTATTACCCAATGAGTTTATCCTTTCTAGGCGATCCCTTAGTACCAATACACTGGTTCGGAATTTGAGAGAACTGTCAGTGCTCTATCGTTGGCTGGACAAATCAAATTGTGACCTATCTGCTAGATTACTGGCTCAAAACTCGTTCAACGAAGCGGAATTAAAAGGTAGTTTGGTCGAGGCGTTAAGAATCGACCAGGCCAATGGGCATATAAGAGCAGTAGCGCCTAATACCTTTAATCAAAGGCTAACAACTATCCGACTATTTTTCAGTTGGTGCATGGACGTACTGACTAGTCAGCTACCTCTATCTTCCTTGGATTATGAGCGTTTAAGGGAGAGAAAGTCATTTTTGCTAAAAACTCTTGATGGTAGCTTTATGTCTGCAACACCAGTCAAAAAGAGTCTTCAAAAGGGGCTAAATGATGCTGAAGTTGATTTCTTGCTTGCGGTATTGCACCCCGATGCTAAGCAAGGGTTCGGAAGAGATTCTGCTGTAAAGTTCAGAAATTATGTATCTGTTGGGCTGATGTTATTTTGTGGTTTAAGGCCAGGTGAGCTGCTTAGTCTCAGGGTGGAGGATGTCCAGGTTGGTCCGATTTCGTCGATACAGGTTGAACGTAGGCCAGCGGACCCGCTTGATCTAAGGCGACCGAGGCCTCAAATAAAACGCAATGGCCGAGTCATTCCGGTTGAAAATAGGCTTCTTGAATTGGCTTTGAATGAGTATATTGTTACTTGGCGTGAAGTGCTTGAAAGTAAAAGCCAATACGAATCAGACTATTTAATCTTGAGTGATGAGGGGGCGCCTTTGTCGCAATCCTCAATTACACAGTTTTTTCAGTTGTTGCGATTGCAATACGCTGACCACCTTCCTGAAAACTTAACGGCCAAGTCTCTCAGGCATTCATTCTCATCACGGCTTGAGCGGGTATTGCGTGCTTCAGGAATGGATGAGCAGCGCAGGAGAGAAGCTTTAGCCTTGCTGCGTGGCGATAGTAGTTTGGACTCACAAGATATATACATAGCCCAAGAAGTGGAAGAGCAAGCAATCAAGTCACTGAAACGGTATCAGGCTGAAATAATGTCAGGGAAGAAGCTAGAGTGAATATAAGATTATCGAAACCACAGGCTATCGAGCGGTATTGTCCTGAGATAGAAAAATTAATTACCCGTGAAGGAAAAGCAGTTGATATATCCGGTGATACTTGGAGATTGCCGTATTCTGTGAGGGATAATTCAACCCTGAATTTCACAAAGATAATCAATCCCGAAATCAGAGAAGCGCTCAAAGACCATGTTGCCGAACAACTTAAACGAATATCAACACATGCAGGCTATGTTGCATATCAGGATGTCTGGAGAGAGGTTCTGAGATATTGGGGGAGCCCTGCATCTAAAGTTGATTCAGAGTCGCATCTAATAGATCTATTTGAAACCGCTATTAATCGCGCTCGCTCACGAAAAAGGCTATGGGCAATGTACAGGCCCATACAGTGGTACATCTGGAGCGCTGACAACAAGGCAGAATATGGTTTTTCGGAAACTTATGCGCAAGAACTTGAGGCATTAGAATTGCCTGGGAATCCGAAAGGTGAAGCTGTTCGGATGGAAGATCCCGAAAGTGGCCCTCTGCACAAGTCTCTTGAGCTACCTCTCTTAATCAATGCACTTAAATCAGATGATGGGCGAACATTAGAGCATTTGCAGCAGAGGGTTGTAGTTGCCCTTTCCATAGCATTTGGGCGAAACCCTGCTAACTTAACATTTCTCCGAGAGTCTGATTTTGAACGGCTGGCTCCCTTAGGTGATGACCCATGCTACATCATTCGCATGCCGAGAATTAAAAAACGATTTGTAAATCCAAGAGACGATCTTTTGGTTGAATATCTTGATCCACATTTTGGTGCCATGATTGAGCAGTTGATAGAAATCAGTAAATTGGTGCCGCTGAGTTTTGCAAATAGAGCCTTTGTTATTCCAGAAAAGCGACCATTGCTAATTAACAGAAATGGAAATAAAGCGGCCATTTTATCCAAAGATATTGATAACGTATTTAACCTGACGAGTAGCGATATATCACGTTTACTCAGTGCGTTCGTAAAACGCCACAATATTATCTCACCGCTCACTGGTGAGTTAATGTGCGTAACTCCGAGACGGTTGCGCTACACATTGGCGACAGGCTTGGCTGCTGAAGGGATCAGTAAGCGTGAGCTGGCGAGGATCCTTGATCACACAGATACCCAGCACGTGCATGTCTATTTTGAAATGGCTGGTAGAATTGTTGAACATCTAGACAAAGCAACCGCGAAAGGCTTCTCGAAGTACCTCAATTTTTTCAACGGTAGGCTAATCGATAGTGATGAAGATGCTGTCAATGGTGAAAGAGGTGATAAGCATCTAATATTTATCGATGAGCAAAACCCTACAGATCAAGCTGATATTGGTGTGTGTGGCGAATCCAGTGTTTGTCACCTTGATCCGCCCTACTCATGTTATTTGTGTCCAAAATTTCAGCCTTATCGGCACGCTAATCACGAGCATGTTTTGGAATGTTTGCTGGCTGGACGCGAAGAGCGTTTGAAGAAGTACGATAATGCGCGATTAGGCATACAGCTTGATGAGGTAATCGCAGCGGTAGCACAAGTAGCCAAACTATGTGAGGAAGGGGGGCGTAATGTCTGATGGTCGCTCCAACCGCAAGGCCAAGGTTATTCCTTTCGTTGATCGTCTTGAGCGTGACAGGAATGAAAACCTCAAATCTTTAGCCAGCAAAGCAAAGCTAATGAAGTTAGAAGGGTTTGAGTCTGTCGTTTGGGATGCCCCCGAGTGGCAAGTCGTTTCAGGCCGCCTAGTCAGGTTGACTGGTAAAAATACGAAATCAGCCTCTTTTAGTTTTTCGCTATCTCCGAAGCTGGATTCAGAGTCACTAGACGGTTGCTGGGAACTGGTTGCCAAAGCGTTATTTGTGCTCAGGTTCCACAGAAAGCATCAATCAGCACCGAATCAGCGTAATTTCATTACCGCTATTGGATATGTGTCATTTGCAGCTAAACAGCTAGGGCAGGATTTATTTAGGCTTACGCCTGAAGCACTGGATAATGCGTCTGTTTTAATCTCAAAACACTACAGTGATACCACCGCCTACAATCTTCACAAGCATGTTGCAGAGTTTGCGGCACACTGTGATGCCAATGGTTTGTGCAGAGTTTTATTACAGTACAAATATGCAAAAATGAAGCGTCCAGCTGGCACTGGAGGAATAAATCATAAAAGGTTAGATGATCCTGAGGTTATGGAGACGAAGTCAGACAAACTGGTCGATCCCGCTGTATTTCGAGTCATTGGTGAACTGTACTTAAACGTTCCCAAAGATCATAAGTATCGTTTCTATATTCTGATCTTGACACTACTTGCTTCCACAGGAAGGCGGTTTAGTGAAATTTCACTATTACCCGCTCAGCAGCTGTCTTCTGATGACGAAGGTAACCGCTATATCGAATACTTTCCGCGAAAGGCAAGTCGTGGTGACGTATTTACACCAAAACGAAGGCTTTACTTGCCGTCAGAGGTGGCCCCCATCGTTGGTGATGTACTCGTTGAGTTGGCGGAAATTACATTTAAAGCGCGTTTAACAGCAGAAGAAATGTATAAAGTAGGTGGTCCAGACCTAAGGTTTTTGGATAGTATACCTGAAGATAAAAAGCTCTATGCAGCTGATTTGACTGAATTAGGAATCAGTCACACTGTTTTGGGCGCAACAGGTTGGCTCAGGAAACAAAAACTCGCGTGGCCAGATCATAACACATTAACCAGGCAGGTAGCTAAGCCTGCAAATCCCATTTTTTACACTTACAAAAGTGGATTGATTGAATACTGTTTGCGTGATTTCTTTGAAGCATATTTATCTGCTTTCCATACAGACCAATTTGGTAAAGAATATTACCTAAAAGATCTTTTATTCATTCGTCCTCTTGGACTTTCCAGTGGAAGCTACGCTCATTGGCTGGCCACGAGTTGTAGCCAGTCCATGTTTACTACCTTCCTTCGCTATTTTGCACAACTTGCCGCCGAATACGCTTCAGAAAGTATCGAGGTGGATTTTACCAGTCATCATTTCCGTCACACGCTTAATACCCTGCTGGATGAGGGCGGGTTAAGCGACCTGCTACAAACCGAATGGTTTGGTCGTACTAACCCAAAAGATACCAAAGCATACCAGCATACTTCTCGCGAAAAACGAGCGCTGATGCTCCGCGAAGACATCAAAAAAGGCTTGGTAAGTGGGCAGTTAGCTGAGCAAATCAAAGTTGTTCCGGTAGAAGTTCAGGATGCTATTCTGAAAGCGCGAATTCAGGCTGTACATGATGTTGGCACTGGAATCTGTATCCACAATTTCTCTCAAACACCCTGTGAACGTCATTTGCAATGTTCGGCAATCTGCAAAGACTACGTTTGGGTTAAAGACGATAAGGGACGTCTGGATGAGCAAAAGCGCCAGTATGCCCTTACTGCGCTTGCACGAAAAAATGCTGAAAAGCAAATGAGTAGCAACAAGCCGAAAAAAAGCGCTGATTGGCTAGCCCATAACGATAAAAAACTCAAAACATTGGCTACCCAACTGGCCGCAAACGGGGTTGAGCACTTTGATCCCGAACAATATCTAAAGGAGATAGAGCATGGTTAAGCGCTTTAGACGCATGTCTGATAGTGACATCAAAACAATTGTTGCTGATTTGGATCGCTGGGCACTGGGCGAGCTTGGATCAAAACTAACTTGGGCTGTGCTAGAAGAACGTTTTGGCTTTAGTCGCCAATCGCTTCAAGCTAAATCTGAGATTAAGGCTGCTTATAATAACGCTAAACGTGCTCTTTCAGGCGGGCTGGTAAAAACTAAAGAACTGGTAACTAAAGAGGCTGAAGAGCTTCAGGTCGAGGTAGAACGTCTCAAAGAGGAGCTAGAAGCTTTCAAGCGAAAGGAAGAGCAGTGGCTGCGTCGCTGGCAGCAAATCGCCTTTCATGTGCGGCAGAAAGGCTTACAGATGGCCAGTGTTGATAGGGCGCCGCCAGAAGGGGCAGTTCTACCCTCTAACACTGAATCCGCTCAGATTCTCCGGCCGTTTGATAAAGAAATACCGCCATCAGGCAGAGTGTAAGTGATTGATATATAGTTTAATTAAGGTTGATGTATTTTCTATATAAATCAGTTAAATTGTCAAGTGCCTAGAATCGCACAGGCTGAAAAATGAATAAAAACAAGATTTGCGAGCGAATCAAGCAGGTACTAGCGGATGCTCCTCGTAATCAATATACAGCTGAACTTTATCTGCAAATGATCAAATACGATAATGATCTGAGGAACATTACAGCAAAAGAGTTTTGTGAAGGGTGGTTGCGAAGCAGCTTCGGTGCGGAATTTAACAAAATGTGCAATCTGACTCGGTGTTTGAAAGCCGTAGGACTAAACCCTAAGCATCTATCACGACGTTTTAAACGTTGACATTGAAATTGAATAATCTGATTAAACGATTTAAGCTGACTAAGAGGCTATTGAAATGGTAAAAGACTTTAAAGATATTGACCAGTTAGCACCTGCAGATTTCGAGATTTTTGTTAGGGACCTATTTCTTGCCTCCGGTTGGTCGGATGCTGAAATTACAAGAGTTGGAAGAGAATTTAAATACGGTGATGGTGGTGTGGATATCTTTGCTTACAAAGGAAAGAGAAGATTTGCTATCGAAGTTAAGCAACGGAATTTGAGCACTACAGTTGACGTAAAAGCCCTAAACCAAATTGTTACAGGTGCTAAGTTAGCAAATGTGTCTAACAAGATATTGGTTACCAATTCATACTTCACCTCAGAAGTTAAAGCGCGAGCATTACGCTTAGGTGTAGAGCTTATTGATCGAGATGAGTTACAGAATCTTTGGGTAGTAAAACACTCAGAAATTGGTCGGGATATTAAACCAAGGAAGTACCAACAATATGTCATTGATGAAGCTTTGCACAAATATAATGCAGGAAAAAATAAGATTTTGATTGAAATGGCTACAGGTTTGGGGAAAACCTATACAGTAGCTCATCTAATAAAGAGGCTAATCCATGAGTCATCTGAGCGACCACGGATTCTCTTTCTTGCTCATCAAGTGGAAATTTTGCTTCAGTCAGTTACTGCATTTAAAAATGTCTTAGGTATTGGGAATTACAGTTTCTCTGCCTGCTTTTCTGGAACGAAGCCAGAGGACACAGATTTTGTATTTGCATCATTCGATACGTTGTATGGCCAACTGGGGAGTCTATGCAATAATTCATATGATTTTATCGTTGTCGATGAGGCGCACCATACGGCGGCAAGAACATATTCCGAAGTTGTCACCCTATTTAAGCCGAAACTGCTGGTTGGTTTAACCGCCACGCCATATCGAGCAGATAACAAAGATGTAATATCTTTTTTTGGTGGGGCAGATGGGCATATTGGTAAATTCGATTTGGTTTGGGCTTTAAAGCATAAGAAATTGGCATTTCCTAGATATCTCGTCCTTCTTGATGATCTTGATCAGGATAAAATTAATCAATTAGAAAGTGGGCTATCCATTTCTGATTTGGATAAAAAATTATTCTTGCATAAAAAAGATCAGGAAGTTGTTCGTATTGTTGAGAAAACTGTTGAAGAACAGGGGATACAGAGAGTAAAGGGAATCGTATTCTGTAGAAACATCCGCCACATGTACCACCTTATAGGTTTTTTTCAGCTCGGATCTGCTACTCTTGTACATTCAAAAATGCAGGATCTGGAAAGAAGAGAAAATATTAGAAGTTTTAGGGAGGGAAATGTTAAGTATATATTGGTGTGTGACCTATTTAATGAGGGCATTGACATTCCAGAAACAAATCTACTTATTTTTATGCGGTATACGGGCTCCAGAACCATTTGGCTTCAACAGTTAGGGCGAGGATTAAGAAAAACACCCAATAAAGACTATGTCCATGTATTGGATTTTGTAGGGTCTCTTGAGAGGCTTAACGAGGTGAAAGAGCTTTCTAGGTCTATCGATAGAATGCCTGTTGATAGAGAAAATCTAATTGATGATGCGGAGGAGCCGGAAGTAAATAGTGTCTTTCACGATATGGCACTGGATGTCAAATATAGTGAAGAAGCGGCGAAAGTCCTCAAATTGATCGAGAATATGAAGCTAGAACTCAATAGTCGTGAATTGTTATTGGAAAAGCTGCGACGGTACAAAGAGATAAATGAGTCAATTCCAGATATTTCAAATATAGAGAATTGCCTAGAGGACGTGGGCTTAGATCAGATAGCTACTCATTTTGGATCTTATTATGGCTATTTAACAGCCGCATTTGATGGTGATTTCGACAAACAGGAAATGATCTTAAGGATGAAAAAATATATAAGTGGGTTTTATGAAGATTATAAACTGGAACCTAGTTTGAAAGCAATTGCAGTTCATTTTACTGTGAATCATCTAAATGAGTTTACTGAGAAGGATATTAAAACACTGATTCCTGAAGCAAGTGAATTTATCCGCGAAGTTACGCCGAATGTCCCTACTAATTTAGGAGAAAACAGTTCAATTTCTGGCGCTCCATCTCCTTGCCCAATAATCGAAAAGTACAGAAATAATTTATTATCTCGTTTAGATGTGAAAAAGCTTTCTGACGCTGAAAGAGATGAGATTATAAAGAAATACAGTTCTATTTCTGTGTTTTTGAAGAAATTAAAGAGTTATTAAGAAAATGGATTTTGTTACTATTGATATCCGCCAAATAAATTTGGATAGTGCTGTAAAAAAGTTAATTAAGTCGATTCTATGTGATAATGCTGACACTTTGCCCAAAAAAAGGGACTTGTGGGAGATTATCGAAGATATGAGCATGGATGATTTCATGCTGTTAAAAAGGAACGTTTACTTTGCTGACTTTCTTAGGTTATTTGGTGTGGAATTTTCGCCTAGCGGGGATACCTGTAGTGAATTTAAAGATAACACTGAGAGCGTTGGTCATGTTGATAATAGTGATAACGATATGATTAAATCAAAGATTGGAAGTGATATCAGCCTTGATTTGGGGATAATAAAAATACCCTCGCTCGTGACAAGGCTTGATGATTTGATATTGCCAAATAGATTTTCGAAACTGGTTAAAAGATTAAGAAATATCAGTTCATTTCATGAATCATTCCATCTTGGTGAAACTTTGGGTGATCTTGTTAGTTTGAGCACTTCTGATATTGCTTGTCTTCCTGGGGTTGGATTATCTTATGTGGAAGCCTTTAAAGAGCTTAAAATATTAGCCAATACTGCGGATGAGATTGATATTGAGGTTGATAATTACGCACCTTCTGATAATAAAATTAATCTTGGAAAAGTAGATACCAGTAATATGAGGCTATGTTTGGGAGGGGTAGACCAAAAATTTGCTAAAGCGTTGGAGAAGTACGCTAGATACATTGGTGCTGAGGATGTTGCAGAAAATTTGGATGACATTCTTAGTTTTAATCGGAGTAAGTTGCTTGCTTTACCGGGCTTTGGAGAAAAAATAGTACATTGTCTGATTGAGTTCAGAGATGTTGTTAGAAAAGAAATTGAGTCTATTTTAGCAGGCAATATTAACTATCAGGAATTTGAATCTTCGTTAATCTCCCCAAAGGTATTTAGTATGGTCCCAATTGAAAAAGCAGAAAAAATCTTGCTGGAGGATGTCGATAATTTCATTGATCGAATTGAAGATGATGAGGCCGACATTGCCCAAAAACGCTGGGGATTTGTAGAGGACAAGCAGACATTAGAGCAGATAGCCTCTAACTTTGATGTTACAAGAGAGAGGATACGTCAAAAAGAATCAAAGATAAACAGCAGTTTTATTCGGCATTTGCGTATTCATCCGAAGGCTATGTGGCAGCTTATAGAGCCTGAGCTATCCAGCAGTTTTCGCACTAAATTCAATAAGGTTTTCTCATGTTTCACAGAGGAAAAGGACTTTTACGATTTTTTAAGCTTGATTTGTGGGCAGACTAATCTTTTTGAGTATGTTTACCCTGAGCTAGACAAAACTATATTAAATATTCTTTTTGCGGAAAATGGTGCGCCACTCCATCTTGATGATATTAGAGAGTACATTTCGCAACTAAATTTAAGTGAAATTAAAAATATCGATAACGCTATTTATTTTTTGGAGAAGCGTGGCGTCTTGCTTATTGATGGCGAGAATATTTGGCCGAGGCAGCTTGGAAAAGCTGAGGCTAGTGCATGTATTTTATTTCATCTTGAGGGTGGTCTGCCTTGGTTGGATGTAGCTAGACTGGTGAATGCTAGATGTTATTCTAGGACTGATATTTACGAGGATCGCCTAGATAATGAGGCTTTTAAGTTGCCGGATTACATATATTTGGCCGGTAAGGGTGTATATAGACATACAAGATTTATTGATGTTGAATCAATATCGCTGGACGATATATTTATATCGGTGATGGAATATGCTCAATCAGATTGCAGAGACGTTTTTCATTTGATGGAATGCTATCAAGCTTCCGCTGGGCTACAGGCATACGATTATTTTATAATTAGGCACTTGGTAAAGCATTTCGGCGAAGATTATGGATTTTACTTTTATGGTCGTTCACAATCCGATTCCGTGGGGTTGAAAAAAGGCTTCAAAAATATTACACAAAAAGATGTAATTATTGAGGCAATGAATAGAAGTGAGAGGCCTTTAACAAAAACAGCTATTGCTAACTTACTGAAGAGCAAAAGTAGTAATCATGCTGCATTTTATCTAGATGCTTTGATTGAGGACGGTAAGGTTGTTCAGGTAGACAGGATGCTCTACACTACACCTAGCTGCGCATACAAAGATATTGTTGTAGATGACTACGTAGTTGAAATCGGTATAATATTGAATAAATACCAAATCCCTGTAGAGTCATCTATTATAAAAAAAGAGCTAAATAACCGATTTTTAAAGTGTTTCTCAAAGTACTTTTATGCATCGATTGCACGACTTTATGCTAGGGATCAAGGGTGGTTCAGAAAGAACAGTTTGTATTCTATTAATGAAATACCATTTAGAAATTTAAAAGCAGTCATTGAAAACGTTTGTAATTTGGAGTTTTCGGTAAATGATAATATCGAGTTTCTCCAGAAGCATGTAGCTATCACTAAGGAATCAGCTACCATAGCGCTTTATAATTGGCGTAATAGCCCCTAGTGCATGAATTAAATTCATGCGAGAATGTTGATATTCCTGTGTTTCCTATTTGGTGCGAGAGTCAGGAATACGAAAATTACGCCTATGGAACGTAAATTGCAAGGAATTATAGGTAACTCTATCTCAAATCGAGCAATAGTTTGGATTTAGACTTGGCTTGAAGTATCATTAGCTGTTGATGGCAAGAACGGAAAATGGATTGTAATTCAGCTAGATCTTGCTGAAATGCGATTCAAGGTTTGGTAGAAGCAACAAACCTTCCAATATTCGCCTTTTTGATTATGGATGTTGAAGCTACCTGAGTTGGTCAGGTGCTTTCGCTAAAAGTGTTAAGATTCTATCTTTACGCTTGGTGTCTAATAACCCTAGAGTACCCTCCCAGAAAGTTGACAGCATTGGAGTTAACTTAACATTATTTAATATATTTAACATTAAATAAATTTTTTTCAATGGTTTAAGTTATTTTTTAACTAGTTTATGTGAACAACCTTTTTAATTTTATATTTTGTAAAGTGCATATTAAATACCAGTACATAAAACTAAGTGTTTACTCAGTTTTATGTACTCTAAACAGATCTCAACCTAAATCATATCTGGATATTGTGCTCATTTGGTTTGGACTGCACTTTGATTCAAGCACCGTTTCTACCCCCAAGTACAGTTTTGGGTCAATTTTCTTTTTGCAATTCATTCTTAATCGTCATTTCTGATGCTCAGATAATGTGTAACAACCATTTTTAAATCGATTACGTTTTATCTCTCTGGATATTGTTGATTTATCAACCCTAATCTCTTTAGCGATGTCTAATATTGCATAATCTTATTTAATTTAAAGGGAAATCTTGGGATCTTAAACCTGCGGTTAGTTGCTTATATTTGATTATTGCCTTACTCGTTTTTGTTCAGGAGTTTAAGGGGAGATCTGTAACTAACCGGCTTTCTAAATTAAGACTTAGTGTTGAACTTATTATATGAATTCCTTGCCTACTGACTTTAAATGATAATTTATTTATTGACTAAAATTCGCTTACGATTTAGTTGCTCAAAAAATAATATAGTGTAACACCCCTTGACACACTCAGACATTACTATGTTATCATTCAATTTTTTTAAAATCCCTAAATATTTGTCAAATGATGATTACTATACCTTTCTCAATTTGAGCCTAATTTATGAATGAATTAATTAAACGTCTTGAAGTTATACAACTAGCATTATCTTTGAGTGATAAATCATTGATTAATTCACAATTAGAACCCTTAATTTCTCATCCCTCCAGTAGCCATATTCAAGATATTATTGATACATTACAAAAGGCTGAATTTAATCATGCACACAAATTAATTAACGAGTTTATAACTAAAAAACATGGGCTTATTGAAATTGAAAGCATTGAATTATCAACATTAAAACTTGAATTAATACAATTAGACGAATCAGTTCAATGTCTTAGAGATAATATAGGTGAAATCACGTTAATTATTGATGATTTCAATAAAGAACATCAATATTATTTGGGAGAATTAATCAGCGAAATCTTAGGGATAAAGAAACAGATCGCCGATTTAAGGCTCAAGCAATTTGAGTTAAAGCATCACGTAATTAAAAACAAGCTATCTCAAAAAAACAAGCAAATTAATGAAATAAAAGAAAAAATTAGAGAACTAGAACAATTATTGGAAACAACTGAATTTTTTAGTGACGAATACGAAACCATCAAATTAGAAATAAATTCTAAGAGTAGTCTGTTAAATCAAGCAAAAATAGAATTTGATGTGTTGTACGAAAAAGCAAAAATTGAAAATGATATATTTGAATCTAGTGAATCGGTAAAACAAGCTAGAGAAGAGCAAAAAGAATCTGAAAATGATTATAAAAAATATCATGCGGAAAATGATGATGAACAAATTAAACGTAAACCTCAAAGTGAGGAAGCAAAAAAACGGTTAAAAGAACTATACCGTAAAGCCTCAAGATTGTGCCATCCCGACAAAGTAAAAGATGATATGAAATCCTATGCCCATGAATTAATGGTTGAAATTAACAAAGCCTACAATACAGGAGATATTGAACGATTGCAGGAATTATTAATGAGCGCTGAAAATGGTTTTCTTGTGAAAACAACATCATTTTTATCTCTCGATATCCATCAACTCAAGCAAAGCATTAAAGAGCGCAAAGCTACATTAGCTAGCCTTAGCTCTCAATTAACGGCATTAGAGACCGATTCAACATGGTGCCTTATCCAAACTATTGCCAATTGGAAAGAATATTTTGACATTCAGATAGCAAATTTAGAACAAACTAAAATTAAACTGATGTCAGTAAGCCAAGAGCTTTCTTTATCGATTGAGCAAGAGAAGATTACTCTTGAAGAGGAACTTAAGCACAATCACCTGCAAAATGAAGTAGCCGAGCCGACTGAACAATCAAACCCTATAAAGAATTCAACATCACCAAACGACTCATATTGGAATTCTGCTTTTTAGAAAAATTAAAATTTGTACGCAGAGTGAACTAATTTATTAAACCCTATTGAGCAAAATCATGTCGGTATTCATCCTTATTATCGTGGTTGTAATTATTAATTATTATTGCTTTCATGTTAGAAAGCCTGATAATAAAAATCAAGACACTAATACCAAAAAACAACCCCCTCCAAAGAAGTACCAAGAAGTAACCACACCTACTTCTAAGCACGCTAGAAATGATTACTTTCAAAAATTAGGTGTAGAGTATGAAAAAAAGGTAGGGAAAAAATTCGAAGAATTAGGATATTATGTTGTTTATAATGGATTGATAAAAGGTCTTTTAGATGAAGGCGTTGATTTAATTGCAATTGATTTTAAACGTCAGGATATTCATTTAATTCAATGTAAAAATTGGAAAAAAATGGTGATGACCCATGAACTTTTAGAAAAAGTGTATCGAAAATTGTCTTGTTTCAATTTTCATCCTGCTAACTATGCAGCTGACAATTTAGCAAGTTATCAGCAAATAAACAATCCCTACCATAGCCAGGTTGATATTACACAAATAGAACCAGCTAAGTATACGATTAGAAAGTCATTATACATTTCATATGACAGGTCTGTTCACATGGAAAATGGCCAATATCTCACTATGATGGGCGTCGGTATTTTTAAATATAAAGAGATGAAAATCGTAACAACGAATATTTTAGAGGAATTCAAATGAATAAAAAAAATGAATTGACAGTCTCTGCCTTATCTAATGAGTTGACATTACTTAAAGCGCGTTCACTAATCGATATCACAGCTAAACTGATTAGTTCCTCCTCGACAATAGCAAAAGGCATTTCTTCTGAACTAAGTATAAATAACGAAAGACAATTATTACTTGATTTTTTATATAGCAATAAAGACCGTTTTAATTTAGGTCATTTTTGTGGTTCGCTCAGTGAAAATCCTAATGTTTGGTGGTCACTAAAATTACTTGAGAAATTTGAAAATGAGTGGAGTTGGATGCGTTTGGCTAATAATAGTTCACTACCGTGGTCATTAGTGTTGCTTGAAAAATTCGAAGAAAAATGGAATTGGTATACAATGCGTTCTATATCTAGTAACAGTAAACTGCCATGGACAATAGAATTAATAGAAAAGTATATAGATAAGTGGGATTGGTCAAGTTTGAGCAATAATGGCTCACTAGCGTGGTCAATAGAATTAATAGAAAGGTACATAGATAAATGGGATTGGTCAAGTTTGAGCAAGAATGACTCACTACCGTGGTCAATAGAATTAATAGAAAAGTATATAGATAAGTGGAATTGGTCAAATTTGAGTAGTAATCACTCACTACCGTTGTCTATAGAATTACTTGAAAGATTCGAGGACAAATGGAACTGGGATGCGGGTGGAGTGGGTCTAAATGAATCACGTCCATGGTCAATTGAATTGTTTGAAAAATACGAGAATAAGTGGGACTGGTGTTGTTTGAGTTTCAACACATCACTTCCGTGGTCAATTGAATTGCTTGAGAAATACGAGGATAAGTGGGACTGGGATACTTTGAGAATCAACACATCACTTCCGTGGTCAATTGAATTGCTTGAGAAATACGAGAATAAGTGGTTTTGGCAAGATGACGATCATATGTTTTGTTTGAGCATAAATGAATCACTTCCATGGTCTATTGAATTACTTGAAAGATTCGAGAA
>NZ_FOHV01000010.1:27428-103353 GCF_900111395.1 Thorsellia anophelis DSM 18579 | reverse complement strand
AATCACTTCCATGGTCTATTGAATTACTTGAAAGATTCGAGAATAAGTGGGATTGGGATTGTTTGAGTAGAAATAAATCACTTCCATGGTCAGTCGAATTAGCTCAAAAATTTGTGGGCAAATGGAAAGATTTAAATTTTTTAGCGAGTCATTTCAATTTTAAATACTTGAATGATGAAGATATAGTTAAGTTTTTGAATCTATTACCTGCACTCCCCCCTGAAGCCCCAACCGATTTTGATGATACACCATTTTAATTTCATATTTTTCAATAGCCTATTAAAAATTCTTTGACTATCAACTGAACGCTTACTCTGTTGATAGTCTAACGGTAAACGTATTAGTAATAAATAATTTGTGTTTTATTGTGATAGAATATCATCTAAAAGAGAGTCACTATGTCATATAACATAGCAACTAGGCAAATACGAAAACGACATAAAAGATTGAATAATAAATGAAAAGAAAAGCAGCAAAGAAATATAGTAATAGTGAATTAGAAGATACGAGTTTTTCACTCATATCCTTGTTTTCTGGAGCAGGTGGATTAGACTTAGGCTTTCATAAAGCTGGATTCAATACTATATGGGCTAATGAATTTGATTCAGGAATATCCCCTTCCTTTAAAAATCACTTCCCAGATGTGAAACTCGATACCAGATCTATAACATCAATAAATAATCAAGAAATACCCAATGCAATTGGTGTTATAGGTGGGCCACCCTGCCAATCTTGGAGTGAAGCAGGGGCTCGTAGAGGAATTTCAGATCAAAGAGGTCAGCTTTTCTTCGAATTCATAAGGGTTTTGAAACATATAAGACCATTATTTTTTGTCGCTGAAAATGTTGCTGGATTACTGCATCAAAGAAATTCAGATGCTTTTAACGAAATAATTAAGATGCTAGAAGAAGCTGGGTATGATGTCTTTTATCAAAAATTAAATGCGAGTGACTATGGTGTACCGCAAGATCGCAAGCGCGTTTTTATCGTGGGCTTTAAGAAAGAACTTAAAATATCATATAAATTTCCAGAACCATTGAATGAAAAGAAAACCTTAAAAGATACTATTTATGATTTGAAGGGTTTACCATTAGGCAGTGATTATAAAGATATTAAAAACCATGAAATAACTGATACAGGTTATTCATCTATGTTTATGTCGAGAAATAGAGTTAGAGGTTGGGATGAGCAGTCCTTTACCATTCTTGCAACTGATAGGCATACACCACTACATCCTCAAGCTCCTAAAATGGTAGTTAATGAAGAAGAAACAGACAGAAAAAAATTTGCTCCTGGATATGAGCATTTATATAGGCGCTTAAGTGTTAGAGAGTGTGCAAGAATCCAAACATTTCCTGATGATTATGAATTTATATACAATCATCCAAGGATTGGTTACAAAATGGTTGGTAATGCAGTACCAGTTGAATTAGCTTATCATATCGCAAAATCTATAAAAATACATTTGGAGTAAGTCATGACAAAACAACTTGATAATGGAAAAGCCTTTGAGTGGGCTGTAGGGCATAGTCTAGCAACATTCGGTTTAATACTTATAGAAAATGACTCATCAAAAGAAAACCAAATGAGGTTTGAAAAAGTGTCTGAATCTCAAAAAGCACTATCTTTAAAAAATGCGGGTTTGGCTGTAAATCATATCATTAAACTTGAAAAAATTTCACAAGGTACTTTTCATTTTCAATCCGATACTAAAGGGCAAGAAGGTGATGTTAGAGATATTGTAATTAATACAGATGGAAGAGAAATTGGTATTTCTTGCAAAAATAACCATTTCGCATACAAACATTCACGCCTTTCAGATAAAGCAGACTTTATTGCTAGATGGGGTTTGTCTGAAGAGGGATGTAGCAGTGCATATTTTGATAAAGCAAAAGAAATTTTTGGTGAATTAAGAGAAATAAAAAAGAAATCCTCTGGTAAGGCTCTTTGGAGAGACACTAATGATGTCCCTGGGCGCTTTTATTGGCCAACACTAGATGCATTTGCTGCAGAAATTAAAAGAATAGAGACCCCAGAGGCATGCGCAAATTTTATAAAGTATTTAGTTGGTACTCGTGACTTTTATAAAGTAGTTTCTAAACCTAAGCATGTGGAGATTATTGGCTTTAACATAAATAACACATTAAAAATCAAACAGCTGAAATTACCTTCTAGTATAATAGATATTAGAAGTAAAAATGGTTCTCAATACGCTAAAACCATTACATTCAATCTAGGATGGGAGTTTAATTTTAGGATACATAATGCAAGTTCAAAAATTGAGCCGTCTTTAAAATTTGATATAACTGCAACAGCTTTGCCACCTAGCTTATATCAACATCACATTAGTCATGATATCTGAATTTACATGATTTTTAGGGTGATAGTATCGCCGGGAATGGCAATATTTAAGCCAACGCAGTTTAATTGACATTTATCATATCTAGATAAAGAATTGATAATTTTAAGATTAATTCTACTTAAGCGAAGTTTATAAATCCTTTTGATCGTACGGTTTTTTATTATGCATAAATTTGTAAATGAAAGTTACTTTTTTCATGAAACTAATATCTTAGTAATAAGAACAGATGTTAATCAACAATCCATATGTAGGAATTCTGATAATGCAATTTAAAACATGGCTTACAATTCTATCTGGAATAACGATTCTAATAGGTTGTTATATGGTTGATTTTGGGGAACCATCAACATTACAATTAATTAAAAACTTTATTACCAGCCTATTGAAAAATGATTCTTTTTATAAGATAGCAAAATTTATTTTCATTTTACTCGTAATTTTTCTTGTAATTATCTATGGCTCAACTTCATCAAATAGAAAATTAGAATCTAATAAGCTTACAGTAGAAATAAGCAAGTTTTTAGATAAAGACCACTTTACTGGGCAAGGTCTTATCGCATTATCAGGGGCATGGGGAAGTGGAAAATCATTTTATTTGAAAAATAATCTGATTCCATATCTTGAAGCGAAAGGAAATAACTCTATTCACTATATTTCATTATCAGATATTGAAATAGCAGAAGATTTATCAAGTTATTTAATTAATTCTTTTTTAAATAAAACATACACTTTGCCATTTGAGTTTATACAATCATTGATTAGACAATTTGAATTTTTAATTTACATGAAAAATTTTTATCTGAATAAAAAATTAAGGAAAACAATAATATTTTTTGATGACATAGAAAGAATTTCAAGTAAAGAAACACAAGAAATTGTTCTTTTAAAGTTATTGAATCTACAAATTGAAAATTCTGATAACGGGGCAAGATTTATAATAGTCATAAATGAAAGTAAATTAAAGGTTGATAATCAAATAATAGATAAATTGATGTTGCATAAGATTAAAATAGATACTTTTAGTACGGCACTAAATGATATAATAAATACTTATAACTTATTATCCACCCATCAAGACCTAATTATTACCACAATCAACTCACTATACCCTAGATATGACACATTGCGTAAAAATTTAAAGTCCGATGGAGATATGACAACATTCACCAAATTAACCAATTACTTAGATAATAGAATTTCACATATTGAAAATCTTAGGATAATAAATCAATGCCTTAACTGCCTAGTAATATTCATTGAAAATATGATTGAAATAAATAAATTAAACTACATTTATGGTTACAAATACAGGCCGGAAAATTATATTAAATTATTTATTTTGAATTTTTTTGACTATATTTTTATTTATGATGAAACCGAAAAAAATAGAGAAGATGCATCAACATATGAAATAGAAAGAGAAAGTTCACTTAATGATGTTGAATTTCATAAAGAAACATATAAAACTAATTTATTTGATCTATTAATTTGCACTGAGCAAGAAACTATTTATGAACTAGACCATTTTTTTTCTGGTGATATCTTAGAAATTAACCCAAGGGTATTTGATAAAATCCCTAAAACATTGGAATCACATAAGTTTGATGAAATATTAAATAGCATAAAAAATGAAACTATCTTTGATATAGAAATTATAAATTCTCTAAAATTGTTGTTATCTGAAGAAAATGATTTTTTTATATTCATCAATACAGCATATGCAATAGATTCACTTATTTTTAGAAATATTGTTGATTTCCCTGATTACTTTGAATTAATTGAAAACTTAGTGAAGTTTAAAATCAAAAATGATGAGTTTATTTTTAAGGCAAAGAACTTATTAGTAAAAGAAGAAATCTTAGCAAAAATCATTAAAAATGTTTACAACAGCCATAATTTTATATCAAATTTAGAGGATTTAATAGCCCCTTTTTTAGAAAATCAATTAAATAAAACTAAAGAAAAATGGCGAGATTCCTTTATAAAGAGCTTCCCTATTGAAGACGTAGCAAGGATTAATCCATATAGTCTAATTACAATATTTTCCCATCATGAATTTGTATCGTTTATTTTAAATTGGAGAGACGAATCGATTGATTTATTTTTTGATTGGCTAAACTCTTCGATACAAAATCCTGATTTTATTAATTCAATTCTTTTAGATTTAAATTTAATGATTAATTCTATGCCGGCATCAATGAAAAAATTTACCATATCAAACCACATACAAAAAAATTCGTTGTTGAAAAACCATGTGGCACCAGAATTATAAACACAAATATATTTCTAGTAATTAAGTAGTAGGAGTATTAATTCCCTAATTTACTGTTTTTGATAAATAATAGTTTAAAAAGGTGGTTTTTATGAACATATTTTTAAAACTGAGTCTAATATTTTTTGATATAGCGTAAATCCAGTATACGTGGATTCGTAATATCATTAAAAAAAATCAACTTAAGAGGCTATCAGATGGAAGTATCAAATTTCTCAGACAACTTATATAATTTAGAAACATTATTTACGGAAGCCACAAAACGCCATCCAGAACTACATTACCTAGATGCACAATGGAAATTCGATAAAGAACTGCTATCAAAAAGTCTGCAGCATATTGGCTCATTTTTTTCTCATTATAGTAGGCACGATGCATCCCATTCAAGAAAGCTTATTACTAACATAGAAAGAATATTAGGAGAAAGACTTATGCATCTTTCAGCAACTGATATGTGGCTAATATTAGAAGCAGCTTATTCTCATGATATTGGCATGGTAATTACGGAAAAACAATTAAGTGATCTTGATGAATCCGATTTTGAACAGTTCTTAAATGAATTGGCAGAAGATGAAAATAGCGAACATCAAGAAACTGCGCTTAAATTATTAAATTCAGATTTTAAACTAGGCTGGAAAAAATCTTGTTGGCATGAAATTGAAAAATTTAAATTTATTATCGCAGAATGGTTTCGCAAAAAACATCCCTACAATTCAGCTAATATAGTATTAAATCCAAATGATGAAATCGGTTTAACATCACCTAGAAATGAATTATTACCGCGTAGGTTATTCTTAATTCTATCAAAAATATGTGCTGCTCATGGGCAAAGTTTTGAAGAAGTTATGGAATTATCACGCATTGAAACTGGTATGGCCACAGAAAATTGTCACCCTAGATTTGTTGCCTGCCTCATCAGAATGGCTGATTTACTTGATATTGATGATAATAGATTTTGCCCTGTAATGATGAAAGCAACAGTAGGTGGTTTGCCCCACTCAAGTCAAATACATAATAAAAAACATAACTCAATCAATACTTTTAGACTTGATTCCCATAAAATTGAAATAAAACTTGAGTGCCCTGATGTAGAAACTTTTGAAATTACTAGAGACTGGTTTGATTGGTTAGAAGAAGAACATTTAAATCAATCTAGAAACTGGAATGATATAGTGCCTAATGAAAAACATGGTAGCTTACCTATTTTAGCTAAAACAGTCATAAATATTATTAAACCTAATTTGCTACTTAATAGATATAGTGCGAACAGATTTAAATTAGACAGTAAAAGAATGAATGAACTTTTAACTAGTGAAGGTTTTTATAGGGATAAATATGACTCAGCTATACGTGAATTAATGCAAAATGCATTCGATGCAACAATCAAGCGAATATGGCATGAGCATAAGGTGGAATATGATGAGACGGATCCTTCTTCTTTATTGAATAAATATTCACATCAATATCCAATAATGATAAATCTTATAGAGCACCCAGATTATATAGAATTAATTATCCAAGATTCAGGTATTGGATTAACTCTTAATGATTTAAAAAGCATTTTTGACCCAGGGAATATTGAATGCAAAAAAGAAAAAATGCAATTTATAAATAGTATCGATGGTGCTTTTAGACCATCAGGTTATTTCGGGATAGGGCTTAGAAGTTATTTTATGTTGAGTGATACAATTAAGCTTACTAGTAAATGCGCATTAACAAATGAACAATTTGAGACTTTTCTGTGTATAAACAACAAAGGTAATAGTGTACTTGAACGAACTGACATTCAGTTTTATGGTACCAAAGTAACACTTCAAATCAAAAAAGATGATAACCATAATGATTTTCATCTAATGAGGTTATTAAAGAAATCTAAAAATCTTGAATTAAAAAAACGTAGAGTTAATAGCCGGCTCAATTTTGACCCTATTGAAGCTAATACAGATACTTTTTCGAATACTGAATTTTTTATTTTACACTCATTAGGACAGGTAATAGAACAAACTTTATTTAATATTACCATTAAATGTAAAACATACACACAAACAATAACTGAAAATTATAGTAATCCTAATATTTTTTATTCCCCTAAAAATGGTGTGTCACTATTAAAATTCAGAATTAAATCCCCATATGAAATAGAGCTAAATTCATCTGATTTTGCTATTTTTTTTAAAGGGCAATTTATAACAAATAATTCTCCTTTTTTTGGACTGAATTGTACTGAGTTAGAAGCTAATATCCTAACTGGTCAAGCAGGTGATTTCTTGTGTTTTAATAGAGAAAAAATACTCAAGAAAACAGAATCTAAAGTAATGAATAGAATTCATAAAACGCTTGTTGAATATATAGAGTGTAAGTTTGACAATTTCTCTGATGATGAACCAGCACAACCTACTGATGAAAGAATAGTAAATAATTCTGAAAAAAAGATCGCTGCAGCATTCTATTTTTTACTATCAGATAATAAAAATCTTCAAAAAAACAGTTCTATCCCACAAGAAATAAAACAAATCCTTATGAATTATTCTATCACCAAGGAAAAAAAATTAGGGGATATAATTAGCGATATAAATAAAGGAAAAATAAAATCAGTTATCAATAATGCATGGCAGCTAAATCCATATAGAGTCTCGAATGATGATATAACTGACGAATTTAATAAAATAAACGATTATATCAAAGAAAAACAAAATTTTTGTTTAGCTGTTCATTCCATCTTCTGTAGTAAAATTCTAATAGAGTGCATCAGGAATAAAAATTTAGATGAAAAAGTATATTTTCTGGAAAATAGTATCTTCGACAAATCATCAAATTTTGATATTCATACTTTGCAATTTATTGATAAAAAATCTGAATTTCCATTTACTGAAAAATTCATAGCAGATTCGTTTAAACTAAAAAATAAAAATAACTATTACGGTAAGAGGAAACTATTTCCTGCAACAGGTATTTTCGAAAAACTTGCCATTGCACTTCCACCAACTATGTATTTTGATGCTTTGGTTCATTCTAAAATGTGGGAAACTCAACTAATATTACCTTATAAATTTTCACTAATTGGTGATGAAATAAGATTTGAAAAAGATACAAGTCCTGAGTTTATTAACTGGGTATTTAAACACAGAATAGATAAATCAGTTACAGAAATAATGATTAAAGAATTAATTGAGGATCTTGAAAAGAAATTATCCCCAATTTTTCATTCTAGCAAGTAATATGTTACTTATTTAATAAATTAAAAAGTAAATTTAATTTTATTATCTAAAACTATACATTAATTCAAGTAGGTTGGTTTGCCCTAAAATCCTACAGCTAACCAACTAACTGGTTTTTCATTAGCAGCTGAGAATATATTAAATTTTCCTACTGTATAATTGTAAGCTCTTATATTTGCATCACTTTTACTACTTTGTGGTGAGGCAATAGTTAGCATTACAACAAAGCATTCTCTATTAAAAGGTTTATGGAACGTTACTTCATTAACATTAGGTTGATCGTAATTTATTCCCCACTGAAGTGTAAAGCCATTTGGAAAAGTAATGTACCCTTCTGGCTCTAGTAATGCTTCATATTTTAGTAAGTTCTCTATGCCTTCAAGTTGTTTGGTAAGCCCATCTATGTCTCGCATGTGATGGGTATGTGCAGCTGGGGCAGCTGCGATAATCTGAGGGGTTAGGCCGATATCTTCATCTAGTGCTAAGCCATTTATTTTTCTGGTAATTGGCACAAAGCCTGTGATATCGACTTTAGGGATTTCTTCTTTGGAGATAGCCCCGATGTTTGCTCTCGCCTCTTTTTGTGCTTCTTCACCTGATTCTTGTATTTCTTTAAGATTGTTTTTAGTTAGCAGTACTTCATTTGGCTCTAATCCCCATTCTGACCAGATATCTTTATTTTGGATAGGCTCCTTATTCGTATTATCTATAATGGCTTTATAGACAAGGTGTTTAAACTGTACGAAAGCACCTTTGGGATACTCTTCAGTCGCAGACCACTCAGGTAGTCCCCTTTGCATTAAATATCTAATCGCTTCATCTTGTCTTTTGAATATGGCATTAAACCATTCCATCGGTGGTTTGCCTTCAGTTTGTTCAAATACAACGCCCCATCCGCGTTCTATATTCGGGAATGTTTCAACTTCACCTGGTCTGGCATTTGATGCAAAAACTTGTTCATCTGGTCTTTCAAAAATTGTCATATAAACCTCATAAAAATCCCTTCGTTAAATCCACCAGCGTCTGGTGCTCCTTTAAAACCAAATGGTTTATCTGGTACTGCTAAATAGTATTTGATTCCAACGCCTACAGGGCGCGGTAAGATATCTAGATTCTTGATAACGTAACGTTTAAAAGTTGATAGTGATTGATCCTCAATAAATACTGAAAGCGTCATATCAAAATTATCGTAGGCGATTGAATTATTGGAAAAGATGAAAGCAAGCATGCGACTCACATCACCTATCGTTGCGGTTTGGTAGTTTTTGGCGATACGACATTTAATCAAAAAACGATAATCCGTATCATTGAGCCTAATACTTTGTTTGAGAGAATCTTTATATCTGTAAAACACCCCACCAGCACTGACACGATTACGCCTAAAGCCTAGTCCGTTTTCTGCGCCATAAAAACCAAATAGCGGCCTTGCATTAAAATCGGTTAGGATTCTGTTTTGCCCTACATGCTTACCGATTAAATCTAAATTTTTACCTGTGGCTGTTTCTATATCTAACGCTTTGGGTAAAGTTTGTATTCCATGCCAAGACGATTCAAAAATTTTAGTTAGTAGCTTAATGGTACCCAGGGCTTTTGGTTTGGTTTTATACTGCCATATCAGTAAATTTTCATAAGCCATAATTCTTCGTCATCGCTTTTTTGTGATATTTTTTTGTCATAGGGTAATAATTTCAATGTTCTCTGGCGCTATTCGGGCAAGTTGTCTAGGGGATATCTCAATATTTGATTCACTAAGCACCTCACCTTTTTTACCTATCAACATTTTTTCAACCCAAAATCCTTTCGTCTGATTAATTGGTGTGAACAATCGAGAATAAAAGATTGTTTCACCGATATTAAATCTGACGGTTGATAGTGAGTCGATGATTGCTTCGATATCAATAAGGGAGTAATTTTCTTGTCGTCTTATCTCAAGGTATATTTGGATAAAAACTGATTGGGGACGGTCAAAACTGTAAGGGATCATCCTGCCTTTGGCATTAGGAAGAAATACGTCAATTGCTCCTAGCATACCTGTGCCCGCAGTTTTTTTATCCCGAATAATTTGTGCTATGGACTTTTCATTACCCCCTTCAACAATCACATTAATACTATGGGGGAGAACACCATTTTTATCCGTCATACTCGTATAGTTTTCTAAGCATTCAACATCTAACACGTTATCTAACTGAAAAATGCTAGCAATGATCCCATCACTGGAATTTTTAGCAGCCATGGCGCGACTTTTAAAAAACCGCTGGCGCAACTGAAAATCACTCTCTTCATCATTGCCAACAACCGCATTTGATACAGCTTTGACTGTCTCCCATCCAATGATTCTGGTCATCATTTCTAAAGGGCGATCATTATCTAGTGAAAAACTGCCTTTCAAATCGCTTCTTAATGTGGTGTATGCTTCACCGGTATTGTTTATAACAATTGATTCGGTTGTTAACCAACGTTGGCGTTTCTCATCCTCAACCATTGAATTAATAGGAATAACAGTACCTATTTGGCCAGTACATTTAACTTTAAGATACGAATAGCTAGATTGGCGTCTTATTAAACCTGCGTATGCAACTCTTTGCTCTAACCAAACGCCTGAAGCTAAATCAGGATCAAGCGCTTTATAAATTGAATCAGCTAGCTCTTCTATGTCGACTTTAACCTGCGCCATTATGCCTATGACTTGCCCATCAGGCGTATCGGGATCGATATTAATATCTGCTCCATAGATATCTCTAAATCCATCTTCTAATTGCGTAATGATATTATCTAATCGTTCAATGACAAATCCTTTGTCTGTAAGCTGTCCCATGTCATACCTTTTAATTTTAATCTTCTGCGTTTGAAGATAGCCCAACCTTAAGAGTTTGCGTTTCTGCGTAAATATCTTTGATTGTAAGATGTATTTCTAATCGCCTTGTTTGATTGTCAAACACGTGTTCATACTCAATGATTTCCCCCACCCCTGGGGTCATCAAAACTTGCTTACGTACTGTTCTTTCTATGGCATCCAAATTAAGTGGTCTTTCCATGCGACTAAACCAGGGTAATCCGTGCTCTAAATTCAAAAACCAGTCTGTTACAAGCGAATGTAGGCGTGTTTTGACTCTTTGTCCGACCGATTCAGAACTTCTTGCATAATTTGCCCTTCCTGCGCCAAATGTCCAATCACTGTCTTTTGATATACGTCTTACTCGCATTATTTCGCCTCACTGGTGTTACCACCTTCACTGTCAATATGGATATGTCGTTTTAATGAAATCCCTTCAACCATCAAATCCCCCTCAGTGATAGTAAAATCACCACTTAACGCATTACTGTTGTTGCCAGCACTCCCTGCAATCCCATTTTGATAAGTTAACAAGTTCTCAAAAATGGTAGGACACTTAATGGTGAGCTTTGTGGCATCTATTTCAATCTCACCTGATTGAAATAGTTTGATGTATTGATTATTTTCAGCTGAGCGAATGGCCAAAGCATCAGCATCGAAATTTTGAGTGGCTGTTGGTAATGAATTAATGCCAGGTATAAAAATGGCATCGGATAAGTCATGCATACGATAGACTAGGGGTTTGCTTGCTTTACCTGTCACCCACCATGCATCGATACACCTATCAGCGATAATGGCAATACCCTCATCCCCTTTATGGATTGGAAAAGTAATGGCAAAACGAGTTGTTCTTGGAAATATCACAGGCACATTCTCAAGCGGCGGCAACGGTAAACCGCCTTCATTATCACTGAGCACAGTGTGGATTAGGCATTCAATGACCGCGGATTGGGTTGTCGCATCAAAATCTATGACTCTGGCTGGAAATGCTGTTCTTAAACTTTTAAGTTCATTTTCTAATGCGCTTTTTTGCGCCTGCTCTAATGAAGGATTTTCCCAATTGAAATTGTGTTTACTCATTTTTCGATATCCTTTTAAATTTTCCACCCATCACAATTAAGTGTGTGAGCCAGTCATCGCCTAAAATATCACCCTTATGGCTTAAATGAACCACCTTGTACTCGCCATTGAAATATTCGATGATGGATTCTAATAAAATGAGTGAGCCTATCGATAAATCTGGATTTAATAAGCAATCAATCTCGAGCCCTTGATCTGTTTGTTCAGGAGAACCAATCAGACCCGTTTGTTCGGAAAGTAGTGGAATGCTTTTATTCATTACCTGGTCGTAGGGCAGAAAATTCAATTCCCCATCTTCAATAAACCAGTTAGCATTTTGGTCATTGGCCAAATCATTTAACACTTTTCTGGTTGGCGCATTAAAGACTTGCGCCCTTGGGAGTTGTTTATTCGACGGTAACATATGGCTACCTAATGGAGATTCAAAGGTAGAAGCCGCGTTTAAAAAGGTATCTCTTATCGTGGCACCCGCCCGAATTGTTTTACTAAATATCGCTGATTGGTGATCGTTAAATCCATCGCCACACTCAAATTCAATAATAAAATCCACCCCATCTCTCATCACCTTGGCTCGAATTAAATCTCCCATATAAATTATCCGAAGGCTACTATAGCCAACGTATAATTTAATGAGTTTAAACTCGCCAGCAAGTAGCCTATTGATTGTGTTTCGATTCAGATTCCATAGTGAGATGCGCGCAGGATTTGGTTTTGAGTCTATTGATTTTGTTATCTCAAAAGAGATCCTTAACCCCTCGATATGAATGACATCTTGTTGAGCGATTAACTCCAGTCGATAATTCCTACCAAATTGTCTCATGCTTTTAACTCATTTTTCATTAATACATAGAACTCAAATCGATTGGCCAAATCATTGACACTAAAAGGGTCGATATCTAATCCACTTAGATCGTTGAGTAAAAAAAAGTAATCAATCGGATGTCGCCAGAGTAAAGGAACACCAACCACAAGTGCCACCCCTTGTGCCACATATCGTTGTAAATGATAGTCAAACACATCAATCATCCAATCTGTGGCAATCGAATTAAACCTAAAGGTGATTTGTATACGGTAATCTGGACTTAACTCAAAGCTTTGTTGAAAATAGGCATCACGGTCTAGTGGAATTTTTAGCATTAAAAGGCCTTTTTAATTTTGTTTAGTAGACTTTGATTATCTTCTTCAACAGGCTGAGTTCTTCCTTTATCGGCTAAGGGGGCTGATTGCGAACTCGCACGGCCAGAAACTTGCCTGGACTCGGTACCATCATTACCCGCGGTGACACCCGTGATTTGTCTTGTTTCAACAACTATCACTTCTTTTAGTGTTAACATCACTGTGGCCGACGCATCCTTGTCTTGAAAGACGCTTACCTCTGTTATCAGCATATTTTCATAAAAATGGGTGCCCGTCTGAACTTGTAAAAACTCACCCGATTTTTGTATATCTAATAAGCGCACATGTAATTCACTGATGCGTTCATTAGATAGTGCATTTGAAGACAATAATTGCGCTTGACCGCCTGTCAGCCAAGGTGCTAAGGCTCTGGCTGTTTGGACAATCGGCTGAAATGTTTCTATGGTTTGATTTATTTTCGCTAAGGCTTCTCGACTTTTCGTTGCCAAGGATGAGCTATAAATGATGTTATCCAAATAATCCAGTGAATCACGCACCCCTGGGACAAAATATAAATTAGATAACTCAGGGGACGTATGCTCAACAATAATCCCCCGAATTGTTAACTCTTTGGGTTCTAGCACGGCATGATCAGCAACCAGCGCGCCAGATTCAATAGGGTTTTCAGTCACTAATAACTTTGATGCGTGCGATTCACTTACAATCGCATCAAAGAAAAAATCACCGACACGCCTTGATGATGCCACTACTTGCGCTCTTGGTAATGTTGTTGGCGATAAACTCATAATTTTAATGGACTCAAGTGATTATATGAGGCGATTTGATGTTGCCTATTTAAAATGGCTTCTACTTCCTTGCCAATCCTAAGGGGATCATTCCCAGTAATATGAATGGTGGTATCTATTTGCGCATTGTTGTTATACTCATTTTTAGTATTTGCAGCGGCAGCAATCGAACGAGCAATAGTACTATTTGCAGGCATTGTCGCAGTATGTTCTATTGCGTTTATGGCGGCAGTTAATTCTTCTGTTTGCACAATACCAAGCTTATTACCAACCCAATTTAATGCGCCTTTTACTTTATCAACGCCAGACATGATGGTGCTAAACGCTGACTTCCAAGCGCCTGTTAAACTATCCATCACCCCAAGCCAGGCATCTTTAATCGCTGTACCTGCATCTTTAAATTGATTGATAATCCCCTCGATATCAATGCCTAATAATCCTAAAAAAGCGATGATGTTTTCTAAAATGGCTTTAAAAACAGACTCAAACAATTTATTGATATCTTTAATGGATTCATTTAGATAAAAGAAAAAATCTTGCCAATTGCCTGAGAGTAAAGCGATTAAAGCACTGATGATATTAGAGATAAAAGAGACAAAGTAACTAAACGCATCGATAAGATGCATGAGTCCTGCAAAAACAATATCTCCATAGTATGACCACCACATTTGAAGATCTGCGAAGACTTTGGCACCAAGGGTACCGATGACATCAAAGAGCTTTCTAAACGCATATCCTAATTTTTCAAGTAAGGGTGTGAATTTTTCAAGGATAGGAAGCGCCCAACTCCAATCAAAAACTGATTGCCCACCTTTAACAAAAATGAATAAATCATCAATCAGTAAAATCAGTCCCGCAATCGCCGCCATAATCCAAACTATTGGATTGACGGAAAAAGCTACTAACGTGGCTCGTTTAACATAAGCCAATACAGCAATTAGGCCTAATAACGTGCTTTTCCACCCTAACGTCGATACCACGATATGATTGATAGCACTGATAAAATTTAAAATGGCTTTACCTAAAGATAATAACCAGTAGACGAGTTGGCTAATGCCTTTTTGAATGAGTTCTTTATTGCTAACTAACCATCCTTTCATGGCCGTCATCAATTTAATCAATTGTGGGGCTAGCCCTATTGCGATATGGGTTCTTACCGCATTCATCACAGCGCCCATTTGTGTCATGGCATCGTTATATTGAACAGCGGCATCAGCACCTTGAGCTGTAATGAGTCCTAATGCCTCCGCCTCTTCAAATAGCGCACCGATTTCTAGTTGAGTACTGCCTAAAAGCGAAATCATCGACTGATCTATGCCTAAGCTATTTAATAAGCTAAGTTGCTCACTTTTACTCATTCGCTGCATGAGATGATTAACATCTGATAAGAGCGCTTCCACAGAGCGGACACTCCCATCAGCATTTCTGGCACTGAGGCCAAATTGCTTAAAAGCACGCTCGCCACGTCCAATACCAGAAGCCGCATCACCAATGGTCTTTGCCAGCACTTGAATAGAACTGTTCGCTGCATCAATACTTGAACCGCTGACTGATGCTGCGTACCCAAGCTTTTGGATGTAAGTAAGGCGTGTGTCGGTACTTTGTGCTATTTTATTTAAATCATCGAGCCCAGATAACGCACTGCCAAAAAAGGTGGTTACCCCAGCGGTCAAACCACCTACGGTTGCAACTAATGCGGTAGCGGTTTTTGTAATCGCAGTCAGCCCTGATTTAAAGTCGTGTAATTTGTTAGTGTCACTCACTACCCCTAATTTAATTAAAAATTCATCTAAAATCATCATTGACTCCTGTACTTTGCGTTACACTGTCCCATTCTGACAGCGCGTGGTGAAAATCACACAAATCAGATAGCGTGTAGATTGTCCTTAATTCATGTAGAGTGCAGAGATTTCTTAAAATGGGGGTATAAATAAACCAATCTGTGGTTGTTGCTACCTGGTTATCAGCTGACTTCCGATATCTGTGACTTTTGAAATCAGCTCTTTTGGAAAAAAATCTGAAAATTGATAGACTACCCCTGAAAATAAAACTTGAATGATATGGGCTCGATGCTGGTTAAAATGGGCATCTAATTGTGATGAGAGCTTAAAAGGTTTCTCAGCGTTGATAACAACGCTAGTGTGTTCAAAAACCAGTTTTTCGATAAGTTCTACCTCTTTAGAGCCTAAGTTCTGCAATATAGTGCCAATTTCAATTTTATCTTCAGAGCCTGATATATTTTTAAATATCCCCATTGCACTTTTAAGTGCGCTCCAACTGGCTAACGCATTAGCAGGTCTCATAATATATCTAACTTCATCAATCTCTTTTTCAAATGTCGATTCCATTAAACGCCTCCTTCTAATTTGATATTCGCCTGTTGAAAGACCATAACCCACTGCGTTGTATTGTGACCGACGCCTCTTACAAAACCAGGAATGTCTGTGAAATAGCCATTAGCAGCACTGGCCACATCTTGATTGATTAAATCTCGGATTTCTAAGCTCATTGCCTTAAAGTTTTTCATATCATTACGTTGAATGTTTTGTAGATCATTGAGAAATTTGTTGTCGGGGCTATGCTGTAGCATTTTGATTGTTAATGTTGCTGATCTGTCAGGATCGCTAATAAACACACCCTTACCAGAAACGCCCATGACATTTTCACCCGCGGCAGCATTAAAAACGAGACTGATGGCATCAGCATCTTTAGTCCAATCTTTTATCTCTCTGCCGTTAATTAACACTACGTGTTGACTTGGATCGAATTTCATTTTTACCTCATAAATTGCTTGCTATGCACAGGCAACTACCTTCATTAATTATCTGTATTAAGACATTTACCTATCAAAATTAATCATGATATCGACAGAGTGGATTGCACCTGAGAGTTTTACTGCAACCTGTATTGGCGGGGATTTTCTCTGCTCTCTGTCTGATAGGGATAAATTATCCACTGAGTCACAGTAGACATAAAACCCTTCATCTAATCTATCCCCCGTATTTAAATTACCGAAGGCATCCCCATGCCAAATCCCCGTTGTAAAAGCACCATTATTGATGCCCTCTTTACAGACACGATTAACAGCAGCAATCAAGATGGCGGTACCTCTATCGGTCAGAGGAATTTTAGTTGCTGAATGATAAAGAGTAGCAAAGACTTCTTTTTGTACAGCATCAACGAACCAATCTAATATGTGTACTTCGTCAAAAAATCTGCCGCCAACAACAGTTCCTTCTGCTACCATCGCCGATTCATCAAAATAGGTGTAATAGTTCACCCCCAATGCCTTACATTTATTCGCCTCAGTCAGTGTCATCGATTCCACTGAAATACCAGGAAGCTGCTTAAATTTCATGGTAATGGTGGAATTATTCGCGGCAAAGTTGACACTCAAGCCCCTTGCTAAAAATGACATGATGGCATAAGGCTCACTTTTGTCATAAAGGGCGACAACCCGATAATTTTGTTTATCTTTTAGTGCTTTAAAAGGACTTTTTTTAGCGTCCATTTCAATATGATCAGGATTAGCGGTGGTGATCCCAAAGATTTTTTTATCTGCGGCTAACACCCACTCTGAAGCCTCTAAAATTTCTTTATCCGTTAATACCCCTAAAAAAACCGCTGCATACCAATGCGGCGCATATTCAGTTAATTTGGATAATGACTCCTTGGGCGATTCAGTCTCTTTATTCCAAGGTGCCACCATCAAATGTGTGGGTCTTGGGCTTTGAGCAAAAAATGGCAGTGTTGCTTTTGCCGTTTCAGAATGGGTACCAAAGGTTGCCTCTACTTGCTGCTGATTGGCTAAATAGAGAAGTTTATTCTCCTTAAATGGCGTTATCTCATTAGTGAATAATACCAACTGACTAAAATCCCTACGGGGACTCGAGACAGGTTGAATATTCAGTTGTACATTCACAATTTGCGATAACGGAAGAGATGAGATTGTCATCCTTGATTGACCTCGTTATTAATAGTAATTATGTTGTTTTTAGATGTTTGTGCTTGCGCGTGAATGGAGGTTAACTCTATGGCTGGTAAATCAGTTTGAATCGAAAAATTGTGCATCAAATACACATCAATCTGAGAGCGCTCTTCCTTCGTAGCCCCAATGCCTGTGGTTAAATCTCTCACATCAGAATACCGATAAACACAAGCATGCATTTGTTTTATTCCTGACAAAAAATGGCTAGTACGAAGCGCTAATCTAAATTTATTTAATAGGGTATTGGCGTTTTTACCAAAAACATGAATGCTGATCAGCGTTACTATAGACTCAGAGATAACCTCCTGCCCATTAACAAAATCGCTTCTCATGCCTAAAGATTCACTTGAGACATCATTGACAATCACAATGCCAGGGGTAAATGCTCCGTTATCTCTTGAAGGGCGAACTGTTCCATTAGGTAACGACAAAACCTCCCGTATCAGGTTTCTCAATGCATGCATGTCTAATTGCGATTGCGGTGTGATATCCATAATTTGACCATTCAGGTGTACTAATGATTCGATATGTCTGGTTGAGATAAACCACAAAATCGCCTATGACCATCTCAAAATCCGTTAATAATTTAAGACTCGGGAGATACCTCTCCCCTTCAGGTAAAATCAACAATTCTTCTGATGAGAGCGGTAATACAACTGCTTGGATCGTATGAGGATCAGCATGCACTTCAAGCCACTCACCATCGTCTAAGCGTTTGCCTTTACACTTGATATACTCAATGGATACCATGAAGTGTTGATCGGTAAAAATCTCTCTAAAGTCAAACATCAGGCCTCTCTGATTTCATGAGTGATTGATTGCCTTAATTGACCCGTATCAATTAACGGTGTATCTGAACCTTTACTTTTAATTGTTGAGGGCTTATTTGGCGTTAATTCCAGTGTTCTATTGCCAATGCCGTTTTGAACATCGGATGCGGCTTTGATGCCTAGTAAATTGAGCGCATCATCAACACTAATTTGTTCTCTCAATACACGTTTAAAATTTACTTTATTAAAATCAATGTAAGCGTCAACATTTTTAATCACCGAAGTTCTTAAAGCAGCACGTTCAGGAATATTGCCATTAAGGGTGCCAAATTCATGAATGGCGAGCAGGCCAGCTAAATTTAACTCACCCTCTTCAATCGATTGATTTGCACTGGCTGTTATTCCAACTGAAACAGATTTATTGCCAAGTTTCATCAAAGATTCATACAATTTGCCTAACCTTTGATGATCAAAATTATTAATGATTTCGGTTTCTCTCATCTAGTTAATCCTATTGGTTTTGCAATTAATCGTTTTAACCTTTGGTATTCGAGTCCATAACTTGACTGAGCAAATGGGTTATCTGCACTTGTGAGTTGTGCATAATTGACTTGCAACTCGCCCGCTTTTTTAGATAACACCTGACCAGTGATTCCCCCTTTTTGCAAAGAAAGAAAAAGCAGGTGCGCGGTTAAATACAAGACGCCATGCACATATAACTTCCCCCAAGCTTTTTCGGAAATTTGTACTTTAGCTTCTTCCATAAAAAAACCGACGGTTGGCAAGTCGGTTGATTTAAACTCTGGAAATCTAAGCATAAAGTGTTCTGGTGTTATCATCTTGTGCTCTTAATAATCAATGTACGTTGCTGACTCAGGTCTTAGAAAATTAACACGACCAAAATCCATCCTCATACCCGACTGCCAGGCGAGTAAGCCTTTAGGCTGTGGATCGATAATGTCGGGCACTAATGGAATATCAAACAGAACATGATCAGCGCTATTAATATAGGTAATGATGCGTTTTTTAGGTGATTTTTCAGTGCCGCCCGCGGTATTCGCGTAGTTAAGTGGAACGCCTTTAATAGTCACAGTTTTGCCAGCCGCAGCAGTAAGCGTTTCTTCAATAAATTCTAGTACTGTTCGGGTGGATGACACTGAAAACTCTGTAGTTGCTAACACCAGCCTATCTAGCGCAGGCATCGCGATGGTATCAGGCGCCTCAATAAGTGAAGTTTGTTCCAATACTCGTTTAAACATCTCAATAAAAGGAGCTGCAAGTGCGCGCCCTTCTGTTGCATTCGCTAATGTCGCCGATAACTTAGCGTCATTAGTCACTTGAATAGTTGGATTATTTAATAACCCTGTGATTCGTTTATCATTGCCATGGCCAATAAAAGCCACTTTTTGAAGCGTTTGATCTGCTTCAAGGCGAAGCGCGGTTAATTTTCTAGTATCAACGGCAATGCCCATTCGGGCACAAATTTCTAATTCTCTAAGGGTATAAGTGACACCCTTAGCCCAAGACACAATGGGCGCTTCTCTTGGGGTAAAACCCACATCCACAGTATCAATCGAAGTGGTGTTTGTACCAATTAGCCCCGTATCTAAATCGCCCGTCACATCACTTTCAAAATGGATTTTACTAACCAACCCTGCGCCGCCCTCATTATCTACCGTCACAAACTCAGGAAAAATGATTTCTGGATATAACGTTTCAACCATTTTTTCACGAAAAATGGATAATGCAGGGATTAAAATGTTGAGTCCCTGATTTAAATTCATTGGGGTTGCCATTACGCCTCCTTGCGCGAAATCATAACAAGGCCACTGCCTACTTGTTCTACTATATAGCCTGTTGCTATGGTATTATCTTCAACCGCTTCATTGACAGCACTACCTGAAAAAATACCGCTATTTGCATTACCATCCTTAGTTAAAATATAGACTGAATCACCACGCATAAATTCCCCATGTGCCACAACCCAAAGGGCATCACCATGGCCAATTCTACCTACAGAAGGGGTTTCATCTTTTCGATAGATGCCTTGAAGTAAATCGCGAACAACCACCCCAAGCACGATATCTTCTTTTGAAGAGATTGCTTTACAACCATATTCAGCCCCTATTGCCACAAAATGGCCAGCTCTGACTTCAACGTTCCCTTCATTCGGTTCACCCGTAGCACGAGCAAGTGATTCGCCTACTCTGGCAATTTGTCCTGCAAATGCCTTAGTTTTATCTTGTCGATACAATCCCATTACTTACTCCTATTTTTATTGTAATTAATCTTTTGTTGTGGGTTCGGTGAATCTGTTATCAAACCACGTCCAAAAGCATTGTGCATATCTTGTATGACAGTTGCCCTGGCTTGCTGATAGGCAGCTTTTAAATCACAATCGGATAATTTAATCACCTGACTGTCAGTATAAAGACCAGCCGATACAATCGCTTTTCTTCTGATTGATCTTGCATTATCACTGTCCGCAATTTTTAATGTAGCAAAGACTGAGCGCGCATCGTTGGCCACCTGCTGCGTCTCAGCAGAATCCGCCTGCGCTTGAGTCATTTCATCGATTTTGGCTCTTAATGCCGCATTTTCTTGTCTAAGCGTCTCAACATCGTTGATCTCATCACTGTCTGCAGTTAACGGTTCGATATTCTCTAAGCCCTCAGGTTCATGCGGTTCACTTCCAGCGGGTGCGGTATCATTGAGCTCCTCATCATTCACTTCTTGCTCAGAATCCACCCCAAGCTCTTCTGCGGTATCGGCCAGTTTTTTTCTTTGCTCGGCAGTTGCTTTGCTTAACCCCAATGCGTTTGCCATCGCATCGATAATTGTCTTCCGTTTAGTCACACGTTCTCCTTGTATATGATCCGCTAGTCTACATTCACCCCCACATCGCCCAAGCGGAACAATGGCGATATGATTTCCTTTGATATTGGTTTGTATAAATTTACCCTCTTTTTTAACAACCGCTGAAGAATAGCCAAGTGACAATTCTTCAATGCCCTCTTGCTCAACAATCTCAATAGTTGCCAAATCCTGAAGCCATACATCCCCAATTAGATAATCCCCGTGTCTTTGCACGTTTTTTACAAATCCCTTGGATAAATCTTGCCAAGTCTCAGCGGTGACTTCTAATTGTTTTGGATGATCAAATGTAACAGGCATGCCTTCAAAAGAAGCAATGGATTCTGGGGCAAACACCTCGCTTTCGGGTCGTTCAACAGCATATACTTCACCTGGCGTCTCCCCGATTTCTGCTCCGTCATATTCTTGTATGCCCGTTCTAGCCAACACGGATTTTGGATAAACCAGATAACCCTGTGGCGTTCTATAACGAGTCGATTGTTCATAATCAATAAGTTGTCTACGTTTATGCATCTAATCACTCTCAAAATAGGGGATGGCCACACAACGACATTGAATATCCTGACCAGGATGACCAGTAATAGGCGGACTATCCCATCTGAACAATTTTCCATTATTCTCACGATGTTCCTGCCGAACCCGTTCATCACCAGACGTTGACCAGATATATTGTTCAATTCCTAATGATTGCTGTCTGACTCGCGTCAAAGCGCCGTTGAATTTATTCGTTTGATCTCGTGCAATGACCTTAGCTCTCGATTTTGAGACTTGCCCAGCACGGCTTACTGCATTAATGACTGAAGAATGCCTTTGCCCATCGAGAATATTATGATGAATCACTTGTCTGACTTTTAAGAGGTGTTCTTCAGCAACACTGACTATTAAATTAATATTCTCAAGCATAGCTATCTCAATTTCAGCGGTGATGAATTGATTACTCATGATAAAATCACTGACATCCACTCCAAGTACACTTTTAATCGAAGCGACTGTTTGAGCATGATTTTGCTGATTAACTCGTTTCGCAAATTCGCTTGCCAATTGATTCGCCATAAGCCTCGCTTTTTGGCTACTGAGTGAATCAGCGAGCTTATCAAGTGCTTGTAACATGGCCAGTTTCATCACAGGATTAGTATCTACAAATTTGCTGTCCCCAAAACGCAAAAAGACGCCTTGTAGCGTCTTGATAATTTCGTCATTCAGTCTGTCTATATAGGTATTTAATTGAAATCGATACCACACTTCGGCTCTTTTACTCGGTGTTGTTGGCTTCAATTGTCTTTTTATAAACTTCTTGTTGCCCTTGTATCGCAGTAATTGGCTTAAAGTCAGTTGGGTCACTTGCTAGTCCTTTTAAAAACTCAATATCCTCATCACTTATTTTATCAAACATCACAGACTGCTTAAGCTCTTCAGCGGCCTGATCTTCTCTTAACACGCCATTTTGAATCAGCAGTGAGGTTGATTGGGCAAATAAGTTAAGATTATGCATGCGCTCAGTTTCGGTTAGTTGGTGAAGTGGCATAAAAGCGAACCACCAGTCATCGTGAACCACCCCAAACATCTGTTTGCATAATAAATTATCCAGTTTTTCTAGAGCAGGTCGTAATCTCGTTTCCTGTAAGCTACCGATGGTGTCATAATAAGAATCTAAGTCCTCTCGACCAGAAGAAAACCCTGATGCGGATTGGCCAAAAAGAATGGTTACAGGCATATCTGCTGCGCCCGCAACGGCATTACGAAACTCCACTAAAATATCTTTAAGCCCTGTAAATGCTAGCTCTTTTTGTTCATACTCTGCCGTTCCATCTAAAATTAGAGAGTTAGTTAAAGACTTGGTGGATTGCACAAAAGAAAGAAGTTTAATGATGTCATCCTCTTGCCCAGCTGCCACCATATCGGCGTAGCCGTCCATTTTGAAAATATCTAATTTGGATTCTTGTATCAGCTCGCCTATATTCAAAGACATGATATCGAACCTTTTAATAGTCTCATACACATCTTCAAGATCAGAAATACCCCAAAAAGGTTCTGGTTCAGATAGAGGTTTTTCGCGCCCCTTAATAATGATCAATCGGGTGCGATGTACGATATTTGATTTGATGTAGTAATGTTCAGGTGAACCAAAATCAGGATCAAAAACGTCATTAACCAATCGATTAGAATGCGCAGCCATCGAGTGTCTATCAACTGCCATCAAGCGTATAACTCGTTCATCATCACCAAGTGGCGTCATAGCACTTTTTATATTGGTTTTGTCCGTGATGATTAATATAGCACCTGTGCCAAAGAGACTTGCCCATTGCGTAGCTTGCCTGAAAACTTCTTTAACATTCAATTGATTTTCTAGGCGCTCGTATTCAGTAATTTCTTCTGCGCTTAAAGAATTGGATTTAACTTCACGCCACTTTCTTGTCATATCCCTGGATTTTCTATCGCAGATTTTACGTGACAGCCAGGAGCTCATCCACATGCTCAAAAGCTGCTGTCTATCAGAAGTTAATGACTGAGAACGGTTGTAGCGAATGGCATCTTGCCTTACGCCCAATTTCGTCATCATGCTCTCTAAGCTATCACTAATTTTAAAAGTGTTTTTTTCCTTTTTCACATCATATCCAACATTGACAATGGTTTATTTAACATCATTGAGACACAGTCTGCTAAAGCATCTACCTGATCGTCATGCGCATGTGAATTATTAGCCGTGAAGGCTTCACACTCCGCAATAAAATCAGCAATCCAAGGGGCTGATTCTGGCAACATAACAAACCCTGATTCAATATTACCCTGTATATCAAGCACCCTAGAGTACTTATCTTGACTTCGCTGAATGGCTTTAACTGGAATCCGATGACGGGCTTTTAATTGCTGAATAAGCCCTGTTCCACTGGCTTTATCTTCGATAGCGAAGTGTCTTAATCTTGATTTATTTAGTTGCTCTCGCCATTTGGCATAAAGATCTTTGGCGGTTGTTTCTAATTTAACGGCGTCCATGCGCGCACGAATGACATCAATTATATAAATGCGCCCATCATCAGCGAATCCTGCATGCAAAAACACGGTAAAATCATTATGTTCTTTGGTTTTTTGAGCTGTATCCACAAATACGGCTCGCCATTTTAAGATAGGCAGTTTTGGATAGCGACCAAACCACTCGCCTCGAATGATTGCTCCCCCTTTAGCTGTAGGGGCTTGTTGATAAAGACCATTCCATGCATACGAACCAATCGCACGTTTAATTTTCTCTAATCTCTCTACAGGGTAACGTTCAGGATGTAACGCTTCACCTATTTTTCTGTGTTCTTCATCAACCTCTGCAATGGCTGGAAAGCTCACAAGCCGCCAATTGTCACCATCCCCCTCGGACATCAGTTTAAGTAATCTGCCAGCCAAGTCGTCTTCATGCCAACGTGTCATCCCCAATAAAATGCCACTATTAGGAGATAGCCTGGTATAAAAAGTCGTGGTATACCACTCCCAAATCGCATTACGAGTAGTTTCAGAAACGGCTTCTTTGGCATCCTTAACGGGGTCGTCAATGATACCGATATCGGCACCCATACCCGTTATGCCACCTCCCACCCCAGCGCTTCTATAAGCGCCTTTTGCCCCCTTTATTTCAAAGAGTTCATTAGTGCGCATAACACCATCACGACCAGAGCTTAAAACGGTATCTTTGAATATTTGGTTATAGGCAGGATCATCAATAATACGCTGCACATCCCGATTCATTCTGCTGGCTAAATCAGCTGAATAGGATGCTGCAATTATATTTAAGTTTGGGTTTTGTCCTAACACCCATGCGGGAAAACGTCGACTAAATAATTCTGATTTGCCAGATCTGGGAGGTGCAAAAATCATTAATCTGGGCTGCTTACCATTAATGACATCTAAATAAAACTGCTGTAATTCTTTGGCGATGATTCGATTAAACCATCCTTCTATAAAATCAGGTTTGGTTTGCTTGGTAAAATGGATTAGATGACGACGTGATAGCTCATTAGCTATCTGATTGGGGCATAGCTGATTCAGTGATAAACTTAAGCTGTTCAAGTTGTTCATCACTTAATCTCGTTAAATCCATTTGAGGGGGAATGACTTCAGCGGTGATTTCTACATCACGCTTTTCTTTAAAAGCTTGTACGTTAATATGACGCCCTAAGAGTTCTAAATTTTTGATTTTATCTGGCCATTTTATTTTTTTAATTAAACTCACTGTATCTTCATTGCCTGATAATTCTTGTATATCAATGCCCGTGATAGATGTCCGCCATACTTTAGTCCATTGATTTAATGGCTTAAAATTAAAATTTTCATCCATGATGTCAAGAATGTCTAGCTCATCGATTTCAATGCAGCGTTTTAGTACATAGTCAGCATTGATTTCATTGCGTTCCACTCTTTCATTAAGTAGCTCGGAAATTCTATTTTGGATGTCTGGTTTTGTCAGGTTTTCACTTCCAATTTTCGTCGCCGTTTTTTCACTATAACCCGCGCTGATTGCCGCCTGGGTCGCATTAAAATTGATGATATACTCACGACAAAACAACTCTTGCTTTTTAGTTATCATTCAATCTCCTTCTAATTTGCATGTGAAATCGATTAGTTAACCAAATCAGTGATATAACAATCAAATTAATGATTAAAACTTCCCTCGCATACTCTCCATAAACACCAAAAAAAACCACAATAGGAATACAAGCAAAACTTACAAATAACATCCACGATAAAAGCCTTTCATAAAAACTTAATTTTAAAACACCACTTTTTTGGTAAATTTTGATTGCATAATAACTTGCAATTAAACAATGGCACCCTTCAACAATCCGAAGCATTGATGCCATGGTTAAAAATAGATATTCACTCATCATCATTGGAATTTCCAAAATGTTTTGGATCTTGATTACGCTTGTATCTTTTAAGTTTGTGTCTAATCAGCAACATCACATTGACGGCAAATGCCGATGTGATTAATGCCCCTACTGAATAGCTAATTTGAATGGGTGCTATGATATTGATGTATTGAGTCGCTTCTTCTGAAGCTATTAAACCAATAAAAAAAGATACAAAAGTTAGGATTAATTTTTGTAAGCCTGAATACTCATCTGCTGTCATAAAAAATACAGTTGAGCCTGCTAGTGCTGAAATAACTATATCAGCGGATAAATTAGGAAATATAAAGATTAAAATCGCTGGGACTTTGAGATACTCGAATGATTGAACTTTTTCATCCATGTAAGCTCCATCAAAGTTCATATCGCTATAAATGACAAAGCCCCAGCGTTAGCATGGGGCTTAATAAATGTTATGGTGCAACCTTGCAAACAATGAAACAACCGCAATAACACCAAGAATAAATAAATGATACACTAATTTGCTAATTCATATCAAGCTTAAAATGAATTGAATAATAAAAAAACCTTCAAAAAAGTTTTACATTCAAACTTATCCCTATCTAATTAGATTTTTGATGCTTCACATCTATAATAGAACACCAGAATTAAAATGACGAAGAGTCAATTAAAAGATGGCTAATTCAATGTGGTTTTTAAATACTATTTTAGCGCATTGAATCAGTGATTTTTTCTAAAATTATAGATCCTATCAATTCCCCAGAAGTCGTTAGATTCAATAGATGAAATTTTTTTTCATCGAAAAAATTTATGACTTTATAAAAATAAGGATATTTAGATTGCACATTATCTATGTTCAAGAATGAGTATCTATTATCTTGCAATAGAGAAAATGTATCCATAGTACTATAATTAATACCATAAATAGCTGCTCCTATCACTCCAATCTGCTTTAATTCTGAAATTGTGATATCAGAAAGTTGCTCTAAATAAACTTCTGATATTCTTCTATAAAATACTTCTAATAAACGCTCATTAGTTACTTTAACGACATTAACAAAGTAAATTAATGCAATTGAATTTAGCATTTTATGTGTAAGCTTAGGTATCATTTCAATTGCAGATTCAATACAGTTTTCAAGATAGTCGTTGTTATCTTTTTTAATTCTCTCTTTCAATAATTCAGCTAAAGTTTCTATATCTATTTTATTACCTTTTCTCGCAACATGCTGAATAGCTGTATTAAAAGCATATTGAGTATCTGGTTGAGCTAATTTTTCAATGTTAATCTCATCAATACTTGAAATAATCTTCTCATATACCATCCTGGATAAAATATCAACATTATTTCTAGCAATTTCTATTGCTTTAGCTTCTAGCTTAGGGAAGTTTTCTTGCCATAATAAGTTAAATAACCTTTCACATTCCGTAAAGCTTAATCCTGTTTGTTGTATAAGAACACCAGAAACTTGGGTTATACTTGAATTTTCACTCGCTTTTGCTTTTTGATTCACCATTTTTTTCACCTTTAAAATTACCAGCAACTTGGATTATGCTCCCTCCATTGCTCACCTTAGCTTTTTGAGTTACCCTTACACTTTTTAGTATTTTTTTTGCTCCCCATAATAGACTAATTAAACCTAGTCCTACACCAATGTAGGTAGCATTATCTAACCCGATATATGTATCTAGTAATTCCTTAATCATAAAAACTCCCTCATGAACGTAAAAAAAATAAATTTAAAGTCATAAGCTTACTCGCGAGAATAATTTCATTATAGATTTTACTATGATTGCTTACTAGGGTTCGCCGTTACTCCTAGTTCCAAGTGCAAATATTATTTCGATTATCATCTACCGCAGTAGGCGTTATGCAGCTCTATTTCCATTGAGTACACAAAAATAATTAGAAGATATTTTCAAAATAAAGCAATTGATTTTTTTAAAATAATTGCACAGCTAAACTTTGTACTTATTAGTGTAACTATACAACTTTACTATTAGATTAAGCTATATAATTTACAACTACTCACTCTTAACGTTTAAGCTAGCACTATTCCTACGGTAGATGTCAAGACAGTTGTTACAATTTTTTTGTCTTCTTATTTTTCTAAGCTTCATAAGATACCTCACAGCATTTATCTATATATTTCGCTTACAAGTATGTTTAGGTAGATTCACTTAATTCAATGTACTTTAGAAAAATAATTTTTTTAATATTATACAGTGTTTTATCTACTAAGTTACGATATGTTGTTAGTGAATGCCCCCTAGCATTAGTTTCCCTATTGCTATAGAGCCAAACTGAAATCTGATATTTATTATTCATATAAACATAATATTGAATCAAAATTTCATACTCTGCAGGACTTCGTAATTTAATATCACTCACAATACGCGATATTAATAACCCCGTATCGTCGTCACACATAGACCTCACAGGATTTTGAGGGTTAATGCTTGCAATAAGCTTGCCAATTAGGCTGATTTGCCTAACTTCAATTCTCCCAGAGTAAACCCATGCCCCCCATCTCTCCATTATATCATCAATAAAATCTATTTGTTGTTTTGTCAGTGTTTGCATCCATTCCTCACTTTTAAATTATTCAGCCAAGCTTTTTTTCTTCGAACGATATGATTGCCAAGTAAAAGAAACCCATAGGCCGGCGCAAGTTTGACGATCCATGATTCGATTACCTAATAGTTTCACCATTTCCTGATAATTTAGATTGGTTAACATGCCTGTAGGTTTTAAATTTAATTGCCGACGATCAATGAGTTGATTCAGCAGATTAATCTCAAAATCATTATTAGCCTGTTTTTGTACTCCAATTTCATCGAGTATGAGAAGATCTAATCCTACTAAGTCTTCTAACAACTCAGATTCTTTTATTAGACTGTCTTTCTCATAGCAAGACCTAAACCGCATAGCTAATTCTGCAATAGTGACAATAACAACTGATTTACCCTGTTGTATTAATCCTCTAGCTATTGCTGTTGCCAAATGATTCTTCCCTGTTCCAACATTACCAGAAAATACAAATCCTCCTTTTGAATCATTAAATCCCTTATAAAAATCAAGTGCTTTAGCAAGAGCATCTTTTTGTTCTCGGGTGGATGCTTGATAATTTCTAAATCCACACCTCGAGTGTAATTTTTGAATGCCAGAGCGCCCCAAAATTCGTTGGATTCGGGCTTGACGATTTCGCTCGTTAATTAAATGTGATTGCTTTAAGGCTTCAGCATCATGAAACGCAATTAACTCCTCAACAGTTCTAAACTTAGGTTTAATATGCGTCGGCATAATTCGCTGTAATTCAGAAAGGCATTGCATCGATATCCTCCTGAGTGATAACCGGTGCCACATAGTCGGGGCTTGAATTTAAGAAACCAGGTGGAATTTCTTGTGTTGCAGGAGTCATTACCCTTGTATTTTTGGGTTGTGTGTTCCCTATCCAAAATCTAGTTGAATTTCGAATCCAATTGTTCAAGGCTGCCGACCAATCCTTGTATATTTTTCCATTCGCCCTGGCATGATCACAAAATTTCTCGAATTCTTGTATTAAATTAACACCAAGTTCATTTGCTAACTGCACATGTTTCTCACCTGGTTTAAAATCTCTTGGGAGTGAGGTTGCATTTTGGGGTGATTTTTCTTTGGGCACTTTTGGGACAATTTCCTCCAATGACGGTTCCTTACGGTTCAATGATGGTTCAATTACGGTTCTAGGTGTCACTGTGTCACCCCCCTCATGCCACTGTGTCACCCCTCCCGTGTCACCATGACACCCCTCAAGTGCCACTGTGTCACCCGTGTCACTGTGACACCCCTGACATGGTGGCACCCCTTTATTAGTATTTAATGTCACATGTTTGAGTATATTATCTGGAGTTATTTTGTAGACATTAGAACGCCCATCCCTTCTTTTAGTAACTAGCAACCCTAATTTTTCTAAAATCATTATGGCTCGTTTTACTGTTCTTTCGGATAAGCAAGTTCTCATTGATATAGTATCTATTGATGGCCAACACACCCCCTCATCATTAGCGTTATCTGCCAATGATATTAAGACTGCTTTTGGTGAAGGCTCTATTTGTATAGGCCAACATTTACTCATTATTAGTGTACTCATAGATATCCTTATTTTTTATGCACTCCATTCATTCCTAAAATCGACTAAAGTAATAATTAGTAATAATTTCGTATTGGAGTGCCCTCCTTTTTTTGATACAATAATTTGGTTAGTTTGGAAAAGCTGACAACTTCTGCACTGGATCTATTGCTGTAGATTCAGTGCTCTCTTTTTGTAGATTAAGCCAATTGACCGCATAGGTTAAAAGTATTCGATACTCACTCTCCTCGAGCACTCGTTCCCCTTCAAAAACAAAGTTATTGATTCCTAAAGCCGCCAGTACTTCAAAAACCTCTTTAAACTTTTCAGTTCTTCTGAGTACCGTAGAATCAGCAACCCCAAGGTTTTTAGCTACTTGGGTTTGAGTGTTTTGTCTAATTGAGGAATGAGCTCGATTTAACAGTAAATTAGTCGTATTATTCAATTTTGTTTTGCGTGTGTTTGCGTTTTGCATGTGGTTAAATCCTCTTCAGTTAGTTTAAGGGGTTTAGGAAAAAGCGATGGTAAGTCAGGTCTAAGATCATAGCCCTGGACTTTACCTTGTGTTACTTCAACAATTCGAACTACATTTTCAGGCGAAATTTTGATTTTATTATGTAACCATTTATGAACAGCTGATTGTGATACACTGATAGCATCAGCCATTTTTTGCTGGCCTCCTAATAAATCAATTGCTTTTTTGATGACTTGATTCACAAATACTCCTTTTTATAGTTTCAAAAAAAACACATGATATTACTTTGGTTTTTAAAATTCCACTAAAAAATGCTTTTTTATTTATTTTTTACTAAAAAGTAAAGTATTTATTATTGGCTTAACAAATGTTATTACTTGGATTATAATTTGAATATGAAAGAAAATACTTTAGCGAATAGATTTTTACTTGCACGCGAATCCAAAGGATTAACTCAAAAACAACTTGCAGAGAAAGTTGGGGTGAGTCAAGCCTCTGTTTTTAAAATTGAAGATGGGCAAACATTAAAGCCTAGGGATATCTATGATTTTGCAAAAGTCTTAGGTGTTAGTGTTGAATGGCTCAAATCTGGTCATTTAGAAAATTACCAAGAATTCGTTACTAATGCTCACAATGAAAGTGAACTTATTGAAAATGAAAACATAATTTCGATCCCCCTCATTAGCAACTTAAATGATATTAACTCAGAAGGCTATGTCACTACGAGCGAAAAACAAGTCGTACAATTTTCCAAATCAACATTAGCACTGTTTCACAAATGTTCTGATGTAAAATCTCTATTCTGTATAATTTTAGGCGATAATTCTTTAGAACCCAACATTCCTGAAGGTTCAACAATAACTATAAATACCCGTGATAAATCAATTGTTGATGGTAAAATATTTGTTATTGAGCAAAGTGGCTGGAAAAGAGTAAAAATTTTATACCGTACAGCACCAGATAAAATCATATTAAAAAGTTATAATTCAAATTACCCTGTTGAAGAAGTGTATATCAATGAAATTCATATTATTGGCAGAGCTATTCAAGTCATGTTAGCCATCTAAAAATAAATAAATCCCCTTCCTTTTTATAAAAACCACTAAACATAGTGGTTTTTTTTATTTTTTCTTTTAAAAAAATCAATAAAAAACAATACCTAATAAACTCAAATTAAAATTTTTCGAAATCCTTACACAAAAATAAACTAAAGGTTATTTACAATAAACAACTCAGGTTGTATTATGTTGTCACTGCCCGGATAACAGTAAATACCTAAACCTACTATCTAATTGAAAAAATTTTCTTAAAGGAGTAAGAACTATGAAAATAATGGATTTAATAAAAATGACGTTAGTCAAAAAAAACATTCCATACCAATGGTTGGATTCTCAATTAAAAATTGAAATCAAAAACAAGGAAATTACGTTTGAAGAACAACAAATAGACGGTGATATATATCTAATTCAAAAAGAGATTCAGGATGAAACTCTAGTGAAAGATGAAAAGATTCTTTGTCTTGGGGAGTTAAACAGCAATATTGATCTCATCATTTATCTTTACAGAACGCAAGATAAAAAAACAAGCTACAGCTAATGGAACAAAATTGATGATCCTTTCGACTAAACGTATTCATTGAATCAATCTAAAGGGAATTTACCTATGCTGTTTTTTGTAGATGGACTTTTTTTACACCTTCGCATGAATGGAACTTTATACACTTTTCCAAATAATCGCGAAGGGTTTAAGGCAATGTTTGACTTTGCACTTTTAAGTAAAGACATTCATACACTAATAAATAATTAACGTGATTACCAAACAAGTCTTAATCACAAAAATATAAATATTTACTAACCATTACTACAACAAGGATGTAACATGACTATCGGAATTTTTGACAACATGCTGAATGAAGAATATCAACGTTCTCAAGGCGTCAGCAAATCACAACTCGATCTTATCGCCTGTTCTCCCAATACCTTTTTATGGAATAAAAAAGCGCCTGTCGATACCAGTAAATTAAATGCATTAAATATGGGTTCTGCTTTGCATTGTTTATTGCTTGAACCAGAAGAGTTTTCAAAGCGTTTTATCTTCGCCCCAACGGTCAATCGAAGAACCAAAGAAGGTCGTGAAATTGAGGCTAATTTTCTCAAAAAACAAGAAAAATCTGGTGTCACTATCATGACCAATGAAGAGCATCAAAAACTAATGCTTTTAAGAGAAAGTGTTTTCGCTCATCCAGCTGCAAAAAAGCTTTTGGAATTGGAGGGATATGCTGAACGTTCGATATATTGGAACGATAAGGAAACAGGTGAATTATGCCGCTCTCGCTTTGATAAGCAGCTAAAAGATTACCCTATCATCGTAGATATTAAAAAAACCGCACAAATCGATAAATTTTCTTCATTAATTCATGATTATCGGTATCACGTACAAGAAGCAATGTATAAAGACGGATTTTTTAATCATTTTGGCGAGCCTGCTCAATTTCTATTTATCGTAGTCAGTGAGACCATTAACTGTGGTAAGTACCCTGTCCGCATCTTTGAATTAGATGCTGATTACTCAGCAGTTGGCCATAAATTGTTTCGAAAAAATTTAGAGCTTTACCATCAATGTAAAACTACTAATGACTGGGGATTCTCAGAAATAATAACTGCACCTAAATGGATTAAAAACAAGGAAGAAATAGCATGAATACTGTAAGCATACAAAACCAACAACTTAATGATATCACCCCACAAACTTCAAACATTATTTTTTCTCCTGAGAATTTAATGGCAATCCAAAAATTTGCAGAAGTTATGGCACAAGGTGTAGTGACTGTTCCTCGGCATCTGCAAGGAAAACCAGCTGATTGCCTAGCGGTTGTACTCCATGCCACGCAGTGGGGGATGAATCCGTTCTCTGTGGCGCAAAAAACCCATCTAGTCAATGGCATACTTGGCTATGAAGCACAATTAGTTAATGCAGCCATTATGGCATCAGGGGCAATCCAGGGACATTTCAAATATGAGTATATTGGCAATTGGGAACAATTTAATCCCACCAAAGCTGATAGTGAAGTTGGCCTCGCTTGTCGTGTTGGTGCAATACTCAAAGGTGACAATGAGATCACCTGGGGAGAACCTGTGTATTTAGCTTTAGTAGGGGTAAGAAACTCACCTCTATGGAAAACTAATCCAAGACAACAAATTGCTTATCTTGCTGTCAAGTATTGGGCTCGGCTTTATACACCAGGCGCCATTTTGGGTATTTACACGCCTGACGAATTAGCTGACGTGCAGCCTCCAAAAGATGTGACACCTGTTAAACCAGCTCAGTCTCTATTAACGATAACAGAGGCAGATGTAACAAGTCCTCAAATAATCGAGGAAGTAGTAAGTGATCATCAAAATCAAGAAGATCCGATTAAAGAATTCGATGAGCGATTGTTGAAATTTTGCGAACATATTGATGCATTGACGTGTATTGATGCTTTAGATAAAGCTTTAGAACAAGCCAAATTGATCTTTAAGGAATCAAACATACACCTCACTAAAGCTCATAACGCGTATGTAGTACAGCGCGATTCGCTTATAGAGATGGATTTTATAGAGCAACACTAAATAGTGCATGCACTGATTTTATATTTTAATTTAAACAGGTACACCCATGAAATTACATGAAATATTTAAACTTAAAGATTTAGTTTTTAGCCTTAATGGTCGTCATTTTCAAGAAAAAGAAGTGTTCTTAGCAGAACTAGAAACTAATCAATCCGATCATGATATTAAATTTTATTGTGGTCAGAAAACTCAAATTTCTCATATCGACATGATTGATCCCTATAAAGTCATCACTTGTATTAGAGATGATGCGTTTGATCTACCGACCCTTGGGAGCATGGATGAAAGAAACTTGTATCTTGATGATATAACAGAAGCGCTTGAACAAGAGCTCGCCACTGTGATTGCGGATTTCTTTAATCGCAAAATAAAACAGCCCACATTCAGTGGGGTAAAAGACATCATCCAACTGAAAATTATGAATAGCAACTAAATGAATAGATTTTAATACCGTAACTTATTATGATTTTAAAGGAGTAATATCATGGTTTATACAATGCAAGAAAATGAGTTAGAAAGATTATTATCAGAAGCAGCTAAACAAGGAGCAAAAATGGCAATTGCTGATTTTGCGGTTTACAATTATGCTGATGCCTGCAGAAAATTAGGAATGACGTATCCTACTCTTCAGCGTAGGATCAAAGAAGGTAAAATAAAACAAATAGATGGCAAAATCACAGGTGCTGAAATTGCCAAATATTTAAGATTAATCTAATTGGCACTAGTTGAGATAATCCGCAAGCGATGATGCATGCGGATTATAATAAACCATCGCCATTTTAGGATCGCTCCATCCAAACATTTTACACAGATCAAGTACTTTTAATTTTTTACTTAGCATGGTTGCGGCCGTATGTCTGGTATCATGCCAAGTAAAGCCACTTAACCCCGCTCTTTGCCTCTGTTTTTTAAATGCTGACGATAATGTCTGGGACGTCATGCCAAACACTAAAACATCATCTACACCACGCATTCTTTCTATTAATCCTTTTGCTTTATTTGACAAAGGTACATTTCTGGAATTACCATTTTTTGTTAACGGCAAATGAACATGTCTCTCAAATACATGAGACCATTCTAATCCGCACAATTCTCCTGCCCGCATGCCTGTTCTTAGGGCGACTAACATGCAAATAGCAACCGCTTGTTTATTTGAAGTTATTTTTCCTGTTGTTTTGTAGCCTAAGATTTTAAGCATTGCCCTGATTTCATACCAACTTAACACTCGCTCACGATGCTTAGGGCTACGTGGCTTGCGTATCTCTTTTACTGGATTTTTCTCACACCAACGCCACTCAATTCTAGCGATTTCAAAAACGGAAGAAAGTAGATTGAGTTCGCGTAGTACACTGGCACCAGATACTTCTTTTAATCGCGAATCCCTGTAAAGGGCTATATCATCATTATCTACATCACACATAAATTTTTCTAATGGCAGATTTCGTTCTTCAAATGCCGCGAGTCTAATTTGCTCCCAGCGGATCCCTCGCTTGGTGGGTGAAATTTCTTTTGAATACCGTCTTAACGCATCTTTTAATGTAAATTTATTGCTTTCCTTATTAGCTATCTGTTCCCTAAATTCATTTTCACGTTTGAAAGCCCACTCCGTAGCTTCTCTTCGTGTTGCAAATGTCTTTGATTCTCTCAAGTGTTTAACTTGAACCTGAACTCGATATCCTTTATCATTTTTTTTAATGCTGGCCATAAATTCCCTTTTCCATAAATAAAATATTTTTATCTACATTTGCAATCCGTGCATAAGACGAATCGTTCCCTATATGTCGAAAAGTCATTATGGATAATTGGCCACTTAAAAAAAATACTTAAGCGAATAAGCGTTTTACTTATTACTATGCATGTGGATTTTAAAGTACTGAAAAGAAAGCTATTAAATATGATTGAGAAGTTTTGAGCAGAAAAAAAATATAATTTTTGTGCGGGATTCGTGGGGGAATCGTGCGGGATTCATGCGAGAATTGATATTAAATTAGGTTAAAAATAGTGAAAATGAATTTTTAAGGAATATTATAAATGCTTGTTTTTGAAGTTATTTTGAATATTTTGAACATCACCAAAGAGGAATTGGTGCCCAGGGCGGGACTTGAACCCGCACACCCTTTCGGGCGAGGGATTTTAAATCCCTTGTGTCTACCGATTTCACCACCTGGGCAGGTGATTGCTACTACTTTTTGGAGGCGCGTCCCGGAGTCGAACCGAGGTTCATGGATTTGCAATCCACTGCATGGCCACTCTGCCAACGCGCCTATGTTAACCATGCTTGGAGCGGGAAACGAGGCTCGAACTCGCGACCTCAACCTTGGCAAGGTTGCGCTCTACCAACTGAGCTATTCCCGCACAGTGACTTAAGTTTCGTTAATGTCTCTGAACAGGTGCGCATTTTAATGAATTTTGAGAATGAGTCAATCAGTTTTTGAATAAATATTGAAAAATGCGTATCGATTGCATATTTTTGTATCAATTTAGCTATTTTTCAAACGATTTTAATACTTTTCCAGTTATAAATTATATTTAACTAGTGTTTTAATCCACAATTATATAAAGATCCTAGTTTTTGACATCCTCCCCCACGCTAAAGCAAGGGGATTCCTACTGGGCACCTTCAATTACATAAATTACTTATCAATTTCTTGCTGAGCAAGCAAATCTTTTTTCGCCGCTTGTAAATACTGATACATTGACCAAAATGTTAAAGCTGTTGCAACATAAAGCAAAACAAAACCGACATATTCAACCCATTTATATGGATGCCATAAAAGTAAGCCAATAGCAGTCATTTGAGCGGTTGTTTTTAATTTACCAATCCAAGAAACTGCTACAAGTCCCCTCTTACCTAATTCAGCCATCCACTCGCGTAGAGAAGAAATAATTATCTCTCTGCCGATGATAGTTGCAATCGGCAGGGAAACCCACCATACACGATAATGTTCAGCTAAAAGCACTAAAGCTACAGCTACCATCACCTTGTCTGCTACAGGGTCTAAAAACGCTCCAAATTGAGTGCTTTGATTCCATCTCCTTGCTAAGTAACCATCAAACCAGTCAGTTACCGCTGCAATTACAAAAATACCTGCAGTAACCGTTGCTGTCCATTTAAATGGCAAATAGAACGTAACGACAAACACAGGAATCAATAGTATCCTGAAGTAGGTCAATAAAATAGGGATGTTAAATGGCATAAAAACTCTCTTAGTTAAATTCAATTGTACTTTTAAAGTCTACTTAGTTTGATATTAATTTTTACTTCATATTTGATTTCATGAATCAATTCTTGCAAATAAGCGCTCACTAATGGGTGAGTTAAAAGATAACTCTTAGATATTTGCAACTCTATTAATTCAATTGAATCTAGATTATTTGCATCTATGATTTGATTAGAGTGGCTATTTTTTTTAAAAATCTTCACAACAAATGGCGCCACAAACCTATCATCTCGGTGACTGCAGCTGATCACAGCCAATTTAATCATGATAGAAAGAAGAGTTGCATCTACCAAATCAAGTACCGATTGCTTAACGAGTTGAGTCACTTTAATTTTTTGTGGATTAAGCATCTGAAGCCACAGTGAAATCAGTATTTTTTCGTAAGAAGTTAAACCTAACTGTGGAATATGATGAATTAAATAACTTGCATGTTGATTGGTGTTTTTTAAGTCCACCACTAATCCAATTTCGTGAAGTGCAATACAATATCTTAAGATTTTTTTAATTCTCGTGGATAATGTGATTGTAGCTGAATTTGACAGAATAAACCTTTCTAATTGAGCTTGTACTCGATTAGCCTGTTCTACATCCACTTGATAGCGATTTTGTATATAGCTAATAGCTGCATTATCATCAATTGCATTTTGGTGTGTAAACTCAAATGAAGCAAGCAACCCTTCTCTAAGTGCACCATCAGTTGGGACTAACGTTTGAATTTCAAGTGCTTCAAATAAGCCAATTAAGATACTAAGGCCACTGGTAAACACTACCGCTTTGTCTAAAAACAGCCCTTTAACAGTAATTAAACCAAGTTGAGTAGATTGAATAATCTGATCTTTTAGCTTGTACAAAATGTCCAGTGTAATTTCAGAACCTAATCGCTGGGCTATCATAATTTCATTAAGTGTTTGAATCGTACCGCAAGCACTTAGTGCCACATCCCAATCCAAATGCGACAATTCACTCTTTTCTTTTAAAAAAATAAGCTTAGCTTTATTAGTCGCTTCATCAAACTGATTTAATGAAATTATTTTTGAAGTAAAAAATTGTTGTTGCCAAGTCACGCAACCAACTGAAAGACTTTTTAAATATCGAATATCTAAATCATCCCCAATAATAATTTCTGTACTTGCACCACCAATGTCGATGACAAGGCGTTTAGGTTGATCGTGAGATGCCAGTGAAGCCCCTAGATAAATAAGCGATGCTTCTTTTTCACCATCGATGACCTCGATTTTGTGCCCAAGCAAACGCTCAGCCCGAGAAATAAATTGTTCACGATTATGAGCAAGACGTAAAGTTGCGGTTGCAACCGCTCTTACATTAACAGGATTAAAGTGTCCAACACGATCAGCAAAAATTGCAATACACTCTAAGCCACGTTTAATACTTTGCTCATTTAATAAGTTATTTGTATCTAAGCCACTTGCTAATTGAACTTTTCGCCTCACTCTTTGTATCGGATGTAAGCGTCCATGCAAAAATCTAGCTATCAATAAATGGAAACTGTTTGACCCTAGGTCAATTATGGCAAATAAATCATTATCACGTGGCAAATTTTCTATCATGGTGTCATAGTTTGTTGTGGTTTAGTCGAGCGCCTATTACGATTAAACTGAGAAGATTTACGTGAATTACGCTTATCACCTTGATTAGATTTATAAGTGTATGCACTTTTTGTAGGTGCAGCTATTTCTGTAAGTAATTTAGTTTGATCATAATGTGTAACAGGTATGGCGTGCCCAATGTATTCTTCAATACCAGGAAGATTAATAGAAAAATCTTCACAAGCAAAACTAATTGCGTGCCCAAAAGCCCCTGCGCGCCCTGTTCTACCGATGCGGTGGACATAGTCTTCGCAATCTTCAGGTAAATCATAATTAAATACATGTGTTACTTCTGCAATATGCAGCCCTCTTGCAGCAACATCAGTTGCAACTAAAATATCTAAGTTACCTTGGGTAAATGCCTCTAAAATTTGAAGACGTTTCTTTTGCGGTACATCACCTGTTAGCAATCCAACTCTATGTCCATCGGCATCTAAATAACCCCATACAGATTCACAGTGATGTTTAGTATTAGCAAATACAATTGCTCTATCAGGCCACTCTTCTTCCATAAGGGTTAATAAAAGAGGAATTTTATCTTGCATGGAGGGGTAAAATAGCTCTTCTTTAATTCTATGGCCTGTTTTTCTTTCTGGTTCAATTTCAACATATTCAGCGTTATCCATATGCTCAAAAGCTAGTTCGCGCACACGATAAGATAATGTAGCTGAAAAAAGCATATTAAGTCTCATAGAAGGCGCGGGCATTTTTTTAAATAGCCACCTAATATCATTTATAAAGCCAAGATCAAACATTCTGTCTGCTTCATCTAATATCATCACTTCAACAGCGCTCATATCCAATATGTTTTGTTTGACATAATCAATAATCCTGCCTGTGGTACCAATTAAAATATCCACACCCGATTCAATTTTTTTTACTTGCTTATCATACCCTTCCCCACCATAAGCAAGCCCTATCTTAAAGTTCAAATGATCGGCTAAAAAGGTAGCATCATTACTAATTTGTACCGCAAGTTCACGTGTCGGCGCCATAATAACAACACGAGGCTGATTTTTTTGAAAAGTGGTCTCATCCCCTTTTGCTTGATTATGTAAAAGATGATGAAATGCAGCAATTAAAAACGTCAGGGTTTTACCTGTTCCGGTTTGTGCTTGGCCTGCAACATCTTGCCCTTTTAAAGTGATAGGCAAAGTATAGGCTTGTATTGGTGTACAGCGTGTGAATCCCTTTATTGAAAGCGCTTTTGCAATCTCTGGATGAAGGGGAAGATCTTGAAACGAAAGTTCAGTTAAATGAGTATGTTGCATAAATTACCAGTTCGATAGAATGAAAAACATTAAATTAATGTGTTTAGTTACTGGCTAAAGTAGATTCTTTTACTAAACTGAATACTCAAATTAGCCTAGATGTATAGATTATGGACTATAATAGCAAAAAAATGTAACCTTTTTTAACTAATATCCTTTTTTTTAGAGTCCACGCTTGTTTTTCTAGTGATTAAGGTGTCATTTATTCTGAAAATCGAATGCAACTCTGCATTTTTTAACTATTCACACGTTTCATTTCAGAGTATCATGAAGCTAGCCTTATTAAGTGTCTTTCTATATATTGAAGCATAACTGATACATTTAAAAAATTAATAACATCGCTAATTAATAGACTAAATCCTAACTATTACTATTTTAACTCACTCACATTAAAGGAAATCATATGGCCAGTACATATCCAGCTCTTACCGAAGAGCAAATTGAATACTATGAACAAATTAAAATAGAAACTCGTGATATTATTAAAAATCTACTAGATGATGGTAGTTTACCTGATGCATTGTATTTGATAGAACACCATTTTGCATCTGATGATTTTGAGCAATTAGAAAACCTTGCTGTTGAAGCGTTTAAATTAGACTTTGAAGTGACTGATGCTGAAGAATTAGAAGATGAAAATGGAGAAGTCTTTTTTGCATGCGATGTTGTTTGCGAGATGAATCTTGTTGCTGAAAAAATAGATGAACAAGTTGAGCTGATGATTAAACTTGCTGGAAAATTCAACTGCGAATATGATGGTTGGGGGACCTATTTTGAAGATGGTTCTGACGAAGATGATGGCGTCATTTTTGATGATGAATAGTGATAAGCTACTATTGATTTAAACATGATATCATTAACAAAATTGGTTTTTGCATCCTATAATTGAAAAATGCAAAAACCAATCTTTAATTGAGACAGAAATAATCAGATTATCTTTGAAAACCTTGTTTGAGTATCAAGTCTGTTTTGCAAATGTTTATCAAACCGCATTGCAATTCCCCTGACTAAAAACCATCCTCTATTAGTTACAACCAATTGTTCATCATCATAATAACAAAGCCCTTCGGTAATTAAATCGTCTAAACTTAATAGTTCATGTTTAAAGTAATTTAAAAAATCGATATCAAATTCTTTATTGATCTCGCTAAACGATATTTTTCCTTGGCACATAATTTGCATAATGATGGTGTAGCGTAATAGATCATCAGCATCGCTTGCATATCCCCTAAAAGAAGGGAGCTGATGATTGGCTAATGCATCTTCATATGCAATTAACTCTCGTTGATTTTGAGAGTAATTACCATTAATTAGACTAATTGCAGAGACTCCAAATCCAATTAAGTCCGTTTTTGCATGTGTTGAATACCCTTGAAAATTACGCTGTAATTTTCCTTCTCTTTTAGCGATCGCTAAACTATCAGTTGGTAAAGCAAAGTGATCCATCCCAATATAATCCCACCCTGCTTTTGTTAACTGTTCTATCGCCATGCCCAGCATAGTCAACCTCTGTTCAGAGGTAGGAAGTTCCTCAGTTATGATCCGTCTTTGTGGTTTAAATCGTTCAGGTAAATGTGCGTATGCATACAATGCGATTCTATCTGGCTTTAGATCAATTAACGTTTCTAAACTTTGAGCAAACGTTTCAGGGGTTTGCTTAGGTAATCCATAAATCATATCAACATTGATAGATTCAATGGCTAATTTTTTTGCTGTTAGGAAAATTTCTGCTACCTGCCTAAAGGGCTGGACCCTATGGACAGCTTTTTGAACGTCCCCATCAAAATCTTGCACACCAATACTGATTCGATTAAACCCAATATCATCTAAACGATTTAGCCTATCGTAATTAACTGTTCTAGGATCGATTTCTATAGAACACTCAACATCCCTAGTTACATCAAATTTTTTCCTCACATGGATTAAAATAGCCTCTAACTGTTCATCCGTCATATAAGTGGGCGTCCCTCCACCAAAATGAATTTGACTCACAGTTAAACGCTTTGAAATTAGTTGAGTAGTTAAATCAATCTCTTTAATCAAATGCATAAAATATTCATCAGCTCGGTGTTGGTGCATGGTAATTACTTTATTACAAGCACAATAAAAACAAACCGATTGACAAAAAGGAATGTGAAAATAGAGCGAGATAGGTTCATTATGATAATTCGAGCCTAACATTTTTAATGTTTCTTGATGCTGAGTAAAAGTATAAGCATCAGTAAACTTATCTGCTGTTGGATAAGAGGTATAGCGCGGCCCTGGTTTATCCATTTTTGCAATTAATGATGTTGGAAGTATTAATTCTGGCATATGGCACCTCAAAATATAGATGTTTCTCTAATTATCCATATCAGTTAAAATTAAATAATCTAAATAGGCACCTAAGCCTTTACCCTTGGATAAATCACTAAAATATACTACAAGAACCTAGTGATGCTTGTTTTGATTTATGTTAAGTCTTAACAATTTTTTAACTTCAAAAATAGTAAATGTTGTTATGCATTGTTTAAAAACAATAAATAGCTTATTTGTTAATTTAAATCGATAATAGAGAACTCATACATGTCATTAAATTGGAAAACACTTCTAGCTGATGAAGAAAAAAAGAGCTATTTTCAAAATATCTTGCAATCCATCTCAACTGATCGCCAAGCAGGAAAGACTATCTATCCTGAAGAACAGAATATATTTAAAGCGCTTGAGCTCACCCCATTTAATCAAGTACAAGTGGTTATACTAGGGCAAGATCCTTATCATGGTCCTAATCAGGCACATGGACTAGCATTTTCAGTCAAACCAAGCGTAACTATTCCACCCTCACTCAGAAATATATTTAAATCAATCGCACATGACTATCCTGATTTTCAGATTCCAGAAAGTGGTTATCTTGGCGGTTTAGCAAAACAAGGCGTACTTTTATTAAATACAACTTTAACGGTAGAAGCGGGTAAAGCTAATTCACATGCCCATTTAGGATGGGAGCGCTATACAGACAAAATAATAGAACTGATTAACTATCATAAACAAAACGTTATTTTTTTACTGTGGGGAAATTACGCAATTAAGAAAAGTAGTTTGATAGATGAAACTAAACACGTAATTTTAACTAGTGTTCATCCTTCACCTCTTTCAGCGCATAGAGGTTTTTTAACTTGTGGGCACTTTAGAAAAACTAATGAGATATTATCCAATCTAGGCAGGCATGAAATACAGTGGCAGGAAACAAATAAGTAAATAGGGTTCGATAATATACCATTCTTGACACAAACTCAAATACGAGCATTAAACAAATATACTACCGTACGAAGGTTTCGTACGGTAGTTACAAGGATAGTTTACTTAGCTTTTAACTAAGTTCAATATGAATATTCAATATTGAGTGCGCATTGTAATCGTTCTAACTAATGTGTTCTACCCCTACACTTTAATTTTTATGATTTTTTTACGCTGCTATCCAATTACTTAGCTGGTAAAAATTTAATTGGATCAGTTGAAACGCCCTTTTGTCTAATTTCAAAATAGAGCTTAACTCTGTCGGTGCCACTACTACCCATAGTTGCAATTTGCTCTCCGCCTTTCACCTCTGTACCCTCTGAAACCATTAAAGTATCATTATGAGCATAAGCACTTAAATCTTCACCATCATGATTGATAATAATCAGATTACCATATCCGGCTAAAGCATTCCCAGCATAAACAACTTTACCTGCCTTTGATGCATAAACTGCTTGTCCTTGATTACCTGCAATCTCAATTCCTTTAATACCGCCATCAGCTGTTGAGAAACCTTGAATGACTTGCCCTTGAGTTGGCCATCTCCACCCTTTCGCACTCACTTTACTGAGTTCACCGGTGCTCATTGCGCCCGTTGATGGAACGATTGGCACAGTATTCCCCCCAAGCATTTTCCCGCCACTAGAAGGCTCACCACCTGGTACTGTTTGAGTAGAAACAATTACAGTGTTTGTCGCAGAGCTTTGCGTAGGTTCTGAGTAAATAGGTGTATTTACTTGATTTGATATACTCAGTTGCTGCCCTACTCTCAAAGAATAGGGTTCAGATAAATTATTTAAACTTGCCAGTTCATTTACATTAGCACCAGTTATCCATGAAATATAAAAAAGAGTATCTCCTGGTTGAACAGTATAGACTGAACCTGAAAAACTGCCTTTAGGAATATTGGTGTAATCACGTCCATTACCAATTGGTGTGGAATACGTTGACTGATTCTCATACGGTTGAGATTGATACACAACTGCACTTTGACTCGAGTCCGGCATTGAGCTTGAATTTTCAGGATACAGTGGTACCACTCCTACACTACCTGAGCTTCCCATATCATTTGATGATTGCTGAGGTGAGCGGGCATCATTCACTGATACAACAGGAGCTGGTGCATCTGTGCGTGCACATCCAACCAGTAACAGTGAAATCATTGCTAAAGATAACATTACTGGTTTAACTGATACATGGCCGTGCAGAGGACATTGCTGGGTAAATAAGTTTTTAATCATATTATTCTCTAATCTAGGTTAAACAATCTATGGTAGTTGATATCACGATTAACCAATATATTAACAGATTTATCACTGAGTAAACAGTCATGCCATTTAGGTTATTAGCAACTGCTATATTAATACATAGGACTAAGAAAGCTCGCCTTGTATCAAAGGCACAAATTTGACAGTTTCAATTTGTTTGACTTTAAAAGTATCACCATGGCGAGTAATTAATTTGAGTAATTGGCTATCTTCACCAACTGGAATGACCAATCTCCCACCATCGGCTAATTGATGTAATAGTGTTATTGGGATCTGGCTTGCTGCTGCCGTAACGATAATTCCATTAAATGGCGCATGGCTTTTCCATCCCTCCCAGCCATCTCCATGCTTAGAAGATATGTTATAAATATCGATGGATTGCAAGCGACGATAAGCCGCCCACTGTAAAGATTTAATGCGCTCAACAGTATAAACTTGGCTTACTAGTTTAGCTAATACGGCTGTTTGGTATCCAGAACCTGTACCAATTTCTAAAACTTTATCATTCGTTTTTAAAGCTAATAGTTCAGTCATTTTTGCGACAATGTAGGGTTGAGAAATAGTTTGACCTGACCCTATCGGTAGCGCTAGATTATCATAAGCTTGATGAGCAAGCGCTTGATCTATAAATCGGTCTCTAGGCACCATGCTGATTGCTGTTAAAATTGCTTCATTAGTAATCCCCATTGACTGAAGTTCAAAGAGCATTTTCTTTGCTTGAGGAGTTAGACTATTTGAAAAAGTCGAATGCATTTTCACCCCTCTTTTGTAATCAGCACAACTGAAGCGCAAGCTATCCCTTCAGAACGACCTACAAATCCTAACTGTTCAGTCGTAGTTGCTTTAACATTGACTTGGTCAAAATGTATACCAAGATCATCAGCTATATTAATTCTCATTTGAGGGATATGTGGTGCCATTTTAGGACTCTGAGCCATGAGAGTAACATCGATATTAACAATCCTATAGCCTTTTTTTGCAATCAATTGCCAAGCTGTTTTAAGCAGTTCTCTGCTATTGGCTCCTTTGTATTTTGGATCGGTGTCTGGAAATAACTGTCCTATATCCCCTAATGCAGATGCGCCTAATAATGCGTCAGTGACTGCATGAAGCAGCACATCACCATCTGAGTGCGCAAGAAACCCCTGATTAAAAGGAACAGCCACACCACCAATCATCAGTGGACCTTCGCCTCCAAAGGCATGCACATCAAACCCATGACCCACTCTCATAACCACTCCTTTATGCATTTATTCACTTAATTGATTCATTAGCATAAATTTTATATACGCTAAATCATCAGGTTCCGTTAATTTAATATTAGAAGATACTCCTTCAACCAGCCTAATCTTTAGTCCCATCATCTCTATAGCAGAGGCTTCATCTGTCAACAAGTGCTGATTGTCATGACAATATTCAATAGCATGATGCAAAATATCAACAGGGAATAACTGCGGCGTTTGTGCCGCCCAAAGCAATGTTCTTGGTAGCGTTTTATCAATACAAGTAGTGTGATTGTCTATTTTACCTTGCTTAATGGTATCTTTTACTGGTAGTGCGAGTATTGCTCCGGTATATCCTTCTGTTTTCCCTATCGAATCTGACATTACCGATAGAAGTTTATCTATTTGATGATATGCAATAAGCGGCCTTGCAGCATCATGCACAAGCGCCCATTTAGCAAATAAATTCTTTTTTGCAAAATTAAGAGCAGAGTAAACAGAGTCAGAACGTTCCTCTCCCCCTATCACAATATGAATAGACGGATTGTGTACAAAAGGTAATGTTTGAATTGTTGTATCATGCTGAGCAACCGCAATAATAATGGTATCTATAGCAGGATGAGCCATAAGAGCTGAGACGGTATGCTCTAATATCGTCTTACCTGCCACGTTAATATATTGCTTTGGTATCATGCTCCCCATACGCTTGCCGATACCTGCCGCAGGAATAATAGCCACAATATTTGAGAGAGGTGTTTTATCTGTCATAGGTAATGTTAGAGACAATTTTAATTCATCGAATATGTTTGGGTTTATTTTTGAAAAACTCGATAAAATGTTTCACCTTGTTTGACCATATTTAATTCGCTTCTAGCACGTTCTTCAATCGCATCATACCCTGTCGTTAAATCTCGAATCTCAGCAAACAGCCTTTCATTGCGCTGAGTTAATTCTTCATTTTGAACGCGCTGTTTTTCAACATCACGCTTTAAAGCAAGATATTCTAACTTTCCATTTTTGCCATACCAATAGTTATATTGACTTAAAGCAAATAAGATAAAAAGTGTAAAAGTAAATAGTCTCATAGGATAGTGATTAACCAAAATAATTGATAATAAATTTAGTTTATTTTAACAGAACAATCAATAAAACACACGTCATCAATCATACAGATTAGATTAAAAATGTGATGATTGAGATATTCGGTAAATGTCAATACAGTTGTTACATATTTTTAACAAAGTAATATGAGACTAGTGTATTTAAGTCACAATTTTGAATAATCTGCATAAAACAGATGTAGAGTAAGTAAATGACGTGTATGATTAGGTAGTCTTTGGAAGTTAAAATAAATATGTTTACAGGTGATTTTCACTTTTAATGCAGAGCACTACTGTGAGTATACCGAATAAGCATTTTTTCACTCAATAACCTGAAAACAACAAAATATCTATGCTACAAATGCTCGCATATTGATCATCAATAAACTTAATGGAAAATACAAAATAATGGTTTCACAAAAATATCATTTTTTATTAACTATCTTAGTTTGGCTAACTGCATTAAATGTTATGGCAAATGATACAGCATATGGTAGTCGCAATGGAACAATTGAATTATTACAAACAAAAGATATTTCAATTGAGTATGAAATACTCTATATTAGTCCAACATTAATTACTGTAGATTATTTATTCAAAAATAAATCAAATCAAGATATCACTGTGGATGTTGCCTTTCCAATGCCACCTGCCTATTTTGGTATGAGTGATTACAATCCAGTCAAAAATTATTCCTTATATATTAATAATAAAGAGGTATCCCCAATATTAAAGTCGATATTTAAAACCAAATCAGGAGTTGATATTACAGAGGAAATGATAGGTTATGGATGGACGAAAACTGAGTTAATGGAATATATTGAAGAAAGTTATCTTTCTAATGGTAGCTATATCGGTGCACATAAAATTAGCCCACGTTGGATAATTGAAGATAGTGTGAGCCTTGGTTTAATTATCCAAGATTACTACACATGGACACAGACCTTTCCTGCAGGTGAGCTGATTCATATCAAGCATCAATATGAACCAAGTTATACTTCTGGCGTACCAAGAAGTGTTGGTGAAATATTAAAATCATTTAGCTATGATAATGATAACTTTAATTTTTGCCTTGAGTCAGATAAGCAAATTGAGCTAGATAGCAAATTAGACAAGGATCATCAAGGATATGAGTATGCTATTGTCGATTACATTTTAACGACAGCAAATAACTGGGATGGGCCTATTAAGCATTTTAATCTTATTATTGATAAATCCAATAAAGATAGTTTAGTTTTCCTATGTTTTGATGGGAAACTAAAACGTGAAACTCCTACACAATTTAGTTTTAATGCCATTGATTTTATCCCTAAAGAAGACTTGAGCATTCTTTTCTTAAAACGATAAATATCGCACCAGTATACCTATTATCATGCAGACTAGAAACTGAACTATGCTAGAGCTGAATCGTTTTTTGTTCACATTTGATTACGGTTTGAACTTAGGGCCTTATCACAGTAGCTTATGTTCCCTATCATCTGATTAGGTAACACAAATAACTCAATGCATAAATTCTTTCTATAGTGAAGTTTTCAGCGATTCTAATAATGGCAGCATACTTTCGATTATTCTCTTACTGAGTTGTCAGTTATGCCATCATCCTCAAAATTTTACAAAATAATAGTCAAACATCACGTTAACTCACTAATTTAATGATGTTAAAAGTTTTCAAATTGATATTTAAGTGTTTCGTATCGCTCTGGATTGATTAACTTAAAAAAAGGATTGAATGTATGTAATTCAAAATGTGTCAACACCACGCTAAAATCATCAGTCAAAAGAGATTCATAATTTTGTGTTAGCCAGGTTTTTATCTCTATAGCAACTTCACACAATAATTTTTCCTGATCTTCATGCTGTGATTCTTGTAAAAATAAAAAAACATTTTCCGGAATACTAACATCAGACAAATAAGGTAATTCAAATTCCTCAGGAAATTCAGCAGGGTGCCATACATAGCAAAAATTAAACTCATCCATACGACTCATTTCATCACGGTAAAATTGATATCCATAATAAAGATAAGGGGGAAGTATATCCTCACTCCCATAGTATAAAAAAAAGCTATAGATCTTATCTCTAGGTTTGTTTTTCTCAATCAGCGTCTGTATATGATTTATAAGCCACGCTTTGACTGCATTGATATCAATTTCATTTGTAGGCGTTTTATAAATAAGTTGTGTCATATTTTCATAAACGCGTTCTATCTTATCTAATTGTTTATTTTCACCATATAGATAAATAATATGATTTGAATTAATTAACGATTTTGTAGATATATTCAATTCATATTTGGCTATATATAGATCATTTTCAACAGCATAATGAGCTAATTTATTATTTTTAGATTGATTAAACATTCGATAAACATAAATTAATTTGTCGTTTTCATATTCAAAAAAATAGTGATTAGTTGGATGTGTTTTAGTATCGTATGAAAAATAAAAACTCTGAATAACTTGGTTTAACAGATTATAATGATAAAACGTTTCATAATAGACAGGCTCCCTATCTTTATTGCCAAAATAATTGAATCCACGACGTTCAATGATAATTCGATTATTTAAATCAAGCCCGTAGCAGTAAAAATCTTCAATGTCATCAGGTTGATTATCTAACCATTCACCTTGTTTGTATCGATGCTCTTGAAAATAAAAAGGTTCAGGACTAAACATCTGACCTGTGGCCCATGTCCAACTGACAACTTTTGACTCTGAGTCAGACTTCAGTTGAGTATAAAATCGTTCACCTAGTTCTTTATTTTTCTGAAATAAGGAATCGTATTTGTCTAAATTGTTTTTGCAATCAGATAATATTTTATTGGTAATAGTATGAGTAAAAGTCATGAGTTACCTCTCTGAAAATACCAGGCTTTTTTATGATATTAAATTGATCTGTGCATATCAAATCGATACGATTAAATTTTATTTAGTATCTTTTTGTTCGTTCATTCGTTAGATCTAACGTTTAATTTTAATTTACTTTATTTCAATTGTTCTAATATACTTTTATTTATATGATAACACACTAACACAACACGCTAAATACACAAATAATGGCGAGATTGCTTATTATCCAAGGTAAAAATAGACTTACTATTGATGACTGAATCAACAATAATTATTTATAACTCATTGTCCTTTAATTTCATCTCATTAAGAATCTTAGATATTTGTTATACAAGCCAAAAAATTAATTGAATTGTTTATCCTTATGCTGTGAACATCACCGATTAGAAAATTCACTACCCATATTTAAAAGGTGGGTTAGGTTAGCACTATTGAGGGTCGTTCAAGCTTTCTACAAACAGATTGAATGTAATTAATTTTCATCGAATATTTAAGTGTTTTATAAGCAAATCATCTTAATAAAATAGCACTTAAGCAACTACTATTAAATGAATACTTCTGAAAACACGAAATCCTTATCCTAAATTATGACAGCGTTTTAACTATAAGATGTTGTTTATAAAAATTAATAAAGTTAAACGTGGAATTGATTGGCTTCGAAAAATGATAAGTTTAATGATAAATCACGTAATTGTAAGGATAGTCTATGTGGTATTTTGAATTTAAAAATGAAAAATCAAAAAAATTTTGGCAAGTGCAACACTCAGGCCTAGAATTATGGGTGACATGGGGAAAAATAGGCACCAAAGGTCAATCACAAATAAAAAATTTTGATGACGAGCACAAAGCCAGCTTAGCAAAGGATAAATTAATTGCTGATAAATTGAAAAAAGGCTACGTGGAATCGGTAACTGTGGTGGAGACTAAGAATGAAAGTATTGCCACGCATGAATTAAAAGAAAGTCAATCAATGGCAACAAAAACCAACCAACTAGTGAATGAATCAAAAATAGAGTTACCTAACGCCTCTATTCAAGTCACTTCATCTGAGCCAGTACCACCTAATCCAACTCCGTTAACTGAAATTGACAATAAGCCGCTCTCTAGCCCTCCTTGGTTACTCGGTACTAATCTAATTAATATACCAAAAGCATTGATAGACAAGTCATTTGCACACCGAAATCGACCTTGGAAAAATAAAAATTTAGATATACAAGCCAGTTGGGAAGGTTATCGCAGATAATTATATGCTGTCGATAGAGATTACACCTGGAATTGAAGTGGCTTATGATTATGATTTTGATGATAATACCGAACAGCTCATCAAAAATGTCGTCATAACTGAGGCGATAGCTGACCAAACGGGTGAAAATGGTGTATTGTTTAAGGTATTAACCCAAATTCAAAGTAGTGAATTCTTAGCCGATTTACATCGACTGATAGATTAATGGATGAATCACTATTTTAACTAGATGAGAGACTAAGATCAGCAATCGAAAAACAGTTCAAAGAACAGATTATGTGATTGATATTAAAATAAATGAAGTGCTAAGTGACCATCTATTAAAACCTACATCAACTCGATGAAGTAACAATTTTAAGTCGAAATGCTCCCCTCTTCATTTAGCTTAAGAAAAAAGAGAGGGGAAATAGAAAAACATTAGTCTAAGGACAATGTTTGATAGAGAGGTAAAAGTGCCGCTCCTAACGCAACATTCTCAATACCGTTTCGTGTATACTCAATTTTTGCCCTAGCATTAAAACTATCAAAGCGCATAGCTAGTTGACGGTTTAGATGCGTTTCTATACGAGCAAGAAGTCCTTTTGGTAAAATACCCGTCAGAACAATTAACTCAGGATCAAGCCAGCACATTCCACTTGTGACAATCTGCTCAATTTGGTCTATTCTCTGATTAAACCACGAATCTATTACAGGATGATTTGATTCTATCAGTTTATCGATATCCTGATAATCTAACCCATGCTTCTCAACTGCTTGCTGTAAATCAATTTGTGAAGCCTCTGATATTGGAAATTGAGTTTGTAGCCCGACTTCTCCTGCATTACCAAACGTGCCCCTAAGTAACTTCCCTTCAATAATAATGCCTGCGCTTAATCCATAAGAAAAATCGAGTGCGATAAGATTACGCGATTGCTCCCAGTTTCCTGAATAGTATTCACCAATAGCAGAAGTATTTGCATTGTTCTCCACCCACACAGGATATGAAAATGCTTTTGAGAAATAATCCGTTAAATCGGTATTGCACCAATCATGTAACCATGAAACTGATGGCCTACACGTCCCATCTTTTTGAATATAACCTGGTAGGGCAAGCCCTATTCCTAAAATTCTATTTTGATCTAAACCATATTGATCTAACGTATTTGGGATAAATGATTTCAACTGTGTTAGCGCTGAGGTTAATGTTTGATTATCCTCATGGAATTCTTGAGCATTAAAAAGTAAGTTGCCTGCTAAATCAACCGCTGAAAAATCAATATGATCTGCACCAAAAGCAACCCCTAATGTATATGCCCCTTCAGGGTTTAAACTTAAAGGTAACGAGGGTTGCCCTCTATTTCCTGTGATTCTATCTCCTTCAATCACTAAACCTGAGAAGATTAATTCTCTGCATTGTTGAGTAATCGCCCCTGGCGTTAATCTGGTAATACGGCTAAGTTCCGCTCTTGTCACCGGTGCATGTAAACGAATCACATCTAATAAAAATCGGTGATGTGGTCGTAAAGTTAAATTTAATTGGTTCATTTAGCATCCTTTCTAATGACTTATAATTTTTTCATTCTGTTACAATTATTTGTTATTCATTCACGTAATAAATTGCGTGCATTCACAACAAAACCCCGATAATTAATCCACAATACAAGCAACAGACCTTAAATGATTAACATTAGCATCTGATGCCCAGTCTCCCCAACCTGCTGGTCCAGCAAAAATAGCTCGACCTAATTGGCTTTGACTTGAAGTCCAATAATAGAGCCCAGTCGGAAAAGCGATAGGACTAATTAAAGCACCCGTAATAGGATTATATTCTTTATAAATATTAAGTTGTCCCCACTGACTGTAAAAACTTGTACTAGGATATGTATAAATGGTATTCCAACCCGGTGCGCGAGTACCGGAACCTTGACTAGCTTCTGAATTAGTTGGACTCATAGGCACAGACGTGTATTCATTGACCGCCGGTAACCTTGCATTTCTAGCAGCGCAAGCAGACATAGCATTAGGCCTACTCATCGCATTGACACTACTAATTTGTTTTGGAGTTAAAAGCCATTTATCAATCGAAAACGTATGCTCTCTAATTTCTGCATTCGCATTATTAGTTGCATTAATTGATATCACGACATCTTTAGGAGGACGCTGTAATAACATCACCACGCCTTCATTTGATACTTGCACATATTGGTTTTTTGAAGGTATGCCAGCTACCGCTACCGGTTGGTTATCGACTCTCCAAGTCCACTTACGATTATTGATTCGATTATTGGCTCTTGCAAAAGCAGAGTCGGGTAAATCCTCAGCAAACAAAATAAATTCAGCACCAGTAAAACCAAGTGATGGGAATCCTTGCCCATATAAATGCGTTGTTGGGAAACCTCGGCTATTTGCAGGGTAACCAATATAAGGCAATTTGATTGCCCTCATAGGATTATTAATCGGTTCTGGTTTAGGTACTTCAAGAGGGGGCAGGGGCGGCTCTACACCTGGATTATTCATTAATCTCATACATGCAACATTATATTTTGACTGTAAGTTTGACGTACGAAACCAATTCCCAAGTCCTGTCATACCAATATACATACGTGGTGAAGTCGCAACTGGATTGTTGATAGCCTCTGCCCAAATGTAAGGTATACCACCATCCGGAAAGGCTTTTCTATTTAAGACTGCGCCCGTATCACTGACTGCAGGATAGTTAGCTAAATTACCCCAATGGCTATAATAACTAAAATTCGGGAATGTGTAGACAAAGCGCCTAGCCTCTTCATCTGTCGAAGGGTTTTTACTTTGATTAGGATTGACTGGATCGACTGTTGCACCGGTGATGGTCTGATAAGTCGGTACTTGTAAAAAGATACGTCCTGGAATAGTTCTTTTATCACAGACTGCTTTAGCCTCTGAATAAGTCATCAGTGTATGTGAGGGAATCAGTTCAGCATTAGAATATAACCACATCATCAGTGTAAACGTTTGATTTAAAATTTTAGTCGGATCGTTTCGATTAACTGCACTGATGGTAATTTTTTGACCTAGTGCCATATCTGATAATAACGTGACTTGTCCATAATTATCGACCCTTGCATAAGCGCGGTGAGAACTGCTCCATTGCCAATTATCAAAATTTGTTTGAGGATCAAAATTCTCTGCAAATAGCTGAAAGGTGGCACCTTTAAATCCCAGCACAGGAAAATATCCTTGTACTTTTTCTGATGGATAATGTCCTTCGTAATCACCATAAACTAATTTAATGCCTTTAAAGCCATTTGCAGTGTTAATCGATACATCCACATCTGCTATCTGTTGATTACCATGCACACCATCGACATCAATTGCATCAACCGTTAAACGGATTAATCGACCTGTCATTGCATCAGCCGTCAATTGAGGTGAAGTAGGCACCGGTAAAGGGCGATTATAATCAGTATTAGGCAGCCTGGAAATCACGCCAGAAGCAAGCTCAATGTCTTCCTCTAATAACGTTTGATAAGACCATCGATACAAAGACGCATCGGTATTTCGAACACTATTACTTCTCTTGAAGCGATAAGTAGCATTTAGAGCGCCATTTAAAACTGGGGTGCCTGTGATGGTGAGCTCTGTAATTTCTGGTTTAATCAAAGGGGTTAATGTTGATGAAAATTCATTTAAATCATGACGTTTTAGCGGGCCTACTACTCCATAGCGACGCGCCTCATCGAGCCGAATTGGAATAGCGGTTAATTCAACTATCTCTCCTACATTATTCACATTCACATCAAAGCGTTTTCCTTTGGAAAGGCTGATAGCTTCTGGCATTAAGGCCTGGTTTTCTTCAAAACTTAACGTCTCATCATATAGCGCAGCAAAACTCAAAGTTTGATCAAGTGCTCCCCAAACAAAAACCGTTTCATCTGTATAAGGCGTCGTCACATTAGGAATGAATTCATAGTCAAGCGTAACCGTTCTTCCTCCAGCTAAAATACCAGAGAGAGTGAGATTTTGAATCTCTGGCTGCACATCTGGTGGCTGGACTATTCCGCCGCCAGAGCCTTCAATGAAATCATTTATAACGGTTTTTTGTCCATCATTTTGCTCAAAAGGTAAAAGTCCAGTCATGGAGGGAGGTGTTTGTTGATAAAAATATCGTAAATCCCACATTTTGAGTGGTTTACCAAAATTAGGTAAACCATATTGAGATGATGGCGTATAAATCACGCCAATATATTTACCAACCGCTTCATTTGGCACCCTTAGAGAAGAGGTATACTTACCACTAATCGGCAAGCGATAATTACCAATCAATTCATCCTCAATTTCCACTTCTGTGCCTGGGCTAATAATGCTGTTTGCAAAGGCTTCATTAGTAATTTCAATTGCTTCAAATTCATCAAAACTTGTCATTTCATCAATTGATTTACCTTGAGTATCTAGCATGAACCACTTAACGTCATGCTGAGCATCATTACCTTCAGAAGTCAAAATCCGGCAAGGATCAAAATCTAAATCAACATAATGATATAAACGGTTAGTTGGTTCAGCAGTTTGTCGAGTACCTGTTTTGTCAGATGATGGCTGTATTGACCTGGAAGAATCTTGTGCTCTAGCATGTGTTGCTAAAGCACAAGTTTCATCATCAAACCCAATGATACTGCCCACAGTTGGGTAGCGGTTACCTTCATTATCAATCACCCCTCGATTTCCTTCTGTACCCGCTCGGTAAAACCTTGTACCTAATGAGTTGAAATAAGGGTAATATCCATAAATTTTACTGTTCGAAAGCGTTTCGGTTGCAGTGATAGCATGCGCCCCCTGACAGAATAAGAACCCTATTAATAGTATACCTAGTAGTCCAATCCATTGATTTTTTTTAATGTAGAGAAAAAACATCCTTATATCCCTTTTATGTCAGAAATGTGTTCATTCGTCTCGCTTTATCCAGACGCGTTAAAGCCATGTCATCATCTCGTTATTGTGAAAGCTCAAATTCAATACTGACTTGTAGTCCGAAACTTTGTTCAGAAAAATTAGGTTTAATTGATTTAAGTGCTTCATGAGCATCAGAATTTGTTGTTTGGGTGCTAAAAAAATATTTTTTATAGCGTTCACCATTTAAGATTAATTCAGTACTTTCATTCTGGCTATGATTGATAAAGCGGCCAGAATCCTGTGCATAGGTTGCGAGTATTGATTCTGTTGGATTGTTTGAATCATCAGAATCAAACTGCATAATGTGCCACTTCAAAGTCGATATTTCCTGCTCGTTTGGTTCACGTAGTTTCCCTGCATCCTTCACTTGAATAATCGCAAAATAGGTATGATTAACAGCAAGTTCAACATTATCAGATAACAGTCGTTCGTCATCTTGATCAAAAATTTTAATAAAATAATCAGGTAGCGACACAACGCCACCTGCTCCATCTGGATTATGAGTAGTTGGCACGCCACAATCAGCATCGATAGCACAGTTTTCTGGCTGAACATAGCCAGGTTCACGTACTTCGCTTTGCGTATAAAAATAATTTAAATCCCAAGCTTTTAACCACCTACCGGTATCTGGAACGCCATATTCTGAAGTGGGCAAAGCTTTAAATCCGATTCGATAACCGGCAGCCTTTTGCGGAATGATAATTTGATGGCTGTTAGGATTAATGCTGGAATAAAAGCCTGTTAATGGTTCGATTTCTTCAATTTGATCGTCATTCCAATGAGTGATCAAACTGCCAGATGTGTCCGGTTCATCTGCAAAACGAAAACCCGGTTTGGCTTTTATGATATACCACTTAATTGGGATTGGTTTTTGACCCTTTTCCATCGATTCTGTTAAGCCAATTCCGAGCATTCCCGAAGGATCACCATCTGCATCATCAAATTGATATAGTGGATGATTTAAGCTGGCAGGCAAATATGTTGGCACTTCTAAGATACTTCCCACAGTCAAGTGATTGTTTTGTGCTGTTTTTAGTGATTGAATCCTAGCACCAATTGACTTAAAAAAAGGAGCATGCCCTTCAAGTGAAGATGGAATTTGAGTTGATTGAAATGAAGCAGCAAAACTAATTTCACTGATAACAATGAACACTATCAGAAAAATTAGGTTTGCTAAATAATCAACAAATTTTACGGCCTTATACATAACCCGTTCCTTTTAAAAATGCCCACTTATTCATAAGTGGGCTAATCTTATTAATTTGACTCTTTAAGCGCCTGGTGCTTCTGTCGTTTCATCAGGCAAGATCAAATTCACGCGCAATTGTAAACCTTGTTCAGAGAAATGAGGGGGTAAATTCATAACCTGATCAAGGGCATTTGCATTGAGATCTTGTGTTTTAAAGGTTGTGTTATCGCCGCTAGTAAAGCGAGATTGAACTTTGGTATCTTCGGTATAAGTTGGACTATCAGGGTCAAAATCATTGATATCCCCTGTAATATTCAATAAACCTTGATGAGTCATATTTTCAACTTGTGCAACATAACCCGATTGGCTATTGCCAGAATAGACGCTCCAAGTTAAGTATTTTTCCATAGTCTCAGTCACATCATCATATCCAGTTTGTGCCTCATTAAGTGCACGAATGACTGCTTTATATTCACGGTTGACATAGACCTTATTATTACCAAGTGGTTGATTTGTTTTAACATCGATGATATCGACTATATATTTCGCGCCAGGTGCAACGGGTTTATTATCGATATTCGGGTTTTCTGTTTCAGGTCCAGGTGGCACAGCTGTCGGTGGCACACTTGGATCGGTTTCATCAATCACTTGTTGACCAAGATAAGCCACATTAGGCACATCTAAATAGACACCTTCATTTGGCACACCTTTTACAGAGTAGGCTTTGACCCTAAAACCGATTTGTTTATTTAATGCGTCGACACCGACAACATAACCCGCACCATTTCTAGCGGTGTCAACCGTCACCCCATCACTCGTTGTCAGGAGTTTTGCGTTCACGCCAGGTACAATAGTTGTCGCGCCACTTTCTAATAAATACCATTCAAAACTCAAATTAATATTGGCTTTATGCTCAGTATCGCCAACGGTACCCGTACCATCAGCATCCGCCCAAGTATAAAATTGATTGTAAGCCGCTTCTTCAATATGTGTCGGTACTCTTAACGTGTCACCAACTTTAATGACCGCTTTAGCGCCTTCATTGGCAGCAGCGTCATAAACAGCGCCGTTTGTCGCTTGATATAAAATCGCACCAATACTTGAGAAATAAGGCATATGCCCGTGAATTTCTTGTGTATAGCCAGAATTAAACACTTGGGCAGCCATAACAGGCGTGCTCATAATGCCACCAAAACACATTGCTGCTATCATGAGGGTTAATTTCGTTTTACGGTTTATCAATCCGTTTTTGACCTTTTGAGTCTCTTTTTTGACTAACATCATTTGGTTCTTCCTTGAAAATAATTAAGTTAATTGGGAATAAATAAGTGTAAAGCTAATCTTATGGTGCAACTTCAGATTCAACTTCTTCACCATTGTCAGCAACTAAGACTGCCCTTAAGGTTAACCCTTGTTCTGAAAAATTAGGGGCATCTTGGTAAAGACCGTTGATATTTTTCAACTGAGTGGTGAATGTCGTGGTATCTTCACCAAGACGTGTTTCAATCGCATCTCCATCAGGTGAAAACTTCACAGTAAAGTCAGGCGTTTTTCTTAATGCTTCAAGTTCAGCTTCATCCCCTACCGCGGCTTCTGCGATACCTGTATTAACCACTAAGCTTTGTTCACCCGTTAAAGCAGGGTTATACATACGCCATACAATATTATTTTTAATATCATCTTGCTCTGTTACATCTACATATCCAGTTTTGTCCTCATTTAATTTTCGAACAACGACATGATAGGTCGTATTAATGTAAGGCACCGCGCCTGCAGCATTATCAACTCTTTCGCCTTTCGCGTTATAGACCGCAACGTCATAACGTTCGTTACCTACATTAACAATTGGAGCATCAATATTTGGATGTTCTGTTTCAGGTTTTGTTTCATCAATCACAGGTGGTAAGTTCGGATCAGGTCTACCATCTGGACCTTCCGGATATTTTTGTCCCGCTAATTTTGAAATATCCATAACATCTAGAGGCTGACCTTTATTGGGCGTACCGTTTGTGGTTAAAGGCGTCACTCTAAATGCAATTTTCTTACCTAAATCATCCGGACTTAATTCATAAGGCACACCATTTCTATCTGAGAAGACATTAGTTTGTACAGGTGTTTTACCGTCTAAATTAGTAGAAGTATCTTCTGCATCTAACACATACCAACTAACTTCATACCCCATTTGACGAGCATTTTCGATATCACCATCCCAGTCTAAAAATGTGTAAATATCAGCTGAGTAAGCATCTGGATATTGCGCTTTTACGCTCTCAAGCACATCAACTGGTACATAAAGTTTATCCCCAACTTGAGGCTGCGTTTTCACTCCATTATTTTTTGAAGCTTCATAAGGTATACCAGTCTTTTGTTTAAAAATAACCGTACCAATTGAAGGAATAATTGGCTCAAGACCTTCTACTTGTTTGGAGGTTGAGGATTCATAAGGGGTTAATGCCGCATACGAGAAACTCGTAAACACGCTTGTTGATATGACCATAGCAATTAATGCCGGTTTAAATAACATTTTTTTCATTTAAAATCTCCTTTATAAAATGAATAAAAAAATAACAATAATATTTCAAAAAAATATGAAATATCGTAATAAAAAACACGAAAAATAATTAGTACATAATAAAAATATAAAAAATGAAAACATTTATTAATTAATAAATAACATACAATAAAAATCACACAGTTAATCAGTTATAAAACTAATTAAAATAAAATATAACTCACGCTTTAAAATCACGATAAAAATATCAATATTTAAATTTAAAAAACAAATTAATTAACAACAATTAAATATACTTAAAATAAAACATATAAATATTAATAATAATTAAGTTTCATTCTGAATAAAATTAATCACTCTTTTTGATAGGCAAAACTCACTGTTAAAAAATACCCTTGCTCACTAAAATTAGGCGCAATTGTTTGCAAGCGCGCTTTTGCATTCTGATTTATATCTTGAGTCTTGAATTTGCTCTCAACTAATTTCCCATCTTCTAAATAAAGATTGACTCGATTAGGATCGCTCTGAGTACTAAAGGATTCTTTTACAAAACAATCATTATCTTGCTCAATCGTTAAAGGAATAAATTCGCATTGTTCTTCATTGGATTTTTGATAATACAAATTCCAAACGAAAGGATATTCTTGTAATTCAGTTTCTGTTAAACGCCTAAAACGTCCATTAGGTTGTCTAATTTCAACGCTAGCAGAGTATTCACTTAACACTTTCAATGGTTTAAGATTGGTTAAAATATTCTCACCATTTGCATTAAATATCTGCACTCGCACATCCCCCGTAGTGAGTGGCGGATTTAATTTCGAAGCCTTAATAACAGGATGTTCAGCAATAATTAAGCTTTTATTATCAATTGATGCATCAATTGGTTGATTGAGTAATGTTTCAGGTTGCCCCCATACTTTACTGATGTCAAAGGCATGCAATTCATAACCTGTTCCAGGTAATTGAGGTACGGTAGTTGGTACAACAATTAATCCAATTCTATGCTTCTCATAGTCGGTTAAATCGTCTGGAATTTTAACTGCAAGGCTATTATTCCCCTCTGTAATTGAAGGCTCACTTTCTAATAACGTCACCGTAAAGTACTCAGAGAAATAAGTATCTTGCAATGTGCCTTGCCAAACGGTAGAGTGATCGCCTATCTTCTCTTCAGGCCAACTCATCCCCTCTTTTAACGTTAATAAATACCATTTTAATTCAACTGGTTCTTGTGGATCCTGTGCATCTAAGGCATCATGATCTTGAATATCATACCAGGGGCTTTCATGTTCTATTATTGTGGGCACTTCTAGATACCAACCTGCTTCCAGACCATACACTGGCTCAGTAATTAATTGCTTTTGTTCGTCAAATACTTTCACGGCTAAAGATGCAATCCATGGAGGAGTCGTTTTAACATAAAAGTCCTCTTCAGATACATGTTCACCCTCTGCTTCTGTAGTTTCATTTGGATTGATTTCAGGGGTACCCACCGTTTCTTCAGCCGCGCTTCCCTTATCACTGTAGAAAACTATCCCTACCATTAACATAGACATCACGATCATTTTGAACGGTAATCTTGAGCTTAACTTATCTCTATTACCCTCTCTTTCGCATTTTATTGCTACGCCTGTTGATCTGGCCCTTATTTCATTTATTTTGCTATTCATCTTCACTCCTCACGGAACACCACTTGACTGATATTGTTAGACTCCATCCCATTTACTTTTGCTTTTTCCTCTATTTCAGGTGCATTTTCTGGTTCATATGGAGCATAATCTCCTTCGGGAGGATCAAATGTAATTCGCATGACGTATCCTTGAACAGTTGTCGCTTTTTCTCTTTTTTGCTTAAAACGCTCTTGAACTAAGGGGTGTTGCCATAATAATTCAGGAATAGCAAGATTTCCTCCTGTATACGCGATAAGTCTGTCTTGTGTAATACTGAAATGAGCCGGATCTGACCATTGTCCTTTTAACGGCAACCCAGTCTTAGACACGCCGCCTTCTGTCACTTCTGGTACTAATAGCGTATTTCTTTCCCAATCTTGATAATCTTTTGGTTGCCAATATTCCAACCTAATTGCATCTTGCATCAAATGCCCATAAACCGTTTTTTTCCCTGGCGCAAATGCTTCTTTAGAAATATCATCTTCTATGGTAAAGGTTTTATCCCCTGATTTATCATAAAGTAATGCAAACTGATAAGATTGTGCTGGTGCAAATTCGTCGATGAAATTACCCGCATCATCAACAGCTTTAATCTTAAATCTTTGCTTTAATCTTCCATCAACCACTGTGCAAGATTCACCATTTAATCCCGGTTCAATGACTGCATGGGTAATAAACTGCTCTTTTTCATTTAAAGCACTCATGCCTGGAAATGAGAGCCCGCCATACACTAAGGTTTCAAAAACTGCTTGTGGCGCCATAGCCTTAGCATCCTTAGCTGTTAATTCAGGCTCCAATAAATAGGCCTGAGTAATATCAAGTGCATCAATAGGATCGGCCGTAGCGAGTGTATAAGGCCAGCTCCCCACCATAGTATAAGGCGTGATTTGGTATGCTAATTGATAGCCAACTGTAGAACGACGTTCACCATTAATAGTAAGCTGCTCTGGGATCATTATGGCTGTGGATTCTCCGCCTAATTCATTCACATCAATTTGAATTTTTTCCCCTGCATCATTAATTAACCACCAGGTAATCCCTTCTTTCGTTCCCATATGGACATAAGTACCACCTTGACCATCTGGCACATCATAAATGGTATAAGGATTATCCCAATCTCCATCAATATCTATGATTTGATAATTAATCCTGACAATTGAACATACTCGCACTGCGCCAATATCATTATTGACCGTTGTAACTGAACGAATTCCTGGTGTATGTCCTATCAGCTCACCTGTGGCCATAGATACAATCGCACTTGCTTCTTTATTCAAATCAAATACACCATCGGTACTGTTTTCTGGATTAAGTTTATCTTCAACTTGTACTCCATCAGGTGCGATAGCCGCATATCCTACTGTCGACACCATCACGCTCAATCCTACTATAAAACCATAAAGACGCTGTTTTTGAGTCATTTTACTCACATAAGACTCTATAGATGGCTTAGATTCAAAAAAGGTCAATCTGATTTTTTGAGGATTATCTGATGACGATCTAAGATGAATATATTCCTTTACTCGATTCACTCTATTTGGGCTTAATGCTGCATGGATGATCTGGTTTATTTTGGTTAAGATAAATTTCATTAGCGATTCCACTCCACAGCTTTCGGGATAGTTTCCCCATTGACTAACGTATATCCAAGATAATCTGTTTCAGCTTGCGTCTCACTTGTTGGATAACACACTCTGTCACGACCGACTTTTACCGTTGATGGATCTTGTATAGCGGTAAAATCAAACTTCACAGCTAACCTTAATCCTTGTTCAGATGGCACATCTGCTGAGTGCTCTTGCATGATTTTTCCCCAAGATAATTCATTATTATCATAATTATTGACTTGGGTTGAATACACAGGGTAACCAATGCAAGATTCAAGTGTTCTTTGATCATTCAATTCAGTACTGATCTCTTTACCAATAACAGGATCCCAATAAAGCCAGGTCAAACTGTTTTCAAAATAATCTGTCACATCTTCCATCTCCTGCGTGGATGGATTAACACGTTTTATTTGGACTTCATAATATCGACCTGCACCAATTGGTTTAGCATTCTCAAGTACCACGGTTTGGCCATTTATCCGTCCTGCAATCGCTACAGGATCCCTAACCAAAGCCCTGCTTAAATCGGTATTGGTAATTTGATGAATTTCCAGTACAACATTATTAGGATCAACAAACTGAGTTTCAGAGCTTTGAATAAATTGCCCCTCTAAATAATTAGGACTGGCAACATGTGGATGCGTAATAGAGTAAGCTCTAAATTGAACTAAACGAGTTGTACCATCAAGGAGTAAGGTTTTATCCCCTACAACAGTAAAGTGGTAGACATTAATATCATCAGTATCACGTACTACGATATACCGTAAACCAAACTCTAAAGCACTACTATCAAAAGGTCTAAATTCTTCTTCACCTGCAAAGCGCCACTCAAGGTAAGGATATTCTGGCAGTTCAACCGGCTCCTCATTTAACCCTCTAGCAATAAACGTCATTTTAATGGTATGGCTATTGCCTAACGCCTCAATTGTTGGTTCATCGATAGCGATGACACTTTCTAGCACTTCAGCATGAGGAGTTGAATCTTCTGTGTAATCAAACAAAGAAGTCGTAAATGCATTAACATCCAGTCGAATGATATTTGACTCCCCAACAGCACCTCGCTCTGTTGTGACAATCAACCGAATAAAGTAAGGTCTAAGCTGCGTTGGGGTAAAGTTAAATTGTGTGCCCCCTACCCATTCATATCGCTCACCGCCTAACTGGTTTGTGACTACCCATTTATATTCACTAATTGGCGCCCTGCTTTGGATTGTTGAATCAAAAGTAACTGACTGGGCTAATTGTGCTTCTGTAGGTCCAGTAATATCAACAGTGAAGTTCTCTTGCCTATATTCAAAGACAATATCGTAATTTCTATCAACCAGATCGTAACGACTACCTTTTAAGCTTCTCGCTAAACGAACATTATTTGGATCAAGTTGCGCTTCTAGTGGTGTACCGAGTTGAAAGTTCAGATTAAGGTCAAATCGCGCATCATGCTGGCTATTTTTACCCACTCTATGTGCTGCTTTTGCCGTCAGAAGTGGAATAGGCGTATAATCTAAACCAACTGTCACAGCGTAGGGATCTTTTTGACGTTCTTTGGTGCTAAACAAAGCGACTTCATCACCGAAGTAATGCTCATAAGCTAAAGAGCCACCTAAATGAGGATAACTTGGTAGGTAGGCCTGAGCTCTAATATCAAATCCTTTTGCTGGTCTTTCATCATAAATAAGCGCTTCATAATGCTTCATCACCTCTGATGTTTTCCAGTCAGATAAAGGATAGTATGTATTTGCGGCTAATTTAGCATAATCGACCCACCACTCAGCTCCGAGCCCTAACCGAGTGTTTTCACCGGTAAAATCATGATCAATAAATATATTGCTACCAGCAAGCCAGTCATCTGTTTCATAGCGATACCCGAGACCAAAGTTACCAATTGTCCGCTTTTCAACGCCACTTCCTTGACCATGGACTCCCACTTGGCTAAAAATAAGTGATTGCGTATCATCATAAAGCGGAGAAAGTAAATTAAATGAACTGCCCGCAATGTTGCCTTTTTCGTCAATCGAGATATTCACTTTAGCTTTACCAAACCGACCTAAAAACTCGTTTCCTAAGGTATTGGCCTGTTGATTAATCTCACTTTTGACACCATTTATGAGATAATTTTCAGCCTCATTTTGAAGCTGTTTTGCATTAAATTGTTTCCAATTACGCGTTGCCGCATCAGACAGTACATTTGCAGTATTCTCTTCGGTAGTTCCAGCAACATATCGACTACCAGGTAACTTTTGGACAAGTTGAGTATTATAGGCATTATTATTCTCTGCCCCTAGGGTTGGCAAAGAAGTTACCGGCTCACCTGAAGGTTTGACCTTTTGCGCTGAAGTCAAATTCTCTAACGCAGTCTCAGGCATATCGATACTCGCTCCTGCCAATAACGTTTGATTCTCATCTTGCAATTTAGGATTGAGTGCTTTTATCGTCTCTATCCCAACCCCGCTTTTAAGAGAGAGCTGATATAGCGTCATTTCTGATTCAATAACATATTCATGCGTTTTAGGCATTATCGATGCAATCGATAAATCTGGTGTGATAGCGGACTGTTCATTATCTAATACCTTATCATCTGAATAACTGTTACTACTCAGTAAAAGTAGCACTATCGCGATACTAGATAATGAGGACAATTGATAAAATGTTCTTGTTTTGCTTAATTGATATTTAAATCGAAAAGAAGAAAAGGCATGATCAAATACATGAATCAATGATACACTTTTCAGCTTTAGCGCTAATATTAATTTATTTTGGTAAGTTAAAGTTTGCTTTTTCATTTTCACTCTTTCTATTGTTAATTCAAAGCTAATCGATATTGTGTGGTTATCACACACCAATAATTATATTAATGCTTAAACTAAGTATTAATATAATTTCAAACTTACCAGGTTAAGGCTCATAACAACATTCGTTAAAATAGCATTCACTCATAAACAACTAAACTATTCCAATCACCCAAAAACCTGAAAGCATGTTTAATTACGCGTAAAAATAAAATTAATTATTTAAACTTACAAATTCATTTATTAAACTATTCATTTACCCAATCAATTCTTAATTTAAAAAAATATAAAATAAATAATTAAAAAAATAAATATAGAAACCAATTAACAACTAACCACAATTATTAATTAGACACTAAAATAAAAAAAATACAAAAAAATAAAATTATTTAGAATAACCACTAAAACTAAACTCATATAAAAATTAATATTAAAATATAAATCACCACAATTCATTATGATAACTTAACAAAATAAATTTAGGTTTTTCATATTTTTAATTTATTTATATTTGATAAACAAATTGTTTTTTAAGAAAAAAGGCTGACTTATTATTGATATTAAATTTAAACAGTAGACGTAAAATAAACAACCAAATCAAATACATATACAGTTATTTTCGGTTCTTTAAAATTATCACTGGAATAACATTTTTTTTCAAGTTTTTATTTCTCAATTATTTAAAAAACAGTAAAATTAAAAATAAAACCATTTAAAAACAAACAATTAAATAAAAATAACAAGCAAGATTAAATATTGAATTTATATAACGAAGTGATTTATTTTGAAAAAATCAATTAACAAGTTGCATTAATGTAAATATTAATTAACCTGTAAACATTTACAAAATATATCACATATGATAAATAGACTTTTTAAATATAGTCAAGGAAATGAATTTGATGTAAGTTAAAGTATTAAATTCATACTTAAATACTAATCCCTACACTTTATCTCTAAAGCATAGGGGGAGAGAATATCAAAAATTGAATAAAAAGAATAAATCGGATATTAGTCGCTCAATAAAGATAGCAATAAGGCTGGGTCTAACTTTTGCGCACCATCTTGTCCCGATAATACTTTTTCTGCTAAATCTCGTTTTTCTTGATGAAGAGCGATAATTTTTTCTTCAATCGTATTTTCGGTCACTAATCGGTAAATAGTAACAGGTTGCGTTTGTCCCATCCTATGAGCTCTATCAGTTGCTTGATCTTCAACTGCAGGATTCCACCAAGGATCTAGATGAATCACCATATCAGCCTCGGTCAAATTGAGCCCTGTTCCACCTGCTTTTAAGCTAATTAAGAATACAGATGATTTACCAGACTTAAAACGTTCAATTTCAGTTTCTCGTTTTTTCAAACTTGTCTTACCATCTAAATAACTCAATTCAATCTTTTCAGACTTTAAAAATCCCTCTAGCCTACCAAGTAATGCAACAAATTGACTAAATACTAAAATCCGGTGACCACTTTCAATTCCTTCACGGATAAGATTCATTGCTTCTTCTAATTTACTGCTCATCGCAGTTTTATCTTTAAAGACTAAAAAAGGATCACAACAAATTTGACGTAAACGAGTTAAGGCAGCTAATAATTCAATTGGATTGGTTTTCGCATTATGCAAAGCAGTTTGCCTAACCGCTTCATATGCGGAAAACTCTTGTTGAGTTAAACTAACGGTATGATTAATTTCAATTTTTTCAGGAAGTTCAGTAAGCACATCTTTTTTAAGCCTGCGCATAATAAAAGGACTCACTAAAGCGCGCAATCTCGCCATATCACGTTCATCTTTAGCCGCTTGCCCATATTTTTCTTTGAATTGATTAAGTGTTCCTAATAAACCTGGATTAATAAAGGCAAACTGACTCCATAATTCAATCAGATGATTTTCAATAGGGGTACCTGATAGGGTCATTTTTCCTTTAGCATTTAAATTCATTAATGCTTGAGTTCGCTTAGCTGTTGGGTTTTTAATATTCTGAGCTTCATCCAATACAACCGTCTGCCACTCTAGCGCATTTAGTGCCTCTTCATATAATGGCGCTTGGCTGTAACCTACAATCAGTAAATCATTTGGTTTAAGCTGGTTAATGACTTCTTCTTTATTCACCTGGCTATCTAGAACTATTGCATTCACAGAAGGAGCAAATTTAATCGTTTCGATTTCCCAATTATGAAGAACAGATTTAGGTGCAATTACAAGACTAGGGCCTTGCTTTGCAAAGTGTTCAATAATTTTAAGAGACTGTATGGTTTTACCAAGCCCCATGTCATCTGCTAAACAGACACCAAACCCATTTGTTAGAAGGTGAATAGCCCAGTTCACTGAAAACCTTTGATATTCTCTTAGTGGCACTAGTAATTTCTTATCTACTTTAACAGGCTTTTGCCACTGTTTTTCTAATTTTTGCCATCCTTTGTCGCTCTCAACTTGCATAGTTTCAATCAACTTTTGCAGTGGATACGCTAATTTTGCCTCGACTTCTTGATTTTCATTAATAACGCTATCAAGTAAATTTACTTTTTCTTGTAGGGCTTTGCTCAAGATTAATTGAACATTTCCTTGTTCTAATTCTATATATCCAGTCCGTTTAGCAGCAAGTAGTCGTTTTAACTGAATAAACTCAGCACCATCAATCTGTAGACCGCCTGTAACAGTAAACCATCCGCCTTTTTCGTTAATAGACAGCGTAAAGTCTTTCGCATTGACGACTTGTAAACGCTTACTTCCCTTACGCCAATGTAGCTTGACCCCTTCTAAAGCTGACACTTTTTCGATGATAGTACTAGCATCAGACAAGGAAAAAGATAAAAAGTTGGGATAGTGCTCTTCATCAGATGCAACACCTATTTGCTCACAAATAGTTTGCAGCTGCATTTTTTCTTGGTCTAAATTACGCACAGTCCATTGTGAAGAGCCAACTTCAAGCCATTTATCCAGATCTCCCGTAGGGGTAGATAAATTCCCATCTTCTGTTTGGTGCTCTATTTCAATATTAAATATATCATTAGCAAAACTGAGCCATAAATGTGGCGTCTCATCCCATTTAGATAGAGTAATTGATCCACTTTGTGTGGATTCATCATAATAATCTACGCTGTCTTTGATTAAACTTAAAATTGTCTCTTTTTGTTCATATTTAATTTTATTTGCTTTAGATATTGAATTTATCATAGCTAAAGTAATGTCATCAGAAGGATTAAATCGAAAATACCGCTCATGAAACTCCTCTATCACTACTTCATTGACGTCATAAGCATTATTGGTTTGTGAAAAGGATTCAGGATAGACATTTACTTCTAAATATTTAGTTTTAGGTGTTAACAAAAGGAGCTGTTTCTTTGGCTCAAAGATAATAGGAAAGTTACTCTCATCAAATACTTTGTTTGATTTTGCAACAAGCATCAGCATTTTTTTATCTGGCTTAATGAGTTTTCCATGAGGGTTAATACCATTTGCATAAGAAGCGATAATAATATCCGCATCATCATGTTCAAACTTATTACTCATTATGCCACTCCAAATCGACATAAAGCTAAGCACTCGACCTGAAGACCAACCAGATTTAGTTTGCTTTTGTATTTTACCTGATAAATCAAAACCTTCATCAAAAATCCAAACGACTCGTTCAAGAGTCTCTTGATTATCTTGCAGAGACTTCAAATTAAGTAATTCATTGATTAGTCGATCTTCTTTAGAGATAGTTGCAAATAAAGGTGGCAATTGAGATTCATAATCGTATAATTCATTAATCACCCTATGTAAAAGACGCATCATAGCGGAATCTGCAGGCTGCGCTAATGCAAAATCAATCGCTTCTTTATCTAATTGTTCTCGGATTGTTGAAAAGGCTTTATCTTCTTTAACAGATAAAATCAACAATAACAAAAGTAACATGCTGACAAATCTCACTTCTGTAACTGATTTTTTATTCCCATCGGTTTTTCTCAGCTTGAAATAATTTTTAGTCAAAAAATCCAAGGTGGAACGTTTGTCATGTTGTACGATGATTGAAGTGATATAGTGAAAGAATCGATCCAGTGTAAAGTTAATTTGATTGATTTTTTTAATCATTTGGTGTTTTTCTGTTTCAAATACCTTTGGCGCAATAATTTTCAAAACAGCGATATCAATGACTTGCATTAATCCGAAAGTGGATTTAGTGTCTTTCACAAAAGAAGCTCTTTTATCTAGATAATCCATACCAATTGGATTAGATAAAGCCTCCCCTATCCCGTATTGTTCAGAATATAATCCCATCTCATTTATGTAATCATAGCTGAGTTTAGCCTTACTCAATCTTTTAATGATTTTATGATCCTGCACTCTATGCATAAGCGAAAATCGATTTGAGTTCAACTCATGTAATATCGCAAAGGGTAATATATTTGAGTAGAAATGGTATCCATTTTCATCTAATGGTAATTGCCAAAAAATATCTGAATCTAGAAATTTGATTAATCCATCAATTTCATTGACGTCAATTTGATTAGAATTGCGTTGTGGCTCTAGCATTGTAAAGAAAAAATCAACCTCAGATGTAGAAGCTCGGTGGAACTTTTTGATGCGCTGCTTTGGTATACCTGAAATATATGCGCTAACAATTAATGCTGCAAACCCATTATTAGTGAGTTCATAACCAGACTTTACAGATTTATTGATAGTTAAAAACCCTAAATCAACTAAATTTGAACTAGCTAATCGAATTTTATCGTGAGTAATCGTTTTTAGCTCATTAATTTCAATCAGGGATTTATGAATTTTAGACGGTGAATTTTTTATATCAAAACAAATAAGCAAAAGCGTATAAAAATCAACCTTATCTAGGTTGAGGCCTAATTGTAATTTTAGCTCGTTGTTATTGTGTATGTTTGAAAAAATAGAGTGCATGATGATAGTTATACCTTACTAATTATTAGTTTTGATAATGAAGTTTTAAGTATGGAGTTTAAGTTTAGCCATACATTAAAGGTTAATAATTTGATTATATCAGATCTGAGAGCGAGGACGAATGAAGATAATATGACAGAATGATTCTATGAGAGGCTGTAATTTGAGGCTGTAATTTGAGGCTGTAATTTAAATTGCAGCCTCTTTACAGGGTCATAGAATTTGGTGATCGTTTGACAGATCACCTTTAAATGAAAATGGCAAATACACAGAATTATTTACAGGGTCCTCCGAGTTGATTACAGAGTCTCTTAGTTTTCTATAAATCCTTTATGCACTGCAGTTTCTATGAGCTTAACATATCCATCAGTTTTACGCTCTAAAGTGTCTTTTTCTTGTTTTAGTGCGTCTATATCCTGCCCCATGTTTCTAGCCGTTTCCCCAAAACTGCGTTCTTCATCCCTTAGCTGTTTCAATTTCTGATCGCGCTCATCAATAAGTGCTGCAAGCTTAAGATCATAATCAGTTTTATATGCATCAAACACTGCGTCTCTTTGAGCTTTTATTTCTGCATAATATTCTTTACTATGCGTTTTCACCCTATTATAGATCTCTTGTTCTTTAGGCTTGAACACTTCTTTGTTATATTGAGAACGAAATTTTACCGGTGAATTATCATTTTTAAAACTATTTATTTTCTTTACAAAATAGCTTGTCACTTGCTTCTCACTGTTAAATTTTTGCCCATCAATCTCTACTGTACTCCAAAAATCATAGCCCTGCTGCCTAGTGTCTGTGCGTTGCTTTTCTTGAGCGAGTATGAGCTGTTTAATTTCTTCAATTCTAGTTAAATCCTTCTCGTAAGGTGCCCTAATTTGAGTTAATCGAGCCATACCATCTGGCGTATCGACTAATATTAGATTTTGTTGGGTTAAATCTAATTCGCTTTCTAAATTATGGTAATAAGGGAAGATGAATCTTGATTTTTGTAGATCAATTAATGTTTCATTGTCATTTTCCACTACCGCAAGCACCGTTGTAAATGGAAATAGCTCATTTGCCTTTATGACTTGTTTATAAAGAATTGGGAAATCATTTACCCCAGAGTTATCTAACTTAGCGTACATATTCTCAGTGCTTTTAACTGTGCCCGCTGCATTATAGAAATCAAATAGAGGATCGCTAAAATAATCTTCCATTTCTAATGTTTCAAGCTGCATACCTTTAAACTTTTGGGATACTGCCTTTGCTACATCTGCTTGAGATGGAGCAGCATCACTTTTGAGTGGTATGGTTAAAAAGCATAGCATCAAGGGTAAATATTTAAGGTGTTTAATGCTTTGTGTAATAAATGCTTGTTTAAAGAAAGTGATCATACGAGATTATCCCTAGAGTAATTAAGTGTTTAATTTAACGTTTTTACGTAATCGGTATGCTAGTATAACTAAACTTTTAAGATTTAAACATATTGAAATAAAAATTAGTGATGGGAGAAATCACTTCGTTTTCGCTAAGGCATTAATTAATAAACTATTTAATGCTTACTTGTGCGTAAGCATTAAATAATAAGTTAAAACAAATACCTATCAATAATCAGATTATGATTTACTCGGTACAGGAGTTGAAGGGATGGGGACTAAATCTCTAACGCAAACAACATTTTTTAAAGTCTCAGCATCACTGACAAAAGGGGGCACACCACCACCGAAACTCTTTGATATAAATTACCAAAAGTTACCCCACCTATCCTTACAAACAGAGATCTCCCGTAGCTGCTAATTCCATATATAAGCTCATACAATTTTCAGCCATAAATGAAATAGACAATTTAAGTATAGACTAATGAAAATACATCTATTTCAAAACATAAACCCATAGCTTGTTGTATGGTGATAATGTACTTTAGCTGGCAAAATACCTTGATGTAAGCCTAAACCAAATTGATTAGGGCCATCTGGAATATACTGAGTCTCAATTGCAAATCCACTACCACGTTGATATCGCCCGTAAGGACTTGTGTTGCCTGCCAAATAATTACCAGTATAAAATTGAGCAGTGGGTTTAGTCGTTTTAACAACCATGGTGACATCTTTATCTGGAGAAAGCACTTGTGCTACAACAGAATTTGAATTTGTTAACTCTTGATTAAAAATAAATGTATGATCAATCTCTTGTTTTAGATATGTAAGGCTTTTAAAATCAAAATCTGTTCCACTAACAGGCCTCAATTCGCCAATAGGTATGTTTGCTTGATCGACAGGAAGGTAATAATCAGCGCAAATCTCAAACTGATGCTCAAACACCGTTTTATCACTCTCAATGCCTGCTAAATTAAAGTAGGCATGATTGGTTAAATTAACAACTGTTTTATCAGCACAAAACGCTTCATAAGTAATCGATAAATTATTGTCATCTGAGAGATGATACAAAATTGTTACTGATAGTTCACCAGGATACCCCTCTTCGCCATCAGGTGAGAGATACCCTAATAATACTGAAGAAGGCGTGGTTTCCAATATTCTCCATCGTTTTTTATCAAAACCTTGATAGCCTCCATGTAAACTGTGAACATCTTGATTCTGAGGCAGTTGATAGGTTTTCCCACTTAAGCTAAATTGTCCATTTGCAATCCGATTACTGTATCGACCAATTATTGCGCCAAAATAAGCAGTTTGTTTAATATGTTCGTTCATTGAAGGGCTACGTAACACGACTTCACGACCATGCTGATTATTCGCATTGAATATTGGCAATTTACAACTTAACCAAGTCGCACCAATATCCATAATTACCACACTCATGCCATTACTATTTAAAAGAGGGATAAATACGGCTGGTTTTCCATCTAACCACGGTGAATCAGTCCAATCTGCATTTAACCAATCAAAAATTAACTGATTTTGAACGCTTGCATTGTGTGCTTTATCGCATTGAATTATATTCATCATTTTCATCACATTTATGAAGTTTAGCTAAAGATTGGCATCCTCCCCACTCTGAAGGTCAGGGTTTATGGAAAAATGGATAATTTAGCTCATATTAGATTTAACCGTATGCCTCGCCTTTTATTATCAATCTTTTACTTAAGGAAGCAATACCTGAAAGATGTTAGCCTGCACTATCGAGTATAACATGAATGTACTTATTTTCAGTAAGTGGGTAATGTTCCGTTTAGTAAAAGATTCAATAACGCTCTGTTCGTTAATCGTATCAAAACCTTACACATTTATAAATTAAAATTATTTTTTAACATACAATTCATAAGGCGTCTACTTAGTTTTTTTATAACTAAACCTATGGCATATTGACCGCCTATGCATGCTAAAGACAGTAAATTAAATATGATAAAAGGCTGTAAAATAATAAAAAACCTTAACTGACTTTAGCCTAACTCCACCTTAAAAACTTTTAGTTTTTCAATTAGATAAACTAAAAAAATAAGTGGCGATTCAGCAACTGAATTAGAAAGCCAATCAGCTTAAACCTGCTAAACACAATCCTGCTCATAATGATCGCGACTCGATTTATGCAAAGTTTTTAAATCTTTCTCTTAGTTAGACTCTTAATTTTTCATACACAAAATAATATATTTCTCAAACACGTTTATCATCAAATATCCTCACAGATCAGCACTATCAAATATACTTTTTACAAATTACAAAGAATTTTTCATTTATAGACATTGTAACTTATGATACTGTTACAATAGTTTGTTGCTAAACAAAAATTGCATTTTGTAAAAACATTTTGAAATAAATTTAGATATAAACATTTGGATGGGAACATTATGAATAATCAAAAAAGCAAATCCTTATTTATGTTTATATGCTTGTATATTATTTCACTAGAAAGCTATGCAATTGAAACTAAAGGCACCGCTCAAATTAACATTGGTGATGAAAAACATATTAGTGTTCTTATTCCATTAAAACATACAGAAACTTATACGTCCTTTACACAAGGTCTAATCCGAGATGGTATCTACAGCTTAGGGTTTGGTCACCGCACTGAGAACGATGATTATTTAATTGGCATTAATTCTTTTTACACAATGGATGAAAAGGATAAAAGCCGTTTAAGCATCGGTTTTGAGGCATCAAAAAATGAATTTAAATTTAATGCAAACCAATATTTTGGCTTAGATGATTGGATGCTTGAATCCAATGAATATACTAAAACAGCAGATGGTTTTGATGTATCGTTGGCATTTAGACCACAAAAAGCACCAAGCTTTTTAGGTAAGGTATCTTACTCAAAATTTGAGAAAAATCCTGAACTATTTAAATTAGGAGCTAACTATCAGCCTATCCCACTATTGTCCTTTAATCTAGATTATGATTTAAACAATGAAGATATCACTGGCTATATTCAACTCACTTATCGATTTGGGGAAACTTTGGCCGATCAGTTAGAGCCTAACAACTTAGCTAAGTACCAATCTTTACAAGCACAGAGATTAGATTTAGCTAAATTTGATACCAATTTATATCAACAAAAGAAAATAGTTTTAGATGAATCAACGAACATCATTTCACCACTTAAAACGCTAACACTTTCAGCACTTAATGAATTTGTTGAAGTAGGTGAAACTAACACATTACAAGTAAAAGTTTTTAGTCAAAAGAACGGAGAAATTTTTTTATTAGATGATGTTATCGTCAAATTCAAATCTGATGATTTAGTATTAGGAGTAGCTACTTCTGAAAATGGTTTAGCTAGATTAGACTTCACATCTTATGAACCTGCTTCATTAAATATTTTTTCACTATCTGACCAAACTCAGTCAAATACTATTACAGTATCGTTCATTGAACAGGTTATTGAACAACCTATAATCCCAACCCCTGAAGTGCCTCCTGTAGATGAGGTCAACCCTGAAGTGCCTCCTGTAGATGAGGTCAACCCTGAAGTGCCTAATCCTGAAATACCTGAGCCTGA
>NZ_FOHV01000010.1:0-27280 GCF_900111395.1 Thorsellia anophelis DSM 18579 | reverse complement strand
CCACAAGTGCCTCCTGTAGATGAGGTCAATCCTGAAGTGCCGGATAACTGCAAACCTATAGAATTAAACTACAGCAATCCGCAATCCTCTGCTCGGTCATATACCTATCCAACTATTACAGATTTTTATGTTACTGGAAAAGTAGCAGAGCGTGAAATATTAACTGTACATTATACATTTATACCAGCAGATACTAATGACCCATATGGTTTGGCAAATGGAACCCTATACGAATTTGGTCCAGCAGGAACAACTAGACAGACAATTAACTTTAGCTCTCCAAGAGCAGGTTATCCCCTTGTTGCAGGCAAAAATTCATTTAACTTAGCACCATTAACAAAAGAGTTGTTAAAAACAGATTTAGAAGTAAGTTTGTGGGCGTTAAATGAGTATTACGAAGGTACACAAATCCTTACTTATTCATTTAGTACCCTGCAAGCTCCTTGTAAATAAAAAGGCAGACATGTTAAGCACTCTAAAAAATACAAATTGACATCCTCCCCCTGCTAAAGCAAGGGGATGCCTACTGTTCACCTTCAATTATTTAAAGGAGTCGCTTCGGTGGGTTCTTGCTTTACAGAGATGTCTAACCGCACATTCTCTCCATAACACTTCTAAAAAAGTCCCATCACTGAAGGTGGCAAAACGGACAATCCCCTATCAATACAAATCGCTGTTATAGCATTGGTAATCGGAGCTTCGCCCCCTCATTCTGTTTGTATCGGCACAAACCACTTACCACCTGCATTTTTTATATTTAAAAACATCACAATTTAATAGTACGGATTCAGGTAATATCAAACTATCGAGAACTACCGACACTAGCTTATTGCTGAATTCAAGCCAGAAATATTTAATTATTTTAAATCCACCCCCAATGTATACATAAAAAAGGTATAATAGCATTAGTGTAAATACTATTATCGCTTAACTTTTGCTGATGGTAAGCGAAGAACTAATAAAAAAGGTATCAACTCGATATTAAGACAGTTTTAATTAAATAAAATTGATATCTCATGGAGACAGGCACACCCGCTATGCTTCCTTACTAAATGCTCTGTTCTCTCACGATCATGGCATTCACTGAAAATTTACAATAACACGAGGTTTTAAATGCAGGCTGAAGTAAATAATCCCTTACCAGATGAAGAAGAAATGGATTTAAATGTTGCTATAATTGTGACAGATCCAAATGTTAATCTACCGCCAAGTGGCATGTTGCTCAATGCTATTTTACAGAAAACCGAGGAATTCGATATAACAATTACTGAAGAATCAATTTTTGTGGTTGGTTCGTTAAGAGAAGTCCCCCTTTTGGTACAATCACTTTCAGAAAGTTTAGTCTATGATGGGATTATTGTCATCGATATTATTAGTCCTACTGATAATATGACAAAACTATTACTTCCAAGTATTACCAGTGCTATTTATCAAGCTGAACTTGATAATGGAACTGCAGTTTATCAAGCTATTTATTTCCAATCAGATATTTCTGGTACCCATTCTGGAATGGCTCAACTTGCTGAGTCCACCTTAAAACAAACATTAATTTATATATCACAAAATATTATAATCAGAATGAATGGTGTTGAATTTTCTGAAGATATGGATGACGAAAATCCTTTTTGAGGTTTAAATGAGATTTAGTTTTTTTAACGTTGCTAATTTGCTAAATAGTATCAAGCTAACACAACTCCCATAAACAGAGATAGTTGTCTAGCCGCCTTTTATTCTAACATACCATTATAAGGAGTATTGAAGGCGGCATTTAAGTCATGATTTAATGTGATCTGCGAACCAATAGACCAAGATGTTCTGTTTTATCAAAAGTTCAATATAATTTCATTCCTATAAACGTAAAACCTTGCATATAAGAAAATGAATCGGTAATCTACGCTGCTATAAAGTGTTATTTTTTCGTAGCTACTTTAGCAATAAGCCTTATTTACAAACCATATTTAACGTAAATTACCTAGCTAGTCGCTCAAAATAGTATTTATTATTGAATAAATTGTATTTTAACCTAACCATAATAGAATGCCATGCATACACATACACCCGCTAGTCTAATATTAAATCGTCATACAGAATTACTTAACCAACATACCATTATTTTTGCAGGCGATATTCAGGACAATTTTGCCGCTGAGTTTAAACAATCAAAAGTATTAACATCACAATTTCATCATGCAAAAAGATTAGAAAAAAATGGAATAGATACAGTATATAAAGCTATTTTTGATAAGCTTGATGTCGAACATGCAACCTTACTCGTCTATTATTGGCCTAAGGTTAAAGAAGAAGCGCTATTCCAATTAACACAATTGTTGTCTATTGTTAATGAACAAACTGAGATTTTAATTGTCGGAGAAAACCGTGTCGGAGTCCGTAGCATTGAAAATCGCTTTAATGATATCCTAACAGTCCAAAAAATTGATACTGCAAAACGTTGCTCTTTGTACTACGCAAAACTTAATACAGTACCTAAATTCGATATTGAGAACTATTGGAAAAGTTATTCTTTACCAAATGGCAAAATGCATTATGCTTTACCAGGTGTATTTAGCCGTGACCATCTTGATTCAGGTAGCCGCCTACTTATTTCCAGTTTTATACCTGAAGATAAACACACACCTAAAAATCCTAAACATACCCTAGCATTTTTAACCACACCACAATTAAAAGCCGATGTTTTAGATTTATGCTGTGGTGCAGGTGTGATTGCACTAGCCTTACACGAACACTTTCCAAACCTAACCTGGACACTTGCAGATAGTCAAGCTCAATCAATAGAAAGCGCTAAGCGCAATATGAATGAAATTAACTTACAAGCCAAGATCATCGCAAGTGATATTTTAAGTGAAATAGAGGGAAAATTTGATATGATTATATCTAACCCACCTTTTCATGATGGAAAGCAGACAGATTATGCTATTACAGAGCGTTTAATTTCAGCTGCACCAAAATACCTTAGAGACTTCGGTGCGCTTAGAATTGTTGCTAATGGCTTTTTACCGTATGAGACTTTCATGCAAAGTGCATTTGGTAATGTTGAGATAATAGCCAAAAACACACAATTTACCGTTTACCAATCTGTTAAATTAAGATAAACACAGCGCAATTAAATAAAAGTTATATGGTTTAAGAACTCTTTAATCATTCAGATAAAATAATTAGAAGATAAATTTTAGATGCCAAAACTTTAATGAATAAAGATAAATTATTGCGCTTGATATGTTAACTAAGGAGTATTTTATGCTATTTATCATAGCAAAACACTTTTTTGCCCCAATTGTAATGCTTAACCCTAAGAGTTTACACTTAGTTGTCAATAAAAAAATCACATTCGCTTTATTAACAATAAGTACACTATGCTATACAAGCCACTCAGCTGCGATCTCGGCCACTGAAGCACTAGCAAGTGAATATGCAAAACAGGTATATCAGGATGGACAAGCGCAAGCTATGGCGATGGTCGTCATACATGGTGATGAGCGTTATTTTTTTAGTCATGGGGAGACCATCAAAGGGAATGGGAAATTACCTAGACCTAATTCACTTATTCGCATAGCATCAATTACAAAACCTATTGTAAGTGAAGTTTTAGTCAATTTAGCAAATGAAAATATCATTAATTTAAATGATCCATTACAAAAATATGCACCACAAGGCAAAAAAGTTCCCTTAGTTAATCAAGAAAAACCGATTACCTTGTTATCGTTAGCTATGCATACAAGTGGATTGCCAAGAGAACAACCTAATAAACCACAAAAGAAACCAGTTTTCACATGGCCAACGCAAAATGATAGGTGGAAATGGCTCAATACCGCTACTCCTAAAGCCGCTGCATTTGATGAAGTAAGTTATTCAAATCTTGGCTATGATTTACTTGCAGATGCACTTAGCCAAGCTACAGGACGATCATTTCACGATTTATTGAAGACCTATATATTCATACCAAATCAGATGCATAACACCACTCTTACACCAACACAAGCCCAATGCAATACATTGATGAAAGGCTTTAACGCAGGCCCCTGCATGGATAATACAGCTGCCCATGGTAGTGGTGGTATTTATTCAACACCAGAGGATATAGGTAATTGGATGCAAGGTTTTTTATCTAATTCAAAAAGACCAGCAAAACCCTTAACCGATCAATTACTTTGGACAGGATTTAAACGCTATCAATTTTTGGAAATTATTGGTATGGATGTACCAGGGCAAGCTGCTGAATTTGGTTTAGGCTGGGTAGTATTAGATCCAGAACCAATATTAGGGACTCCAAGAATCATCCAAAAAACCGGTGGTGGAGGTGGGTTTGTTACCTACATGGCCCTAATACCTGAAAAAAACATAGGTGTGTTTACAGTTGTCACTCGTACCCAAAATAGTAAGTTTAAAGGCATGAGTAATAACGTTAACCAACTTGTAGCTAAGCTTTCTGATTTATAATACGCAAGTTCATTCTTTCAATAGAGTTAAGCGTTAAACGACTAACATACAAATTATACACAATAGGCACGCAGCTAGCTAATCAAGCTACGTTGTCTTATCATACTTAACAAATGTGAGGATTCTACTTTGACATTACATGACTTAACACCACAACCTCTTTGGCAAATATTTTCAGACATCTGCAAGATCCCACGCCCCTCTCATCATGAAACTCTGATTACTCAAACTATACAGAAATGGGCTAAAGAACATAACATTGCCTGCGAAATAGATGCCGTAGGTAACTTATTACTTAAAAAACCTGCCACTGCCGGTTATGAGAACCGTAAAACAGTTGTCTTACAAGCACATCTTGATATGGTACCTCAAAAAAGAGATAACAAAGTTCATGATTTTACAAAAGATCCGATTATTCCACAAATCAAAGACGGATGGGTAACAGCAACTGATACAACACTAGGTGCGGATAATGGCATCGGTATGGCTTCTGCTCTTGCTTTATTATTTGATAAAACAACAGAACACGGACCATTGGAAGTTCTCTTAACTGCATCAGAAGAAACCGGAATGGTTGGGGCATTTGGATTACAACCTAATTGGTTAACGGCTGATATTATGATCAACACAGATGCAGAAGAAGAAGGCGAAATCTTTGTTGGATGTGCGGGTGGAACGGATGTGTTAATGCATTTACCTATAAAACGTGTTGATGTTACAAGAAATAAGAATTTTTATGAAATCAGTGTCCATGGCCTAAAAGGTGGTCATTCTGGTATTGATATCCATAAAGGGCTTGGGAATGCAAATAAATTGCTTGCTCAATTACTTGCCAAAATAGCTTGTCAGTTTGAATTAGACATTGCCCATATAGAAGGCGGTACTTTACGTAATGCTATCCCTAGAAAAGCTATTGCAATTGTCGCACTAAAACCGGAAACAGTTGGGGCTATTGAAAAACTGATTGCTGATGAATTGAATGAAATGCACAGTATTTATCATGCTAAAGAACCTGGATTGTCGATGTCAATTCAAACAGCTTCACTCAACAACACTAATACTCAGGTATTAGATTTTGAATCTATGACAACCCTGATTAATTTATTAAACGCACATCCTAATGGTGTAAGCCGTATGAGTGATGCTGCCATAGGAGTAACCGAAACATCCCTAAACCTTGGCGTAATTGAAGCTCACGAAACCCAAATAACAATCATTTCCCTTGTCAGATCTCTAATCGACAGCGGTAAAGTCTTTTTAGTCAATGAGCTTAAATCTTTAGCAAGCATTGCTGGCGCTGAATTCACCTGCCAAAATGATTACCCGGGCTGGGCACCTGATGTAAGCTCACCAATGCTTCAAATTGCCAAACAGACATATGAATCTCTTTATGGTACTGAATTAAAAACTATGATTATTCATGCCGGATTAGAATGTGGTCTTTTGAAAAAGCCCTACCCTAATTTAGATGTGATATCTATCGGACCTACTATTAAAAGAGCACACTCCCCTGATGAATGTGTCGAAATAGCTAGTGTTGAAAAATACTGGAATTTATTGACGCATATTTTAAAAGATATACCCGTGAAATAAATCACAAGTCTCTGACTCAAACTCAGTAAAAAAAACTATCTAAGCAAATAAAGTAGCCAACTTGAATAATAAATAAGTTGCTACTTTATTTTTTTAAGCATAAATAAAACAAGGCGTATTCGAGTCATGAAATCCTTATTCTAACCAAGGATTGTAACAAGTGCGTAAAATCAGTTTTTTCATTTGATTACGGAACAGTTTCTAATTAAGCATTTCTCAGTTAATTCCTAATATGATTATGCGGATATCTATAACCATTCATGAGACGTTTTTTTAAGAGAGATATTTATGATTTCTGTTTATTAAAATCATCGAAAAAGAACAATAAACAGTCATTTTGTATATTAGACAATCAGTCGAGCTGTTTTTTTAAGATTTAATTAAAAAAGTAGTTGACGATACCAGAAGATATCAGCATAATGCGCCCCGTTAAGTCGGAAACGAACTTTAGCAAAATGGCTACGTAGCTCAGCTGGTTAGAGCACAACACTCATAATGTTGGGGTCACAGGTTCGATTCCCGTCGTAGCCACCATTTGTGCGGGAGTGGCGAAATTGGTAGACGCACTAGATTTAGGTTCTAGCGCCGCAAGGTGTGCGAGTTCAAGTCTCGCCTCCCGCACCACTAAAAGATAACCTCAAGTTATCTTTTTTTATTTGTAAAATATTGATTGGGGTATAGCCAAGCGGTAAGGCAGCGGGTTTTGATCCCGTCATCCCAGGTTCGAATCCTGGTACCCCAGCCACAATATTTATAAAAGCCAAATCACATCTAAATAATCCATCAATAACAAAGTTAGTTAGAATAATTAACCTAGTTATCAAGTTTGGGGTATAGCCAAGCGGTAAGGCAGCGGGTTTTGATCCCGTCATCCCAGGTTCGAATCCTGGTACCCCAGCCAAATAAAAAAACTTAACATGGCATATAAATATAATCAATAAGTTGATAATCATGTTATGTTTTTGCAATTATAAGCTTTAAGTAGCTATTAATATTAGAATAAAAGGTCACTATTAATAGCCCACAAAAATGCCTTTTAAAATTAGGCTGGATTGTCAATATCTACAAAAATCACTTCTAATGAATAATTTTGCTCTAACCACTCACCAAGTGCTTTAATCCCATATCTTTCAGTAGCGTGATGTCCTGCTGCAAAGAAATGCAACCCCATTTCTCTAGCGATGTGTATTGTTTTTTCTGACACCTCACCTGAAATAAATGCGTCGACTCCAAATTCAGCAGCTTGTTCTATGAACCCCTGCCCTCCGCCTGTACACCATGCAACAGTTTGGATTAATTTTGCAACATTACCACCTGAATGAAGCGGCTTTCGCTCTAAGGCATTATCAATTCTTTCACTTAAATCCTGCCATGAAAGAGGATGATCGAATTTACCATGAAGCACTAACGGGCAAATTTCCCCTAGAATTTCAATTCCAAACCTATTCGCTAATTGAACGTTATTGCCTATTTCTTCATGTGCATCAAGCGGCAAATGATAGGCAAGTAGATTAATATCATTTTTAATTAATTTAGCTAAACGATTTTTTTTCATTCCTGTTATTATGGGATTTTCACCTTTCCAAAAATAACCGTGATGGACTAAGAGTGTATCAGCATTAAGCTCAATGGCTTTATCAATTAATGCTTCGCTAGCAGTAACGCCCGTCACAATTCTACGTACCTCTGATGCCCCTTCAACTTGTAGTCCATTTGGCGCGTAATCATTAAAGTTAACAATGTTAAGCTTTTCATTGATAACTTTTTGCAGCTGATAATTTGTTATAATCGTTTTTTGTTCCATTTTGACATTAGCCTCTCTATTAATAAATTACATTTATCTCAATTACTTGCAGACACATAAGTATATTAAATCATCTACATTAGAAAATTAAATTAAATAAATGTGTGTAAATGTGAAATTATGTATATCAAATTATTTGCATTCTTCCTATAATACCCATAACCGTCTTAATTTGATATTAATCCGGTTAAATTTACTTAATTTGTCACCAGCAAACACTGAATTATTTATTGTAAGGGTTAACCTATGTTTAATCGAGTTAAAATATCACTAGGATTGATAGCAGTCATCGCTATTTTTGTTGTGCTTCAAATCATCAGTAGTGCATTTGGATATATCCGCGCTGATAAAACAGACAAAGATTTCAATGAAGTCGAAACATTGAATACTCAATTCGATATGCTAAATGCATCGTGGTCAGCTATGCTACATGCACGTATAGAGACGAATCGAGTGGCATTACGAATTTCCACTGGTAAATTAGAAGAATTTGATAATTTAATTGTAGAAGCTGAAAAAGCAATCACAGAATCGAACAATACTTTTAATGCTTTTATTACTACTGATAGATTATCAGCAAAAGGACAAGCATTAACAGCTCCTATTGAAAAATCCTCAAATGAAATGCTTCAAATATTAAGCAAACAATTACAAGCACTCAGGCAAAAGGATGTTGAGTTATATCTCAGTTATAGTGCTTCAAAACTGCAAAAAGAACTCGAAGGACACCTAGCAGCTTATGGTAATCATATACAGAACTTAATCCAAATTAAAAATGAAGAGAGTGTTGTTGCAAAGCGTAATGCGATAATTCAAATCTTAGTTGAATTTTTAATTGCACTAACAGTAGCTATTGTAGCTTTTATTTGGGTACAGCGTGCTATCAAAGACCCATTAGAATTACTGCTTAAACATTTTAAATTTATTGCTGAGGGTGATCTGAGTCATAGAACGAGCTTTGATGGGACTAATGAAATTGGTAAGTTATTTGAGTTCTTTGGCCGCATGCAAGATTATCTTATTAACACAGTCAAAATTGTACGGGACTCAACACATGTGATGGTGTCTGGTGTTGAGAAAATGGCTTCTGGTAATGACGATTTATCTGCAAGAACCGAAGAGCAAGCGGCTTCATTAGAAGAAACAGCCGCTTCCATGGAGGAACTAACCGCAACAGTTAGACTGAATGCAGATAATGCAAGGTCAGCCTCTACTTTGGCTTTAGAAACTTCAGCTACAGCGACTAAAGGAGGAGAGATCACTCAAACAGTAGTTGTCACAATGCGTGATATTTCAGAAAGCTCACAAAAAATTGGTGCAATTACAAATGTAATTGACGGGATTGCATTCCAAACAAATATACTTGCTCTTAATGCTGCAGTAGAAGCTGCTCGCGCTGGAGAACAAGGTCGTGGTTTTGCTGTAGTGGCAGGGGAAGTCAGAAATCTTGCACAAAGAAGTGCGCAAGCTGCTCGTGAAATCAAACAGTTAATTGATGAATCAATTGAACGCGTATCAGCAGGTTCTCATCTAGTTGAAAAAGCAGGCGACACAATGAATGAAATCGTTCAGTCTGTATCAAAAGTAACTGATATTATGGGTGAGATCTCTTCTGCATCTGATGAACAAAGTAGAGGAATAGATCTTGTTTCACAAGCAGTAAATCAAATGGATCAAGTTACTCAGCAAAACAGTACCTTAGTACACGAGTTGGCTAGCTCAGCTAGGACACTTGAAACTCAATCAATTGAGCTAACTAAAGCTGTTGCAGTATTTAAATTAGACAGTTCTTACGATTAATTAATAAAACCTATTAAAAATAGCACTTTACTGATGGTTAGGCAATTTATTTGCCTAACCATTTTCACATCATTGTATTGATAATTTTTATCACTAAAAATATGTATTTACTGATGATTTACACAAAAAGGGAATGATATGTTTCAAAATATACGCATCGCAACAAGTCTCATTACTATTTTTATTATTTTTGCACTTTTACAAGTTGGCAGCAGTAGCCTTGGTTTTTACCGAGCTAAAGTTGCAGCTTTAGATTTTGATGATGTTGTTCAACTTAATTTGCAAAGAGAATATCTTTCTGGCGCTAAAGAAGCGCTTTTAAGAGCCAGAATTGAAAGCAATAAAACCGTAATTATGTCTCTAATAGATAACGATAAGGAAGCTGCCATACTTCTTGCTGCTTCAGAAAAAGATTTAGGGATTGCTAAAAAAGAGTTTAATCATTTTTTTGAGTTAAAATTAACATCAGAAAAAGGAATACAACTTGAAGAGCCTATTAAAATATACCATGCTGAGCTAATTAGTCTACTTGAGCAACAGCTTCATGCATTAAAAAGTGAAGGAGAAGAAGGTTATCTTCGTTATGATGTTGAAGAGGTTCAAATCAAATTAGATCAAGCAATTGAAACTTTCTCTAATCACATACACTCTTTAGTTGAACAAAAGAAAAATGAAAATACGCATGAAGTAACAATTGCAACTGTTCAACTTATTGCTGAATTAATCCTAGTGATAACCATTGTGATTATGGCTATGATTTGGTTACAAAAATATATTAATAATCCTGTTCAAAATTTACTTAATCACTTTCAACACATTACAGATGGTGATCTAACCGATAGTATTCCGAACCTTGGACGAAATGAAATTGGACAGCTTTATAATTATTTCCAAAAAATGCAACAATCATTAATTAATACAGTCAGTGCCGTAAGAGAAACAACCCATGTTATGGTTGCAGGTGTTGAACGTCTTGCTGCTGGTAATGATGATCTTTCTGCAAGAACAGAACAGCAAGCGGCTTCACTTGAAGAAACTGCTGCAAGTATGGAACAACTGACTTCAACGGTAAGATTAAATGCTGATAACGCTAAAAATGCGTCAGTTGTTGCTAATGATACTGCTTTAACTGCAAAACGTGGCGGTGAAATTACCTCAACAGTTGTTACAACGATGCAAGATATTTCTGATAGTTCACAAAAAATCGGCGCTATCACAAATGTGATTGATGGCATTGCTTTCCAAACAAATATTTTAGCACTAAATGCTGCCGTTGAAGCTGCGCGTGCTGGAGAGCAAGGTAGAGGATTTGCAGTTGTTGCAGGTGAGGTTAGAAATCTTGCACAGCGTTCAGCTCAAGCTGCTAGAGAAATTAAACAATTAATTGAAGACGCATTAGAGCGTGTGAATACAGGATCTAATTTAGTTAAAAATTCAGGAAGTACGATGGATGAAATCGTCAGTTCCGCTTCTCAGGTGAATGATATCATAGGTGAAATATCCTCAGCATCAGAAGAGCAAAGTCGTGGAATTGAACTTGTATCCCAAGCAGTTCATCAGATGGATAGCGTGACACAGCAAAATAGCTCATTGGTTAACGAACTTGCTTCTTCTGCAAGAATATTAGAGCAGCAAGCATCATCCCTTTCAAAAGCCGTTTCTGTCTTTAAACTGTAGAATACCTAGCATACTTAACCTACCTAATCCTTTAAGCATTAGGTAGGTTCCCCTTCATTCTTTAGCTTTATTCTTGTATTAAGTTATCCCCCTGACCTTACATTTTAAGCCGAGATAACCATCACTGATTGAAAATTTAATTAATTGATCTATAGTAAAATAAAATGTAAAAAAACTATTATTTTCTTGATTTTAATCGCATAATACTTTTATTAACATTTTATTACATGTATTGCTAATGCAATAATTCATCTATAAAGACTCAGATTAAGGAAATTCATCATGTTCAATAATATGAAAATATCAACTAGTTTGATTGGTATCTTTATTATATTTACCCTGCTACAAGTCATTAGTTCTGGGCTTGGATTTTATCGTGCTAAAGATGCCGCTAGAGATTTTGATGAAATCGTTTCTTTAAATACACAAAGAGAATATCTAGCTAATGCTAAAGAAGCTTTATTACGAGCGCGCATTGAAAGCAATAAAACAGTTGTCATGACTCTTGTTTATAGAACAGATCAGGCTAATGAGTTAATGGTTTCTGCAAAAGAGGACTTAGATTTAGCACAAAATCTATTTGAAGAATTTTTTAAATTACCACTAACTTCTGAAAAAGCAGCTGAATTAGAAAAACCAATCGTTACTCATTCTCAAAAACTAATTGATGCATTAAGAAATCAACTTAGTGCACTTGAAAAAGAAGGGAAAAATGGTTACTTAACCTATGATGTTGAACCAATACAAATTCAATTAGATGATGCAATCGCTACCTTTGCTAATCATATCCAAAATACAATAGAACTAAAAAATACCGAGAATACTCATGAAGCTAAAATAGCCTCAATACAACTTATCATAGAGCTTATAATTGTATTTTGTTTAGTAACAGCGGTTCTTATATGGTTACGGCAAGCAATGACAAGACCACTTACCCTTTTATTAACTCATTTTCAACATATCACAGATGGTGATTTAACTAGCACAATCCCGCATCTAGGTAAAAATGAAATTGGTCAATTATTTGATTACTTCGGTAAAATGCAATCTAGTCTAATACACACTGTAGGACTTGTACGTGAAACAACCCATTCAATTGTTGAGGGGATTGAAAGACTTGCTTCAGGCAATGACGATTTATCTGCTAGAACAGAGCAGCAAGCCTCATCTTTAGAAGAAACAGCAGCGTCAATGGAAGAAATTACTGCTACAGTAAAATTAAATGCTGATAATGCGAAAAATGCCTCAATCTTAGCGAATAACACTGCACATGCAGCTCAAAAAGGTGGCGAAGTCTCCACTACAGTAGTTAATACTATGCATGATATTTCTGAAAGCTCTAATAAGATAGGGGCAATTACTAATGTAATCGATAGCATTGCTTTTCAGACAAATATTTTAGCTTTAAATGCAGCAGTAGAGGCTGCTAGAGCAGGCGAACAAGGTCGCGGGTTTGCAGTAGTTGCAGGAGAAGTCAGAAATCTTGCTCAGCGCTCTGCACAAGCAGCAAGGGAAATTAAGCAACTTATCGCTGATGCGTTAGAACGAGTCGAATTAGGTTCACAGCTAGTAACGACATCAGGAGAAACTATGCAAGATATAGTTAAATCTGCCAATGAAGTGAATGAAATTATTGGTTCCATATCTTCAGCATCAGATGAACAGAGCAGAGGAATACAGTTAGTTTCACAAGCTGTAAATGAAATGGATAACGTCACACAGAAAAATAGCGGACTTGTCAACCAGCTCGCCAATTCAACTAGAGCGATTGAAGAGCAAGCAATGTCACTCACAAAAGCAGTTGCTACCTTTAAGCTAAAATAGCCCTACTCCCATCTATTAACTTTGGGTTATTCAAATGTAATACGTTCATGGTTAAACATCATGAACGTATCATTTGATATAACATTTAACACATCTTGATGTGTACTAAATATAAATAATTCAACCTACATACTACTTAATCAACTTAGAGGTTGATTAGGCAAGTAAACTTCTTAACATCCAAGCTGTTTTTTCATGGACATCTAATCGTTGGGTTAACAAATCTGCTGTTGGCTGATCATTGGCATCATTGACAATATCAAATAAATTACGTGCTGTTCTTGCTGTAGCCTCTTGTGCCTCTACTAATATTTGTACCATTTGATTTGCGTTTGGCACATTTGTTACTTCTTTAATCGAACTTAACTGTGCATATTCAGTATAGCTTCCAGGAGCAGGGAAACCGAGTGAACGAATACGTTCAGCAATCACATCTAAAGCATTCCACTGCTCGGTATATTGTGCCATAAACATCGTATGCAACGAATTAAAATGAGGTCCTGTCACATTCCAGTGAAAATTATGCGTGATTAAATATAGCGTAAAGCTATCTGCTAATAAATGACTCAATCCATCTGCTATTTTCTTACGGTTATCTTCACTGATCCCTATATTGATACTTGGCATATATTACTCCTTTACCTATGTTTTAAATGAATTGGCTAAGATATTCCCACCCAACACGTCTTTTTTCTTACTATACCCTATCTTGCCACAATCTAGGTGCAAATTTCAATTCGAAATTATTTATTGACTGTGTAAAAGTCTTCAATGGCAAGTCAATACATACCGCTCTATTTATTAGCTAATTATGGGGTATTTGTAGCATTAATTTCAATAATACGAGATGCGGCAGCTATAGCATCTTGCTTATCATGAGTGACTAATAGCACAGGAATTTGATGAATAAGCGCATAATCAAAAACCCATGCGCGCACCTCTTCACGACGTTGTTCATCTAATTTACTAAATGGCTCATCTAATAAAAGCGCCTTCGGATTAGATGCCAAAGTTCTGACCAAAGCTACCCGAATATATTCACCGCCAGATAAAGTCTCAGGCATACGATTCATGCAGTGCAATAAGCCAACTTTATCGAGTAATTCTGATATGCGGGCTATTCGTTCAGATTTCGAAACCGTTTCACTTAATCCTAAAGCAACATTCTCAAAAACTGTTAAGTGTGGAAACAGTAAACCAGTTTGATACAAAATTCCTATTTTACGCAAATACGGTGATTTATCGGTGATATCTAAACCATTCAGTTCAATAGCACCAGAGGCGATAAAAGCCGGCGGTAAATGTCCAAGGATATAATTCAGTAAAGTTGACTTTCCACTGCCAGAAGGCCCCATTAAAGTCACTATTTCTCCTGGATTAATCGTCACATCGAGCGTAAGAAACGCAGTATCGGGTGATGTTCGTTTAACAATATTTACCTGATTTATTTTCAGCATAGACTTTTTCGAAAACGATCTCCTAATTGATGTGGGATTGCAGTTTATAATGTAATTTAAACGCGCTCTTTAGTTCTAGCTAATCCGAGCGATTTAAAACTAAGCGTTTGCTATGATATCGATAAATAACCAAACAACTTAACAATAAAATACTGATTGAAATTAAAAATTGTAACATAACGGTGACGGCTAATAGACGTTTGCTGCCCCCTTGAGCTAGAATAACTGTTTGTGTTGTCAGCGTTTCAATATGCCCTGCACCGATTAAAAGAGTTGGAAGGTATTGACTAAAGCTTATGAGCAATGAGAAAAAAAACACTAAAGCAATCACGGGGCTTAACATTCTAATTTTAAACTTAAAATAACTTTTAATTGGATGAATACCTAAACTTGATGCGACATGAATATATCGATTATCAAATATTTGATAAGACCTTGCCATGGTAAAATAGGCATAAGGGATGATATAAATACAGTGAACTGCGATCACCATAGGCATACTCAAAGTGAGCCCCACTCCTCTGATAAACCATATTATCCCAAACAGGAATCCAATTACGGGTAAAACGAGCGGAAGTGTCAATATAGTACTCATTATATGAGGTGCTTTTTGTTGAACCATCCTAAATGCTCTATTGACTGTCATATCAAACATTCCAGCTAAAAACATTAAGACAATACAGACAGAGATCATAGCTGATACCACACCCATGCCTAATGTATTAACAATAGGTTTAGCACTCGTGGCTAATACCATATGCCAATGTTGTAACGTTATCCCCTCAGGCAGCACTTCTGGGAAAGTCCAATACTTAGCAATACTTAATATACAAAGTTCAACTAATCCAATTACAAATAAGATTAATAAAAACCAATATATGGCATGACTAACATAACTAATAAAACAATAATAGTGGGTTCTTTTACCTTGAGTAACTTGACTTCTAATTAGCATAGCACTAAGTCTTTCTGCGAATTTCAACACAATCAGTACAACTAGCACTAAAACTAATAACCAAATTGCCATAAAAAATGCTTGCTGCCTTTTTAGTATTGACGGTTCATTAAATGCTTCAAGCATGAATAGCGCGATAGGCTCTGGATTAGATGGCCCGAGTAATTGAGCCATTTCTACGTGGCTCATTGAATAAATTAAAACGCAAATTAAAGGTAGCCTGATAACTTTGTAGAGCTGAGGTAATATCATTCGTACCATAATCGTATTATGCGGATAACCAAGCGTCATCGCGCTTTTAATCTGCTGCTCAAATGAATGAGTATATAGATATCCAACCACTATAAACCATAAAAATGGGAACTCTTTGATACCTAGCGCGATACTATATGTCAATGAAGCAGAATCATTAACCAATAGAAATTCACTTGAGGGTAAACTCACTTGTATTTGGAAAATATTAATCACTGTTTTAGCAAACAATCCCGCAGGTGATAATACTGTATGTACCAATATTGCAAACATTGCATGTGGCATAATAAAGATTAGCCCAGCTAAGATATTAATTGGCCAAAATCTTCTTTTAGCGTGCGAAGTCACCACAAAAAACATGCATAACAAAAATGCGGTAAATGTGCTGAGGATGCCAGTTTTAATTGTTTGCCATGTGCTTTGCCAAAATCTATCTTGCACAATAAGTTCACTAACAGCAATAAGATTGCCTGAAGCAACTTGGTTAAATGAAGGGATACCAAACGCACCTAATATAATTGCAAGTAACGCAATTAATAGTGGAATAATTAAACAAAGCGTGATTCCTAACAAGCACCACTGATAGGTTAGAGACAATTTTTTAAGTATGCTATTCATCCTTGGGTGTATCCACAAAAGAGTGCTGACCAAATCGTATTTGCCATGCGTCAATAAGTGCACTATCCCAGCTTGGGTGAAATTCTTCTAAATGCTTATCAACTGTTAATATCGACGCAGGATTGTTATTAAACAATTGACCTATCTCTGTATTAAAAAAATTAACATCTAATACTGTTTGGTCACCCCACCCATTAATATCGGCTTTTTTTGCCTGAGCTTTTGGTGATAGTAAAAAATTAGCTGTTATTTGCGCTGCATCAGGATTAGCAGCGAAGGCCGGTATTGCTAAAAAGTGCACATTACTCAAGCTCCCTGATTTCATAGCATGCAATCCAACACTAGATGGCAAATCAAATCGTAATTTAGAGCCTAAAATACTATTTGGACTAAAAGTCACGCCAAGTAAAATTAATTCATCATCAAACAACCTTAATAGTGCTGTATTAGAATTTGCAAAATATTGCCCCTCTTGATAGAGATAAGGATGAAGCTGCCCTAAATAATCCCAAAGTGGTTTGGTTAGCGTTTCAAAAGTGTCTGGGTTAACTGGTTCATGAAAGCCATTTTCTAAAGGTTTAAGCTGCGAAAGGGTTTGCTTTAAAAATGACACGCCTACAAAATCTGTTGGTCTAGGATACGCAAATCTGCCTTTATATTTTTTTGAGAACGCTAAAAGAGAGTCTGGTGTATCAGGAAGATCATCGTTATTTATGTGTTTTGCATTATAGAAAAAAACAAGATTAGCTTGACCCCAAGGCATTTCATAGCCTTGTGTATCCAAACCAAAATCTTTTAAAAGATAGGGTCTATTACGACTATTTAACCATTGATAGTTCGGTAATTGCGATACCCATCCGCCTTGCAATAAGTTAGCACCTTGCAGTAACGAAAAATTTTTACCATTAATCCAAATAAGATCCACACTCCCGCTTGGTTTAGAGTTAGGTTTAACTCCCTCAGCAGTGATAAGTGTTACCGCTTCAGTGGTGCTTGCTATTTTAATATGATTAAACGTGATGCCGTATTGTTGATATAACTCTCCTGCAACCCATTGTAAATATGCATTTATATTCGGATCCCCTCCCCAAGCAAAAAAATTAACAACCTGTTGAGATTGAGCTTTTTTATTAGCTATCCAATTTGATATCTGCTCACACCTTGTTTGACTTTCAAAACACTCTTCTTTGACATTCTGTTCAATTTCAACTGCCTGCAAAACTGGATTAATAGAAAAATAAAATACACCTAGCAATAATAAAAAGCATAAGCATTTAACTAATATAGAAAATTCTAATTTGATATCCAGCTTAATCCTTAGAAAACGTTCCATATAGACCTTATAACTCGATTTATGCTTGATGGTTTAATTTAGTCAATTGTGACAATTCAATGGTTTACTCTTCTACTTACTATAAGCTAGATAGATTAAGATTATCAAATTAATAATAATTAATGTTTATAACACATTATTTGCAGCATATTATCACCTAGCATGCGAATGAATTTACAGCATCTCCCTGACACGATTAATTGTATTTCACTTAAATCAATCTAAATCAAAACTTTTGCTAGGCGTGACATTAGATTAAATTTAGTCAAATACCGCTATTCTTCTTTTTAACCTAATGGTGCAAGTATGTTGTAGAGCCAAGTTACTTATGCTAATGATTTTAAAATTTATATAACTTGTCATGAGAAAAGTATAACGCTGACAGCACTAACAGTTCCACCTGAAATTAACTAATTGTGTGAAAAGCTAAGAACCTTTTTATCTGAAATGATAGGCTCTAGTATAAATACTTAAAATAGTGATGATAAAACTCAGTCCGATAATAGATTTAGATGTCTTATTTTGATCGATATCTATTGTTCAATCATAACACACAGATATTCAAAAGGTTAGTAATAAGACATTGCTAGTTTCGGAGAAAAACAGTAGAAAACCACCTGCTTGTGATTTATCGTCATCTATTAATGCTATTCAGAAATTGTAATAAATTGAAGTAAAAAATGAATTTTGAAATAGGATAGATTAATAATATGAATTATGTGCGTTCAAAACATCAACGCACAAGTAATGAATAAAAATGATTATGATTTACCAGGGACTGGAGTTGCAGGTGTAGGAACTAAATCTCTGATGCAAGCGACCAGCCCTAGATCAGTAGCATTAGGAGTAGGAATGTCAAAAGGATTAGTATACAGATTATAACGAGTACCGCGTGTTCCATAACCAATCATGCTCTGTACATTAAAATATATACGGCCATAACCAATATCCCAAATATTATTGCCATAATTGTATCCCTGGTAATGTGAAGTTTCAGTCGTCCAATAATTTGGGGTAAGTCCGGCGGTATCATTCCAGCCATTATATTTAGTTAAGTCTCCCCATTCGTTTGAAATTGCACCGCTAACAGACCGTGTTGCAATATTCGTTTTACGTGTATCTTTGACATCATTGTTTATGTAAGCAGACCAATGTCCAGGTGACTGAGGCGATCGAGGATAGCCTGGATTAGTTGTATTGATAGCATCAGTTTCATATTCATGTACGCTAGGTAAGCGGTATCCCTTTCCTTGGGATTCACAAAAAATATCGGGATTATTAGCAGCCGTATTTTGCTGGATAGTATTCCCAATTCCTTTTGGTGCTGTAGGTATCTGTGGCGTATCTTTCCAGAATCGATTAGGCATTGGAAGTGAGTAACCATAAGTTGTGGGCGCAGCTTGAAGATAATTTGAAGATAAACTGAGGTTAAAAGATAATGAGGTAATTAATAGGCACAATAAGGGCTTAGTTGCGGTGTTGCGGTGTTGCGGTGTTTAATTTTAACATAACTAACTCCATAAAATCAATAACTTAATTAAAAAGATAAACTAACTGATCACTTTGCAGTCAAACTAATTCAACAAACCCTATTATATACACTTTGAAATACTTTTCAGCTATTTTTAATGGTTTTTTCATATTCAATTTAATTCCAAATATCCACCAATAAGGTTCAAAGCTCTTTATTACGCTATTAGCAATTTTATTAATACGATAAGCCTACTACTGCAAGACTAATTATTCTTGTAATTTACGAATAATCGAAGGATTTAATCGGCTATACTTCTCAAGCAATTTTTCAATTATTCTCATCAGTGAAATACATACATAACTACCTTCTTTTAAAGCCGTTTAATCACAGGATAAAATCATTTGATTGTTGGATCATTAGTGCAACAATGCAGTAAAATGAGACTGATTAATTAGTCTCTATCACCCTCTCCGACTAATTTGTATATTACACCAATAACCTCATACAGATTTATTTCTATACTTTATTTTTTAATTTATTCCGTAGATACACGTTTTATAAATTTACTTTAACATGATATCTTTTGATATGAAGCTACAATATCAGCATTCTTAATGTATAATGCTAGTAGATTAATACTATTAATAATCCATCTTTAGTGACTTATTACACTGTAGCAAACGAGGTTAAGGTGCAAGAAAAAATCCGTTCTATTTTTACAGAAAATATCCAAACTCAAATTGCGTGTGTCGAAAACTTAACCCCAGATATAATAAAAGCAGTTGAGCGTATTGTCGAAACACTTATCAATGGCAATCGAATTTTATGCTGTGGTACTGGAATAAGCTCTGGCTTAGCACAACTTTTTACCATGCATATGATCCATAAATTTGAAACACATCGCCCAAGCCTGCCGGCTTTTGCATTAGGCTCTGATCATATTTGGTTAAGCCAACCATATGAAGAAGGTGAACTTGATAGCATGTATGCTAAACAAGTTAAAGTACTTGGGCAACCTAATGATACCCTGCTGGTTATTTCTCCTAATGGTTTTTGCAAACCGACTATACAGGCGATAGAAACCGCAGTCACGAGGGATATGTTCATTATAGCATTGACTGGGGCTGATGGAGGGGATATCGCAGGCTTACTCAGTACAACAGACGTTGAAATTAGGATACTGAGTGAACGAACAGCAAGGATAAATGAGCTTCATCATTTCATCATTAATTTACTGGCTGAAATGGTTGATAAAACGCTGTTTAATTTTGAAAACAGCTAGCATATCACTGATATAGAAATCAAAATGCAATTATTAACATTGTCTATCTGATTCAAAAATAAATGGTTGGGAGTAAATACAATAACCACGGCAACTTAAAATAAGTTAAAGATACACACCAAATTATTTAGTTACTTTTGTATTAAGTAAGTTAAAGCATAAAGAAAATTCACAAACTTAGTCTTCAATTTTTCTAAATCCTGTATAATGATTGACTAATTTGCTTCATTAACTTATCAGCTATACTGAACTTCAAAAATTGTAATCAATGCTTTGTCAAGTTGGACTTAAAATAGGAAATAATCATGACATGTAAAACAATAACCACAATGTTCAATGCTCGTTTTGCGCTTATAGCGTTTGTTGTAAGTTCTACTATTTTTTTACAAGGCTGTATCGCTGCTGTCGCTGGTGGCGCAGTTGTTGCAACAAAAGCTGCAACTGATCCTCGTAGTGTTGGTACACAAGTAAATGATGGCACGCTTGAGCTTAGAGTTGAATCAGCGATTAATCAAGATGAGCAAATGCGTGCTGAAACTAGAGTCTCTGCAACTGCGTTTAAAGGTGTTGTGGTACTAGCCGGCCAGGCCCCTTCACCTGAATTACAAAATAGAGCGAAGCAAATTGCAGAAGGTGTTGAGGGTGTAACTAGAGTACATAACGGCATTAGAATTGGCACACCAATTGGGTTAGATGTCGCTGCAAATGATACTTGGATTACAACGAAAGTCCGTTCTCAACTACTGACAAGTAGTGATGTTAAATCTTCAAATATAAAAATCAATACGGAAAATGGTGAAGTATTTTTACTTGGGCTTGTAACTCAAAAAGGGGCTAATTCTGCAGCTGAAATAGCTCGAAATACTGCGGGTGTCAGAAAAGTAATTTTGGCTTTTGACTATCTAGATTAACGTTTTTCATGCTATTGTTGCAAAAATAAAAGCCTAACATTCCACTAAGAGAATATTAGGCTTTATTGTTAGTTAAGATTCATCTTTCGTTATGATATTAATCGTTTCACCAGCAAATTTTTTTCTTAATGTTTGCTTTGATTCAATAACCATTTCACCCTCTGTATTGATAGACATATGTTCGGCGTTATGATTATGCTTAGCTTGCCAAAGCATTACTAACTGGAGTGTATTGGCCTTTTGCTCTTCTGTTAACGCAATGCCATCTGCCCACTTACCAGTTTCAACTGCTGTCAATAGTCTGTCATAAATTTCAGGGGTTAATGATGCTAACATTACATCAATCGGTGCGTTTATTTTTGTAGTTGACATAGTCTTTCCTTTTTCTAGTATTTTTTTGATATGCTACCATTATATTTATCATAGGAGAATTCAATGAATCAATATATATATATCGCTTGTCCTGACAGCCAAGAAATCCATGTTTTTGAACTTCAAGAAAATGGCACGTTAACTTCAATTCAAATTGTTAGCGTTCCTGGACAAGTTCAACCAATGACCATTTCTCCAAATGGCGATTTTTTATACGTAGGCGTTCGTCCAGATTTTAGAGTACTGAGTTATAAAATAGAAAATGAAACAGGTAAATTATCACATGCTGGTACAGCAAGTCTTACTGGCAGCCCAACTCATGTCTCTACCTGTCATAAAGGTGAGTATTTTTTCTCTGCTTCTTATAGTTTTAATTGTACTAGTATTAGTCCAATATTACCATCTGGTGTTATTGGTGAACCTATCCATAATATAGAAGGTCTACAAGCCCCACACTCTGCAAACATGAATAATAGCAATCAATTATTAATGATTCCAGCACTTAAAGAAGATGCTATTCGCATATTTACATTAAATCATGATGGCTCAGTTTATGAACATAGCGATAAAATTTCAACTCAAACAGGTGCTGGTCCAAGGCATATGGCTTTTCATAAAAATGGTAAACTAGCGTATTGTATTAATGAGTTGAATAGTACAATTGATGTTATTGAATTACCACACAAAGATAAAACCGCTAAGATAATCCAAACATTTACGGCTGTACCTGATGATTTCAACTTAACTTGCTGGTCTGCGGATATTCACATCACACCCAATAATGAATTTCTTTATTGTAGTGAACGAACAAGCAGCTTGATAAGCGCATTTAAGCTAAATGCTGACGGTTCGATTAAGGCCACTATTGGACACTTTAAAACAGAAGAGCAACCAAGAGGTTTTGGTATAGATAAATCTAGCAAGTATCTAATTGCAACCGGTCAAAAATCAGACTTTATTACTGTGCACAAAATAAACGAAGTTACGGGTGAATTAACTGAACTTGAGCGTTACAAGGTAGGTAAAGGTGCTATGTGGGTCACGATTCGATAAATTAAATTTGACCTACAAAAAAACCGCTGTTTTAATGCAGCGGTTTTTTTATATATTCAATGCCTATCCATTATAGCTATATTTGCCTTCAATGTATCATTATTCCGATACGTGTGATTCTGCAAACTTTGCAAAATCAAGCATGATATTAACCGTTTCATCTAAGTATGGATCTGGCCCCTCATAATCCTTAGGTAAATCTTCAAGTGAATCAAGAGTAGGTTTACCTTCAGCTTTAAATCTTGCATTAATTCTTTCTAAGCGATTAACATCAAAATCATTATCTTCAGCCTTTCTCTTATCATAATTAAGCGAGATTGTCTTTTTATCTTTATTTTCACGATATTTTTCAATATCTTTAAAAATATATCCGAATTCACGATCTTGATTAATTCTTGCTTCATACGCTTTAATAATATCTGGCAAAATTTTACTAATATTTGCTAATCTATCATATTTTGCAGGTTTGATACTATCCCAAGGCAAAGCGTTATCTTCTTTTGTTTCACCTTGTTCTGCCGCATCAGGCCCGGTAGGCATCATAACATCAGGTGTCACACCTTTTAATTGAGTACTACCACCATCAATCCTATAAAATTTTTGTATTGTATACTGAATTGAACCAAGATCTGGCCAATCAGATCCAATCATACCATCATACAAACGACTTAAAGGTCTATGTTGCTGAACTGTACCTTTACCAAAAGTAGGTTCACCAACAATTAAAGCTCTGCCATAATCTTGCATTGCTGCCGCGAAAATTTCAGACGCAGAAGCACTATATCTATCCACTAAAACAACTAATGGACCATTAAAATAGATAGTATCATCTTCATCATTATCTTGACGGATACGATTATTGCTATCTCTTACTTGAACAACAGGACCACTATTAATAAACAAGCCAGATAATGAAATAGCTTCTGTAAGCGCACCGCCTCCATTACTTCTTAAATCAATGACAAGTTTATCAATGTTATCTTTACTCATTGTTTGTAATAGCACTTTGACATCATCAGTCAAACCAACGTAAAAACCTGGAATATCAATAACAGCAACTTTATGATTACTCACTTCTTTGATAGTGAGTTTAGCTGCTCTATCCTCTAATCTAATTTTCTCACGGATAATGCTTACTTCTGTAGTTTTACTTGTTGTTCCCTCAGGTAAAATTTGCAATCTTACTTTAGTGCCTTTCTTACCTTTAATTTTATCCACTACATCATCAAGACGCCAACCTATAACGTCTTCCATTTCACCATCACCTTGGGCAACCCCAACAATCCTATCTCCTACACCAATCGCTTTAGTTTTAGCAGCAGGACCACCAGGGACAAGTGAATTGATTTTGGTATAATCGTCTTCAATTTGTAATACTGCACCGATACCTTCTAAAGATAATGACATTTCAGAGTTAAACTGCTCTGTATTTCGTGGGGATAAATAACTTGTATGAGGATCAATTTCTCTTGCAAACGCAGTCATAGCCAATTGAAATACATCTTCGCTATTTGTTTGAGCAAGGCGCTTTATTGCGCTTTGGTATCGTTTATTCAAAGCTTCAATAATTTCATCATCTGTTTTACCAGCAAGTTTTAAGCTCAATGCATCGTACTTAACTTTTGCTCTCCAATAGACATCTAATTCAGTTGAACTTGTTGCCCATTTCTCATCAGTTCTGGATAGATTTATCTCATCATCACCTTCAAAATTCAAAGGATTTTTTAAAACCTCTAAAGCGAATTGAAATCGTTCATAGCGTCTTTTTTGGGATAAATTGTATAAATCGTATGCAGTTGTCAAATTACCGTTCTTAAAATCGAAGGTAAAACTATCAGCACCTAAATCAAATTGATCGACATCTGATTGTAAAAAAAGCGTCTTATTAAAATCTAATATTTCCAAATAGCGATTGAAGACTTTACGAGAAAAAGCACTATCCATATTAAACTGTTTATAGTGGGATTTTGATAATATTCCTATTACTCGCTCACTGACAGTTTTATGTTGATTATCTTGCGTTAATATTGGTAGATCAGCAACTGAATTAATTTTAATTTCATCAGCACTTGCATTATTCATCTGAAAAATAAGCAGAAAAACAACAAAAACTCGCATAACAAGCTGAACGCCCGAGTGGAGCAAACTTTTACTCTTCACTAAATATCTCCCTTGGAATTGAATTGTTTGACAAGCAAACTAATACCGGTTTTATATGTGTGAACATTTACTCAGTTAAATGTTCATGTTTTACCGTTAATGTTATTCCGGTAGGTAAAGTCACTCTCACATTATCTTTAGTAATTTCGACTACTTCAGCTTTTGCATATGACTGCCCAATGAGTACATTAACCAGTTTGCCAATTTTGATTTCATTAATTGAGAGTACCTTTGAAGAATTACCCTTATTAGTATTTAAAACTTTCTCTGGGTTATTAGCTTCTGTTGCTTGGTTTTGTACAGCTTTAATCTTAGGTGAGTGAGACTTACTTTTTGAATTGGGTTTAGAAGACTGTTTAAATTGCCCTTTCGCGGCATCTCTTTTTGGGTGAGCTGTTTTATTTCTAGATGTTTTTCTATTTGCATCCTGCCGCGCTTTTACCTTTGATTTTGCTTCTTCAAGTTGATTTTTTGCGTGTTCTGACTGCTTTTCATCAACTATTCCAGATGCTTCACCAAGTAGGTTAACTCGATTCACCCCTTCTTTTACTGCTGCTAAATACTTCCAACTCATAGTATAATAACGTAGAGCTGCTCTTAAATTCGTTTTGCTAAACTCTGCAGCAACAGCTTCATCTTCAATTATATCTTGAAAAATACCTAATTTAAGTGGTTTAATTTCTCCCTCAAGCGCAAAACAATTAGGAAATTTCTTTGATAAATAGGCGATAATTGATTTATTAATCTCAATTTTTTTCGCAAACTTCTCTTTTTGATTCACTACAGATTCTTTCACAAGATGCTCTGCATCATTTATACTGAGAGTTTTATTAATTTCATTTTCTACTTCTACAGAAGTCACTAAAGAATTGCTTTGCATAATAATCCTAAAATATCCTTAATTAATCTAAAATACTTAATAAATTTTCAATTTTCGTACGACTGAGAGCAATACATATCACCTCAGCAATTTCAGTAAGCCTTTTTTCATCTTCAATAGCAAATCTAGCTAAAGAAGGGCTATCAATATCCAATACACCAATACATTTTACCCCGCTTGATGTTTCTATCATCAAGGGCAATACAATTTCAGATTGACTTTGACTATCACATGCTATGTGCCCGTCAAACTCATGAACATTATCTACGCGTTGCACCTGCTCAGTTAGCCATGCTGTACCGCATACACCTTTTCCCTTTTCGATACGCGTACAGGCAACCTTACCTTGAAAAGGTCCTAGGGTTAATATCTCTTTTGCATTATTTGCTAAGTAAAATCCGACCCAGTTTATATCATCAAGATATTCATTTAATACAGCTGCACTATTAGCCAAAACAATTAGCGGATTTGATTCAGTTTCAAAATATGCTTCAATTTCGTATTTTAAACTTACATAATCTGTCATGCACATAGTATATCACTTCATTTGTTATTATATCGTTCGTAGGGAGAATTTTTTGTAATTATTTTAATTATCTTCATTCAATTTAGTTGGTTATTTAGTGGTTAACCTTTTTTGCATTCAAATTTTAGTCATTTATATTTAACAACGTTATTATTCGCATAATGTTTGAGCTTTTTTCACAATATTCGAATAATCCATTTTAGAATTTGGATTTAATGGACTCTCTTTTAATGCATCTTCTAGAGGGATAAATGTTTTTAAATTTTTAGTCGCCTCGTAAGCTTCGCTATTTAATGCATAGCGGGCTAGTGTACCTTCGCTAATTGCAAAAAGCTGTGAGCCTTGTCTACATTCTAACATCATTTCTTGGCGTTTAAATGGCCATTCATCCCCATACATTTTTTTTGATACAACAACTGGTTTAGCTGCATGAGCTAGAGTAGTTATAAAAATTAGAGTTAGCAAACATATTTTTTTGACTTGCATCATTTTTTATTCTCAACTAAATTATCGAGTAGGGTAAGACGTTACCGTCTTATCCCTCTCACAGAACCGTACGTACGGACCTCGTATACGGCTCATACCAATAAATATCTAACGTTTTTGTTAGACGTTCTTTACTTATGCAATGTTGTTAAGTCATATAGTTTGAGTTCTTCAAACCATTTATTGGGCATTGCATAATGTGCTAGCGGACTACAAGCGTTCCTCCAGCTATTCATCTTGATAAATTTGAATGTACCTTTGTACCCAAGCTGTCTTAATCGTCGGTGAAGCCTGCTTGGCTTTTTCCAACTTTTAAGTTGAACTGCCCTGAGTCTACGTCTTATCCAAGTCATCAAAGTTGCATAGCT
>NZ_FOHV01000050.1 GCF_900111395.1 Thorsellia anophelis DSM 18579 | reverse complement strand
GCTTCATTTAATGTCGATGTGGCTATGATGATATTGAGTTTTTTCTGCGCTTCAGAGAGCTTATTAACAGGGATAGGTGATTTAGTTTTACTGTTTGTCTTTTTAGATGTTGTTTTATTTTTCATGTCGTTATCATTCGATCCTGCTTTAAGCTCAGTTTGCCATTTATAAAGTGTGCTTTTTGAGATGTTATAGTGTTGGGCTAATGCTGTGATGCTTGTATAATCACCATCTAATAATTTCGTCAAAATTGTTTCTTTGAATTCTACGGTAAATTTACTCATTTGTCTGTCCTTATTATGATTAAGTTATCAATGGACAAGTAGTGTGACATAGGGGGCAGCAATACGTTATTAGTCATGCGTCCGTATCAAATTGCGGCAACTGAACGTATCTTGTGGAAAATCAAAAGCAGTTATCTCGCAAAAACGTGGAGTGATACTCAAAGTGGTGGTTATATCTGGCATACAACGGGTTCGGGCAAAACCTTAACCAGCTTTAAAGCAGCGCGGCTGGCAACTGAACTCGACTTTATTGATAAAGTCTTTTTTGTGGTGGATCGAAAAGATTTGGACTACCAAACCATGAAAGAGTATCAACGCTTTTCGCCTGATAGCGTGAATGGTTCAAATAGCACTCAAGGATTAAGACAAAATATTGAGAAAGATGATAACCGCATCATTGTGACCACCATTCAAAAACTCAATAATCTGATCAGAGCTGAAAACGACTTAGCGATATACCAAAAGCAGGTTGTCTTTATTTTTGATGAAGCGCACCGTAGCCAATTTGGTGAAGCACAAAAAAATATCCAAAAGAAATTTAAAAAATATTATCAATTTGGCTTTACTGGCACACCAATTTTCACTCAAAACGCACTGGGTTCAGAAACCACACAAAGCGTATTTGGTACTGAATTGCATGCCTATGTGATCACCGATGCCATTCGTGATGAAAAAGTGCTGAAATTTAAAGTTGATTACAACGATTTAAGGCCACATTTCAAACAGATTGAAATGGAACAAGATGAGGAAAAACTCTCTTCAGCCGCGCTGAAACAAGCTTTTTTACATCCAGAACGCATTAAAGAAGTCACCCAATATATCTTGAAGCACTTTCGCCATAAAACCCACCGTTTGAAACCCGGTAGCAAAGGCTTTAACGCCATGTTTGCTGTGAGCAGTGTCGATGCGGCAAAAGCGTATTATGAATCCTTTAAGCGACTGCAACAGGAACAAATGGCAATATCGCCGAATACGAAACCACTAAACGTCGCGACCATTTTTTCGTATGCCGCGAATGAAGAGCAAGATGCGATTGGTGACATCACAGATGAGAGTCTTGAAACATCTGCGATGAACAGTACCGCAAGAGAGTTTTTAGATGGCGTAATCAAGGATTACAACGCACACTTTAATGCCAACTTTAGTACGGAAGGTGAAGGCTTTCAGCAATATTATCGCGACCTTGCAAAACGTGTGAAAAGCCAAGAAGTGGATTTATTGATTGTCGTGGGTATGTTTTTAACAGGGTTTGATGCGCCAACGTTAAATACCTTATTTGTCGATAAAAACCTAAAATATCACGGTTTGATTCAAGCCTTTTCACGGACCAATCGGATTTATGATGCGACTAAAAGTTTTGGCAATATCGTTACGTTCCGAAATCTCGAACAAGAAACCATTGATGCAATCAAATTGTTCGGTGATAAAAATACCAAGAACGTGATCTTAGAAAAGAGCTTTGACGAATATATGAACGGCTTTACCGATATCCTTTCAGGCAAAGCGCGCCGAGGCTTTATTGAAATCGTCGCAGAGTTAAATGCACGTTTCCCTAATCCGCAAGAGATTGAAACCGAAGCCGATAAAAAAGCCTTTGTGAAATTGTTCGGTGAATATTTACGGGTTGAAAATCTATTACAAAACTTTGATGAGTTTACGGCATTAAGTGAGTTGCAAGCGATTGATATCAACAATGCAGAAGCCTTAGAAGCATTCAAAATAGAACATCATTTGACGGATGAAATGCTTACCGAGTTAAAAGGCATCAAACTACCAACAGAACGCGAATTACAGGATTATCGTTCTGTCTATAACGATACGCGAGATTGGCTAAGAGCGCCCGAAGAAGGCAAAGAATCCCCAACATTAGATTGGAATGATGTGGTGTTTGAAGTCGAGATATTAAATTCATTAGAAATCAATTTAGACTATATCCTGACGCTGATCTTCAAAGAAAAACAGTCTCAAAAAACCAAAGCCGATTTAATTGAAGAAGTACGCCGTGTCATTCGCTCAAGCTTAGATAACCGCGCCAAAGAGAGTTTATTAATCGATTTTATCAATCAAACCCATTTAGAATCGATTAGCGATTCAGCCAGTATTATCGATGCATTCTTCACATTCGCTAAAGCTGAACTACGCCGAGAAGTCGAGCAACTTATTCAAACAGAAAACCTCAATGACACCGCCGCAAGACGTTATATCAATTCGTCCCTCAAACGCGAACACGCCAGCGAAAGCGGCACCGAACTCAACGACGCCCTCCCAAAAATGAGCCTCCTCAACCCAGAATACAAAACCAAGAAACAAACCGTATACCAAAAAGTTTCGGAGTTAGTTGAGAAATATAAGGGAATTGGGAGCGGGGTTTGAGGTTGATTAAAAAATAAATATCAACTCGGTAAGTGATAAAAAATTAATAGCAATAAGCTTAAGTTACAGTTAATTATTAAGTATATTCAAAAAAAATATATTTAATTGACATAAACTTTTAAACTTAATTAATTCTACTATATTTTTATTGTAATATATATCAGCTAGGTTATGTAATGTTAATTAGAATGTAAAATAAACATACTAAACGGACTAATTAATATTTGAATATAACGGTTATTGATTTCATGTGAAAAATACATTAAATTTTGCTGAGACGTTTAGATGCAAGAAATTGAAATAATTGTATAGAAAGCGATCGACAGCACGTTGGTGAGCTTCAATCTAGACTCTAAAATATAATGCAAATTGATATATTTGTACAAATAATAGTTATTACATGAAATCAAAAAAAGATGCAAAATTATTTCATATGGATATTGATTTATTTAATTGTTGCAAATTTTGGTGAGTATAGCATAATTAGTCAGTATTGAAGTTGTAGTACGATAAATTTCAGATAATGATACATAAAACATATGTTTTTAGTGCAAATTTTGGAAATTATCAAAATTAACGGTAGAATACTTAAGTTTAACAATCTTAAATTGTGTTTAAGATTATTACGGCTACTAAATATTAAATTAATGAGAGAATAAATTGCATAACCAGCATACCTATATAAATGTTACAGATACATCTGAAATTTATTTATCCCTTAAAAAACAGTATAATGCATCAAAAAAGCCGCTGAGAGTAAATTTTAGAGAGATAGTGAACTGGGTTAAGTCAGGTGATCAGTTTACACACCAAATCCATCCTTACCCCGCAAAACTTCTACCACATATTGCTTATTTTTTTTCAAACGCGAGGGTCTTAGTTGGTAATGAGCAAAGTGTTTTAGACCCGTTTTGTGGTTCTGGGACAGTCGCATTAGAAGCCTCATTAGCAGGTTTAACTCCATACATTTGTGATTCAAATCCATTAGCACTACTTATAGCTAAAGTAAAAACTATGCCATATGATACTAGTGAGCTTTTAGAAACTCTAGATATAATCAAAGCTAAAGTTGCTAAATTCAGAACTGCGCCTAAGGTGGATGTAATAAACCATGAAAAGTGGTATTTTCAGAAAACAAAATTTGGATTGGAAAAAATATATAGAGCTATAATTGAAATTGAAAATTCAATAGTTAAGGAATTTTTTGAGATTTGCTTTTCTTTAACAGCGAAGAGATGTAGTCGAGCTGATCCATCAATAGCAGTACCAGTCTTATTGAAACCAAAAAAAAAATTCTCAGAAAATAAAAATAATGAAATTATAAGTCATTTATTAAATATCGAAAACACATCTCCATTAGGTGAATTTTATAGAATATGTATTAATAATATAAATAGAATTAAAAAAACGAACGAGATAAAACCACAAAGAAAAGCTGCCAAAGTTGTATCTAATAATGTCTTTAAACTATCTAGCAATACGGAAACATTTAAAACATCACTAATAATTACTTCACCTCCATATGGATGCGCACAAAAATATATTAGATCTTCAAGTTTATCACTTAACTGGTTAGAATTAGCATCTCCACCCAATTTAAAAGAATTAGATAGTATATCAATTGGTAGGGAAAGTTCACCTGCTAATACGAGGGTGAATTTTAGTGATAAATTGCCAATAGAATTTGAATTATTACTTCAAAAAATTAAAGAAAAAAATTTGCTTCGATACTATATAACAAATCAATATTTATATGAGATGAAAAACGCATATAAACAATTAGTTAATTGTATAGAAAACTATGGATATATAGTAATAGTTACTGGAAATAACTTAATTACTGAAAATGAATTGAGAAATGATCAGTTTACAATACAAATTATGAGACAATTAGGCTTGAAGCTAGAACTTCACTTAATCGATTCAATTAAATCTAGGGGCCTAATGACAAAACGGAATGTAAATGGTTCGATAATTAAAGATGAACATATTTTAGTATTTAAAAAGGAGAGCAAATGAACAATGAAGACTTTTCATCTAAAATGAAAGATTTAATTCTTCATTCTTGGGATGAAGAAATAAAATGGAGCTATTTGAATGAGTGGATTAATAACTTTAATGGTCAAGTGTTTGATATGGAAATAGAACAACAATATGCAAGATATATTCTCACTAAATTTATATATTTTAGTAAGCCAATGATAAGAGAAATGCTCAAATCTCTATATAGAGATTATTTTGCTTCACCTATAAAACAAGAAATTAGAAAGCTAGAAAAAGATCCACTAGATTTTATTAGTATTAAAAATAAATTTGAGATAGAACTTTCAAAAACAAAGTTTATTGGTATTGGTAACCCTTCGGAGAGTGGCGCGCATCTATTGTACTATTTTAGACAAGTTAATAAATTAAAAAAAGATTTTTTTGCTGATTTAACAAGTATTTTATTAGCAAATGGAAATGATGGGGACAAAATTGATTATATAATTAAAGATAAAAATATAGAACGGCTAGTTTTTTTTGATGATATTGTTGGTTCTGGTAGCCAGATTAGATGCTATTTAGGTGATATAATTAAAAAAATACGTATTCATAACCCGCATATAAAAATTTTGTTTTTTTCTTTATTTTCTTCTAGTGAGGGATTAATTCTTTTGAATAATGAGAATATGTTTAATGGAAAAGCTTTCACAATCTATGAATTGGATAAAACCTACAGATTATTTGATGATAATTCACGTTTTATTAACTCAGCAGACTCATTAGAGTTAAATAAATTAAAGAAAATGATTAAGCACTATGGGGATTTATTAAGCCCTAAGTTTTCATTTGGATGGAATAATAGTCAATTATTAATAGCATTTTCTCACAATACACCTGATAATGTGCCAATTGTTTTTTGGGCTGATATGAAAAATTGGAAACCAGCTTTTAAACGTTTTGGTAAGGAATATTAATATGGGTAATATATATAAAAACAATCCATTTTTTTTGGGTAGAGCTTCAGATTTTAGCGATAAACAAATTAATGAACTTTGGATAGAACCCCAAGCTGATAAACTATTAAAGTTTGATGATATAACTTCAAGCTTTATACTTGGTAGTAAAGGTTCAGGAAAAACACATTTACTTCGTTATTATTCTTATCCTGTGATGAGATTAAGAGAAACTGCACTCACCGGTATGCAAATTATAAAAAATACTGGTTACTTAGCCGTCTTTTTGAGGGCTACTGGAATTGATTCCTCTAGATTTGATTTAATTTCCAATAAATCAAGTGAATTAGGTGCTCAATTCTTTTTTGGTATGTACCTTGAAATAAAACTGACTGAGTTTGTACTTGACGCAATAATTGATCTAGAGAGAACTTCCCCAAATTACAGCTTTGATGTTAATTCATTTTTAAATGAAATTCGTGAAGTGATTACTGACAATCAAATAGATTCAATTACTACGATAAAAGAGTTATATCTCTGGTTAATAGATTTAAGAAAATCTTGTGATAATGTAATCAATAATGCTATTTTTTCAAAAGAAATCAATATTTCAATACCATTTAAACTAGGTGATTTGTTTCGCAGCATAAGCACAGCATTTCATAAATTAAATAGTGAAATCGATGCAACAATTGTTTATATGATCGATGAAATTGAAAACTTTACTATTGAGCAGCAAAAAGTAATAAATACTCTTCTTAGATATTGTGAAAATAAAGCGACTTTTAGGATAAGTGGTAGAATCTATGGAAAGAAAACAGATGATACTATTTCTGGAGAAATCAACAGACTAAATCATGAGTACAAAGTTATCTACCTTGATGACATACATAATGATGATAATCGAAAGTTCCAAGGTTTTGCGGAACAATTAATTGATTTAAGGCTAAAATCTGCTGGCTTGATCTTAATAAAAAATTTTTCAAGTTACTTTGAAGATATAGATAAAAATAATTTCTATCAAAATGCATTGCCTAATACAGTTGAACAATTGAAAGAAGTTGCATTAGAAAAACTTGAAATAATATTTTCTTTTTTTGGACTAAATCCAGATTTATTTCTTGAAATTAGTTCTTTATTGCTGAGCAATTTCCCCGCATTACTGCAAAGGTTGAATATTCTTATTTTTTTAAAAAAAATAAAGAAGTCTAAAAATAAAGATTCATTAGAAATAGCAACTTCAATCAGTAATGATGCCAAAATGTTTATTGATGATAAAATACCTAAAGGTAAAAATTACTATTATACGGCATATAATCATTACGCAATGGATTTGTATGCTCAGATCTGTGATGAAAATAAAAAGCATCTTGGTCTCGGTGTTAGATATTGTGGATTTAATACTTTTTTGAGTATTGCTCGTTGTAATCCAAGAAACTTATTGCTCCTAATGAGTAAAGTTTTCGAGATTTATGTATTCCGAGGTTTGAATTTTAATGAAGAACAACCAATAAGTATCGAAATCCAGACTCAAGCAATAAAAGAAACTGCTGACTTTATCTTTAATGCAGATACTAATTTAGGGGCTGAATCTGAGTCTGCATTGAAAGCTATAGAAAGATTAGGTGAGTTGTTTAAATTAGCTAGATTTTCATTAAATATACCTGAAGTATCCCCTTTAGCTTTTAGTTTTAGTGAAACGATAGATGCTGACGATGTCAATAAAAATATAGAAGCTGCATTGAATTATTCTTTAGCTTTTGAAATTGAATCAGGTAGAGTAGATAGAAATAGCAACTTAAAAATAAGGAAAATTCAAATAAATCCGATTTTATCCGCAAAATGGTCTTTACCTATAAAATATAGAGGAGATTTAAGTATAAACTCAACTTTGTTGAGGGCTATCTTTTCACCAGAAAAAGATAATGAATTTAAAATGAATTATGGTTATATGTCCAAAAAATGGAATTTGGATCTTAAAAATAGAAAAATAAATACCCCGGAGCTTCCTTTATGATCGACTATACAATTTTTCATAAACAAGAAATATCATATCATCAATTAGAATGCGATTTAATTAATTTTGATAAATTTATTTCAGCTTATAATCAAAGTGAACGAGTTAAGAATATATTTAATAAGTTTCCAGCTAAATCAAAATTTTGGGTTATACATCCCGAATATAAATTTGAGGAAGATGAATATCCTTCAGGTGGAGAATATATAGTCCTTAAAATGGAGGATATTGTTTTACAGGTGGATTTGATTATGGACAAGCTCGACATAAAAAACCATATTAAAAATGATTTAACTTTGTGTATAGATTGTACAGGTTTTATGCGAAATATTTTGATTTTACTACTTATGAAATTATCATATGCGGGTATGAAAAAGTTTCGTTTGCTATATTCAGAACCAAATGAATATATTAAACAAGATAATACTAAATTTTCTATTTCAACAAAAAGAAATCCAGTTATTGTTGGCCCATATTCTAATACAACAAAGTTAAATCCTAATTCAAGTTTAATCATTAATGTAGGATTTGATCATAAACTAATCTCTCATGTATATCAATATAAAGAAAGCTCTACTGTTTATCCTGTTTTTTCATTTCCATCATTAAGTGCTGATATGTATCAACAAAGTACGTTAAGGGCATCTAAATCAGGTGAAATCACATCAAGTACACAATGGACAACCAATAGATATTATGCTCCTGCAAATGACCCTTTTGCAACAGCCTGTATTGTTTCAGAAATTGTTAATCATATAGTAGGCTTAGATCCAGAATCAATTATCTATTTGTCACCATTATCAACGAAAATTCAAGTAATTGGTTTCGTTTTATTTTGGTTATATGAAAATCAAAAATATTCAGTGAATTTTTTAATGCCTGAATGCACTGAATATTCAAGAGAAACAAGTAAAGGAACAAAAAAAATTTGGTATTTCGAATTTGAAACACCATAAAAAATTTAATTAATATTTAGTTAAATTTTTTTCTAATTTTATTTCCAATCTTAGATTCAATCATTAATTCCATTCCATTATATAAACACAATGCATATTATTTTTAATAAAGTAATTTTAATTAATAGTTAATTGTGATTTATTTTAAGTAAGATAAGTAGTGTTACTGAACAAAATTAACTTGACTAAGTACTGTTCAGTTCGGGTATAACTATAATTTCTCAGTTATTTTATTGAATTATAAGTGGATTATTTAATGTTATAAGTAAAATTAGAGGTATGTCATGTTGAGAATAAATGGTTGAATTATATTGAGTGTGTAATATTGCAAATTATAAAATACAATATTACTTATGTAATAATACACTATTCATTATATATAAACTTAAAGCTATAAGAAAGATAAATGATAGATGTTGTTCTCTGTCTGGCTAAAATAAGTGATTCTATATTTTTCTAAAATTACTTATTTTAATAGAGGGATGCTTGTAATTTTGTATTGATTGTAAGCTATAGTATTACATATGCGTTAAAATGAATCTACTAGTTACCAGGGGGCGAGCAAGCTTTTTTTAGGGCATTGATTTACATAATTATTTAAATTACTGCTTTTGATTTACTTTAATTTCCCACAACACTTTACTTATTTAAATAATAGATAAAGATGGATTGTAAATTAATGTATGCTCACGCCCTGACTTGTAATGGTCAAGTTTTTTTGTAGGGTTTTTTAGCCTGTTTTTAATAATTCTCTTCTTTTTTGTAATGGCGTCATGTAGCCAATTGCAGAGTTA
>NZ_FOHV01000023.1 GCF_900111395.1 Thorsellia anophelis DSM 18579 | reverse complement strand
AACTCTTCATCATCAACCATGTCACATTTGTTTAAGAAAACAAGAATGTAAGGTACACCTACTTGACGACCAAGTAAGATATGCTCACGTGTTTGTGGCATTGGGCCATCTGTTGCCGCAACAACTAGAATTGCACCATCCATCTGTGCTGCACCTGTGATCATGTTTTTAACATAGTCAGCATGTCCTGGGCAGTCAACGTGCGCGTAATGGCGAGTTGGTGTGTCATATTCTACGTGTGATGTATTAATTGTAATACCACGTGCTTTTTCTTCTGGTGCATTATCAATTTGTGAATAATCACGAGCTTGACCACCATAAGTTTTTGCTAATACTGTTGTAATTGCAGCAGTTAACGTTGTTTTACCATGGTCAACGTGACCGATAGTACCTACGTTCAAATGCGGTTTTGTACGTTCAAATTTTTCTTTAGACACGGCTGTGTTCCTCGATATAAAAGCGCAATGTAATTTATTTCACAATGCGCTGGTTTCATTTTAATAAAAATATAGGTGCATTCAGCTTTTAATTAAAGCTTACTTGCCTCTACGAGCTTCAATAATTGCTTGTGCAACATTTGATGGCGCTTCATTATACTTCAAGAATTCCATCGAGTATGACGCACGTCCCTGAGTTTGTGAACGTAAATCAGTTGCGTAACCAAACATTTCTGATAATGGTACTTGTGCACGCACAGTTTTACCTGTTGAGGTATCATCCATGCCTTCAATCATACCACGACGACGATTCAAGTCACCAATAACATCACCCATGTAATCTTCTGGTGTTTCCACTTCAACTTTCATGATAGGTTCAAGTAGAACAGGTTTCGCTTTCATGAAACCTTCTTTGAATGCCATTGATCCTGCTATTTTAAACGCTAATTCTGATGAGTCAACCTCATGGTATGATCCATCATATAACGTTACTTTAACATCCACAATTGGGTAGCCTGCAAGTACACCTGTTTTAAGTTGTTCTTGGATACCTTTATCAACAGCTGGGATGTATTCTTTAGGAATTACACCACCAACGATTTCATTGATAAATTCATAGCCCACACCACCTGGTTCGAGTGCTTCAAGGCGAATACGCACATGACCAAACTGTCCACGACCACCAGATTGTTTAGCATGCTTACCTTCTTGTTCAACCATAGAACGAATCGTCTCACGATAAGCTACTTGTGGTTTACCCACGTTTGCTTCAACATTGAATTCACGACGCATACGGTCAACAAGTACATCAAGATGAAGCTCACCCATACCTGCGATGATTGTTTGACCTGATTCTTCATCACTGCTCACGCGGAATGAAGGATCTTCTTGTGCTAAACGACCTAAAGCAAGACCCATTTTTTCTTGGTCAGCTTTTGTTTTTGGCTCAATTGCAACAGAGATAACTGGCTCTGGGAATTCCATACGCTCAAGGATGATTGGCTTAGCAACATCACATAAAGTATCACCAGTAGTAACATCTTTCAGCCCAATTGCTGCAGCAATATCACCTGCACGAATTTCTTTAATTTCTTCACGCTTGTTAGCATGCATTTGTACAATACGACCAATACGCTCACGTTTATCTTTAACAGAGTTAAGGACTGTATCACCTGAGTTAACCACACCCGAATAAACACGGATAAAGGTTAATGTACCAACAAATGGATCTGCTGCGATTTTAAATGCTAATGCAGAGAACGGTGCTTCATCCGTTGATTCACGTGTGTCAGGTGTATCTTTACCATCTGGTAAAAGTCCCTTTATAGCTTCAACATCTGTTGGTGCAGGTAAGTATTGAATTACCGCATCTAACATGGCTTGTACGCCTTTGTTTTTAAATGCTGAGCCACACGTTACTAGAATGATTTCGCTGTTTAATACTCTTTGACGAAGTGCATTAACAATTTCTTCCTCAGTTAAGTCTTCACCACCAAGGTATTTATCCATTAGCTCTTCAGAAGCTTCTGCTGCTGATTCAACTAAATTTGCACGCCATTCTTCAACTAACTCTTCCATATCAGCTGGAACATCTTCATAAGTAAAGGTTTTTCCTTTATCTTCTTCGCTCCAGTTGATTGCTTTACGTTTAACAAGATCGATAACGCCTGTGAAATTATCTTCAGCACCAATTGGTAATTGAATAGGCACAGCATTTGCAGCTAAACGTTTTTTCAATTGCTCAACAACGCGTAAGAAGTTTGCACCAGTACGGTCCATTTTATTAACAAACGCGATACGAGGTACTTTATATTTGTTAGCTTGGCGCCATACTGTTTCAGATTGTGGTTGAACGCCACCTACTGCACAGTAAACCATTACAGCACCATCAAGTACACGCATTGAACGCTCAACTTCAATTGTGAAGTCAACGTGTCCCGGAGTATCAATGATATTAATGTGATGTGATGGGAATTGATTTGCCATACCAGACCAGAAACAGGTTGTCGCAGCAGATGTGATAGTAATACCACGCTCTTGCTCTTGCTCCATCCAGTCCATAGTCGCAGTACCTTCATGGGTTTCACCCACTTTATGGTTTACACCTGTATAAAACAAAATACGTTCAGTTGTTGTTGTTTTACCGGCATCGATATGTGCGCTGATACCGATATTACGGTAAAGCGAAATGGGGGTTTTACGTGCCATTTTGTTCCTCTAATCCTTTTAACGTTTGCTTTCGGGTAAAACGGACTTACCTTCTTTGGTTTGCCCTTAATTTATTCATTTAAAATCTAAACTCCCAAAATAAATTATTTTGAGAGTCTTAATCATATTACCAACGATAATGCGCAAACGCTTTATTCGCTTCCGCCATACGATGAACATCTTCACGTTTTTTAACAGCAGAGCCTTTATTTTCAGCCGCATCACTTAACTCATTAGCTAAGCGAAGTGCCATTGATTTATCACCACGTTTACGAGCTGCATCCACAATCCAACGCATTGCTAAAGCATTACGGCGAACAGGACGAACTTCTACAGGCACTTGATAGGTAGAACCACCTACACGGCGAGATTTAACTTCAACTGTTGGGCGAACATTATCTAATGCAGCCTCTAACGCTTCTAGGTGCGCTTTACCTGTACGTTGAGCTAATGCATCTAACGCAGAGTAAACAATTGATTCTGCGATTGATTTTTTACCATCAACCATTAAGATATTGACAAATTTAGCCAATAATTCTGATCCAAATTTAGGGTCAGGTAAAATTTTACGCTGACCGACATCGCGACGACGTGGCATGGAAATACTCCGTTTAATAATTTCAGGATTGTCCAAAACTCATATAGATAAGTTTGACATTGTTTTTTTTAAAATTAACGTTTGGCCTTACTTAACGGAATCCATTAAGACTTAGGTCTTTTAACGCCATATTTTGAGCGTGCTTGTTTACGATCTTTTACACCTGCGCAGTCTAATGCACCGCGAACTGTATGATAACGCACACCTGGTAAATCTTTAACACGACCACCACGGATTAAAATCACGCTATGTTCTTGTAAGTTATGACCTTCACCACCGATGTAGGAAGTCACTTCAAAGCCATTAGTTAAACGAACACGGCATACTTTACGCATTGCTGAGTTTGGTTTTTTTGGCGTTGTCGTATAAACGCGCGTACAAACACCGCGTTTTTGTGGGCAAGCTTCTAATGCAGGAACGTTGCTTTTCACAACTTTCGATGCACGTGGCTTACGCACTAACTGATTAATTGTTGCCATTAAAAAATCTCCAAAGAGGTTCTACTGTGATTAAATGAGAGGGCAAACTCCCAGTTAATCGCCTTAAATAAACGTGTGATAACCCTTTTGCTTATCCAACAAAGAGTTATGTTATATCTCAAAATGAAAAATAACTGATAACCTTAATACGTTAAATGATAACAAAAAGGACGCAACATTCTATTCATCTATTGCCCGTATGTCAAGCGCTCTAGAAATGCAGTTACGCATAAGTTTAATATTCAATTTAGTATTAGGTAACATGCGGATTATTTATATATTCAGATTAAAAAACATGCGCATAAAGTGCAACCAACTGAGCTTGAGGGATTTGGTATGGTATCTGCAAATTGCACTTATTTTCGTCAAAACAACTTCAACGTCATCTACATAATTAGCATCCCTATCAGAAACACATATGTTACAGCAGGGATGTTAAATGAGACATGAATAGTTATTCTAGCTTGAATTTACTTAACGCGTGAAACATACTCACCACTTCTTGTATCAACGCGAATCACTTCACCAAGCTGCACAAAAAGAGGAATTTTTACGACTGCACCCGTAGATAATGTAGCAGGTTTACCACCTGTCCCTGCAGTATCGCCTTTCAGACCAGGATCGGTATCAACAATTTCAAGTTCAATAAAGTTAGGTGGTGTAACTGCTATTGGCTGTCCATTCCAAAGGGTTAAGATACACTCAGAATTTTCAACTAACCACTGCGCGTTATCCCCAACTGCTTTAGCATCAGCAGACAATTGCTCAAATGTTTGGTTATTCATAAAATGCCAGAACTCACCATCTGTGTAAAGATAATCCATATTTAAATCCATAACATCAGCACCATCTACTGATTCATTGGATTTGAACGTTTTATCTAATGTTTTACCAGATATTAGTTTCCTAACACGAGTACGGGTAAATGCCTGTCCTTTGCCAGGTTTAACAAATTCAGTATCTAAAATAACACAAGGTTCGCCATCTAACATGATTTTAAGACCATTTTTTAGGTCATTACTTCCATAAGTCGCCATTGGGGGCCTCTTTAAAATTTAAAAAATATACGTTTTAAGTTGAGTCATCTGTTGGTTTTTCAATGCTCAATGATTAAAGACAAGGCATAAAAAATTCAAAGCTTAAATTCTTTTATGCTATCTTTTAATATTCTATCATAGAATTAATATTTGTGTTGACGATTGTGCTTACCTTATTTAATGACTTCTTACCACTCTAACTAGGCGATACCTATTATTTTATTTACCGTTGCAAGTAAGATAGCATAGAAACTTATTCAGCATTTTACATACGATATGCACTAGAATATAAAACTTGAGAGCAGAAAGAAACCCATAAAAATCTATATATAGCAAACATAAATAAAACAGTTGAATGGGTTTATGCCCCATAATTAAGCCTACATTTTTGCACATACCTTCGCTAATATTGTTTGTGCATTTAGCTCATTACAAGATTAGTCTAATCTATTTTTTATTTCCTCTAATCATCCTATCTAATTTTTATTGCCCTTAGTAATATCAATGTAATATCAATAAAATTATTCAAACAATGTCATCTGTTTAAATATCTTTACCTTTTAGAGCTCTAATTCGATGATGTTCATTTTAGTATCAATAAGTAAATGAGTTCTGTATAATCAAAAATCATAATTTACTGTACAAGTAACCTATTAAGAGGGTTAAATGAAATTACTTAGTGAAACATTCAGCCAAAATAGTAATAACGCTTTTCATACGCTTGATTTGAATTATAACGGCAAGCTAATATCTGTTGAGTTATTTTTTCTTCCTGATTTCTATCAAAATCAAATTTTTCTAGATAAAGCAGCTCAACTTCTACCAAATTTAGAGCAACATTTACCTGAAATTATCAATTTCTTACATTTAGATCTACAAAATAACCCTAAAAGTACAGTAAGAGAGTACTGCATTTTTCATCTAGAAGAGTTAACCTCGGAAGTTTTAGCGAGAATATTTCCTAATACCCCACTAGACGCCATGACACCAGCATTTTTAATTGATAATTTCTTAATTGATGGTATGTTTCTGTGTGTAAATCAAAATGACGAACCACGTTTAATGATTGCTTTTGCTGTCAATACTGATTATTCGGATGAACTATTTACAGTATATCTCACGCTTGATGGTAAGTTATCTTCGATGAGATGGTAAAGCTAATCCATCAATGATTAAATTCAATTAAATATTCCTCTTTGCAAGCTCTGGTAATAATCAATGAGTGTGGCGCTTTAATCGACAATTAGTGAGTTTATACTAAATTATTTGACTGCTTAAAAAAATGACACAAAAAACTATTAATAATTTAACCATACCTATGACGCAGGTAGAAAAAACATCTATTCATAACTGGGTTCTAGACCTTAAGCAAGTGATAACAAACCCTTATGATCTATTAAAGCGCCTTGAAATCCCCCTTTCTGAAAAATTAGAAGCTGATATCCAAGCACGAAAACAATTCGCATTACGTGTTCCTATTGCATATTTATCACGGATTGAAAAAAACAATTTAAACGATCCTCTTTTCTTGCAAGTATGGACTGATGCAAAAGAATTAATTGACGTACCTGGTTTCACACTGGACCCATTAGAAGAACAGGACTCCGTCGCACCTGGTTTACTTCATAAATATCCCTCGAGAGTACTGATGATTCTAAAAGGAAGTTGTGCGATTAACTGCCGCTATTGTTTTAGGAGACATTTTCCTTATGATGCCAACCCCGGCAATAAGAAGACTTGGCAGCTAGCGATAGATTACATTAAAAACACCCCTAAGATTGATGAAGTCATCTTATCTGGTGGTGATCCTTTAATGGCTAAAGATAGTGAACTTGCCTGGCTATTTGAGAAAATTAATCAGATCCCTCATGTTAGAACAATCCGCCTGCACAGTAGATTAGCTGTTGTTATTCCAAGCAGAATAACTGATACACTTCTCGATATTTTTAGAGATTCAAATAAAAAAATTGTATTAGTAACACACATTAATCATTCGAATGAAATTGATGAGATTGTTATGGATAAAATGTATCGCCTTAAACAGGTTAACGTTTTATTATTAAATCAGAGCGTTTTACTTAAAGACGTTAACAATTCGTCATCAGCAATTATCCAATTAAGCCACAAGTTGTTTGAAGCAGGTATATTACCCTATTATTTGCATCTATTAGATAAAGTGCAAGGGGCAGCACATTTTTATGTTTCAGATGACTCCGCAAAGTTAATTATGAAAGAAGTAATTAGTGAACTATCAGGCTACTTAGTTCCAAAACTTACTAGAGAAATTGCAGGCCAAAAAAGCAAAACCCCTATCCATTATTATGACTGATAACGCTAAATTAATTATAACGGTAATCACTTTGCTCAAAAGGCAATACTGTTTAGTGTTGTTAAGAATATACTAGTTTTCGGTATTAACCCTTTTTATACCAAAGAGGCAAAGCAATTCTTTAGCTCTTTGGCATCTAAACATTATATTAATCAATATCCGATAATTTGAATTCTAAATTAATACCACTCACCATATCGTTTGATATAAATAGTTTTAACAATTTGCGTCAATGTCATATAAGCGACCATAGTTGCAACAAGCCAGTAAAAATAACTTCCATCTAATGGAATAAACCCAATACTTGATGCTAAAGGTGAAAATGGTAAGTAACACGCGATGGCGATGGCAATTGTTGTTGAAACCACAATTGGCCAAGAAGCACAGCTTTGAATAAAGGGTATTTTACGTGTTCTTAGCATATGCACGACAAGCGTCTGAGAAACCAAGCCTACGACAAACCAACCTGAGTTCATAATATCTTGCCCTGCAGTGCCACCATGAAGGGCATAAGCAGCCCCAGCACCAAAAACAGTCCACATTAAAATATAAGTACTAATGTCAAACACTGAAGAAGTCGGACCTAACCATAACATGAATCGACGAATATTGGGTGCATTCCATTTTCGAGGTGTTTTCAAAAACTCTTTATCCATTTTATCCCACGGTAAAACCATTTGTGATATATCATAGATAAGGTTTTGTATTAATAGATGGATAGCTAGCATTGGTTCCCAAGGTAACCAAGCAGAAGCAACCAGAACTGAAAACACATTTCCAAAATTTGAGCTCGCCGTCATATTTAAATATTTAAGAATATTACCAAACGTCTCTCTTCCTTTAACCACACCCTCTTCAAGCACCATCAAACTTTTTTCAAGTAGTATAATATCTGCTGTTTCTTTCGCAATATCTGCGGCTGTATCAACTGAAATCCCCACATCAGCATCTCTTAATGCAGGGGCATCATTAATACCATCCCCTAAAAATCCAACAGTATGCCCATTAGCTTGGAGAGCTTTAATTACTCTGGATTTTTGAAGTGGGGTAAGCTTTGCAAATAAAACTGTATTTTCAACTAATTGACATAGCTCCACATCATCCATTTTATCAATATCAGACCCTGTAAGAGGTTTATTCACTTCAAGGCCGACTAAATCACACACTTTCGCAGCAACAGATACTGAATCCCCTGTCAAAACCTTCACTGCAACACCATAATTCTTAAGTGCTAATATTGCAGCTTCTGCTGTTTCTTTTGGTGGATCTAAAAAGGTTAAAAACCCTCTTATCACTAACTGAGTTTCATCAGCAGTTGTATATTGACTCTTCGTTTCTTCATCCATTATCATTTTACTGGCAATAAGTAGGACTCTAAACCCGTCTTCATTAAAAAATTCAGCTTGAGATAAAATGGCATGTTTAGACGCTGCATCTAAGGGTTTAACTTGGTTATCATCTACAAAATGCGTACTAACTTCTAGCATCTCTTCTACTGCACCTTTAGTAATCATGATATGTTTACCATTAGGTTCACTTAATACTACAGAAAGTCTTCTTCTAATGAAATCAAATGGTAACTCATCAATTTTTTGATACACTTGGGTTCTATTAGGGATATCGGCATCAACAGCACCTTTAAGGATTGCCCTATCCATCAGATTTTTCTGGCCACTTTGATGAAACGAGTTTAACCATGCGAAGCTAAGAACATTCGAATCAGTTTGTCCTTTGACATTTAAATGATGCTCTAAGATGATATGGTCACGTGTTAAGGTACCCGTTTTATCAGTACATAAAACATCCATCGCCCCAAGGTTTTGCACTGAATTTAGTCGCTTTACCACAACTTTTCTTCGCGCCATGGTAATGGCACCTTTAGCTAAATTAGTTGAAACTATCATAGGTAGCATTTCTGGTGTCAATCCTACCGCGACAGCTAATGCAAATGTCAAAGCGCTCAGCATATCGCCTTTGGTATACCAGTTTATCGCAAAAACAATCGGTACCATTACAAGCATGAACTTGATTAATACCCATGAAACACTATTCACTCCTCTATCAAAATGTGTTTCAACACGTTTTTGCGTCGTCACATTTTTTGCAAGTGACCCAAAATACGTTTCGCCACCTGTTGCAATAACAAGCCCTCTCGCACTGCCACTAACAACATTTGTCCCCATAAAACATAAACTAGGCGCATCTAAAGCACCTAATTCTACATTTGACTCTTGTCTATTTGCTGTTTTAGCCGCAATTGCCCCTAAAGTATCGTATTTTTCTACAGGTAAAGCCTCTCCTGTTAGCACAGCTTGACTCACAAACAAATCCCTAGATTCTAGCAGCCTGATATCTGCAGGAATCATATCACCTGCTTCTAGTTGAACGATATCACCGACCACTAGCTTTTTCATTTCAATTTCTCTTAATACCCCAACTTCATTTTTATTCTCACGTCTTAGAACCGTAGCACGATTACTGACAAGTGATTTTAAATTTTCAGAGGCTTTACTAGAACGATACTCTTGAATAAACCTTAACAGTCCACTTAACGAGACCATGATGATGATAATCATAATACTGACCCAACTTTGGTCCTCAGGCTCAGCAAATTTTATATCTGTGAAGTAACTAATAACAGCTAGTCCTAATAGAACATAGATAAATGGACTATTGAATGATCTCAATAGTTGGACAATAAAATGAGGCGGAGCATCATGGCGGATTTCATTTAAGCCGTTTCTATGCAAGCGAGCGTCTGCATCTGATTGTGTTAATCCCTGATAATCAGAATTAAAAAATTTAACAGTTGCATCGATAGAGGGATTAGCCCATTTAACAACCTTGGCCTCTATCGTCTCGTTCTGCCGTAGCTTTTTGCGATCGGTTCTTTTACTAGTTCGATTTTTAGAATCAGCACCTTTATCGTGACTGATATTGCTATTTTTATCGATTTGATAAGTCATACTCACTCCTATAGCAGCACGATTACGCTGCTTATAGAAATCTGTCTAACTTAAGTTTGACGGGTTTGTAATAGGCGTGCGTATTCGTCCTGCATCAAAATACAGACTGTTCGATTAATGATTATTTGAATTACACTAGGGCTTTTGTAACGAATGCTCGTTATATATAAACCACTCGGATCATCGTCCATTATTCGTACCTTTATTAATGAAAAATATACAATTGATTTCAATAACATCTCAAATGAGAGAACTTTTGCGCTATACGTAACTGAAATAAATTGTTGCGATTGCTAAATTCACTAAAGCTTAGAATTATCAGCATTAAGTCGGTTTATAACAGACCTAAAAATAATCACTTTAGTTATCAAGCTTTATGAATTTAATTGATTTCATTATAAAAATCAAACCAAAGATATGTACAACTATTAACCAATCAGGTAATCATTTTTGCACCATACATATTGATAACACTAAACATAACAGTCTCATCTCCTAATTATCAATACTGTTAACGGACATACCCTCTTAATTTCTTTTACACATTGACATAAAGCTATTCACTTAAAAGCTAATGTACTTCTCGAATAAAAAATTTTCTCCCGTTATTTGTTTTGCAAACTGACCAAAAACACATCAATCAAATGGATTTATTAAAAAAAACATTGACGCACAAGGATTATGCCTTTATTATTCGCCTCGTTCTAAACAGTTACCTTTCAGCGGAGCGGTAGTTCAGTTGGTTAGAATACCTGCCTGTCACGCAGGGGGTCGCGGGTTCGAGTCCCGTCCGTTCCGCCAATTTATTAACCAATAATATAAATACTCCCCAATCTCTCAATTAAAGCCAGCTGTCTAGTATTTTTCCAACATATTGCTCATTTAATCTATGTTCTTGCTCTGGTACAACTGATAATTTTACTTTCCATTGTAATGCAATTTCCTTCATTACCTCTATAGGACATTGCCAGTCTTTTTCTCCCACATGAATTTCTAATTGTTTTGGAATAGGATAAAGCCCTTGAGATGTCATTAATTCAATTCTCTTAGACTGAGGTGGAATAAAATATCTCCCTAATTCTAAATTAATGACTTCTCCTATGATAGGAGAAAGCAATAAGACGCGCCCAATATAAGGTGAGATTTCAGCTTGTGCTTGTAAAAATAGATAGGCCCCAAATGAAATAGCAATAACTTTAGACGAATCAGACCAACAATAATTTGCCAGATCCTCCCTGACTATTTCAAGCTGTTTTTCAAAAGGGTATTTACCAAATTCACTTTCCAAATCTCTCCCTCTTAATGAGTACCCTCTTCTGATCAGTTCACTACCTAACCCTTCTGTCAATTGCCTTCCACGCCCAGGCAAGAGATAAATTGATTCTTGCGTCATATTACTATCCTTAAAAAATTCCCGAAAAAAAACGCTTGGCATAGAAATCTAAAACCAAGCGTTTAAATATTAACTAGTGAAATTTTAAAATTTCATTTTATTAAATGATCATTATAAAGCGTAACGTAATACCGCAACAACATTTGATGCACCAGCTGGTAATTCATTTGCACGCACAGCAACAATTTTAGCACCTGTTTCTAATGCACGCTTTGTGATTTCATCAATTACATCACCTTTTTCTGCACTCGACTTATCAAATAATGTCACTTTACCTTCTTCACAAATTAAACCTGGCACGCATGCATCAATATCAATAAGTAATGTGTCTACTGCACCATAAGTCACTTTACGTGCAACATCAGTTAAATCAAATGCAGTACGATTTTGATTTTGACGTTCTGTCACTAATGCTAAAGCAGAATCTAATTGAGCTTTATGGTGTTCAGCTAAGATTGGACGAGCTAAAGTCACGATATCTGCAACTGAAGTATTATCTGCGCTCAAGTTAACATGTTTTTGAATTAAGTTTGGTAATGTGCAGTGTTTTTTAAATAATGCAGCAATGTGATCAGTTGCAACTAAGATAAGCGGTTGATTGTTTTGTAAGTAATAAGGACGAAGCACTTGGTTAATATAACGTACGTACTGTACTAAACGCGCATTTTCTTTATGCATCGCTACTTGCCCCATTCCATCTGGATTAGCTAGCAAAGCATGCATCCCTTTTGAAGGCAACTCAGCGATATGCTCTTCAACTGATTGACCATTTTCAAAAAATTCGATTAAGCGGACGCTATTTTCAGTTAACACAAGTACATCGGCAGAATGAGAGAATGTAAGTGAACGAAGTAGTGGTTTAATATAAAAACGATTCGAAACTTCTACTCTTGAAGTCAAATCATTTGGTAAACGGTAAGTGATAATTTTTTCTGGGGTAACAAATACCGCAAGTGAGCTTGAATGTAAACGCCAAAATGAATCATCTTCTAATAGCTCATCAATTTGTTCGCTAATAAGAGCAAGGCGACGTTTATCAAGTTTGATTCCTTCTAGTTTCTGATACGCAGTTTTTGCTAAATTTGACAGCTCTACTTTGCTTGCATGCAACTCTTCTCTAAGAGGAGACGTCTTAACATAAATGCTCACGCATGCATCAGAATTCTCATTCGCTAACTGACTAATTTCAGAAACACAAGGCAAATCAATATGTAACATTTTTTTTCTCCAAATTATAATGAACATGCGTTTTTAATCTAATTTAAAAACGCATAAATACTTTTTAATACTAATAATCAAATCTTAAGCATTGATTACCAATCAATTGCATCACGGCTAATAGGACAAGTCATACAGTGGCCACCACCTCGTCCCCTTCCTAATTCACTACCAGAGATAGTGATGACTTCAATACCCTCTTTACGTAATAATGTATTTGTATAAGTATTTCTGTCATAAGCCATAACGACACCAGGAGATAAGGCAACTAGATTAGCGCCACTATCCCACTGAGTCCTTTCACGCATATAGGCATTTCCACCTGTCTCAATAACACGTAATTTTTTCAAGCCTAATGCAGCTGCAACAACATCAACAAAAGGTTTGTTTTCTTTCACTAATTCAACTCCTCCCGGTTTATCACTTGGATAGTAGGAATAGGTTTGAACATGATTCATGATATCTGGATATAATAAACACACATCCCTGTCAGCAAAAGTAAAGACTGTATCTAAATGCATTGCAGCTCTAAGTTTAGGCATAGCACACACGATCACTCGTTTCGCAACATTTTGAGCAAAAAGAGCTGCTGCAACTTGACTTATTGCTTGGCGAGAGGTTCTTTCACTCATCCCTATCAATACAACACCATTACCAACAGGCATGACATCTCCACCTTCTAATGTCGCACTGCCCCAATGCTGAGTAGGATCTCCCCACCATACGTTTACTTTTTCTTCACCAAAATCAGGATGAAACTTATAAATTGCTGAAGTTAGTATAGTTTCTTCATGACGAGCAGGCCAATACAGTGGATTTAATGTTACCCCTCCGTAAATCCAACATGTTGTATCACGTGTATAAAGCGTATTTGGTAATGGTGGAAGGAGATATTCGGTAATGCCTGCTGCATCTTTAACGATTTTAAGCATTTCTCCACCACGAGTTTCAGGAAACTCTTCGGTAGATAAACCGCCTATTAAAGTCTCTGCTAGTTGTCTCGCTGGCATTTCATCAAGATAAGAACGGACTTCATCTACCAGCCCTAATCCAATTTCATTAGGAACAATTTGTTGGTCTAAAATCCACTTCCTAGCTAGTGGATTTTCTAATGTTTCAGCAAGTAGATTATGCATTTCAACAACATCAACACCACGCTCACGCATTTTATTAATAAAATCAAAATGATCTCGCTTAGCCGTTTCTACCCATAAGACATCATCAAACAATAATGAATCACAGTTACTAGGTGTTAATCTTGTGTGAGCAAGACCAGGCGCACATACCATTACTTTTCTTAATTGACCAACTTCTGAATGTACACCGTATGCTTGATTTGTAGAACTAGACATAGACTTATCTCCTTCGTTGAGAATAATTAAGGTTTTTCTACTGAAATAGACGTATTAATATCATTTTCAATAAGAGGTACATCTGTAGCTTGACATTCATAGTGGCCATCTTCAAATAAAACAGTGACCTTGCCAAAACAATTATCAATATCTTCAATATCACTTGAAATCGGAGCTGATACATTAAAAATTGTACTTTTACCAGCAGCAATACCATACACTGTCACTACAGATGCTAATACAATTACACCAAATACAATGCTCTCAGATCGCGTAAACCATTTTTGTTTCTGCTCACGCTTAGCCAAAATATACATGATTGAGCCAGGTAAGAATATCAATACTGTAAGTAATAATTTTTCAATCCCTGCAGTTAATAACATGGCGAAAGAGTATAGTGTTGCAATAGATGCAATTATCAAATCGCTACGTTTTCCAAGTGGTTCAGTTGCGTAACTTGAGTCATTTATCAAAACTAATTTTGCAGCGTAGGCAGCAACTAGAAAATAAGGTATTAAACTTAATGAGCTTGTTAAATTCTGTGTAACAACGAATGCATCATTAGAAAAATAAGTTAAAATTAAAAAGCCTTGAATAGTCAGATTGGTTAACCATAAAGCAGCAGCAGGTACTTTTTTATCACTTTCTATCGCTAAACGTTTAGGAACAATATGATATTTAGCTGCAGACCATAAAACTTCAGCTGCTAATAAAGACCAAGATAAATATGCGCCTAATACAGAGACAATCAATCCTATTCCAATTAAAATTCCACCCCAAGTGCCAACTAATTCGGTGAGCAAACTCATCATAGAAGGATTTGGCATATTCGCTAATTGCTCTTGTGCAACCACACCATATGAAAGTAGAGTAACAAGCATCATAATACACAAAACACCAATAAATCCAAGAACCGTAGCGACACCTACATCTTGTCGATTTTTAGCGTATCTAGAATAAACACTCGCCCCTTCAATCCCAACGAAAACAAATACAGTAATTAGCATTGTTCTATTGACTTGGCTCATAATACTAGAAAAGCTATTATCCCCTGCACCCCAAAAATTTCCAGTGAATAGATCTAGCTGGAAAAAACGAATTAAAACTAAGATGAAAATAAAAATAGGCAGAATTTTTGCAATTGTGACAATCTTATTAAGACCAGATGCTTCTTTAACACCGCGTAAAATCAGCATATGAAATAGCCATACAGCAACGGAAGACACGATTAATGCTTGCAAACTGACTTCACCTGTAGGACCAGTAAAACCTGATAAAAATTTTAATACAAAACCAGTCTCTTCTGTTGGCACCCCACCAAAAACAGCCAAGGTGTTACTAATCGTAATCCAGTAACTTACATTACCGACGCAAGTACCAGCCCAAAAACCAAATGCTGCGATAAAACCGAGATAAGGACCAAATCCATCTTTTGCATAAGCAAAGATTCCTGCATCAATCTCTGGTTTTCTTTGAGCTAAGCGTTGAAATACGAAAGCTAGCATTAGCATACCCACACCAGCTATTGTCCAAGCAATCAATGCTCCAAGGACACCTGTTGCCTGTCCAAATCTTGCTGGTAAGGAAAAAATACCTGCACCAATCATGGAACCAACAACTAATCCAATTAGTGCGCCTCGACTCAATTTTTGCGGTGAATTGCTCATAATATATCCTTAGCTGAAATGGCAACGATGATAGTTTCATCAGAGAATTACCCCTTTGTTAGCTGATAATTCTATAAATGATTGGATATTAATTGTAACTAAAACAAGTAAATTGTTTTACATTAAATCACAACTAGTTCATTATTACATCATTGTTCTAGTAAATCAATTCCATATCGGCATTGTAATATAATAAATTGAATGAAACATTCTTGATGTAATTAATGCAAAATAATTGACATAGATCAATACAATCTAAACTAGAATAGGTTTGAGCATATGTCAATCGTATTTCAACGTATCATGAACCTAAAAGTAGAGCTCTTATGACGCTACTCAATCACGATTCTTGACGATATTTAAGGATAATTAACATGTCATTAACACAAAAAGTTGCTAAATCACCTTCTTATTTTGATGCGATTTTGCCCTTAATCTGTCTCATTTGTGTCGTAGCAAGCTCTGTCTACTTTTTTGGATTAGAAGCAATGTCTGGACCTTTACAAGTAGGCATTTTGATTATCATTATGCTAACTATCTTTATTCTTCTTAAAAATGGACATGCATGGGATGAAATTAGTCAAGCAGGGCAAAGAGGTATCGCTTCAATTACTGGGGCCATTTTTATATTATTGAGTGTCGGAGCTTTAATTGCAGCATGGAATCTTTCAGGGACTATTCCTACTTTAATTTACTATGGCATTAAAACTATCTCCCCCAATTGGTTTTATCCCATCGCTTTTTTTATTTGTGGAGTCACCTCACTCAGCATAGGGAGCTCTTGGACAACAGCAGGGACAATTGGGGTTGGTTTAGTTGGGCTTGCTTCTATGTTAGGTCTATCACCGGAAATCACAGCAGGCGCAGTCATTTCTGGTGCTTATGTTGGAGATAAATTATCCCCTCTTTCTGAAACCGCTTTGCTATCTGCGCAAATTAATGATGTGCCGATTTATGAACACATCAGTTTTCAAGCTAGAACGACCATACCAACCGCTATATTGGCATTAATTTTATTTTTAATCGTAGGAGTTATCAGTGAAAAACCTAATGTGGATGCGGCATTACTTGAGGCTGAATTATCTCAATTTGAAGCAATATACCGTATTTCAATTTGGAATCTCATTCCTTTACTTTTTCTAATAATATTGTCAATACTAAGAATTCCAGCGGTTTTAGCCATTTTGCTCTCTGCATTATTTGCCTGTTTTATGAGTATTTTTTTACAACCTGATATTTTAATTCACTTTGCTCAAAAAAGCTTTAATGAAACAGCAACTACTTTGGAAATAAGCTCAATTATTAAATCAATCTGGCTAGTTCTTGCTAAAGGGTTCTCAATTGAAACTGGGTTACCTGAAATGGATGCGCTTTTGTCTAGGGGCGGGATGCATAGTATGCTGATTACTATTTGGCTTATTTTAGTCGCAATAACTTTTGGAACGCTTGTTGATGAGTTTGGTTTGCTCAATAAATTGGTCACACCAATTTTAGTTAGAGCAAAAAGTACGCCTAAACTGATTGTTTCAGTTGTATTAACAGCGCTAGGGCTTAATGCTACTGCTGGTGATCAATATATTGCATTATTAATTCCAAGTAGATTATTTAAGAAAGAGTTTACTAAGCGAGGGTTGGAAAACAAATTGCTATCTCGAACTGTGGCTGATGCAAGTATCGTAACATCACCACTTGTTGCATGGAATTCATGTGGTGCTTATATGGCTGCAGTATTAGGCGTTTCAACATTAAGTTATATGCCATTTGCATTTTTTAATATTCTCGCTCCGCTAATGTCAGTTGCTTTTGCATTATTATTTTATAGAGCGCCTAAAAAGATTGATTAAACTATTTTTAATCCCCCACCCATACCGTAAATAAACTGCATACGTTATAGTGGGGCAAGCAATTAATAATATTTATTTTGAACCAAAAGCACTATTTTGATAATACCTTCAATAGTTCAGTCGCAGTTGCTTCAGAGGAAGCTGGATTTTGTCCTGTTACTAAAAGTGGGTTCACAGCAACATAACTCTGCCAATTAGCCGCTCGAATATAGTTGCCACCATTCGCTTTTAACATATCTTCCACTAAAAATGGTACGATTTCAGTTAATTTAACCGCCTCTTCTTCTTCATTTGAAAATCCTGTTACATCCTTCCCTGCAACAATATAATCTCCCGCTTGTGATTTTGGGTGTTTAAGGACAGCAGGTCCGTGGCACACAGCTCCAATCGGTTTATTTTGTTGATAAAAAGATTCGATTAAAGCAATTGAATCTTTATCTTCAGCCAAATCCCATAGCGGACCATGTCCTCCTGGATAGAAAATCGCATCGAATTCACCTGCATCAATCTGACTTAATACTAATGTGTTAGCTAATTGTTTTTTTAATTCATTATCGGCATGATAACGTACAGTTGAATCGGTCTGTTCCTCTGCACTATTAGGATCAATCGGTGGTAGCCCGCCTTTAGGAGATGCAATTGTTATATCTGCTCCTGCATCTTTAAATACATAATATGGAGTTGTAAATTCTTCTAACCAAAATCCTGTTTTGATATCAGTATTACCTAATTGTGCATGTGATGTCAGAACCATTAATATTTTCATCTTTTGGCCTCATTATAGTAATTGAGTGAGTTTGTATTAGTGTTGTGTTATTCGAATGTACATTCAAATTCCCCTTAAGAAATTCTATAGAGATAATACCGAACTTTTAATTATTCTGAAAATAATTTTTTTTCATAATGGATATTCAATTTTCGAATAATATATTTAACCAATTGGTAGTTTTGCTTGGAAAAAGCTTAATTTTGGCTGTTTGGGCATTGAAAAAAATAAGTAAATGCCAAAGACCTAACTAGACCAATCATCATAATGACCATAATAATATACGCTCCCTTATCAGTTAAATTAAGTATAAGTGATTTTGATAGGTCTAGAATGCCTGAAGCTAACATAACTTCAAATACACTATTAATTAAACTCGCTTTTTCAGTAATGGATAAAATTTGACTCTAAAAAGCAAAACGCTGCTCCTTTTCTTTTGATAATCAAAGTGCTGGAAAGCTCTAAATCTAACCTTGTTAGTGATTTGAGTATAACACCTTAAATCTTACAAGCATTCGATTTAAATTAAACGAATATAAAAAAGTTCATCCTATCTACTCTACGTGAAAATATAACTTGAGTTAATCATTTGACACCTCAGCAAAGTTAAATCTTAATGATTGAAATTTAAATCATACAGTTTGACTTATACAAATTATTTAACGGTTTTGTTAGAGATTTTCAACTAACAACTTTTAACCATTTGAGTTAAAGTTAATCTAAAATGATTTAGGTAAACTAATATAAATATCGAGGAGTGAAGTATGATTTCTATACGTAGGAGTCAAGACAGAGGAAAAAGTGATTTAGGGTGGCTGCAATCTTATTTTTCCTTTTCATTTGCAGATTACTATGACAGCAGACATATGAATTTTTCGGCGTTGCGAGTGATCAATGAGGATTTTATTGCCCCAGATAGCGGATTTGGCATGCATCCGCATAAAAATATGGAAATTCTGACCTATATATTATCAGGCTCAATTACTCATGAAGATTCTATGGGCAACCAGAGAACTTTAAGTGCAGGTGAATTTCAGATAATGAGTGCAGGTACAGGTATATATCACAGTGAATTTAACGCAAGTAAGACAGACCCATTACACATGTACCAAATTTGGGTCATGCCTAATCAAATGAATATTACGCCAAGGTATGATGAGCGTTTTCTACCAAAGTCTATTGGTAAGCAACTTATACTAGCTCCTACACCTACTGAAAATGCATTTATAATTAATCAAGATATGACCTTAACTCGCCAAATTGAAGTCGCTAATACAAAAGAAACGATCGAAATTACAGATAACAGAGCGCTTTATATACAAGTTGTGAGTGGTAAAATACGTGGAAATACAATTGAAGCACAGGCAGGTGATGCCCTTCTCGTCGATAAAGAATATCTATTAACGATAGAATTTTTGGTTGAGAGCGAAATTTTAATTTTTAACCTACCAAGCAACTGATTTAATGCCATTCTTTACTTTAAGGATTTTATACAGTTTCAACCATGATTGACATATTCCCTTCTCTAAATGAAGGGGATCCTTACTGCGGCTAATTTATTACTAACTCGCTTCGGTGGGTTCTTATTCCTAACTCCTGCCTTTAAGACATTGATCGAACAAGCAACATGCGCATTTTCTTCAAATCAACATTCAACGCATTTGAAATGCACTTATGTTAAGTGATTTTCTAGAAATATGAGAGCAGCAAGAACATGTTCTATTAGTATTTTTAAGTGATACAGCGATTAAATATCCACCTTGCCAGGCTAACTTATAGGCAAGTTGCCGTTTGCTGATTTAGACATGTTTGTTATCTTCAATACAGACTATCTCATGGTTTTGTATAATCTTATTGGCGGTTTGATGAAGATGATTACGCCAGATATTTGTTATTTTGGCATCTAACTTGTCTACTTTTCTCTTAGCTTTAAACCAATTTTTACTGAATTGTATTCTACACTTATCTTCCTGCCCTCCTCGATCAGAGTTTAAGGCGAAATTACTTAATATTAACGATAAATCATTTAACATTTCATGAGTTTCTAACTTAGACGATAAAACTAATGATTTGTAGTTCGCCACATTTCAGTCTAGAATCATGTAGTAAGAACTTTTTTCTGCCCCCTACTATGGAGTCATTTATTATGTCTGCAACACAATCATCACTTATGATAATCACAGGCGCCTCAAAGGGGCTTGGATTAGATATTGCTAAAATTGCGGTTAAAAACGGTTATGATCTCATTACCATAGCAAGAACGGATAACAATGAGCTCACATCACTTTACCACAATGGCTTACCTGTAGAACACATTATTGCTGATCTATCAGACAGCACTGCAATTGATGCGCTTTTGCCAAAGCTTACCAAAGCTTTATCCAAACAATATGATAACTATACTCTAATCAATAATGCCGGTACGGTTGATCCGATTGGTTTATTTAATCTTGATATCGATCACAATCAAATCACTACTGCTATACAATTAAATGTCACAGCACCAATGAGATTAAGCCAATTATTTATTTCAACATTAAAAGACAATCGAAGCTGCAAAAAGATTATTAATATCTCATCCGGTGCGGGCAGAGGCCCAGTTGCTGGCTGGGGAGTGTACTGTGCAACTAAAGCTGCCTTAGATAGGTTTAGCGAAGTGATTGCATTAGAGTCAAATGATGTTTTAGTCTCATCTTTAGCACCTGGCGTGATTGATACACAGATGCAATCGACGATTAGGAGTAAAGATATTTCTCAATTCCCAACTCTAAACCGCTTCACTGAATTACACGAAACAGGGAGTTTGGCATCACCTAATGAAACTGCACAAAAAATTATGCATTATTTACATAGCGATAGCTTTGGCAAAACTGTCATAGATGACATCAGAAACTATGATTTTTAAGACTAGGTGAGCTATTATCGGCTTTGGTAATTTTGCCTTTAAAAAAGTATCAAATTGTTGATTTAATATTTTGCCAATTAAACATAGAAATTAAGTAACTAAGAGATAAGATATTTTATCTCTTAGTAGGACTAAACCTATGCTAAACCTTGAATAATAACAAATTTTTCCAACAACTCTTCTTCTGTTTCGATATTATTAGGATCTACAATGATACAGTTATGAATTGGACAGACTGACTGACAGGTTGGTGTATCATAATGCCCTTTACATTCTGTACAAAGATTTGGATCAATCTCATAGATTTCCTCACCTAAGCTAATCGCATTATTAGGGCACTCAGGCTCACACATATCACAATTAGTACATTTATGAGTAATAAGTAACGACATAATTATACAACTTTAGCCATAGGGTTACGGGTATCTTGTCCTGGCTTGAAATTACGCATTAATAAAGCATATTCGAGCTCTATATCTTCTGGGATCGGAATATACACAATATGACTTTGTCCTTTTGCATCAGTAATGGATTCACCTTTTTTATTTTGCATTTCACTCAAATCAAAGGTGATATTGCCTTGAGGTGTCATCAATTCAAGGTTATCCCCTACCTCAAATTTATTTTTAACTTCCACTTCAGCAAATGTACCTAACCGAACACCTGTAAATTCACCCACAAATTGTTGCTGCTCAGAAAGTGAATACCCATACTCATAGGTTTGATAACTATCATGTGTATGACGACGTAAAAATCCCTCTGTATAGCCACGATGAGCTAAGTTTTCAAGGGTTCCCATTAAACTTTCATCAAACGGACGCCCAGCGACCGCATCGTCTATCGCTTTTCTGTAAACTTGAGCAGTTCTAGCACAATAGTAGAAAGATTTGGTGCGACCTTCAATTTTTAAAGAATGGATGCCCATTTTAGCTAATCGCTCAACATGTTGAACAGCACGTAGATCTTTAGAATTCATGATATAAGTACCATGTTCATCTTCAAATGCAGCCATTTTTTCATCAGGTTTCCCAGCTTCGCTCAGTAAAACAACTTCATTTGTAGGCTGGCCTACTCCAAGTGTAGGTTCTGTGCCTACTTCAACAACATCAATTTTTTGCGGCGTGAATTTTTCAACAATTTGCCCTGTTGAAGTGTCTTCTTTAGCAGTTTCAACATTATATTCCCAGCGACAAGCATTAGTACACGTGCCTTGATTTGGATCTCGTTTATTCATATAACCAGATAATAAGCAGCGACCAGAATAAGCCATACAAAGAGCACCATGGACAAATATTTCTAATTCCATTTCAGGGCAATTTTCCCGGATTTCCTCGATTTCCTCTAAAGATAATTCTCTAGAAAGGATGACTCGGCTAATACCTTGCTGCGCCCAAAATTTAACGGATGCCCAATTAACTGCATTTGCTTGAACCGATAGATGGATAGTCATAACAGGAAAATTTTCCCTTACCATCATGATTAATCCTGGATCAGACATAATTAATGCATCTGGATTCATCTCAATAATCGGAGCTAAATCTTTAATAAATGTCTTTAATTTTGCATTATGAGGTTGGATATTACATACAACGTAAAATTTTTTACCTTGTTGATGGGCTTCATTAATACCTATCGCCAAATTTTCATGATTAAATTCGTTGTTGCGTACACGTAAGCTGTACCTTGGCTGGCCTGCATAGACTGCATCAGCTCCGTATGCAAAAGCGTAACGCATATTTTTAAGACTGCCTGCTGGTGATAAAAGTTCTGGTTTAAAATTCATGGTATTCTCAATTAGGTTTCTGGTGATGAAATAAGAACAATAATTATGCTAAGACGATAAAATACCGCTTGGTCTATACTGTTCTTAGAAATATAATTTATTGCATAAACACAAATAGACCACTTACGATTAGTCAAGTAGTCATTTAATATAGGCTATTATCGAACGTGTAGACTTTTAGTGCAAGCATCATTGCTGTATTTTACCAACTTATCTGAAGTTCATGCCTCAGCTCAAAATATGACGAAAATAAATTACACAATTATTTATGGTAAGCATGAGACATTAACTTATCCGTCCATGCTATTCCTATCGCAGACAAAACAAATAGAGTGTGAATAATAACTTGCCACATAATCCCTTCAGAAGTGTTTAAGGTACAAGAAACCGTCACTTCAGTAGTACAAGCAGGCAGTCTGTCAATTTGGGAGGCTGAAATAAATGTTTTAAGTAAATGTATCGATGAAATACCAATAATAGCCATCGCTAATTTTACTTTTAACACGCTAGCATTAACGTGACTTAACCATTCAGGTTGGTCAGGATGGTTATCTAAACCTAATCTAGAAACAAATGTCTCATACCCACCTACAATCACCATAACGAGTAAATTGGAGATCATCACTACATCAATTAACCCAAGAACCATCAACATTACATCAGCTTCTTTTAGATCATTAATGTGTAAAATTAAATGCCATAACTCTTTACCAAACAATATCACATACACAACTTGTGCAACTATTAAGCCAAGATAAAGCGGTAATTGTAACCAGCGAGTTGCAAAAATCAAACGTGGTATAAAATTAAGAGATTTGGAAGAGTGTTGCATAGTATATTCGTTTCCAGTAGTCAGTTTAGAGAGTCTTTTAAAATTAAATTAAGATCAGTAGATAAGCTATTACTATATATTGGTAAATAAATTTTCCAATCTGAAGAAAGATTTAATATACCAACTAGCTTAAGTTATGCCTATATATTACTTGTATTGGTAATTTTAATCACAAATAGTTGCAGTTGCTAGTGCTTAAATATTATTTTTAAACCTTTTTTACCTGACTTGTATACGCCTTTCAAATAACAAAATGATATAGAAAATTTCTTACAACAAATAAATACATCGTAAATATAAAAAAGACATCAATATCAGAAGTATCGATTGATGCTTCAAGGATACTGAAAAATGCTCACAAATCTTGTCTTGCCATTAATTAGTCATTAACTTGGGACATCTTTTATGCTTTATAAATAATCAATTTTAAAGTATCATAGACCTTAGTAAGGAGTTTATTACTCAAACCATCTAATATCATGATATCACGTTGAACTAAACGTTACATTATCATCTAAAAAGAGAGTAAGTATTAGTTGAAATCAAAATAAAAAATCTCTCATAATTCAAAAAATGTATTTAAATATTCTTATGCAGATTATCTTTACCTGCTAGAAATATACATAAATTATTTGGATATTTTACTAAAAGGAATTTCACACTAAAATAATTGTGTTGCACAAGCAGATTCTTAAAGCGCTCTCGAAACGTTTGTAGAATACTATTTATTAACGCTACCTTAGTACTTTATTACAGGAAAAAACAATGACTCAGCCTGCCCCATCAAATAAAATGAAAAAATCTCTCGTTGCTTTAGGTATTATTGCTGTTGTAGGCTCTGGCGCCTATTTAGGAACAACCTGGCACATTAGCAAAGAAATGGATGCCCGCCTTGGTCGTTTTGTTGAGCAAACCAATTCTAAAATGCAAGAAAATAAATATCTTGTTATCAAACCGATTATCACCTTAGGTGAAGTTAAAAGTTCTTTTTTTACAACAGAATTTAAATTAAATGTTGGCATTGAAAATATCGAAAAACTTCAGGCTCAGCATAACTTAACAAAAATGGAAGAAAACGTTAAATCAGACTATCCTATTTATTCTGATGTAGAGATTGCAGAAGCGAAAACGGCAATAGAGAAAATGCCTGATGTTATTGATGTAATGGCTATTAACAATATTGCTAAGCATGGACCTATCCCTAATATTTCTTCGTTTAATTTCAAACCTGGTTTGATGTCGGTAAGTTCGTCGACAGGTTTTACAGATTTAAGCCCAGCTATTACTGAAAAATTAATACATGAAATATCGGATACTAACAAAGACATACTTAAAAACCATAACTACCTATCTGGAAATACTTTTGTTAGTTTTGCCCGTGAATTTCACTTACAATTCACTTCAGATGAGCTTTCATTATCCCAAGCAATCCCTACCCCAGCCGAAGATGACTATTTAGAAGAATCAAATGAAGCTGCATCACCTAAAGAAACCCTCATTGATATCAATGTTGGTAAAATCACAATTGACTTAACTGCACCAAGAGATATGTCTACACTTGATTTAAATTTTGATATTGGCAAAATCAGTGTTGTCTCACCTCAATCTAATTTAATCAACGCTCAAATTGATGGTATGAATCTTACGAGTGTTTTAAATCGAGGGAATGTATTATCTGGGCAATCTAACTTTGTAGTTCGTCCTATCAAGATTGAAACTGCTGCAAACCCAAACCTTACAAATAGTATAAGTTTTGAAGGACTCCAAGTAGATACAAACCGTTCAATAAATTCTAGTGGCCTAACCGCTAATGAGAATCAAAACATAGTATTATTACCAATTACAAACACTTCGTATGATACAAATTGGTTTGATGATTCTTATGAAATCAAAACATTCTCCTCATCAAATATAACTTTGAAAGCAATAGGCAAAGATGTATCAACTGATTTTTATCTTAAATATGAGCAATTATTAAAAAAAGATTTAAACAGAGCGCGTGAATTCGTTGTTACAGGAGATATTTATGGACTACTTGGCAATTCTAACAGCCCTGGTTACTTATTAGAACTACTTGATTTTTACCGTTCTATTACCGGCACAATGGATATGACTCTGGACCCGTTTGATATTAACTCTTCTACAAAAGCAGTATTTGAAGTAGGTAAAACCCCAATTGACAGAGATGACTTCAATCTTAAGGTGGGCACATCTAAAATAATCATTAACCGTGAATCAAACGAAGCGGATAAACCACTTAATTTTGGTGTGAACGTTATGAGTCTAAATATCGCTCATCATAAATACGATGATCTAGCGGAAGAAGATTCAAACATATCATTTACGTTAAAAGATACAGGTATACAGTATTCAGTCCCTCTTTCGAATATTTATCCTTACTCTTCAGAATACAAAATAGGGAACCTATCCGTTGCTAGCTCATTTACCCCCACAATAAATTTAACTAACCTTAATTTTGGGTCAAATCTAACCCCTTCAGATAATACTTTGGGTTATTTTGAATCTTACAAAATTGAAAATGCTAAATTTAGAGGTTTAGACTTAGGAGGATTAGATATCCAAGCCCATCTTACTAATATTGATAAAGCGGGCATTGACTTAGTTTTAACTAATTTTAAAGATGCATTTGCTGCTTACAAAGAAGCTTATGAAAAACCGTCTGAATCTACTGATAGCTTTTACATGGGAAATGGTGCAAATCTAGGGCAAGAATTAGCACTTAAGTTTAGTGATAATGGTCTTCAGATTGCTGAAACGATTTTATCTAAAGGAATTGAATTTGGCATTTCTCCTATTAAGTTAAATTCAGAAGCCGGCATGACATCACTTGATTTTAATCTTAAATTGAAGCCAATTACTGCTGAGATATTAAAGAACATCGATCCAGATGATACAACTAAAGCTTATTCCATTATTGATAATATGACCTTTAATTTTGATGCTGATATTGCGTACCTAGTAGATGTAGCTGCTAGATCAACGCTGATAATGCAATCACCTGGGAATGAAAATATTGACACCGCTGAACTAACCTCAATTAAAGAGATGTATAATGAAATGGCAAATGGTTTCATCAGTCAACCACCTTTTAATACTTTCTTAACTCAACCAAGTCCAGATAAAATCACATCACAAATTAGTTTCAAAGGTGGTAACGTGATGATTAATGGTCAAGAAATGCCACTTGAAGAGTTATTAATGGGTGTTGGTTTATAATCTTTAAAATGGTATTGATTTTTGCAGCTGAGTTTGGACATTAGATTTTTTAATATCCACAACTCTAGCTAAGCCATAAGGCTCGGTTATTAACCGAGCCTTATTATTTTATCCAGCCTCAATTGAGTTATATATACATTCATCCTAAAGTTCTACACTATTATAATACGGGAGTGTTAAATGATTATCCCATGGCAAGAATTGGAAACTGATACGCTTGATTCATTAATAACAGAGTTTATTCTAAGAGAAGGGACAGATTATGGGGATTACGAGGTCTCTCTGGCATCTAAAGTGAGAGAAGTTAAAGAACAGTTTCAACAAAATAAACTCGCTATCATTTGGTCAGAAATTAACGAATCAGTCAACATTGTACCTATTGATAGCATCCATTATATGGATGAATGATGCTACTAGTTCTTCAATATGGTTATCTTGGACTGTAGTATATTAAGATATCAATACCTAAATGGCCTCCCTTATTGTTGTTATCATTATTCGATAAAGGAGACCGAAATTAATAATGTTACCGCATCCACTGCGATTTCATTACAAACTACCAATATTATTTGTAATCAAACTCAGATTATTTTTGTTTTTTTGCCCAATAACCCGCTAAAATTGAACCTGATACATTATGCCATACGCTAAAGATAGCGCCAGGTAACGCACTTAGCTCTGTAAAATATTTGAGTCCAAGCGAGCTTGCTAGACCTGAATTTTGCATACCAACTTCTATCGCAACAGTACGGCAAATCGTTTCATCATATCCAAGCAATTTTGTACAGTAATATCCGCTTAATAAACCTAATCCATTATGCAAAATAACGCCGACGAAAACTAGCAAACCCACCGTACTCATCTTTGGTTGATTTAATGCAACCACTATTGCAATAATAAAAATTATAGAAATCATAGACAAACTTGTTAAGACATCACAAATCTTATCAACTTTTTGTTTCAATATCATATTACCTATAGCACCTAATATAATCGGCACAAAAATAATCTGCACGAGACCTTTTAATATCCCAATTGAGTCAACTTCAACTTTACTGCTCAGATACAATGAGATAATAATAGGAGTCAAAACAATAGAAAGTAAAGTTGATAGCATCGTCATACTCACGGAAAGAGCAACGTCGCCTTTAGCAAGATAAGTCATAACATTCGAGGCTGTTCCACCGGATACAGCACCCACCAGTATCATCCCAACCATAACATCCTGATCAAATCCCATTACTTTAGAAATTAATAACGCAAATAACGGCATGAGTAAAAACTGTAGTCCCACAGTTAAAAGAATAATGATAGGCTTTTTAGTTACTCGCTTAAAATCGTCAATACTCAATGTCAATCCCATAAAAAACATAATTGCCATTAAGAGATAATTAATCCACCCTTTAAATTCAACAAAAAAATCAGGTTTGAAAAACGCACAAATTCCAAATCCTATAGCCCAAAAAGGAAATAAGCCATTTATTTTTTTTAACATAATTTGTTCCCCTAAAAAATAAAAGCTGCACGATGGCAGCTTTTTGAATCAATTTACCTCTTTTGAGGCAACACTTTTTAAATCCTTTTAGTCACTATTTACAATCCATCTTTTTAAGCAATACAGATCCATTTGTACCACCGAAACCAAAAGAATTACATAACACATAATCTAGATTTTTCACTTGTCTTGCTTCATGTGCAACGTAATCTAAATCACATCCTTCATCAGGATTATCTAAATTAATCGTTGGTGGAACAGATTGATCTCGTAATGCTAAAACTGAAAATATGGTCTCGATTGCACCTGCTGCACCTAGCAAATGACCTGTCATTGACTTAGTCGAACTAACTAGTACTTTTTTAGCATCTTGCCCAAAAATTGTTTTAACAGCTTGAGTCTCAGCTTTATCACCTGCATTTGTAGAGGTACCATGTGCATTAACATATCCAACTTTTGAAGGTTCAACACCGGCATCTTTAAGTGCATTTTCCATCGCAAGCGCAGCCCCAGCACCATCTTCAGGCGGAGAAGTCATATGATATGCATCACTACTCATACCAAAACCAACAATCTCAGCATATATTTTCGCTCCACGTGCTTTAGCATGTTCATACTCTTCAAGCACAAGTATACCTGCACCATCTCCAAGTACAAATCCATCACGATCTTTATCCCAAGGACGACTTGCAGCAGCAGGATCATCATTACGGGTTGAAAGCGCTCTAGATGCACCAAAACCGCCTACACCAAGTGGTGTACTTGCTTTTTCACCGCCACCAGCTAGCATAACATCTGCATCTCCATGCATAATGATACGAGCAGCATGTCCAATATTATGCACGCCTGATGTACAGGCTGTTGCAATAGTAATACTCGGTCCTCTCAGACCATAAGTAATACTCAAATGCCCTGATATCATATTTACAATAGTAGATGGCACAAAAAATGGACTAATTTTCTTCGGGCCGCTTAGCACTAATGCGGCATGATTTTCTTCAATTAATCCTAATCCACCGATACCAGAACCGATAGCACACCCAATACGGGTAGCATTTGATTCATTCACTTCAATTCCAGAATCTTGCATGGCTTGTACACCAGCTGCGATACCGTATTGAATAAATAAGTCCATTTTACGGGCTTCTTTACGAGTGATGTTATAATCATCACAATTAAAATCTTTGACCATGCCTGCAAACTTTGTCGCAAAAGGAGTTGTATCAAAATGTTCAATGAGGCTTATGCCACTCTGACCGGCTAATATGGCTTGCCATGTGGATTCAACGGTATTGCCGACAGGAGTTAGCATGCCCAGACCGGTCACGACTACTCGACGCTTAGACACTGCGCCCTCCAAGGATAGTTGGGGTAGGTAAACAATAAATGTAATTAGTCGAGGCGATCAAAAGACCGCCTCTAAGCTTCTGATTACTGCAAATTAGCGTTAATAAAATCAATTGCTGCCTGAACAGTTGTGATTTTTTCAGCTTCTTCATCAGGAATTTCTGTGTCAAATTCTTCTTCTAAAGCCATAACTAATTCAACTGTATCAAGTGAATCTGCACCTAAGTCTTCAACAAAAGAAGCTGAATTAACAACTTCTTCTGGTTTAACACCTAGACGTTCAATAATGATATTCTTAACACGTTCTTCGATAGCGCTCATACTTGTAAATTTCCTATCAAACTTCGCTTTCGCGATGGTTCTTGTAATTTATTAATGGAAAAAAAACACAAACTGCTTAAATAAATCAAGCTCGCATATTCTACACTATTTTGCTCAAATTTATGCAAAATTATACAAAAAGATGCGCTAGGTTAAACCATTAACATGCCACCATTGACATGTATAGTTTCACCCGTTATGTAGCTTGCCTCTTCAGAAGCAAGGAAAGCTACAACATTAGCGATTTCTTTAGCCTCTCCTAAGCGCCCTGCTGGGACTTGGGATAATATGTTTGACCGTTGTTCTTCCGTTAGTGCTCTGGTCATATCAGTTTCAATGAAACCAGGAGCAACGACGTTTACCGTTATGCCACGAGAAGCGATTTCTCGTGCCAACGATTTGCTTAGACCAATCACAGCAGCTTTAGCAGCCGCGTAATTAGCTTGCCCAGCATTGCCCATACTGCCGACAACTGAGCCAATAGTAATAATGCGACCAAAACGTTTTTTCATCATAGCTCGCATTACTGCTTTAGAAAGGTAAAAAACAGAATTTAAATTAGTATTAATAATATCATTCCATTCATCATCTTTCATACGCATCATTAAATTATCACGCGTAATACCTGCATTATTCACTAAAATGTCAATTTCACCAAATTCAGCACGTATTTTTTCTAACGTTTGCTCAATAGATGAGCTATCTGTCACATTTAGTACAAATCCTTTCCCATCTTTGCCTAAATATTCGCTAATTTTATCAGCACCAGATTCAGATGTTGCTGTGCCAAGTACGGTAGCCCCTAAACTAATTAATTTTAGTGCGATTGCTTGTCCAATACCACGGCTTGCTCCCGTAACTAATACGACTTTACCTGTAAGATTCATATATGACTACCTATTAGTTTAAAAAAAATATTATGTTTAAGTCAAGTTTAAATAGATTCTATTGATTTTGCTAAAGCTGTTTGAAGGCTATCTGGGGTATTAACCGCTAAGCTTTCTAATCTTTCATCAATACGTTTAGCAAGACCAGTGAGTACCTTACCAGGCCCCATTTCAATCAATTGTGTCACACCTTGCTCTGCTAAAAACTGCATGCTTTGAGACCATTTAACAGGATTATAAAGTTGCCTTACCAGTGCATCTTGAATACTTTTCGATTCTGTGAGCATGGTCACATCAACATTGTTGATTACTGGAATTAAAGGTGAGTTTAATGAAATTTTTTCAAGTGCCGATTTAAATATCTCTGCGATTGGCTTCATTAATAAACAATGAGAAGGTACACTAACTGGTAGTAGTAATGCACGTTTTGCACCAGCTTCCTTACATAAAATATTCGCACGTTCAACAGCTTGCTTATTTCCTGCAATAACAACTTGCCCTGGAGAATTATAATTAACAGGTGAAACAATTTCATTTTCAGCTGCAATATCACAAGCTTCTGCTATTTTCTCATCAGACAAGCCAATGATAGCCGACATAGCTCCTTCACCTGCGGGTACTGCCTGCTGCATAAGTTGGCCTCTTAATTCAACAAGCTTGATAGCATCAGCAAAAGGTAATATTCCTGCACATACGAGTGCAGAATATTCACCTAGGCTATGTCCCGCAAGATAATCGGCTTTAGGTCCATTTAAGCTAGCCCATAGTCTATAAATTGAAACGGAAGCAGCTAAAAGCGCAGGTTGAGTATGTTCTGTTTGGTTTAACTTAGCCTCAGGCCCTTCCTGCGTCAAAGCGAAGAGATCATAATTTAATACATCACTTGCTTGTGCAAACGTTTCCTTAATGATTGGGTATAAATTAGCAAGTTCCTTTAACATACCAAGACTTTGAGAGCCTTGGCCTGGAAATACAAATGCAATTTTACTCATAAAGTTATCCTTTTTATCTAAACTTTAAAATCTGACGAGCGCAGAGCCCCAAGTAAATCCCCCACCGAAAGCTTCTAGAAGGATTAACTGCCCACGCTTAATTCGTCCATCTCTAACAGCCTCATCTAATGCTGTTGGTACAGATGCTGCAGAGGTGTTACCTAATTTATCTAGAGTTACGACAACTTTTTCCATTGGCATACCTAATTTTTGCGCCGTAGCACTTATAATGCGTAAATTAGCTTGATGTGGGACTAACCAGTCTAACTGATTATTTTCAATTTGATTCGCTCTAAGTGTTTCTTCTACTACATTTGCAAGTTCGGTCACAGCAACTTTAAATACCTGATTTCCAGCCATAGTCAAATATGCTTTTTCATCCGCTTTTTCTCGGCTTTGATTTGGAAGAGTTAATAATTCAGCAAATTTTCCATCTGCATGCAAGTGGGTAGATAGAATACCGGGTTGCTCAGATGCACCAACAACAACAGCCCCTGCGGCATCACCAAATAAAATAACAGTACCTCTATCTGACTTATCAACTGTGTGGGCTAATCTATCAGCACCAATGACTAAGACATTTTTAGACATTCCGGACTTTATAAATTGATCTGCAACACTAAGCGCATAGCAAAAGCCAGCACAAGCTGCTGCAATGTCAAATGCACCGATGTTTTTTAAACCTAATTTGTGCTGTATCTCACATGCTGCGCTTGGAAATTGATGGCTATGTGACGTTGTTGCCACGATAATTAAATCAATCTCATTTATATCTATACCTGCCATGTCAATAGCTTTTCTTGCTGCTTGTTCTCCCATATAACTAACAGTTTCTTCATCGTTAGCAATCAGCCTCTCACGGATACCTGTTCTTGCAACAATCCACTCGTCAGTTGTTTCAACCATCTTTTCCAAATCAAAATTTGTTAGTTTTTGTTTAGGTAAATAACTACCTGTACCTAGTATTTTACTATATGTTGAATTGGACATAGATTAGCGATCCTAATATTTGGGGATGAGTTGAGGTAACGACTGAAAATGTAGCTAGCCTATAGGTTAAAAGGCATTATTAAAAAATACATTTAAATCTTTCATTGAAGTGTTAGATTGCGCAATAGCATATCATTCATTGCACTTTGACTGCAGGCTTTTGCCATTCCGATAATGATTTGAATTCCAAATTATTGCTTTAGGTTTAATAACCTAAAGCAATCTCTATATCAATATTACTTATTGATTACTTTACGGCCACGGTAATAACCATCTTTAGTCACATGATGACGTAAATGGGTTTCACCAGATTCTTTATCAACAGATACAGCTGCAGTTGTTAAAGCATCATGTGAGCGACGCATACCACGCGCTGAACGAGTTGGTTTATTTTGTTGAACTGCCATGGATTATACTCCTAAACTTAAATAAATTTTATAAAAAAGCATGTTATATGCTTAGTGTTTTTTTAATTGAGACAAAACTGCAAAAGGATTTTTCTTATCACTGTCTGGTAAAACTTCACCAAATGTTCTTACGAGCTCAGGAACATGACAAACGTCAAGCTCATGCTTTGTAAACATCGGTAATGATAGTAAAAATTCATCCTCTATTGCATTAACCAGATCTATTTCACCCCACTCATTTACCATTACTGGCTCATACTCATAGGGTAATTTATCTGCTAATGCAATATCTTTCAGTGGGCTTAAATGAAATTCAACACCCACTGTTTTCTTAAATTTCTCATTGCAACGTTGGCAACAGACAATCACTTCTATATCTGCTTTGCCGTTTATCACAACGCGCCTTTCAAGATCGAAATCAAAAGAAACTGACACATTAATATCACTCTCTATTGATTCAACCGCTTCACCAAATCTAGATTTAAACAACGATTTAGCATATACCCCTGAGTAATCAATACGCTTTTGGGCGCACTTTAAAGCATCAAAGGTAACCGGTATTTTTTTTGCAAAATTAATATCAACATTATTCATAGGGCGCGCATAATAACCATCTCTTAAGAGATAGTCAAAAATAAATATTAACGACGATCACCAATAATACGTAACAGCATGATAAATAGATTAATAAAGTCTAGATATAATGTTAGCGCACCAAAGATTGTATATTTTCTAAACGCAGATGCATCGGTAGGATCAATCTGTTCTCCGATTTCTTTTAATTTTTGAGTATCATAAGCAGTCAGCCCAACAAAAACTAAAACACCTACATAGCTAATAATAGAGGCCAAAACACTGTCTACTAAAAAGATATTAACGATAGACGCTAAAATAATTCCAATAAGCCCCATCATTAAAAAACTACCTAACTTAGTCAAATCCCTTTTAGTAGTATATCCTATAAAGGTCATTGCACCAAACATACCAGCAGCAACTATAAATGCGCCTAAAACTGACTCATGTGTATATTTCATCACAATCGCTGACAAAGTCACACCAGTTAACGCAGAATAAAGCATAAATAATACAGTTGCAGTTCCAGCACTAATCTTTGGCATTGCCCAAGATAACGCGATTACAATACCTATTTGTGCGAAAAATAAAACAAATACAAACATCCCATTTGCTTGTAAAAAAGCATTAAACTCTTCTGGATTTCTTAATAAAAGAAATGAAACAAAAGCAGTTAAACCTATACCAGCGGTCATCCATGCATATACATTTGCCATGTACGCTTGTATGCTTCCGCTTACACCTTGGACAATCGAGCCGTTTTGATTCTTTCCAAACTGGTTCATTTTTAAATCCTCATAAATTCAAAAAAATAAAAAGTATACAACTTCACTTATTCTAGTATACCAACCTGTGCTAATTTAGCACATTACTCAAATGATTTCAGCATCAATCTGATTTTTTTTTATACGGGTATAATTCTTTGCGAGAATAAGGTTCAGTTTCACCATTTTTTCTGGTTTTAAGTAATTTTAATATCCAAGTATATTGTGATAAATCAGGGCTGACTAAACTCTCAACAGCTACATTCATAGCCCGAGCAGCGCTTTGGTCATCTTCTTGCCAAATTGAGTCCTCCATAGGTGGCAACACCTTAATCTTAAGCCTATGGATTTTATTACAATAACTAGGGAATAAAGGTATTACAATTGATCTACTTACTTTGGCAAGTTTCCCAATGGCAGGTAATGTTGCTTTATAAGTGCCGAAAAAATCAACAAACTCACTATATTCTGGACCATGATCCTGATCTGGTAAATAATATCCCCAATATTTTTCTTTTATTGAAATAATAAAAGGCTTTATACCGTCTTCACGTGCATGCATTCTCCCACCAAATCTTCTCCTTGCATAATTCCAAAGGTAATCGACTAACTCGTTACGCTGATGATGAAACATTGCCGCCATAGGATATCCCTTTGCTGCTAATAACATTGCGGGGATATCTACAGCCCATCCATGTGGAACCATAAAGATTGCATTTTGACCTGATTTAATAAGTTCTTCAATATGCTGATATCCATCCCAATCAACTCTTTTAAGTACTGTTTCAGGCGATTTAATGCTTAATTCAACCATCATAATCATGCACTGTGGAGCAACAGCAAACATCTCATCAATGATGTTCTCTCGCTCTCCTTCGCTTTTTTCAGGAAAGCAATACATCAAATTAATTTGAGCTCTTCTCCTTGCACTTTTAGCTATTCGCCCTACTCTTTTGCCTAAATTTCCTAAAAATTTATCCCTACCTCTTATAGGTAAGTAAGCGGTTATTATCATTAATAGAACAAGAAGCCATACTCCCCAATATTTTGGAGTGATAAATTGCCACTTAAATTGCGGAATAAATTCTTTATGCTTTTTGGAATTGATTGTGTTGTTCATATCTAATTAAATAAGGTTTCTTCTATGAAAACGATATTGAGTCATCGAATTAGTATTCAATATCGTTTTTTCGGTAGGCGGAATTAGAATGTTAACTGTTTAAGAACTGGTTCGATATAAGCTTCGAATTCTTTTTTCTCACTGCTTGACATACTTTCTGTTCTGGGTAAATTAGCCTTAAGTGGGTTTACTGCTTTCCCATTAATCCAAATTTCATAATGTAAATGTGGTCCTGTAGAGCGTCCTGTATTACCAGACAGCCCTATTTTTTGGCCTCGTTTAACCTTCTCACCAGGTTTAACATGTATGCTTTTAAGATGCATGTAACGAGTTGTATACTGGGAATTATGTTTAATTGTGATATAGTTACCGGCTGCCCCATCTCGTTTTGCAGCAATAACGGTACCATCACCAACAGCAAGAAGTGGTGTGCCGATAGGCATAGCGTAGTCAACACCGTTATGTGGTGCTATACGCTTAGTAACAGGGTTTAACCTTCTTGGATTAAAATGAGAGCTCACCTTAAATGCTTTATTAGTAGGAGTTCTCAAAAAACCTTGAGAAGGGGCGTATCCTTCTTCATTATAAAACTTACCATTTTCAGCCTTAAGCGCATAATAGTCTTTACCACCAGATTGAACCCTGACGCCTAGCAATTGGCTTTGTTCAATTTTACCATTTAACGATTCTCTTGAAAATACAGCAACTATTTTGTCACCTTTTTTAAGTTTATTTGTATTAAATTGCCAACTCAAGGCCCGAGTGATTGCACTAACTTCTTTTTTAGATAGTCCGATCAATTTTGCTGATTCAGATAAACTAGCAGTAAGCTCACCAGTAATAAGATGATCACTCCATTCACCTTGTATGATATCTTTCACTTCAGTAAATTTACCATCTTCTAAAGCATAGGTTCTAGTTTCTCTTTTTGAAACTGCCCATGTAAGTGTATTCAAATCCCCTTCTTCATTTAATTCCCAAGAAAGAGTTTGCCCTATTTGTAATTTAGCAAGATCTTTATTTGATTTAGTTAATTTGGCAATTTCGGAAATATCAACACCGTATTGGTTAAGTACGCTACTTAGAGTATCACCTGATTGTATAATATGCTCAAATTTAGTTTGATCGGTTGGTTGAACACTTTCACCCTCGATTTCTTCTGGATAAAAGGGAAGAACGTCATAAAATTCGCTATCTGGACTCAGTGCCATAGACGGTATAGATTCTTCTGCAGAAAAAAGGTCAAAACGATCGATTAAATGAATAGAACTATCTTGGTTCGGATTCAAAAAAGCAATACCAAATGTAATAATAGAAATGGATACCAGTAACACCCTATGGATTCCTGGTAAGTTAGAAAATACATTTGCAGAATTTTGTATCAGTTTAATTGGCACAAGCTGGTCTCTAATTCAAATTACAAATTTTTGTTATTCGCTTGGATTAACAAGTTATAAAAATAGAAATTATCTAATCCAAGTATTTCTTTTACAAGCATATCAATCATATTCCTTGTAAATGCTATACAGTAGTTTTATTATTTTGTTAAGTTATAATGACTAAATGCTATACTCAATCAGGTTACTTACTTAATAGATTACCATTAATAAACGAAAGATAAACAAACTTAAATGTAAAAACTTGCAAATATCAACTTACTTTGACAAAAGTTTCCTCGGAAAGTTCATATTTCACTTGAATTTTTACACTCAAATAGAAACAATCAATGTCACTAACTGAATAATTTAATCATTTTGTTACATTGTTCTTATATTACTAACTCAAACAAAAGGATAATATAGATTTATGACCCTGCTAAATCCAGAAACCATTACACAAGAAATAATTGAATTACAAAGCAAAATAGCTTATCAAGAACTTACGATAGAAACACTTAATCAAATGATAGTAAAACAACAATTTGATATTGAAAAACTTGAAGCACAATTCAAATACATTTCAAGTAGGCTGCAAGGAATAGAACCGTCATTAATGGCAATGCCTCATGAAGAAACGCCACCACCACATTACTGATGGTTTAACAGCATTTGCACATAAATAAATTATAATATTAATCCCTTAAATTTTATTATTGCATATCTCGTGAAGCTTCCAAGCAGTCAATATAATGTTTAATTGCTTAATAATACCTATTAAATAAATTAAATTTCAGTTGATAATAACTTAGTAAAAAGTGATTTATTATTTTGTAACTGATATTCTGTTTTCAACTTTTCAGATCGTAATATTGCTTTTAAATCACTAAGTGCTCTCTCGAAATCATCGTTGATAATAACGTAATCATATTCATCAAAATGTTCGATTTCTTTTTTTGCTTGTTTCATTCTAAAATCAATGGTTTCATCACTGTCTTGGCCTCGTCCCTTTAGTCGTCTTAATAGTTCTTGATTAGAGGGTGGTAAAATAAAAATAGACTTAGCTGATGGCATCTTATTTCTAATTTGCCTTGCTCCTTGCCAATCAATGTCTAAAAAAACATCTACACCTGAGGCAAGAGTATTTAATATAGCATTTTTAGACGTACCATAATAATTCCCAAAAACTTCAGCATGTTCTAAAAAATCATCTTTTTCAATCATTTCAAGAAATGTTGGCTTATCAATAAAATAATAATGCACACCTTCTTGTTCGGCCTCTCTTTTATTTCGAGTTGTATGGGAAATGGATACTTGCGCTTCGTAAAGCGGATGATATTTTAAATACGCTTGAATAAGACTAGATTTTCCAGCACCACTTGGCGCAGAAATAATGTAGAGTGTACCATTTTGAGTCATAGTTTTATCCTGTTGTGTTATGCGTCTTTAAAAACTTCTAATAATTTAAATCTTAAGCAAATTAGTTTCATGTCAAATGAAAATAATCCAAATTCTTCAAAAAATTCTCGAGTGACTTTTTGCCAATATGCCAAAGTTAAATCACCCTCACCCTCAGCCCTTGCATGGGCTTCATCAACTTTTAAAAAAGTGGTCACGAGCACGTCAGTAATTTCTACTGAACATGCAGGCTCTGAATCTGCGCCAATAATCACAAATGCATCTCCTTTTTCAGGAATGTTATCAGGTTCGTATAATGAACACGTTGCAGTTTTTATCCCTAGAACAATTAATTCTATGAGTTTATCTGCTTCTTCATCTGTGCTTCCAAATGTCCAACGCTCTACATGCTCATAGTGAGGGGGTATGATCTTCATTATTGATCCTGTGTATTATCATGTTTAATTATTAAGAGTAAGAAAGGTATATCTTTACTCAATTTGTAGTTATATCTATAAGCTCGCTTCTATTTTGCCAAATTTTACTGTATTTAACCAGCCTTTAACATATTGCATTGAATTTTAATATTAAACTAATAGAATTCTTATTTAATTGCAATTTTCTTATTCTAAATTTTACTATCAATTGTATTTTTGTATAGAATATCAAGATTAGTAGAACAATCTTTTCATTCAATATTAACAGAGGAACTTATGGCAAAAGCAAATGAAATTAAACGAGGTATGGCAGTTAGTTTAAATGATAAGCTTCTTTTAGTAAAAGACATTGATGTACAGAGCCCTACTGCTAGAGGTGCAAATACATTATATAAGATGCGATTCACAGATGTGAAAACTGGCCAAAAAGTAGAAGAAAGATTTAAAGGTGATGACCAAATTGATTTGATTGATCTGTCTAGGCGTGCAGTGACTTTTTCTTATATCGACGGCGACGAATATGTTTTTATGGATAAAGAGGATTACACTCCTTACTCTTTTAAAAAAGATCAAATTGAAGATGAATTACTATTTATGCCTGAAGATGGTCTTGATGGTATGCACGTGTTGACCTGTGAGGGGGAAGTCATTGCTCTAGAGATGCCTCAAACAGTTGATTTAGAAATTATTGAAACGGTGCCAGAAATGAAAGCTGCTTCTGCAAGTTCACGGAATAAACCTGCTACAATGAGTACAGGCCTTGTTATTCAAGTCCCTGAATACCTTTCTAATGGAGATAAAGTTAAAATTCATATTGCAGAAAAGCGTTATATGGGCCGTGCAGATTAATCACAAATACTAAGATTTCTTTTCTGGCTTTTTTGGTAAATCTCTACGAGCCAGAAAACAGTAATTTAAGTCTTAATTGGTTAAAATCCAATTATTGAAGATTCTACTTGCCATGTTGTGTTAAAATCTGCATCGTGACTTAGACAGATAACTATAATAATGAATATAAATTATAGAGTATTTTAGCCAAAATATTTCATCTCGACTAAGAGTATTAATCTTTAAGGGAATTTATGCATGCGTTTTTACACTAAAGCTTCCATCATAGTATTGACTTTGATTTTAGTATCAATACTCTTTCTCTATGCGATGCCTCAAACAAAACAACTTGGCCCCTTGTTTGCAAAAATTGTATCTTCTCATGCTGGTTACCAAGTGAAATTTACTGATGTACAGCACTCTTTCTCACAAAAAGATACACTTACAGTTAATAATGTAGAGATTAAATCCAATTCTGGAGATATTATTCTTTCGGCAGAAAAACTGGTATTAAGAATCAAAAATTGGACTCAAATTAGTGATAATTTGGATTTCAAACTAATCTATGTTGAAAATGGCATCATTAATGTTGATAAAATCATTAATGAAACTTCAATTAAAAGTGATAGCCTTCAGCTAAAAAACATCAGAGCAACAACTAATGTTAATGGTCTAAAAATACAAGCAACAGGTCTTACAGCTCAAGTATCGCCTTGGAATAATAATGAATATAACTGGTTATTACATGATAATGACTTAGCGCTCTCTGCGAAGACTATCCGAGTATTCCCGTCTAGTGATAGCCTTTCAAATGAATTTCAAATAGATGGTATTTTAAACAATATAAGATCTACATTAGGTGATCGCTTTGAATTCAAAAATATTATATTAAAGTCTAAACGTTTAGAAGATGTTATTTTTATTAATGAACTTGGGTTAGATTGGTTAGAAGGTAGCATTACCGCTAAAGCTAGAATTCAACCCCAAAAAAAGTGGTTTTTTGATTATCTGTATATCGATAATATTACGCATCATATTAATCTCTCAATTGATGAAATCATTAATAGCATAAAACCTACATATGTTTTTAAACAGGCAACATTCACTAATTCTACCCTATCTGGAAAAGACTGGAATTTAGAAAATGTTTATATCGATCTTAAAAACCTAGAGTTTGATAGCAACCAGTTGCAAGGAATGAATAACGAAGAAAAACCGACTGGTGATATCTCACTTACTGCTGATAAACTTACATGTAGAGATCTTAATTTAGACGATGCGAATTTAATACTAAGCTTAAAGGATAATGCTTGGTCAATAAAACAAGCAAGTGCGAATCTTTTAGAAGGCTATATTGCGACAACAGGGCATTATGATATTATTGAAAACTCTCTTATTTTAGACTCTATGGTTGCAAATAATTTTAACCTAAATTTGCAGTCATTGCCTGAAGAGCTTTTAGTATTTACCCAAGCCTTAACTAGAGTAAAAGTGCTCACAATTTCAACTCTACAACTAAAAAACATTTCAATACATAGTATTCAAGATTTTTTACCTTGGCAAATCAAAAATATTACTTTGGATGGCAAATCTTTGAAAATAATTGACAATTACAACAAAGGGTTTCATTCTGGTTATTTTTCATCTGTAATAAATGATTTATCTATTAACTCTATTGATTTCTCGATTGGTGCATCTTTCCAAGTATTAGCTGATAAATCAAAAATTTTAGTACATGCACTAAAAGCCGCAACCGATAAAGGTGTTATTGAAATACCTTCGATTTCTATTGACAGACAAAAGCCTGCTAACCTTAAATTTAACTTAAACGCTCAATCTATCGACAGGTCAATTTTTGAACGTTGGTACTGGCCTAAACTTCCTCTTTCACATGCGCAAGGTGATTTAGTTAATTTTGAACTTGAAGCAAATGGAATCATTCCAGATAATTTATCAAATACGCTTAGCCAGCTGTCCACGCAAAAAAGAAGTGAATTGACTTTTAATTTAGTTAATAGCTTACAATTATCTGGGGTATTATCTGTTTCAAATACAGCAGAACACGGACTGTCTGACTTAAGATACTCCTTAACTCAAACGCTTTTAAATGGTGAAGTAATCGAAACAAACTATCAAGAACAACCCTCTGTAAATCATTTAAAAGAGTTACTAGTAATTAATCAAAATGCTAACTTAAGCCAAAAACTTGCTATGCAAGCACAAATTGAAAAACAAATTTATGATCAAATCGATCTGCTATTTGGTGAATATGAAACTATCTTAAATACCAAAATTGAACAAAAATTAAACAAATTAAGAACTGCACCTTTTTTCGAAAGTCAATCAGATTAAAATTATCGTTTAAAAAACTTTTACGAAATGCAGTATTTTTAATTCATAGCCTCTAATTAATATGAGGCTATGTTTACTCTAATCTGATTCCAAAACTTCTAATAATTCCAGCCAATCAGCCTCTGCTGTCTCTAATTTTTTTCTAATGTCTGTTTGTTCATTAAGATATTGCTGTAAGATTTCTTTACGTTCTGGTGCATAAAGCTCATTATCAGAAAGTGCTAGCTCAATTTCAGCTAATTTTTTTTCATAAAGAGCTACTGACTTCTCTAATTCAGCAATTTTTTTACGCAAAGGCAAACTTTGTGCGCGTTTTTCAGCTTCATTTTTTTTCTGCTCTTTTTTGCTGGCTGAGTCAACTGTACTAGTCTTATTTGTAAGTGGCTTAGTATCAGATTGTGTCTTTTTCGTTTGATTAATTTTCTTCTGTTGCTCATTTAGCCAACGTTGGTAATCCTCTAGATCACCATCAAATGGTTCAACTTTACCATCATCTACCAAATAAAATTCATCCGTAACTGCACGTAATAAATGCCTATCATGTGATACAACAACCAGTGCCCCCTCATATGCAATTAAAGCATCTGTAAGCGCATCTCGCATCTCTAAATCTAAATGATTTGTTGGCTCATCTAGTAATAACATGTTAGGTTTCTGCCAAATAATCAGTGCTAAGACTAATCTAGCCTTCTCTCCACCTGAAAAATTTTCTGTAGGCTCTAAAACTTTGTCTCCATGAAAGGCAAATCCACCTAAATAGTTACGAAGTACTTGATCAGTTGTCTTTGGTGCAATTCGTTGAAAATGAAGTAATGGTGAACCTTGCGGATCTAAATACTCTAATTGATGTTGAGCAAAATACCCTAATGCGACTCCTTTAGCTAAGGCAATTTCACCCGCAGTAGGAGAGAGGTCGCCGGCTAACAATTTCACTAGTGTGGACTTACCTGCACCGTTTCTACCTAATAATCCAATCCTAGAGCCTGGAACTAAATTGAGTTTGATAGATTGAAGAATAGTGACATCTTTATACCCTGCACTCACTTTTTCCATTTGCAAAATTGGATTAGGTAAACTAATTGGTTTTGGAAATTGGAATTCAAATCCTCTATCAATTTTTAATGGTATTAATTCATCCATGCGCTCAAGCATTTTTATTCTACTTTGTGCTTGTTTAGCTTTTGAGGCCTTCGCCCTAAACCTATCTATGTAACTTTGAAGATGAGTGCGTTTTTCAGCTTGAGCTTCAACAGCGGCTTGGTGTTGTGCAAGTTTCGTTGCTCTTTGTCGCTCAAAATCACTATAATTGCCCGTATACTCAAAAATTTGCTGTCGTTCGATATGCAAAATTTTATCGCAAATAGGATCCATAAAATCCCTATCATGTGAGATTAATATTAATGTGCCAGGATAGCTTTGTAGCCATTTTTCAAGCCAAATAACCGCATCTAAATCAAGATGGTTTGTTGGTTCATCTAATAATAAAAGATCCGAACGGCAAATAAGTGCTTGTGCTAAGTTTAACCTCATCCTCCAACCACCAGAAAAATCTTTAACAGGGCTATTAAGTTGATGTTCGCTGAATCCCAATCCAGCCAATAGCTGTGAAGCTCTGGAGTGAATAGTCCAAGCACCAATAACATCTAATAACTCATGTATTCTTGCTATTTCATTACCATCGTTCTGCTCCGTTGCCTTCTCCAATGCAGCTGATAATGATCTATACTCCCTGTCACCATCAAGCACGTATTCAATAGCAGAAATATCAAGTGCAGGTGTATCTTGTAATACCCAAGCAAGTGACCAATTTGAAGGAAAATGTAAGCTTCCTTGCTCTGGCTGTAATTCACCTTTAATTAAAGAGAGTAATGTCGATTTACCACATCCATTTTTTCCTACTAATCCAACTTTTTGATTTGGATTAATTGTTGCTTGACTGTTATCAAGCAACACCTGTACACCACGCCTAACCTGTAAATCTGTTATTTTGATCATTTCGCTTCCAAGAATTTACTAGAATAACTTCTATTTTTTATATACAACTGAATATTATGAAACATATCATATCACTATGGAGTTTTTTCGTATTTTTGAAGGGTTGACATTGAAAAATCATGTAACACTATAATTAGATTATATCACTCAAAATAATTTGAGTACTGAATTCTTAATATTAACGCTATTTTTTATTAAAAGTAAAACTATATTAGTTAAGCAAAATTATACTCACATTAAAACTATTTGAGAGCTTTGCATTTATGCTCTGCATCTCGCTAGTTACATCAAAAATCTATTTTTTAAAAAATAGATTTTTGGAAAAATTTTTTTTCCTGTTTTTTTGATCATTTTTTTCAAAAAAAACACTTTTTTCGCGTATTTATAGGCATATTGACCCTTTTTTGTTCCATTTTTTGCCTTTTAGGCAAAATTTAGGCGTATTTAGTCTGTAAATCGTCTAGTTCTTTTTTAATTGTTTTGGCCCTCTGGAGATTTAAAACAATACAACGCAGCGTACAGCTTAGCGCATTTCTAACTAGCCCCTTATATCTCGCTTGTCCCATCCCAAT
>NZ_FOHV01000007.1 GCF_900111395.1 Thorsellia anophelis DSM 18579 | reverse complement strand
CATGATTTTACTCCTAATTTTGATTCGTCTCTTAATTAGTTGTAAGTTATGCCATCTCCCTCCAAATTATGCAACAAAAAAGTCGAGCATCGCGTAACTATAGATATGTGTAAGTGGTTTAAATTACTCAAATCTACGATTTAGTTATGGATCATGCAAAATTAGCATTTGCAATTTTGCATAGCATGTGGAAGATAATCAAATAATTTAAGGTCGTTTTTTGGGTAAAACTACTCAGTCTAACTCAACTCATTTTATAGTGAATAATTCATTACATTTACTCAGGCTATTATTACAAATTTATTCTAAATTAATCTCATAGGAAATATTGATATGAATACTACTCCACAAGTTACCCATTCTGACATTGATGTTATTAGCTTAGATAACACTTTAACAATTGGACATACGCCATTAGTAAGATTAAATCGTATTGGTAATGGTAATATATATGCAAAAATCGAATCAAGAAACCCTAGTTTTAGCGTCAAATGTAGAATTGGCGCAAATATGATTTGGGAAGCTGAAAAACAAGGCTTACTTCATAAGGACATAACACTAATTGAGCCAACTAGTGGTAATACTGGCATTGCTTTAGCTTATGTTGCAGCGGCAAAAGGATATAAATTGATTCTTACCATGCCTGAAACAATGAGTTTAGAAAGACGTCGGCTACTTAAAGCTTTGGGTGCTGAGTTAATTTTAACAGAGGGTGCTAAAGGCATGAAAGGCGCAATCAATAAAGCCGAAGAAATCCAAAAAAGTAACCCTGAGAAATATTTACTTTTGCAACAATTTAGCAATCCTGCTAATCCAGCCATTCATGAAATAACTACAGGTCCTGAGATTTGGCGCGCTACAAAAGGTAATATTGATATTTTTATTGCTGGTGTAGGAACAGGAGGCACGATCACAGGGGTAAGTAGATATATTAAATTAGCCCAAAAAAAACCAATTCTCTCAGTTGCCGTTGAACCAGCAGATTCTCCTGTCATTACACAAACACTTAATGGTGAAGAAATCAAACCAGGCCCACATAAAATCCAAGGTATTGGCGCAGGTTTTATACCTGGCAATTTAGATTTATCATTACTTGATAAAGTTGAATTAGTTACCAACGAAGAAGCATTCAACATGGCGCATGAATTAATGCAAAAAGAAGGTATTCTTGCTGGTATTTCTTCTGGTGCAGCTGTCACTGCAGCGCTTAAAATCAACCAAATGAAAGAATATTCAGATAAAATGATCGTCGTAATACTTGCCTCTTCTGCAGAAAGATATTTAACGTCTCCGCTATTTGCTGATATTTTTACCGATGACGCATTAAAATCTTAATATTTTGTGATCTGGATCACATAAAAGCACCTTTAACGGTGCTTTTATTTGTGAAGTGCATCAAACTTTTCTAAATTAGTTACCATTCTTAAGATTTTCTTAATACTATTAGTAGCGAGTGAGCTTAATACTCAATTATATTTTTATCTTAGATTTATCTTTTTACGCAGTTGATTTGATATTTTTAAACAAAAATCAGTTAGAATAACTCAGTGACGTATTTATTTGAATATTTACCTTAAATGTTCTTTTTTTATATTAACAATCCTTATTAAATGGAGAAATTACTATGTATCAACAAGATGTGGTCATAATCGCACCCAATGGTTTACATACACGCCCTGCTGCACAATTTGTTAAAGAAGCAAAAAATTTCACTTCTGAAATCACTGTGATTTCAAATGGTAAAAGTGCAAGTGCTAAAAGCTTATTTAAATTACAAACGTTAGGCTTATCACAAGGTACAACCATTACTCTTCAGGCTGAAGGTGAGGACGAAAAAGAAGCAGTTGAATATTTAGCGAAATTACTTGATACACTTGAATAATATTGATCAATTTTTTTATCGATATTTTAATGTATCATTATGTTGTCTCAGGCAACCAACATTTCGGTTGCCTGAAGTTAAGTTTTTAACCTAAAATAGGTAACTTATCCTAATTATTCCATTGTAAAAAGAAAGGTAGACTTATGATTTCAGGAATTGCTGCTTCTCCCGGTTTAGCCTTCGGCAAAGCCTTATTACTCATTGAAGATGAGATGATAATCAATCACAAAAAAATTGACGAATCCCAGATTGAGCAAGAAATTGAAAGATTTCGCACAGGTCGACAAAAAGCATCTTCACAACTAGAAATTATTAAAACTAAGGCAGCTGAAACCTTAGGGGAAGAAAAAGAAGCCATTTTCGAAGGGCATATCATGCTCTTAGAAGATGAAGAGCTTGAGCAAGAAATCATAACCCTTATTACAAAGCATAAATCTACAGCAGAAGCAGCAGTATTCAAAGTTATTGACGAACAAGCATGTGCCCTAGAAGAACTTGATGATGAATATTTAAAAGAAAGAGCCGCTGATGTTAGAGACATTGGTAAACGTCTTTTAAAAAACATTTTAAATATGCATATTGTTGATTTAGGTGCCATAAACGAAGAAGTTATTCTAGTTGCAAAAGACTTAACCCCCTCAGAAACTGCTCAGTTAAACCTTGACAAGGTACTTGGTTTTATCACTGACATTGGCGGCAGAACCTCACACACTTCTATTATGGCTCGCTCATTAGAATTACCAGCGATAGTAGGAACAGGCTCCATCACTACCAGTGTCAAAAATGGTGATTTCTTGGTTTTAGATGCACTCAATAATGAAGTCCATGTAAACCCCACAACTGAAATAGTTGAACTTAAAAAAGCAATCGCACAAAATTATGTCGATGAAAAAAATGAACTCATAAAATTAAAAAATCTTCCTGCTATGACATTAGATGGTCACCAGGTAGAAGTGTGTGCGAATATTGGTACAGTTCGTGATATCGCTGGAGCTGAGAGAAATGGTGCGGAAGGAGTGGGTCTGTATCGTACTGAATTCTTATTTATGGACAGAGACAGCCTACCGACTGAAGATGAACAATTTATGGCATATAAAGCCGTAGCAGAAGGTATGGGTGGTCAAGCAGTTATAGTACGTACCATGGATATTGGTGGGGATAAAGAATTACCCTACATGAATTTTCCAAAAGAAGAAAATCCATTTTTAGGATGGCGCGCAATCAGAATATGTTTTGATCGTAAAGAAATCTTAGATGCTCAACTTAGGGCTATTTTGAGAGCGTCGGTTTTTGGGAAATTACGTATTATGTTCCCAATGATTATTTCTGTCACTGAAATCCGTCAGCTAAAAATTGAACTTGAGCGCTTAAAAGCTGAGTTAAGAGCTGAAAATAAGCCTTTTGATGAATCAATTGAAATTGGTGTAATGATTGAGACACCTGCTGCGGCAATGGTTGCACATCACCTTGCCAAAGAAGTTGACTTCTTTAGTATTGGCACAAATGATCTGACTCAGTACACGCTTGCTGTCGATAGAGGTAACGATATGATATCACACCTCTATAATCCAATGTCTCCATCAGTCTTACTACTGATTAAACGTGTTATCGATGCGTCTCATGCTGAAGGTAAGTGGACTGGAATGTGTGGTGAGCTTGCTGGAGATGAAAGAGCAACATTATTGTTATTGGGTATGGGATTAGATGAATTTAGTATGAGTGCTATGTCTATTCCACGAATTAAAAAAATTGTTCGTAATTCTAATTATGCAGATGCTCAAAAACTTGCTAAAGAAGCGCTTGAATTACCAACAGCTGAAGATGTCGTCGCATTAGTTGATAAATTTATTTCGAACAATGCTCAATAATGCAGTTAGTGACTCAATCCGCTATAGTCTGAATCATAGCGGATTGAGTATAAATCAAAATAGTTTGATAATTATGAGAAGTAGGTTAGTATAACCGTAAATATATCGTTTCAAACAACCTAGTTGAGGAAGCTAAAAATGGGAATTTTCGATAAAATTAAATCTTTAATGTCTGATGATAAAACAGAATCGGCTCATATAGATATCTATTCTCCAATGACAGGTGAAATTGTCAACATTGAAGATGTGCCTGATGTGGTTTTTGCTGAGAAAGTAGTCGGTGATGGTGTTGCGATTAAACCTACGGGCTCTGTAATTGTTGCTCCCGTTAATGGAACAATTGGTAAAATATTTGAAACTAATCACGCTTTTTCAATCGAATCAAATGAAGGAATTGAACTTTTCGTACACTTTGGTTTCGACACTGTGCAATTAAGAGGTTTGGGCTTTAAGCGTATTGCTGAAGAAGGTCAATCAGTTAAAGTCGGCGACCCTATTATTGAAATTGATTTAGCCTTACTAGAAGAAAAAGCTAAATCTACTTTGACGCCTGTTGTTGTATCAAATTTAGATGATGTGAAAGAAATCATTAAACATAGTGGACAAGTAACAGCAGGACAGAACGTCATTTTACGCGTTACCCGCTAATTAAATTTGTTTAATACTTTTTAGAAATTAAAAAATCCAATGCTATTTTTGGCATTGGATTTTTTGTTTAAGCTAATAATATATTCTAATATGGCTTATTTTTTATTACTTATCTTAAATAGGTTAATGGTTAATGTCACGTACACTTATTGAATCTTTTAGGGCTCAATTTCCTGCAATTAGCCCCGATCATATTTATTTAGATTCTGCTGCAACAGCACTTAAACCTAAGGCAATGATTGAGGCTACTCTCAATTTCTATCAAGGTACAGGTAATATACATAGAAGCCAATATAGCCAAGCGCTTCAACTAACCAATCAGTACGAACATGCTCGTAGTTTAGCTGCGAATTTTATTCATGCTGCAGAGAGTCATTCAATAATCTGGACCAAAGGTGCCACAGAAGCCGTAAATTTAATTGCGTCAAGTTATTTGGAACATAAATTAACAGTAGACGACGAAATCATCGTGAGTGAGTCTGAACATCATGCAAATTTAATCCCATGGATTATGCTAGCTAAGAAAAAGCAAGCTAAAATTATCCCCCTACCTCTTAATAATTCTTTAGTGCCTGATTTAAATATCTTGCCCTCTTTAATTTCAAATAAAACTAAATTAATAGCTATCACACAGATGTCTAATGTGACAGGTGCTGTCACTGATATACATCTTGCAAGCTCTATTGCACACTCACATAACTGTGCAATTGCTGTAGATGGTTCACAAGGCATTGTTCATCATGGATTTGATGTAAGTCATACTGAAGTTGATTTTTATTTTTTTTCAGCTCATAAACTCTATGGCCCAACAGGAGTCGGTGTACTTTATATTCACCCAGATAGAATTGATGAAATGTATCCTTGGCAAGGCGGGGGGAAAATGTTATCGCATGCTAAAATGGATGATTTCATTGCTGAAGATGCGCCTTACTGTTTTGAAGCAGGGACACCTAACACTGCTGGTATCATTGGATTTGGTGCGACATTAAACTGGCTAAAAGACTGGCCATTAGATATCTTAGAAAGACATGCATCTGATCTTGCACAATGTGCAGATGACAGGTTGAGTCAATTAGTTGGCTATAAAAAAATTAGCGTAGATAATTCCAGTATTTTAACATTTATCATTAAAGGGATTCATTCAAACGATCTTGCTATATTGCTCTCTGAGCAGAATATAGCGGTTCGCTCTGGCCTGCATTGCGCACATCCTCTTAACAAAGTACTTGGCATCAATGGTTCTATCCGAGCTTCTTTTGCGCCTTTTAATACGCTTGATGAAACTTATCGTTTCTGTGGTGCAGTCGAAAAGGCTGTCTCTATGCTCGCTTGATATAGTAAATCATAACAACCACGTACTCTAGGATTCGCCCGCTTCTGAAACCAAGCTAAAAACTTTAACCTACTTTGATTGGTTTTATTAAGTGGCCAGTTATTTTTGCAGGCATAAAAAAACCGATTACACGTTTAATATAATCGGTTTAGTAATTTAATTTCTTATTGTAAATCTAGACTTCAAATGGATGCCTTAAAATCATTGTCTCATCTCTGTCTGGCCCTGTCGAAACAATATCGATAGGTACGCCAGTTAATGCCTCAATTCGTTTAATATAATCACGCGCAGCTTGCGGTAGTCCATCTAATGATTTCACTCCGAAAGTATTTTCACTCCAGCCAGGCATAGATTCATAAATTGGTGTAATGCCTTCCCAACCTTCAACTGATAAAGGTGTTGTTTCAACTATATCACCGTTTGGTAATTTATACCCAATACATAGTTTGATTTCAGCTAATCCATCTAAAACATCTAGTTTGGTCAAACAAAAACCTGATACTGAATTAAGTTGGACTGCTCTTTTAAGAGCAATAATGTCCAACCACCCTGTTCTTCTGCGTCTTCCTGTTGTTGCACCAAATTCGTGACCTTTTGCACAAAGTTGTTCACCAATATCATCATTGAGTTCTGTTGGGAATGGACCGCCACCAACACGAGTACAATAAGCTTTTACAATACCCAATACATAATCAACATGACGAGGGCCAAACCCTGCACCAGTAGCAACACCACCTGCAGTTGTGTTTGATGAAGTTACATAAGGATAAGTGCCATGATCAATATCTAACAATGTACCTTGTGCTCCTTCGAACATAATGTAATCACCATTTTTACGCGCTTGATCGAGTAATTCTGGCACGTCGACAACCATACTCAGTAAAATATCAGCAACTGCCATCACATCACGTAAAACAGTTTCATAATCAACCGTTTCTGCTTGATAATAATTCTCTAATTCAAAATTGTGATAGGCTACGATATCGAATAATTTCTTAGCAAATAACTCTTTGTTAAATAAATCACATACACGTAAGCCACGACGTGCAACTTTGTCTTCATATGCAGGCCCAATACCTCTACCAGTAGTGCCTATTGCATTTTTACCTCGAGCTTTTTCACGTGCGACATCAAGTGCAATATGGTAAGGTAAAATTAATGCACATGCTGGTGAGATTTTTAGGCGTGATTGAACAGGTACACCCTCTGCTTCCAATTCTTTCATTTCTTTCATTAAGGCATCAGGAGATAAAACCACGCCATTTGCAATAATGCTGACAACATTTTCTCTTAGTATTCCAGATGGGATAAGATGCAAAACAGTTTTTTTACCATTAATGACTAAGGTATGTCCCGCATTGTGACCACCTTGATAACGTACAACATACTTAGCACGCTCAGTTAATAGATCAACAACTTTACCCTTTCCTTCATCACCCCATTGGGTGCCTAATACGACAACATTTTTAGCCATAATCACTTACCTTTAAATGCATTTGCATTATTGTTTAATATTAAACACTACACTGCCCGCTTTGCGGGCAGTGTAGTTCATCATAAAATTTAGTACTATGTTAGTTTTGAGTAGTAGAATTAGGCTGTTTCATATAACGGTAAAATTCACTTTCAGGACTCAAAACCATCATATCTTGGTTTTGCTTGAAGGTATTTTCATACGCCCTTAAACTACGAATAAAAGAGTAAAACTCCGTATCTTGATTAAAGGCATCAGCAAAGATTTTTGCAGCTAAAGCATCTCCTTCACCAATTAGAATTTGTCCTTCACGCGCAGCTTCAGATTTGATAACAGTTGTTTCTCTATCGGTTTCAGAACGAATGCGTACTGCAGCCTCTTCACCTTGAGCTCGATGACGCGTTGCAACTGCTCGCCGCTCTGCTCTCATATTATTAAAGATAGCTTCTGAAATTTCTTCTGGTAAATTGATTTTCTTAATTCTGACATCAACTACTTCAATTCCTATTTCAGAAAGACGCATTCTAGTATTTGGATCAACTGTATTTTCAGATAATGCACCGTCAACAATATCATCATCAGACGCTTCATTTGCGCCGCTATTTAAAATATCCCTGACTGCCGTGAAACGACTACGTGAATCCCTTACTATTTCTTTTACGTCTAAACGACCAAATTCTGAACGTAACCTGTCACTTAATCTTGGACGCAATATTTCTTCTGCTCGCCTACTATTGCCACCTGTGATGGTATAATAACGACCAAAATCCGTAATACGCCATTTTAGAAATGAGTCAACAATTAAGTGCTTACTTTCTCTTGTAATAAAACGCTGCTCAGCAGTTGTCATTGTTTGAATTCGGGCATCAAGCACTTTAACACTTTGAATAAAAGGCACCTTAACATGCAAACCAGGTTCATATACTCTTGGTTCACCCGCATCATCCCTTAGCACTCGATTAAATTCTAATACTATCCCTCTTGTGCCTTCACTTATCACAAATAATGAATTATAAGCACCTATTAATGCTAAGACAAATACGACAATTAACGATCCACGCATAATTAGTTTCCTCCCCTGATAGCATTTAATCTTTCACTCGCATTATTCACTCGCCCTTGTGGCAAAGCGCTTTGTGCCGAACTAGTCATAGGAGCATTGCTAACTGGCGTTATCGGAGTCGTTTGGCTAGAGCTCGGATAGTTATTTGAACTGACATTTCCAGTATTTAAATCACGGTGCTCAGATACTGGTTGAGTTGTATTCCCTTTAAGCAGTTGATCGAGTGGTAGCACAGTTAAATTATTACCATTTCCTTGCATAATGACTTTACGTGTATTTGATAAAATACGTTCCATAGATTCAATATACAAACGCTGTCTTGTTATCTCTGGATTTGCTTGATATTCCGGTAACAACTTAGAGAACCTAGCAACTTCACCCTCAGCTTCTAAAATCGTACTTTGACGAATTGCATTAGCATTTTGTAAAATACGAGACGCTTCACCGTTTGCTAATGGCAATTGTCGGTTACGATACTCACCTGCTTCATTAATCAATTGCTGTTCATTTTCACGTGCAGCAATTGCATCATCAAATGCTTCTTGTACCTCTTTAGGCGGCTTGGCTTCTTGGAAGTTTACTTCTTCAATTTGAACGCCCATATTATATGGACGTATCGTATTTTCTAACTCGGTCTTAGTATCAAAACGGATACCATCACGACCTTTTGTTAAAATCGTTTCTAAATCATTACGTCCAATTATACCTCTAAGCGCACTATCTGTTGCTTGAGTTAAGCTATCATTTGGGCTCACAACATTAAATAAAAAGGCTTGTGGATCGCTTATGGTGTACTTGATATTCATTTCTACAATATCAATTAATTTTTCATCTGACGTTAACATGCGCCCACTTGAATTAATATCGTAACGACGTTTAACATCCACCACCTGATAATCATCAATAAACACAGGTCTCCAATTTAAGCCTGGTTGCTTTATGGTATGAAATTGACCAAATCGTGTAATCACAGCTTGCTCAGCTTCTTTGACAGTATAAAATCCGCTCACAAACCATAACCCAACCACACTAAAAATAATAATTGGTAAAAGCTTACCTGATAATTTTATCGAATTACCATTATTTGAATTATTTCCGCCTGAACCATTTCCACGCTTATTACCAAATAACTTATCAAACAAATCCTGCAGAGGGTTCGTTTGAGATTGTCGGTTATTAGGATTACCCCAAGGATCGTTTTGTTGCCCATTATTTTGTTCAGGTTCAGGTTGTTTAGGTTCATTTGAACCATTATTTTTAGGTTCTTGTTTTTTGCCACCGAAACCCAGCGGATCTTTATTATTACCGTTGTTTCCGGGTTGATTCCATACCATGGTTATGCTCCGTTAATTTTTGTTTGAGTGAATGTATTTTCTGTTAAGTGCCAGAGCGCACTTATATCATTGACATCCTCTCCCCCATTAAAGCAAGGGGGATTCCTACTGCGCACCTTCAATTACTTAAAGGAGTCACTTCGGCGGGTTCTTGCTTCATAGAGATGTCTAACCGCACATTCTCTCCACAAGCTAACAAGCGGTGTCCCCGCTCTAAAATTTTAATCGCACCTACCACAACCACATCGGCGTGATTTTCGTAACCACAATTGACACATTGAAACTAGGCTTGTGTCCGTCGGTTTTCCCTAGCAATGTGACCACAACACGGGCACGTCTGACTTGCGTACTCTGGTGGAACTGGGATCAAATCACCGCCACTCCACTCCATTTTATACCTTAACTGTCGCCTAAATTCCCCCTAGCCCTTGATTAAGGATCGAGCAGATTAAGCTAGACTTTTGAGCGCCCCCTTACTAGGTCGTTCTATACTCCCTTTATTCGGCTGAGTCATATTACGAATCTACAAATCCTCTAAATTCACCATCGCGTGTTTTTTGCTGATAGTCGTAGTCGCTTTGTGCAGACTATCTCGTCTTAGGTAGTAAATCTTACTATGTATCATTTCTACCTTAAAGGGCAAAGTTTTACGCGTTTTTGATAAAAAGCGCCTTACCCAAAAGCATTCTATCGGCTCACAATCCGATATCATACCATAATCACTCTTAATTTCATTCTATTGGCTCATTAATGTTGCCATTTTTAGTGAATTTTTCTTGTACGCAAGCTAATAACCTTGGTTCTCGTTTATTTAAGCTTCCCCATTGAGATTGAGTCAAAGTTAAACTAAGCGTCATATATCCTTCATCATCAAGCATTTCAGATAATATAACACGCTTGGTATAAAAATAACTTCGCCACTGTCCTATTAATTCAGGTGGAAGCTTTAACGTAATGTACACATTTGTTTTTAACAAACATTCAGTAATAGCTTGCCATAGTAATTCCAATCCTAAAGCTTTTGCAGCAGATACCCAAACTCTAATTGGCACACCGGTCTCATCCCTATCAATTCTAGGGGCAAAATCTTCTAGTAAATCTATTTTATTCATGACTACTAATGTAGGCAATGTATCTGCTTCTATTTGAGATAATACATGTTCTACAGCCTCAATGTTTTCATTTGATCGTTCATCTGCAGCATCAACAATGTGTAGTAACAAAGTAGCTTCCCGCGTTTCTTGCAAGGTTGCTTTAAAAGCGGCGACAAGATCATGAGGAAGATGACGAATAAATCCAACCGTATCAGCTAAAACAATTTCACCTACCTGCTCAATATTAAGTCGCCTTAGAGTCGGATCAAGTGTTGCAAACAATTGATCTGCTGCATAAACACTTGCAGCAGTCAATTGATTAAATAGTGAAGATTTTCCAGCATTTGTATATCCAACCAAAGATAATTGAGGTATCTGTGCTCGTACTCTTGCACGCCTACCTTGATCACGTTGTTTAGCAACTTTATCTAATCTGCTTAATATTAAGGCAATTCTGTCACGCAATAATCGCCTATCAGTCTCTAGCTGAGTTTCACCTGGTCCACGTAATCCTATTCCACCTTTTTGACGCTCTAAATGGGTCCATCCCCTGACTAAACGAGTTGATAGATGTCTCAATTGCGCTAATTCAACCTGTAACTTTCCTTCATGGGTCCTTGCTCTTTGTGCGAAGATATCTAAAATTAATCCAATCCTATCAACAACTCGGCATTCACATAGTTTCTCAAGGCTCCGCTCTTGTCCAGAGGTTAAACTGTGATTAAACAAAATCACCGACGCCCCTGTCTGTTTGACCGCCTCAGCAATTTCTAACGCTTTACCTTCACCAATAAAATATTTAGCACTAGGCGCTTTGCGACTTGCTGTAATGATTTGCAAAGGAGTGACGCCAGCTGAAATAACCAATGCTTCAAACTCTGCTAAATCTTCTTCTTGTTCTTCATTTTGCTGAAAATCTACATGTACCAAAATGGCTTCTTCACCACCTTCATACCTATCAAACATAATGACTCCTTCTAACCGTCATCAAAATAAGCCCTAGTAAAACATCTTGAAGACATTTAATGCATAAATTAGAGCAACGAAAAAACCGAGTCAATACTCGGTCAATATTTTTGTTTGAAGGTATAACTATATTTAGATTATTCGAAATCGTCTTCGCCACTAACTGGAGTGCTACCTGAATAATTAGAATGATTTTGACTAGTCGCACCATGTGAAATTGCTCTAGCAGGTACAACAGTGGAAATTGCGTGTTTATATACCATTTGACTCACAGTATTTTTCAGCAGTATTACAAATTGATCAAACGATTCAATTTGTCCTTGTAATTTAATACCATTAACAAGATAAATGGATACCGGCACTCTTTCTCGTCTGAGCGCATTTAAAAAAGGATCTTGTAGTGATTGTCCCTTTGCCATAGTCTTTACCTTTTATTTTAATAAATCATAATACAAAAAATCTATCTTTATCAGATAGCATAAAATAAATGTGGTTGGGTCAAAAAAGAATACAACACATATTTAACATAAACATTTTTATCAAAATTGTCTAAGTGATTAATATGCGTTAAACGAACCCATAAAAAAAACCATCATTCTTAAATATACGAAACATGATACACCATCGCCTTATAAATGGCATTATAGTTTAACTTTTTTTTGTTTTGTATCATTTTAAAGATTAGATAATAGCTTGCTTTTTCAAAATTTCAATTACAGATTGGTACATTTGATCTTGATTTTGACAATTAAGGGCATGAGCATCATTCCAACTCCTAAGCCAAGTTAATTGGCGTTTGGCTAGTTGCCTTGTTGCGCACACACCTCTAAATATAAATTCGTTTTTATCATAAGCCCCATGAAGGTATTCCCATGCTTGTCGATAGCCTACAGATCTCATAGATGGCATATCTAAATTTAAATCGCCACGGGCGATTAAATGTTCTACTTCACTGATAAACCCATCTTTGACCATGAGCTCAAAACGAAGTTCAATTCTTTTATGTAGCCACTCACGCTCTTTTGGCAGTAAGGCCAATTGAATAACTGGATAATCAAATTGCATCCCTTTTGCCTGCTGCATTACAGTCATTGACTTTCCAGTAATTAAATAAACTTCTAATGCACGACAAATACGCTGACTATCATTTTCATGTATCCTAGCACCGGATACAGGGTCTATTGCGCTTAACTTTGCATGAATATACGGCCATCCTTTTTCAATTGCTTCTGCCTCGATGCTTGCTCTAATTTGACTATCTGCCGTTGGTAATGGGGATAACCCTTCTAGTAAGGCTTTAAAATAAAGCATGGTGCCGCCAACAAGAATAGGAATATTCCCTCTTGCATGAATCTTCTTTATCTCGCATTGTGCATCTTGATAAAACTCAGCAGCACTATAACTCTCGGCAGGGTCCCTAATATCAAGTAAAGCATGAGGATATTGAGCTTGCTCAGCTAAAGTTGGTTTAGCGGTACCAATATCCATACTTCGATAAATCAGCGCTGAATCAACACTCACTAATTCAGCTGGTAATTTATCATATAGTGTCATCGCAAGCTGAGTTTTACCTGACGCTGTAGGCCCCATAATGAAAATAACTGGAGGCTTTGTATTATTCATAAATTACCCTTTTAATTGCTTAAATCATCTATTTAAACTTTGACATCTTCCCCTCCCTAAAGGGAGGATATTCCTACCGCGATTAGTTTATTAATCACTCGCATCGGGGTTCTTGTTGCTGACTACTGCCCTTAATGGATTGATCGCTCAAACAACATCCGCATTTTATTTAAATCCGCATTCAACGCATTTGAAAAGGGATAAAATTTTTGACACGCCACATCATGATACCTATATTCACAGTTAAGCAGAGCTAACACCACCAAGTAAATAGAAGGGTGATAATTCAATTAATTTCAAATAATTACTATCAATCACTGAAGTTCAATCCGCTTGAAAATTGGTTCACCTATATCAGATATTCTAGTAGGTAGCATACGTTCGAGCTCACTGACTAAATTAATCGCTTCTGCTAAGGTCCAAACTTGATCATCACTTCCTTTTAACTCTTCAACTAATAATTTAGCTAAAAATAGAATCGATTCATCAAGTGGATTTAACAGCTCAGAAGTATTGTTAATCCAAAAACTAAATAATTTAGTGAGATATTTTGCGATATCACCATGCCTGATAGGTGCAGGCACAGTCTGAATATCTAGTGTTTTTTGCTTATCATTAAGACTATGTATAATTTGCATTTGAGTCATGACATCCTGATACCTAAGGACCTGTGACCACTCTGACTCTTTTAAGCGTAAAGTCATCGGCACCAAGAGTGATTGTGCACTATTATGCCTAATTACGTGCTTAAATTGTATCGTTCTAAGCTCTACACTCGCATGATATAGAGAAACTAAGCCAAGTTGTTCTAGATTATATTCATCCGTTTTAACAACAAGTAGATAGGTTTTATTTAGAACATACAGTGCCTTACCAAAAGTTTGAATCTGTGCCTCTACATTTGATGCCTGCCCCTTAGAAGCATGTAATACTGGATTTTGGGAGGAGTGAGCGGGAGTGATTAACTGCTGATAAAGTGCTTTTTCAGCAAGGCTCATCGGCCGATCTTGCGACTCCTTTTGAAACGTTTTTTGATGTTTTACTTCATGAGTATCTAATTTATCAGGATTAAATACAAAAGGTTTGTCACGTGTCGGAAAAATTTGCTGATAATGATTTTTTATTTCTGGCTCAGAGGCAACTAATGATGTCTCCTCGTCTAGTAAATAAGATTCAACTGATGAAGAGGAGCTTTGTGATGAAGTAATATCAGTTCCTTTTATTGAATCTTCACACTCCTGTTTTGATGTTACATTCGTTTTTTTTAGGAGCGATTGTTCCTGTAAATCATGATTAACAATCTCTTGCTGTGATGTCAGCCCTAAATCTGGTTTCAACTGTCCAGGTAAAATAGCGTCTGCTTGCCTATCATTGCCATCTAATTCAGAAATATTAGCCCTAGCTAGACTGCTATCTTTGGGGTGAGATGTTTCATTTCTCATTCCTTTAGAAATGGTGGTTTGCTTGCCAGCAAATTGATTTGTACCTGCTGAGGAACGGTTATTATCATTAATCGTGCTAATAACGCTTTGAGTTAACACTTCACCAGTTTCTAGATCTATCTGTGCACAATGAGCTTCTAAAGATTGCATCACCGCTTGGTAAATAAAATCATGTACTGTTCTATTTTGATGAAATCGAACTTCGTGTTTGGCTGGATGGACATTCACATCGACCTGTTCTGGCGACACCGATAAATAGATGACATAAGCAAGTTTATCATCTGATAAAAAAGAGTCCGGATAATATGTTTGAAAAGCCTGCTTTATAGCATGCATGATAACCTTATCCCGAACTATCCTGCCATTGACATAACAATATTGAATGCCTTGGACGATTTGACTGGACTCTAATTCACTGGTCGAAAGCGGCATTACCCATCCTTCGATGGCAAGGTCAAAATGATTCCAAAGGATATGGTTCGCCGAATCAATGAATCGGTTTCCACAAATCTGAGCAACTCTTGCCTGTTTTTGTGCTAGTTCAGATTGAGCGGGTACCGCTCTATAATATCGTATTCTTTTACCATTATGTGTTAAGGTAAACGTCACATCATGTCTGACCAAGGCAATTCGTTTAATAACTTCATCAATATGGTTAAACTCAGTTTTTTCGGTACGTAAAAATTTACGTCTTGCTGGAGTATTATAAAATAAATTTCGGACTTCAACCGTTGTACCAATCGGGTGAGCAGCTGGTTTAACCACTGCGTTCATATCACGGCCTTCTGCATGAACCTGCCAAGCTTCGGCTTGTTCGGCTGTATGAGAAGTTAAAGTAAGCCTAGAAACAGAGCTGATGCTAGCGAGCGCTTCTCCACGGAACCCAAAACTCAAAATAGAGATCAAATCTTCCATATCACTGATTTTACTCGTTGCATGGCGAGCTAAAGCAAATGGCAAATCAGCCTTGCTGATACCACTACCATTATCTCTAATGAGAATTAACCCAGCCCCTCCTTGCTCTATCTGAATTTCAACTTGCGTTGCCTCGGCATCTAAAGCATTTTCCACCAACTCTTTGACAACTGAAGATGGTCTTTCAACAACTTCACCTGCCGCAATTTGATTAGCTAGTTGTGGTGAAAGTATTTTTATCGCCATAGACATTTACCCTAAATTCAATTACTTAACATTAAAGTCTCAACTATCACTGATTTTTAATAAACCTATACTAATCTGGGATAATTAATGTTTGATCAAGCATCACATTATCATCTTCCATTTTATTTGCTTTTTTAATTGCACTTGGTTTCACATGATATTTTTCTGCTATCTTGCTTAATGAATCACCTTTTTTTACTTTATGCTTACGATTACCTGAAGATGAACCTTTAGAGGCATCACTCACAATTTTATCTGATGCTGAGGTATTCACTGGATGTGCTTCAAAATAACGTTTTAACCCTTTATAGATAGATTGAGCTAATTTATCTTGATAAGCCGGGGTTGCTAATAAATGCTCTTCAGCTTTATTGCTAATAAATCCAATCTCAACCAACAATGAGGGGATATCAGGTGATCTTAACACCCCTAGGCTTGCATGTTCTGGTTTTTTCTTATGAAGCTTCCCAATTTTGCCTAGATCTTTGAGCACTTCTTGAGCTGCGCCATATCCTACTTTTTGTGAATGACCAAATTGCAAATCAATGACTGCTTGACTAAGATACTTATCATTATAATTACCAGACAAGACATCTCCTGCACCGCCTAATAACTCTGACTGCTTCTCTTGTTTTTCTAACCATCCCGCCATTTCATTATTTGCTCTTTTATTAGAGAGCACCCAAACAGAAGCGCCTCTTGCTTCTTTATTAGGTGCGGCATCTGCATGAATAGATACCAGCAGATTTGCTTTTTGCTTTCTAGCGATTTCAGAACGATCAGGCACACTAATGTAATAATCTCCTGTTCTGGTCAAAACGGGGGAAAACATTGGGTCATCATTTAAGAGTTTCTCTAATTTTTTACTTACAGCTAGCGCTATCACTTTTTCTTTATGACCTGCAGAGCCTATTGCCCCAGGATCTTTACCACCATGACCTGCATCAATCGCGATCACAATTTTACCTGATTGAGTACCTTGCTTAGGCTTTAAAATAGGAGGATTAGTCACGTTTTTAGAAACGGGCGCTGGGCTAACTGGCTTATTCTGAGCAGCAACTTTTGGTTCTTTCACTGTATCTGACTGCTTAATAAATGCACCTAAATCTTCTTTGGGCTGGATATTAGTTGCAGCTTTAGAAGAATTATCTTGGACATCTGAAGAAGAAAGTTGAATAGTTAGAATATATTTTCCATTTTGCTTCTTTAGAGCATGGTTCACAGTCGCATGACGCGATAAAGGTACTGAAAGGCGGGTTTGCACGCCATTTGCTTTGACAGATTCAATCCCTTTCATCAAATTTAAGCCATTAAATGACACAGGTAAACCTTGTATACCATTATTGGCATTCAAATCTATCACTAAGCGAATAGGATCGGAGACAAGAGCAAATTTAGGTTTGACTTCGCTATCAAATGTTAATGTAAGACTGGCATCATTTGTTTGATTTGTATAGCTAAGATTAACTAAATATCCTGCTTGAATATCTAAACTCACGAATAATAAGAAATAAATGAGCGTACATAGTATCTGTTTAATAGAGCTAAGATGCTTTAATACTCGCAATAAGACTTGCTTTGCATAATAAGCAAAAGTCGATTGGCAAGATTCAATTTTATGAGCGATATGCAACCTATTTTTCATCTGATGTATCATTACGTTAAATTTCACCTTGCGTATACTGATTTAATTGAGTGTAGTTCAACCTTATTTAGTAAATCAATATTCATTAACCTTAAAATCTAATTGCAATTGAGTTAATAGTGTCTTACCCGCTGCACTTAGTGCATGAAAGGTTACTATTCTTTTGCAATCAATCACTGCCTCATCTGGAGAAGAGAGCACAATTTTCATGTCAGGATCGGGTAGAATGCCGCTGCCTTTTGATGGCCACTCAATTAAACACAAAACCGATTTATTTAACGCTTGACTCAAATAATCCCGTATTCCCATCATTTCCAGTTCATCTGGAGAGGCTAATCTATAAAGATCAAAATGATAAACATCTATCGATTCTAAATGATAAGGTTCAACTAATGTGTAAGTTGGGCTTTTAACATTTCCCTTATGACCAAGCGCACGTATGATCCCTCGACTAAATGTTGTTTTACCTGCTCCAAGATCCCCTTCTAAATGAAGCGTCAATAAAGGTGATTTTATTGCGTGCGCTAAAGCACTCGCTAATTGAGCTGTTTCAATTTCATTAGCTAATGAAAAAGTATAGTGTAACATATAGTGATTAATCCTTAAAATATCGATATTTTGATTATATTTTTAATCAACCAAACAGCCATGTATTAAAATTCTGCTCTGCTGTAGGTAAACTTGTGGCAAAATTATTTATCAGGCTCAGACGAATATTTGAGTATTCATCTTCTTTAAAAGACTAATAATGTACTTTACACACACTAAATATGGCTATTATACTGATTTAATTGCCGGCTTGAGGATTTTTTTTATTATGCCTATATCATCTGAACCAATACAATGCAATCGAAGTGAATCCATTTCAGAGTCTAGCTTGATTCCAAAAGAGATATTGTTTTCCCTTCGAAACCAAATTGAAACACTCAGCCTTGAATTTGGCTTTTCTGAGATTGGATTTTGTGATTTAGATCTGAACGACCACGCTCAGGCGTTGCAATCATGGTTAGACAAACAGTATCACGGTGAAATGTCATGGATGGAAAACCATCAACTATTTAGAACATCACCAGATAAAATGGTTCCTGGCGCATTATCAGCAATTACAGTGCGATTAGATTATCTTCCGCCTAATGCACAATTCGCGAAAGTATTAGGCACGCCGACCTTAGGCTATGTTAGCCGTTATGCACTAGGTAAAGATTATCATAAAATATTACGTAAACAACTCAAGGCATTTGCTACAGCAATTAATGATTTGCTAGTGAAAGAAGCATTAGACTTTTCCTTTGAATATCGACCATTTGTTGACTCAGCGCCTATATTAGAAAGACCTTTAGCCGCAAAATCAGGCCTAGGTTTTGTAGGGAAGCACTCCTTGCTAATTAACCATGAAGCAGGTTCATGGTTTTTCATTGGTGAATTACTGACTAACCTACCACTACATTTAACCAATCCTCCTAATCAGAGTCTAGAGCATCAATCTGATTGTGGTAAATGTCAAGCTTGTCGAACCATTTGTCCAACAGGCGCCATAGTAGATGATTATATTGTTGATGCAAGGCGCTGCATCTCCTACCTGACGATTGAGCACAAATCGGCTATTGCAGTAGAACTCAGACCTCTTATGGGCAATCGCATCTATGGGTGTGACGATTGCCAACTTATCTGCCCTTATAATAAAGTTGCGCCACTGACCAAAGAACCCGCTTTCATCAAACACAGTCAGTTATCCGCGCCTGAATTATTAACACTGCTCAATTGGAGTGAATCAGTATTTTTAAAAGAAACTGAAGGCAGTGCAATTAGAAGAATTGGGTTTGATAGCTGGCAACGTAATATCGCAGTTGCGCTTGGAAACGTCCCGCCATCAGCCCCTTTATCTACTGAAATTATTGATGCTCTAACAGCACAATTAGGCAGAAGTACTTTAGTCGATGAACATCTAAATTGGGCAATAGAAAGACACCTCTCACTAAGCGCAGAGGTAACAATGCAGCAAAAACGCTTAGTGAGAAGTATTGAAAAAGGGTTACCTCGGGACGCTTAAGATAGCTTAGCCCTCAAATAAACGCTTATGCAAGTCACGCACAATCGCATCAGCATTGTCAGAGGGAACTAATACGCAAAAATTATGACTGCTTGCGCCAAAGCAAATCAATCTAATTGGGTATGGACTTAAAACATCAAATACATCCTGACCGACACCTGCTGTTTGGGTAAGATTATTGCCAATAATCGCAACCAGTGTCAAATCAGTTTCAACTTCCACTCGGCAAAGCGCGGATAATTCTTGAATTAACGCAGGCGTGATAAGTGAATCACCTGTTGTATTAGAACCGGTCGTATCAAGCGTTAACGAGACACTGATTTCTGATGTGGTAATTAAATCCACAGAAATTTGATGTTTAGCTAAAATGGCGAATATTTCTGCTAAAAATCCCCTGGCATGTAACATTTGTAGACTGTGTAATGTCAATAATGTTTGTTCCCTACGAAGCGTCAATGCCCTAAATAAAGGTGAAGGGTCAGCAACTTGATTTACATACGTTCCGCCTGCTTCTGGCGCTTTGCTTGAGCCTATGAAAACAGGAATATTTGCCCTCACAGCAGGCAATAACGTCGCTGGATGCAAAATTTTAGCACCAAACGTTGCCATTTCAGCAGCCTCTACAAAAGAAATATTCGCAATAGGTCTAGCTAAAGGTGCGATTCTAGGGTCGGTTGTATAAATGCCTGGAACATCTGTCCAAATTGCCACTTCACTTGCATTAAGCCCTTCAGCTAAAAGCGCAGCGCTATAATCACTGCCTCCTCTGCCTAATGTTGTAGTATTTCCATCGCCATCAGATCCAATAAATCCTTGAGTAATGATGATATGATGACCAAGACTTTCTTTTAAATGCGTTTGCGCTGCAATCCGGATGGCATTAATATCTGGCATCGCACGCCCATAACGGCTATCGGTTTTTAATATCGATCTGACATCCACAAATTTTGCAGGCGCACCTAAAGATTGCATGACACTAGTAAACAGTGTCGTTGATAATAATTCACCATGTGCCACCATTTCATCTGCTAGCGCTAACTGCTGATTATTATCTGAATTAGCATCACATGAAGCCTCAAAACAAGCTTGTGCCAACACCTCGATTCTTGCTAAATAGGCATCAATTTGCGCAATTGGTCTATGAGACTCAGGTAATTTTGATAATATTTTAGCTTGAATATCACTGATTGTTTTTAAGGTCTCTTCTCTATCCGACCCTTCAGTGCCTTTCGCTAATTTAACCAGATGGTTCGTCACGCCAGCAGAAGCAGACAGAACCACGAGTTTAGTTTTTGAATCTGAAAGAATCAAATGTGCACAAAGACTCATTGCATCAAAATCAGCAACACTTGTTCCACCAAATTTTGCAATCCTAATAGGAAGTTTAGGCTGATTAAGACTGGCATTAAGTCCAAATTCATCAGGGGAGTTTAACGAATAACTAGCTTGGAATGTTGAAGATGTATTTGTTGATTGTGTGTTCATAATGGTTCTCGTGTTAATAATCGTGTTAACACAAGGAAGGGCGATTTAGGCAAGATTAAACATTGTCATCAGAATGATTAATTTACAGATTATCACTTAACGTTTAAATAACATCACAGTGACAAAGTGTAGACGCTCAAACTCAGCTTATCTCTGGCCCAGAAGTGCTCCACCTTGCGGCCAAACTGATTGGCTCGTGTGACAACCCAAAGGATTCAGCCTTTGCGGTCGACTTGTATAAATCCGCGTTCATACAAATCTCGGCACTGTTCTCCCTAGCCTATTTTCAACGGATGCGGTCCTATTATAGGTTACCTAGACAGTGCGCCTCTTCTGGGTGCTATGAATACCAAAAGCATTGAAAGCAAATGCTTAGCAGTATAAATAACACTACACCGTCTATTTTTCAGATTTTAACTAAAATAGCAAGGGGCTAGCAATCTAATTGCACGGTTTTCAATCAATTCAGCTATTTTATATCTGCACGTTAATTATATTCCTTGAGCTATTAGTGCAGTAAGTATTTTACGTCTTAATCTATAACTCATATCAGCTATGCTATTATAGTATGGCTGTATCGAACTACACTGCTCACAGATGCATATATAAAGCAATATCACAACCTTTACATAAAACTTGCAAGGAAAATAAATCATGAAAATCAAAAATTTAAGCCTAATAAACATGGCTGGATTGGCTGATTTAAATATAGACTTTGCACCGATAAAAGATATAACCACAAATATTACAGTTTTTATAGGTAATAACGGCTCAGGTAAGTCTTCTATTTTAACTGCAATTGCAACTAATTTAAGTTGGTTTATTGCCAGATTGCGTAATGAAAAGGCAAATGGCTCCCCTATCCTTGAAGAGATCATTTCAATAGGTCAGGTATCCGCTTTAAGCACTTTATCGATATTTTTAGAAACTTACAATAATAGCCATGATACAAATAATAAAAATAAACTTTATACGTGGTCCTTAGCTAAAACCAAAACTGGAAGAAAAGGTAAATTTCAGTCAAATTTTAATGAACTCAGAGAATTGACTGAACTATTTAGGCTTAACTTAACAGAGAATGAGCACTTTAACTTACCATTAATAGCATTTTATCCAGTCGAACGATCAGTAATGAACACTCAATTAATAAGTAAAGACAAAATACAGAGTGATCAGATAGATGGATACCCCAAAACATTGTTAACAGGAGTGGATTTCCAGTCTTTCTTCGTATGGTTCCGTGAACGTGAAGATATCGAAAATGAACTATCTAAAAGCAATGTCAATAATTTTTTATTGAACAATGCTGATGAATTTTTTAGGTTAAATAAAAAAGTTAAAAATTTAAGTAAAAAAGAACCAAGCAACATTACTGAGCTAAAAATGGAAATAGCTGAAATGAAATATGCATTTGAGTTCATTAAACATTTAAGCGATGCACATAAAACAGAAGATAAACAACTTAGCGCTGTTCGTAAAGCAATTTATCAATTCATGCCTGAGATAAGTGATATTAAAATTCATCGAATACCTCATTTGCACATGTCAGTCACAAAAAATGAATTACAACTTGATGTCAGGCAGTTATCTCAAGGAGAGCGATCATTAATGGCTTTAGTCGGTGATATTGCAAGACGACTTGCCACGCTAAATCCTAAAAACGATGATCCTCTGCTTGGGTATGGTATCGTTCTAATAGATGAAATTGACATGCATATGCACCCAACTTGGCAACGAACTATAATTGAGCGCCTTGCTAGTACTTTCCCAAATTGCCAATTCATTTTATCGACCCATTCCCCCATAGTGATTAGCGACTTTAAAGATATCTTAGTCTATTCATTAGAAAAGGGAAATATCTTACAGCAACCTTCCTTGTATGGGGAAGATGTCAACACGGTATTACTCTCAACAATGGATACACATCATAGGAATAAGCATATTTCAGAAAAATTTAATCATTTAAGGGACCTTATCCAAGACAAACAATTTGGCCCAGCAAAGGAACTATTATCAGAACTTGAGAATGTATTAACACCCGATAATCTTGAACTAAACAAAAGCAAATTATTGTTCCGTAAAAAGGTTCTACGTAGTGAGAAAAATTAATAAACAACAAGACCCACAGAAGTTAACCAGCTTCAAAAGAAAAACGAGAGCTAGATATCAGGATTTAAATCATATTGAGCCAAATGATATAAAAATCATTGCTTAGAGGAAGACATTGTACTATTAATCACCTCATAAAAAACTTATACAAATTCTATAAGGCGATATTCAATAGCAATTTGGAATGTCTTGCTTATCGATGTAATTCACCAGCCGCTTCTGGTTGGTATAAAATCGACACAACCTTGATTTTACTTGCGGTACCATTAGGAAGTGTCCAGGTCATTTCATCCCCTACCGCTAACCCTAATAGCGCAGCGCCTATCGGTGCCATAACCGAAATATGCTCTGCACGATCTTTAACCGAAGCAGGATAAACCAGCGTACGAATGAACGTTTCACCACTGTTCATATCTAAAAATTCGATTTGGCTATTCATGCTCACCACATTTGCTGGAACGTCTATAGGTGAAACAATATCAGCTCTATCTAATTCAGCATTCAAGGCATTTGCGATTGGACTATTTACAAATTCAGCGCTTGATAGCAGCGCATCTAAACGTTCAGCATCAAGCTCGTTAATTATAATTGTTGGTTTGCCCATGATATTCTCCTATGCTTAAGCATACCTATTTTAGTTCTTAAGCGTTTTTTCGCTATTTAAATTTAGTTTGTATCCCTTACTCTTAACAATCTTTATGAATCACAACCATATAAAATACCTAGGTCAAACAAGTTTCTTAGCAACATAAAGAACACTGGTAATATATCTGTCGTAATTCGTATCTCATGATTAAATAATTTATAACATTTCTTTGATTTACCAATAAAAAACACCCCCGCCGCTAAAGTGACGAGGGTGTTTTTTATTCGATACAATTAAAGTTATTTGTTAATCTAGTAATATAGCTAAGTGACTTACAAATTCTCATTCAATATTAAGTCTTAATTGACTAAAAGTGAAGTCATTTCAGTTAACAATTTTAAATATTTTAACATTCATTTAGCAAGAGATTAAAATATAGACATATCGTACTGAATTTAACCTACTTAGACGTTTCCAATAAGGGAATATCAAGTAATCAGATTAAATATAGCATACAAAGTGCTTATATCCATTTTTCATCACAGGTGAATGAAACTGTGAACCACATCTCTCCATCGTTGTCACCTAATTCATCACTGATCGCCTGCCTGATTTCATCAAAATAAGCGACTCCTTTTTGGGCTAGCTCACCGTCTACCACTACATGAATTTCGATAAACATACCTCGGCCAATTTGAGTTGCATAAAATCGATAATGCTTAAATCCATAACCTAGTTTAAGTCGTTCCATTAAACTAGTCACTGAATTATTTAAACTTTCAGGCGTCATTTGCAGCACCTCTTTTATCGCTGCAGTTGCCATTTTAATTGGTTTTGGGATTAACCAAACGATCAATACTAGCAGCACGCCTGAGTCCATATAACGACTTAAATATGCATATTGAGTTTGCTGTAGAATCAAGGCTAACGTAAATGCAACAAGCAGTGATGCACTAATACTTGCAGCCATAAACCAACTTTGTGTATCTAGTGCCACTAGATCAGACTCAATTTTTCTATTTAAACGTTTATGTTTAGCATAAATCCAAAATGCCATAAAACTAACAGCCGCCGAGTAGATCATGGCAAAGCCAAGCGTTAAATCTCGTCCCCCTGCCATAATATCTAAAATAGCCCCAATAAATGCATAGATACAAATGAAAGTTAATATGCTGCCATTAAATGCTAGTACCAGTGGCTCTAGGTGCCAAAATCCATATTGAAACTTGCGATTATCGGGCTGAGCTAAAATTTTTGATACCAAAAAAGCTAAACTACACATTCCTGCGTCAACTGCAGAAAACATCCCATCAAAAACAATGGCAAGTGAGCCCGACACCAAACCAAAACTAATTCCCAAAGAGGCTAAAATAATAGTGAATCGAATTGAGCGTTTTAAAATTGCCTGCTCAGCAGTCATAATATTCATCTGTATTCCTTATTGACTCAGCATAACACACCCACTGACAAATCAATCAACACCTTAAAAAATACAATTGATTGATTATTCGTGGATTGAAAACAATATTTGTCGAGTGATTAAAGAGTATAGACATCACTCATCAGAAGTTCTACAAAAATGTAGTATACAGATTAATAGACTGCATAGATTAATCATCATCAATAAGTCTTCATTAAACGCTATCGCCAAAACAGTTCAGGCTGACTTAAATATCAGCCAAGTTAAGATAACTGTCTATTCGACTCAAGATTTACCGTAATAAATGTAGAAAATGTAAATGCCTTTCATACTGTTCAATAATATCACTAATGACTTCATCACGGTGCCATCCCATCACATCATAATTTTGTCCTCCTTCTCTCAGATAAACATCCGCTCTAAAGTATTTAGCATTGTCCCCCTGTTCTGCACTATCTTGAGCAAAATCAGGCTTGATATAAGCATTTGGCACAATTTCATAGATAAAATCCATTTCCGAGCCATGCTGCACTTCTAACTTAATGCTTTTTTCTTCGCCTCTAGTGATAACGGTCTGTATCCCTTGTTTTTTCCATTCATCACAGACTAGTTCGAATGCAGGCTCAACCACTTCGTCTAAAAAGCGCTCAACATGACTACGCCTAGCAAAAGTAGTTAATGTTCGCATTCTTTTTTGCCAAGATAGACGGGTTTCATTTCCACTTGATGCAGTATTAAGCATTTGATATCTTAATGCTTGTTTCGTTGCATCTACTTTTAAGGCCTTAAACAGCCCCATAATTGAGATGAGTAAAATCAAGGTAAATGGAAAAGCACTTGCAATGGTAACTGCCTGCATGGCTTGTAAGCCTCCTGTTGCTAATAATGCAATCGCAACAATACCAATGAGAATAGACCAATACGCTCGTTGAACTGCTGGTGAGTGTGATTTTTTCCCAGAGGCAAGCATATCAATCACCAAAGCGCCAGAATCTGCGGAGGTAACAAAAAAGACAATCACCATCACTAATGCTAGAATTGAAAATAGTGTTGAGGCAGGTAAATAATCAAAAAATGCAAAAAGCGCTACCGGTGCATTATCAGTTGCAAGTTGTGCTAGAGTATCTGCACCTTGATTAAGCACCAAATCAATCGCTGAATTACCAAAAATAGTCATCCATAAAAATGTAAACCCAGTTGGAATGAATAAAACGCCAAAGACAAATTCCCTTATCGTCCGTCCTTTAGAAATACGCGCAATAAAAAGTCCAACAAAAGGAGACCACGATAACCACCAGCCCCAATAAAATAGCGTCCAGCCACCAATCCAATCATTTGGCTCATACGCATACATATTAAAGGTTTTATCCACAATTTCAGATAAATAGGCACCTGAATTTTGCAAAAAAGTTTTGAATAAAAAAGTCGTTGGGCCTGCAATTAATACAGCAACCATGAGAATCACAGCCAAGATTAAATTCGCTTGAGACAAAAATTTAATGCCTTTATCCAGACCTGTTGTTACTGAGATAGTGGCTAGTCCCATAGCGATAATAATTAAAATAATCTGGACCCACTCAGTTTCAGGTAAGTTAAATAAAAAATTAAGACCACTATTAATTTGTGCAACTCCGAATCCTAAAGAGGTCGCAATACCAAATAAAGTTCCGACTAATGCGAATAGATCCACACAATCACCAATTGGACCATAGATTCTATCTTTGATGAAAGGATATAGCGCTGATCTCAAGCTTAAAGGTAAATTATGACGAAAGCTAAAAAAGGCCAATATAATACCAACAATTGCATAGATAGCCCATGCATGTAACCCCCAATGGAAAAATGTAATTTTCATGGCCTCTTTTGCGGCCTGTACATTACTTCCCTCTCCAATAGGCGGAGTCATAAAATGAATCAGAGGCTCAGCAACACCAAAAAACATCAATCCAATTCCCATGCCCGTTGAAAACAACATAGCAAACCAAGTGGTTTTAGTGTAATCAGGACTATCGTGATCAAGTCCTAACTTAATTTCTCCAAGTCGACTAACTGCTAAAATGATCACTGAAAGTAAAATCGCAGCGACACTAAAGACATAGAACCAACCTGCATCATTTAATACCCAGTTTTGTATCTTACCAAACACACGCTGTAGGGTTGATTGGTAAAAAATACTGCTAAGGACCAAGGTAATGATACTTAAGTTAGCAGTAATAAAGATAAATGGATTGAGATTAAAGTAGCCTATAAATGATCTATATAGACGAGTAAATTGTGAATCTATGACTGTCATGCGTCCTCCGTTCTTTTTTAAACATCGCATTAAGAATGCTTGGTGCAAACAGCTATCAAAAAATTAACTCGGATAAGAAAAATTTTAACAACTGAATTACGATATGCTAATAAGCACATGAGTATGCGAACACGATTTGTGCAGCAAAGATGAAAGCTAACGTCCAGAGCCACTACTGTATAAGTAACTTAGAAATAGCTTGAGAGTAGAAATACGTATTTTTTAACTTATTATTTTTAAAGAAAATATTTAAAATAATGATTCAGTATACCCGACTAAAGCCACAATGACAAGGCACAAAAAATAAAACAATTTAATATCAATAATTTAAAATATGCTTGGCATTCAATCATTCGCCCACTTACCTTTCCAAGCAAAATGCACTCGAAAAATATGATCACTTACTCCTCAATCGTAGATGTCTCGATATCATGCTTCAGCAATAACATCTGATTTTCTAATTGTTTATCGGGCATGGAGCTAAGCTTAGAAATGCTATCTCGTATCTGTTGACAATGCTCTTGAGGAAGCTTACCAAGTTCTGATATGGTTAGTATTGTTTTCAGTTCATAATTGCTCAAGTTTGAGATCTGACGTTTTGATTCAACACCACATAGTCTTGAGCTAAATGCTTTAAAATCGATGAGTCTATCTCTAAAAAATAGAGTATGAATTTCAATCCATTCACCCGGCATCATATTTTCGATGCGTAGGATTTCAATATTTTGCCTTTTAGCTTGCGTTTCACTTGTCACGCCAAAATAGTCTTGCAAATAGCCTTTAGCTTGAATACCAGTGAACTCGCCTTTTTTTTCATAGCGACCAAGTAATGTTGTTGTTTTACTTTGCTCATTAAGCGTGATCGGCTCTAAACTGAATCTATCATATTCAAAACCAAATAATCCATTTAATAAAGGAATGTCTGACACTATCTTAAATGGTCGGTATTGATAAGCATTTAGACGATTAACAAAATTTGCTAAAGTCGCTTCTTTTTTTCATCTGCAATCTTATCGTCAGGCATATTTTGAGATAATTGTTCTATGCTATCAGCAATACTCACTACGAATTTGAAGGTAATGGGTGTATGGAAACATTTTCCTATATTAAAGTCAATATCCATTGATTCTAGAGATAAATTTTCACTCCGGAGCAATACACTTGGTAAGTAACCATCCAAACAAAGATAATCAACCTCATCATCTTTAAGTAGCGTTCTGAGCAAATCTTTATTACTCAGTTCAAGGGTAAGGATATTCGCTACCCAGTATTGATCAACCGTACTCGGAATGCTTAATATCACCTCATGATTTGATCTATTGATAATAGTAACGGGCTGATTAGGTACCGTAATTTGGGTCACTTTTTTATCGAATCCTATCCCTGTTGTAATATCTCGTTCAAAGTATAAAGATGATTTCTGGGTCACGCCCTCGATTTCTTTGGGCGTGTAATAAGCCCCCTCAATAGAAAGATGCTGCAAAAAGTCCTTTATGACCAAATTTTTATCAGCATCAATTAATAAAGGATGATACACATCTGTTATTTTAATTTTGACAAAAAGAGGGTTGCCTAATTCATAAGCACTTTCTGCTAAAGCAGACTGTGATAAAGTTAGCAACATTAAAACGCAATAGATTATTTTTTTCATTTTTTCCAATCGACTCACCAGTATGGTGTAAAAAACACACAAAAATCCTCAAGCGCTATCGCATAATGAGATACTAGGAATCGATTGAAAACTGATCAATATCAGGCTGTGAAGTTTTATGCCTATCCATGCTCTAACAAAAATACCTAGTATAGATCCATCATTTTAGATATCAAAAAACATACTTATTTAAGAAGATACAATTGATATACCCAAAAAGATACGTGACTAGGGTAATAAATAAACAGGGCAGTACCTTTAAAAATTAGTAGCCTAGTTGCCTGTTCACTAACCCTGTTACAGGCGCATTTTTTTCGATTGCACCTATATTATTCACAATCTGAGAAACCGCTTCATCTAGTTTTGTTACTGCTGCGATATGTGGTGTGATAAAGATTCTGTCGTTTCGCCAAAAAGGGTGATTACATTCTAAAGGCTCTTTAACAAATACATCAAGACTTGCCCCTGCAATTTGCCCTGATTCAATCATTATCAATAAATCTGGTTCAATAACATGTGCGCCTCTAGCTAGATTAATTAAGTAAGCTCCTGTTTCTAACTGACTGAGTAACTGAGAATTAATCATACCTTGAGTCTTTGGTGTATTAGGTAATAAATTAATCAATAGTTTTGTACCAGATAAAAACGCAGGCAACTGCTCACTACCTGCAAAATGATCGATTGAATTAAATTGCTTTTGTGTCCTGCTATATAATTTAACTTTAAAACCATGAGACACTAAAGCAGTAGCAACAGCTTGGCCAAGGATGCCAGCTCCCAAAATACCAATGTTAAAGGTTTCATACTCAAAAGACTCAAGAGGTTGCCATTGACCTTGTCTTTGTAATCTCTCGTACTCATCAAATCGCCTAAAATAGTGAAATACACGGCTTAAAGCATACTCTATCATCTGCTCAGACATTCCCCCATCTTCTATACGCATAACTGGTACAGATTCTGGTAAATAATCAGGGTCGAGGGCGGCTTTTGATAAAAGCGCATCAACACCAGCGCCTAAAACGAAAATACCTTTAAGTTGCTTAAATTGTTGGAGCATTTCAACAGGAGGTGCCCAAACAAGCGCATATTGAATTTCATCTAGTACAATATTATCTGGGAGTTGTTTATAATTATGAAGTACAACATGGGGTAAATGCGCCTTAAGCGCTGCTTGCCAACGTAAAAAATCAGCGGTTGGATGATAAAATATAATTTGCATAGCACTTTCCTTTGTCATCTTTAGATTTGGGCTAAACGCCAAGTTTAAGTCATATTAAATCATTTTGCTGCATTAACTAAGCATTAAAAAGTGTCCTACCCTGCAAATACTCAATCCAATTTAGCACTAAGTAGCGATTAAATCCTCCCTAAACTAAGAGGATTTCAGCTAAGAGAATATATTATTGTTATAAAATAAAAAACTTTATGATAAATAAGACAAGCCAACGTTATTGGCTCATCTAATTAAAATGAATACTATTACTCAACGGCAGGTGTATCGCTCACATCTTCATCAGTAATAGGCGCAACTTCTTTTGTTTTAAACGGGCTAGGCGCAAACATTACCCCTAATAATTGCCCCATTCTTTGTTCAGTCAAAGGCGCTTGATTAAGCTTACCAACTCCATTTTCGATGGATAAATTGAATGTAACTTGAGTGTCATTTGCATTTAAGATTCCGCCATATAGCTGAGACATCTCAAGAATACTTGCCAGCATTTCTTCTGCACTTTTCAAAGCTTTCTCTTTTTCAATTCCTAGATTCATTTGATTAAATTGACTTATGAAATCAGTTAAAAACGATTTATCTGCTTTTACATCGATTAATGCTGATGAAAGAGGCAAACCTTTAAGCAAGGCTTCTGCATTCCTGGTACTTGCCTCAGGCTTCTTCGCAACATTAAATTCTACGCTTGCTTGTCCTGCCAAAAGTCCTTTTTGATTGCTCATTTCTAGACTTGATATATCTAATTTCGGATGAGTTGATAAAACCGCTTCATCATTTAAAGTGGTTGCTTGATTTAAAATCATAGGCATAAAATAAGCAGCAAACTGGTTTTGCTCTGCTAGGCTTGATACTGGCATATTGGTAATGGCGGCAAGCAAATTCAGTTCATTGAACTCAATATTACCAAATTTGATATCCTTAGCATCGATTTTATATGATGCACCAGCAAGCTCATCTTTACTGGTCAGCGTTGAAGTCGCCTGTAAATTTGCTAATTTACCTGAGAATCTTGGCTCAGCGCCATTAATCAAATCAACTTTATCAAGCTTAATTGAATGTACTACATCATTTAAACCAGAAGCATTAGGCTTATTTTCACCTGATAGCGTAATGCCTTCTAATACTAAACTACTTTGAACACGATTTATAAGCTGAGTAAGCGATAATTTAGGTGTACTAGCCTGCCAAGTAAATGTATTATTTTTTTGATAATCAATTGCCAATGTGATTTTATCTGAATTAATATCTAACTCATTCATCCCAATTGATTTACCTAAAGGTGAGATAGCAATCCCCATATTCAGATCGCCAGCAAATGAAATTCTTCCATCAGCTGTGACTAATATCGGGGCTTGTGCCGTTTCAAAAATTTCTTTAAGGGATGCATCATCATTTAACGTTGCTTCAAACGCTACCATGCCAAATTGACTAAAACCTGGCAGTGGGCCATTTTTTGTCGTCACATCGAACGAAAGTTCAGGCATTTGTTCTGATTGCAAAGTTAATTTAGCTTGGCTAGAAAAAAAACCTTGTTTCACATCGCTTACAACAAGTGTATAAGGAATATTTTTTGCTTGAAGGTACAGATTGGCATTTTCAATCATTACAGGCATTTGTTTTTGGATTTGGTTCCCAGTGTAAAAGGTTGCACCAGCATAAATGCCTGCTAATATGAGTACCGTTGCACCCGAAACAATCATTTTTTTTGACATAAATTTTCCTTTTGTATTTTGATAATTAGATACTAAATATTTTCATCTATTAAATAGAGTTTAAGAACAAGTACTTATTTAAAAAATTGACTCACTATCTCAATTTCATTGAGACTCTTTCCATGCATGTTTATTATTTTCTCTGCTAAATTTAACAATCTATATTTTAGGTATGGCTAGAGAACCTCTTAAAATTCGTTTCTAAATTGTTTACTAAAACACTAGTTTTGGCCAGCTATGCACGACTTAAGAAAATCAATTTATCATTACAGTAATTATTTTGCCTTCATGTCTTAGTAATTAAACAGGATATATCGGACAATATTCGATTAGATTAATTTAAATAAAATTAACACGCTTAATATTTCAAGTATTCGCCATCAGAGCATTCACATATCAAAACATCCTAACTCCAAGGCGCATACAAACCACTAGATAATTAAAGTAATAAGGTTAATAAATTTAAGTAGTGTTAAAAATTATCTTCTTCTTCGCGCTTGATTCGCTCAGCATTCTCTTTATTAGCCATATATGCTATTAAATTATGATTAAATAAGGTTGGGTTTTCTATTTGGAATAGATGTCCTACTCCTTTAAATAATTCATAATTTGAATGATACCGAACAGCTAATCTGTATGCTTCATGCTGCCTTGATATTAAGTCAAATTCACCAGCCCAAACCTCCGTATAACCATGAAAATAGTGTCGATACGTTTCAATATCTTCATTCATTAAAGTCCAAGATGTCCCTGCAAAGGCTTCGGCATTTAAAGCAAGTAAACTCTTTAAGATACGTCTTACGCACATTTGCCAATCTTCACCTGTTAAATAAAATTCAAGTGGTGCATCAGCTGGTAAGTTGAACATAACTCGAAAGCTAGCGCTATCTTCATCACTTATCGTATCTGAATTAGGCACAATCAGATCATTCAACCTTTCTTTTGCATAAGACATCAACCCAAAAGTATTTAACATGTAATTATCTTGGTTGCCTTGCTTTTTCCTAAAAACGCCCGCTTTTGCATATCCAATTGCTGGGGCTGTTAGTAGCAAACCACTTACTTGCATAGGAAATCTAGCTGCATAGGCGCACGCAATCAATGAACCTAATCCATGTCCAACCAAGACAACGGGTTTATCAACAAGCGTAATAAGCCATTCTCGTAACATCAAAACAAAATTTAATGCACTTGGATTGGTATGCGACCAATGTTCACTCTGCCCATAACCTGGTGCGTGCCATGCCAATAAATGATAATGCGCTTGGAGCTTTTCACATCCAAGCTGTAATAGCCAACTTTCAGCGCCTGCATATTGCCCATGAATAAATACTAAAGTAGGTTTATCTCTCTGCCCTGCACGTAACCCAGAAAGGTAAAGTCCTTCAATCTCTGTTGTAAATTGCTCTACACCAATAGGTAATTCAAACTGAATCTCATCTAAATCTTGTATATCAAATGTTATCGATTGCATTTATAACTCTTATCCTGACGATTTAAAATATCTTACTACTTTACCATAAATAAGATGCTTTCAAAATCCATCATCTCATTAATAGAATGTAATTAACCCTACCCAGACAGATAAAAATCAATCAAGCACTCTCATACCTCATTAATATACATTACTAATCGCAGTAGCTAATCATATTAATTCTAATCTTAAAAAATCAGAGCAATCAATCTTTCTATGCTGAAGAATTTTTTGTGATGACTAAGATCTCTTAGATCTAATCATAGACAAACAAATAAAAAAACGACCACCTAAATGATCGTTTTTAACGAGGTAAGTCATTCCTAATTCGCATTCACCTAAAGCACATCTAATCTGCACTTTAAGGATCATACTAATTAGTTCAAATTTACTGCAACATTTTTAGCTATAAAATTTCACCATTACTTGCGATAACTTGCTTATACCACTCAAATGACCGCTTACGACTACGTGCTAAAGTCCCGCTGCCATCATTGTTCTTATCCACAAAAATAAAGCCATAACGTTTTTTCATTTCGCCTGTGCCGTACGAGATAAGATCAATACAACCCCAAGGCGTATAGCCAATTAAGTCAACACCATCTTGATCAACAGAAATTTTCATCTGCTCAATATGCGCTTTAAGGTATTCAATACGGTACTCATCATTCACTGTCCCATCAGCTTCTTTTTGATCGATTGCACCGAAGCCGTTTTCAACAATGAATAAAGGTAATTCATATCGTTCATAAAACCAGCTCATCGCATAGCGCAATCCTTTCGGATCGATTTGCCATCCCCAGTCAGAGGCTTCGACATGAGGGTTTTTAACCAAATCACGATTTTCATCATAATCAAATAAAGGATTATCAGCACGTGATTCAATCGCAAAAGACATGTAGTAGCTAAAGCCGATATAATCAACCGTTCCAACTTCTAAAATAGCTAAATCTTCATAAGTAATGTCTAACTCAAATCCCTTACGCTCAAAGTAACGTTCAATATAAGCAGGATAATGCCCACGAGCATGCACATCAGCAAACCAATAGCGTTTTTGCATACCGCTTTGGGCCATTAATATATCGTCAGGTTTGCATGAATAGGGATAGATTGGGCACATTGCTATCATACAGCCAATTTGCATCGCAGGATCGATACTATGAGCAATTTTAGTTGCGAGTGCACTTGCGACCAATTCATAATGCGCAGCCTGATACATCACTTGCTCACGGTTATCCTCTGGTTTAAATTTAATGCCTGAGTTCGTAAAAGGACCAAAGTCATCTTGGAAGTTAGCTTGATTGTTAATTTCGTTAAACGTCATCCAATAAGTCACTTTTTTATGATAACGTTTAAAGCAAACCTCAGCAAACCTGGCAAAAAATTCGATTAGACGACGATTACGCCAGCCGCCATAGGTTTTAACAAGATGATAAGGCATCTCGAAGTGAGATAACGTAATGACAGGCTCAATGCCATAACGTAAACATTCATCGAACAAATCATCATAAAATTGAAGACCTTCTTCATTTGGAGTGAGCTCATCGCCATTTGGAAAAATACGGGTCCATGCGATTGAAGTTCGAAAACATTTAAATCCCATTTCAGCAAAAAGTTTAATATCTTCTTTATAGTGAGTATAAAAATCTATCGCTTCATGATTTGGATAGTACTTACCTTCTATCACACCATCTGTGATTTCACGCCTAACACCATGTGCACCTGCCGTCATGACATCAGCGGTACTCATGCCTTTTCCGCCTTTATTCCATCCACCTTCTAATTGATGTGCGGCTACCGCTCCACCCCATAAAAAATCAGCTGGTAACACTGTTTTACGCTTTTGCATAATCTCTCCTTTAAGGTCATATGATTTAACATCTAATACTTAAAACACTTCTTAGGTGCGCATACTTATCTATAACTAAAGCAACCGCTTAATGTTAAAAAACCAAAGAATCAAAACATTCTTTATTAATAAGTATTGCTCGATTTAGGTATGGTTTTATTGAAACAGTGCTAATGACATTTTGTATAATACTGAATTATTGATAATCCATTACATCAAAGCCTAATAAGCACGCTATCTATTCTTACAAGCTTACGATAACGGATTTAATCATTAAATTAATTGATATAACGCACCTAGTGCCCATAAACAAAATGCAGCGAATATGCCTGCCCATATATCATCAATCATAATACCGACACCACCATCTACTTTTCGGTCAAACCACCCTATAGGCCAAGGTTTCCAGATATCAAATAAACGAAAGAGTAAAAAAGCAATCACAATCCATAGCCAATGAAACGATGGAATCAACCATAAGGTAATCCACATACCGACAAACTCATCAAATACGATACTGCCATGATCATGCTCTCCCATATCTTTTGCAGTTTTATCACAAATATAAATACCTGCAAAAGTCATTATCAGTAATAAAATACCGTAGTATAAATCAGGCAATTGATAGAATAAAAGCCAAATAGGGATTGCGGCAATAGAACCAAAAGTCCCTGGTGCCTTAGGAGAAAGACCACTACCCAATCCAACCGCCAACAAATGAATTGGGTTGGTGAGTTTAATTTTATCTAATGGATTCATGTTATTCCTTTTTCTTATGAGTAAATTTAACTACTTATCCATGTGTAGTTTTTTATTTATATTTCAAAACCTAAAATGAAGCCTTTTATTACTAGAACCTCATCTAGATACAATGAATGATTATGATTGCTATTATCAAACGATCATCTAACCATGGCTATGTAAATAATACCAATTTGAAATTAGCCACATGTTAACAATCACTAGTTCTCTAATTAACAATAGCCATACACTCTAAAATCATACACTTCAATAGGGATAAACAAAAGAGGTGTAAAGGATAAAATTAAAAGATTACCTTTATCACTAACGAATATCCTAAAATCATCATGTCACTTCAATTGTAAGAACTAAAACGATACAACACAAAATCAAAAAACCAATGGATTATAATAACAAATGATTTATGAGCATCAAAAAATATTTAATAACGTTGGCTAGGTGCGTTACATTTGGAAACGGCAGAGGAATGGAAAAGATTGATACGATTTACAAGGGTAAGACAGATGAGGTAATACAAAAAGATAATAGCACTCCCCCTATATCATACTTGCAACGACTAGCTATCAGTACAACTAGCATCATAAGTGCTTATATTAGGGCAGTAATTAAAGTAGCCAATCAAAATGATTTTGACTTATACTCTATTTATTAACCACTTACAAAAAGTACAAACTAAACATCTGTACTGAACATCTGTATTAAGCATATGTGCTAAACATCCGGATATTGATTAATCTTGAAACATCAGTTCACACAAGACTTTTACCATCTCAAAAAAACATAGATAGAGTAAAAACAAGTGTGAACTTTGGATTAATAGGCGTTTACAGAGATAAGTCAATACAACGTACAACCAAAATTACGCCAGTAAACACCAATCACTCTTAATTAGCCTACAGTTAAAGTACAGCAACAATTGCTTGGCATAACGCTTCAATATTATGATCGGTCATACCTGCAACATTAATACGTCCTGAGCTAACTGCATAAACTGCAAATTCATCCCGTAAACGCTGCACTTGATCGCTAGTAAGACCACTAAATGAGAACATCCCGTACTGATTTTGTATAAAACTAAAATCTTGAGTTGCCCCTTTTTCTTTTAACAACACAACAAACTTATCACGCATCGCCTTGATACGTGTTCTCATTGCCGTTAATTCTTCTTCCCATTCTTGACGTAATGCAGGTGTATCTAAAATAGTCGCGACAACAGATGCACCATGAGCGGGTGGATTAGAATAATTAGCACGAATCACGGATTTAATTTGGCTAAACGCACGCACAGAACTCTCATTATCAGCAGCAACTAATGTGCAGGCACCCACACGTTCATTATAGAGTCCAAAATTTTTAGAATAAGAACTTGCGACCATCAGCTCACGGTGATTTTTGGCAAACGCACGTAATCCTTCTGCATCTTCCTCTAATCCGCGAGCAAAACCTTGATAAGCAAAATCAAAAAGTGGTAACCAACCTTTCGCTCTAGATAATTCAGCTAACTGTTCCCATTGTCCTTGTGTAGGATCGATCCCTGTTGGGTTATGGCAACAACCATGAAATAACACAATATCTCCATCTTGTGCTTGATTCAAATCCTCTAATAATCCATTTAAGTCTAAAGAGTGGTTTTCTGCATCGTAATAAGCATACTCTAACACTTCGATACCGACCGCTTTAAAGATGCTGTGATGGTTTGGCCATGTTGGTTTACTTATCCATACACGCTTAGCACCAGTATGCTTCGCTAAAAACTCAGCTGCAACACGAAGAGCACCTGTGCCACCTGGTGTTTGGGCCGTTGAAGCTCTTTTATTTGTAATAATGTCACTGTCTGCACCAAATAATAACGCTTGTGTTGCGGTTGCGAAAGCAGCAAGTCCATCAATTCCTAAATAATTTTTGGTTTTTTCACACTCAAGCAAAAGTGTTTCTGCTTTCTTAACACTATTTAGAACAGGGGTATCCCCAAATTCATTTTTATAAACACCAATACCAAGATTAATTTTATGAGCGCGAGGATCTGCTTTAAAGAGATCGGCTAAGCCTAGAATAGGATCTGCAGGGGCTTGTTGGATATTTTCAAACATTTTAGACTCCGAAGTTGAGGATAAAAACGAACTGAATTTTCATAAAAACAACAATTGACGACAACAAGTCATATTGTGCCGTAAAATGATACAAAAAAGTATGATTTTAATCGTTCGAGTAAAAAAATATTGCTAAAACCAACACGACTAGCATCTAAAAAGTTTTGAGAAGTTGTATACATCCATGCTTTAAATAAGCAAACCAAATAAGTATGTTGATAAAACAATTTTAAGTGGGAGGGTTAAAGTGTATTGGATTCGAAAATCTTAACTGTTCTTTATAGAATAGTCTTAAAAAGCAATGGAATAAATAGCGGAAATTAAATGAGGTAAATTAAAAAACTTCTATTGCCCAAATAGAAAAAGACAGCAACAATGTTGCTGTCTTTAAGATATATTAATTTAATTCATGATACTAGTGTATCACTATTTAAATTAGAAGCTGTAAGTTAAACGCATTTCAACTTGATCATCTACAGCAATATTTGCATCACCTTGAGTATAAGCAGCTTTTTCATCTACTAAATTGATTTTATAACCAACAGCAGTTTCAATATTTTTATTGAATTGGTATTTAGCACCTAAGCCAACATATTTAGTTAAATATGCATTGGTTAAATCATTATTGACATCAGGAGAACCTACTAAATCTCTACCACGTGTTTGGTTATATACAATACTAGGTGTAAAGCTAGAGTTATTACCAAAATCAAATGTATAGTTAAAGATTGCTTCTAGGCCACGAGTTTTATCAGCAAATTCATGTATATCACCAGCACGATCTCTAACAGGTATCATATTATTTGTTTGAGCCCAGCTAATTGCAGCATAAATATTATTTGCATCATATTTAGTCGCTATGCCCCAAATTTCAGCGTGTTTACCCTGATCAGCTAAATTAACTTGAGTGTCATCAACTCTATCACTGTTAGCGTAGGTGAAACCCGCTGATAATCCTGTAGCTTCATGAGTATAGGTTGTCGCAAATGCAAAACCATCGCCGTGCTGATCCCAAACATTTTCATTCTTAGAATTTTTAGCTTGGTATTGTAAATATGTTGTTAAACCAGGCACATAACCAAATAAATCTTCATTTGTATAAGTAGCTAAACTTGAAGCGCGACCTAACATGAATACGTCAGTACTTCTTTCACCATTAAAGCCTTCACCACCAAATACAGGTGCATTATCTGTGAAATCACGAATAATTCCTACAACACCATAGTTACGACCAAAATCTAATGAACCTAAATTTGCATATTTTAAACCAACAAACGCATAACGAGTGTCATCACTATTATTAATAGCAGCATCACCTTGACTAAATTCATGCTCAAAAGTAGCATAACCAGTTAATTGACTATTGATTTGAGTTTCACCCATAAAACCTAGACGAGCAAAAGTGTTATCTTCATTATGGATTTTCTCACCTTTACCATCAGATACCTTATTGTCTGCATAATTATATTCAGCAGCAGCTTTATCACGGAATTTATAATCAGCTTCAACTTTACCAGTTAAGTGAATTTTGTTGCCATCTTTGTTATAGATTTCAGCTGCGTTAGCTGCGTTAGCTGCTAATAAAGCTGTAATTGCTAGTGCAAGAACTTTACGATTCATTTTAATACCTCTGCTAGGTTTAAGTTATTATCTTTACTATGCTACTTTATCGTTACTTCAAAAACGACTTCACATACTAAAGTTTATTTATAAAATTTACACAAGCTTAAATTGGCTTGCGATGTACATTATTTCATAAATTTTCTGTAAATAAAGCAAAATCGTCTGTATTTTCACTTATTTTTGTAAAGATACGTATATGCGCGGAACTTTTTGAACTTTTAACTGTCATAATCAACCAACTTAAAAAGGATGCAACCCTGTGATCAATTTAATAATTTATGATTTACATTCTCATACAAATGCATCCGATGGCAAGTTTTCCCCTGAATTATTAATTGAACGCGCAATTGAACGAAAAGTAAACTATTTAGCAATCACAGACCACGATTGTACCGATGCGATCCCTTTTGCTTTAAAAAAAATTAATGAAAATAAACTCCCTATCCAATTAATTAGTGGCGTTGAAATATCAACTTGCTGGCTGTCTCATGACATTCACATCGTTGGACTCAATCTAGATATCAACCACCCCGCTCTAACAAACTTATTAGCCACGCAAGCAACTGTTCGCTATGATAGAGCCAAGCGCATCTCTGAAAAACTAGAGAAAATAGAAGTGTATAATAGTTTAAGTGAAATAGAAGCCTCACTTAGCGAATCACAATCTTCCCCCTTTCCTATCATGCTCACCCGCAATCATTTTGCCACGCATCTTGTTCAGATAGGTAAAGTCAAATCTCACCAAAAAGCCTTTGATAAAATATTAGGCAAGGGTAGTGTTGGATATGTACGTGCCGAGTGGTGTGATATGCAAGTTGCGATAGATGTGATTCATAAAGCCGGAGGTAAGGCTGTACTCGCCCATCCTTTTGCTTATCCCTTAAAAGGTAAGTGGGGTAGGCGCCTTGTAGAAGCATTTGCAGAAATGGGAGGAGATGCACTTGAGGTCACAAATAGTCAATTAACACCAGATAAGCGCACTCATTTCGCTAAATTAGCTCAAGAATTTAAACTATACGTTTCTGTTGGTTCAGATTTTCACTACCCTACCCCTTGGTATGACTTAGGCAAAAATCTTTGGTTACCTGCTAATGTCAAACCAATATGGGAAACGTTCCTATAACAGACTGGCTAACTGCTCACAAAAGTAAGCCTTTATGTACAGGCTTATTTTTGTGAGAAAAGCGACCACGCTTTTACGTTAATAACATACCCAACTACTTATCCCACCTATTATTGCTCTTGAATTCCTATTACAGGGTGCTTAACTTACTAAAAATAAGCCCCAATACACTTAAGTTCGTATATGCATACTGTAATAGTTTTTCAGAACACGTCTTACTTTACGACGGTATAATCAATTAAGGATAAGTCAATTCTCTAATATGATAGATGACTAATCGTAAAAACGCTCTAGCTGGTCCCTTAAATTAGGAGGCGTACCTTTAATCACTAATGTGTCAGTTGTTTTATCCCAAACCACTTTTTCACCTAATTGTGCTGATGTAAAACTAATTGTCACACCACCACCGCTTCCTGAGAACTTAGTTAATTTTTTCAAAGTACTCGCATCTGCTGGAAATGATTCAGGGAATTGATACCCTTGCTCTTGTGTGAAACTCGCTAAATCCACCACATCCTCTTTTTTAGCTAATATAGGATTACTGTCTGGTGCTAGAAAATCTGACAGTGCTTGGATAGAAAGTTCCTCTCCCTGCTTTGCTTGTGTTTGACAATAACTAAACACTTCCTGTTTATAGGCTTTTTCTTCTTCTTTAGCAAGCGTATGCTGCTGACAGTAATCATCAATTGCTTGAACAAGCGCTTGGGTTTGAACTTTTGGATCGAGACCTGTTTCTGCACCTAAAAAATCCAAGAAAAAATCCCCTACTTTACGCCCTATTCTTCCTCTTAAAAAGGTTAGATAACGAGAAGAGTCTTGATTAACTGACCATTCAGTAATATCTAATCTTGCCATAATGTCAGATTTTTCAATATCAAGATAATCAATTTCTTTTATCTCAAAAGCTTGATTAACTGTCGTACTATGTACATTCGTTAGCTGAGCAATAAAAAGATAGTCATTAGCTACATGATGATAATGACACATCAAAAGTAATCCAGGCTCTGCAAAACTGTATTGATTGATTTCAGCGACTAAATTATTTGCAGCATTAAGAGAAAATGATAAGAAGTCATCTTGATTTTTGTAATATGACTGAAATAAGGACAAAAACGATTCACCTACCACATTTACATTAGTGTCCTTGTCATTCTCTAACTCATCTCCCTCTTCACCATCAGATTGAGTTGATAGATTCACATTACTTGGATCAGTAAAAACAGCAAATCCTTTGTTTTTCATACTATATAATTGATGAAGTTTTTCCATCATGCTCTCAACAATAGGACTATTCTCAATAAGTTTCTCATTTACAAGTAATGAGACTTGAGCGCCTTCATCAGGTTGAGAGGGAGTGACTGCGACTAACTGATGAAGCGCTAGGTATTTAATATTAATGCTCATATGAAAAATCCGTATTAATGCGTAAATTAGTATAATGCAGACCACTTACAGGTTAGTATCTGCACAAATATCATTGATAATAGTATCTTACTGATAACTGATAATAAATAGGTGGTACCATTAAGTCTTGAGCCTGAGCAATTATTAGTAAACTCGAATACACCTATTCGGTAAACTCATCAATCAAAACGTCAAATATATAATTTAAATTACAGCCTAAATTGAAGTTAATGACTCCAATTTCAATTACAATCTTACATTTGTAATGTACAAATTAATTTAACTCCATTTCAATAATAGAACTTACTATTGACAATAACTAACTACAGTGACAAATGACTACAAGTAGCTCTTCACCACTGCTATTACTCTGCAACCAATGAAATGGCAAATAGCTGCATTCATTACTTTAGTCATGCATTCATAAATCAAGGACCATTTGTATCACAAACACACTCAATTTACTCTATACAATATTATACCCAATTTCCACCACACCCACAGCCATTTAATTATTCTTTATATAATCTCACGTGTTATCTTTGGCAATTATCCTCTTTCTTTGTCAGAAGATCACTTGCTCCCTGCTTTATTCAATATTCATCTTTACAACTCAAGTAGAATTAATGCACCGATACGATATTCTTCTTACATCAAGATCAAATAAGAGAACACTATGACAAAATACTCTTACGTGAATTAATATATTAATTTCATTTTAATAACGCTCACTTTTATGCTGCTCTTTTTTTGATATTCATCCTACCCATCATCCATCAATAAGAAGTAAACACAAGCAGCTAATATAAATATCTACTTAAAGTACCAAGTTTAAACACCAAGCTAAAGCCCCTATATGATGAGAAAACACCCAAATTGACATTATGAAGCAAGCATTTCGCATGCAATTGTTATATTAAATTTAGGCCATTTTTATCCAAAATCAGTCTAAATTACATTATGTTACAAAAGCAAACATTACTTTTAACATTTATATTTAATTGAAAAATAAATATAAATTCAACGAAACGGTTAAAAACAAACCAAAAAGCAACCCAAATAAAAATTATAGATTAAAGATTTAAAGTTAATAGACGTTTATATGTTTGTCTCTGCAGATACAAATGGATAAAGCAGAACAACTAGAGCACTTTTTTAAGAGGTCTCTTAAATTGGAGCATTACACTAATAAAAGGAGTTTATTATGTCTGTTATCAACACAAATGTGATGTCATTGAACACACAACTTAATCTTAGCCGTTCACAATCAGCTTTAGGCACAGCAATCGAGCGTTTATCATCAGGTATGCGTATTAACAGCGCAAAAGATGACGCAGCTGGTCAAGCTATCGCAAACCGTTTCACATCAAACATCAAAGGTCTTGCTCAAGCACGTCGTAACGCACTTGATGGGATTTCAATTGCACAAACTACTGAAGGTGCATTAAATGAAATCAATAACAACTTGCAACGTGTTCGTGAATTAACAGTTCAAGCAGGTAATGGTTCAAACTCAGCAAGTGACTTAACTTCTATCCAATCAGAAGTTACTCAACGCTTAGCTGAAATTGACCGTATCTCTGAACAAACTCAATTCAATGGCGTTAAAGTACTTGCTAAAGATAACAACCTAGCGCTACAAGTTGGTGCAAATGACAATGAAAGAATCGTGATCAACCTTAAACAAACTGATAGTGCATCTTTAGGCGTCTCAACTTTTAACGTAAATGGTCCACAAGGTACATTAGCAGCAGCAGATGCAAATACCTTTAAAGCTATTTTTGGACAAACAACTCAAGTTGCAACTGGCGCAGTTGCTGATGCAGGAACAACTATTGCAGATGCATTTGGTATCAGTGATGCGACAGTAGATCCTGTTGTATTAAAAGATGATAACGGTAACTTATTTGCTAAAGTAACTCTAGGTGATTCAGCAGTGACAACTGACGTAACAATCCTTGAAACTCAAGGTTTAGTTGCAGGTGATGATTACTATATTGCTCTAAACATTAGCGATGCTGATGTAACAACTGATCCAACTGAAGCTGCGTTCACAATTGATGGAAGCAAATTCACAGCACAAAACTTCCTAAGTGGTGCAACAACTGATCCTTTAGCAACATTAGATGAAGCAATTTCTCAAGTTGACTCATTACGTGGTGCTCTAGGTGCGGTACAAAACCGTCTTGATTCAACAATCAACAACTTAGGTACAACTGTTAACAACTTAACTGCTTCACGTAGCCGTATCGAAGATGCTGACTATGCAGTTGAAGTGTCTAACATGAGCCGTGCTCAAATCTTGCAACAAGCAGGTACTTCTGTTCTTGCTCAAGCAAACCAAGTACCACAAAACGTACTTTCTTTATTACGTTAATCAAACGGATTTGATTTAATGTAATACTCAAACCGCCGGAAGGCGGTTTTTTCTTTTCAGTCCTACATACATTCTCTAGCGTTTATTAACAACTAAGTTTAATAAGTCTCCTCCATCAACATACGATTCATCAGAATCTTAACACCCCCTTTATATCGATACAACAAATACATACAACACAGCAAACCCGTTCCAAAATTTTAATTTAAATCTTAGCATCCCCTAAACGTACAAATATTCATGCAAGTAACAGACAACACAAAAAGATTTCTACAAGTTATGAAATGTAAGCATAGAAAGGAAAAATACAGTTAATGTGTAATTAATACTCAATTAATTACATTTAATTAAAAAAATCGCTAAAGTATTACAAAATACTGACGTTATATGATTTGCAACTGCAAAGAGCAGATCGCAGACATGATTTACATGAAATAAATAAAATTTTTACATTATGAATTAAATACTCGTAATGTTCCAAACATAACTAAGGGGTTACCTATGTCAGTTATCAATACAAACGTAATGTCATTAAGCACACAATTAAACTTAAGCCGTTCACAATCAGCTTTAGGTACAGCAATTGAGCGTTTATCTTCAGGTATGCGTATCAACAGCGCAAAAGATGATGCTGCTGGTCAAGCAATCGCTAACCGTTTTACTTCTAACATTAAAGGTCTTGCTCAAGCTCGCCGTAATGCGATGGACGGGATTTCAATTGCACAAACTACTGAAGGTGCATTAAACGAAATCAATAACAACTTACAACGTGTGCGTGAATTATCTGTCCAAGCAGCAAATGGCTCAAACTCACAAACTGACTTAAATTCAATTCAATCAGAAGTCAAACAACGTTTAGCAGAAATTGACCGTATTTCTGAACAAACTCAGTTCAATGGTGTGAACGTTCTTGCTAAAGACAATAACCTAACTCTTCAAGTTGGTGCTAACGACAATGAAACCATTACAATTGGTTTAAAACAAACAGATAGTAATACATTAGGAATTGGAAGCTATAATGTAAGTGGTCCTAAAGGAATAGATACTCAAGCTGCTGAAGATGCTACACCTGCAAACACACCAGCAACTGTTTTCCTAGATGATGCAGCAGGAGACCCTTTAGGAACTGAAATGGAAACTGCTTTTGCTGCTGGTGATGGTACACTTGCTGCTTCCATAGCTGAGAAACTATTTGGTTCTACAACTCAAGTTACAACATTCACTTTAGATGGAACAGTTACCCAAGCATCTCAAGATACTGCAATAGCTGAGAAATTTGGTGTGTCTCTAGCAACCACAGGGAAAATCATAGCGGACCAAAACGGTAACTTATTTGCAGAAGTGACATTAGGTGATACAGCTGAAGCTGCAGATGCAACAATTCTAAAAGCTCAAGGTTTAGAAGTTGGTAAAACATATTATATTGGATTAGACGGTGGCAGCGCAGATGTATCTGATGAAACTCAAGCTGTATTTACGATTGACGCAGATAAACTTACCCCTTCGCAATTGAATACTGGCTCAACAGTAATGCCATTAGAAACTATAGATAAAGCAATTGCTCAAGTTGATGAATTACGTGGTGACTTAGGTGCGGTACAAAACCGTCTTGATTCGACTATCAACAACTTAGGTACAACCGTTAATAACTTAACCTCTTCACGTAGCCGTATCGAAGATGCTGACTACGCAGTTGAAGTATCTAATATGAGCCGTGCTCAAATCTTGCAACAAGCAGGTACTTCTGTTCTTGCTCAAGCAAACCAAGTACCACAAAACGTACTTTCTTTATTACGTTAATTCAATCGGATTTAACCAGTAATAATTTAAACCGCCGAAAGGCGGTTTTTTTTGTTTAGCTCAGTATTTAATTTGTTGTATAGCTCTATGATTTCTTATTGCAGCATATCAATAATCACCCTCTATTATTATACGAGCAGCTGATAATTAATAAATTGGATTGGCATTAATTTGATTATAGATTAAGAGATAAATCATTATTTTCTTGATACATTCTGTCGAATATTTGTTACAATAGTATTATTTACAGGATAACTAACTGATTTAGACTACTAAAGGATGATGCAATGAAAGAGCTTCATGTAACAACACCAAATTATGTTTCTCGCTTTGAATGTGTAGGTAATGCTTGTATTGAGCATTGCTGCAGAGGCTGGAGTGTCACAATTGATAAAGAGACTTACAATAAATATAAAAATAGTGATGTATATTTGATCCGTGATGTTGCTGAAAACCAGATGAAAATGCTGAAAAAAAATCAACTTAACTACAGCCAAATTAAATTAAATGAACAAGGCGATTGCCCTTTATTAGATACAGATAAACTATGCTCAGTATACAAACATATTGGACCTACTGCATTAAGTCATACCTGTACAAGTTATCCTAGGCTTGCTCAAAATTTCAAAGAAGAAAAATTGAACTCTTTATCTTTATCTTGCCCAGAGGCAACACGCTTAGTATTATTTGATGATGATTCAATGCTCCAATCTCAAGGTATTGAGTTAATTCAAAAATATTCGAACGCCCATCCATTTAATCCAACACATAAAATCATTAATCTGTTTTGTTCAAATTTGATTATGGCCCAAAGCCGCCATATTGAAGAAAATCTTTACGCTGTGGTTAAATTCTTACTATTTTGTGAAAAAGTAAAGTTTGATGTGAATACACATCTTGAACAAATCGAAGGGGTATTTTTAGCGTTGATTGACGAGTTGCAAAATCCTACCGAAGATATTGCTCAGACACTTCGTAAAAATGCAGCCAGTAAATTAAAAATGACTTTATTGATTCTATTTCAAACTGTCAGCAATGATTATAGTAATAGCAGAGCTAGACCTTATTTAACCGCAAATAATAGTAGTGTATTAGCCTATTTTGATAATTTATCTGAAGAAATGAATATCGACTATTTAGATGAAAAATTCAAAGATATCAATACGCACTGGGATAATTTATTGACTGAAGGGGTATTATCTAATCCTAATATTTTAAAAAATTATTTCTTATATCGCTTTTATAACGATAGTTTTCCAGGAAGAGATTTGACTAAAAGCTTACGTCAATACTATTATTTATTAACCGATTATTTTTATCTGAAGACATCGCTTAGCGTAATTGCCTCAAGAAAATCACTTGAACAATCAGATATTATTCAGATGTTCTATAGCTATCATACGCTGAAACAGCATAATCAAGATATTAACAAAAAGCTTGATGTAATTATCAATAAGGTTAATCTTGGCGATGATCTTTCAGCAATCATGTTACTAAGTTAATTAATTTTACCTGCTACATTTGCTTACCTGACTGAGCTAAATCATTAAGCAAATGTAGTCTATTGATTAATATTCATCTCATTGAAGTTATAAGTAGTGTTGCAATAATACTCTTTTTTAATTAAGCATCTAATCTTACGACTATTTCAATTGCACATAAAAGTATTTTATTTACCTACTTAATATGGATTTACACTAAAAAAGCTCAATCCAGCCTTCGAATAAAATACAGATTTTTTGTTTGGCTTAATCACTTAACATGCGCAGTTGAATTCATTAAAATTATCTTAAGAGCTACAACTTGAAGCAACTAGATAATATGCAGGCCATTTACTTTTTAGATTACAAACTATTACTATACCCAAAAATAAAAGCCTTCTTTAAACTTTAAGGACAACCACCTTTAGGGCTTGATCGTTTTACTACGTTTTGCCAGCCTATTTTTTTGTTGTTCACGTCTATGCCAATGAAGTGCACCTTTTGAAATCATTCTGAGTTGAATAATCAACCGTTCTTGTAGAGTTAGCCTAGCAAATGTATCTGCATCGAGTGCTTCTGCTCCTGCATTAAAAACAATAATAACAATCGCTTCTGCTTGCGCCTCTGCAAATACACTTGGCATTTTATTGGCTGCTTCAAGATAACTTGCAAGCTCAGCAATAAAATGCTGCACCTCTCTCGCTACAGCAAATCGAAACGCCTCAGATGTTCCCGATCTCTCTCTTAATAGTAGTCTAAAAGCATTTGGATTATTTACAATAAACTCCATAAACGTCTCAACGGAAGTACGAATAACACTTCCCCCTCTCGCAATTCGTTTACGAGATTGTCTCATGAGCTGTCTTAGCATTAATCCACTTTCATCTACCATAGTGAGACCGAGTTCATCCATATCTCTAAAGTGGCGATAAAAAGAGGTAGGTGCAATGCCTGCTTCTCTTGCGACCTCGCGTAAACTTAATTGAGAAAAGCTTTTATCCGAGCTTAATTGATTAAAAGCTGCATCAATTAGATTACGACGAGTTCGCTCTTTTTGTTCTGCTCTAACGCCCATTATTGTGGATTCGCAATACTTGACTCAACCACAAGTTCAAGCACATAAAATGGATCTGGCTTTAACGAGTTTGATTGAGCCTGTTCTGATAAATGAGTAAAACGTTTTACTCTGACAATATTACGCTGTCCTGCTTCATGCATAAAGCCATCAATTGCATTTGGGTAAACTATCCAGGTTGGGTCCGGAACCGATTGACGAAAAGATTCATCATAGACAATTTCTCTAATTTGGATACATTGACTGTTTGCAACTGGCAATTCACAAGCAACATGATCTGGTGAAATTTCTAAAAACATCTGCTGACCTGCTTGTCCAAAATACGCTTCAGGTGTTAAGACACCATTAAATCTAAATACATTACTATTATTATCGGTCATAACTAACGTAACTGTGTCATCTGTAGTTACTTGTGTAGCTACTTGCTCAACCGAAACAGTATTTAAATTTGAAAGCAATGCTATCATTGCATCATCTTTAAGTGCCATATCTGGATCAATGCAGGCTCTCATCGTTTGTGCAATTTGACCAACTTTAAGCAGCGAGCCTGTTGATTCTACACTATATCCGGCCATCAGTTGGTTACATGTATTACGAACAATCATGCTATTATCATTAAATAGCATTTCTATATTGGGCGTCCCTTCAACAATCACCCCTTTAAGAGCTTCGCCTTCTTGATTTTGCGCGCTGATAAGATGCCATTGGTATTTAGGTAAGATTTGACTTAAATTCACAGATGAAGCCTCAGCGGAAGTAATTTCTTTGGAGGTGATATCAGCAGATTCAGTTACCTGCTTATCACTTTCTTTAACGACAGGTGACTCGACTTCTGGTTTCCCTCCCATTGCAAACGAATTAAAACTTAACGCTAATAAGGTTAACGCAAAAAATTTATTCATTACATCTCTCCTTTAAATGTACATCCATTATATGCCGCTAGTATCAAATCATATAAACAGTCATTCACATCATATTTAGTAGGCTATCAGGTAGTGTCGTTTCTATTAAAACATACAATGTTATCAGTAAAAAATGAGTCTACAGTTACAATATTCCAAGTACTTTATAACTTATATTGTTTAGCATTCATCACTTTTGTGATTTAAGTTTAGATTTCTGCCTTGTATTGATTATCTTATATGGATTTACCTTAGCTCAAAAACACTGTGTTTAATTTCAAATCTACTTATTTGTTTATAATTAGAATCTGTTGAGTTAAGCACTATTTAGTTAAATAAAACCTATCGATTTCAATGTATGATGACATTACTTACGCCCAGTGTGACCAAAACCGCCCTCTCCTCGTTGCGTGACATTAAACTCTTCAACCACATTAAAATTAGCTTGAACGACTGGAACAAATATGAGCTGAGCAATACGCTCACCTGGTTCAATAACAAAGGCTGTCTGTCCCCTGTTCCAAGCTGAAACCATTAACTCACCTTGATAATCAGAATCAATTAAACCAACTAAGTTTCCTAAAACAATACCATGCTTATGGCCAAGACCCGATCTCGGTAGAATCATTGCAGCTAAGCTTGGATCGCCTATATAAATCGCAATACCTGTTGGCACAAGTACTGTCTGACCAGGATTAAGTTCAATGGCATGTTCCAAACATGCTCTTAAGTCTAACCCAGCTGAACCCGTTGTTGCGTATTGGGGTAATTCGATGGTATTGCCAATCAATTTATTAACAATTTTTATATCTATTGAGGTCATGAGTTATCCTTAGTTATAAGTATATTGAGTGAATATCACGTATATTTCAAACGGCTATTTAAACAGTTAAATTTTGTAAGTTCGAGGCCCTTATTTCCAGTTTCAATATGATTAGTATCTATTTTTAACCCATTATAGTCTTGACATTTCAGGTTAGGTAGCCAAATTACTTCTCTATTTATATCATGACTTAATTTATATCATGGCTTAGCTACTTAATAGTTAAGCTACCACAAAGCACACGCGCTATATCTCGCCATGTAAGCTGTCTAGGTCAATAATTTGCAGTGACGTAAAACTTACATAATCATTAATCAAGTTAAATTGATAAAAACAGGTTTACAATTGACATGAAACCATAATTTTTAAAATCACAGCAAAATTATAGCATCAATTAAGGCTTAACGCGTTTGCTGCAATCTCACTTATTCATTTGTTTACATTTTTCTCAACACTTTATAATTAAGATGCATGAAACTGGCGAAGAATAAGCGTCATTAACTCATTTGCTACTGCTTGCTTTGGAGCAATAGGGATATGCGCTTGTGAATTATCCCAATAAACAGTTAATGCATTCTCATCACTATTAAAACCGATATGTGATTGACTAACATCATTTGCACAAATCATATCAAGTTTTTTAGTGACGAGTTTATTGAGTGCATATTGCTGTATATTTTCCGTTTCAGCCGCAAATCCAATCACAAAAGGGCGATTTTGAGCTACATGACCAACGTAACGAATGATGTCAGGATTTTGTACCAGCGTAAGGTTAAGCATTGATTGCCCTGGCTGTTTTTTTAACTTTTGCTGACTAATAGTATCAACCCTATAATCCGCTACAGCAGCAGTGCCTATAAAAATATCCTGCCCGTCTAGATTCGCTTTTACAGCAGTAAACATCTCCTCGGCAGACTGTACATCAATGCGTTTAACTCTATCTGGTGTTGATAAATTCACGGGACCGGTAATAAGCGTAACAGTCGCACCGCGTTTTGCAGCAATTTCAGCAAGTGCGAACCCCATTTTTCCAGAGCTATGATTGGTAATATATCTAACAGGATCGATTGATTCACGTGTCGGCCCAGCGGTCAATAAAATCGATAATCCAGCAAAATCTTGGATTGGATTTTCCATGTACTCGTTAGAGGCTTTTGCATTAAGAATAAAATTAACAATCTCATCAGGCGCTATCATGCGCCCCATACCAACATCGCCACAAGCCTGTGCACCGCTATCTGGCCCCCATACATCAACCTCTGCGACCTCTTTTAACCGCTGAATATTACTTTGAACTAATTTTGAGGCGTACATCTGTTGATTCATCGCTGGCACAATTGCAATTGGTGCACTTGTTGCTAGACATAGTGTTGTCAATAAATCATTCGCAAGGCCCGCACTCATGCGCCCAATAAAATCGGCACTTGCAGGTGCTATAACAACTAAATCAGCCCATTTTGCTAATTCAATGTGTCCCATTGCAGCTTCTGCTTGTGGGTCAAGTAAATCAATTGAAACCGGATTACCACTCACCGCCTGTAAAGTTAACGGTGTAATAAACGCCTCAGCACCTTTCGTCATTACGACCCGAACATTAGCGCCTTGATCTTTTAATCGCCTGACAACCTCAGGGATTTTATAGGCAGCAATTCCGCCTGTAATGCCAATTAAACAATTAAAATCTGCTAATGGCAGTCCGCTATTATTAGCATTGTGTTGTGTTATCTCATTCATTACTTTTGATTCCATTACCTTAACGGCTCAACTGCAGTTTTAAAATAAGTAATATAAGAACAGATTAGTATTAAAGCCAAAGCAGCATTTGAGTGCAAAACTTTTGCATATGAATTTGCCCTTGCCTTTTCATGCCTTTTTATAAAGTTCTAGTTCATTTGCATTGGATTATATCACTGATATGAACTTGGTTATGAACTTTATTTATGTTCAAAAAACGCACAGCACATGACATTTTAACTCTTTCCTCTAAAAAGAATTGTTAAACTATCTCTAATATGGGGTTGTTGATGGATCTAAGCATGTTTTAATTGCATCCCCAAATTCAGATCATGTATGTATTAACGTTTGACAAACTATACACATCAGGAACGCTTTGATGATAAGGAAATCAATAATGAGCAAAAAACCGGCAAAAATGACCATTCCTAGCTTAACACAGCGCAAACAAAAACCACCAACTTGGCTAAGTAATCTTCCACCGAGAGAGCAATTAATCAAAAGTGGCCCTGAACAATTAACCGATATTGAATTATTAGCGATTATTCTCTCAACAGGTATAAAAGGTATGAATGTCGTAGACTGGTCAAAATACTTACTTGAATATTTTGGGTCATTACATGCTATTTTAACTGCTTCAGAAGAAGATATGGTTGCAGCTAAGGGGATTGGTCCAGCAAAATATACTCAACTTAAAGCAATTGGCGAGATAGCGAAACGCTATATGTTAAGTGAATTAGAAAAAGGGGATATTATCAATAGTCCAACTGTAACAAAGCGGTATCTTCGCGTTCTGTTAGGTAAATACGATTATGAGGTATTTATTGTCCTATTTTTAGATAATCAACACCAAATGATTACTTATAAAAAGATGTTCAAAGGTAGTTTTAACAGTGTAACCGTTTATCCAAGAGAAATAGCAAGAGAGGCATTAAAACAAAATGCAGCAGCGATTATTTTAGCTCACAATCATCCTTCAGGTGTTGCAACCCCTAGTCAGGCTGATATCACGCTGACTCGTACTATTTGTACTATTTGTGAAATATGTGATATAAAAGTACTCGACCACATCATTATTGGTAACGGTATTGAAAGTTCCTTTGCCGAACTTGGGCTACTTCCTTAAAAATACGCTTATATTACTATACTAAGCAACGTTCTAAATTTTAATTAGCACTGAGTATGTTGCTTCTTATTAGTCTGTGGTAAAATATTGCGTCAATTTAAAAAGAATGCATATTGATTCAAATTTGAGTAGGTTAGGTTAATCAGTACATAAAAACTCAGCGAGTTGTACACTAAGCAAACGCAGAATAATAAATCTAGTTAAAGGCAATTGCACGAGCCATATTGCTGAATCTTTCAGCAATATGCGGCATTTATACAATTCTCTTCGATTTTATTTCTCTTTTCACTTGAGGAATTTTCTGTTTATGCGTATAATCCGCCGCCTTTATGAGCGTGTAAGTTGGGTTGCACAAGTCTGGTTACCTTGGTTAAATTCGCGCTCAATCCCAAAAGAAAGCTCGAATTCATCAGATTTATTGGAGATAAAAATCATGTCACAAGTATGTCAAGTGACCGGCAAAAAGCCATTAGTTGGTAATCACCGCTCACATGCAATGAACGCGACTAAGCGTCGTTTTTTACCTAATTTACAAACTCACCGTTTTTGGGTTGAGTCAGAGAAGCGTTTTGTGAAACTTCGTGTTTCTACAAAAGGTATGCGTATTATCGATAAAAAGGGCATCGATGCAGTTCTTAGTGAACTTCGTGCTCGTGGCGTTAAATTCTAAGGAGTAGGTCATGGCTAAGGGTATTCGTGAAAAAATCAAATTAGTTTCCTCTGCTGGTACTGGTCATTTTTATACAACGACTAAAAACAAACGTACTATGCCAGAAAAAATGGAAATGAAAAAATACGATCCAGTTGTTCGTCAACACGTGATCTATAAAGAAGCAAAAATTAAATAGATTTATTTGCTTAAAATTCCATAGGGTAACGGAAATCCCATTTTTCTTTACCCTATTAAAACATTTTCTATTATTCAATATTAAAATCTTACCTGTCTTAGTTTCAATTAAAGCATTATGTTTCTGTTATATTAATAACATTACTTATACCAATTGACAATCCGCAATCTATCAGATTTATTTTAAGAAATAAAAAAACATTACAACTAAAAACAAAATGAAACTTGTTTTTTATTGCAATATTACAACTTTTAATCAATAATCACGTCTAATTTCTTGTCTAATTAGGGAGGCAGTATGGCGATTAAGTATCGAAATCCCCCAGTTATCTATGTTGTAGCAAAGTTGATTTTTTTGGAGGCTTTCGGCAATTATAGTGATGAAAAGTATAAAAAACTTCTAATGGCTCTTACTCCACTAGAATTCTCCTCATGGGCAAAAAGCAAATTAAGCGGTGTTCAGGTAAAACAATCAAATAACGAGTTTAGCGCCGTTTCAGCTAGTGTGGAAAGAATAGGATTCTTTTCAAATAATAGACAAAAATGTGTAATGATTGACGAAAATAGCATAGAGTTGAGACTTTCTAAATACACTAATCACAATCACTTTTTAGATGATGTTCAATCAATTATAAAGATATGTGCTGATCTAGGCCTTGTTCAAAGCAAAACGCTGAATGAAGTAGAACTACATTATGTTGATTTATTTGTGCCTAATAATAACTATAGTTTGAATCAGATGTTTTCAGACAAAATATCATTGCCGATGTCTCAATTTTACCATGAAAAGAACGATGTAATTAAAGTAGGAATAACGAGCTTTACACGAATTCTTGAATCTGAAAAAAGAAAAATCTCGATAAGTTTAGAACACCTCTCTATAAAAGAACATCTAAGCCGTAAATTTTTACCAGATGCATTATTTGAACTAGATCCTAAATTAGCAATGCCATTATCTATAGATAGACTATTTAGTAGTGATAAAATAAATGATTACGCTATTGTACATACGGCTTGTGGTACATTATTGAATACAGTTACGATTGACCCTGAATCACTTCGAAATCACTTAGAAGAGCAATATGTGCAAAGTAGGAAAACTTTTGACTATATGATCGATTCAAAAGTGTGTGAAAAAATTTGGGAGATTGAGAAATTTTAAGAGAGGAAATTATGGGGCTCATTTATAACATTACTAATTCGAATTATTTGCCACTTACAAAGAAGGTTGAGCGTTATTCTGATAAATCAGTTGGATTAATTCCAATAAAAATCATAACAAATAACAAAGAGCATTATTTATTATTTTCAACTAATCAGCTAAATATACAAAGCTATTTAGAAGACGATCAAACTAATGAATTAAATGTGAATCTTATTAGTGCTATTAGTGTAAATGATTGCGTTGATAAATGCCAAACAGTCTTAGGTTTAAAAATCCACGAAATTGCTAAATTATTAAAAATATCAAGAGCAACACTGGATTTGCATCGAAAAGGTTCTAATATAAAAAGCATGACTAAATATCATCAGCTTTATAAATTTATGATTAATGTTGAAAATTTACATGGCCATAAATTGAGAAATTATACTCGTAATGTTCTAATTGAGCGTAAAACACTAATACAGCATCTGTTTATAAATAGTAATAATTTAGACACTATATTTCCTTTACTTGATATTTTATCCAATAAAATACAACACATTTCTTTTTCAGAAACTGAATATGATCCTGCTAAATTAAGATTAAGAACATATGGCATTGGAAAAATGGTATAGGAGTGATTTTTGAGCATTTTAATAAAACTGGGTTTGAAACAAGGAAGTGTAATTGGCTTTTCTGGTAACCTTACACGGGAGTCATTCAGTTCACTAGCAGATCAATTTAAAAAGGGACGTTACGGTTTATTCACTGGAAGAGGAATTAATCAGGACCAACTATATGTAGTTTTGACTCAAGACTGTACTATATCTACAGGAAAACATATCGAAGTAGCACAACTGAAACAGAAAAACATCAAAGAGCTAACTAAATCCAAACATTTATTTTTGGGTAAGGATTACAACAAATTATATATACAGTTTAATGACCTTTATTACGAAGTAGAGGAATGCCTTTTGACTAAGGTAAATAGTGAATTATTAACTAATAGCATTCAAAACAATAACATTGAGATCAAATGAGAATTATCACTTAATTGTATCCGAATTTTACTTGATTGGCGAATCCTTGCTTATCATAGAGAGCCTTATCCAGATAAATTTAATAGGATACTAGCAGAATACTTAAAAGATAAGGGGCACTGGTTTATTGAATTTTTGCACCAGAATATCAATAACATTCATTCATTACGAATTTACGTTTCGCCTGAGAATGAAGAAAATGCTAATAGTTATAGATTATCATTAACAGCCCTTTTAACCTTTGAAGGAGAGAAAATTCAGGAAGAAATATCAAATAATATAGACTTAATGTTATCTCAATTAGATCAATTTGATGAGATTGAGTGTATTCAATTAGATAACTTTGATACAGCGAGTTTTGTATACCCAGAGCACCTAGTACTTCCTCTAACTATGACATTAAGCGAGTTTACATTTGCAAATGCATACATAATGAGAGAATTTAACTTTCAATATTTATGTTATGAACAGAGTTTTTAAAATAGGCACCTGAATTCAAATTGTTACATTAATTTCCTTACATTTGTTATCACTAATATTCAAATAAATAGCAAATTAAATATCTTAATGATAATAACAACAAAGACCACCTATCAGATTGGTGATCTTTGTTATTTGCAACTCCCGCTTGCTTAATCCTCGTAAGTTTTTGCTTTATACTTAGGGTTCATTAAGTTATCTAGAGAGAATATATCATCAAGTTCAGCTTCAGTGAGTAAACCACGCTCTAAGACTACTTCTCTAACACTTTTACCTGTTTGAGCACAAATTTTCCCTACGATATCGCCATTGTGGTGGCCAATAAATGGATTTAAATAGGTTACGATACCAATTGAGTTAAAGACATAAGACTCACAACGCTCTTTATTAGCTGTTATTCCATCAATACACGCATCTCTTAGGTTATAACAAGCATTGGTTAATAATGAGATTGATTCAAACATTGCTTGTGCAATAACAGGCTCCATAACATTCAATTGTAATTGCCCTGCTTCAGCCGCCATTGTTACGCAGGTATCATTACCAATAACTTTAAAGCATACTTGATTAACCACTTCAGGAATGACTGGATTAACTTTCGCTGGCATAATAGAGGAGCCAGCTTGAAGTTCAGGCAAGTTAATTTCTTTTAAACCCGCTCTAGGCCCTGAAGATAACAATCTGAGATCGTTACATACTTTAGAAAGTTTTACAGCGGTACGTTTTAATGCACCATGAATCATCACATAAGCACCACAATCTGAGGTTGCTTCAATAAGATGTTCTGCTAACACACACTCGAATCCAGTTACTTCAGCAAGTTTTTTGACAGCTAATTCAGGGTATCCTGCTGGTGTATTTAATGAAGTGCCGATCGCTGTAGCACCTAAATTTACTTCTAATAATAACTTAGCCACATAGTTCAGATTTTTGATTTCTTCTCGAAGAAGGATATCATAGGCTTGAAACTCTTGACCGAGTGTCATTGGGACTGCATCTTGTAATTGAGTTCTACCCATTTTCAAAATATCTGAAAACTCTACCGCTTTATTGCCAAATCCAATGCGCAAATAATCAATCGCTTCAATCAATTTTAGCATAGTTTGATATAGTGCAATTCGAAAACCAGTAGGGTAAGCGTCATTAGTTGATTGAGATTTATTAAGATGGTCATTAGGATTTAGATGTTCATACTCCCCTTTTTTATATCCCATCAACTCCAGACCAATATTAGCCAAAACCTCATTGGTATTCATATTAACCGAAGTCCCTGCCCCACCCTGGTAAACGTCAATTGGGAACTGGTCAAGATATTTACCTTGGACAAGGATTTCATCACACGCTTTTAAAATAACATCCACGATTTTTTTAGGTAATACTTTTAGCTCTCCATTAGCAAGTGCGGCGGCTTTTTTTACCATTACCATACCACGAACAAAATCAGGAACATCACTGATTTTACTATTGCTTATCTTAAAATTTTCTATAGCTCTTAGGGTGTGGACTCCATAGTAAACCTCGTTTGATACTTCTTTTTGTCCAAGTAAATCTTCTTCAATACGCATTGTCATGTCTAAAGCTCCAATTGTGAATGGTTAATCTCAAAAGATGAAAATTTGGTATTCATTTCTTAATCTTATAATTAACTGGTGTAATAATACATACTAGTTTGTTCTGTCTTAATAAAGCTACACAAAAAGACAAGTATCCTAATCAACGCATTATTCTTTGATTTAATAAGATGATAGCGTGTGGATATATATTTCAAAATCTAACTGAATTATAACGAGTTATCAAAATTAAAAATGAGGCTTAAGCCCCAAAACTGGATAAGAGTTCAATTCCGTTCAATTTTTGTCACATACTTTTAATGTAATAAATTAAATATTACATTAAGGTATAGAAATTTATACAAACTATGCTTACTTTAGCAAATCCATATTTTATTTATAGTCCTAAATTTGAAGTAATTTGAATATTTTCATCATACAACAGATTTAATGAACCATTCGTCGATAAATTCATCATTTTGTTAATCACATTCAATACAAGCTATCAAATTCAAACGACTCACTTTTAAATACCACCAAATAAAATCTTGTTAATGAATCACAATTTTTGAAAAAATCAGATCAATTCCCCTTACGAGGCTAATTTGATGTATCATTATGCATAACTATCATGCAGTACTAAAAGACAAATACTCAACTCATCAAAACTTTTGGGGATAATATGGCTCAATATGACAAAAAAGAAAGCAATGATGCTTGGCAAACTTGTGTTGAACTATTAAATAGAGGCTTTGAAAATGATCTTCAATACCCATTACTTGCATTACTTCTCACGCCTGATGAGCGTAGTGCACTTGCAACCCGCGTTAAAATAGTTGAAGAATTGCTCAGAAAAGTGAAAAGCCAACGCGAGTTAAAAGAAGAACTCGGTGTAGGTATTGCCACTATCACACGGGGCTCTAACAGCTTAAAAGAAGCACCTGAAAATTTACTTGAATGGCTTTATAATGAGTTAGATATCACTCCAAAAAAATGACTTGATTGATGGTATTTTAAGCAGGCTTTCGATAAATATTAAAAATCACTTGACCAAACTTGCCGACATCCCTATATTAGCTCGCCTAATTTAAGGCTGTTAATGTTTTCAATACTATTAAAAGTCCCTGAATTAAAAATGGTGAAATGTCCGAGTGGTTGAAGGAGCACGCCTGGAAAGCGTGTATACGAGAAATCGTATCGAGGGTTCGAATCCCTCTTTCACCGCCACTGAAAAAGATAAATACGGTTCCTCTCGCCTTTTTTATTTTAGAAACACGAAAACATCCGCGCAATATCTTTCTTACCGACTCCTAATTCAAAAGACTCAACTTGCCACTTGTAAGTTAACCTGTTTTAGGCAAATGAGTGCAAACTTTAGATTTGTTACTTCAAACAATTTGAGGTTACGTTTTGCCCATAACTCCAACAGTATTAACCAACGCTTCTGCGTTAGCCTCCAACAAACACCTTGTGTAAATTTTATCTTCTTCGGTCCTCTTAAAAGTACCAAGTAAGTATACAGTGTATATACGTTGAAATAATGTTAAGTTAGGGAAAAAAGTCCATTACATTATTGCATAGCCAAGTTTTAGTACCCATTTTGTTTTAAGGTTCATAAAGAGGCAAAATTAACTCGACTAAAAGCCCCCCTAGCTGACTTTCACCTAGTTGCAAGCTCCCACCATAAAGTTGACTTAACTCTTTGACAATAAATAATCCAATGCCTGAACCTGGTACTTGTTCATCAATCCTAACACCTCTTTGTAAAACAACTTCACGCTCAATACTTGATATTCCCTTACCATCATCTTCAATTATGATACAAAGGGATGAATTCTTAGCCTCCAGCCGAATACAAATCTTATTTTTTGCCCATTTAGAGGCATTATCGATAATATTGCCTAACATTTCATAAAGGTCTTGAGATTCACCTTTAAAATACAACGTTTGTTGACTTACCTCGAATATAAGTTCTTTCTCTCGATGAAGCACTTTCATCGTCTTCACTAACGTATTGACTACCTCCAAGGCATTTGTCTTTTGCCCAGGGATTTTAGTGCTTGCTGCAGCTCTAGTTTGTGCTAGATGATAATCAATGTATTGTTTAATTTGTTTAACTTGACTATCGATAAGTTCATTTAGATGGTGTAATTGATTAATAGGCTCATGATGTGAAAGTGCATCATTTACGTGTGTTTCGTGTAAGTGTAGCGAGACTTTAGCATCTGATAAGTTACGTTGGCTATTGTAAGATGCTTGAGATAAAATACTTAACGGCGTTTTAAGACTATGAGCTAAATTACCTGCCTGGGATCTGGCCCGAGTCAGCACCTCTGTATCATGATCCAAAACATCATTAAACGAATCAACCAAGGGTTGTATCTCTTTTGGGTATTTCCCTTCAAGTATTCTTGTTTTACCTTGTTTGATATCCGCTAAATAGATTTTGATTTTATTTATCGGCGCTAAACTTGCGTATATTTGAATCCATCCCATGATAATCATGCTAATTGCTAATCCTGCGAATGCAATCAGTAAAATACGCCTAAATTCTGATAAACTCGTTAATAAGACAGCTTGATTAATACCAACACTTAATACATAAGGCTTGGGATTACTGCTCCCTAGTTCTATTTGCCGACTCAATACCATCAAATGTTCGTCAGGTGGTCCTTCAATAACCTGATAACCAAATGGCATGTCAGCTAAAGAAGATAAATCAATCGTTATCACCTCTTCCCATAAAGAGCGAGAGCGCATAATAGGCTCTGACTTAAAATCATTTATTTGCCAATACAGGCCAGAGTATGGTGTATTAAACCTAGGATCAGATAAAGGACCATCTAATTTTAACGTCCCTTTCTCGTCTATTAAGACTTCAGCAGTTAATTGATTGAGATGAATTAATAGCTCCTGCTTAACTTGATTTTCAGCATAATTATTAAAAATATTGACTAATAACAGTGCAGTAATAAAGAGTCCTGAACTAATCAATATGCTAGTGAGTATTGTTACTCTCAGCTTTAAAGAAATATTTGAAAATAAAGTTTGTTTTGTCATTCAGCCTCAACCACTAATTGATAACCGGTGCCTCGAACAGTCTGAATCATATCCTTAGGCATTTTTTTGCGTAACCGCCCGATAAAAACTTCTAAAGTATTAGAGTCCCTGTCTGAATCTTGTTCATAAAGTTGCTCCATCAATTTAGTTTTAGTAATAATTTGATTAGGATGGTGCATAAAATAAGCAAGCAACTTATATTCATGGCTGGTTAAAGAAAGCCTTTGTTGATTCAAATAAACGATCTGAGCTCTTGTATCTAAAGTTAGCGCTCCTACTTCAATTATCGCACTACTATGTCCATTAGCTCGGCGTATAACAGCTCTTAACCTGGCAAGTAGTTCTTCTATATGAAACGGTTTCGTCAGATAATCATCTGCCCCAGAATCAATTGCTAAAACTTTTTCATGCCACTCCCCTCTTGCTGTTAAAACGATAACGGGAGTATGAATACCTGATGAGCGCCATTGCTTTAAAATAGATAAGCCATCTAATTTAGGTAAACCCAAATCTAATATAATTGCACAATACTCAAACTCTCTTCCAAAAAAATGCGCTTCTATACCATCATGTGTGATATCCAGTGTGTATTCAATATCGCTAAGTGCATGCGCAATTTGTTCAGAGAGTTCTAAGTTATCCTCAACCAATAAAATTTTCATACAAAAAGTTCTCTGAAATAGAATGAGTTCAACTTAAAAACGTGAATCTATTTATGATCAACATCTAATATTCTGCCCTTACGGGCATCGATTTCAATTTCTAATATCCGATTTTGCGGTGTAAGAACTTTAATTTCATACACCCACTCATCATCATCCTCGTCAAGTTCAATTTCAATAATATCTCCATCAAACTCAGCATTAACGAGTTCTAATATTTGTTTTAGTGGTAAAATCTCTCCTCGCCTCACCGCGTCTCTGACCATCTCTTGCTCAGATTTTTTGGCAAAAACTTCGGTATTAGGAAGTAATATTGATAGGCTTGCCACTAAAAGCATAGGAAAAAATTGTGTTTTCATATCAATTTATTCAATTAGAAATCAAAAAAAGTCCCTCATCTGAAATATCAGTTAGATAAGAAACATACGTATAGGACAGCATAACCGGTGATGAATTTAAACACGACTTAGTCATGTTTAAATTCAAAGAAATATTCACAATAATGAGTTAAAACAATTGGTATAGGCCTATAATATTATTTATATACGTTCCTTCATTTTTCACATGGCGGATTCTAGTAACTTAACCTATAACAAAAACGTGCTAAGAATAGTGACTTCGCTAGAATACCTTAAAACCTTGATAAAATCTCACCTGTTTTAGCATTGATATCAAGCTTACGCTTAGCGCCATTTGGTGTAATGATTTTAACTTCATAAGCCAAAATATTATACTCATAATCAAGTTCTATTCCTGAAATGTGCCCTGGTATAGCTTTATTTGCAATCGTTGCGATTTCATTGATAGATAAAACTTCCCCTGCTGCGATTGCAGATTGAACATACGGCATTTCATCATAATCAATCGCATAAGTCATCGAAGCTTGAGTGAATAAAGCGAGTGTTCCTAGAGTAAATAAACTGGTACGCAGTAGTTTAGGTGAACGGTTCAATAAATGTGACATAGATAACTCCTTAAGTAAAATGAATAATGACCATGAACTTATACAAAGATGTTTTCAATCTGTAGCTAACAATTGATTGATATTTGATTTATGAGTAACCAACATCTTTGAAAGTAGGTTCATTGTACTTAATGAAGCTGAACGGAAACTGAATGCTGTATTTAGTTTCCGTATTTTAAGCTAAATTCATTTTGATATATAACTACCTAGGGTATTTTTTAGATTCTTAGGCAATTACCGATTAATTATGCTATCTACCTAGGCATAAAGTTGAGATAATGCACGATATGGATAATTGTTGATTAACCATTACCTTAGTTCAATCTTACAATTGCATAACCATTACAGTTCAACCTTAAGTATTGATGTAAAAAAGAAAAATGAAACCGAAATATCAAAAGATTTATGATTACCTATTAGAAAAAATTCATCGCAAACACTTCCGTCCAGGCGAGCTTTTACCGAGTGAAGGAGCACTGATGTCAGAATTTGAGGCGTCTAGAGACACCATTCGAAAAACTCTAAACCTACTGCAAACTCAAGGGTATATTCAAAAAATAAATGGGAAAGGATCAGTTGTATTAGATAAAGCGCCAATTGAGCTTAGTTTTTCCGGAATTAGGAGTTTTAAAGAGGTCGCCCTAGCCCTTCCTGATACGAAAATCGAAACTAAGCTAATAACATTCCAGACAAAGATAGATACAACCAATATACTAGCCATTGCTGAATTTTTAGATAAACTTAAAGTTCAAAATACCAACGGTCTTTTACCTAAAGTCACTTATGTTGAACGATTACGTTGCATTAATGAAGAGTCAATTATCTTAGATGAAGATTATCTTAATGCTGAAATCATAACTGATCTTACAGAAAAAGCAGCTGAAGACTCACTGTATAGCTATATCGAGGATGAAATGCGACTTGTGATTGGTTATACGCATAGAGAGATCACCGTTATTCCGGCAACTGAACGCGATAAATCATTATTAGATATGCAGCAATTTGATTTTTTAATCTGCGTCACGTCATATACCTACTTAGATGATACGCGTTTATTTCAATTTACACGATCTAAACATAGACCAGATAAATTTAAATTTGTTGATTTTGCTAGAAGAAAATAACTGTGCTAAAAAATTAATTTGAGATTCAAAAATGGATTAACCATAAACTTCAAAATAAAGTTTATGGTTATTACGTACTGCAAAATAGCAAGCCTATGCGGCCTTTCTACGGAGTCATGGATATTTTATTTACGCTTAAACGTTTCCATGCGTTTTTGGGCACTCATCATTTGTTCATATAAATCATTATAAATATCATATTTTGCCAAGTGGAACTGATTTGTTTTTGAATCGGGCATAATTGGTTCTTTAAATCTAACCATATGTTGACATGCTACTTGAATATTTGAATAAAAGCCGCTTGCCACAGCACCATTGATTGCAGCCCCTAATGTAACAGCATCTTCCTCTTCAGAAAGATAAATTGGCGACATAGTGATATTAGCGTATTCTCTTAGCCATATTGGATTCTTTGAAGCGCCACCACATAACGTGATTTGTTGGATATTATGCATTGCGCGTTTCATTTCAAGTATGATGTGTTTAGTTCCATAAGCTATAGCTTGAAGTGTGGCAAGATATATTCTTGCTAAACTATCTTTAGAATGCTCCAAAGTGAGCCCAACTGTGACACCCCTTGCATTTGGATTAGAACGAGGAGACCTATTACCGTGATGATCTGCAAGTACGTGTAGATGCATTGTCGGCCATTTTTCTTTTTTTTCTAATGATAATACCCATTCATTTAAAACTTGATAAACACTGATGTTACGCTTTGTAGATTCTTCTTCCAAAATAGGCCAATGTTCATTTTGTCTGATTGTCCAGTCAACTAAAGCACCAGCAGCACTTTGTCCTCCCTCAGAAAGCCACAAGTTTGGAATCATTGCTGAATAATAAGGTCCCCAGACACCTGGTACAAATACAGGCGAGGGATTGACTATCATATGACAATTTGAGGTACCACTTATAATTGATAGCGTGCGATCTGGATTAGCACCAACCAATGCTAATCCCCCTGCATGGGCATCTATTAACCCTGAACTTACGACCACCCCCTCATCCAGCCCTAATTCAGCAGCAGCAATTGCATTCAAATATCCCGCCATCTCACCGACGTCTAATACTTTTTTAGGTAATTTATCTTTAAGTGATGTAAGGCCAATTGCAGCTAAAAAATCATCACTAAAACGTTTTTCATGCGCTAAATAATTCCACTTGCACGTTAATGTGCATACACTACCAACAGGATTACCTGTTGCTTTAAATACAAGAAAATCACTGAGATCAAAAAAACGTCCTACCTTTTTATAACGGGCCTCATCAAATTGTTGTAACCATAAAATCTTAGGGATTTCCATTTCAATGTTAATTTCGCCACCAACATATTTAAGTACTTCATGTTCAGTCGCATTAATTAAGTCAACTTGTTTTCCTGCACGATGATCCATCCACATTATAATATTCTGTTCATTCAAAGAACTGTCTATATTCATGGATATGGGTTCATCATTTTTATCGAGGGCAACTAAAGAGCATGTTGCATCAAATCCTATAGATTTAATTTGTGATGACTTCACATCTGCATACTTAAGCACATTTTTAACTACCGCACAGACATTAGACCATATATCATTTGATGATTGTTCTACGTAGAGTTCTTTGTAATGAAACTGCTGAATATTCCGGCTATCAAAAGCAATACGTTTGCCATCTTTATCATAGATACCGGCTCTGGCACTGCCAGACCCCACATCAACACCAATAAAATACTCTCTTTGCATAACGACTCCATAATAGAGATAAAGAAAATTAGCTTAGTTCAGCAAGAAAATCTTTCAAGAAAAATCTTTTGTTAGTCTGTAGGTGTCCTTTTACTACCTTTCTTAACGGTCGATTCACTAATTCAGGTACATTGATCTTATCAAATAAAATCTCTGCTGCAATCTGCCCTATTTCGTCAGAATTATGGTAAATGCCGGGAATAAACTGACCATAAGCCTGAGAATTTGGCGGGTGATCAACCGAAAAAAATAATATTTTATCTTGTAGGTTTAATACATGACAAATCGTCAACGCACCAATTGCAATAATACCATTTAGGCATACAATCATATTAGGTAACTCTTTTCGGGTTAAATATTCGAATAAGGCTTCTTTTTGCTCTATAAATGAATAATCCCCAAATAGTTTATCAATAATGATTTCATCTTTTAGATTCCCTAGGCCGTGTTTAATACCTTTGATACGAGTTTGCGTAATCAAAGAGTCTTTAGGTCCACCAATAATCAATAAACGGTCAATTTGTTTTTTTGCAATGTAGATACCCGAATCAACACCAATTTGATGATTATCCAAAAAAACACCACTCAATGTCTTATCTTGAATATCCCGGTCTATTAAAACAATTGGAATATTATATTCATCAAGCATGTCTAAATAATCTGGCTTATACATTTTATCATCCCTAATCACTGACAATAAAATTCCTTCTGCTTGATAACTTAATAATGTTTTAATCGCCTGGTGTTCAACATCTTGTTTACCATCTGAATCAAAAATCATGATTTGATAGCCTTGTTCATGTGCAATTCTTGAAACAGTTTTAATCAGTGTAGAGTAGAATGGGTTATATATACTACTTGCTACAATACCAATAATTTGGCTCTTATTGCTTTTTAGTCCTTTTGCAAAAGCATTGGGCACATAATTGAGTTCTTTTGCAATCGCTAAAATTTTTTCTCTGGTAACTTTCTTTACTAAATGTGGTTTATTGAATGCCCTAGAAACAGTTATATTTGTTACACCAGCTTTTGCAGCAATATCAATAATGGTTGAGTTATCTTTGGCCACAGCTTATTCCTTAATAAAAATGACAGCTAATTCACCTATTAGGCTATGGTCAAACTATACATCTTAATTATCGTTTACACTACTTTTTATACTAATTGCCTAAATACCACTCATTTTTTGTCTTGTTAATATCAATGCTGCTCTAGTAATGTCACTAAGTTCATAAACTTATCAAAATGAGCATCATAAATTTGTTTTAGATGATGCCTTGGTTCATAACGTGTAAACCCATTTAGCATATTTTTTTGAGCCTCATCCAAATCTTTATAAAATCCCGCACCCACTGCTGCGCACATTGCTGCACCCTTGCAGCCTGATTGCTTTACATCAACTACGTCTACCGGCAATCCAAAGGCATCACTGAACATTTGCATCCATGCCTTTGACTGAGATGGTCCGCCAGTCAATCGTACTTCTTTAATATTAGGATTGATCTTTAGGATTCTTTTATGGTGAATTAAATGTGAAGAGATAATACCATGATAAACAGCAGGCAAAATATCTGATAATTCATGATTGGCACTTAATCCAAATATAGTTGCAGGCAATGGTTTACTGGTATTGGATGCAAACAGATATGGCATGAAAACAATATCAGTTGTAGGATTATCCATATAATCAGATGCCCATTGTTCAAAATGTTCATAATAGCGAGTATCACCATTAAAAAAGACTTTTAACATCCAATCTAAGTTGCTTGCGGAGGTTGGCGTCCCTTCATGAACATAAAATTTATCTTTTAAACAGTAATTACCCCATATATAAGGGTAATTATCATCAAGTGTGATTTGGTTCATTACCGATGTCGTAATTGACCACGTACCCAATACAACGCTAAGCTGGGTATCATCAAAAACACCTGAAACCACTGAGGCGGAGACAACATCAAAAAAACCAGCATACACAGGTGTACCAACCAGTAAACCTGTCAGTGCGGCACTTTCCTCAGTAATGTATCCTGCCAATTCAGTAGATTGAATAATCGGTGGTAACGCATGTTTGATATCACTGATATTGAAATAGTCAAACAATGAATCATCATAAGCACCTAACTGCTGATTAACCAAATTGCTAGCAGCAATATTCGTTAGTTCAGCATGCTTTTGGCCAGTTAACTTAAAGCGGATATAATCATGCGCCATAAAGACTGTATCAATCTTATCGTATTTAGCAGACTCATGCGTTTTCATCCAAGACAATAAAATTGCAGGATGGCTTGGCCATAACTGTTGATAAGAGACATTATAAACAGCTTGATAGTCTTTATTATTCCCGGTTGCTCTTGCAATATCATCAGCCCGTGTATCTGATGATATAATACCATTACGTACTGGGTTACCTGCTTTATCTATCGCATATAACCCTTTTCCATGCGCACTAAAACTAATACCTTTAATCTGACTAGGTGTTATCTGTTTATTGGATATCAAGGTGTTGAGTAATTGGCAGATATTTTGCCAAAAGAGATTCATGTCTCTTTCGCAATAGCCCTGCTGTGGGGTTAATAAATTCTCATTTATAGATTCCACACCAATTTCATTACCTTGCAAGTCATACAAACCTACTTTGACAACCGTGCCACCAATATCGATACCAATAAAATAAACCATAGTCATTTCCATTTAATTTAACCGTTAATCTCAACACCATCGTACAGAATTCAATTAAGCATTCTTATTCGAGCTTAGGTAAATAGCACACAGAATAATACAGCCTTTAATGACATTTTGTAGGTAAGATGATACATCCATTAAGTTGAGCCCATTACTGAGCACGCCTAATAAAATAGCTCCAACAAGTGTACCAATAATCGTTCCTTTCCCTCCAGAAATAGCAGCGCCACCAAGCACAACCGCTGCAATCGCATCAAGCTCAAACCCTAATCCAGAGTTTGGCTGTGCACTCATTAATCTAGATGTCAATACAATTCCTGCAATCGCAGCACATGTACCACTAATAATGTAGACCCATAATTTAACATTTACCACTTTAATACCAGATAATCTGGCAGATTCTTCATTTCCACCAATGGCATATACATGACGGCCAAAAGGGAGATGAACTAGTATCATATAAGCAATGATAAACACAATGGCCATAATAATAATCGGAACTTGTATACCAAAAAGTACCCCTTTACCGAGAAAATCAAATGCTGATGGCAAACCTGATATTGGGTATCCACCTGTATAAAGAAGTGCGAAGCCTCTCGCTATCCCCATGGTAGCAAAGGTCACAATAATCGGTGGCATTTTACCAATTGCAATACAAAAACCATTTGCAAATCCAAAAAGAGCGCCAACAATAATACCTGCAATAATTGCAAGCGGAATAGGAATACCTGCAACTAATAACGTTGCAGTGACAGTACCAGCAAGCGCCATAACAGCGCCTACAGAAAGGTCAATCCCACCTTTTAAGATCGCAAATGTCATACCAACTGCGATGATGGCATTAATTGAGACTTGTCTTAATATATTAGTAATATTATTTTTAGTAAAAAATGAATCATTAAATAAAGACATAAATATAAATAATATCAATAGACCGACAAATGGATAAAATGCAGGCTGTTTTGTATATTTAATAAATCTTGATTTAATACCATTTTCAATTTGATTAACGCTTTCTAAAGATTGAGTCGATGTATTCATAATTAATTTCCCGTCGCTTCAAGCATAATATTTTGTGAATTAATGTTTTCCCCTGCTAGTTCTGCAACAATATGACCAGATCTAAACACGAGCACACGGTTACATAAACCTAAAATTTCAGGTAATTCAGAAGAAATAATGATAACTGAAACACCTTTTATCACTAGCTGCTGCATAATTTCATAGATTTCAGCTTTTGCACCAACATCAATTCCACGTGTAGGCTCATCAAAAATTAAAATCTTACACGGGTTATGTAGCCATCTTGCAATAACCACTTTTTGTTGATTACCACCGCTTAAAGTATTCACTGCAGTTTCGTGACTTGGCGTTTTAACACCAACACTTTTTATTTGTTCTAACACTATTTTCAAATCATTTTTATGATTAATCAGCAGTCCTAATTTTTTTTCATTTTTATTAAGCGTAATATTTCTTTCAATGCTAAAAGGCAGCACTAATCCTTGAGTTTTTCTACTTTCAGGTAACAAGCCAATGCCATGATTAAGTGCATCGGAAGGATTTTTAATTTTGATATTTTTATGCTGTAATTTAACCGACTTGGTGTGACATTTAGATGCACCGATTAATGCTAGCGCAAGCTCTGTTCTACCAGAACCCACTAATCCTGCAAACCCAAGTATTTCACCTTGTTTTACCGAAAATGTATCTATCGGATCATCTTTTTTGTGCTGAATACTGGCCTCAATAAGTGTAGGTGCATCATGCGGAACAGTTAATTTTTCAGGAAATGCTTGTTCTAATTTTCGCCCAACCATCAATGCAACTAATTCATCTACATTCGTATCTTTTACATTTGTGGTAGAAATATATTGGCCATCTCTTAATACAGTAATTTTATCGCACACTTCAAAAATCTCATCTAAGTGATGAGAGATAAAAATCATACCAACACCTTGCAGTTTCAAATCATTCATGATTTGAAATAAATGTTCTGCCTCTGCAGGTGTTAGTGTCGCGGTTGGTTCATCTAATATCAATACTTTTGCATTTAATGATAGTGCTTTTGCAATTTCCACAAATTGCTGCTGTGCGACACTTAATTGACTTATTGGTACTGATAAATTGATATCAATTTCCAAACCTTTAAATAATTTTTTAGCTTGATAAGTCATTGCCGCTTTATCAAGAAACCCAAATTTATTTTTAATCTCACGATTTAAAAAAATATTCTCCGTTGCATTTAAATAAGGAATTAATGAAAACTCTTGGAAAATAATACCAATACCTGCACTAATAGCATTTCTATAATTTTTAAATTTTTGGGTATCACCATTTAAAATAATCTCACCTTCATCAGGTTGGTAGATCCCACTTAATATTTTCATTAATGTTGATTTCCCTGCACCATTTTCACCTAACAATGCATGAATTTCTCCAGATTGAAGAGTCAAATCGACACCATCAAGCGCTTTCACGCCAGGAAAAGATTTTCTAATATTTTTTAATTGTAATAGTGGTATCATTGAAGACTCCCTAATCAATACATATAAATGCAATCTTAATTCACCATGCAAGTTGTGAAATAACATTGTTATTTCACAACTTATACTTTACTCTACCAGCTAAAGCCTGCTGCATTTGATTTTTCGATTAATTTAATATCAACAGGAGTTTCTTTAGCTACATTCGCTCCCCAATGCCTAGCTAAACCAACACCAAGACCAATTCTGACTTGATCACGTGGAAATTGAGCCGCTGTTGCAATAAACTTAGAATCATCTTTTAAAATTGCATCAATCGCTTCTGGGAATCCATCTACGCTCACTAATTTAATATCAAGACCACTTGCCTCAATTGCTGTTAATGCACCTAAAGCACCTGTATCATTCACGCTGAAGATACCTACTAAATTAGGATTAGCTTGAATCATATTTTCGGTAACAGACAATGAAGTATCGCGCTCTTGTTTACCATTTTGTTTCGTCACAATTTTAATTTCAGGAAATTCTTTTACTGCATCTTCAAAGCCTTTTACACGCTCTAAAATTGGAACAACTGGAATACCATCTAAAATTGCAACTTCACCTTTACCACCAATTGATTTAGCTAAGAACTGACCTGATTGGTAGCCTGCATCATAGTTTTTAGAACCAACAAATGAATCAATTGGACCTTGTGCCTGAGCATCAATCGCAATTACTGTAACACCGACATTTTTGGCAGATTCAACAGCGGATTGAACACCTACAGAATCAGTTGGGTTTATTAATAAAATGTCGATATCTTTTTGAAGCATATCTTCAATGTCATTAATCTGTTTTGCAACATCATGCGCAGCGTCAGATACATAAACCTTCGCATTCATCGTGCCAGCTGCTTCTTCCAAAGCTTCTTTCATCACAACAAAATAAGGATTATTTAATTCTTGAAATGACATGCCAATCACTAAATCTTTAGCACTTGCAGTAAATGAAGCAACACCAAGCGCAATAGCAGAAACAGTCAAACCAACTTTCTTAATAATATTAGCCATATAGACTCCTGATTAAAATTAAATGTAAAATTAACAAACTCTCTGGTTTAATAATAAAAACTATTTTTTTATCATCTAAAATTACTACGGTGTAATAACAACTTTTATTGAATCTGTTGTTGCTGCAATATCAAATGCCTCCTCCCATTGATCAAGTGAATATGAATGTGTCACAATGCCTTCGACGGTTAATAGTTTTCTTTCAAATAAATCGATAGCAATTTCATAGCAGTATGGTGATAAATGTGCACCTCTGATATCTAATTCTTTTCTATCACCAATAATTGACCAATCCACAGTTGTTTCTGAACCAAAAACACTGAATTCTACAAATCGACCTAATTTTCTTATCATATTAAGCCCTTGGATAACACCTACTGGTGCACCTGTCGCTTCAATATAGACATCACAGCCATATCCTTCAGTAAGAGATTTCACTATTTTTTCAGCATCTTCTTCTAAAGGGTTTATGGTGATATCAGCACCTAATTTTTTAGCTAATTCTAAACGCTCCGGTATCGCATCAATTACAATCAATTTTTTAGGCGTTTTTAGTTTAGCTACCTGAACCATGCCTAAACCAAGTGGACCTGCACCTGCAATCACTACAACATCATTTAATTGAATGTCGCCTCTATTAACAGTATGAATTGCACATGCCATTGGTTCTAAAAATACAGCTTCTTCATGAGTTAAGCTTTCAGGAATTTTATGAATAATCGCATTTTTTGATAAACGCATATATTCAGCCATACCGCCATCTGCTACATCCTTTTGGAATCCATAAATATTATGGACCTCACACATCCAATATTTACCCGATTTACAATAGCGACAATTCCAGCATGGGACGATTTGCTCTGCTATTATTCTGTCCCCTTTTTTAATTTGATATTTTTCTTGTGCTTCAGGTGTTAAATCTTCAACGGTGCCATAAAACTCATGTCCAGGTACCACAGGTGGTTTAACCCACGGATTATCACCCCAAAACATTTTTGCACCGGCTTTACATTTACAATCGCCAGCACAAATACCGCAACCTTTTACTTTAAGTAATACATCTCCTGGAAATAATTTTGGTATTGAGATGGTTTCCAGTTTGTAATCTTGTGGGCCATGACATACCACTGCTTTCATTTTTTGACTCATAGAAACTCCTATATAATTAAGATGTTTTGATTAATTTTGCCCATAATAACTAAATTGACCATGCTTTCTAAAATAGTGCTTATGCAATAGATATTCATCCATACCCCCCAATGTTGGCGTTAACATTTTTGAGTAAATAGCCATTTCTGCAATTTCTTCGAGCACTAAAGCGTTTTCCACTGCTTTCTCACAGCTCTCACCCCAAACAAACGGCCCGTGCGCAGCAACTAAAACAGCTTGCATTTCAATAGGATCAATATTTTTTTCGATAAGCATTTCTGAAATTACTTTGCCAGTATTCAATTCATAATCTGTTTTGACTTCGATTTCCGTCATCCTACGCGTGCAAGGTATATTACCTAAGAAATAATCAGCATGGGTTGTGCCTAATGCAGGTAGGTCTTTTTCACTTTGAGCCCATATTGTCGCGAATTTTGAATGTGTATGTATGACTGAGTTAATTTTTGAAAACGTACGATAAAGGTGGAGATGTGTTTGCAAATCAGAAGAGGGTTTCTTTACTCCCTCCAAAACTTCCCCCGTTGACAGATCAACAACTACCATATCTTGTGCAGTCATCACAGCATAATCAACCCCTGACGGTTTGATGATAACCCGGTTATTTTCTCTATCGCAAAGACTCACATTACCCCAAGTTAATTTAACTAACCCAAGTTTTGGAAGCGCTAAATTAGCATTTAATACTTTCTCTTTGAGTACATCTAAATGATTGACTGGATCCATATCTATATCTCTTTTTGTAAATGAAAACTTCATTTTCTGATGAAACAACATGATAAAACGAGATTCATCGTAAAAATGTTATCGTTGTCATTCTATGATAATGTTATTAATTATTTATACAAATGTTAAATAACTCATCTGTGAACCTAATCACATAATTTATTACCAAACCCTAATATTTATTATATTAATCAATGCTATATAATGAAATGTTACTTAGTTACGTTTTACACGTCACGATAAATCACTAAAAAACCATTTAAATAATATGATTCAAAAAGTTAAATTACCACTAAGATGTAACATCTTTCATTCCAGATATTGTGTGCTAGCGTCATACCCATTTGTATCTCGCACGTTGCAATGGAGTATCCATTTTTCTTTATTTTCCTCTCTCATGTCCGTAAATAACAATCGAATTCAAAATCCAAAAAAATAAATAACTCAATTTAAAAAGTTATTAGAATATAAAAAGTAAATTTTGTTTATATCCATCAACAGTCAATCATAATATTCAAATTCTAGACAGTGAGACTAAAAAGGCTCATTCAATAAGTTATTTGAAGGTCTGAGCAAATAAGTATCGTATGCTCATATCACTTTCCTGCCATGTATCAAAATTATGATATAACATAAGAAATATCGTTTTAAATTAGGATTTCTCGCTATGATAGGTAAGGTATAGTGAATAATGCGATATCACATAACCTAAATAAATTGCATTATTCACCTAGACTAAAATTCATGCTGTTACAACCAATATTTATCAATTTCCTGCCTAATGGCTTTAGCAACGCCATCTCCACCTTGAGTTGCTAATGCCCTACCAACAATAAAACATTTTGCATTAACCTCTTTAAATAAATGAATATCTTCAGACACAATTCCCCCTGTGATAGAAACAGCAATACCATAATCAGAAAGTTTTTTCATTTTTTCAATATCTGCATCAAGCCACCCTAAACCTGCAAGCTCTGCATCTCTTGAACGATGATAAATACATTGGGTAATGCCTAAATTCCGCCATGCAGCTACCTCTTCAAATGTCCAATTACCATATATTTCAATCTGAAGCTCTCCGCCATATTTATCTGCCTGTAGCTTACAGGCATTAATCGTCGCAATATGGGCTGCTGCTGAAACTGTTAACCAATCTGTCCCTGCTTCAAATGCCATTTTAGATAAAATTGCCCCACCATCTGTTGTTTTAAGATCACACACAAGGGTGTGAGTAGGGTATAGGTCTCTTAGGGTTCTCACAATACGAACACCATTAGAGAAGGCTAGAATTGTACCGACTTCAATAATATCTACAAATTGATGCGTTAATTTCGCTACTTCTAGCGCGTCGTCTTGTTCAATTTGATCTAATGCAATTTGTAATAACGGTTTCATTTTTATATATCCTCTTATAGTGATAATAACTAAAATACTTTAAACTTTACATATTCCATAGACTAAATCATTTCAGCGATTCATCTATCACCTGATAGATGTCATACTTATTTTTGCAGGTGCGAATCCTATCTAAATTAATACCTGTCTCTGATGATTCATCATCTAACACCTGTGTCACCTCTTGTAATATTGCAATATGCTCATCACTTGAACTTCCAGCCAAGGTAATCAATACATCAACTGGATCATCCTCACTTGGAAAATACACTGGCGTTTTTAGTGTAACAAGTGCAAAAGCGGTACAATTGACGCCATCTTCAGGTCTCGCATGAGGCATTGCTAGATTTGGGGCTAAAATAATATATGGACCCAAAGTATCAACTGCCTTAATAATCGCTTGATAGTAGTTAGCCGTGATTGCACCTGTTTTTTCTAACATATCAGTACCTAATTTTATCGCTGATTGCCAATCCTCTGCGCTCGCATTCAGCAAAATTGAATCGTTCTCTATTAAAGATTGTTTAAATTTCATGATAGCCCCTCATTTTATTTATCAAATCGGTGAATTAAACTGATCAACTCATCGCCAAATGAATTTGGATTCAACATATTTTGTACACCAAGTACAGATGTATTTGCATCGCCTTGAATTTCTCTTACAAGATGATTAGAAGCAACAATAATATCTGTTGTTGATAATTTAGATCTATAATCAGTCACGGCACAAGAGTCGATTGTGTATTGAATCCCTTTTTTATCAAGATATGAGGCAATTTTCATTTTCATCATCATAGATGAACCCTGGCCACTACCACATACGGCAAGAATACTGACTACTTTTTGATTTCGAACTGAGATATCATTATCCGCTGCTTTCACTGACATAATTTCTTCTTTTCTTAACGCTTTAGATGCGTAATACATATAAATACATGCTGCTAAAATAATCACATAGATAAATAAATGCGAAATGGATAAGCCCTGTAAAATTGGGGGGAATAAAAGTGCCCAATCAGCCATCCCCATCCACGCGTCAATTGGTGTGCCGTTATTAGCAAATATCCATAAAACCCATGCAGATCCTAATACTTCAATGATCCCCATAATAAAACAAATCTTCATAACTGCCTTCCAACCACCGAAATGATTAGCAAACACACCTATTGTTGCATTTGAAAAAAACATCGGGATGAAGCCAGGAATAATCACAATCGGTGATTTAAAAATAAGTAATAACGCAATCGCCAAGAACTGACCTAATGCTCCCCACATAAAGCCAAACACAACTGCATTTGGAGAGTATGCATAGATAGCAGCACAATCAATTGCTAATACGGCATTTGGGATGAGTTTTTCTGAAATACCTTTGAAAGCTTCTGATAGTTCTGCAACAAACATCCTAACACCTGAAACGATGATCTGGATAGCAACAGCAAATTTCAGACCTGTTTCTAATATATAAATACTCCAATGAGTATTTCCAGCCATCGTTTGCAAATTAGTTAACCCAAAGGACAATAAAATAATCCCAAAAAATACAGTCATAATAATTGCAGTCGCTGTAATGCTGTCATGAAAAATATGCAGCCAACCAGGTAGTTTTAATTTATCGACGGAATCATCTTTATCCCCTAAACGATGTGCGACCTTAACTGCTATCCATGATGCAAATTGCTGTTGATGGCCAATAGAAAACCCTGCACCTCCTGTGACTGCTTGAGTTGGCTTAAACATCATATTTGAAAAAATTCCCCAATACAGCGCAGTCAAAATTGCAGTATAAAGAATAGCCACCCACATGCTATAGCCAAATAAAAAGTAGAATAGTGTAATTAACCCTACCTGCTGAAACATTATGTGGCCTGTTAACATGATCGTTCTTATGCCAGTAAATCGCCTTAATAAAACCAAAGTAATATTAATTGAAAGCGCGATTAATACTGCATAACCAACCCATGAATAGAAATCTCCCATGGAGGTCTCTACGGCGACCATTGATGCGTAAGTATCAATGATTGAGCCCTGTATCCCATGAAATTCAGACAATTTTTCAATGACGGGTTTAAATGTAGAAACAAGCACTCCTGAACCCGCTTGCAACAACATAAAACCAACTATTGTTTTGACTGTGCCTTTAATAATCGTGGTGACATCTTTTTTTAGCAACATAAATCCGAGCAAAGAGACTAAACCAAGTAAAAGTGGTGCCTTTGTCATGACTTGATTGAAAAAGATATAAAATACCGAATAAATTATTTCCATTATTCATTCCTCATAGTGTGAAAGGGATAGGCATATTCTTTGATTCAATATGTATACGATATAACATTCCTCCATATGTATGTATGAACCTCACCTTAACAATCAAAAATAATCATTTACAATCATTAAAAGTCAAATCATGATTAAATAAAACTCGATAAGATTAACAACAAAAGATAATCACTTTGCTTTAACGGAATCTGAGATAAAATGATGAGTCATATCCACAACCAATAGAGGCAATTACACATGAACGAAGTATCTCGGCAAAATGCAATTAAAGAACTCATCAATCAAAAAGGACAACTAAAAGTAATTGATATCGTGAACCATTTTTCAATTTCACCAGCTACTGCAAGAAGAGATATCACTAAACTTGCACAAGCAGGACATATTAAAAAAGTACGAAATGGCATAGAACGAAATAAATTAACCGAAAATCAGCCAAAATGGGCGCCACTCTCATTAAGTAATGATATGAACTTTAATGAAAAGGAAAAAATTGCTAAATGTGCAGCAACCTTCTGTCAAGAATATGAAAATGTCATTATCAACTGCGGTTCAACTGCATTCTTATTAGGTCGCGAGTTATGCAATAAAAAAGTTTCTATAATTACTAACTACTTCCCACTTGCGTGTTATTTAATTGAGCATGACCATGAAAATGTCATCATCATGGGTGGGCAATATAATAAAAATCAGAATGTTATTTTAAATCCTCTCGGCATGATGAATGATATTTATGCTGCAAAATGGATGTTTACTAGTGGGAAAACATTAACGCCAAATGGGCTGTATAAGACAGAAATATTAACCGCGCTTTCCGAACAACAGATCATCAAAAATGTAGACAAAATAGTCGTTGTTGTTGATAGTTCTAAAATTGCCATGAATGTCGACTCTGGCATGTTATTTTGCCCATTAGATACTATCGATTTTGTTATTACAGGCAAAGAGGCTAATCCTCAAGCAATTGAAATGATAAAAAAATCAGGTGTAGAAGTCATCTTAGTTTAACTTTTATTTTCAAGGAGTCATTATGAGTAGAGTAAATGAGATCACGAGAGAATCATGGATATTAGAAACTTTTCCTGAATGGGGGACATGGCTCAATGAAGAAATTACCAATACAGTCGTTGCGCCGAATACATTTTCAATGTGGTGGTTAGGCTGTACAGGAATATGGCTCAAATCCGAAAATAATACTAATCTGTGTATTGATTTCTGGTGTGGCACAGGCAAACGCACACAAAAAAATCAGCTGATGAATAAACAGCATCAAATGATGAGAATGGGGGGAGTAAGAGCGCTACAACCAAACCTCAGAACTACTCCTTTTGTGCTAGATCCCTTTGGCATCAAAGAAATCAACGCTGTACTTGCTACACACGATCATGCTGATCATATTGATGTGAATGTCGCTGCTGCAGTACTTCAGAATTGCCCATCAAGTGTAAAATTCATCGGACCTCAAGCATGTGTCAATTTGTGGATGAAATGGGGCGCACCTGAAGATCGGTGTATTGTTGCGAAAGTAGGGGATGAAATAACAATCGAGGATATCACTATTACTGTACTAGATTCATTTGATAGAACCTCATTAGTCACATTGCCTGCGGGTACATCCTCAACAGATAAATCCATTTTAGATGGTATGGATCAAAGAGCGGTTAATTACCTACTTAAAACATCTGGCGGTAACCTATATCATTCAGGGGATTCACACTACTCAAATTATTATGCGAAACATGGTAATGATCATCACATTGATGTAGCCCTGCTCTCCTATGGCGAAAACCCGCGTGGTGTTACAGATAAAATGACATCATCTGATATTCTAAGGGCTGCGGAATCGCTTAATACTAAGATTGTTATCCCATTTCATCACGATATCTGGTCTAATTTTCAAGCTGATACGCGAGAAATTGAAGTTTTGTGGGATATGAAAAAAAATAGACTCGATTATCAATTCTCACCTTTCTTCTGGCAAGTTGGTGGTAAATACACTTACCCAATTGATAAAGATAAACGTCATTATCAACATTTTCGTGGATTCAAGGATATTTTCATTGATGAGCCAGAGCTGCCTTATCGCTCATTTTTATAAATATGAACGCATAATAGCAATATCATCTAAATAGTTAATCAATTAAGATGTGGAGATGAGTCAACATCTTAATTGATGGATAGCAACCATATACCCAGCCAATAATGATATCTAAATCTAATTACAAGTCGACTTCGATAAATTAGGGATTTTAGTTTGATTTATTCTTTCACGAGTAAAGGCGCCATAACCGCTCTTTCAAGTTCCTGGTAAATCTGTAAATCAGGGGTAATTAACTTAGCTAACGTGTCTGTGGCAAAAGCTTCGGCATTCTGACCCCGCCCCGTTAGACTTAATTCATTCTTACAAAAATCATATAATTTACCACTAATAGCCTTGATATCATCTGCTGGTTTATTTTTAATTTTGAGTTCAGAAATAAGCAGTGCCTTTTGGGCTAATACTGAAGCTATGCTTTCTGGTTTACCATACTTCATACATAATTTATCCAAAACCTCATCATCCCATAAATAACTTTCGATATCTCTTCTGTCTAATACATATACTTGGTTGGTTTTAAGTTCTTCAATTTCATGAGGAGCACGATCATCTCTGTCATAAATAGACCAACACTTGACATTAGGGGTAATCTTGCTTAATAGCGTAATAATTAACTCACTATTCTGTTTAACTTCACCTGTACCCCCTAATGGCACAAACTCGGCATTAGGATATCGTTGAGAAAAAATAACTTTATACACTCCCACATCAAAACTTGGTTTACTTCCTGTCGTATCCCCTAGCTTTTTTCCCTCACAAAAAACCAGATACTCTGGTGCTAACAAATCAGCTAAATCATCAAGCGCAGTAGAGAACATATTTTTACAATAAAGCCGATTTGGCTGGGTCGGGGTCAAAATGGCGTCTTGATCAAAATCCCTCTCATGAAAATCAATAAATGCCACCTCTCCAGGATTTGTTTTGTTCAGTTCTGTCGCTTTACGTACCATGCCAATTGAATGAGTAGAAATCCATAATTGGCAATTATCGGGCAATAGACGGAATACCTCATCTAGAAGCTTAGACTGTAAACGAGTATGCATATGCAGCTCTGGCTCATCAATGCAATAAACTGTATTATCAAAAGCAGTTTTTTTCACAATAAAATCAAGCAATAAATCAAAGGCTGCTTTCTCACCACCCGATAAATTTTTATAATGAAAATTCTTAGAATCTCCTTTAGTAAATCTAAATGTGCCAGATTCTAAAACATTACCTAACCCTTCAAACTTTAGATCATCAAATACATTTTCTACTGATTGTTTAATCTCTCCTATTAACTGTTTTTGCAATTCTCCAACACTTAATGCTCTTTCAGTTTCATCATTAGACCATACACGTGATAGTCCACTCGCAGCAAGCCTTAAATAATTATCAGAAACACGTGTATCCGTAGAGATTAGAAGATTAGGACGGTTAAGATTCTCAAGCACATTATTGACTTTCTTTAAAGACTGCAGGGTAAAATCAGGTTCAAACCTATATGCAGTTCTGATGTAAAAATATTTTTTCTTAGGTACATCGCCCATTAAATTTTGGCTATCTTGATTGTTATACCACTCAAGTTTTATTTTTAAGTCAAAATTATCCCAAATCTCATTTTTGTTAAAAATATCACTAGACTTGGACCAATACTCTTCCTGAGTTATTCCGCGATTATAACCATACAAACTCATCCAGGCATTAAACGCCTCAAAAATACATGTTTTACCTGATCCATTAGGGCCCGTTAAAATAACTAGTTTCGCTGATTGCGGTATATCCTCAATCGTTAAATTAGAGAATCTTTTGAAATTTATAATATTAATACGCTTAAGCCGCACACCCATCTCTCCTAATAATTAGTGGTTTATTCTAAAAAAATTAAATTCTGGGATTACATTCGACTCCACTTATAAGCAATAATATTAAGTCAATTTATTAGCATTATTAATGGTTCGTAGATTCGCCGTTGTTCATTAGCAAAGCATCCTTGCATTATCTCTTTATTGCTTCGGCCTCAAGGATATTAATATTTAGAATGATAGCTATTCTTGTATTGAATTACATATTATTGCTTGAGACTCGTTTTAAGAATATTGCACTAGCTAACTCATCAGATTGTTCTAAGTAGCGCTGCGTATCTTAATAATTTTTTATATCAAAAGCATTTGAGCATATATTAATTATTTAATACACCGTTGAATGGTAATAAGTAGCGCGTTAACTAATTAACTTGCATATTTGACAAACCTAAGCTGGGACGTATAATAATATGATCAAGATCACATTATTATTTATCAAGGCACTCTATGAAACACATGACGATAGACTCAGATACACGCATTAATCCACTTAGTGAGATCAAAATTCAATCTAATCTCAGTAAAATTCTCACAGAGATTAGATTTTTTACCGTTCAAGTTGGTTTACTTTCATGCATTGGCTTGGCACTCGTATTTATTTGGAAGTAATTCTTAATTACAACGAATTAAAAATAAAATCCATTGTCACTTGCAATTTCTCTTAACCTATTTTTTGCAGTGACAATATTCTTTTCCCAGTTCTCGTCTGATGCCCACATCTCAATTACGAGCGGTGCTGCATAATTGCACTCTTTTAATGCTTGAAAAACAACAGGAAAATCAACTTGCCCCTCACCAATCACCAAATCCCTAAATTGACCTTTAAATCCAGGTTTGACAAATAGTGTATCTTTTAAATGAACTTGAACAATATGATGTTTACTCAATTTAAGTTCCGTAGCAATATCGTAATTCCAACCTGAGATATTACCTACATCTGGATAAGCCATGAAAAATGGTGATGGGATGTTCTGTTTTAAAATTTCAAACTTACTTAATGAATTAAGATAGGCAGTATCCATAATTTCCACCCCCAACATAATTCCAAATTGTTCTGCTTGTTTAGATGCTAAATACATCCCTTCAATAAACCGCGTATGACTTTCTGCTGTTTGAGGCTCATAATAAACATCATAACCTGCTAGTTGTATCACTCTGATACCTAATACATGTGCAAGTTTCAGCGCTTTTTGCATGATGTTATCCGCTTCTAAGCGCACGCTAGGATCACTTGACCCATAAGGGAATTTTCTGTGTGCACTCAAACACATTGATTGAATCGGCATCTCAAATTCATGAATTAGGTCAATAATTTCTTTTATTTCAGCATGTGACCAATCTAAACGTGCTCTTCTTTCGTCTGTCTCATCAATAGAAATTTCGAAAAAATCAAATCCTAACGATTTAGCCGTAGCAAAACGTTCACGCCAGGTGAGGGTTGCTGGCATCGCCTTTTCATAAATACCTAATTTATTTTTAATCTGCTCCATTTAAACTCCTACTTGAAATTAAATTTCTCTTGAATGTTAATGACTGCCTGATTGATTTTATCTGCTAATTTATCATAGCCATATTGTTTCATTCTTGGCGTCAAGGTTGATATGCTAATGGCATAAATTGGCATACCTTGTTTATTTAAAATAGGCTTTGCAATACAGGAGATACCCGCTTCATTTTCTTCATCATCTAACGCATATCCCTGTTTTTTAATTTTCTCTAGTTCATTAAAAAATTTCGTCTGATCTAAAATCGTATTTTCAGTCAGTGCAACCATGGCGCTGGCATTGCGTTGCCAATAGTCATCTCTGACCCGTTTTGATGAATACGCTAAATAACACTTTCCGGCCGCAGAACAGTACATCGGCAGATGCAACCCAACATATGTTCGCGTACGAAACGCTGCATTTATGGGTTCTAACTTCTCTTTAAAAATAATTGAATCGGCATTAAAGGTGAGAAAATTAATGGTCTCTTGTGTCTCATTGAGCAAATTAAAGAGGTAGGGTTTAATTAGACCTAATACATTAGAATTTAATGCGCTATGGCCAATATGGAGTAATTTCATTGTCAGTTGGTAATCGCGACTAGGATTAAGCTGACTCACATACCCGGTCTCCTCAAACGTCGACAAAATTCTATGTAAGGTGGGTTTAGTCATTCCCAATTCTTGTGAAAGCTGATGTAATGATAAACCATCTGGATAATTTGCCAAATACTCTAATACAATTAATGCCTTACTTAGCGATTTAATTTGTTCGCTCATATTAAGTCCATGCATGCTTTATTTTATTTAAAAACGCTTGTGCGTTTTGCAATCCATTATCTTCCGTAAATGCACGTCCAACAATAAATGCTTCCACTTTTAACCCATTAAACTTATCTATCGTATCATATTTTATCCCCCCAGTGACAGACACTTTTAAGCCATGTTTTACCAACATATCAATAACTGATAAATGCGATTCGTTCCAACTTACTCCTGCAAGTTCAGCATCTCGAGGTAAATGTAAGATGGCGTGCTCAATACCAGCATGCACCCACGCTTTCACATCATCTTCGGTCCAATGCCCATAAAGCTCAATTTGTATTTGTCCTTGGTATTTATCTGCAATACTTTTTGCTGTACGGATTGTTTCGATATGAGCAGCTGCGCTTACTGTCACCCAATTTGCACCGGCTTCAAATGCCATTTTAGTCAAAATAGCGCTAGCATCTGTAATTTTCATATCACACACAATAATTTTATCCGTAAATTGGGCGCTAATGGCCTTAACAGCAGCAATACCCTCTGAAAATGCGAGAATTGTCCCTATCTCGATGATATCGACGTAATCGGCAATTGCTTGAGCCTTACTAAGGGCCTCTTCTAAATCATGCATATCTAAAGCAACTTGCAATTTAGGTTGATTACTCATGTTATTTACTCCACACTGTCTTCAAATTGTTTTAATAATCCGACTAATTTACGATAACGTAAATATTTCTGATAATAGACATCCGCTAATTGTGCGTCAGGATAAAACACACGATTATCACTCACTAATGTGGCATTGATATCATCAATATGTGTAATTTCACCACTGCCTAACATACTGATTAAAGCTGCACCTAATGCACCTGGTTCTTCAATTGTGGTGGGTATGACCACCATCTGTGTTAAATCAGCGAGCATTTGCATCCATACGCTATTTTTGGCCGCAGCGCCTGTCACTCTTAACTGCTTAGCATTGTGATAAATTGCGCTGACTCGCTCTAAATGCACATAATGGCAAAATAAGATACCTTCCCATATCGCCTGAATCAGATGCCCACGCTGATGATGAGCTTGTAATCCATAAAATCCACCCTTAATCCCTAACCCTTCATTTGAACCATATATAAAAGGAATAAAATAGAGTGAGCTATTAGCTTTTGGCAATTGCGCGACTTGCTCGGCATTAAGGTCATGATTTAATTCACCGTCTTCGCTTAAATAGGGAGCAAACCATTCATAATTACTGGCGGAGGTCGGACTTGCTTCATGCAAAATATACTGATCTTGATAAAGATAATATCCATAAACATAAGGATAATCAGAGGGCTTAATCTGATGAACTATAGCAGATGTGACAGACCACGTGCCCATAACATAGTTAATCGCCTGATTCGATTCATCAATCCCTGAACACATTGCAGTAGAAACAACATCGAAAAGCCCGCCATAGACAGCTAAATTCAGTGGTAGCCCGGTTTGTTCAGATGCGGCTTGATGGATATAGCCAGCCAGCTGTGTTGGCTGAATAATTTTAGCCAAAGCGGGCTCAATTTCTGGGATACCAAATTCAGCTAGTAGCCCGCTGTCATATCCGCCAGTATGATGATTAAAAAAATTACTCTCAGAGATATTTGTCAGTTCAGCACTGATATCACCAGTTAAGCAATAGCGCAAATAATCGTGGGACATTAACACTGCCCCAATTTTTTCATATCGTTCAGGTTGGTGCTCTTTCAACCATCGCAAAATTGAAACTGGATGACCCGTCCACAATGTTTGCTTTGTTACAGGATAAATTTTTTTATTTAGCCCTGCTGATAACCATGTTTTAACAATCTGAATAGAACGCCCATCTGCAGAAGTAATGCCATGACCTAATGGGTGCCCTTGCTTATCTAATAAATAGACACCTTTGCCCTGCGCTGAGATGCTGAGCCCTTTAATGTCAAGGACATTCCCCTTAAATTGCTGTAATAAGTCTTTAATCACTGAGACAAAATCATGCCAATAGTCCGTGAGATCACGTTCCACCCACCCTGGCTGTTCATAGATATTGTGTACCGCTTTTTTTGCAATCGCATGCTGCACGCCATCTGCGGAATAAAGCGCAGCCTTAAGAAAGGTGCCTCCTGAATCTATGCCAATATAGTAATTCATACTTTAAATCCCTAATAAATCATTGTGAATTTTGACGACTAATTTTTTAACTTCATGGCTTTGAAGGGGAATGTCTATATTTGTTATATGAATCACATTCGGTGTGAATAGACAAAAATCAAGTGGATGCATGTTGATGAAATTTAAATTCACCGAATGCAATTCAAAATATTGAATGTCTCGATGCTGCTGATATTCACCCGAAAAAATCGCTTTATCATCTAAAAACGAAAATCCCATTGTTTCACTTCCCGATATAATAAGCTGTAGATCGGAATAGAAATCATGCTTTTCTGGCTGAAGCGTGGCAAGCGGTTGCGTTTGATAAGTTAAGACTTGTATCCACCCTTTTTCAGCTTCAACAAATGGGAGACTATGGCGCCCATTTGGTAAATGGGTTAACTCTAGACTTAAGAGATAGTGAATAATTTTATTCACTATCTCGGGATAGATTGCCTGCAATTTAGAGGCATCTAATGTGCCTAATTGTCCTATGATCATTTTGCCCCCGAAAGGAAAAGGCTGGCTAAGGTATCGGCTAAACTGTTGTCATCATCATTTGATTTTTCAGTCACACTGATTGAATGCGCTTTGACGTTAGCAGCAGCATTGGCCATCGCAATACTATGTTCAGCCACCTTAAACATTGAAATATCATTATAGTTATCACCCACAGCGACCACTTTCTTGTCAGATAAATCTAATTCAGCTAATAACTTAACCAATGCACTACCTTTAGTATTACCTATCGCTGAAATATCAAATCGATTATGCCAAGATTGTTCGCAGACAAAATACTGATTGATATCTGAATCTTGCATAATTGCTTCTACACCATCCCCTTCCACCACCATTTTCCATATATATGCATGATTTAAAATCTCCTGTCTCAAATCATCCAATCCTCGGATAATGTCATATTCTTGTGCATTTGTTGCGGCCCATGCTATCAATGATTGGATATAGTCTGGCGGGTTTTTATTATCAAATGCCATATAGTCACGTGTATAAACCACCGTCTTTAGTGCATGCGAGATTAAATGTTCATATAACATCAATGCATGTTCACGATTGATGGGGTTTGCAAGAAAGGCTTCATCTTTAGCATAGTTGTAAGCATAGGTGCCATTACAGCAAATAATGGGTGTGGTTAATCCAAGTTGCTGATGATAGGGTCTTGCCGCAGCGTGGTGACGTCCTGTCACAATAAAAACGGGATATTTTTTTGCTATCTCTGTAACCGTTTTTTTAAGGTAGGCTGATATCTGATGATGGCTATTAAGTACGGTACCATCCAAATCAAGTGCTAATGCATTTAACATGCGTCCCCCTATTTCTGACCATAATAAGCATTTGCGCCATGCTTTCTCGTGTAATGCTTATCTAATAATGCCTTATCGATTGCCATTCTTGGATTAATCGCTAGGGTATGTATCGCCATTAATGCTATCTCTTCTAAGACAACAGCATTATGGACAGCATCTAGGGCATTTTTACCCCATGTAAAAGGCGCATGCGAAGTCAAGATGACACCAGGCATCGCCTGAGGATCAATTTTTTTCTCTTGAAATAACGAGATAATCACCTTACCTGTATTTTTTTCATATTCATGACGTATCTCTGCATCTGTTAACGCTCGAGTGCAGGGAATATCGCCATAAAAATAATCCGCATGCGTCGTGCCTAATGCCGGTATATTACACCCTGATTGAGCCCAAATCGTGGCATATCTTGAGTGAGTATGAACGATACCATGAATATTGTTAAATGCTTTATACAATTCGATATGTGTAGGAGTATCACTAGAGGGATTTAATTTTCCTTCAATGACATTACCGTCAAGATCAAGCACAACAATATCATCTAACTGCATTGTCTCATAAGAAACACCTGAAGGTTTTATCGCGATAGCACCTAAGTTGCGATCTATTTCAGATACATTCCCCCATGTAAAAGTGACTAAACCATGCTTTGGCAATAAAAGATTCGCCTCCAATACATTTTGTTTGAGCTTTTTATACATAATGTCTCCTATGATCACCATCAAATATAGACACCAACACGCAACACCATCAATTTGAACGTGTTAGTGTCTTATCTCCATCAGATAAGGCTATTTTGTTGCTTGTATTTTCTTGATAAAATCATCGCCATACTCTTTGATGTAATTATCCCAAACAGGTTTAACTGCTTCTTGGAATGCCTGACTATTCACATCACGATTAACACTCATGCCACCGCTTTCTAATTCAGATATCATTTGTTCTTCTTTGTCTTTACTTAAATTTCTCTGCAACGCGACTGCCTCTTTAGCCACTTCGCGAATAATGTCTTGTTCTTCGGAAGTTAAGGCATCAAATTTTTTCATATTAAAGGTCAGTACAAGTGGAGAGTAAGCATGCTGCGTTAGACTTAAATACTTTTGCACTTCATTAAACCTAAAGGAATAAGTTACACCAATAGGGTGGTCTTGTGAGTCTACAACACCTGTTTCAAGCGCTGTGTATAGCTCAGCAACAGGTATTTGTTGCGGATTTGCGCCTAGCATATTGAACATATCATTTAAGGCTTTAGAATTATTGACTCTCATCTGCAATCCATTTAAATCCTCTGGATTTTTGATTGGATGTTTATTATTCGTGATATTTCTAAAGCCATTTTCAGGATACCCCAACCCCTTTAATCCTATTCCTTCCATTTTTTCAAGTAAAAAAGTGCCAGCCTCTCCATCTAATGCCTTATAAGCATCCTCTCGTGAGGTAAACATAAATGGCAGTTCAAAAACTGTGGCTTCGGGTAAAAAACCACTGTAATTATTTAACCCCACCATACTGATATCAATAATGCCTGATCGTGCACCATCAATCATTTGTTTGTCATTACCAAGCTGCCCTTGAGGATAGATATTAACTTTTAAGCTCCCATTACTACGACTTTCAACTTCTTTCTTAAAAAATAAAGATAAATTTTGTTGTAAGTCTGTTTCTGGAGCAGCATGAGCAAGTTTAATGACTGTTTCAGCTGACGCAGTCATGACAATCATTAAACTTGCGGTTAAAGTAAGTCCCATCACAATTTTTTTCATATCATATCTCCGAAATGAAGTTATCCAATCATTATCGCTAATGGAACAGTGATAATACTTGGAAAGATAACAAATATTCCCAATAATAAAATATAGGCAGCAATAAAAGGCAATACACCTTTTACTGCTGTCGATATCTGAACTTTAGCAACCCCACACACTACATTTAATACTGTTCCGACAGGAGGTGTTAATAATCCTATTGAACAGTTAATCACAAACATCAAACCAAAATAGGTAGGATCGATACCCGCAAGCTTAACAACTGGCATTAATAACGGTACAAGAATCAGTATGGTTGGACTAAGATCCATCACCATTCCGATTAATAACACTAATAGCATAATAACTGCCATTAACGCTCTTGGACTGTCAATTAATGGATTGAGTAATTCAGATAACTGCTGTGGTAGTTGGGCGACGGTAATTAGCCATGCTGCAACCATCGCTGAACCCACAAGGAACATTACCATTGCAGTAGCTTTACCTGCACCTAACAAAATATGATAAAAACGTTTCCAAGTTAATTCCTTATACACAAATGTAGATATCGTTATCGCATATACAGCAGCAACGACTGCAGCTTCTGTTGGTGTAAACACCCCAAAACGAATACCGACAATAATAATTAATGGCAAAAACAATGCCCAAATACCATCTTTCAATGCAGCTCTTTTTTCAAGTTTTGTTGCTTTTGGTTGCGTTTCAACTGTCCCTTTTGCAACAATCAAACGCCAAACAATAATGAGCGTTAATCCCATTAATAAGCCTGGTACAATTCCGCCTAAAAATAAATTTTTTATTGAAATTCCACCTGCAACACCCACCAATATCAGTGGAATAGAAGGTGGGATTACAGGAGCTATGATACCGCCTGATGCTAATAATCCCATTGATGGTGCCTCTGGATATTTTGCACCTTTCATCATCGGATATAAAATACTCACTAGTGCTGCTGCATCAGCAACAGCAGAACCCGATAGTCCAGCAAGTAACACTGAAGTAAAAATAGCTACATACCCTAAACCACCTTTAAAATGACCGAAATGAGCAGAAGCTAAGCGTACGATTCTTTGAGAGAGCCCACCAGAGGCCATCACCTCTCCTGCGACAAGAAAAAAAGGAATGGCAAGCAAGGTTGAATTATCCACGCCATTGATAAGCGATTGCGTAAGAATATCGGCACTGAACATATCCAAATGAATCATAAGCGCAATGGATGAAAGCAGCAACGCAAATGCCACAGGTAGCCTGAGTAAAATAGATCCTATCAGTACCGCCAAAAAAATTGTTAGCGTCATATTATTGCTCCTCTGCATTATCAAGCATAAAGGCTGGATTAATGACTCGAACAAGTGCGATTAAACCTATCAAAATAGATGAAATAAAACCTGATAAGTAAAATAAACCAGATGGTAAACCAGTTAGTTGAGAAATATCTCCCCAATTTGCAAGTGTTTGATTATATGTGCCTATCATAAATAACATCATCAACCCAAGAATAATCAGATAATTCAATCGTTTTAATATAGGTACTAATTTTGGAAAAAATCTTTCCGAAAATTCTGTTACTGCTAGGTGAGTTTCTTGCTTCACAACAATCGCTGTACCTAACATGACGACCCAAACTAATCCTAATCTAGATAATTCAGCAGAAACTCGAATACCAGATGATAATCCATACCGCATCACAACGTTTGCAAATACAATAACCATCATGAAGAACATCAAACTAAAAATAACAAAGTGTATACTTGCCCAAAATTTATTCAGCACATGATTCATAGCCGTCCCCTATTCTGATTTAAAGCGATATTATTTGTTGCCATATCTCATCATGAATATGAATTCCACCTTGTTCTTGGTGTAACTTGATATAATTATCAATATTAGATCCTGCGATTGATAGCTGGCCTGTTTCAGCTAGTTCTGATGCTAGTACATACTCTCTGATTCTTGCCATTTCAGAGGAAAACTGTGTTGCCTCCATTGTTTTACTCAAATCAATCGCAATTAAAAACTGAGATACACCAAACTCACCTTTTCTATCCTCTGTTAATGCAGGAACAGAATTTCCACCTGAAATAGCAGTTAGCATCATATCTAGTACAATTGACATCGATGAACCTTTCCAAAACCCCATTGGAAGTAATCGTTTGGTTTTCCATAATTCATGAGGATCTTGAGTTAAATTACCTTCGCTATCATAACCACCTACTACAGGCAAAGTTTTATTATTCAAAACATGATTTTGAAGTTGCCCATAAGAAAATTGACTCATGGAGCAATCAACCAGAACAGGTGGATCGCCAGCAATTGCCATAACGAGTGGATTAGAACCGATCCGATGATCTTTCCCTCCCCATGCAGGCATCACAGCCATTGAATTAGTCGATGCGATGCCTGCAAAACCTTGACGAGCCATTTTTAGCACATAGGTGCCCCCTCGCATCCAATGATTAGAATTTTTCATTCCTACCATGCCAATCCCAAATTGTTTTGCTATATCCATCGCCCTTTGTGCGCACAATAGCCCATTTAATACCCCTGGTCCGAAATGACAATCCCATTGTTCTAATGCTCCAAATGAATTAACGCATTCGGGCTTTGCATTAAGTTGAATATCACCCTTATCCACCTGAGAGATAAATACAGGAAACCGATTAATACCATGGGAATAAATTCCTTCATTTGCCATTTCAACAAATGCATCCGCCAATCGATTTGCTGCACTTTCTTCCATATTTCGCTTTAATAGTGCGTTCAAGTAAGCTTGTTTAAGATCGTTAATTTTGATGATTGGCATATTTCACTCCTGCGTATAAAAAAACAAAGTTCCGAATTACGGAATAATTATCATTTAAATTCCGAATAATGTCACTAACCATGATCTAATTTTGTGACGCAGGCAATATAAATAGAATTAATTAATTATTTGAAGAGCTTTCCGAAGCTGTACTCAAGGAAAAAAATCCTCTTCACTTGATGGAGTGCCATAATGAGGTAACTCTAAATAATGATAAATGATTTATTATAATAAACGGAAAAACAGCTATCGATTGATAGAAATGAAGCAGAAAATTAGCCTAAGTTATATATTTACATATAAGTGAATTAGGGTATTTATTCTAATAATAAAATTCATGAATATCAGAAATACACATAGCATAGGGGAGTTTTTTTATTTCATGATCTCGCTCACATTTTTTAACCTTTTTACTTGTTGCTTCAGCAATTGCCTCCATAATACCTATACGTACAGGTTAAAAATGCAAATGAGGAGTAACTTAATGAGTAAATATCAAGAAGAAGTAGCAGAGCTTACACGCTTAATCGGTGGTAAAGAAAACATCAATGCTTTAACTCACTGTATGACAAGATTAAGATTTGTATTAGTTAATCCTGAACTTGCAGACATTGAAGCTATAAGCAAGCTTAATAGTGTCAAAGGGACTTTCACACAATCAGGTCAATTTCAGGTAATCATTGGTAATGACGTTGCGGCCTTTTATAAACAGTTTGTTGTATTCACAGGAATTGAAGGTGTGGATAAATCCACATTAACTCAAAGTGCAAAATCAAATCAAACTGTGATACAAAAAATTATGTCCAATATTGCAGAAATTTTTGCACCTCTCATCCCTGCTATCATTTGCGGTGGATTAATTCTAGGGTTTCGAAATGTGATTGGTGATATTGGTTTTTTCGGTAATGAACCTCTTGTTAAAACCAGTCAATTTTGGGCTGGGGTCAATCATTTTTTATGGTTAATCGGCGAGGCCATATTTCACTTTCTACCTGTTGGTATAACGTGGTCAATTACCCGAAAAATGGGCACCACACAAATACTCGGTATCATCCTTGGGATTACCTTGGTTTCACCTCAATTACTTAATGCTTATTCAGTTGCACAAACCGCCGCTGAAAATATCCCTCAATGGAATTTTGGATTTGCTAGTATTCCAATGATTGGCTACCAAGCGCAGGTCATTCCGGCGATCTTAGCCGGTTTTGTACTCGTGTATTTAGAGCGTTTTTTCACACGAATCATTCCTGAGGTCGTGCGTATTGTTATTGTGCCATTTTTAACGCTCCTACCTACTGTCATCATTGCGCATGTTGTCTTAGGGCCAATTGGTTGGACTATTGGTGATTTTATTTCATCTGTTGTGAATTCTGGATTAACTTCTTCATTTGGATGGTTATTTGCAGCCTTATTTGGTTTTTTATATGCTCCTCTCGTTATCACTGGGCTCCACCACATGACAAATGCCATCGATCTTCAACTTATGAGTCAATTTGGCGGAACGAATCTTTGGCCAATGATCGCATTATCTAACATAGCGCAAGGCTCAGCAGTCCTAGCTATGATTTATATCCAGCGTAAAGATGAAAAAGCCAAGCAAATTGCCATACCCTCTGCCATTTCTTGTTATTTAGGTGTGACTGAACCTGCCATGTTTGGGGTAAATCTTAAATATGGGTTTCCGTTTATATGTGCCATGATAGGCTCAGCAATTGCGGCAGTCATTTCAGTTGGTTCAGGCGTAATGGCTAACTCAATTGGTGTAGGTGGCATTCCTGGATTTTTAGCGATACAAACTTTGCATATACCTATGTTTTTTGTAGCTATGCTCGTTGCAGTTATTGTGCCATTTACTTTAACCTTATTAGCTTCTAAGCGTAGTCGTCATTTTAAAAATGTGCAGGTAAGTTAATCACAAGTACCTTTAAATGTTATATAACTTAATTGAATCAACCCTACACTTTAATAGGATATATTAATGAATCGATCGTATAGTCAAAAAGTAATTTATCAAATTTATCCAAAATCATTTTGTGATAGTAATGGTGATGGTATTGGTGATTTTCAAGGAATTATCAGTAAATTAGATTATCTCGCTACACTCGGTATTGATTGTATTTGGCTTAATGCCTGCTTTGAATCTCCCCAAAGAGATAATGGATATGATGTATCAGATTATTATAAAATAGACCCCGATTTCGGCACGATGGATGACTTTGAACTGCTGTGCATTGAAGCAAAAACTCGCGGTATCGATATCATGCTAGATATGGTGTTTAATCATACATCCACTGAACATGAGTGGTTTCAAAAAGCAATTAATGGGGATAAAGACTACCAAAATTATTATCTATTTCTTCCTCCAAATAAAGATGGCAGCGCCCCGTCAAACTGGCATTCCAAATTTGGTGGAAGTGCATGGGAGTTTGTACCAGACCTTAATCTTTACTATTTACATCTTTTTGATGTCACTCAGGCTGATTTAAATTGGAATCAAACGTCTGTACGACAAGAAATGGCGAACATTGTCAATTTTTGGCAACAAAAAGGCGTAAATGGATTTAGATTTGATGTGATCAATCTGATTTCTAAGCCAGAAACATTCGAAAACGATGATATCGGCGATGGCAGACGTTTTTATACCGATGGACCCAAAGTCAGCGAGTATTTACGTGAATTAAATCTGAACTCTTTTGGTAAAAACCCGAATGCACTTACTGTTGGAGAGATGTCCTCTACCACATTAGAGAAATGTGTCCAATATGCAAATAGCTCTCAAGACCAACTCTCTATGGTATTTAACTTCCACCACCTTAAAGTCGATTATGCGAATAACAATAAATGGATACTTGCTGATCTTGATTTCAAATTACTCAAGTCCATTTTATTTGAATGGCAACTTGGCATGCAACACGCTAATGCTTGGATGGCTTTATTTTGGTGTAACCATGATCAACCAAGAGTCGTCTCAAGGTTCGGTAATGACAAAGAGTATAGAAAGCAATCAGCAAAAATGTTAGCCACCACGTTACATTTGATGAGAGGAACACCCTATATTTATCAAGGTGAAGAAATTGGGATGGGCAATGCTTATTTTGATGACATCAGTTATTACCGTGATGTAGAAAGTTTAAATTATTTTGATATTTTAAAACAACAAGGACGATCTGAGAGCGATATTTTGGCAGTACTCGGCGCCCGTTCACGGGATAATGCGAGAACACCAATCGTATGGGATAATTCACTATTCTCAGGATTTTCGACACAACAACCTTGGATTGATATTCCTAATGAGGCTAAGTTTATTAATGTCGAAGCTAATCTACAAGATAAGGATTCAATCTTTTATCATTACCAAACATTGATAAAACTTAGAAAAACTTATCCTGTGATTGCAGAAGGGGCTATCAAGCCACTTATGTTTGAACATGATTCAATTTTTGCGTACCAACGAGATTGGACTCAAGGGCAAAAAACACAAACGTTAATTGTGTTAAATAATTTTTTTAGTACTGAAATAACAGTTGATTTAAATGAACTATTGACACAATTAATTGATTTTTCCAGTTGGAAAATAATCACTAATAATTATCCTGATTTATCAGTGAATGACCAATCAAATACTCTATTACTACAGCCTTATCAATCAGTAGCATTATTAAAAACAACTGATTAAAACCTATCAACCCTTAGTAGCATTTTGTTGTTAAGGGTTATTTTAAAACAATTAACCCAATTTAAATTCAAATCATGTATTTTGGCTAACTCTCCGTCTTCTATAATTAAGTCCCTAACTCAAAAAATCGATTCAAAATAACACATCCACAGCAGTCACGTACATACACGCTATCTTATTATATATTTATCAAACCTGCCTTCTTTGGAATACTTATATAAGTAAAGTTCTGATAGCCATTTTAGTTTATTTAATCACTTAGTTCATGCAAAACAGCATTACAATACAAATATGCGCTATAAACACTTAAAAGTTTGACTCATGTCTCAATTTTTAATCATGCTTAGAATTGAATCTTTTAAGGTTTAAAATTACTGGTAACATGTTATCAGTAACATAATATATAAAGTCCAATATAGGAGTATGCATCATGTCTAAAGATTTTAAATCTCTCGCGAAAACAATAATAGATAAAATAGGCGGCCCATCGAATATCGAAGCATTAACCCATTGTATGACAAGGCTTCGATTTGTCGTGATTGATCCTAATTTAATACAAGCAGAACAAATTAAGGCCATCAAAGGTGTTATGGGGATTGTTCAAAACGAAAATCAATGCCAAGTAATTATTGGCAACGATGTATCCGATGCTTATAAAGCGTGTATGACACAACTCGGTACTAAAACCGCATCAACAGAAACAGTTAGGCGAAAAATCACATTAAAATCTATCGGTTCAGGCATATTAGATGCCCTAATAGGGACGATGTCTCCTTTAATTCCTGCAATTATTGGCGGATCTATGGTCAAATTACTTGCCATGGTACTTATTATGTTTAAGCTATATGATGCAAAAGACCCAAGCATGATTATCTTAAATACCATTGGTGACGGCGCTTTTTTCTTTCTCCCTATCATGGTTGCAGCATCCGCATCGATCAAATTTAAAACTAACATGTCACTTGCCATAGGTATTGCAGGCGTACTGGTACATCCTAATTTTGTTGATCTCATGGCTCAAGCAGCAAAGGGTACTGAAGTTGATTTCATGGGTATCCCTATCACCTCAGTAAAGTATACTTACACTGTCATCCCTGCGTTATTGATGACTTGGATACTGTCATATATTGAAAGATGGGTCGATAAGATTACCCCTGTTGTAACTAAAAACTTCTTAAAACCTATGTTAATTGTTTTAATTGCAGCACCTATTGCCATTTCGCTCATTGGCCCTGCTGGCATATGGATAGGAACAGGTATCTCTTCAATCGTGTACACCATACATAATTATTTAGGATGGTTGTCTGTGGCGATTATGGGGGCATTATGGCCGTTACTTGTCTTAACTGGTATGCACCGTGTCTTCACTCCGACTATCATTCAAACGATTGCCGAAACAGGTAAAGAAGGAATGGTAATGCCATCTGAAATTGGCGCTAATTTAGGTATGGGTGGCGCGTCTTTAGCCGTTGCGTTTAAAACAAAAAATAGTGCACTTAGACAAACTGCTCTTGCAGCAGGGGCTTCGGCTATATTCGCGGGTATATCAGAGCCAGCTTTATATGGTGTACTGGTTCGATTAAAAAGACCTTTGATTGCTTGTTTAATTACTGGGTTTATTGTTGGAGCTATCGCAGGTATGGCTGGATTAGCAAGCCATTCTATGGCTGCCCCTAGCTTATTTACCAGTGTGCAGTTTTTCGATGTCAATAATCCTATGAGTATTGCATGGGTATTTGGACTCATTGCACTTGCAATTGTATTATCATTTGTTTTAACGTTAGTGCTTGGCTTTGAAGATATTCCTGAAGAAGAGGATGAAACCATCATGAAAACCGAAAGTGCGAGTACTAAGTTACAGGTTAATAATTAATAACGTAAATTTATCTAATTTAAAGCTTCTCCCTAATCATTAAATTGCCACTTGTGTATGGCATTTTAAGATTAAGGGAGCGCGTTATTTCAATAAGCAAAGCAAATTAAATGAGCATGAGATTATGAATAATATTGTTTTTCCAAGTGATTTTTTATGGGGTGGCGCTATCGCAGCGAATCAAGCTGAAGGAGCCTATTTAGCAGATGGTAAAGGCATAAGTACGGTTGATGTCATCCCTCATGGTAAAAATAGACTACCAATGAAATTAGGCCGAATTGAAGATATTTCAATCAAACCAGATGAATACTATCCAAGCCATGAAGCGATTAATTTTTATCAAAATTATAAAGAAGATATTGCTTTACTAGCAGAAATGGGTTTTAAAGTATTCAGGGTATCGATTGCTTGGGCTCGCATTTTTCCTAATGGCGATGAGAAAACACCTAATCAAAAAGGGATCGAATTCTATCTAAATGTATTCAAAGAGTGTCAAAAATACGGTATTGAACCACTTGTCACCCTATGCCATTTTGATGTACCTATTCATCTTGTTGAAAAATATGGCTCGTGGAGAAATAGAGCGCTTATCAATCTATTTGAAAAATATGCAACGACATGCTTTAAGGCTTTTAAAGGCTTAGTAACTTATTGGTTAACTTTTAATGAAATTAATATCCTGCTGCATAGCCCTTTTTCGGGAGCAGGTTTAGTCTTTAAAGCTGGCGATAATGAAGATCAAATCAAATACCAAGCTGCGCATAATCAACTTGTTGCCAGCGCATTAGTGACTAAGATAGCTCATGAAATTGATCCTAATAATCAAATAGGATGTATGCTTGCTGGTGGTAATTTTTACCCTGCAACGTGTAAACCTGAAGATGTGATGAAATCAATTGAAAAAGATCGTGAAAACTTATTTTTTATCGATATACAAGTAAGAGGCTACTACCCAAGTTATGCCAAGCGCCTTTTTGAAGAAAAAAACATATCACTTCATACTGAACCTGAAGATTTTGAAGTTTTAAAGCATACTGTTGATTTTGTTTCGTTTAGCTATTACGCCTCAAGATGTGCGTCTGCTGATATGAATGATAAAACAACAAGTGAAGCGAATGTTGTTAAATCTATTAAAAATCCCTATATCACACAAAGCGAATGGGGATGGGGAATTGACCCATTAGGGCTTCGTATTACGATGAATACCTTATACGACCGATATCAAAAACCCCTATTTTTAGTCGAGAATGGCTTAGGCGCCATTGATGAAATAGATAAAAATGGCGCAATCAACGATGAATACCGGATTGATTATTTAAGACAACATATTGTCCAAATGCACGAAGCGATTAAAGATGGCGTTATCTTATTAGGTTTTACAACCTGGGGATGCATTGATCTCGTTTCAGCCTCAACAGGTGAAATGAGTAAACGATACGGATTCATTTATGTTGATAAAGATGATAAAGGAAATGGAACGCTTAAAAGGACACCTAAAGCTTCATTTTATTGGTATAAGGATGTGATTCAATCTAATGGACGTAGTTTGAGTGATATGTCAGGCACCAAAAACACCTAACCAAATAAAATCATTGGCTAGCAGTTTTAAGCTAGCCAACCTTTGCAAAAAGGTTCAGTTACCCCCAATTTTTTGATAACATAGCCAACATAATGATGATGCTATAATAGAAAGGATTAATTTAGATGGATATCAAGGCTAAACCAAAATTACAGCGCCCTACTTTGCAAGATATTGCAGATAAAGTTGGGGTGACTAAAATGACGGTGAGCCGTTTTTTAAGAGATCCGAATACTGTTGCTAAATCAACGCAAGAAAAAATAAGGCTCTGCATTAATGAGCTCGGATATATTCATAATCGGACACCCGCCATGCTCTCAAAAGCGTCCAGCAAAACAATTGGTGTGCTCCTCCCCTCCCTTTCTAACCAAGTTTTTGCTCAGTTTACCCAAGGCGTTGAGTCTATTACAGATGAATATGGATTTGATACATTAATCGCCCATTACAGTTATGATAAAAATGAAGAGGAGAGAAAAATTGAAGTCATGCTCTCTTACCAAGTAGATGGATTAATTCTCACCAGTTCCTCTCATACCAAACGCACTTTAAAAATGTTAAATACCGTTAAAATCCCTGTTGTTGAAGCGATGGAAATACCTAAAAAACCCATTGATATGTCAGTAGGGCTAAATCATGAACTGGCGGCTTACACCATTGTGAGAAAAATGATTGATAAAGGATATCGGAACATTGCCTATTTAGGTGCAAGATTAGATACTCGGACACAACTTAGGATGCAAGGATATGACAGAGCGTTAATTGAGGCTAATCTTTCTCCTTTACATGTTCTTACTGAAGAACACTCGAGTTATACATTAGGTAAACAACTTTTTAATGAAGCTATTACTAAAAACCCTCAATTAGAAGGGGTATTTTGTACGAATGATGATATTGCAGTTGGCGCTATCTTGGCCTGTCATGATGCTCACATCTCAATTCCATCTGAAATGGCAATTGTCGGTTATAATGCGCTTGATATAGGTTATGCCATCTCCCCAACGCTCACCAGTATAAAAGTACCTTTATTTGAGATAGGCAAAATCAGTGCTGATATGATTTTAAAATCAATACAAGGTCATCCTTTAAGCTCTAAATCTATTGATTTTGGATTTGAAATTAAACAAGGTGAGAGTTTTCTACCAAGTTAATTATCAACTCTACTACCAAAACCCACAATCCACAACTAATCAACTACGATAGCAAAAATAGATTATCAATGATAATTTCTCTTTTTTTTGGTACTCTACAAATTAGAGATGTTTAACAATAGTAAATAATTTTAATCGTTCTAACGTAAAGGATGCACACATGACAACTCATACTAATGATAATCCCTTAACACCCGATCAGCGTGCTCGCGTTAAATGGGCTTGCAGGAGGGGTATGAAAGAACTTGATTTAGCATTAATGCCTTTTTTTGATTATGAATATGATGATTTGTCTTATGATGAACAAGTAGATTTTATTCGTTTATTAGAGCACCCCGATCCTGACTTATTTAATTGGCTGATGAATAAGGGACTACCGCAAGATGAAGCACTACAAGCCACAATTGAATTGATACAAAACAAAAATAAACAGCGTGGCGCTGTTCCCTACGCATAATTCGAAATTAACCTATTAACACTAAATGATTACTACACCATTTAGTGTGGCAATCATTCAGCACAATTTGTGTTATGAGGATAAATTAAAATCCAATAACTGCTTCTTTTTCAGGATATGTTACCTTGTATTTCAGTTCATAGGTAACAGGCGTTTTAGGTTGTAACTCAATTTCACCTTTTAAGATACCTTGAGAGTCTTTCAAGGTGATTTCAGATTTTGCGTCTGCTTGCTCTGCTGGGAATTCAACAAACGGTTTTAACCACTCAGGTATCAAGGTGTATTCAATTTTAATTTTTTCATCGGTTGTAACTGGCACTTGCTGATTAACAATGACACTTACTGGAATTGAATGCAAACTTTGTAAGGTCGTTTTACGCGTTTCGGTCGTAATTTGATTGCTCCAAGATGTCTCATTAAAACGCTCTGGTTGGACCTGTTTGACAATAATATTTTGATCTTCACCTAAGAACAGTTTTAAATCTTCATTCACTTGAGTCTTTGGTAACATACTTTTAGAAATAAACTCATCTTCAATAAAAATATTTAAGTTCCCCGCCAACCAAGGATATTCTGTCTTGTTCTCAATATTGGCAAATAAACTGACTGATGGACTATAATTAGGCGTCACTTCTCTTGTAATCCCTGCATCAAAATGCGTTTCCTGAATTAATACCTTACCAGGCGTGTAGTCACCTTGAACAGTGACCGCCTCGCCAATATTAAACAGCGCATTGACACCTTGAGACGAAACCGTGCTTGCAGGTGCTGCATCATACAGCACATCTTCGCTTACTGGTGCTGCCACCCCTATAAATTGAGCTTGTTCTTCATAGGCTTCACTTGCAACTGCACTCGCTGAAGTCTTCATACGTGAGTTGTTTTTATAGAGACTCAGGTGCCATGGGTACAGTTCAGAAGGTGCTTCAAACATAGGTGGCGTAGTCGACAAAGCTAAATTAACTTTATTCCAATCTTCACCTGTAAATTGCTGAACGACGGCTTGGTAACGTAAATCAAGTTGATTTTCATTAAGTCGCAATTCATAAATCGGCTGCCAACTAGCGTGGTTCACTGCATAAATAACTTTGATGTCTAATTCACCAGGTTCTTTTACGTCATAGTCCAAGGTTAAATATTGAGAGAGTTTTGTATCTTGCTGTTCAAGTGCATCCATTTGTTTCTTAATATTAGCGGCTTGAATATTATAGTCAATTTTGAATGTATCGAGTGCTTTATTTGCATCAAATAAGGCAAGTTGTAATTGTGGCAATTCATCTGTCATTTGTTTAAATAGCTCAATCTCCTCTCGCGTAATTCTTGGTGTGCCGGCAGGAGTGAGCTTAGCCGTTTCGATGACTTCTTTAATGAAATTAATTTTTTGCTCTAATAATTCAATTTTATTGGCGTGTTCAACATACGATTTTTCAAGCGTTTGAAGTTGATTAGATAACTCAATTAGCTCAAGATTTTTTTCATTCGGTTGCTCTTTGAACTGATAGTCAATAAACCTGACAGGCTTAGTCGCTGGATTTTTAAAAGATTGAGAGATTTGAAAAGAGTCGCCTTTGATGTCTATTGGCAAATTTTTTAAAATAACTTGTGACTGTCCCGGTTCAACCTTAACTGTCATTTGTCTGGTCACAACAGCTTGATCACTATACACCGTGACATTTGTGATTTTGGAGTCAGCATAAAAGGCCTGAGCAAATAGCATATTGCTTGTCAGCATAGATATGGCAACGGCACTTAATTTAAATATCTGTTTTGGTGTAATCATTAGCTCAACCTATATTAAAAATATCCCTGATTTATTTTATATACCACTTTTTTGTGGTATCACGCGCATCATATTCCAATCTAACAATTTTATCTAGCTGATTTAAAAATCATTTTTAAATTTAAGTGCATAATTAACAAATGGACAATAAACTCGTTAAACGATAATTAAATCATCACGATGGATTGCGACCGTACCATCAACATAACCTAAAACACCCAAAATATCATTAGAGTGCTTACCAATAATTAATTTCATCGCATCACTATTATAACGAGTTACGCCTCTAGCAAGCACCTTACCATCAATATCCTGCATTAATAACACTTCACCTCTAGAAAAATCACCCTGCACGCTGATGATGCCTTTGGGTAATAAAGAGCTTCCTTTATTTAACAAAGCAGCGGCTGCGCCAGCATCAATAATCAGATGACCTGCGATAGGCGCACCAAAAATCCAACGTTTACGATTCTCAATTGGTGTAATTTGAGCGATAAAACGCGTTGAGCGTAATTTCCCCTGCATTAAATTTAATAACACATCCGCTTCACTGCCTGAGGCAATCGTCACTTCGATTCCTGCTCTTGTTGCGACGTCGGCTGCCTGTAATTTAGTACTCATTCCCCCTGTACCTAATCCAGATACACTATCACCTGCTAGTAATCGAAGTTCATCTGTGATTTTATCTACCACTTCAATTAAAGTCGCATCTGGATTACTTCTAGGATCGGCAGTAAATAAGCCAGCCTGGTCAGTCAAAAGAAGTAATTTATCGGCGCTCGCTAACATGGACACTAAGGCAGATAGATTATCATTATCCCCGACTTTGATTTCAGCAGTAACGACTGCATCATTTTCATTAATAATAGGGATAATATTATTATCTAACAAAGCATGCAGCGTGTCTCTTGCATTTAAAAATCGCTCTCTGTCTTCAATATCAGCTCGGGTCAATAACATTTGTCCGATATGAAGATCAAAAATGGAAAAAAGCTGTTCCCACAGTTGTATTAAGCGACTTTGTCCTACAGCAGCAAGCAATTGTTTTGATGCGGTAGTAGCTGGCAAATCAGGATAATTAAGATATTCTCTTCCAGCGGCAATCGCTCCTGAGGTCACAATCACTATCCTGTGTCCGTTAGCTTGCAATAACGCGCATTGACGAACAAGCTCAACAATTCTTGCTCGGTTAATCTTTTTTGTCCCAGCTGTCAGCACGCTAGTACCTAATTTGACAACAAGCGTTTGTTTCTTTGTCATGAGTAGTTCCTATAATAGACTATTGCTATTATTGAATATAAGAATAGTTAACCATTTTTTGTGGATAGTATAATCGATTTTTTGTAACCGTTCAGCTATATATATTTAAATTAGCTGCTGACACCCCAACCCTACTTTGATGAAGATTTACAGATAAATTGCTAAACGCAGTTAAAAAAGCGCGCAAAAAAATAGAAATACCCCAAACCAGATTAATTGCGTTATCTGTTTTGTATCGAGCAAACTTTAAAATAGAGCTCATCGGAGGATGAATATATTTAAAAAATGAAATGAATACACCAGAATAATAACAATGCTTTAGTCTAAAACCTCATCTCATTTAACAAAAACCACCTAATTATAACTCGTACAATTAGGTGGTTTACGAACTTATTTGTCCTATAGCAATGTAATGGAGCAACCTTTGGAAAAATAAACTGGGAACATTAATTGTTTATTTTCAAATCCGCGAAGTGCCTACAGTATTCAATTGACAGATATGAACAAATCCTTCTTCATTTTGAATATAGCCAGATTGCATTAAACTTGCGACTTTTTCAGCAATCTCTAATGAGTCACAAATCGTAAATACGGTAGGTCCAGATCCCGAAATTCCCATAGCTAACGCGCCTAGTTCTATGGCTTGTTCCCTTACCTGCTTAAAATTAGGTAATAATGATTGGCGATATGGCTCAGCTATCACATCTTGCATAAGCTTGGCTGCTAATTTATCCTGCTTGGTATAACAAGCGTGGATAAATCCTGCAAAATAACGTCCATGATCGATGATATTCGCTCTTGAGTATTGGGCGGGTAAAATGGCTCTCGCTTCAGCCGTTGAAACTTTAATGCCAGGATAAGCCATTACCCAATACCAATTATCAAAACTTGGTACCGATTGACTTATCTGTGGTGGTTCATCTAATATAATTTGTAATCCACCTAAATAGCACGGTGCAACATTATCATAGTGAACTGCGCCAGAGATACGCCCTTCTAGTTCTCCCATTAGTGTTAATAATTGCACTTCATCAAAAGGACGGTTTGCGTATTCATTTAATGCGACAAAGCTTGCAACAACCGAGCATGCACTCGAGCCTAAGCCAGATCCAATAGGCATATTTTTTTCTAAAATCATATGGACAGGTAAAGACTTACCTAAGACTTCACAGAACCTTTGCCAGCATTGATACACAATATTATCTTCCATTTTAGGCGGAAGTTTACTCACAAAAGTACCTTGGCAGTCTAATGAAAATACTTCTGCTGACTCAATACTCACGATATCCCCTAGGCGAGTTCCATCTATCGGGCTAACTGCAGCTCCTAATACATCAAATCCGACGCCTACATTGCCAATTGATGCAGGTGCATATACTGTAATCATACTGATTCCTTTTTATCGAATGTGAAGGCTACTATTCAATTGAATAGTTAATCTTAAAACAGGCATTGCTAGCCTAGTTTAACTTATCCTACTTAAAGCGCCCTTTCTCGAGTGAGTTAAATTGATCATTCACTGAGTAAAGAGGGCATTTTATCAATTAGAGTCAATTTGCTCGTCTGAATTAACGATTCGCGTGCAATCTCAAAATATCAGCAAATACTCCAGCAGCAGTCACATTATTACCTGCACCATATCCACGTAATACTAATGGAATCGGCTGGTAATAACGACTATAAAACGCTAATGCATTCTCGCCATTTTTAACTTTATATAATGGATTATCCCCATCGACTTCAATGATTTTAACAAAGCAGCGGCCATTTTCAATCTCACCAACATAGCGAAGCACCTTCCCATCTTTTTGAGCTGCTTCAATGCGTTGCTTAAAAACAGCATCAAGCTCAGGTAGGCGAGCTAAAAAGGCCTCAACAGAATCCTCTCCTGCAAACTCCCTGCTAACCACACCTTCAACTTCAATATCGCTTAGTTCTAACGCAAGGCCCGCCTCTCTTGCAAGAATTAACACTTTACGCGCAACATCCATCCCCGAAAGATCGTCTCTAGGATCGGGCTCTGTAAAGCCTAGTTTTTTCGCCTCTAACGTCGCTTCTGATAAAGAGCATCCCTCATCTAATCTGCCAAAAATAAAAGAAAGAGACCCTGATAGAATACCTGAAAACGCTTGCAATTCATCCCCGGCACTAAGCAAATTTTGAAGGTTTTCAATTACAGGCAGTCCTGCACCAACATTCGTTTCATACATAAATTTGCGCCTAGTTTTAAGTGCCGTTGTTCTTAATGCTTGGTAGTAAGCAAGGCTAGATGTATTGGCTTTTTTGTTTGGTGTAACGACATGAAATCCTGAGTCTAAAAAGTCAACATACTGATCTGCAATTAATTGATTTGATGTATTATCCACGATAACAGGATTTAATAAATGATTATCCTCTACCCAAGTTTTTATCTGTTCGAAATCAAAACCTGATGTACTTGCGGCTAAGTCAGACTCCCACGTTTCTAAATCAAGCCCTCTAGCATTTAATACCATCTTTTTAGAATTCGCAATACCACATACTCGTAAATCAATATGCCTTGCTTTTAAATTGACTTGCTGAGCTTTAACTTGTTCAATCAGCGCACTTCCCACTCCCCCTACTCCTACTAAAAAGAGTTCAATCACATGGAAGGTACGAAAAAGTGCCTCATGTGTTGCAAGTACTGCAACTTTTGCCCTTTTATCATCAATGACAGTTGAGATAGAACGTTCTGATGAACCTTGAGCGATGGCAACAATATTAATATTTGCATTGGCTAATGCTTTAAATAATCTCGCAGAAATACCTTTTTGTGTCTTCATTCCATCCCCTACCACTGAAATAATGGCTTGATGTTCAATGATCCCAAGTGGCTCAAGCACACCTTCTTTAAATTCTAACCTAAATGCCTCTTCTAAAGCGTTTACCGCACGGCTTAATTCTTTTTGTGGAACACAAAAACTGATGGAATATTCAGAAGAAGACTGAGTAATTAAGATAACAGAAATGCCAGCTAATGACATCGCATCAAATACGCGGGCGGCCATTCCCACCATGCCTTTCATGCCTGGCCCTGAAACATTGATCATAGCCACATCACTAAGATGGGTAATACCTTTGATTGGATAAGTTTTATCATCACACACTGCCGTGATAATAGAGCCTGGAGCACTTGGATTACCTGTATTTTTAATTAAGCAAGGAATTTGAAATTGTGCAATAGGAGAAATGGTTCTTGGATGAAGGACTTTAGCACCAAAATAGGAAAGTTCCATTGCTTCTTGGTACGATAACGAAGGGATTAATCTTGCATCTGGTACACTTCTTGGATCGCAAGTATACACACCATCCACATCAGTCCAAATTTCACACGCAGCCGCTCTAACGCAAGCTGCTAGTACAGCAGCCGAATAATCAGACCCATTTCGGCCTAATACAACTAATTCGCCATTTTCATTACCCGCTGTAAATCCGGCCATTAAGATGACATGGTTTAAGTCTTTAGATAAATTTAACTTAGTAATTCTATCGGAAGATTCATGAATATCAACGGTGGATTCTAAGTAATGCCCTTTTGCTAGTAAATTCTTAACTGGATCTATCACAGTAACACCATACCCTAGAGCACGTAATAGGGCTTGCATAATAGCAATTGAGAGTTTCTCCCCTCTACAAATTAAATCTGCATTCACTGAATCAGGACATAATCCTAATAGCCGAATGCCCTCAAGCCTATTATTAATCTCGTTAAACTGCTCTGTTACAAATGCTTTCATCGCATCATAATCGAATGAAGGTACCTGGGCTTTAAGTCCTGTAAGTAAATTATCAAAAATGGCTATTGCATCCGCTTGGTGGGCTTCAATATTGTCGCCTGCTACCGTTTTTTCAACCATAGCAACAAGATGATTGGTAATTTTAGCGGGAGCAGATAGCACTAAGCCTACTTGGTCTCGGGTGGTATAATCTTTTATAATATCGACTACTTGTAAAAAACGTTCTGCATTTGCTACGGAAGTACCACCAAACTTTAATACACGCATATACCACTCCTAAGTTAATTTTCAGCTTTCACATTATTTTATAAATTTCGCTCAAAAAAAAACCCGCATCATTTTGCGGGTTCTTCATTTTATCTAACTTACTTACACGAAGGCCCGCACCAAAACTGTTGTCATGGTGATAATCGTCATAATAATGGTGCGATTTAATGTAAATTGGGCGTTCATTTCAGTGTTCTCTTACTTTTACTTTAAATTTTTTTGTTGATAGCATCAACGTAATCGTTTTGTATTGTCACTTTTTAAAAGAATTTTAGAGTGATGTCAATTAAATTTTGTCAAAAAATGAGAGATTTGATTAAAGTCATCAATCCCAGATTAATTAGAACATTTTATAATCGTTATGTAATTTATTAATTACATCTGTAACGCAAAATTTCAAAACAAGATGAGTCGGGTTATAGCGGCATGCCTACCTAGTAATCCCACGTTTCTGGATCAATACCAAGTTCCCTCATCATTTTTTGAGCTTCTTCTGGAATGTCATCAGCCCTATCTTTTTGAAGATCCTCATCGCTTGGTAAAGGTTGACCTGTAAACGCATGCAAAAACGCTTCACATAATAGTTCACTATTCGTGGCATGACGTAAATTATTAATTTGGCGACGTGTTCTTTCATCCGTCAAAATTTTAAGTAAATTCATAGGCACAGACACGGTTATTTTCTTGACTTGCTGACTTTTTTTACCCTGTTCAGCATAAGGGCTTATGTACTTACCGTCCCACTGTGCCATAATTTGTCCTTGAATGTTAATGCAATTATCGAGTTAATACGTTAGAGATAACACTGACTAATCAACTATTTGTATGTTAACCTTAACTTATTATAATTTAATTTTGACCATTCTACTCATTTTAATGCAATTTCTCAATTCTAGATTGCTAGCAATCTAGAATTTTAGACGTCTAGACGTTTTTACCGCTAAAAGTATTTGACCTTATGCTAATTTCAATTTAGTCTAAGCATATATTTTACACATCTAAGGATTAAGCCAAATCACTAATCCTTGTCATGACACTTACTGTTACAATAATGAGAGTGAATCAAAATGAGCCATTCAATCCAGAGCGAACATCTAGAAACCTTATCTGTCAGAGGCGGACTTAACCAAGATCAACAGTTTGGGTGTGTTGTCCCACCTATTTACCTATCAAGCACTTACAACTTTAATGATTATAACGAACCAAGAGCACATGATTATTCAAGGCGTGGCAATCCATCTCGTGATTTAGTACAAGACACACTTGCGCAATTAGAAGGAGGAGCTGGCGCTGTCGTTACGAGTAGTGGGATGTCAGCAATACACTTAGTCTGTACAGTGTTATTAAAACCGGGCGATCTTTTAATTGCCCCGATTGATTGTTATGGTGGAAGTTATCGCCTATTTGATAGCGTCGCTAAAAGAGGCGCATTTGATGTGTTATTTATCGATCAAAATGACCCTGAACAACTTAATGCAATTGTTACTAAAAAACCTAAAGTCGTTTTGGTTGAGACGCCGAGTAATCCTTTACTTAACATTGTCGACATTCAAAAAATTAGCCAATTAGCGCATCAATCAGGTGCTATTGTTGTGGCTGATAACACTTTTCTAAGCCCTGCATTACAACAACCTTTAAAACTAGGCGCAGACATTGTTGTTCACTCATGTACAAAATATCTTAATGGCCATTCTGATGTCGTTGCAGGAACGGTAATCTGTAAAGATCCTGCCTTAGCAATGGAAATGGCTTGGTGGGGAAATAATATAGGAGTAACAGGCGGCGCATTTGATAGCTACTTACTCTTAAGGGGCATTCGTACATTAGTGCCTCGCATTAAACAGCAAGAACAAAGCGCGATGCATATCGCAACCTTCTTAGCAGCCCACCCTTTAATTGAAACAGTGTACTATCCTGGACTTGTGACTCATAAAGGTCATGAACTTGCTAAAGCGCAACAAACAGGGTTTGGTGCAATGCTTAGCTTTGAATTGAAATTAGAAGAATCTCGTTTTTCAGAGTTCTTAAATCACTTATCCTTTTTCACTCTAGCTGAATCACTAGGAGGAGTGGAGAGTTTAATATCTCATACGGCAACGATGACACACGCAGGAATGAGTGAAGAAGCAAGACGTGCAGCTGGCATTAAGAGTAATCTATTTAGGCTGTCTGTTGGACTTGAGGCGTATGAAGATTTGATTTTAGATCTTCAAGCTGCATTAGATGCTATGGCAGATTAATTAACTCAAATTCAAACTATTAATCGGTATTAATACTGGGCAGTTTAAGCTTTAAGTAGATTAAACTCTCTCAAATAAATATTATCACTCAATAGTACACACTATTTAATTAAGGAATATCGCATGACTTTTTTCTACGCCCAGCACACAGAAGCATTGAATCAAAATCTTGCCGAACTACAAGGTAAAATTAACGTCTCTTTTGAATTTTTTCCGCCTCGCACTGAAGAAATGGAAAAAACCCTTTGGCACTCGATTGAACGTTTAAGCACATTAAAACCTAAATTTGTATCAGTAACCTATGGGGCTAATTCAGGAGAACGTGATAGAACTCATAGCATAATTAAAGAGATCAAGACAAAAACAGGGCTCATTGCTGCGCCTCATCTAACGTGTATTGATGCGAGTCGCGATCAATTAATTGAGATTGCAAAAGACTACTGGGCCAATGGGATTAGGCACATTGTCGCGTTACGAGGCGATCTTCCTGAAGGAAGTGGTAAGCCTGATATGTACGCATCAGATTTAGTCACTTTACTCAAATCAGTTGCTGATTTTGATATTTCTGTTGCAGCTTACCCAGAAGTCCACCCTGAGGCCAAAAGTGCAGAAGCGGATTTAATCAATCTAAAAGCCAAATTTGAAGCAGGTGCCAACAGAGCCATTACTCAATTTTTCTTCGATATTGAGAGCTTTTTAAGGTTCAGAGATAGATGTGTTTCAGTGGGTATTGAAGCAGAAATTGTGCCTGGCATTTTACCTGTATCCAACTTTGCGCAACTACAAAAATTTGCCACTATGACGAATGTCAAAGTACCGAGCTGGATGAATGGTATGTTTCAGGGGCTTGAGCACGATGCAGAAACCCGTAAAATGGTTGGTGCATCAATTGCTATGGAAATGGTGAAAATTTTAAGCCGTGAAGGAGTTAAAGACTTTCATTTTTACACCCTTAACCGCGCTGAATTAAGTTATGCAATTTGTCATACTCTAGGTGTTAGACCTATGGCTTAGAATGCTTAAGGGATTAATTTATTTTAAATTTTTTTGAATTATATTTTAACGATAAAAGCTATCAGCAAATGGTATCATCAAGATATCAATCATGTATGGTTGAGATAAATCATCTGCCTAAAATAAGATGAATTCGTACCAACCATACTGCATTAAGCACTCAAATAAGTATCTACAGCAGATACCTGACAACTGATACTTGAAATAGATAATACCTAACTTTAAGTACATAGCAGTATTATGTTAAGATAGCTTAAATGAAACTGGCCAATTCAAGTCATAATTCATTACCCACCAAATTTATTCAATTAAAAACGAATGAGCCGAAACTAATCGGCTTATATAAAATGGCTAACTAGGAGAAATGAAATAATGCTCTATATTTTTGATCTTGGTAATGTACTCATTGATATTGACTTTAATCGTGTTCTCGGAGTTTGGAGCCATTTATCCGCCACACCACTGCACGAATTACAATCTAAGTTTTCATTAGATGAGAATTTTGCACGACATGAGAAAGCACTTTTATCGGATGAGGCTTTTGCTCAAGCAGTGAGTGAGCAGCTTGGTATTTATTTAAGTTTTGAGCAATTCATAGAAGGGTGGAATGCCATTTTTATAGGAATTCGTCCTGGTGTGCTGGATTTAGTCAGACAAATTAAAGCGCAGGGCCATCGAGTTGTCATGCTTTCTAATACAAACCTGGCTCATACACTTTATTGGCAATCAGAGTACCCCGAAGTGTTAGCGCCTTTTGATCATGTTTATCTTTCTCACGAAATTGGCATGCGCAAACCAGATAAAGAAATTTACGAGTATGTTCTTAATCAAGAAGGGTATAAAGCAGAGGGAACGATCTTTTTTGATGACAATCAAGATAATATTAATGGGGCCAAAACGCTAGGGATAGAGTCAGTTCTTGTCAGCGATAAAACAACCATTGAACGCTATCTTAAATCAAGAAACATTCTATAAATTTCATATAAGTCACTTGAACAAAAGGGATAAAGATGATTGCTCTAATTCAAAGAGTCAAATTTGCCGAAGTATGTGTTGAGGGCATGTCGATAGGCCGAATTGAACAAGGTCTTTTAGTCTTTTTAGGAGTTGAGGCGACTGATGGCGAGAATGAACTTCAAAAACTAAGCCAAAAAATTCTTAATTATCGCATTTTCAGTGATGAAAAAGGCAAAATGAATCTTAATGTCAAGCAAATTAAAGGGCAATTACTGGTTGTCTCACAATTTACTCTAGTTGCCGATACTGATAAGGGATTACGCCCTAGCTTTTCAAAAGGAGCGTCGCCTGAACAAGCAAAAGCACTTTACGAATCGTTTATCGAGATGTGCAGACTTGAAATTGACACACAAACAGGAGAGTTTGCGGCCGATATGCAAATTACGTTATTAAATGATGGCCCTGTCACCTTTTCACTTCGCGTATAAAATACCTTCGAAAAATGATTTAATTTTAATCCATAACGTGAAATAATACTATTTAACTATATAAATTAAATGGTGCGAGTACAATTGTTCTTCTTTTAAGACTATAATTATTCATAATACTCCGATAAAAAAGGTAAAACGTCTTTCGATGAAAAAAAAAGAAACATTGATGCCGGCGCTTTTTCTAGCGCACGGTTCTCCAATGAATGCTATTACACTTAATCGGTTTAGCTTGAGTTGGCATCAATTAGGGTTACAACTGCCTAAACCAAGAGCCATTTTAGTGGTGTCAGCCCATTTTACAACACAAGGCCAGACAGCAATCACAGCGATGGATAGACCCAATACTATCCATGATTTTGTTGGATTCCCTAATGAATTAGTCGATTTAGTGTACCCTGCAAAAGGTGCATCTTTTCTTGCCTCTCATATTGTCAAAACACTTGAAGAATTCACCCATATTTATGAAGACTACACTGATTGGGGCTTAGACCATGGTGCTTGGACTATATTGGCTAATATGTATCCTGATGCAGATATACCAGTTTTAGAACTCAGCCTTGATATGACAAAACCGATAGCCTACCACCATCAATTTGGACGAGCATTAAGTGAATTAAGACGCCAAGGAATATTATTAATTGGCTCAGGGAATGTAGTTCATAATTTACGATCTTTAAAGTGGGAACTTGACCAAACGCCTTATACTTGGGCCGATGATTTCAACCAGTTTGTACATGAAAACCTTGATAGTCATGCGTTTACTGAAGATCACCCTTTGGTCAATTTCCAATCTCATCCTGATTCGTTACTGGCTAATCCGACGATTGAACACTATCTCCCAATGCTGTATATTTTAGGGGCTTGGACAGGAAGAGAAAAGCTTCAAGTCTTTAACAACGTGATTTTGCAAGGTTCACTTAGCATGCTCTCTTTTATGGTGGGTGATGACGAACTGAATTTATCTTTAGAGTCCGAAAATTTGGTCGGAGCCGCCTATGGTTCATTTGAAGCGCCCCCTAAATTAGAATTGGATTTTTTCGCTGATTATAGCGCTGATGAACTCGCTGAAAAAGAAGATTCGGATACAGATACTGAATTATCAGCTCTTCAATCAAATACAGAATTAGTTAGCTCCCTACCCGATTCGAGCAATCTGCTTGAGCAAGACGACAATCAGTCTCGAGAAGAAGATAAGCTGACTCAAGAAGAGTCGCCTACGGTCAAAAAACGTGGCGGATTTTTCAAATCAAAATTAAGAACTGTGGCTAAAAAACTAAAAGGAAAAAATGACATCTAGTTCAATTAGCCAAACGTTAATCATTGATTGACTAGGCATAGAGCCTAGTCAATCGTGACTCAAGATAAACACCAATCAACAAAACGATGCCTTGAATGACGTATATAGCGGTAAAGATGTAATTGAACCCATCTAAGATTAAACTCCTCAGGATCAAATTCATCACCATACCACTCTATCATGTCATTATATTCTGGATGTTTTTTATTCTTCATTATATGACAAAAATTCTCATATCCAGGGATACCGCCTACATCTTCTGGCGGAGCTGACCTAGCACCATCTTGAATGCATAGATAAAATTCATCAGGCTTGACTTTATAATTACTGTTTTCAAGTGTTAATTCATATTCCCAGCCATCGCCAAAATCGTAAAAATACTTAAATTTTGTCTTAGCTCTTTTCACTAGATCCCCTAAAACGTACTGCCCACACTCTAAACCTTCATTTTCGCTTTCAGGTTGTTGCGTATAACGTTTGTCACCAATCACAAACTCAAATAAATGCCTATCTTCTAATTCAAATGAAATTTGAATGACATCATGCAATCTATCTAGCGTAATATCTGAAGGTACGACTAACCTGCGCCATATCACCGGCTCAATATCCACTAGCTGAATATTCAAAACATAAAATTTCATTGACTTACCTCCGACCTATTTATCTAAATTAAACGCGTACCAATTAAAATCAACGCTCACTTTGCTAACCCCATTCATTCACACTAATTCTGTCACAGAGAGCTTGAATAATTAACACTGTTAACTAAATTTCAACTCATTGACACTTTACTAAAGCTAATATAAAAGTAGCTCCGTATTATCTAAAAAGGTGATTATTGACCAGGCGAAAATTCAGATAAATTATCAGATAATACCCACCCTTTATAAATTCGCCCATTTTTTGCAGTATAGCTCACCTTGGTATAAAGCCCAAAAACCGTGGAAGTGTTCACTTCATCACCCTCAATAATAAAAATATTGCTTTGGATAAATTCACCACTATCAAGCTCATAAAAATAGGTTCTGCCAGGATATGTCACATATTTAATAGATTGATTAGCTGTAGTTGATGTCGTCTTAGTTGATTCAGCGCTTGGAGCAGTTAATGTATCTGATGCAGTTTCTACTCCTAACAAACAAGATTGGAATTCTAAGGATTGCACTTTATTGATGACTAATGGTATGGGGCTTTTATCTTCCCCCTCAAGTTGCCACAAGGTACCTTCATCTAAATCATACTGAAGCATTGCCATTGTGCCTGATTGTCCACTTACCGCACGGACATAATGCACTTTAGCAGTAAGATATCGATGAACAATTCCTGTAATATCTAGCTGTATCTCTTCTTCTGGTATTAACCAATAATCAAATGGAAAATCACTTTTCATAAAGAGCTGTTTGAATGTGGGATAACAACTTTGAGCCTTAGCTTTATCTAAGCGAGATAAGATAACTTGATCATTTAAGAGTAAGTTGTCACCAGTCGAGGTAAGCTGCAATTGACGTACCGTACTAGTAGGAATCCAGCCTGAGTGTTGAGTGCCTGTTTCGTCTTGATAATTAATCGAGTAATACCCATTTAAAAAGGCCTTAACGATTACTCTATCATTTGTAGTCAACGTTTTAGCTCCTTGATGACAAGACCCAACAGGAGCAGATTGAATTAAAACAGGGTCATCGCTAATAATTTTATACAGATTTTTTTGTGTTGGCATTACAACTTGCACGCCTAAATCCATATTCTCACATGCATAAATTGGATAGCTCGATAGCAATAGCGCACCAATAAGGGTATTTTTAATTAGGTGTTTAAGCATTATATGGTGTCCTAGCGTGATATACTATGAATTGGTTTTAGTGTTGCATACTATAATGGATTACACGATATAATGGTAATATTTTAGAGATTAATTAAATGAAAACAGATACTCCAGCATTAAGTGCAGCAGAACAAATGGCTGCAGCCGAACTTATTTCAGAGATGATAGCCAAAGGATATAGCTCAGGAGAAGCAATTAAAATTGTTGCAGATAAAATCAGACGTGAACATAAAGGCGAATATATTCACGTTAAATTTGAAGATGACGAAAAATAAAAGACCTTTTGGCATTCATCGTCTTGCATTGAACAATGCAAAAACATTCTAGTTTAGCTGACCCTAACCAAAACTAGATAAATCATCTACAGCACACGCTTAAAAATCGTGCTTTTAAGCGTGTGCGTCATGTCTATTTACCAACCTTTAACTGAACTTCCTTCAAATAAACGGTCAGCTGCCTGCTCTACTTCGTCTGATTGAAAAGAATCGATAAATTGCTTCACTTCAGGATTATCTTTATTCTCTTCTCTTGCGACAATAATATTCACATAAGGTGAATCTTTATCTTCAACAAATATACCATCTTTTTTAGGTGTGAGTCCTATAGCCGTAGAAAAACTCGTATTAATAATTGACAGTGCCACTGTATCATCCTCTAATGAAGCTGGAAGTAAAGGCGGTTCTAGTTCAACAATGTTGAGATTTTTGGGATTATCAATAATATCTATTTGTGTTGGATTAAGACCCACCCCCTCTCTTAAGGTAATTAAATTTTGTTTTTCAAGCAATAATAAAGAGCGGCCAAGATTAGTTGGATCCATCGGTACTGTGATAGTACTGCCAGGTTTTAATTCATCAAGTGATTTGATATTTTCAGAGTAAGCTGCAATTGGGTAGACAAACGTATTAGCCACAGGCACGAGCTTGTATCCTCTGGCCTCAATTTGCTCATCTAAAAAAGGTTTATGCTGAAAAGCATTTAAATCAAGCTCGCCTGAATCTAACGCTTCATTTAAAATCACGCCATCGGTAAACTCTAATAATTCTACGTCAAGCCCATAACGTTCTTTCGCAACTAACGCTGCGGCTTCAGCAAGTTCCGTTTCTTTTCCAGTAATGACACCTACTTTAATGCTTTCAGCGCCAACAAAAGGTGCGACTAGGAGTAATACGGTAATAAGAGGGGATTTAATTAATTGTTTTAGTGGTTTCATATTCTTTCCTATCATGGTTAGCGTATCGTTCTTGTTATTAAAAAGTCGCACAGCTTGCGCGAATCAATGTACAAGAATAATGCCCCATTTCCTTTTGAAAAGAAAATAGGGATTGGTTATACGCTATACTGAAAAGGTATTGGCCTTCGGTCAGAAGATATTCTTGGTTTAAAAGAAGTTAGATGAGTTAGAATTCAATTTTTATGAAAGAAGGGATTCATGTACGGGGTTGGAATAACAGGTTCAGACTCTGCCTATTGATGCTCTGATGCTGCTTCTAAAGCGATTAGGATGCCAGTATTCTCAAGTTGTTCAATATTTTACTCAGCCTTTGCTGTCTGTTATTTTTGCCATGAATTGGTCCAGTATCACCGCTTGCTTTTCTACTGCGTGTACTGAGCTTATCGATACAACAGGCAAAATCAAACACATCAAAAGCGTGAGTTTAGTCATGCGCATAGGTTCAATACTTGTTTAATAATGAACCCTGTTAAACGCTAAATATAAATGATTTAGTCTGACTCATATTGTATAAAATACGCTAGAAAAAACGATTAAAAGGCTAAAGAGACAGTTTACAGAGCCCCAAATATCTGAGGCTCTGGATAACTATTTCTTCAACATAATTAAGGCGCTGGAGTGCCTGTATTCGCCTCTGAAGTTAGATCGTCATCAAAGCTTACAGTAATCGCAAGTTTTTGTTGGCTAACATACGTGCCGCCACCTAAACTTGTTTTACCAGCATCATTATCTGCCTGTGTGGTGATTGATAATACATTTGAGGCAACTTCTTGTCCATCAATTTGCCAAGTGATGGATTTTTGGAACTGCGGTGCTAAGTTTGGTCCAAGAGAATCAATGTTAACCACATAAGTACCATTTTGTGCAGCCAAGCTACCACTATAATTGACTAACCACTCTGGCGTACCGCTGGTATCATCATATTCAACTTCATAGATACCTACTACATATTTTGTATTAACCATCGGAATACCTGGAGTCAAAGTACTGAGGTCAATAGGTGTTACCGGTGTTTTACCATCTGCTTGTAATAATAGTTCTCCAGCTCTGTCTCTAGGCTGATAGCCCGCTTGAAAAATTTCATCTGCTTTACCTAATTCATTATAAATTAGCTTATCAGTATCTGGATGACCATCATTATTTTCATCTAAACCAATACGAACAATGTATTCAGTGGTTGCATAGATGATACCTGTTCCATCACCAGGACCACCAGGTGCAGCTGGATCTTGTGTACCACCAGGACCTGTTACTTGGGGGTTTTCTGGTGGTTCAACAGGGTCAATAGGTTGATCTGGAGAATCTGGAACAACTCCAGGGGGTAGGACTCCTTCAGGTACCCCAGGTAAAGTTAAATCTGGCGGCGTAATAGAACCTGCTAATTTAATGGCATTTGTAACTTCAATTGCCTTACCAATTTCCGGTAGCCCTTCTTGTGTTGTTGGGATGATACGAAATGCAAGGACTTTATCGTTATTTTTATAGACAATTGGTTGGCCTGCATTATCAACACGAGGAATGGTGAATGTTGGGCCTGTTTCTAATGGCGCATTAACATCCGTTGCAGGGAGCGCGGGGTCGTAAGGAGGTAAGGCTGTTTCGTCTTTACCCAAAATATACCACTGAATCGTTGCTTTACTTTGATCGATTTCAGTGTCGCCTGAAGCGCCATTATCAGGATCAAAATACCAATATAAGTCACCAATCGAGACCGTTGCACCTGGTTTTAATTCACCCGTCACACCGACAACTGGAATTAATGGTTGATAACCATGAATAGCTTGTGTAGCTTGTGTGGTTTTAACAGCAGCACCTGCCATTGTACTGGTTAATAGCATCGGGATAGCGACGGCGAGCAGTGTTTTATTAAATGTAATTTTAAGTTTCATAATGAGTTTCCTTGTTAATTAAAATTTTATATAGAATCAATTTTTATATTGCCCTGAAACAATTACGAATCAGGGTAGATTAATTACTCTGCTGGCGTTTCTATAGGTGCCGCTGGTGCTGTGCCTCTATTGATTGGAGCCGCGATGTTATCCTCGAACGTCACACCAATGACTAAACCTTGTTCACTGGCAACTGAGCTGACAGCTTTGGCAACATCATTATTTTCTTGAGTGTTGAATATTAGCTCACCATCAAACTCGCTCATCAGCTCATTAGATGCAGGCGTTGTTAATGTTGGTGCGCCTTGCTGTCCACTTGCACCAAGTGTCCATTTAATGGAGTTTTTAAATGCACCGACCATATTAATTGGGACACCCTCATCTTCTTTAACTAGCACTGCATTAGTGGTTGCATCTCGTAAAAAGTTGCCATTTTCATCACGTTTCGCTTCATAAATTGCAACTGCGTATTGTGCTTTAACAGTTGGAATCGTTGGTGTTTTCAACGAAACCGGAATTTGAGCTAATTCAGTTATACCATCAGCATCTAACAGTCTGTTACCATAGGCATCAACAGGATCAATTAATTTTGTTTTTGTTGCATCGGCTAAATCATCGTAAACTATTCTATCCAAATCTAGCTCAGGCAATCCAGTTGTTGCATTTATGATAACAGCACCATTGGTATCAAGCTTCGCATAAGCAATTCTAACTAGGAAGCCATCGCCTGAAGGATAAATGACCCCTGAGCCATCAGATGGACCATCTGGATCGGTTGGTGGGTTATTACCACCAGGTCCTGTTACTTCTGGTGTTCTATCCCCTGGTGCAGTAGGATCTTCACCTGGTGTGTAGGGATTATCTGGAATAACAGGCAATTCTGAAGGTGGTACGTCAGTTGGCACAACTGACCCTGCTAAAATTACGGAGTTTTTAACTTCTACAGCCTTACCGATATCTGGTAAACCGTTCTCTGTTAAAGGTACGATACGAAATGAAAGAATTTTACGCTCATTTGCGTAATCAATATCATTACCATCTTTATCTACAAACGGAATGGTGAATGTCAATCCAGTACCCCAAGCATCAGCGGGTAGTGGAAGAGCGGCGGCGGCATCGGATTCATTTCTAATGTACCACTGGATAATGGCCTTTTCTTCGTCTTTACTGATATCTTTTTCACTATCAGTGCCTGGCTTATTATCTCTATCAAAATATGCATAATATTCATCAGAAATCGTCACTTCTGCACCAGGTTTCAATTCACCTTTTGCCCCGACTAGCGGTAGCAACGGTTGGAAACCGTGAATTGCAAGCGTGCCCGTAGTATTACGCTCTGCTGCTGTAGCAAGCGTACTACCTAACGTCATTGAGATTGCTAATGCCAATAAAGCAGGCTTAATCATTTTTTTCATCATTGTCATAATCATTTCCTCATTTTTATTCGGTAAGCTAAGTTTTTAATTCTTTTTTACAATTCTAATTTTTGATGAGCCTTAACTGACCTTAATTTAGTTAAACTTTAATCAGCTAAAACTCGTTATTATCATTTATACTTCATACTATTTTTACTTTTAATACTAATTTCGCGTTCATATAATCTACGTATTAAGGGGTTGTTTCATCTGTCACCTCCTCAATATTCACAGGTAATGGGGTATTATTGTCTTCACTCACAACAGGCTCGACTTCAGGCTCAATATCAGGTTCTTTGCCGTCATCAAATACGAAAGAAATTTGAGTGCCTTGCTCACTACGCTCAGCACCAGTCGCAACTTGAGCGGCTTTATTGGTTATCTGCGTTGTAAATGTTGCTTGGCCTCTAGTATCTATCGCTTCAGCAGTTGGCGCTATTGTGGTTTGTGTTCCATCTAAACGTATATAAGTACCATTACCTTCGTTATCGTCTAATTTCAATCGCCATACGATGCTAGCTTTGAAGGTATCTGTGTTATCCACTAAATTATCTTGTGTGATGTCATTGTCTTTAAATGACACAATCTGTGCATAATAAGTCGTATGTGTATCAGCAAATGGTTTGATTTGCTCAGCAGGAGTTAAGCCGGTTTCATCCCACAAAAATATCTTTTTGCCGTCAGTATTCATTCCAGCAGGAGTTAATGGATCTAACTCAACATTAGGATCATCTTCAAAGGTATAAATACGTGTGTAATAAGTTACATCCGTATCCCCACCGATAATGCCAGGATTATCAGGATCGGGTCCTGCTGCAAGACCAGGCTCATCAGGTGTGATGGGCTCACCGTTTTCATCTTGACCACTGACAAAAGCGACATCCAGAACATCTAAACGCCTACCAACTGTGGGAAGGCCCGTCTCTGATTTTGGAATCACTCTAAAGCCTAATTTTTTACCAGCCGATCCTGCTGGCAGTACAACCTCAGCGGTTGTTTGAGTAGCCAGTAACTCAGCACCTGCAAACTCCCCAACTAAATTTTCAGGTTCTGCCGATAATGGCAGGGTTTGCGCTGCGTAATCTGCTGGTAATAACCACCACTCTACCGATGAACCTTCTAAAGTCAGGTCCCCCGGATAAGTATCTGTTTGTTCATCTAAAGCGCGAATATCTAAATCTTCATCAATGGGTAAATATAACCGGCCTGATTTAGGCATTAATGAGACGGTATTACCTTCATATAACTCACCAATTGCGGCAATTTTGGCAATATAAGGCGCATGACCTTTTATGAGCAGACTATCGCTAGCTGCTCTCGGCTCTGCATACGCTAATGTGTGAGATAAACTTGCACTAAGCATCACCGCAATTACGGTGGGCATTAGGGCAAATTTGAATCTTTGCATAACGTTCCCTTATTGAGTTAATTTTGGATAACAATATTTATCCATCTAGTTCGGTTTAAACTGATACTTTATTCTGATACTTTGATCAGTAATGCATCATCATATTCCACTTGCATTCTTGATTTTTGCTGCCTTTTATTACCTGTTGAATCAATCTCAATGGTTTGATTAGTATCAATCCCATTTTGGATACGATTCGGGTCGAAATTCCGATAAATTTTATACTTATCATCATTCGTAACCTGAGTTGTAAAGCTGAGATCATTTCTGTTAAACACAACATTTGCAATCTCACCTTTCTCGTAGACTAATTGCCATTTAATATGTTTGACAAAGTTTTCTTTTGCAGCAGCAAATTCCGCTGAATCATTCACATTGGCAATCGCATATGTATCTGTCACATCATCATTATTTTCATAAAATCTGATATAATAAGTACGTCCACCTGTTGCAGGTAAATCCAGCGTTGATGCTTTTGTGATATCAACTGCAACCTCATTGTAATGTGTACTTGGAATGTTTTGGTCTTGTCTTAATACTGGAATATACTCATCATCTTGTTTTACGGTAATGAGTGCATCTAATACAACCGGTTGCCTAATTGGTACGATAACTTTACCGCATTCATTGACCAGATTAGTGACACTTGTCTCACCTGTTGCACTGAGCGACCATTGTTTATTTAAACTATCAGCATCGCTAGGGTTAAAGCTTCCTATTAACACTGCTGGGTTATAATCTGGGTAACCTGTTACTGTAAAAGGTTGAATTTCAAATTCAATTGAAACTCCATCATTCAAATCAGCTTGAGTTAATACTAACTCATAATCCTCTTCAGCAATCTGTGTTCTCGAGCCATCTACAATTCTAAACCAACGAACACTCGAGCGTGTCCCACCTGGCTCAATTGATTTTGTGTCATCATCATGTTTAATCAAATCTTCATCTGCATCAGATAAGCGTGGATTGAGCGTCAAGCGCCCACCCACTTTAAGTTCTCCTGTAAAACAGACATTTAACTCTGGTGGCGTTCCGATCAAACGTCCTGTTAGCTTAGAAGCAACATACCCCTCTTCGCTGGGTAATATACCCAATTCTGTAGGGGGGGTATTTTCCCAATCCTGTGCATATACTGGCAACATCCATAAAGTAGGGAGTAAAAAGAGACCAAGCATAGCCTTACGAGCTGAGCGAAATGGCGCTCGGCAAGTCAGGTACGGCTTGTAAAAAACTTCTCTTATCACGTGTTATTCCCTAATTAAATAACTATCATTACACAAACATTACACCAATTGATGAGCGTTCATTAGCACACTCAAATCTCATCAAGCCACATATTTAAAATCACTACAACGACTAGCATTACCATTAGTAGGTGTAGGTGAATTTAATTTAGGTTTGCTTGGATTGTATTCTATATACAGTTGCAATCCTTGCTCATTAGGAGTAGGAATAACCCCATCCATTCCATCGACCAATGAACCTGTAATTGTAGGGCTTAAATCATTATTTTTATTATTTGTGATTTGTGTTGAAAACATAGCTTTATTATCACAACGGCTTATCCATGATGGGAGATCATCAGTCGTTCCTGTCTCTGGGTTAAAATAACGCCAGCGTAACGTATCTATGAAAAACCTTGTGACATCAGTGCCATTTTCATCTCTGATTTCAGCACGATAATACGTATCAGGTTTAATAGGCTCATCATCTTGTAGCTGACGCTTAAGATTTATTGCCATACCGTCAGGACCTTGGTCGAATATCAAAACAGTATAAGGCCCTTTAAGGGAAACGAAATTAGCCTCAGCAACCGCTTCTCTATAGTCAAAATCTTCCGAATCAAAATCAACTTTCACTGTCACATCAGAGGCATATTGATAACTTAGCGTTAGTTCCCATAGCCCATCATTATCTTCATCTTGATAGGCATATCTCCCTTTTAACTCATTAGTGATGTCCCTATCATTTAAATAGAATGAAAATCTTGGGATAGCATCGATATCATTTTCATATACTTTGGTGTTATCATCATTTAAACGATCAGTAGGACGCGTTGCCCAAGCTTCAAAATAGGTCGTATAATCATCAAACCCATCTCCATCTGTATCACTTTTTAATGTGTAGTCTTCATTATTCGTAAATGCCGCGCCTCTGATTGTCTTGATAAACCCACCTCTATCAGGAATGACGGTCACAACAGCTTCATTAGAAACCAACTGCTCACCATCTGATAAATTCACTGTCATCGTAACATAATATTTATTCATTTCAGGATCGCTTGAACGCTTCCAATCTGGGGCATTAAACTCCCAGTTACCTGCATCATAACTAAGAAAACTATCTGGATTAACTGGTATACCTTGATAAACTACATCCCATTCAACGTTTGAAGGAGCAGTTAATTCACTATTTTGAATACTCAGTTCTTTTGTTGTGTACTCTAAAACAACTTCACTGGCCAGTTTAATACTATTATTCGGTTTTTCACGGTATTCAAGCACAATGTCGTAATTTCTATCAACTAAATCATAACGACTACCTTTTAAACTACGGGCTAATGCAACATTGTTTGGATCAAGCTGCTCTTCAATTGGCTTGCCGACTTGTAAATTTAAATTAAGATCCAAGCGAGTATCTGTTTTACCCTCTTGTCCAAACTTTTGCGATGCTTTAAGCGTCAGTAACGGGACAGGTGTGTAATCTATCCCTATCGTCGCTGCGTACGGGTCTTTTTGACGATCATTCACACCAAACAAGGCAACTTGATCTCCAAAATACTGCTCAAATACTGCAGATGCACCTAACTGGGGGTAAGAAGGTAAATACCCCTGAGCTCGCACATCAAATCCTTCTGCTGCACGCTCTTCAAAGTTTTCTAAAACTTTTGAATCACGCCAGTCAGATAAGGGCATGTAATAGTTCGCAGACAACTTCGCATTATCCATCCAAAGCTCGGTACCAAGTCCAAGACGACTGTTATAACCTGTGAAATCATGGTCAAAAAACGCATTTGCACCAACTAAATAGGCATCAGTATCATAACGATACCCCAAACCAAAATTACCAATCAAACGGTCTTCATCACCACTCCCTTGTTGATGAACCCCTGTTTGAGCAAATATTAATGATTCATTATTATCAAAAATAGGACTCAAAAGAGAAAAACTACTACCTTTTAAACTTCCTTTTTCATCAATTGAAATAGTTGATTGCGCTTTACCAAATTTACCTAATAACTCATTCGCACCTTGCTGAATCGGTTGCATTACAGCGGATTTCGCGCGGCTAGTCGCCCATGATTCAGCACTTTGCTCAAGCTTATCAATACTAAAATTTTCCCAGCCCTTATCGATAACATATACAGCACTTTTCGCTAAGCGTTCTTCTGCTGTCTCTGCTAATAATGGCGTTAAAGGAGTTTGCTCAACTAAGCTCTCACCCAATTCTTGCGCTTGTAAAATAACCTCAGAGCCATTTTTTTGTTTTACTTGCTTACCAGAAGCCCCACCTAAATCAGGTAAGTTAATTGCCTCAGGTGTATTTAGCTTAATATTAGCCACTAAAGATGAATTAGCAGGTAAGAGAAGTTGCTCGCCTGCTTTTAGATGTGTTCTGTTATCTAAATTACCATGGTTTAAAGCACGTAAGTCATCTATCGTTATTTGGCTTTGTAAAGCAAGTTGATAGAGACTTGTTTCTTCAACAAGTCGATAAGACACGGTTTGATTTTGCTCAGCGTTAACCAGGCTTTCGCTAAGGTTTGCGTGAACCGAAAAAGGGAGATAAGCTGCCATAGTAATAGCCAGGCACAAAGAGTTTCTAGCACTTTGCACCACAGCACCTACAACCCACTTAATGTTGGTTCTCGTCCATGAATGACTCTTCATTTTATTTTCCGCTTCCGTAATCTGGCTAAATTAAAAACAAACTTTCAAAACTTATTATATTGTAACTTTCATTATCATTTTAAGTATTTTATTATCATTGATTACATTTAGCAATGAAATATATACAATATTTGTATTTTTTTGTAATTACATCCAACTTTTATAGTTAACGAGACCTGATGAAATATTAAATAAATACAAGCACATTGATTGTTAAAATACTAAAGAGCATAATCAGATTTTGAGCTATTTTGTTAAAATATTCCATAACAGGGTATAATGTGACTGATACTGGCAATTTAGCAATTATTTAGAGGTGATTACTATGGATGCAGATACAAGATCGGTCATAAAAGAAGCCTGTGTTGATGGATATACACAAGCAATACAAGCTTGGAAAAAAGGGGCAGATAGGATTGAGTTATGCGCTGACTTAACCGTTGGCGGAGTTACCCCATCTATGGGCACGATTGCACAGACAATAAAAGATGTTCCTTTACCTATTTTTGTTCTGATTCGTCCTAGAGGTGGCAATTTTCATTTTTCAGAAGCCGAATTTAAAATCATGCTACAAGATATCACTCTATGTAAGACTCTTGGCGTAGCAGGAGTCGTAATTGGTGCATTAGATAAAAATAATCAAATTGATTCTCGTATTAACACGCTGATTGATTGTGCAAAACCAATGGCTATCACGTTTCATAAAGCCTTTGATGAAATAGATGATAAACTCGCAGCAATCGATAAAATAACTCAATTAGGGTGTGATCGCATTTTGTCTTCAGCATCAGGCATCTCTATTTATGATCATATTGAGCACTTTGAGTCATTAATCCAATATGCAAAGAATAAAATTACTTTTGTTGCTTGTGGCGGCGTGAGTGATAAGAATTTAAAAGATGTATCTAATCAATTGAGCACGAATGAATTTCACGGCAAGCTGATTGTAGGCCAGTTAGGCAAAGAGTCAGGTAATGAATAAAACAGTAGCAAACATTAAATAAATTGCAACTGGCATAAAAAAATGTAGAGGATAAACCTGATTAAATCATTGCTATTTCAGCAAAAAATAGCAATGAAAAATGATTAAACTAGCATAGTTTTACCAGAGTTTAACGTATTTATATGGATTAAAACAATCTGGCTCGCCTTTGATTTCTTTATAATAGTAAGACACATTTGCAATTTGGCCATGTGCGTATTGAAGTAAGAACCCACCAGCTGTCGATACAAAACTAAATACCTTTGGACTAATCCCTAATGAAACGAGAATATATGCAGCTGCATAGACTACAACTTGGAATAAAATGCTCACTACTAAAATTGTCACAGCTTGCTTAGGACGGCCTAGAACTAGCATATAGATCCAGCTAAAGAAAAAACCGATAAAGTTAATTGAAACTGTTAACCTGTCCATAAAGCCTAAATTTTTAAATTCCGCTTTAAAACCAGGCGTGTTTGGTAACCCATGTTTTTCATAAAAATCAAATCTTTTTTGCCATTTTGGTGAATACGCCATTTCAAACCTCAAATAAATTATTAAGTTAATTAGTTAATAGAAATTCAATCAATCTGCTCCCATGCAGTCCTTTAAAAAACCAGATAAAAGCATAAATAACGTGTAATGGTAACATAATTAGAGTATGGCAACAAATATTAATCATTTCTTAACATATTTTATACTCAGCACCTTCAATAACATAACGTGCTACACCGCCAGTAAATTGAAAACGTGTTAGATCATAACTTACTCGATACCTAGATTATGAATAAAATATCTTAATTGATATAACAGAATAAAATCATTTACTAAATGTAATCCATGATATAGAAATAAATCAGTTAGAGAAAAATCAGAGGGGCTTTAAATTTTCCTCCACTCATGTAGCGGCAAACACATGAGTAGAGAATGGATAACATGAATGCAATCTAGCTAGAGCACTTCTAATTGCCCCATCATCCCTGCATCTTCATGTTCTAAAACATGGCAATGATACATCCTAATACCTAAGTGGTTTTGCTGCGTCAAAATGCGAAGTGTCTCACCTGGCCTAATGTTAATCGTATCTTTATATAAGAGATAATCAGGTTTAGTAATCACACCATTACGTTCAAACTCCACCACCTGAAATTGAGGTCCGTGCAAATGAAAATTGTGATCCATGTGACTATTATTAGTGACTTCCCACAACTCTACATCCCCTTTTTTTGCTGTAAAGTCGATGCGATTCATATCATGAGACTTGCCATTTATTAAAAATCGCATGGGCATCATTTCTTCAGTATAAATTAATTGACGAGTGACAACAGGTTCACCTAAAGCGGTTAATTTTGCGAGGTTACTAGGTAAATCAATTTTTTTTCCGTCTACAACCCGAACACTAGCCAAGATGATATCTTCTTCTTTGGCAACTGGCCCCATTTTATCACGATCATATGCTTTAGATATCAAATTAAAAGGCTTCAAATCTTTAGATGATATAACAATTTCAGCCCGCTCACCTGGTGTCAATAATAATGAACTCAGTTTAATCGGCTTTTCTATCAATCCGCCATCTGTAGCAACCAGAAATACCTCAACAGAATCTTCTGGAAAATCAAAATTAAGATATCTAGCGGAATTACCATTCCATAAACGCCAGCGCTCAGTCCCAGATAAAGTCACTTCAGGTTGCCATTGTCCATTAATTAATGCAAATTGACCTTCTCGACCATTCATTAAATCCAGCATATCATTAGGAGCAATTTGCCCTGTCTCATCTAGTTTCAGATCAGAGAAAAAAAGATTTTGTTCTGGTAAGTGTTGTAGTGGATCGTTTGGATCGCGAACAATAAATAGACCAGCAAGTCCTTGTGCTACTTGCTTACCAGTTAATAAGTGAGTGTGAGGATGAAACCAATGGCTACCACTCATATCAGACGTGATGTCAAATTGATAGCGCCCAGTTTGCTGAGATAATATTGGATCGTGTGGATTACCATCTTGTGATGGGGGAACAGATAAACCATGCCAATGAATGGTCGTTGGTTCTGTTAACTGGTTATTGACCGTAATATCAATTTTATCGCCTAGATTCACATCAATAACAGGTAACATCATACCATTATATAGCCAAAACGTCGGCTTAACTTGCTCCGTCAAGGCTACCTCTGTCAGCATAGGATTTAACTCAGCTTTAAACTCGCCACTTTCCTGACTTAAGTTTTTGACTAAAGGCAATGCCTGTAAAGGTTGATTCTTAGGCAAATTAAAAAACTCAGCTGGCTGCATTTTGTTTTGCATCATACTTTGCATGTCAGTCATGTTATGCATTGAGTGATCTTGAGTAGCAGTTGAATGTGTATTCGCATGATTCATTTTACCATGCCCCATCTGAGCATGGTCCATATTACTGTGACCCATATTGCTATGATCCATTCCATGCCCTGCATTATTAGGAGCAGCCAGGCTAGGTAATATCATGCTCATACTTAGAAGTATTGCAAGGTTTGCTCGTTTCATAATCATATCCTTTTTAATTAATAAGTTGATTTCATCATCGCCAGCATTATTAGACTTATCTCTTTTATCGTTTTTAAATTACCTAATATAAAAACTAAACGTCATCTTAAATATAATTAAGTCATGACAAGGATTGAGTTTAACACTTGATTTCTGACATTTTGCTGACAATAAAATGACAATATTGTCAGAATAGATTGATTCCATTATGCAATCAAACCCTTCGATTACTTTATCGCACTAAAGGCATGGACTGGCTATATCTGATACATTAGAATCACCGCCTATGAGAATGATTTATTGAAAATAAATCAGCAGCATTCATCCAAGTATTCTCAGCTAAATCAATGCATCGATACAAACTACATGGAGTAACAAATGAAACTGTTAATCATTGAAGATGAAATTAAAACAGGGCAATATTTGAAGCAGGGATTAGAAGAATCAGGGTTTGTCGTTGATTTAGCAACTGATGGAGAGGCTGGACTTCATCTAGCGCAGTCAGAGCATTATGATATATTGGTTATTGATATTATGTTACCTAAACTCAATGGCTGGGCGATTACTCATGCTTTGAGGAAAAATGGATTTCTAGTCCCTATCCTAATTCTAACTGCGAGAGACTCCTTAGAAGACAAGGTAAAAAGTTTTGAAATTAGTGCTGATGACTATCTTGCTAAACCCTTTGCTTTTGCTGAACTTCTAGCAAGGATTAAAAGTTTAATTCGTAGAAGTCAACTAACCAACATGACACCATATACAGCAAACGTTAGCTTGCAAGAGAATGTAGATAAATATCATCACTATAGTGATTTTACGATTGCAGACTTAAAAATAGACAGATTAAAACATTTGGTTTATCGTGATGGTAGAATCATTCATCTCACCCCTAAAGAATATCTGCTACTTGAATTACTTGCTCTGCATCAAGGTGAAGTGTTAACAAGGGCGGTGATTGCCTCTCGTGTTTGGGATATCAATTTTGACAGCGATACCAACGTCATAGATGTTGCTATAAAAAGATTACGTCATAAAATCGACCATGGTTATGAGGTAAAACTTATCCATACAAAACGTGGGATGGGTTATTTTTTAGATGTAGTACCCCCAAGTTAAAATAAAGCATCAGCGTATTGGTTGATAAAATAATCATTCAAACTACAGTTTCTACTAATCAAATTTTTAGACATGAAGATAAAACACGCATCTTACTCAATGACTCGATCGCTGACACTCACAGTCGGCGCTCTTCTACTATTAACACTTATTAGCGTAACTTTGTTAGTAGAACGCAGTATTACCCATCATTTTGAGATGCAAGATAATGCGCAGTTAACCTCATTTGCAAATACAATTGCCAATAATCAACACCGCATGCAACAGACTATGAGTTTTCACGGCCTTAATCAATCGCTTAATATGCACCAACCTATATTTGCATACACAGCGAGTTTTAGTTTCAATGCCATGCTAGATAATCATTCCTCTTTTATTAGCAGCATTAGCATAATGAATTTTATCAACGAGATAAATGAAAAAGACAAACTTTTAATTGACAAAAAGGTAGGTCAGTTTTTAGAAACATTAACACCAACTGAAATCAAACAACACCTTTCACATCAATACGAAAAAAATACACACCGTCATATCTCACATTCGGATGAGGTTCAAGATGCATACCTTTTTAAAAGTTGGCAGAGCGATCTTACCCATTATCGGGTAATCATTTTACTGTTACCTGAAGGGCAACACACTCATCAATTACAATCATCAACCAAACAACCTAATGATAACTCAACTTTAACAATCAAAGCTGTGATTGTTGGATTAGATACGCAATTTCATGAACACTACCTTAAAGAACTCCGTCTGCAATTATTAGCCTTATCTATTTTTATGGCTCTACTTGTGATGTTTTTTGCCTATATTTTGGTAAAACGAGGACATAAACCCATCCATAAGATCAGTCTAACCTTAGATCATATTGCAACTGGTAAGTTAAAAACTAGAATTACGCAAGAAAAATACCCAATAGAATTAAAAACGCTTATCCAATCATTCAACCAGATGATGGATAAAATAGATAGCTTATTTGAAAAACAAGGGAGTTTCAGTGCTGATATAGCTCATGAACTTAGAACTCCCATGACTAATCTCATCACCCAAACTCAAATTATTTTACAACGTCCCCGTGATAATCATGCGTACGAAGAAGTCCTGTACGCCAATTTAGAAGAATTCGAACGGTTATCTAAAATGATTAATGATATGCTATTTTTAGCGCAAGCAGATAACCAAGCAATACTTCCCGACCTTGGCCAGTTTAATTTTTTAAACTTAATTAACAATATACTAGATTACTTCGATGCGCTAACAGAAGACAATCAAGTTAGCTTTGCATTGTCAGTAGATTCCGCACTTTCTGCAACAGATGAAATATCACAATTTAATGTGGTAGGGAATGAATCGATGATGCAAAGAGCTCTATCTAATATAATTTTAAATGCCATCTTATATTCATCACCTAATTCAAAAATCAATATCACTCTTACTTATTCTGATGAAACTATAACTTTTTCAATACAAAATAAAATTGACTCCCCCATAGATAATAGTCAACTTGATAAATTATTTGATAGATTTTACCGATTAGACCCTGCTAGAGGAAAACATCAAGATAAAGAAGGGTTTGGGATTGGACTTTCAATTACGCAGGCAATTATTAAAGCACATCAAGGGAGTATTCGTATTACTTCAGAAAACCTTTGTTTTGTTATTACATTAACCCTACCTTGCCAGCAACAATATGATTAAAATAAATATTTTACAACCTTTAAATTCTTAACAAGAATACTTACCAACCCCTTAAATAATCAGGTCTGAGTAAAAAAGTTAAAAAGGAATGATCGTTAGCTAAAACTATCATCCCTTTTATTTAAGTCGACTATGTATAAATGAAAGTTAGATTTTACCAATCTTTGAGCCATAGCCTAATTTACTTAGGGGCTACGACGCAATTGGTAAAATATCAAACATAACTTATTTTTGTTCTATACTTTTAACAAAAGTATTCCGAGCAGTTTTTGAACCTAATCTTTCTGCTTCTTCAAGTAATTGCAACGCTTTATTAATATCCCCTGCTGCAACAGCATTTTTAATATTTTCATCAAAATAATTTGCAGTTTCAGAAAGGATTGGTTTAGGTGCCTGATTAACTGTTGTAGCAGTGTTTACATTACTAGAAAGCAGCTCAGCTTTAACCACATCTTTATCGCTACTATTAAATAGCGGTAAGCCAACAATTACATTATCGTTACTATTATTTTGGGCTTTAACTTCTACAATTAATCTACCTTCAGATGCATGTCTTGCGATTGGGTCTGGAATATCAGGAATAGCATGCCCCGTTCCTGCTGCATAGGCTTTTGCAGCTGCTACCATAGTAGTTTGACCTTTTAGATCTTCTGGGCTTGTGAAAATAACAAGATAAATTTGTTTTTGACCAATCGCAGGTGTAAGTTTAATTTTACCCTCAACACGATCATTACTCATAATCCCTGCTTGCTCATACTTAAAATGCTTACTGGCAAAAAATGCAGCAGGTTGAAAACTTTCGTCAAGAACTAACACATTCGGAATAAAAACCTGACTATTTTCAATAACACTTGTGATATTAATATCAAGAGTGCCTCTATCAGCAGGCATAGTAATCGCAGCGATTCGCCCATTAATTCCAGCAGAATTAATGGAGGGCGAGCCACTACCAATCACAACTTCTTTTTTAATATTTGGAATAAAGGTTTCCCATTGGATGCCTTGTACATCTTGAGCATAAATAGCGGGTATTTTGGGTTCACTATCAGCAAATGAAGGATACGCAAAAAAGACACTCATTGTTGAAATAGTCAGTACTTTTAGAATTTGATTGGTGAGTTTTGAAGTTTGTTTTTTCATTTTTCGGAAATCCATGTTCTATGACGCAAATTTAAATTATCGTGATTTATTAATGAGTGTAACTTATTTTAAACCACGCTTACAATATGATTTAAAATAAATGCGCTCTAATTAACCGGTTCACAAAAAACAATAGCACGATAATAGAAAATTAACCTACTATCGTGCCATTCTAACTTATTAAATCAAAATACGATTACCACCAAGCTTCAACTTGTGCGCCAAATGTAATATCATCTTGGTTAAAACGAACACGCTGAGTAGCACCGTCTGTCCAAGATGAACTGCTACCATATGTTGTGAATAATCTTACTGCTGGTCTTGACCAAATACTGTCTCCAGCCTGCCATTGCTGAGCTAAAGTAACTTTAAATAAATCACTATTTTCATCATTAGATTCTTGATTAACATGATCATAGCCAACCTCTAATAATGTGCTCATAATAGGTGTCCATTTGTACATTGGTCTGACACCTGCAGTCATCCACTTATTACCACCATCATTATCCAAACTAATATCTTGATACATTGCTGAATACATCATTTCCCAGTCACGGTGTAATTTCACTGCACCATGATTTAATACACGAATCATATCACCATTATTTGAAGTTTTTGAACCTTCAGAATGACCACCATTCCAAGAAGTCATAGAGTCATTGGCATACTGAACAACAAATTTGTTAAATCCATCCATTAAACTTTGGGTATGTTCAGCAGTTAATAAAAATCCATCTTTAGAAGCTTTATCATCTAATGTAAACCCTTCTTTTGTATTTGCTCTACCATAAGTAACACCTAACTCTAATGATCCACCTTGGTTTATAGCTAAACCAGCCAACCTAACATCAAATATATCATTACTAGTTTTCCCGCCTTTGCCTACTCTTTCAATTTCACCGTTATCTGGATTGAGTTCAAAAGAATAAGAAGAATCAAACGAGCCATTAATAAAAGTCCCCGAACCACCAGCTTCAGTATTACGAGTTGCAGCTACTGATAATTTACCAAATCCTAAGTCAATATTTTCCAATCCAGCACCAGGACCCGAGATATCCCAATAGTAAAAGTCCATCATATGGACGTCATGACGTTGATAAAAACGTTTACCTGCCCATAAAGTTGCACCAGGTAAAGATTTGATAACGTTTTTAGCTTGAACATTCATTTCACGGAATGCTGGATTAGTTGATTCCCAATCATTTTGTTGCTGAACGGAATAGGCTACATTAGTATCAAGATAAAAACTCATTTCATCCTGCGACCACAGTTCCTGACCTAACTTAATTTCAGCATAAGTTTCACACTCATTTCCTAAACGATACTTAGTTTGCGCACCTGCTGCTTGAAAACACATTTGATCGCCACCACTACCTGTCCAGCCAATTCCTGAACGTGCATAACCATGGAAATCTACTGCGAATGCTGAACTTGCAAATGTAATTGCAGATGTAATTGCTAAAGCTAAAGGAATTTTACGATTAATAGTCATATAGACATCTCCGAGTTTTATTTAGATGATTAAGAAGCTACTTGAACCTAGCAGAGTTAATACCTTCTTACACGCAAAAGTAGTCTCACTAAAAGTACTACTAAATTGCATGCGTTAATAATGACAGATTTAGAAATTATGTTTGTGATCAAAATCACCAAATTCCTCAATGACGTTTAATTGTAAGGTAAAAGTTCAATTATATTCGTAATATTGTGATCCCTATCACATACTAAAGACGCCGCATATATACCTAATTCACAAGACTTACCAGATGTACGCTGATAATCATGACAATTTAGCTTTGTTAATTAAACTTGTTAATCACTTTATACTTTAATGGCAGCCAATCAGCTGTTGAATGATATAAAATAGTATCAAACCAAATAACATGCTATCTGTCTAAATAAGTCGGATAAATTGTGCTACTATCAATAAATAAAAAATAAGACAATTAATCTGAATTGATTTAACCCTATAAAAAAACCACTTTACCGTTGGATTTTCAAAGCTAAGGATAAAAATGATAACTAAAAGCGCTCTTCATCACATACCCAAAAGCCAAATGGCATACGCCTATGATAAAGACACTCTTCATATTAGAATGAGAAGTGCAATAGGTGAGGTCAAAAAAGTCACGCTATGGATTGGAGATCCGTATAAATGGGAAGATGGCGGGCTTGGTGGCAATCTAGAAGGCGGGAATGTAAACTCAATTTGGACTGGTGGAGAACGCCACGAAATGATTTTAGAGGGACAAATTGAATTATTTGATTGTTGGTTTTGTGAATTTACTCCACCACACAAAAGAGCCCGTTATGGGTTTATATTAGAAGACATGACAGGTAATGAACGGCTCTTTTTTGGTGAAAAACATATTGAAGTAATAAAAAATAGCACTGACGAAACGAAAGTGCTAATGAATCTTGGTAATTTGTTTTGTTTTCCTTTTCTAAATCAAATTGATGTCCTAACTGTACCTAACTGGGTGAAAACAACCGTTTGGTATCAAATATTCCCAGAGCGCTTTGCAAATGGTCGGCCTAATATTTCTCCAAAAAATGTAGAACCATGGGGTAGCACACCTACAGGCTCAAATTTTATGGGAGGGGATATATTTGGGATTATTGATAATTTAGATTATTTAATTGACCTGGGGATTACAGGGATTTACTTATGCCCTATTTTTACTGCTAGTGCTAATCATAAATACGATACGATTGATTACTATAATATTGATCCGCATTTTGGTGGAAACGAGGCTTTAAAACTATTAGTGGAAAAAGCCCATAAACATGGCATTAAAATCATGCTTGATGCAGTTTTTAATCACTCTGGTGCAAATTTCCCTAAATGGCTTGATGTTGTTAAAAATGGTGAGCAATCAATTTACAAAGATTGGTTTTGGATCAATCGCTTCCCTGTTCATTTAAACGATCTTGAAGAAGAAATAGATTACTGGAATTTGCCTTACGAAACTTTTTCTAATGTTGCCAATATGCCAAAATTAAACACTGAAAATCCAGAATGCAAGGCATTTTTACTCGATGTTGCGACCTACTGGATAAAAGAATTCGATATAGATGGTTGGCGTTTAGATGTTGCTAATGAGATAGATCATCAATTTTGGCGAGACTTTAGAAAGTGCGTTAAAGCAATTAAACCTGACTGTTATATCCTTGGAGAAATTTGGCATGATGGCAATCCATGGGTTAGAGGAGATCAATATGATGCATTAATGAATTATCCTCTTGCTACCGCTATTAATGCCTTTATATCTCATAGAACCATCACTGCAAAACAATTTATGCAAGACCTAGATCAAGCCAGAATTAACTATCCTCGTCAAGCAAATGAAGTCATGTTCAATTTACTCGATAGCCATGATACAGACAGACTGTTAAGCCTATGCAATGGCAATAAACATAGCGCTAAATTAGCTTATTTATTGCTCTTTTTACAACCTGGCTCACCGTGTATTTATTACGGTGGCGAAATTGGCTTGGATGGTAAAAAACAAGGTTCGATTGAAGGCGCTAGAAAATGTATGCAATGGGACATCCAAAAACAAGGCATTGACCTGAAAAACTATATCAAACGACTAATCGAATTACGTAAAATAGAACCCGATTTACATTTGCATGAGTTAACTTGGTTAGATATTGGCAATGATGATAACTGTATTGGGTTACAAAAAGGCAGCACACTCATTTTAATCAACAACTCACTTACAGATAAAATATTTCACTTAAGCAATCACCTGACAGGTCAACACCAAGAACTGATTACTAATAAGCCTTACCAATTAGAATCAACCACCACAATTCCAGGCTTGTGTGGATGTATATTCAAAATTTAACTAGAATTTAATCAAATTTTAATCAAACTAATGTTATTATCTCAAATTGCTTATGCGGGTGTATAAGCTTAATTATTTAAAATTAAATATAAAAAATTTTATCAATACATGCCGATAATAATGACGTTTAATTAAGTACTTATGCATAACAAAATAATGGAGGAAAGTAATGGAAAATACTGCGACCTATGATCATCTAATCACTAAATTAGTTGAATTCGGATTTAGCAAAACCGATGCTATCGTCTATATTGCACTGTTGAAATTCGGAAAATCTAGCGGTTATAAGGTCGCTAAAGAAATCGGATTATCTCGTTCTAGTGTTTACTCCTCCATTGATAACTTATATAACCAACAGTACATCTACTTAACTGATAGCACTACAAAGGAATATTCAGCTAAAGCACCTAATATTCTTTTAGATGAGCTAGAGAAAAGAACAATTGATAGTTGTTCTTTTCTTAAAAATGAGCTTAATAAAATATTTTCAGAAGAAGAGAATCAGGAATTTATTTTTAATTTAACTGGCTATGATGCTTGGTTGAAGAAAGTAAGAGAGACATTTCATTCAGCTGAAAAAGAAATTTATTTGAACACTGATTTTAATCTTTCACTCTTCAAAGAAGAACTCAATGAAGTGATTTCAAGAGGGGTAAGAGTCATTGCTTTTTCTTTCAAAAAAATCGAAAAAACTCACCCTGCTATTGAATTATATTGCCGGCTTAATGAAGAAGAAACGCTTTATCCCTCAACACGTTTTATGATGGTCATTGATATGAAAAAGGCGTTAATTTTTTCTAACAGCCAAAATCATTCTCAAGGCGTATTTACCAATAATGAGCTTATGCTCAAAATTGTTGCCGAACATATACACTCTGATATTTATCTCTCAAAACAGCAAAGCATTTATCAAACTGCAATGACTCCGAATATTTTAATTAACTCGATACATGAGCGAGTCAACAACCTATCAATTTATGAAAATATTAGCAATACGAAAACTGATGAAGAAGATAGGCCTTAGTCCAAAACTATTAAAATTGCCATCAAATGCACCTTTATTTTATGGCATATCAATTTATATGTTATAATCTTTAACTATTAAATAGTAAAAAGACTAAGCAAATTGATTAATTATATTAATATATTGCCCTAAATATTATTTTTGCCTGGTAATACGAAGTTAAAAATAAATGACTTAATAACTTAATGTAATCTATCTTATTGCTTTACTTAGTATTGAACTCACCTAAAAGCATTTGAACAGTATCAGATGTTTCCAATAAATTAGACCCTATATTTTATGCTTGAAAACATTAGAATTGTATTAGTTGAAACCTCCCACAATGGTAATATTGGTTCTGTCGCACGAGCGATGAAAACGATGGGAATCCATGATTTATATTTAGTTAATCCAAAAGCAAACATTGACTCACACGCTGTTGCTTTAGCCGCTGGCGCAAGTGATATTATTGGACATGCCAAGATAGTATCTTCACTTGAAGAAGCGATTACCGGATGCGGTCTTGTTATTGCTACCAGTGCGCGTTCACGTTCTCTTGACTGGCCAATTTTAACGGCGAGAGAAGCAGGAGAAAAAGTCACGATTGAGTCCCAAAATAGCCAAGTTGCGATGGTGTTTGGCCGAGAACGAAGTGGATTGACCAATGAAGAGCTTCAACAATGCCATTATCATCTTGCAGTCGATGCTAACCCTGAATATAGCTCACTTAATCTTGCCATGGCTGTACAAATCGTATGTTATGAGATCAGAACTGCTTGGCAGCTATCGTCTTTAAATGTTCAAACGAATACGAATATAACAGCTGAGCTAGCAACTACTGCATCTATTGAGATAGAGGATGAACAACTACAGTCAAGCTTAAAAAAGCCTAAAAAAGAGGTCGATTCTTATCCACCAGTAGAAGATCTTGAGCGTTTTTATGATCATCTAGAAACCGTACTACAAAAAAGTCAATTTATTCGAAAATCCCATCCAGGACAAATTATGGCTCGATTACGACGCTTATACACTAGGGCAAGGCCAAATGCTCAAGAATTGAATATTTTAAGAGGGATTTTAGCCTCAGTAGAGAAATTCATTCCTGATCAAAAGGAATGAAGAATCATTTGATTATTCTTCACCTAATTCAATGATAAAACTGTTTTTGCCACTGGGATTTTAATTAAATTATTTCAACAATTTAAATTCATAATATTAACCGCATTCTTTAATTTACATTTTGTAACTAAAAGAATTACACTTCCAATCACTTTAATAGTTGACTAAATTAGTCAGATAAAAGACAATACCCGAGTAGTTTAGTCAGGTATTGTCTTTTATCTAAATTTTGATTGAAATGCTTTACTCTGATAACAATATTTTCCTAAAATAAATGAAATAACTTACTCGTGAGTCGAAATAATGAAAATTTCAGCTAAAGGTCGATATGCTGTTACCGCTATGTTTGATGTAACGTTACATGCTCATGCAGGACCCGTTTCACTTACAGCAATTTCAGAACGGCAAGATATTTCATTATCTTATTTAGAACAACTATTCAACCGTTTACGTAAAGCGGGACTAGTAAAAAGTGTCAGGGGACCTGGTGGAGGTTATCTTTTGGATAAATCAGAAGATGCCATTACAATTGGAGAAATTATCTCTGCTGTAGATGAGAATATTGATACAACTAAATGCCGAAATGACGATTCCGGCTGTCAAGATGGTGAAAGATGCTTAACTCACACAATCTGGAATGAACTTAATCAAAGAATTAATGATTTCTTAAATGGCATCACGCTCGGTGCAATTGTAGAAAATCAAGATGTATTAGATGTACTAAAAAGACAATCTGAAAAACAGATGACAAAAGCAACAAAAGAACATCAGGTCATATCGGTATTATCTTTATCTTCAGGACAAAATTAGCCTTAACCGTGACCTGATGATAGATAAATTAAATATACCTGAAACTTGATGTAAAGCTTTCAGGTAGCTGAGAAAGATAACCCTAGCTACGCAGTCGTATTGATAGAGGAAATTATGCAAAAACCAATATACTTAGATTATGCAGCGACAACACCAACTGATAGACGTGTTGCTGAAAAAATGATGCAATATCTAACACCTGAAGGCACATTTGGGAACCCTGCTTCTCGCTCTCATAGTTTTGGCTGGGATGCACAAGATGCAGTAGAAACTGCTCGTGAGCAAGTAGCCGATCTTATTGGTGCAAGTGCAAAAGAGATAGTATTTACCTCTGGCGCAACTGAATCAATCAATCTTGCAATAAAAGGTGCTGCTCAGTTTTATCAAAAATCAAAAGGCAAACATATCATCACAAGCAAGACAGAGCATAAAGCCGTGCTTGATACTTGCAGGCAACTAGAGCGTGAAGGATTTGAAATTACTTATCTCTCGCCAAATGCACAGGGTTTTATTGAGTTAGAAACGCTCAAATCAGCATTAAGAAAAGATACAGTGCTGGTTTCTATTATGTTTGTGAATAATGAAATAGGTGTTATACAAGATATCGCAACATTTAGTCAAATATGTCGTGATAATGGTACGATATTTCATGTAGATGCAACACAAGCAATTGGTCGTATCAAAGTGAATATATCAGAGATACCTGTCGATTTAATGTCTTTTACTGGTCATAAAGTATATGGTCCTAAAGGAATTGGCGCACTTTATGTTAACCGTAAACGTAAACCACGCATTAGATTAGAAGCACAACAACACGGTGGAGGACATGAAGGTGGGTTACGTTCAGGTACGCTTCCTGTACACCAAATTGTTGGCATGGGTGAAGCCTATCGCATTGCTAAGCTTGAAATGGAAGATGAAAGCCAAAGATTAAATCAATTACGCCTTCGACTTTGGGCTGGCATTAAAGATATTGAAGAAGTCTACTTAAATGGCTCAATTGAAAACTCAGCCCCTCATATCCTAAATGTAAGCTTTAATTACGTAGAAGGTGAGTCCTTGATCATGGCTCTAAAAAATATTGCTGTTTCGTCTGGTTCAGCTTGTACTTCGGCAAGTTTAGAGCCTTCTTATGTACTGCGTGCATTAGGGTTAAATGATGAATTAGCACATAGCTCAATTCGATTCTCTTTTGGTCGATTTACAACTGAAGCAGATATTGATTATGCGATTGAATTAGTCCATAACTCAATCGGTAGATTAAGGGATCTTTCACCTTTATGGGATATGTATAAAGCGGGAATTGATTTATCAAAAGTTGAGTGGGTTGAACACTAACCCACAAAAATATTACTAAATAATACAAGTTAGCACCAATCAATTAAAATATTAACAGCTAACATACAATATTACACTTACATAAAGTATTTATTATTTTTTACTTTATACTACAATCTGAATGAAAATTCATAAAAGGAGCGATATCATGGCTTACAGTCAAAAAGTGATCGATCACTACGAAAACCCTCGCAATGTAGGTTCATTTGATAGTGAAGACCCATCTGTTGGTAGTGGCATGGTTGGTGCGCCAGCCTGTGGTGATGTAATGAAGCTACAGATTAAAGTAAACGAGCAAGGCATTATAGAAGATGCTAAGTTCAAAACCTATGGTTGCGGTTCTGCTATTGCTTCAAGTTCACTGGTAACTGAGTGGATGAAAGGCAAATCATTAGAAGAAGCAGCAGCCATAAAAAATACGGAAATTGCGGATGAATTAGAGCTTCCGCCAGTGAAAATTCACTGTTCCATATTGGCAGAAGATGCCATAAAAGCGGCGATAACAGATTATAAAAGTAAGCACCAAAATAAGGATTAGCTATTTGCCTATTGCAAATGCACAATCAGATATCTGATTTGCAGAAGGAACTGCTAGTTTGAGTGAGTTTTTCCCAGTTAGTATTTTTAATTTAAGTCAATAGTAAGGATCTTAAGATGGCCATATATTTAACAGAAGCTGCCGCAACTCGCGTACAAGCGTTTCTAACCAATCGAGGTAAAGGGTTTGGTTTACGCTTAGGCGTCAGAACGTCAGGCTGTTCTGGTATGGCTTATGTATTAGAGTTTGTTGATGAGCCCAATGCCGATGATGAAGTATTCACTGATAAAGGAGTGAATGTCATTGTCGATGCAAAAAGTCTTCTCTACATAGATGGTACAGAATTAGATTTTGTCAAAGAAGGCTTAAATGAAGGCTTTAGGTTTAATAACCCTAATGTTAAAAATGAATGCGGCTGTGGTGAAAGTTTCACAATTTAAGTGTCAATTTTGCTCTGTTGTTATATTAAAAACTTGTAAGTTTTGTTTTATTAGATGATATCCATGAACTATTTTAAACTATTTAATCTTTCTGAAGATTATTTTATTGATGTAACCGATTTAAGTGATGTTTACCAAACCAAACAACGTCAGTTTCATCCAGATCGTTTTGCTTCGGCAAGTGATGCTGAAAAACTGAAAGCTTTGCAGATGGCAACTGAGATAAACTCAGCCTATCAAACATTGAAAGATCCAATAAAACGTGCTGGCTACTTATTGCTTTTACAAGGGATTGATATTCAAAATGAAATGGTCACATTAAATGACAATGCATTTTTACAACATCAATTTGAATTAAGAGAGCGCATTGATGCTCTAAAAGCGAATACCAAAGGTAATTCTGAAGAGTTATTAATTAATCTAGCTATCTTGATCCAAGAAATCAATATGGAAGAACGCGTATTGAAAAATGATCTGTTCATTGCAATTGAAAATGATACATGGGATGAAGCGGCCACTTGTTTGAGAAAACTTAAATACTACGAGCGTCTTTTAACTCAAGTTGATGAATTAGAAGAGGATAGTGTCCATTAATCAACAAAACTTAGAGTAATACGCTTAAAACAGTATCTAAAAAAAGATACTAGGTCGCGGAGCTATGCTCCGCTTATTTTTTTTAGTGGTATAATAACTCAATTTCTAGACACCTTAATCATTCATAAACATTTAGCATTAGGAACTCACATGGCTCTGCTACAAATTAGTGAACCGGGTATGATGCCCGCCCCTCATCAACGCAAACTAGCGGTTGGCATAGATTTAGGCACCACCCATTCATTAGTAGCAACAGTTAGAAGCGGGCTTGCCCAACCCTTAGCAGATGAAGAAAATAGAATTCTGCTACCATCAGTCGTTCAATACACTAAAGACACCATCACAGTTGGTTATGATGCATTGAAAGATGCTAGCATCGATCCTAAAAATACAATTATTTCAGTTAAACGATTAATAGGAAAAAACCTAAATGATATCAATACTCGATATCCACACCTACCTTATGAATTAACTGAAACTGAACACGGCATGCCCTTATTTATCACTGATCATGGGCAAAAACACGCAATTGAAGTATCAGCTGATATATTAAAAGCCTTAGCCACACGTGCTGAACTTTCATTAGGTGATAAATTAGAGGGTGTGGTCATTACTGTACCGGCCTATTTTGATGATGCACAAAGGCAAGCAACAAAGGATGCAGCTAAACTCGCAGGCCTTAATGTACTTCGCCTTCTTAATGAACCGACTGCGGCAGCTGTAGCATATGGGCTTGATAGCGCAGAAGAAGGTATCATTGCAATTTATGATTTAGGAGGCGGCACCTTCGATGTATCCTTACTTAAACTGAGTAGAGGCGTATTTGAAGTATTATCGACAGGTGGTGACGCTGCATTAGGTGGTGATGATTTTGATATGCTACTTGTCCAGGCCATATCTGAAGAGCTCAATCTTCAAAGCGCAATTGAAAAAGACCCTACGTTACACAGACAATTACTTGAACAAGCTATCATTGCTAAAAAAGCCTTAAGTGAGTTGACCGAGTTTAACTTAAATATTAATCAACAAAACTATCTTATTACGCGAGATAAATTTGAGCGTTTGATTAGCCCACTTGTCCATAAGACACTGATTGTATGTAAACGCAATCTGAAAGATGCGGGTATTACCATTGATGAAGTTGATAATATTGTGATGGTTGGAGGTTCAACTCGCATTCCATTTATTCGAGAACAAGTAGGCGATTTCTTTGGTAAAGCACCCTTAACTTCAATCGATCCAGACCAAGTTGTGGCGATTGGCGCTGCAATCCAAGCGGATATACTAGTAGGGAATAAGCCTGATAGCGAAATGCTTTTATTAGACGTGATTCCGCTCTCCCTTGGAATTGAGACGATGGGTGGGTTAGTTGAAAAAATTATACCAAGAAATACAACCATTCCAATAGCAAGAGCTCAAGAATTTACGACCTATAAAGATGGGCAAACAGGTATGCTTATTCATGTTTTACAAGGAGAAAGAGAGCTTGTAAAAGATTGTCGTTCACTTGCAAAATTTTCATTAAAAGGCTTACCGCCGATGGCCGCAGGCGCCGCACATATTAGGGTTACATTTCAAGTAGATGCAGATGGACTTCTGAGTGTAAGTGCAATGGAAAAATCAACAGGCGTTCAAGCCAATATTACTATTAAACCGTCTTATGGTTTATCTGACTCTGAAATTGCAGATATGCTTAAAGCGTCAATCGAACATGCTAAAGAAGATGTTCAAAATAGATTTATCATTGAAAAAAGAGTGGATGCCGCTCGCTTAATCGAAAGTGTTGAAGCTGCTTTATTAGTTGATCAATCTTTGTTAGAGAAAACTTCATTAGACACCATATTATCAGCTATGAATAGTCTAAAAACACTCATTGAGGATAAATCTCAATCGGATATTAAAACCCTTGATAATGCAATTGAAGTTTTGAGTCATGCTACTGAGGAATTTGCTGCCTTACGCATGAACCATTCCATCCAAAATGCACTAAAAGGCCAATCAATCGATAAATTGTAATTTAAATAGACATAGCAAACTGACTTAAAAGAGAGAATAACAATGCCAAAGATTATATTTTTACCTCATGCAGAGTACTGCCCTGAAGGTGCAGTTGTAGAAGCATTACCAGGAGAGTCTATTTTAGATGTTGCACTTAAAAATGGTATGGATATGGAGCATGCGTGTGAAAAAGTATGTGCGTGTACAACATGCCACTGCATTGTCAGAGAAGGTTATGAAACATTAAATGAAGCAAGTGATGCTGAAGAGGATATGCTTGATAAAGCTTGGGGACTAGAACCTGAAAGTCGATTAAGTTGCCAAGCTATTGTTGGTGAAGAAGATTTAGTTGTTGAAATCCCTCGCTACAGCATTAATCACGCAAGAGAATGATTTAGTTACTATTATTCCGCATCTAAGCACTAATTATCCATGATATTGTGGCTAGACTGCGGAATCTTTGTATATTTGTTAGGGTGATTGCTCAATATTTTTCTGATGCATGAGCGCTTGCCAACCTTGCCCCATAAGTTCGCTCCAAACTCGCTCAAAATGAGATAAATAAAGCGCTGATGGGAACCATTTTTCCCAAAATGGCATGTTATTGGTCATCGCTAATTGGTTTGCTGGTGCTGGAATAGGTGATAATCCTTCTAGTTCAAATGCTTTAACTGCTCTTGGTAAATGGTTTGCAGAAGTCACTAAAATAAAAGAATCTTTACCCACTATATCTTTTACTGCCCTTGCCTCTTGAGCTGTATCTTTTGGCGTATCACTACGTATAATTTCCTCTGGTTGAACCCCTATGGATAGTGCGACAGCTTCTGCGCTTTGTGCTGCTGTTCTTGAATTTAAAGCAGGCCCACCAGTGAAAATTAATTTACTCCCTGGGATTTCTTTATGAATCCGAATACCCTCTATTATTCTCGGTAAACTGTTATTGAGAATATTAGAACTAGGTGCCCAGTTAGGGTGATACGCGTGCCCTCCTCCCAATACCACAATATATTTTATCTCTGGATGCTTAAGTTTAATCGTATTAGCATCAAAGGTTGTATATTGAGTTTCAATCGGTAAAAGCAATGAATCTGCGACTGGTTGCAAACTAATCAAGAATAGACTTATCCAGGAAAATGTTAAAAGGCTTTTTCCTGTTTTTTGAAATCGAGTTAGCCAAACTAACAATAAACCAATTGCCATGAACAATAATAGAAGTGGTAACGGTTGAAGCATTCCACTAATCAATTTTTTAGCGATAAAACCAAATGAATAGTCCACGACCACTCCTAGTCTCTAAAGGTGATAATGATATTGCCTGGTACCACTTCAATCCCTTTACCAAAACGATAGGCTAATTTTTCTTTCCATCTTTTTTCGGGATTAAGCTGGTACACAGGTTTTGTCTCGAAATAAGAAGAAAGTGCATCTTCTAAAATTGGTTTCATAACAGGCATCATTGCGTTTACACTAGAAGATTCAGTCGTCGCGTTGAGTATTTCGACATCTTTCACATATATTGCCCTCTCATCTGCGTTATAATACGGCGCTGCAGAGAGACTAAAGGTTAAAGTGGTATCACGGTTTCCTAATAAAGATTTAACATCAATCGAGGCTTTGGCATCAAATTGAATTTTATTGGGTTCACGCCTGCCTATTTGAGCCGTCATATCCGATAATTTGATGGACGCTTCAGCGAGATCAGAAATGGCGATTTGTTTGTTAAATTTTTCGCTATCTGCTCTTTCGATAAAATAGCGATTAACTCTCTCTTCCGTCAAGCTATAGCTAAATGGCTTTATAAAGAAAAAAAGTGCAATCGCAACCACTGAAATGATAATTAATAATAATTTTTTCATATTTGAACCTTAAATTTGTTAAAGTAGACAGAATTGTTCGATTATTTTAGCAAATTAATCCTCAAATTGCTCAGTGATTGAAAAACCATACAAATATATACAGCAACACTTAACTGGAATGATCAATGTCTTTACCGAATGAAGTACGCACTAAGATTACAGATTGGTATAAATCACTACAACAGTTGATCCCTAACTTTATTTCAAGGGCTCCTCAACGTGAAATGATAGCTCAAGTCGCTAAATGCCTTTATGGTAAAGATGGTAGACATCTTGTCATAGAAGCGCCTACGGGAGTTGGTAAAACCTTGTCATATCTTCTACCTGGTATCGCAGTATGCCAGCATGAACAAAAGGTGCTTGTCATTAGCACTGCTAACATTGCATTACAAGACCAAATTTTTAATAAAGATTTACCTTTAATCCATAAAATCGTACCTGAACTAAAATATGTCATCGCCTTTGGTCGTGCAAGGTATGTCTGTCCTCGTAATTTATCTTACCTGGCCAGTAAAAATGACTCTCAAACTGGCTTTTTAGACCTATATGATGATGACGAATTTAGTGTCAATCAAACTGAATCAGAACAATGCTTTAAGCTTTATGATAACCTTGCAAAAAATCAATGGGATGGTGTAAGAGATCATCATAGTGAAACTATAAGTGATTCTTTATGGCAAAAAATGAGTACCGATAAGCAAAATTGCCTAGGTAGAAATTGCTTTCACTATCGTGAGTGCCCTTTTTTTCTGGCAAGAAGAGACATTGAAAGCGCTGATGTAATAGTTACCAATCATGCATTAGTATTAGCGGCGCTAGAAAGTGAATCGCTTTTACCTGCTCCTGATAAAATGCTTTTAGTGCTTGATGAAGGTCACCATATCCCTGATGTTGCACGTGATTCACAAGAAGTTCATGCAGAAATCTCTCTTTTTCAAATGCTTAATCAATTTGATGGGTTTAGTAAACTTATCAAACAAGCAACTGCTCTTTTTGATCCACCTGATAAGCCTGCTTTACTAAAAAATCTAGAGCAATTTGATAGTCAAATTGAACTCGCAAAGGAGTTATGCGATCACTTAACCATCATAGCCGATTCATTTTTACCAGCGGAAAATGAATCAAAAGGACAAGATAGATACTCAGATAGAAATGAAGTGACGCACATTTTTGAGCTAGGCAAATTGACAGAAGAATTTACATTGTTGTGTGATGCACTACAACAATCATGCAGCAAGTTCGCCGGTATTGCTGATTTTTTTCTTGAATATTTTAATGACCAAACAGCAAAACATGACATTAGCAAAATACAAAAATTTCAATTACAGTTCAGCCGGTATTTTGGTTATTTTGATAACTTAAATAAATTATGGCAATTAGCCTGCAAAGAAGCCTCCTCACAGGCTCCTATTAGTAAATGGCTGTCAAGATCCTTTAATGGCTCAGTCATGTATACGTATTTTCATTGTGCAGCCCTAAGGGTCAGTGATGCGCTGACTCGTATTATTTGGAATCAAGTGCCACATGTTGTTATCACCTCAGCAACATTAAGATCGCTAAATAGCTTTAGTCGCCTTGAAGAATTAACTGGATTGAGACCAGATTTAAACGATAACTTTATCGCTTTAGCGTCCCCATTTACTCACCATGAGCAGGGTAGAATTCTGATCCCTAAAATGAAAAATAGCCCAGCTATGGAAAATGAAGAAGCGCATTTAAATGAGATGGCAAGATTTTTTATCCACCAATTTGAGCAGACAGATCACCAAGCATTTTTAGTTTTATTTAATAGTAATCGTGCTATGTCAAAATTCATTGAACTCACTCAAGCATTACGGCTCAGTTTACTCGTTCAAGGGGATAAACCACGCTCTAGATTGATTGAGCTACATAAATCTCGTATTGATGACGGGGAAAAAAGTGTGCTAGTTGGACTAAACTCATTCTCAGAAGGCCTTGACTTACGAGAGCAATATTTAACTCAAGTCCATATTCATAAAATTGGTTTTCCACCTATCACAAATCCCGTGGTTAAAACAGAAGACGCATGGCTTCGCAGTAAAAACCGCTCACCATTTGACCTATTGAGTCTCCCTCAAGCTTCTTTTAGTTTAATCCAGCAAGTTGGTAGACTTATCAGAAGTCATGATTGTCGTGGTGAAATCATCATCTATGATAATAGGCTGCTGACAAAAGGTTATGGTAAGCGTTTATTAGCAGCATTACCTGCATTTCCATTAATACAACCAGAGATACCTAAGTAATATGTAGATTAAGGGCCGAGTGATTTTTTGCAAATAATATTAACAACGCTCTGTTATGGCGCTCACAATGCACACTTTTGTAACCCAATCGTGTGCATTTTATAGGGTGTGTTGGTGGTTGTTATAGATGGTTGTCTAAAAGCGTAGTATTTTGGCTTTTTAAGCTGTTTTAAGAAAATGAATTTATCGAAGCCGTTAACACCGAAGCGTACTTATTCTTTTTCATAGCGTTTCAACTCTATCATAACCAGCCACATGAAATTAAAATCAAGATATAACCAATAATAAAAATAAAACTCAACAATGTACTGCTTGCGATAATTTTAGCACTCTTACCTGTTTTCAAAAATTGAGTTTCCAATACAACGACGTAAGCTGCTGGTGGTAAGAAACATAATAAATAAAGCACTGGCAAATTATTGGTTACCAAAGTAAGCGAAAAATAATTGGCTAACATCACAAAAAAGGTAATTAAAACAGCTAAAACACCCATACGAATTAACATAAAATAAGCAGACCGCTTAAAGTCATTGATAGATAAACGCGTTTTAATCAACCATGCACCTAAAATCATCATTCCAATTGCGCTCATTAGGAATTTCATCATAATATAGATTGGTGTGACTAACTCTAAAAAAGAGCCCTTAAAAGGAATGAGCACAACTCCAATTAAAAGTGCCCAGATATGAGGCGCTTTTAATAAACGAATTAACCGCGTCTTGAGCTGAGTTTTAGGGCTAAATAAATTTATACTTGCAAGATTAGCTTGCAATGAACTCCCTACATAAAATGCGAGCATAACAGAAGCAGCTTCATTGCCAAAAATAGCACTCGATAACGGTAATGCTAACCAGCCTATGTTAAGATAACAAAAACAAAGCTCTTCAACTGGATCACTTGAAAGTCGTTTTGCTAACTGAAGCATTAATGCCATAATGACAAAACTTGCAATGATGATTAAGAAAAAATCAGGATCACTTGCTGATATATTATAAATAATCACAATCGGAATCACAAAGCGAGTCAGCAACGTCGAGGCTGGTCGTTTAAAATCAAATCTTATACGGGATAAAAGCATCCCTGAAAATAGATATAAAAAAGGCAATAAGAGCGTAATAGACATAATTTGACTTAGTGAATCGTAATTAATTAAAACAGCCTTGTTTTATTTACGCCAAACAAAGTTATTTCTAAGTTAGATAGCAATACTATCAGTTCAAAAACAGATAGCTCCTAATACTCGTTAAACAATACGATTGAGTAATAATAATTGTATAGATAATAAATTATTCTGTCTTCTGATAACGTAACCTATTATCAAAAATCCGTCAATTAATTAACTTTAATCAAAACAAATACAAATCAACTCATGACTCATGAAAATCGAGTAAGGGATTTAGCCAAGATATATTTTTAATCACCTGATAAATGGCTATATGCGAGGGGAAGAGGCATAGCTGATATGAACTATATATTCAGCTACGCCCTAAAAATCTGATCTTATTTCGAGATCAATGTTGATGAGTTAAGATTTAATAGCTTGCTTTAATTGATAAAGTGTTTCTAAAGCCATTTTTGGTGTCAACTCATCCACATCTAATTGTTCTAAACGTTCTAATACGGCTATCGCTTGTTCGCTGATTTCGCCACTCTCTTTTGCCTCTTCATCTACAGACGGATCTAACTCAATCAAGGTCATTTGAGAGCCTTCAACTTGACTAGTTTGAGTTTGCTTTGATAATTTCTCAAGCTCTTTAAGCTTCTTACGGGCACGCGTCACAACTTCTTTAGGTACGCCAGCAAGGGAGGCAACCGCTAGACCATAACTTTTATTCGCGGCCCCTGGTTCAACTTGATGCATAAATACAATCGTATCATTATGCTCTCTCGCTGATAAATGATAGTTTGCAACGGTTTGTATATGATAAGGCAACTCGGTTAATTCAAAATAATGTGTGGCAAACAGTGTCATCGAGCGAATTTTCAATGCTAATTGCTCTGAACAAGCCCAAGCTAATGACAATCCATCATAAGTCGAGGTCCCTCTACCGATTTCATCCATCAGAACTAAGCTCTTTTCGGTTGCATTATGCAGTATATTAGCCGTTTCCGTCATTTCAACCATAAAAGTAGAACGCCCTGAAGCTAAGTCATCCGAGGCGCCGACACGAGTAAAAATTCTATCAATAGTCCCTATTTTTGCACTGTTTGCTGGAACAAAACTGCCAATATGTGCTAATAATACAATCAGTGCAACTTGACGCATGTAAGTACTCTTCCCCCCCATGTTAGGCCCCGTTATCATCAACATACGCTTTGTTTGAGTTAAATGTAATGAATTGGGTATAAAAGGGGTTTGAATAACGTGTTCGACTACAGGATGTCTACCAGCTTCAATTTCTATTCCCTCTTGATCGTGCAAAATAGGCTTGACGTAATTAAGCGTGAGTGCACGCTCTGCAAGATTGGTGAGCACATCTAACTCAGCAATCGCTTCTGCACTGGCTTGTAATTCATTTAAATGGGGAAGTAAGGTGTCAATTAACATTTCATAGAGCTGACGTTCTAACGCTAAAGACTTTCCTTTCGATGTCAACACCTTATCTTCATATTCTTTAAGCTCAGGTATAATATAACGCTCAGCATTTTTAAGTGTTTGCCTTCTGACGTAATGAATTGGTACTCTTTCACTTTGACCGCGGCTCACCTGAATAAAATAGCCATGCACTGCATTATAGCCAACTTTTAACGTATCAAGTCCTAAAGACTCACGTTCACGAATCTCTAACCTGTCTAGATAATCAGTCGCACCATCAGCTAGAGCACGCCACTCATCTAGCTCTGCATGATAGCCACTGGCGATAACACCGCCATCTCGAATTAAAACAGGCGGGGTGTCGACAACAGCTTCTGTTAATAATTGCTCTATTGCTTCAAACCCTGTTAAGGCAGTATCAAAACGAGATAATCCAGGTTGTTCAGTCATTTTTAAAATCGATTGAATCTCTGGAAAAAGTCCTATCGCTTCTCTAATACGTACTAAATCCCTTGGCCTTATCGTTCTTAGGGCTAATCTGGCGTAAATACGTTCCAAATCGCCTATTTTGCTAAGGTGTTCTTGTAGGGCTTGATGATGCTCAAATAAAGCGGATATCGCATCTTGCCTAGCGAATAACACACTTTTTTGACGTGTTGGTGCATGTAACCAGCGCTTTAGCATGCGACTACCCATCGCTGTTTGGCATTTATCAAGTACACTAGCCAATGTATTATCTGTGCCGCCCGATAAATTCACCGTGATTTCAAGATTACGGCGAGTAGCGGCATCAAGAATAATTCCATCATCGGTTCTTTGTAGAACAATACTATTAATATGTGGTAAGGAGGCTCTTTGTGTATCTTTAACGTACTGCAGTAATGCTCCTGCCGCACAAATTGCATTTTTAGCGTTTTCTAATCCAAAGCCTACTAAATCTTTTGTGCCAAATTGCTGATTAAGCTGCTGCCTTGCTGTTACCTCTTCAAATTCCCAGTTTGGTCTACGTCTAGGCGCTTTAACCGTGATACCAATATCGTCTAAACTAATGTTATCAGAATACAAAAGCTCTGCTGGTAACGTCCGCTGAATTTCAGCTCTAAGTGCATCCACCCCAACAAGCTCAATCACTAAAAACCGCCCCGAAGTCACATCTAAACTTGCTACGCCAAACTCACATGCTGCAGGGTCTTTAGCTAAATGCTTCTCTACAACAGATATCGCGACCAATAAATTATCTTGCCTTTCAACTAGCAAAGCTTCATCAGTGATGGTGCCGGGTGTGACTATTCTTGTCACTTTTCTCTCAACTGGTCCTTTACTTGTTGCAGGATCTCCAATTTGTTCACAAATCGCCACCGATTCACCTAAAGCAACAAGTTTGGCTAGGTAATTATCTGCCGCATGATATGGAATGCCAGCCATAGGAATTGGCTCACCATTACTTGCCCCTCTTTTTGTTAAAGAGAGATCAAGCAGTTGGGATCCCCGCTTCGCATCATCAAAAAACATTTCATAAAAATCCCCCATTCGATAAAAGAGGAGTTCATTTGGATGTTCAGCTTTAATTTTTAAATATTGCTGCATCATTGGCGTGTGCTGAGAAAAATTTTCTATATCATTCATTACATTATTACCATTAAAGCATTAATTGATAGTTGGTTGTATTTTTTAAATTGTCTCATAAATCATATTATTTCAGAGTATATAGCCAAATCATTTGAAGTTGCTGAGCCCGATTTTGTCCCAATTACCATTCTAATGGTACTGAGAGATTCTCAAACCTGCACATTGATTCCCATTCATATAGTGTAAATTAAAATGGTGACCATTACGAGGAGGTACTCGAAATGGTCTATTTTAGTTTGATCGCTATTTAGGCAAGTTTCCTCTGCTTTTACAATGACAGGTTAAAAATGCCGTTATTCTAAATAACGTAATAGCTTATAAGACTCAAAAATATTGAAACAATATAACCAATGTAATGATCTGGTTTCAGATCATTAATTTTGAGTCATTTTATCATTGAAATTAGCTGTAGATACGGTTCAATTAAATATTTTATTGATGCCGAGCACTTTGCAAAATGCACCTAATTTTGACCTTATTTTATTGCGCTGTTATTTTGTGTTATCTTAACGGCAATAGCCGCAAATAAAGCCGCCAATATAATACACCCGCTCATTGTTAAAACCATTGGCCAAACACTTGCGGTATGAATCTGAGCGAGAACCATCCCAACTAGCGCTGCAATTGTAAATCGGGTAAAACCTGCTAGTGATGAAGCCGTGCCTGCTATATGAGGAAATTTGTCCATAATCATAGCCATAGCATTTGAGCTAACCATTGCAATACATCCAACATAACCAGAAACACACAGTACAAAAAAGATAAATGGCAACTCCAATAAAGAAACCACGATTAAAAGTACACTCATGGTTGTTTGTAAGCTAATACCAATAATTAACATTCTTAATACACCTAAACGCTTGACAAGCTTAGTGTTAGTAATATTAAGCATCATCATAAAAACGATATTCAAGCCAAAGTAATAACCAAAATCAATTTCACTTACCCCAAAATGACCAATATAGACCGAAGAACCCGCAGTGATAAATGCAAACATACCTGAAAAAGAAAACGAAGTTGTTAGCATAAAGCATAATACTGCAGGGTTGGTTCCTATTGAGACAAAATTTCTCAAAATGCGAATTAAACTAAAGGGATGTCGCTTTTGAATGATTAATGTTTCTTTAATATTTACCATCGCTAAGACAAAGGTGAATAGCCCTAAAATTCCAAGTGTAATAAAAATCGCCTGCCAATTTAGCCAATAAAGAATCCATCCTCCCATGAGCGGCGCTGTTAGAGGCGCAATATTGCTAACTAATAACACCATTGAAAGCATTTTGGAAAATTCTTGGTTTTTAAACGTATCTCTTAAAAGCGCATTGATAACAACAGCAGCCGATGCAGCCGTCAAGCCATGAAAAAAACGTAGCACAATTAACTGGTCAATATTTTCAACAAACGCACAGCCAAGCGAAACCAATGCAAAGGTCAAAATACCATAAATAATAACAGGTTTTCGGCCAATACTATCTGAAATAGGACCATAAATAAGTTGCCCCAGAGCAAAACCTAATATATAGCTACTCAATGTCAGTTGAATTTGCCCTTCATTCGTTGCAAAGAATTTTGCCATAGCTGGCATAGCAGATAGATACATATCAACGGCAAGAGGCATCAGCATAGAAATGAAGCCTAATAAAAAAATATAGCGTTTACGCCTATAACGCTGCATGTCTGCATCTAAAATAGTGTCATTCAAACCATTCTCTTGAGTGCGAGAAGGTATCTTATCTTGCATATACTCACCTATTAATTTAAAGTTCTATACTACTATAATGATATTTAATTGGAGCTAATATGATAATTGATTTAAGAAGTGATACCGTGACCCAACCTTGTGAAAAAATGCGTCAAGCTATGAGCATGGCTAAAGTTGGGGATGATGTCTACGAAGATGACCCAACTGTTAACCTATTACAGGAAAAAGCAGCTACTTTATCAGGTAAAGAAGCGGCTCTTTTTATGCCTACTGGCACCCAATCAAATCTTGTTGCTATCCTAGCACATTGCCAGCGTGGCGACTCATTTATTGTTGGTGAACATGCACATATTTACCAATATGAAGCAGGCGGAAGCGCTGTCTTAGGAGGGACTCTCCCTAAACCAATTATAGAGAATGAAGATGGCACTTTGCCACTTGAAAAAGTATTAGCAAGTATCAAACCTAAAGATATTCATTTTGCACCAACCACTTTACTTTGCCTAGAAAACACATTCAATGGGAAAGTCATTGATTTAGGCTATCAAGAAACTGTTTGCCAAACGGTTAGAAAAAAACATGGCCTTAAAGTTCACTTAGATGGCGCTAGGCTATTTAATGCCTCTATTGCAACAAATACAGAGTTAAAAAAACTGACAGCGCCATATGATTCAGTGTCATTATGCCTATCAAAGGGGCTTGGTGCTCCTGTAGGTTCAGTTTTATGTGGCAATACTGACTTTATAAGCAGAGCTAAGGCTTGGCGAAAAATGCTTGGTGGGGGCATGCGACAAAGTGGTGTGTTAGCTGCAGCTGGACTATTTTGCCTAGAACATAATATTAATAGACTAAAAGAAGATCATGATCGCGCAAGCACCTTAGCTGAATGTTTAATTAACTTAGGCTGGCAAGTAAAAGATAATCAAGCTCAAACCAATATGATTTTTATTAATGACAGTGAACAGACTCTTATCAAGCTAAATGAAACCATGAAATCAAACAAGATTTTATTAAGTTATGGCGGCGCGGGTAATTCGCTTAGAATCGTATTACATAAAGACATCACTGATGAGGGTCTAAATACTGTTATTAATGCATTTAATACTTATCAACGCAATTAATTAACATAATTGATGAAACAAAGCGAATTGAATGATAATTGACTAGATAAGTAGGTTGGATTAGCCCCTGATATTAATATCTCAGATATTTATCGGGGAACATATATCGACTAATATGTTTCGAGCTTTGCTCTAATACGTTTTACTGCTTGGCTGTGAAGTTGGCATACTCTTGACTCTCCCACATTTAGCACCACGCCGATCTCTTTTAGATTCAAGTCTTCTTGATAATATAACTGTAATACCAATTTCTCTTTTTCAGGCAATGCTTCTATTGCCTCCATCACATGGGTTTTTAATTCATCGCCCATTAGAGATTTTAAGGGGTTATGCGAGGATTGTTCATGCTCAATATGAGAAGCGACAGGTTCACCGTCTTCTTCATTCTCATCTTGCCATTCTTCATAATCAATTATTTGACTGTTATTCGTATCTTGAAGCATTTGCCAATACTCTTGAATTTCAATACCAAGATACTCAGCAACTTCACTTTCTGTAGGTGAGCGTAATAAAGTTTGTTCAAGTGCATTAATTGCTTTAGCAATATCCCTTGCATTTCGCCTAACACTTCTTGGTGCCCAGTCACGACTACGTAACTCGTCTAACATAGAGCCTCTGATACGCTGAACTGCATAAGTACTAAAAGCTGTACCTAAAGAAGCATCAAATTTATCAAGTGCATCAAGCAATCCAATTGCGCCTGCTTGAATAAGATCATCTAATTGGACAGAAGCAGGCAGCCTGACTTGCAGCCTTAAAGCTTCTTGTCTGACTAATGGTGAAAAGTTTTCCCATTGTGCTCGTTTATCAATAGACCCTGTTGAAGTGTACAGCTCCGCTGCTTTATGCATCACCATTACCTAAATTTATTAATTAAATCATGCCAATAATTTAAAACTTAAATTACTTTTTACTCAAAAAACACGTTAGCGTACATTGTAATCATATTTACGATTGATTCGCAAACATCAATTCAACTATTTTACATATCATACCCTAAAATGTAACTTTTATTAAGTAGCAGATCAATTAGTTGATCATTTTAATAAAAAATCATCATAGCAAAAGAATATAAATAACGCTTTTAATTTTAAAATTACCATAAAAGGTTTTAACTCTTTCTTATAGGCAAAAAAAATGGCGCATTAAATGCGCCATAAACATGTTAAGTAATCTTATTTAGTGTAAGATTTCTTTTGCATGTTGTCTAAACGGTCATTAGCACGTTTAGCTTCGCCGATAGCTGTTTCGATTTGTGCACTTAAGCCATCAAGTTTAGCATTGATAGAATTTAATTGACCTTCAACAGCGTCAACACGTGCATTTGAAGCACAACCAGCTAAAACTGTAGAAGCTAATACGATAGCACCTAAAACGATTTTACGATTCATTATAAACATCCTCTAAAAAAAATTAATTTTAAATTATTTCCATGTAGCGATAAGATTATCGCAGGTATCACGCAAAAAAGAAATAATTTTCTTTGTTTTATTTTACGCTTTTTTAATTAATCTAAAACTAAACCACTATTTGAGATAATTTAAAACGCCTTAATAGATACCGGCGCTAATTCTACACTGTGTTGCATATAGAAAGCAAATCTCTTACTGTAAAATTTTAATCTAAAACATGTACTGATGCAGTATTTGTCGTTCCTTGAGGTACTAAAGCACCCGAAACCATCACAACTACATCGCCTTTTTGTGCTAAACCAGAACTGATCGCCGCTTTTTTACCAATATGATAAAAATCATCTGTTGAAGCTATTTTATCTGAGATCAATGGGATAACACCTTTAGCTAACGTTAATTGGCGTGCTGTGGTTGGATTTGTGGTTAAAGCTAAAATTAAAGCATGAGGAAAATACTTACGAATTGATTTTGCAGATTTCCCACCTTCAGTTGCAACAATAATTAATTTTGCATCCAACGTTTCAGCTGTTTCGACCGCCCCTAAGCACACTGCTTCGGTAATACGAAGCTTATGGCTTACTTTACGAATATCAGCACGTACAGGCATAATTCTATCTGTACGCTGGCAAATTGTTGCCATCGTTTGAACCGCTTCTAGTGGATATTTACCTTTAGCACTCTCACCTGACAACATAACAGCATCTGTACCATCTAACACTGCGTTAGCAACATCTCCCGCTTCTGCACGTGTAGGACGTGGATTTTTGATCATTGAGTCAAGCATTTGTGTTGCAGTAATGACAATTTTACGAGCTTCGTTACATTTTTCAATCATCATTTTTTGAGCAAAGATTACTTCTTCTACTGGGATCTCTACCCCTAAATCACCACGGGCAACCATAATACCATCAGATACAGCTAAAATTTCATCAAAGTTATTTAAACCTTCTTGGTTTTCAATTTTTGAAATGATTTTAATTTGCTGACCGCCATTTGCATCTAAATGCTCACGCATTTCAATAACATCTGATTTTTTACGAATAAATGAAGCTGCAATATAGTCAACACCTTGCTCACAACCAAATACAAGATCGTTTTTATCCTTAGTTGATAAAGCAGGTAAGTTAACTGTCACATTAGGTAAATTAATGCCTTTATTTTCACCTAAATCACCACCATTTAATACTTCACATATGACTTCTGTGGCTGTAATAGCTGTGACTTTCATGCCAATCAAACCATCATCCACTAAAACAGTATTGCCAACAGACAAATCTTTTGCAAATCCAGGATAGGTCACAGCCACTTTTTGGTTATTACCTACAACTGAACTATCTGTTGTAAAAGTAAAGGTTTGACCTGGTACTAACGTAACATCTTTACCACCTTCTAATTTAACGGTACGAATCTCTGGTCCTTTAGTATCAAGTAAAATAGCACCTAACGCACCTTTTTTAGCAAGAATTGACCTAAAATTAACAATTCTTTGACCGTGTTCTTCATAATCACCATGCGAAAAATTTAAACGCATAACATTCATGCCAGCATCGATTAACTTACCTAACATTTCTTCAGATTCAGTTTTCGGTCCAATCGTACAAACAATTTTGGTTTTTTTCATTTTTTCTACTCTTCTCAGTTTAAGGTTTACAAAATACGTTTAATTCAATCACTCAACCTATTATAAGAAACTCAAGCCAGTTTATAAAGCAACATTATCAGAATATCAATTTAAAAAGTGATAAATCACAATTCAACGAGCTCTATTCGTACACACTATGATAATATTTTATCCTGCATGCCGTAAAACCCCATTTTTAAGGGAGGGGGGAGATTAAAAACGCACGTTCAAATAATACATATCGCAACAAAAGTTTGACTTATATTTAATAATCAAAATATCAAATATAATTTACTACTTCTTTTATTCTAGAAGGCTGAAGACCTCTTCAATCCTTTTGATTAGCATTTTACGTGCCCCATGTTTAGCCATAAAATCATCTTGCTTTTGCTTAAATACTTCAAGTTTATCACAATGCTTATAAGCTTCTTTTAACTTTTTATAAATCTCAGCTGCCTTGTTATACCCAGCCCCCGATCCTTTCGATGCTTCAAAATCCATATCAAGCCACAATTTTGCCCTATTTGCATATAATTGATTTAAATATTCTATATGTGCTTTCATCTCTTCAATCTGACGAGCTAATTCTTCTGCCTGATGAGCTTTTTCTATATTCTCGGCAGCTTCATTTAAATAAGGCTCTAACATATCTAACATTAACCATTTCTCAAATTTTGGCGTATCTTTACGCTTTGCGATTGGTTCAATAAGGTTTAACGCCTCATATTTTGTCAGGCTTCCCTTCTCAAATAATTGAGTCAAAATTTTATTCTTATCAAATTCTGAAAGAGAATTAAGCCAACTTTTCACGTCACTTTGTGTTTTTAGCGTGATACTACTAGGATGTGATTCCTCATTTTGTAACAATAGTTGAAGCGCTTTTATTGGAATATATGATAGTTTAAAAACATCTATAATACTTTCTAAAGGTGCATTTAATTTCTCAAAGTCATATGCAATTAAAGGAAGCTTACCAAGATTTCCTTCTTGGTACTCATCTAACCAGAGCAAGTAAAATAAACGATAATCACCTTTTAAGATTTGATCTCGTAGTTCTTTTATGCTTGCCATAATCCCGTCAATTTCATCATCGTCATAGCTATAATAATCGCCCGACTCTTCACTGTCCAAATAAAACTCTAATAGTTGATATGAATCATTTTTTGACATACTATCAAGCCATTTCATATCTGAGGACAAGAAAACTTCTGGTATCACGCCTACCGGTACACGCACATAGATACTAGGACTCCCCCATTCAGAATAGCGAAAACCAATATCAAAAAAATCCAACATTACTTTAGCAGGATTTGCTTTTAAATCACTGTAATCGTACCAAACTGAAAACAGATTTCGCGTAATTTCAGCGCGACTTGAAATCGCTCTTAACGAATGTTTAGCATCTATGCTTAAATCAGAATCAATTGTTTCGAATCGATATAGAGTCATTTTTAGTCCACCCGTTTTATATGTTTTTTTGTCTAACGCATATTTCGTGAATCAAGTATTTCCAGATCGTAATAGACAAGCCCTAACATTTTATACTTAACTATTGTGTATGAAATAATAAGAGCCTGTCTCAATTAGAAATAAGCAAGTTAAGCCCCACAAAATCCCAAAATGATTACTAAAATACTTTCATATAGTTAGCTAATCGATTTAAATACATAACAAAGGAATAGGCAAACAAAATTCAATTTATTCACATAATTTAGAACAAAATTGAAAATGAATACACGCCAGCATTCATGACTTTAACTAAAAACAGTTAGCTCTGCTATGTCGCCTTACTAACTATATTTTGTATTAATGATGCAATAAAAGCCGCAAGTAATTAGTGAGCAATTTATTTAATAATATGATGAAATAGACTTTGAATGATTGACTTTGAAATTTTTCAGGGGTTAATTTGAGGAATATATTCAGAACGATTATATGAAATATTGGTGTGCCTAAGTGGACTCGAACCACCGACCCCCACCATGTCAAGGTGGTGCTCTAACCAACTGAGCTATAGGCACATAGAATGAATGTTGCGGGCAGCATTGTACCAAATAAATCAAATTGAGCAATCAATTTTGTTAGTTCAACCCAGAAAGTTGTTTCAATTGTTGATAAATTCGCCTTTTTTAAATCGAAAGCATTGGTTTTTACAAGATTCATTTGTAAAAAATACTAAGATAAGCATCACATTAAAAAATTATTAGCTCGCAGACTCATTGAAAGCACTGGTTTGACCAAAGGTTTGCTTTTGACGTTTTTTCTGAGCTCGTCTTTCTTTAAAAAATAGACTTAGCTGTTCGCTGCAAGCCTGTTCAAGAATTCCTCCCTGAACTTCTATATAATGGTTTAAATGTTGTTGTGAGAATATATCAATAAAAGAACCTGCTGCGCCAGTCTTAAAATCCTTGGCTCCATAAACGATTCGTTTGATTCTGGCGTGAATCAAAGCTCCCGCACACATGATACAAGGTTCTAAAGTGACATAAAGTGTCATATCAAGCAATCGATAATTTTCAATGCTTAAGCCTGCTTTCCTAAGTGCAACTATTTCAGCATGTGCAGTTGGATCATGTTGACCAATCATTTGATTCCAACCTTCAGCAATCAATTGATTATCTTGTACAAGCACTGCTCCAACAGGAATTTCATTTTGCATTTTTGCTTTATCAGCTAAAGCGAATGCTCGCCTCATCCAATATTCATCATCCTTGATGTCAAGCGTATCCATTATCATAAATGTATGGTTCCATCATATACTTGCTCTGCACCACCTACCATATACAATGAATGGCCTTCTCCTTGCCATTCAATTGTTAGGCTGCCACCTAATAGATTCACTTTGACCTTTGAATTTAACAGTCCTTGATTGATACCCACTGCAACAGCGGCGCAGGCGCCGCTTCCGCATGCTTGCGTTTCTCCAGCGCCTCTTTCAAACACCCTGAGGTTTATTTCGTTTTTATTGAGCACTTGCATAAATCCGACATTCACTTTTTCAACAAAGCGTTCATGCTTTTCAATTTGTGTGCCTAAGGATTTTACAGGAGCTGTATTAATATCATTTACAACGATTACGCAATGAGGATTGCCCATAGAGACTGCACCACAAAAAACAGTTTTATCCCCTACTCTTAAAAGATAAGTTTTTTCATGTTTTAATGCCTTAAATGGAATTAAAGCTGGCTCAAATTGAGGCTCTCCCATATCAACCATAATATCTTGATTATCAAGGACAACCAAAGTCATTTTTCTCGTTTTCGTTGATACTCTTATCTGATTACGCTTAATCAATCCTTTAAGCTGAACAAATTTGGCAAAACATCTAGCACCATTACCGCATTGTGCAACTTCTGAGCCATCTGCATTAAAAATCCGATAATTAAAATCGACATCAGGATCATAAGGAGGTTCAACTATGAGCAGTTGATCAAATCCTATTCCTTTATGTCTATCAGACAATCTTTTGATGTGCTCAGCCGAAAGATATACGTTTTGGGTTACAGCATCAACAACCATGAAATCATTGCCTAATCCGTGCATTTTTGTAAATTGCATAATCTTGTGACCTAATTTCACTCAGACGTTAAGGAAGTGGTTGGTACATATAACGGACCTTTTAGTCCACAACCTGCAAGTTGGGTTAAACTAAGACAAATAACACTACACATGATGAAAGTTTTCAATTGAGTCATACTATATCCTTTAAATTTTTATATTCCGGTGATGATAATTAATCATGCTTATGCATGCAAGCATATTGTTGTATCTAGACCAAACTCTGAATAATAAAGCAGTGAGTTAACCTACATTTTATTTTCTCATCTTTTTAATAAGCATTTTATAATGCGTCATTCAATTAATGATAATTGACTAATATTTGAATTAAGATTAAATCGGAAAATGAATGTTCTTCTGATTGATATGATATACTCGCATTATATACTTCCAGTTTATTTTGACTTATTTCATTTATATGGGGAACACATGCAAGATTTTGAATACCATGAAAAAGTTGATAGCTTAATGCATCAAATAGAAGATCAATTAGATTCCTATACGGGGGATGCCGATATTGATTATGAGTTCCAATCAGGAATCTTGACAATCAGCTTTCCTGAGGGCAGTAAGATTATTTTAAATAAACAAGAACCCTTACATCAAATTTGGATGGCCACAAAATTCAATGGTCATCATTTTGGATTTAATGAAGATAAACAGGGCTGGTATTGTGTTAGGACTGGAGAGCCTTTTTTAGACCTTTTATCCGAAGCAGCCTCTAAGCAATCAGGCGATACCCTTAGGTTTGAATAATAATATGACTCAAACTCAAATCAAATATTAGTCTAGTCATAAGGTAGTATTGTCTGGGTACTGCCTTGTACTTTAACTCGATAAAACTGGGGTAAGTTGAAGCTCATGATATGGGAAGATGACGTAAAGCGCTCATGAGACGCAGAATAAAATCGGCTGACATCTTTAACTAAATCCTCTTGGGAGCCTTCACAATTTAAAAAAATATCAACCTCATTACGTTCATCTAGTATATAAGTATTAAAATGCTGACTTCCTTCTTCTGTCTCAAAAAAGAATTGAATAATCCCTTCGCATGCATAGCTTTCAATAATTGGAGGTACAACTACCTTAGCATCCAAATCGCTAATTTTTGAATAATGTGCGTTATTGTGTCTATTACCAGTCAACATTGATAACTTATGCTCAGTAATATATTTAAATGATTCTTGGCTGCGTTCTAATTTTCGAATCATAACCCCTCTTCGTTCAAAAAATAACCCATAAGTATGCTCTGCCCATACAATTAATTTCACCCCTGCTTTCATGTCACTCTGTGAATTTAGTATTGGCCGGCCACTAAAACTATCATAACCTTGGGTGGTATCAATTGAAGAAGCTTTTATAGATGTAGCGTGTTTTTTAATTGAATGGATTAATCGAAGATGAATTGCTTCATTAAAAAGCGTCTCGACTTCCTGTGCAATTACACTCGCATAATGCTGACTATAACAAAATACTTTTAATACTCTAGGCGTGAGCGCATATTGATGCATTTTTGCTAGGATTGATTCTAATGACTCAATTAAAGAATTCTCTCCAGTAAAATTTAGCGTTCGAATTTCATCCCAACTATTGCGAAAAACAACATCAACACTCCCAACTAGTGCAATAGGTTTGCCGTAATAATCAAACGCAAGCATTGAGCGTTGAGACTTATTAGGGTAAGACTCTAACAACTGGTCATCTGATAGCAAATGTGTAGGATCGTCCTCAAGATTAAGACAAATCATTATCTCTCTAATTTCCGCTGGCCCATACAGTGCAGAAGGAGAAGCGGGTGCAATATTTTTTGATAAAGTCCGCTTAATATCTTCATAAAATTGAGTGATTTTTTGACGCTGCCTTTTAGGAGCATTAAAAATATGTATATGAGTCGACTCATCCCAAAGCCCATTAAAATAACTCCACACCACTAATTTACTAATATACAGGCTATACTCAATCGTTCGACTTCCTAACATTTGAAAAGGTGTAGGGGCTCTATTAAAAAGATACCAACCAGTACGGTTAACTTTACCCTTTGAGACTGGAATAAACGTTAAATGCCTTTCAGCTAAATTTGGAGAGATTTGAGGGTTAATAAGCGTTATTTTGCCAGGTAATTGTTCATAAGCTGCATAAAGCTTTCTAGTTAATATACTGATATCTTTAGGGCTGGCACTGACACTAATATCTTGTTGCCTTGCAAAACGAATTAAGTTCCTAAAGCTTTCCATTACTGCATGCAAAATTTCATCGTACGCTTCTTTGACTTGTTCAATTTTCCAGTTTGATCGGTTATCTAAAAATAGAATCTCTTCTTCCCCCCAACCCCAGCTTTGCACTAGTTGCATAATATGTCGTTTACGCCAACTTGTTTTCGGGCTGCCTTGCTCTATTAAGCTCACCTCTGACGAAGCTATTTCATTAATTTTTAAATAGAAGCATCGCCTGACTAAAGATAACCTTTTATAATCGTTTCGCCTGACCAAATACTGACTAATTTTACGTAACATAATCACATAAGCATCTAATCCAGAAGAAATAATTTCCCCCTTATGAAGATGGCTTTTAATTTCCATGGCTAGCAACGTGGTATTTGGATAATCAGCAAAATAAGCCTCTAATAATAAACTTTTAATCACAGCTTTATAAGGTGAATCAATACTTTTATACAGTTGCCATAAACTGGCACCAAAATATTCTTTAGCAGAGAGCGCTCCCATCCCCCCAAAATCAAGCCATTCATTAGGCGCTAATATTCCTTGTGAATAAAGATAGGTGACATATTCATCATAGTGTTCTTCTTCTTCGGTAGGAATCAAATACCAAAGCAACCTTTTACCTGCGAGTCTTACTGCTGAGCGGTAAAACTCATCTAGCAATAAATAATGCTGTGAGGTACCACAATCCTCTTCATCAAGAGAGCCGCTTTGTTTGTGTCTGAATCGATTTTCATCTACCAAAAAAAGTGTTAGTTTAATATTGAGTGTATTTGCCCATGACTCAAGCAATGAACATTTATGTGCAAGTTGTTCAATTTCATGTTCAGATAACCAAGATTGATGACAAATCCATATATCTAAATCAGAGAAACTATTTTGACCTAAAAATGAAGTGCTCCCCATTGAATAGATACCAATAATAGGGGCTTGTAAATCAGCACTTGCGCGAGAGGAAACTAGATTAATGTACTCTGAAGATTCACAAAAAGTTTGAAGTGAAAATTCAGGATCATTAAGTAAGGAGTCTACATGTTCTAACAGCCTAGTGATATCATCATCATTAGGCATAAAACCAGCAACGCCTGAGGGTACACCATGTTGTAAATAACCCGGCATTGCCGGATGATTAAAATGAATAAATAGAGGAATGAGTTGATATACGAGGCGAAAAGACTCCGGCATGCCTTCAAGAGCACGCTCAATTCGCAATTGATTGACAGCATCAATTCGCTGTTTTAATCGCTCAAAATAAATATGCACACATTCCCAACCAATTTCTTAATCTAAACAATTTATTCTAAATACCTAATTAACAATTTATAAGAGAGTTTTTGTTAATAAATAATTCTTTAGTGTTATTTATAGAGCATATTAATCAGTAATTGCATTTAGAAATGACCTAAACACAACCAGACTAGTTTATTTATCATTTAAAAGTCGATTTAAGTCACTTTCTATTTCGTTTATTTTGCTCGCAACAACATTTTCCAAGTGCCTTAAATCATGCAGAATTTTACGTTTAAGATCGACTTCTTGCTGCTCACGCATGCATAAAATATCTAATTCTTCAATAATTTGATTTAAAATTGGATGAATTTCATCAATTATTTTTAACTCTTCTTTTTGGCCTTCATGTATGCGAATAGTGCGTTTCATACGTGGGTACTTGAATTTAACACTTTTTGCAAATAACTCGCCTTTTTGCTTATGAAAATAAATCTTTAAGATATCATTACTCGCTTCTTGTCGAAGACTATATCTATCAATTTGAGTGGGTTCTTCAATTCCAAGACTTTTTAAATTTTCATACATACTGTTCACCTTCCAGATTCATCTGTGTTTAAAAGAATAAAAATCAAACCGGGTACAATACTAAGAGCCTTATATCAATACGGTAAGACTACCACTTTTTATTTTTATTACAATGGTTGTTCGAAAATTGTTTTAGCGTGGAAAATTCCCCTTCAAAAAACTGATGAGTTAGATTCACACGTTTTTAACCTTACCTGTTTTTTATTTTTTTACTAATTTTGCGTAATAAAATCCATCTCCCATATTAGCTTTAGGTAGTAATTGTAATCCTAAAGCGCGTTCGGCACCAAACATGCCAACAGGCAAATTAAGAGGATGATGTTCTGCATCAGCATGCTTTGCTAAGAAGGATTTAATTTGCTGATCATTCTCTTCAGGTAAGATTGAACATGTCACATAAATTAAAGTCCCGCCTGATTTTAAATATGGCCAAATTGCGTTCAATAGTTCATATTGTGTTGTAACCAAATCGGCAATATCAGTTGAGCGCCTTAGCCATTTAATATCTGGGTGTCGTCTAATGACACCTGTTGCTGAGCAAGGTGCATCCAGTAAAATTTTATTAAATTGCCGACCTGCAACCCATGTACTAGGCTTTGTACCGTCAGCAATAATCACTTCAGCATGACGATGTAGACGCTTTAGATTCTCTTTAATTCTTAGAGCCCTTTTCTCATCTAATTCAACCGCAATGACATTTGCTTTAGGGGCAACCTCTAAAATATGGGTTGTCTTACCACCAGGCGCTGCACATAAATCTAAAATAAGCTCATCATTTTGTGGTGCTAAAAGAGATACCGCATATTGGGCATTAAGATCCTGGACCGTGACCGCCCCTTCATTAAATTCTGGCAATCTATCTACAGCAATCGGTTCATTTAATAATAATGCTTGTGGTAAATTAGTCTGCATGTGCGATTCGATTTCTCGCTCCGCTAATACTGCTTGATACGCTTGTGTCTCATAAGCTGCGGGATTGACCCTAAGCCACATAGGTGGTTTTTGATTATTTGCCTCAACTATTGCCTTCCATTCTGATGGATAGGCTTGTTTCAGTTTTGTTAGTAGCCACGTAGGGTGCCAAAACCGAACATCTAAGTTCGCCAAGCGTTCAAGTAATATAGGATGCTGGCGTTGAAATTGCCTTAATACACCATTAATTAATCCTTTTAACTGTGGTCTTTTAAGTGCCACAACTGCATTAACAGTTTCTGAAATCGCAGCATGAGCCGGCACTCTCATATAGTGAAGCTGATAAAATCCGACTAAAATTAAATAGTGGATATTTTTTTGTTTTTTATCAAGTGGTCTATCCATTAATTGAGACGCAAACCAATCTAGTTCAGGCAGGGATCTTAACACCCCAAAACAGATCTCTTGTAACAACCCTTTATCTTTACCCACAACTTGCTGTTGCATAAGAGGAAGAACTGTAGAAAGTGAGGCGCCTTTTTCAAGGACTTCAGTGAGCGTTTTAGCAGCAATGCTGCGGATATTGTAAGAGGTTTGCGTTGAATTCATTTAATCATCTATCAATTTAAAAAGAAATAAAAGAGCGGTAAAACAGTTTACCGCCAAAGTATTACATAATGACATATACCGACCATTATGGAAGTGCCTGTCCTCTTGCTGTCACATACAATTGGTACCATTGCTCACGAGTAAGCTCTAACGTTAAAGCTTGTGCACATGCTTTAATCCGATCAAGGTTAACTGTTCCAATCACAGGTTGTATTTTAGCAGGATGCCTAAGTAGCCATGCCAGCACAATCGCCTCTTTACCAACTCCATACAAATTTGCTAAATTTGTAACGAGCTCTTTTGTTGCTAACAGCGCAGCATTTTGCTTGTCATTGAATCGATTTGAATCAATCTTAGCACCTGTATAAAGTCCATTTGCCATTGAGCCCCAAGCTTGAAGTTGGATGTTTTCTAAACGGCAATGTTCAATTGTATCACCTAATACACGGTTAGTTTTAGATTGATCATCATTAAACGTTGTTCCTGCATCTACCCAGTCATGTTTCAATAAACTCAACTCAAGCTGATTAACAATTAATGGAACCTCAAGCGCCCGTGATAATAATTTAATTTGACCAGAATGCATATTTGAAACACCAAAATGGCGAACTTTCCCACTTTTTAATAATTGTTCAAAAGCTAGCGCCACTTCCTCAGGTTCCATTAATGCATCTGGTCTATGTAATAATAAAATATCAATATACTCTGTACCTAAACGTTTTAAAGAAGCATCAACCGCTTTTAAAATATAGGATTTAGATTGATCATAACGTCCTACATGTTGTTCATCAGCAAATCGAATGCTGCATTTTGTTTGTAAAACCATTTTTGACCGTAAAGCTGGATTTTGCTTAAATAGATGAGAGAAGGTTTCTTCTGCATTACCATGCGTATAAATATCCGCATGGTCAAATAACGTCATTCCTGCCTCTAATGCAGTCTCAACAACAGCATGTGCTTGTTTAATATCCCCATCTGTTAACGGTAATCGTTGCCAATTCCCCCCTAATCCCATACACCCATAAACTAAGCGGCTGCTATTTGGTAAGTACTGTTTTAGTGCAAATTTCTGTGGCATGTTTAACCCCTATTAAAAAATGATTTGGCATAAGAGTGCAAAAAATCACCAAAAAAGATTATAGATCCTTGAATTAATTTCATTTGAAATTAAAACCTGTTCTTTACATTAAATACATACATCTGAAAATCAAGAATAAATATGCACATTGCAGGTGTTAGATAAAACTCAGTTAAATTTTATTTAAGTAAGACAACTATCTTTTGTTATCATAACCCTAAAAATACGTTATTATAGTCACAGAGATACATTTATACACAAAGTGATAACTATTGAAAAAACACATAAATTAGCTAGCGCCTATTTATGTTTAACTTTTAGATTAGCATCAACTTGTATAAATATCTTGCAAGCATCGATAGATTCAACTACATGGGTTTAAACATGTTCTCCTAAGTAGATATTCATCTGTCTACACTATTTTAACTATGCTGTTAAATAGTTTATCACATACCCACTTTCATTACTTAGCTATAATTGTGATAAGCACTAATTTTGATTCAACCTTAAATATAAGGTTTTAAATACTCCATAGTAAATGACATAATCAAACAAATAGTAAGTAACAAATAAATAAGCAAGTACATTATCGAACATACATTGAGCATCTCAATTAATTCTTGTTAAATAAGTACTTAGATAATAATTCAAATAATATAAAACAGAGTAATTCTTTATGGCAATGATGATTAATGGTATACAAACTACACATATCAGCGCATTAGATAGAGGGCTTCAGTACGGTGATGGATGTTTCACAACAGCACATGTTATTAACCAAAATGTGCTCTATTTTGATTTTCATATAGCACGCTTGCATGATGACTGTGAAAGACTTCACTTTCCAGACATAAATTGGGATACCTTAGCCGAATTTATTGCGATGGAAGCATTTGCCTTAATGCGCGCTGAAAATAATACTGCGCTTGCAAATGAAGCTGTATTAAAAATCATACTGACAAGAGCAGAGGGCGAACGAGGCTATAGTCCACTTGGCTGTAATCATATCAATAGAATCGTTTCTCTAACACCTTTTCCTTCACACTATTTAGGTTGGCAAAAAACGGGAATCGATGTCAATATTAGTCCGATTAGATTAGGACATACTCCCCATACAGCAGGAATAAAACACTTAAATCGCCTAGATCAAGTCTTGATTAAACGTGAATTAGAAAAATCAGTATTTCAAGATTGTATTGTATTAGATAGTGAGGGTTGTATCGTTGAAGCCTCAGCTTCTAATATTTTCTGGCGCAAAGGGGATAAAATATTTACTCCTGATGTGAGTCAATGCGGCATTAATGGTTTGATGAGACAAAGAGTCATAGATCATCTCAATAAATCGGGTTTTGCGCAGATAGAAATTGTTCGGGAACCTATTGAAACATTACAAAATGCTGATGAGGTTATGTTAAGCAATGCATTAATGCCATTAATTCCAATTAATCATGTCGTTGTCTCACCAACGCAAAGATGGTTTTATTCGCCCCTTAAAAGAGAAGCTTGGCCTTACCTTTTCCCACAATTGCTTGCTGGGAAATAGTGATATCTGTATATTTCGACTTTGTATTGCTATGGCTCATTTGCACCACGCGATGAGCTAATTATTGACATTCAGTTTGGAACAAACAAAAACTATGGTAAAACGTTTTCTGATTATTTGTTTTTTTGCTCTACTTGCGCTACTTGCATGCCTAAATATGGCTTATCAAAAAGTAATTGCCCTTGGCAAAGCACCTATTTTAATTACCGAAGAGCTAATTTTAGAAATCAAACCTGGCACAGGTCGTCAAGCGCTTGAATCTCTACTCGTCGAGCAAAACATCATTGCACCTGAATCAGCTAAATGGTTTCAGTGGTTATTAAGATTAGAGCCAGAACTAGCAAAAACTAAAGCTGGGACGTATCGTATTGCCCCTAATCTCACAACAAGAGCATTATTAGAACAATTTGTGGCAGGAAAAGAAGCTCAGTTTTCAATCCGTTTTACAGAAGGTACTCGTCTGAGTGATGCGCTTGAAACACTTTCTAAAGCACCTCATATTAAACATACATTGACTGACTACTCTTATGAAAATATTCGCAAAGTTCTAGACCTACCTGAATCTACTTTTCCAGAAGGTTGGATATACCCAGATACCTATCTCTATACTGCTAATACCTCGGATGTTGACATTTTAAAACGGTCACATGCTAACCTTAATGCTGCACTTGATAGTGCTTGGGCAAATAAAGCGCCAAATCTTCCCTACAAATCAAAAGAAGAAATGCTGATTATGGCCTCTATTATTGAAAAAGAAACAGCAATTGCCAGCGAAAGAGAAACTGTTTCTTCAGTGTTTGTCAATCGCTTGAATAAAAATATGCGACTACAAACTGACCCAACTGTCATTTACGGCATGGGAAGCGCTTATAATGGTAATATCACTAAAAAAGACTTACAAACACCAACTGCATATAATACCTATACAATTGACGGATTACCGCCTTCAGCAATTAGCTTAGTAGGTAAAGCTTCCATTGAAGCAGCGGCCCATCCAGCTCAAACTAACTATTTATATTTTGTTGCCGATGGTAAAGGCGGTCATACTTTTAATGAAAATTTAAAAGGCCATAATAATGCCGTACAGAAATATATCAAAGGATTGAAAGACAAATAAAATTGATTAAACAATCTAACGATCTAAACTATAGAGAATACAATCCATTATCTTGTATAGTCTAGATCTTGGCTTTTAACAGTCTAAAGAAAAAGGAAAGCGCGGTCTTATGACACAAGGAAAATTTATCGTAGTAGAGGGGTTAGAGGGTGCAGGGAAAAGCAACGCTCAAGCTCAAATCGTCAAAGCTATAGAAGCACTCAGCCTGATTAAAGGGCAACAAATCGAGATTGTACAGACGAGAGAACCAGGCGGAACCCCACTTGCTGAAAAACTGAGAGCTATTTTTAAAGCAGAGCTTAACGGCGAAGTGTTAACTCATAAAGCCGAATTACTCGTGCTTTATGCTGCCAGAATCCAGTTAGTAGAAAACATTATCAAACCTGCCTTAGCACGTGGCGCATTTGTGATTGGAGATAGACATGATCTTTCATCACAAGCTTATCAAGGAGCGGGAAGAGGATTTGATACAACATTTATGAATACGTTAAAAACACTCGTTTTAGAAGATTTTAAACCTGATCTTACCTTATATCTAGATATTCCCCCCGAAATTGGCTTAGCACGAGCCCGTAACCGAGGTCAACTAGATAGAATTGAGCAAGAGGCAATGTCTTTTTTTGAACGTGTTAGAGCTGCATATTTAGGTTTTGCTAAAAACGATAAGAGTATCAAAACGATCGACGCAAGTTTGCCGATAGAAACGGTAAATGATGAAATTCAGAGTGTTATGCGTACATGGTTAGCATATTAGTGTAAGAGCCCTCGAACTTAACTTATCAAGATTGCAATCAATCACATACACTCTACGAACTTCCAAACTATCAGACCGAAACATTGAGCTTAAGCATCATTAGTGTTATACAGGGCAAAATTAACATTAAAAATGGCAGCATATGATTATACTCGCTGCCATTTTTTCGTTATTACGGATAATATATCCTAAAAGATGACAAAAACGTTAAGATTACTGGCAGCGCCCTCTCGCATCAAAGTACCAATTATCCCCATCAATAATTAAGACTTTTTGCATTAATCCCTCTTCCATAGAAGGTCTTAATTCAACTTGGCCTGTAGCAACAAAATAGAGTGGTGCTTCAGGAGCACTTCGGTGTAACTCATAAGCAAGCTGCATCTTCGGATTAGCTAACACAGCAAGCGGCATACCAGAACCACAAACTTGAAGTATCGCTGAGTCAGCAAAATAGACAAACTCACCTCTAAACTCTTGCTTTTGTCCACATTCAGGACACGGATTAACAATCGGCGCTTTAGGAACAACTGCTTCTGTGACAGGTGTTTCAGGCGTAGGTTCAACCGTCTGTGTTTGGCAACCTACAATAAACAAGGTTACGCAGGCAAATAACACCATCCATGCTGATTTTAAATTAATATTCATATTCTCTCCTTAACTCTATTATTATCTGTGTGATGTACATCATCAAATAGAACCAGTACCTTCTATATCAGCAAATTCTAACAAATCCTTTTGTATGAAAGGTCACGGCGCAAATCAATCAGGAATGACTTCACCAATGTAAGGTAAATGCCGATAATGTTCAGCATAGTCAATACCATATCCAACTACAAATCTATCTTCAATACTAAACCCTACCCATTGCACATCAACTTGAACCTCGCGCCTTGAAGGTTTATCAAGTAAAGTACAAATGGCTAAAGATGCAGGGTTCCTCAAAGCTAAAATTTGTTTAACTGTACTGAGTGTATTACCTGAATCAATGATATCCTCAACGACTAAAACATGCTTACCCTCAATGTCATCTTCTAAATCTTTTAAAATTTTGACATCACCACTACTTTTTGTTCCAGAGCCATAACTTGAAGCGGTCATAAAATCAATTGAGTGAGGGCATTGTATTACTCTTGAAAGATCTGCCATAAATACGAATGAACCTCGAAGCAATCCTACAAGCACTAATTGTTGGCCTGCTTCCGCTGGGATAAGAGATTCATAATGTGTCGTAATCGATTTTCCTAATGTATTCACTCGTTCTTTTAAACTTGACTCATCTATTAGGCTTTTTACATGATGCTTTATCATAATTAATTCAAGTATCCTACATCTCAATAAAATTTTTCAGCAATTTTGCTCCAGCTTGCCCTGAACGCTCAGGATGAAATTGGACACCGGTAAAATTATCATGGGCAATAGCTGCACTAAAAGCACCACCATACTCTGTAGTCGCAAGTGTATATTCGCCAACAGGCACGCTATAACTATGGACAAAATAAAAATAAGCGTCCTTTGAGATCCCCTCAAACAAGGGATGATTGGTATGCGCACTAAGTGTATTCCAGCCACAATGTGGTATCGGTAATTCATTCGGTTTCATCAACTGTGTTTGTGCCTGAATCAGATCTAATAATGCCACACCTTGTGTTTCTTCACTAAATGAAGTTAGAAGCTGCATACCGAGACAAATGCCTAAAACAGGCTGGGTTAATGATTGAACTAAGCTTATTAAATTACGGCCTGCTAACTCAGCCATAGCTGCCTTTGCAGTGCCCACACCAGGCAATAAGACCTTATCAGCACGCTTCACAACACTCGGCTCGTCACTGATTACGGGAGTATAACCTAAACGCTTAAGCGCAAATTCAACAGAAGTTAAATTCGCACAGCCTGTATTTAAGATAACAATATTAGGCTTAATTGGCATTATAAAACCCCTTTTGAACTCGGTAAGACATTTCCTTCCACGCGAATTGCCTGACGTAGTGTCCGGCCAAATACTTTGAACAGGCTCTCCACTCTATGATGATCATTTTTACCTTTGGTTTTTAAATGAAGGGTACTCATCATGGCATAAGAAATTGAACGGAAAAAATGTTCAACCATTTCGGTACTTAAATCACCTACACGTTGGTGCTTAAATTCAGCTTTAAACTCACAATGTGGTCTACCTGAAATATCTAATGCGCAGCGGGCTAAACATTCATCCATAGGTAAGACAAAACCAAAACGAGCAATACCACGCTTATCACCAAGTGCTTTTAATAGCGCTTCTCCAAGTGCAAGCCCAGTATCTTCAACAGTGTGATGATCATCAATATGCAAATCACCTGCCACATTTACGTGTAATCTAAATCCGCCATGCGTACAAATCTGATCAAGCATATGATCAAAAAAACCGATTCCTGTTTTAATCTGATTCTCACCCTCTTTATCTAACCAAACTTTAACATCAATCGATGTTTCTTTGGTGACCCTTGTAACATGTGCGTATCTATTCTTAGCTGTTAATTGCGCTTCGATATGATCCCAATTTAAACTAACAGGATCATATTTAAGCCCTGTGATTCCGAGATTATTCGCCAGTTGGACATCTGTTTCTCTATCACCTATAACATACGAATTATGTTTGTCCCAAGCTTTATTATGACCGATAAAGGTTGCCATATATTCATCAACTAAAAGAGTTTTAGGTTTGCGGCACGTACAATTGTCTTCTGGCTTATGAGGACAAATTAACACAGAATCAAATTCAATACCTTGGGAAGTAAATAGTTGCATCATTAATTGATGCGGCGCATCAAAATCCTTTTGAGGAAAACTGTCAGTACCTAATCCATCTTGGTTCGTGACCATAACTAATCTAAATCCAGCAGCTTGTAGTTTCAATAATGCAGGAACAACATTTTTTTCAAATGCAAGTTTATCTAATCTATCAACTTGAAAATCAACAGGAGGTTCAGTGATGAGCGTCCCATCACGATCGATAAATAGAATTTTTTCACTTACGGGGGTAGTTTCAGACAGCGACATATTAACTCCAATTGGATTGACTAAATAATGAAGCGTGCACTTAAGCACAATAATAAATAAATCATACCTTTTTTATGCACAAGTTACCAATAAAATCAGCTTACCCTCAACTAGGAATATTAAAGATGAAACCGCGTAATGTTTCAAAAGAATAAGTTTGAGATACTTTGACAAAATATGCCTAATTTGAGTAATCGCCCCAAGTCTATGACTTGAAATTCACTAATTTGCCCCCACAAATAGGATATGCAAAAAGATTAACAGAAGATTGTTAATCGAATTAAGTTTAATAACCTCTTGTGTCTAATAAACTTAAGAATCGATAGTGTTTATGAATAGTACTTATAAAGAGTATTTTAGGACTTAGTGCTATTTAAACAAAAAATAAACTTATGCAACGCTGCACAAGCAGCCCTTACAGTTTAAATTGATTCAGTCAACCTGTTTTATATTATGCGTAAATTAATTTACGTCTTTTTAATGTTATAAATTATCTATCTTAATTATTTAGGAGAAATTCATGTCAATGCAAGGCCAAGAAACCCGTGGGTTTCAATCTGAAGTTAAACAATTATTACATTTAATGATTCACTCTCTTTATTCAAATAAAGAAATATTTCTTCGTGAATTAATTTCAAATGCCTCTGATGCTGCGGACAAACTCCGTTTTAAAGCATTATCTACACCTGATCTTTATGAAGGGGATGGCGAGCTACGAGTGCGCATCTCTTTTAACAAAGAAGCACGTACACTGACATTAGAGGATAATGGTATTGGGATGAGCCGAGATGAAGTGATTGAAAATCTTGGTACTATCGCTAAATCAGGTACAAAAGCATTTTTAGAATCAATGGGATCTGATCAGGCTAAAGATAGCCAACTTATTGGTCAATTTGGTGTTGGCTTTTACTCTGCATTCATCGTTGCTGATAAAGTGACGGTTAAAACTCGTGCAGCTGGGCTACCTGCAACCGAAGGGGTATTTTGGGAATCTCAAGGTGAAGGCGAGTACACAATAGCGAATCTAGAAAAAGCGTCTAGAGGAACAGAAATTACCTTGCACTTACGCCCTGAAGAAGATGAATTGTTAAGTGAATGGCGTCTGCGTTCTATTATCAGTAAATATTCAGACCATATTGCCCTACCTGTTGAGTTACAAGTAGAGAAAACTGAAGAGCCTGAAAATGAGAATGAAGAGCCAACAACAACCATCAGCTTTGAAAAAATAAATAAAGCACAAGCACTTTGGACTCGTAACAAAGGTGAGATTAAAGACGAAGAGTATACCGAATTTTATAAGCATATCTCTCATGACTACGCAGATCCTATTACTTGGAGCCATAACCGTGTAGAAGGTAAGCAAGAATACACAAGCTTACTTTTTGTGCCTTCAAAAGCCCCTTGGGATCTCTTTAACCGTGAGCATAAACGTGGCTTAAAACTTTATGTACAACGTGTCTTTATTATGGATGATGCTGAACAGTTTATGCCTAACTATTTACGGTTCATGAGAGGCTTGATTGATTCAAATGATTTACCACTTAATGTATCGCGTGAAATATTACAAGATAATAAAGTAACTCAATCTTTACGTGGCGCACTGACAAAACGTTCACTGCAAATGCTTGAAAAATTAGCTAAAGATGATGCTGAAAAATATCAATCATTCTGGAAAGAATTTGGTTTAGTACTAAAAGAAGGGCCAGCAGAAGATAATGCAAACCAAGCCCTAATTGGTAAGCTACTAAGATTTGCTTCAACTCATACTGACTCTTCAGAGCAAACTGTTAGTCTAGAAGATTACATTAGCCGTATGAAAGAGGGGCAAGATAAAATCTATTATATTACAGCTGATAGTTATGCAGCAGCTAAAAGCAGCCCGCATCTTGAATTATTCAAGAAAAAAGGTATCGAAGTATTATTACTCTCTGACAGAATTGACGAATGGATGATGAGTTACTTAACTGAATTTGAGGAAAAATCATTCCAATCAATCAGTAAAGCTGATGAATCATTAGATAATCTAGCTGATCAAACCGAAGAGCAAAAAGAAGCAGAAAAAGCACTAGAGCCAGTGGTAGATAGAGTCAAAACATACTTAGGCGATCGTGTTAAAGAAGTGAAATTAACACACCGTTTAACCGATACTCCAGCGATTGTCACAACTGACTCAGATGAAATGTCGACACAAATGGCTAAGCTTTTTGCAGCAGCAGGGCAAGCAGCACCAGAAGTAAAATATATTTTCTCACTAAACCCAGAACATGCACTTGTTAAACGTCTTGGAAACGAACAAGACGAAGAGCAATTCGGCCAATGGGTTGAGTTATTATTAGATCAGGCTCTATTTGCTGAAAAAGGGACATTAGAAGACCCAAATCAATTCATTAAACGCATGAATACTCTTCTAATGGCATAAACAATATAACAAGAAGCACCTTACTTAAATAAATAAGGTGCTTCTTTCATTGTACCTACACCTCTTCGAAAAAAACTGTCTTACCACTACAGATCAAACCTTAAAAATCATTAATTAAAATCAACTACTTGGTGAGGCGAACCCATCTTGTACTCAAATCAATTCACGATAGGATTAAATTGCAGCAATTTCGTGAATTAATTAACGATTACAATTCAATGCATTCATTCAGCCTTAACAGAAGTAAGCAGTCATTCGAGAGTTAATGATTGTCAAATATGATAGCGTCCATCAATTTTATCAAAAATGCTTACATATTTGCCCTTTAGGACAGAGATGTAAGAACGGACTGCCTCGCAGCCCCATTAGTCATTAGTGAGGCGTACGTTGCTGTTCATTATACTGACCTACCACAGCAGTAGGTAATCCACCATAACCTTCTACAAGATAAGAAGGCGACCACAAAATACCACTCCGAGTTTTTTTTAGTTCTGCATTATATTTTTTTCTAAGTACTCGAATAATTATTTAAACTTTAATCCCCTATAACTACATCATTTCCCCATTGATATTCAGGCATTATAGGTCTTTCACTGCGCATAATTTCAATTGATGTAACAAGCTCGTTCAGATGTTGATCAAGCACTTTTGGCGTTAACTTAGTATAAAAGTCCATATTATCAAAAATACGTTTACATGCATTTTTATTCATATTTGCAGCGCCAGCGTTTTCAATATCATCAGTAATTTTCCAGGTACTTGTGTCAGTGATATCGAGTTTAACACCACGTAAACGCCTACCGCATTCAGTTCTAATCTCAAATCCAATAACATTCTCTTGGTAAGTAATAAAGGCACCGTATTGGAATGCTAATTCAATATTATTACCAATAGATTGAAATTTATTATTTGAATTCAATAAGCTAACCATGTGTGCTCTTTGAGCTTCAGAACCAGTAGCTGATCCATTCAGTGAGTGCAATGTAAATCCTGCAATGCTAAACTTTTCAGATAAAATTACATTATTTTTACTTAAATTTTCAATTTCGTCTTTAAGATAATTTGCATAAAAACTGTCTGGAATATAAATAAGTTTAGACCAACCTTTAGTGTTTTCATCTATCGTGATACGTTTAGGATACCCATAACCAGGGTAAAACAGAGTAAACAACCTTTCGTATGCATCGGATGTCATTTTATATTTATTTTCATTAGAAAAAATCTGAATATCCTGTTTTTTAACTAATTGTTTAATATCATCATTAATCTCATATTGAAACAAATACATGACAGGAGTCACAGTACACCCATCAACTATTGGGATTCCCATAGATGAACTCCCCATATATAGAACAACAGTTCGCGAAACATCACTGCAAGATACAACATGCTCAGTAAACATAGGTAAGGAGTAAAACGATTTAAAATTGTCTTTTGAATAATTTAATATGGCTGCTCTAAGAGGTGGTCCATCAATTTCTGTTTTATCGACTGGGATTTGAAATATGACGGTCGTTTCATCTCTAAAAACAATAGGGAATGACTCGGTCTCTAATTGATTTTGTCTACGATCAGTATATTCTACATCTTTAAGTACGAGTGTATCGAGTAATGCGCTACGCCACTCTTTTTGATTGATCTCTGATAAAAATGGATGATAGATATCGCTTACTGTTAATTTTAAATAACTATAGGATTTTGGAACATCGGCAACTAATTTGCTTGAGAATAAGCATAATCCCAAGACAATCAAAATTAGACGATATAATGCCATTACTTTTTTTAAATTCATATATTGCAAGCCTTTTTATCAAAAAAATAAGCATTCACTTAATAATCAAGTGGTATCTCTATTTGCTAGGCGTATATTAAAATATACACCTAAAACAATTATATTGCTTAATCCTTGCAAGTATTAAATTAAATATCCATTTTAGTGAGTAAAGTATAACATGATTATTAGTTGATTCATGTTAGTAATGATTATTGGTAAAATGACAAACACTATTATGAAATATACTTAACACAATAACCAGGGGCATTCACATGGAAAACTGTAGTCAATAAAGTGCTTATTACCCCATATAATTTTCAAAAATTCATCAGCATATAAATACATTTAGTGTGCCGTCTATAGAGGGATATTTACGCTAATAAGGATGAATGCTAAAAAGACAAGCTGAACTCACTGCACTTGATTATTATTTAGCCATAGAATTTTGACTAAGGGAAAATAAAAGAGCCCCAGCGTTTACTTTTATAAATCGACTGACTTAAGTCACTTACAAGCTTAAATTATAATAGGTCTCTTTAATTTTATCACTTAGTGGTTAATCGATATGCTTAGGTTAGTACTGCATTGAGCAGCGTATCTCAAGCGCCTCACACTTGAAGAATAGCCATCTTCATAAACGTCACCTGAAATGAAGATCATACAAGTTGTTATGAACTCACCCAAAATGAGATATCAATATATCCACATGTCAAATTTGAGTTATTAGAAATTTTCAAATTTAAATTTGAGTTTTTCGTATATTTCTGGGTTGATTAGTTTAAAAAATTGATTGAATGTATCTAAGTTAAAATGCAACAGCATTACACTAAAATCATCAGTCAATAGATACCCATAATTTTGTTCTAGCCAGATTTTTATCTCTATAGCGACTTCACAAAGTAGTTTATTCTGATCTTCATATTGGAATTCCTGTTGAAATAAAAAAACATTTAAAGGAATACTAACATCAGAGGGATAAGGTAAATCGCATCCAGCCGGAAATTCAGAAGGATTCCACAGACAATAAAAATCAAAACCATCCTGACTACTCATTTCATCCCTATAAAATTGATAGCCATAACAAAGATAAGGAGGGAGTTTATCCCAATACTCATACTCTAGAAAAAAGCTATAGATCTTATCTGTAGGTTTATTTTTCTCTACGAGTGTCTGTATATAATTTATAAGCCAAGCCTTTACTGCATTGACATCAATTTCATTTCTAGGTCTTTTATAAAGAAGTTTTGTCGTATTGTCATAAACACGTTCGATAGTATCTAGTTGTTTGTTTTGTGTATATCGATAAGCAATGTAATTTGAATTGACCAACGATTTTTTAGCTATATCAAATTTATATTTGGCTAGATATTGTTTATTTTCAACAGAATAATAATCTAACGTGCTAATTTCATGTTGATTTTGATTATATACCCTATAAACATATCTTAATTTGTCATTCTCATATTCAAAGAAATATTGATTAATCAGGTATTTTTCAACATCAAATGAAAAACAGAGACTTTGAATGACTTGATTTAACAGATTATAATGATAAAAAGTTTCATAATAGACAAGCTTTTTAGTTTTATCACCAATGTAATAGAATCCACTACGTTCAATTATAATTCGATTATTAATATCGAGCCCATAGCAATAAAAACCTGTAATATCTTCAGGTTGATTATCTAACCATTCACCTTGTTTGTACCCTTTTTCTTGAAATGAAAAAGGTTCGGGACTAAACATCTTACCTTTAGCCCATTTCCAATTGATAACCTTCGACTCTAATTCTGATTTTAGTTGAGTATAAAATTGCGCCCCTTGTTTATTATTTTCTTGAAATACGGCATCATATTTTTTTGTATTACTTTCACAATAAGAGACTAATTTATTAATAATATGAGTGAAGGCCATTAGTTAGCTACCTACCTAAAAATATCATGATATTAAACTCTAAATCAACGCCAAATCAACCGATTAATATTATTGTTTTTTATTTAATGACTGTATGTTTATTGTATAATTAAAAGAGTTAATTTAAACGTTATTTTGCACGTGCTCTCGATGTTGACTATTAGGAACTTAATCAAAAAGTATTGCAATACAGTTTTCACCAGCAGCTAATTTTGTGTTCTTAGAACAGCCGCATCAATCAGCGCGCTATCATTGTTGAGTTGGAATTATACTCAGTTTATTGGATATAAAATTACAAATAGATTCTTTAATAACCGTGGGCTTACGCAAAAAAGTGAGGGAAAATAATTAAGTTTCATTCATTTTCAGATAAACAGACAAAAAAAAACTGCTAGATTTCTCTAGCAGTTGTCTGTTTTTTATGGCAGGGGCGGAGAGACTCGAACTCACAACTCCCGGTTTTGGAGACCGGTGCTCTACCAATTGAACTACGCCCCTAAAATAGTGGCGGAACGGACGGGACTCGAACCCGCGACCCCCTGCGTGACAGGCAGGTATTCTAACCAACTGAACTACCGCTCCAATTTTGATACATTGTGCTTTTACAGCGCTATGCAAATATGCATATTTACAACATTATTTGGTGCCTGGCAGTGTCCTACTCTCGCATGGGGAGACCCCACACTACCATCGGCGCTATTGCGTTTCACTTCTGAGTTCGGTATGGAGTCAGGTGGGTCCACAATGCTATTGCCGCCAAGCAATTCTGTGCGCTCTTCTTTGGAATAAGCTCTGATTAGT
>NZ_FOHV01000059.1 GCF_900111395.1 Thorsellia anophelis DSM 18579 | reverse complement strand
GCCACCCTGTTCAATAAAGAACAAGGTAGACCCATTTTAAGTATCGCAGATCTCGCATTTTAAAAGTCGAGCATCGCGTTATCTACTGTATTTACTCTTTTAAGTGATGGCTAACCTCAACTTTTAAGCATTATGGGCATATGTTCATACCTAGTCTTATATTAAATATAATAAGTCTACAATTTTAATTAATCACGCAAACTAGATAAGATATTAATCTTATTAAACTGTCTATTGGCAACTTAGAATAACAATGAAAAGATATTCGTTGTTTACTGTTTTATATTGCTGTTATTTGCAGATAATGCCGAGAACGGAAATGAAGAGCAGGTCTCAAGCAATATCATCCTGATTGAATTTAGCAATATATATTGAAGCGTCGTCACATCAAAACGGAATGAAAATATCTGGATGTTTTTCAAATAACACACAAGCGGCCTGCTTCTGTGTCTAAATTCGATAAAATAGGAGCTGAAGGTGATATTAGTCTGATTGGTGATACAAACACACGTTATCCTAGCCAACATTCTCAGTTACTTGATGAGCTATCTCTATTGCACTTAACCACAGCATGAAATACATAATAAACATTCGACTTTTAGTCTAATTTTTTAAATTTTAGACGTAATAATCTAGGAATAAAGAGGTAGCTAGCCGTAACAGAATATCCATATAATCCATGCAGTATAAGCTACCATTGCGATTAACATACCGGTTTGATTTATATAGATGGATAGGTATAAATGAAAAACCCGCGAAGGACTCTTGCGGGCTTTGAGTGACTATTTTATTTATTCCATACAAATAGAACACAGTTATAAAATAATTTATTAGAAGCTGTAGGTTACTCTCATTTCTAGACGATCATCAATCTCTACACCTGCTTGCTGTGTATAGGTCGCCTTTTCATCAACCAAGTTGATTCTATAGCCTATAGAAGTATCAAAATGTGTATTAAATTGATATCCAGCACCTAAAACCAAAAATTTTGTTAAATCTGCTTTAGTTTGAGCATTATGTCTAACACCATTTGTAGACTCAACAACATTTAAGTTATACCCACGTGTTTGATTGTAAGCGACTTGAGGTGTAATACTTGATTGATTTCCTAATTCAATCGTATATTTTACAATTGCTTCAAATCCTTTTGTTTTATCTGCAACATTATTTATAGGTAAACAAGCAGTTGCACAATTTGAATCTAAGTAAACATTATTAGCCGCAACTAAATTATTTGTTTCAGCCCAGCTCACTGCTGCATATAAGCTATTGTCGCCTATTTCTTTTTGATATTTACTTGCAATAGCCCAAATTTCAGCATTATCACCTGTGTTATCTGTTTTTTGAGCGTCTACTCTATTGTGTTTTGAGTAAGTTGCACCAAAGCCTAGACCTGTTGCATCGTGTTCATAAGTTGTTGTAAGTCCGATACCATCGCCATTTTTCTTGCTTAATTTCGAATTTTCTTCAGTGTTTTTTGCTTGATATTGCAAATAAAGATCCAATCCATCTACCACACCAAACGCATCTTTATTGGTATATGTTGCTAAGCTTGATGCACGATCAAGCATACCTACATCACTTGCACTTGTTGCTGTTAATCCCTGTCCAACTAAATCATCAAAATCTGAGGCATCAGTGAAATTCCTAACTGTCGTTACAACACCATAATTACGCCCAAAATCAAGAGAACCCATTTTATCATAATTTAATCCAACAAATGCGAGGCGAGTTTTATCTTCATCAGTACCATCTGCAGTAAAATTATGAACAAACGTAGCGTAACCAGTTAAGACGCTATTAACCTGTGTTTCACCAGTAAATCCAAATCTTGCAAAAGAACTATCATCATTATCAACTTTACCTGCACCTACTTGATTGACACGATCTTTACTCCAATCATACATAGGAGTTTTATCTTCTTTAAATGTATAAATTGCAGAGACTTGACCAATTAAGTTAATTTTATTACCATTTTTATTATAAATTTCTGCTGCTAGACTACTATTGGCAACTAATAATGAAGACACTATAATTGCTAATATTTTACGCTTTTTCATTCTATTCCCTTATGTTGTTTTTCATCAATATTAATTAAATTAAAAACCTTTATTTATAATAAAAAATAATTAAACCAACAATTCGATTTAAGTTATTTTTATTTTGATATAAATAGCTTAAATTAAACATATATATTTAAGTGTCGGTAGAATAATACTTTTAAATTTAATTTAAATTGAATTTGTATGTTTATCATGTTTGTATTTTTTGAATAGGCGCTTAAATTTAAAACAAAAAAACATTATGGCGCGAGCACACACTTACTCATACCTCATTCGTTAGCACTTAAGGAGCAATCTATTAAATATCAATAATATACCTAATTAATTTATGCCTGAAAGATTATCCTGATAAATCCAAATTGTTATATTTTTAGAGGCTTTATCCTGAAATTATACATTAAAATGGCCAAATTCTGTTCAACAAGGTTTATGAATGAATAAGTTTTAATTTAAACAATGCATTATGGGTGCATTATTTAAAATTTAATCTTAAGCACCTACAAATAATTAATCGTGGATTCGTATAAAAATAGCATAGATTAATATTATCTGTATAACACATCTTACTAGTAATTTTGTTATTCAATTTAGCCATATGTTGAGTTAGTTTTTCTTAATTACACTTACTATTTAATATATAATTTGACTCTTGTACTATTGCAAATACGCTTTATACTAAATGCGTATTTGATTAAAAACTAGAGTCAAATATCATTTTAATTTTATACTGCCCTTAGGTTACTTAGATGAGTTAACTATTTGGTTATGCTCATCAATCATCATTTCACCATCCTCTTTATAGTAAGGTCCTTGCGGCCATATCTCTAATAAAGATAGAACTTGCTCACTTGGTCTACACATTTTGACTCCTCTATCGGTTTTCACAAGCGGTCTATTAACTAATTCTGGGTATTGGATCATTGCATCTAAAATTTGTTTTTCTTTAACATTTTCAGCGGTAAGACCTAATGATTCTGCAGGTGTTTTATTCACTCTAAGTGCTGATTTTGGTGTCAATCCTGCTTGCTCTAACAACGAAGTTAATACTTCTTTATTCCACCCCGTTTTAAGATATTCAATGATCTCAACTTGATAACCTGCATCTTCCATTACCTTCAGGACATTACGTGATGTCCCGCATGCTGGATTATGATATATAGTCGCTTTATATTCTTTAAGCATTTAAATTTCCTCTCTTTTAGTTAATAATCTTACTTCTTAATTTATTATTCCAGCTAAATAGTGACTGTCATATGCGCTAGATGAATGTAAATTGAACATGCTGCGAATGAGTATTTGGATATTTTGGATCATTTATTATAATTTTTTTGATTTTGAATGCATTTGTTATTAAATCAGTCAAACCAACGTCTAGTTTTATTTGCAAATGCCACTAAGGATAGCATCACTGGTACTTCAACTAAAACACCTACAACAGTTGCGAGCGCTGCACCTGAGTGCAAACCAAATAATGAAATTGCAACTGCGACTGCTAATTCAAAAAAGTTTGAAGTACCTATCATGCAAGCAGGAGCGGCGATTGAATGAGATAATTTAAGTCTTTTCGCTATCCAATAACTGATTGCAAAAATACCATAAGTTTGTATTAACCCTTCTTTCCGCACTATATTTTATAATTATTTCTTAGGTTAAAGAAATGGTCATTTTTTAACCTCCCTATATATTGACTCGTAGGGTTCGCCTAA
>NZ_FOHV01000004.1:43256-223039 GCF_900111395.1 Thorsellia anophelis DSM 18579 | reverse complement strand
AAGGCTATTTGGGGGCTGAGACAGCGGAACAATGCATAAACCATGGGATTGCTATTGAAACACCCGTTAGGAAAAACATGAGAGATAAACTCCCTAAAAACATTAGGAATTTTTGGAATGATAAAAGAAGAATTATTGAAAGTACAATTGGACAACTTGCTGAAAAATTCAATATTGAAAGAACATTCGCAAGAACAATGCTGAGCTTTACTAATAGGCTGAGTAGGAAAATATTATCACACAAACTGGCCACCCTGTTCAATAAAGAACAAGGTAGACCCATTTTAAGTATCGCAGATCTCGCATTTTAAAAGTCGAGCATCGCGTTAGAACCTAAAAAATAATAGTTAAAACATACATAATAATAAACAGTGAAAACAATTGATGAAAAGAATAATTTTAATACTAGTAATACTATGTTTTAGTTTTAGTTTTAGCTCATTAGCTCATGAAATTCCTTCTGTTACTGGGAATATTAGATTGATAGATGAAGCTAATGTTTTATCTCAACAAGAGAAATCTACTTTAAATAAGTTATTACTAGATTTTGAAAATCAACAAGCCGACGGTTCAGAATTTTTTGTCTATATAGTTAACTCAACTAATAATGAAAGTATCGAAAGCTATGCTGAGCAGGTATTTAATTATTGGAAAATAGGCTCAAAAAATGAAGATAATGGCCTTTTAATAATTGTTGCTGTTGATGATAGAAAAGTAAGAATTGAAGTTGGAATCGGTTATGAAGGACTTGTCACAGACCTTATAGCAGGCAGAATTATCCGTGAAACTTTACTGCCTAATTTTAAAACAAACGATTATTATCTGGGTCTACAAAAAGGCGTTGTAAGAACGATTCGAGTAATAAACCCTGAATTTATCTTCGACTCTCAGCTAAATGAGATGAATCAAGAAGAATATAACAACGAAATAGAAGAACTTAGTTTATCTGAATTAATAACTTTCCCTTTTTTAAAAGTCTATCTTAGCGTTTTCATCGGTCTTTATTGTTGTATGCTGTTTAGACATACCAAAAAATTAAAAAATCTTATTTTAAAAGAAAAAATGGGTTATGAATATAGGAAAAAGTCAAAAGACAATAAACATACGATGAAGCATGCCTGGAATGATCATATACAAAAATTGGAGTTATTATCACAATATAAAATTCATTTCCCTAAATTTCCAAATGTTGTAATAGTAATGATTATTGGGACTTTTTGCGCTTTACTTACAGCTCAATTTATACAAAATGGTGATGTCCAGCCTATTGTTATTGTGCTGTTTATTTTTATTGCTATTTTTATCAATTTTTTCAGTGTCCCTCTGTTATTTATAGGTCTGTTTCTTCTATGTAAGAGTTATAAAGAACAATCAATAAAAATAAACAGCATCATAACCTTAAGCCCTAAAGACTCAATTTTTCATGCGCTTTATTATGGTAATATATCAACAAGCTATAGTCGCAGTTCTAATTCTTCACGATCATCACGTTCGTCTAGTTCTTTTCGTTCTTCTCGCTCTTCAAGTAGAAGAAGTGGTGGAGGATCAAGTCGAGGTGGGGGATCATCAGGTAGCTGGTAGATTAAACAAATCATTAAACTTGTATGAGAGTAATTAAAACTATCGTGGATTCGTATAATAATTCCTTAGCTCTAAAGGAAATAATTTAATACCTTTAATTACAAATACATAAAAAAATAACTTTTTAAAATGAAACATTCTAAGCAGCACTAATATGCTACTACACTAATTAATTTGATTTAGTCTGTTTAAGACTAAATTCCAAGGATTTAAAATGAAAAAAATCGCTATAACATTGCTTGCCCTATTGATTATCGTTACATTTACTATAATTAATGGCTATAATTCCATCCAGAAAAATGATGAAACTGTTTCAGCTGCTTCGTCTGAACTACTTAATCAATATCAACGCCGTTATGATTTAGTGCCTAATTTAATTAATACAGTTAAAGGGTACTCAGCCTATGAAAGTGATGTACTTCAAAATGTGGTTAAAGCTAGGAGTGCAATTAGTCAAATAAAAGTAGACGCACAGATACTTAATGATCCTATTACAGCAGAAAAATATCAAAAAGCGCAGGATGAATTAAGCGCATCGCTTTCAAGGCTATTGGCTATTTCAGAACAATATCCTGACCTAAAAGCAAGTGCACTTTATCAAGATTTAATGGTGCAATTAGAAGGATCGGAAAATCGCATTTCTGTTGCTAGAGGGCGTTATATAGAAGCTATAGGCCAGTACAATACCCAGTTGAGGCAATTTCCAGGTTTTCTGATTGCAAATTTCATGGGGTATAAGCCTATTTCACACTTTACACTCGACAATAAGGAGGAAATAATAAAAACTCCTGTTGTAGAATTTTAAATTATTTAACTTATTTTCAAAACCTAAGCTATTTCAAAGCTTTTCTAGATGAACTGAAATAGCCTACGATGAATAATAAACTCTAGGCTATGCGTTATTTATATTTCAAAAAGCACTTTAATATGTAAATTTAAAGTGCTGCTTTTTTCAATAAATGACGTACCAAACATGCAGCCAAGGTATAGCATTAACAAGTTAACGTTTAGTGTAGAGAATATCTTTCCTAAGATACTTCTATTAAAACTTTACTATTCATTTCGAGTTGGAATCACCGCTATAGCCGACATTTCCAGTAATAACTCTGGATAGAACAATCCATTAATCGGAATCGTACCGCTTGCAGGCATATTTCCTTGAAATAGCTCATTGCGTATCTCTGCAACAACCGGCATGTCCTCTATTCGTGTTAAATACCAGGTCGTGGAAATAACATCTGCTAAGCTAGCGCCAGCTGCTTCAAGAATTCCCTTTAAATTTTCAATGGTTTGACGTGTTTGCAGGCGTATATCATTTGCCCCTACAACATTCCATTGCTTATCCAAAGAAGCTATAGTCCCAGTATAAATAGTTGTATGATTACCTGATACTTTTATAGCCTGGGCATATGGACCTTTTGGTGGCATAACATCAGGGTTAAGAACGATTTCTCTTTTCATTAAATAGCCTCACTTTAAAATTATTTGATTGATTTTTTCACAAATTGATAAGATAAAAATAAGATGATAATCCATGGTACTCCTACATAAAGCGTATAAGCAAAAGCATCTATCCAAAGCGTTGAAAGTAATAATGTTGTCAATAAAGCAATAACAACAATATTCAAACTCATTACGATGGTTGACCTAGTTCCATAAGATTGTTTTTCCTTGCGAATAAATGCAAAATGGCTCAATAAGATAAAAATCCAATTGCAGAGCCCTCCAAAAATAACAATTGAAACTAATATCAAATAGGCATTTTGGCTAACAAATTTATTTAGTACTACACTTAATACAATACCCAACAAAGATACCATTAATGCTTTATAAGGGATTTGCTTTTTTGAAAGTGCTAGAAATGCTTTTGGTGCATAGTTTGCTTCTGAAAGTGAGTATAGCATTCTTGTGGCAATATAAATCTGGCTATTCATCGCAGAGAGAGCAGCGATTAAAATCACAAAGTTCATAATAGAGCTTGCAAATGGGATGTTGATATAACTTAATACTGTCACAAAAGGGCTTTGCCCTGTACCTGCTTCATTCCATGGCACAATTATTAACATGAGCGCTATTGCCGCAATATAGAATACAAATAAGCGGATAACTGTTAGTCTCAATGCTCGCTTGATATCTTTCTGTGGATTTTTCGCTTCACCTGCAGCAACAGCAATTGTTTCGGTACCAAGATAACCAAATAAAGCTACAAGTATCCCACACCATATTCCCCAAAAACCAAAAGGAACAAGTTCTCCTGTGGCCCATAAATTTTGCTTAACTGTGCCTGCTGGTTGCTGAAAGACAAAGCCAATACCAATAATGATAAATGCAACGACAACGGAAAGCTTAATCATCGAGAACCAATATTCTGTCTTACCAAATAAAGTCACGTGTGAGAAATTAATTCCTATAAGTGCTAGTGAAAAAATAATAACCCATATCCAAGTTGAAATATCAGGAAACCAATATGCCATATATATAGCACTTGCTGTCACTTCAAGACCGACACCGATAACTGTTGCTCCCCAATAATTATAGCGAGTCACAAAACCAACAGATGGATGAATATACTTACCAGCGAAATGAGCGAATGATGCGGTAGTTGGGTTCTTGCTAGACATATCAATAAGGGCTTTCATAAGGACCAAAGTCATTAACCCTCCAATAATATAGCTGATTATTATAGAAGGACCTGCAAAACCAATAGCAAAAGAACTTCCTAAAAATAGACCTGTTCCTAAAGCTGAACCAATCGCAATCATTGACATTTGACCTGATGTCAATGATCTAGATAACTTTTCTTGCATATTATATTTCCTTTTGCATTAAAAATAGAGTAAACAGTTATCCTAGCGGTGAGTTTAAGTATAATCTAATATCAAATTGTTATTACTCATTCCATTTAGTAATTTACTTTAAACTTAAAATCCATAAAGGCTGAAAAAATAACCAATTAAGCCATAATCGTAATTTACTTGCAATTTTTAGTTGCTTGATTCGCTAAGTTCACTATAATAGCGCTCCAAAGTGCCTGTGTGGCGAAATCGGTAGACGCAGTTGATTCAAAATCAACCGCCTTCGGGTGTGCCAGTTCGAGTCTGGCCACAGGCACCACTTTAGTTTTAATCAGTTTCCAAAAATTAAAGTTTTATTATCAAAACAGAGACTTATACCCACCCCCTTTCAATAATTTTCAATATATTTAATAATATTTAAATACTAATTACGCATAAATCACGCATTGATTTACGCATGATATTGAGGTTACTTGAATGGCGAGCATAAAAAATACAACTCTGGCTTTAGAGCTCAAGTTTTTGTCTTGGGTGTTAGAGAATCTAAAACTTTCACAACAAAAAGAGAAGCAAGTAAGTGGGCAACAACTCGAGAGCTTGAAATCCGTGAATCAAAATCTAAACCACTTGGCGTGCAATTTACATTAAGAGATGCTCTAAGAAAGTATGCTAATGAAATTAGCCCAATTAACCGTGGTTGTCGATGGGAACAAATTAGACTAGCCGCTTTTGAAGAAAGACGCTTACCTCTTGATACACCAATCTCAAAAGTTAGGACTACTCTCATTTCATTATTTAGAGACAAACGCTTGAAAGCAGTTTCATCAAGCTCAGTCTTGAGAGAGTTGACTCTACTATCTGCTGTTTTTGAGGAGGCAAGAATAGACTGCCAGTGGATAGATGATAATCCCTGTAAAGGTATTAGAAAGCCTCTAATGACATAGAATTCATATAACCACCTACTCCATTTCTCTTAATGAAATATGCCGAGTTACAACAAATTGTTTCCATACCCTTTTATTCCGGTGAAAAATAAGGCGCATTTTTATTTATTTCTAAAATTAATTTGGCTTCTTCGTCCGAACAATTATCACGTGTAGGAATGATTATACCGTGAAGTTGTGCTTTCAAATCAGACCAACGAGATTTGAGCACATTCCAATTTATTTCATCATAAGTTCCCTTAAAAATAACTGTAAATATTTCGATTTTTGGTATTTCATTCAGCGAAGAAATTTCACTGTTCTCTTCTAAAAATTGATCTAATTTTTTGTGCCATAAACTACCTAATCTATCCACTCGGCCAATTTGTTGTTCAACAACACCTGGATTCCATTCTGGATGAAATAAAATCACATAGCGGCATGCTTGATGAAGATTGAGGCCTTCACGCCCAACAACTGATTGAGCTATTAACACTTTAGGAAAACTTTGCTCACGATTAAATGCTAATTGAAGCAATCTACGGGTTTCTGGCTTTGTTGAACCATTGAGCAAACGAGCAAATTTCCCATCATGAGAATTATATTCTTCTTTGATCCGTTCGTACAAAATAGACCATAACTCCTCGGCTTCGTATTTATCCAATTCTCCATCATCATTTTTATCACCTTCGTTATGTTCTCGCAAAACAGAAACGAGGCTAATGAATGCATCAACCAATCTGGTTTCATTTGATTTATTATCATTTGCATCGACGAGTTCAAAAAGGGCTCGACTGACTATATTAAGTGCAGAATTATTGTTAGTAATCTCACTATCATTTGCGTGAATCGTATTCTCTTTATTAACCTGTGAATGAAATGCATCAAATAAAGCCTTTAGATTCTGATTTTGATTAAATTCATCACTCAGTTTTGCACTTATAGAAGAAATTTTTTCGCCCAGATCATCAAATCCTGTGATAAGTGATTGAATTAATTTCTTGCGATTTTGTGCACGAATATTATTCGACTGATGATATTGTGTTTTGAGTTTATCACTACAGATTTTAATATCGCGAAGGCTACTTAATAATATTTTTTGCTCACAAGTCAAATTGGCATTTGCGACTAATTGTCTAATCGCGATAGGCAGTATTTTTTCCTGCTGATCATTTAGTTGCTGTTGAGGCCAATAGCAGTTTTGGACTAAAGCTTTTAACATTTGTCGCGTATTAAGCAAATGAGTTAACGCACTCAGCGGTTTGTTAAAGCGACCGAAAACTAATACTTTTTCATTGGTATTTTCGACAAGCTCTTCAATTTTATTCACAGTGGCTAAAATAGCTGGATGATCATATAAAACATCCAGATCAATAGATGTGCCTTGATTTTCAGACGAAAAAGGCTTAGCCATAATACTTTTCCAATAATTTAACCGTTTAATACGTTTTTGTTCTACTACTTCCAAACTATTGATTTCAATATAATCGATATTAGTACTTTGTTTAAGTCCTTCCCCTTCGTTTACGAGTTCTTCTTCAAGAGTTTTTTCTTCTAACTCTGCTTTAGTCATTTCGTCTATACAAGATGACAACCCATGCCCATTCGCTAAGGTAAGTCTTAATCTTTTAAGCATATTTTCATCAGAGCCTCGGGAAACAATCGAAATTGCTTCAGCAGCACAAATAGAGCGTTTCCATTCATCAGTCAATGTCTCGAGCTCTATTTCTATTGACTTCTCTTGCCTATAATCATTTAATCCATTCATTTTATCCCTGAATTTTTGGACATGTTCATCTTGCCGTTTATCACGTCTTAACAAAAATGGACTTAACGCTACCTCAAATTTTTTCGCAGAGTCCATGAATACTTTTTTTGCAATTGGGTTATTAGTGAATGTTTGAATATCTTTTACTGACTGAATATATTCATTGATAATGCTTTTTATCTGGTTATTAACTTCTACATCGACATTTATACGCGAAAAAATTTCTAGCCATTGTTGTGGGTAGAGTTCAACAGGAGTAGCAGTAATTGCAATTCTTCTAGCTGATGCAGATTCAACTAATAAATTAGTCAACATTTTATTTAAACCACTTTCAGCTTTTCTACTTTTATGGGCTTCATCTATAATAATTAGATCAAATTCACCTAAGCCTAATCCAACTGCACTTTCCAAAAAAGGGCGAAGATATTCATCGTTTTTGTACTCTTTAGCATTCAAAGCATTAGGCCAAGGCGTATTATCATAGATATATTCAATTCTTTTTATTAGTTTGCTTTTATAGTTGGATTTTGAAATACGTTCCAAAAATTGAACGATCTTGTCACTTGCAACATCAACCTCAGCGTTCCAGTCACATTTATCATTTTTGTGATATTTATTAGGAAATCGTTCAGATTGTGATTTTCGCCATTTTCCATAAACTTGAGGCAATAAACTCCAACGCCATACTTCTGATTTTTCACTTAATCGCCAATTCATAAACAATTGTGATATCAACGTGATAGATTGCTCATACGGTATCACATTTTCGTCAGAACTGAACGACGCTAAGTATTGGTATAGACTTCGGATTAATTTTGGAGGCGAATTAATATTTGCATCAGCGAGCTCGCTATTCCATTGATATCCAAGTCCAGGCGGAACAATAATTGCAACTCTGCCACCACAATCCACAATAGCTTTGGATACTAGTGCTGCGATACGCGTTTTACCCATACCAACTTCATCAGCAATTATCACACCATTGTTGACTAAACGTTTTGCAATTGCGACTAGGGATGCCCGCTGACCCGCATTTAATTTTTTGATAGAAAGATCGTTAGCAACCATAATGAGCCTAGCAGCAACAGCATCCCAACCTTTGAAATTATGACTCATAACACTTCTCCTATATCTAAATTAGTCAGCTTACCAACACCCCATTCACTTTCTATTTTTTTAATAGCAGCAATATATTTATCAGCATACTCATTACCATTATTAGCAAAATCAGGCTTAAATTCTTCTCGATAAAGCGCACTTAAAGGATTTATTTTCAAAGATTCTTTAAAATATAAAACGCAGCATGTCGATTTCATTTGAATTAATGTTTGAGCAAGGCGATTACACCAAAGTGTCCAATTTTGCTCAGCCATTTGTGTTTGCTGAACTGCTATCTTTTCAATTAAGCTCATCATTTGACGTACTTGGTAACTGGAAATGCTTTTTTTTTGTGACGTTCTACTTAAATCATTATTGGCAATGATTTCACTTAAAGTATCTTGTTCATCTTCTTCGCCATCCTGATGTACAGGTAATGCTTCATCATCCAAAAAGTTAGGAAACGATAATAATTGAAGTTCAGCCTCTTCTGGTGTTAGTTGAGGTAATTTAGCACCAGCGATACGACCATCTTCACCAATAACTGGAATGAATACTTCATAGTTTCGCGTATCAATCTTCCATTTAATTAAGACTTCTCTTGGCTTTTCAGATTCCCAAATGAATCCATTTCTGGATCGTTTGCATTCTTTATCTCCATTAAAAAGGCAATAATTTGTTAAAAATTTTTTTTCACTATCTGACACGTAAAGTTCTACCGGTTCAGATTCATCATTCCAAATTACATAGCTTATTTCAGATGCAGCATAACATTTATCAGAATCTTCAAACCCTTTTCCTTCGATTAAATCAATATTTTCGTGATTAGGTTCTTTTCCTGTACGATGAATAGGAAGAACATAGTTTATTGACTCATACTTAGGACTTTTATCATCATGATTCCCCCAAATATCCCCTGTTTCAAAAATTACGCCAGCTTCTAAATTCCCTTTTTTAGACGCCGCTGTATTCATAAAACCTGGATTTGTGATATTTCCAGAACCAAGGTACAACCAGCCATGTGAATATTTATCTGTTTTTGTACTATATTTTGCACTGAATATAAATTTTGCATGAAGTGTTCTTTGCGTATTTTCGCCATATATGTTGGGATTAATATATGCTGGGTGAATTTTGTAATTATTTTCTTCTATTTCTTTTCTTAACTGAGCAATAGACTGGCACGCAAGAGGATTAACATAAATTACTTTATAAGGTGTTTTAGTCAGTAATCCATTTTCTTTAAGTGAGTATTCAATTTGACTTACAACCGTTTCAGTAAAATATTTTTTTATAGTCTCTTCAAAAAAACCAGACCCTATTGCTAAAAAATTTCTGGATACGGCACAATCAAACGAAGAGATGTGATTACCAAGCTGATTGAAAAATGATTTTTTTCTATTATCAATAAACCTCGGTTTACCCTTTGCAGCTTTAGATGTCAGCTCAAGCCATTTCATTAAATCAATACTTAAGTTACTGCTAATTAAAGGGCTTAGCGCTTCAAGGTTATAATTTTCCAGCAAGTCACTCATAAAATCCCAAGCTGCTTTGATATCAGCAGCCCCCTGAATTTTATCCTTATCTTTAGACACTAGATCGTTTTGGTTTATTTCTATTTGCCAAATCAAATCAAGACTTTGTTCAAGAGTTTGCTTTGTCCAATTCCCTGTGGATACCAGTAGACGTATCTTCCAATCATTTTTTGCTACAAGAGAGCGAAAACCAAGTATTGCTACTTTTGCGTGCATCAGTTTGTACTTTGGTAAAGAGTTCTTGACTAAAAAATGCATCACTCCCGGCATATTTGATATCTTCAAGGGTTGATTAGTTTGATCCAGTAATAATCCCAACTTTATTTGACCTGCTAATGCCCGTTGCCCTCTATTAGCACCGGTGAAGCGTTCAACTGCCAAATCCATAAAAGAATCATCTGCGCTATAACCACACACCCAACCAAAATGACCTTCATAATCATCCGGAGATTCGAAAAATTGTGTCAAAGATTTATTTTTTTGCTCAATGAATTTTTCGTTTTTCATGATAGCAGCTCCTCTGCGAGATGATTAGAGAGTTGATTTTGAAGATCCATATTAAGTAGGTATAGATTTGAAATTCGGTAAGATATGTGAGGAGGAAATTGGCCTAAGGGACTATCATCTTTGATAGATATATCAATAGAACGGTTCTCAAATGCTTCACCGGGTCTAATCGAATTACCTTGAATTATCAGTGTAGACATATCCCGACTAACCAAGTTGGTGATCACAGATTTAATACCATCAACATTTTTATTTAAAGAACATTCACGACAAAATTTAAGCGCATCAGGATGAGTATTATTATAATTTAAAAAATTTGTAGCTAAATCACTTAGTAGTTTTATTGCATCAATTATTGAGTCATTTTTTGCTAGCGATTCAACCGTTATTCCAGTAGAGGTTTTATCCGCAATAGTTCCTTCGATTTGATTTAAGACTTGTAGCGCAAGAAATTTCACATGATTAAAATGTGCTCCTATCTTTATATCAGCCCAATGTTCACTTGATAAATTCTCAGGTTGCGTTGAGTTAAAATCTATAGGCTCCTCATTTTGGTGGAGTGTTTCCATCCAGCACAGCGCATTTCTTCTGCGAATTGAATCCTCTTTGTAACCTTCTAAGGAGCTTTTCACTAAAACTTCTCTTAATAACTTTAGTGCATCCTTTGGCAGAGGTTCGTTCACGTTAAGACAAGATAAATTTGACGGAACTCTGCCAGAGAAATTCAGTTTTGGATCACCTGAAACCCAATTAGCCAATATCTCAATTAGGTCTTTAGCACCTGATTTTTTAATCAGTTCATTACCCAAATCTGTCAATGTAAAACTATTAAATCTTGAATTACTACTTGAGGCTAAGCCTAATGGAATAAGAGCTTGTGCTGTCGACATTCTCATTGGTTGTACTAGATAAAATCCAGTTTTAGAAATATTCTTATAGCTAAAATCAGTAAAAGGTCTCAGCAATAATTTAGTTAATCCTTTTACCCGCTTGTCAACCGCACCTTTATTTTTCAGCATAGTGACTTTAAATGCTAATGCTTCAATTGCATTAGCAACTGGAATGTTTTGGACTTTTTTACGTCCTTCGCGTACTTTGACTGCCACAGCAATTCCAAGTACGGCAAGTAATAATTGCTTGCCGTACCAGACAGAAGCTGTACCAGGTACGGCACGCTCATTGTAATAACGGATTACACCATTTAGTTCAAGTGAACGATTGCGTCTTATGCTAGAAACTTTTTCTGGTGCAAGAAGCCCCCAAGTTATTTGACTCATTGAATTATCCTTGAGTATTTTTAGATTAAAAATAATTATCACTTTGTTTATTTAATAAGCTTTTAATTTGATTGCTATCTTAAACGACTAAACAAATAATTGCCACATGGAGTCTTAATAGTAAGCATCCGCTGAACCCATCTTGAATAAGCCAACAGATACACTAGACTGAGTATAAGTTCAATTAATCGAGGTTTGTGCTTTAAGATAAAATTCACACTACAAGAAAAAATCGCACATTTAGAAGCTCTGGCAGAGTCTGAGCTTAAAATAGCTGAATATACTGTTTTACGTAATTTAAAATCAGCCTCAAGCATCAGAATAAAATCACCCTTCCATACTCGACCTATATATCCTCAAAATCCCAATATACGTACTTATTTATTTAGTACATAAAAAATACTCATGTCAGATATAAGCAACAGATTTAATTTATACCTCGATTTATGCCACCACTTTCAATAACTTCCAATGTATTTCATAACATTTAAATACTAATTTCGCATTGATTTACGCATGATATCGAGATTACTTGAATGGCAAGTACAAAAAACCGCTTTGATAGCGATTCTTATGATTTTCATGTTCAATTAAGCGTTAGCTTTTTGTTACTCTTTTCTAGCGGCACTAGAAAGAAGGTACCCCCTAATCTTGTACTCAGCTTTTGATTTAAGATCTGATAAATTAACCTATGAGGCAAAGTAATATTAATTATTTCGAATTTAGCATCATACATTGACTTGTCTATAGAAATATTTAACCACTGACCATCTTCATATATTCCATCTGAGTCATTTTTTAAATGCTCAGATACATTGCCTGGCTGAAGTATATCATCATCTTTCTCTACCAATAATTCGAAGAAAAAACCAAGCACACTTATCGCCTAGCTGAACCAGCTTCACCAAAATACACATCAGCTGGTTAGATATTGATATTTATTCTCGTTAATTATAACTTATTATAAAGATTGCACTTTTCTGGTTTCTCTTAGAGTTATAAGTTGCTGACATTTGATACTTGAAATCACTGTTGTAAATTCAGCAATTTATCATCCAAACTATTTTTAATCTTTTTCAAGTCATATTTTATAATTTTTCAATCATGTTTTTAATACTATCAAGTGCAAATTTGCACAAATGATGTAAACTATACCCATCCTTTTTCGTTGTGTAACTTACCCAGCTAAAGCCATTAAAATAGTTGCTTTTGCGTTAAAAAGTATATTTTAACCAAAAACTATATTTTAGTTATGAGTTTATGGCTGATTTGAAGACCACTTCGAACTAAAAGGCGCGTTTTTATATTTCTATTTTACTTTAATTCGTTAAATGCATTTTACTTAGGAGCATAGTATGTCTAAACAACAAATTGGTGTTGTCGGTATGGCTGTCATGGGCCGTAACTTAGCCTTGAATATAGAAAGCCGCGGATACAGCGTATCAATTTATAATCGCTCAACAGATAAAACTGATGAGGTCATTGCTGAAAATCCTGGTAAAAAACTTGTCCCTTATTATACCCCTGAAGAATTCGTTGCCTCATTAGAATCTCCTCGCCGCATTTTACTAATGGTAAAAGCAGGTGAAGCAACAGATAAAACCATCGCTTCATTAACGCCTTTTTTAGATAAGGGTGACATTTTGATTGATGGTGGTAATACATTCTTTGTTGATACTATTCGCCGCAATAAAGAGTTATCAGCTCAAGGATTCAATTTTATAGGAACAGGCGTGTCTGGTGGTGAAGAAGGTGCTCTGAAGGGGCCTTCAATTATGCCTGGTGGTCAACGTGAAGCTTATGAATTGGTTGCACCGATTCTTAAAGAAATTGCAGCGAAAGTAGGTGATGAAGCGTGTGTTACCTATATCGGAGCTGATGGCGCAGGTCATTACGTTAAGATGGTGCATAATGGGATTGAGTACGGTGACATGCAATTAATTGCTGAAGCGTATGCATTATTAAAACATGCACTTAAATTAGATAATCCTACCTTAGCAAATGTTTTTACTGAGTGGAACCAAGGCGAATTAAGTAGTTATCTAATAGAAATCACCTCACAAATCTTTGGTAAACAAGATGAAGCAGGTAATTACTTAGTAGATGTTATTTTAGATGAAGCTGCAAATAAAGGCACAGGTAAATGGACCAGCCAAAGTGCACTTGATCTTGGTATTCCTTTGACTTTAATCACAGAATCAGTTTTTGCTCGCTATATTTCTTCAATGAAAGAAGAGCGTGTCAACGCGTCAAAAGTTCTGTCAGGCCCAACATCTGTTGAATTCACAGGTGATAAAGCACAATTTATTGAGAAAGTACGCCGTGCATTGTATTTAGGGAAGATTGTTTCTTATGCTCAAGGTTTTCACCAATTAAGAGCTGCCTCAGAGGAGTACAATTGGGACTTAAATTATGGTGAAATTGCAAAAATATTTAGAGCCGGCTGTATCATTCGCGCTCAATTCTTGCAAAAAATTACTGATGCTTATGCCCAAAATCCAAAGCTTGCAAATTTATTTCTAGCGCCTTATTTTAAAAATATTGCTGACGAATACCAACAAGCTTTACGTGATGTTGTTGCATTTGCTGTCCAAAATGGTATTCCAACACCAACATTTGCTGCTGCGATAAATTATTACGATAGTTACCGTTCTGCGGTATTACCGGCTAATTTAATCCAAGCTCAAAGAGATTTCTTCGGTGCGCATACATATAAGCGTATTGATAAACCAGGTGTATTTCATACAGAATGGTTGGAATAAATTGACCTAAGCTTTATACATTGTATAAGCATTGCCCCTTGTGTTTTATACAGCACCAGGGGGAAATAAACCTTATCAATTTAATTACTATTAGCTTTAAACTTAATAATAGTTGAACATAATATGAAACAATTTAAAAATGATGATTTACGTGTGGAAAAAATAGAAGAATTACTGCCGCCCTACCAGGTATTAGAAAAATTTCCCGCTGATGATAAAGTTGCAGCTCTTGTCAAAGAAAGCAGGCAAGCTATCAGTAAAATTATTCATGGCCAGGATGATAGATTATTAGTTGTTATTGGGCCATGCTCTATCCATGATGTCGCTGCTGCTAAAGAGTATGCTCAAAGATTATTAAAATTACGTGATCAGTTTAAAAATGAGCTAGAAATCGTAATGAGAGTATACTTTGAAAAGCCTCGTACAACTGTAGGCTGGAAAGGACTGATTAATGATCCATATATGGATAATAGTTTCCAAATAAATAAGGGTATTCAAATAGGACGCGAGTTACTATTAGATATCAACGCTATGGGAATGCCAACTGCAGGTGAGTTTTTAGATATGATTACCCCTCAATTCGTTGCTGATTTAATGAGCTGGGGAGCAATTGGTGCTAGAACTACGGAATCACAAGTCCACCGTGAATTAGCGTCCGGCCTTTCATGCCCTGTTGGCTTTAAAAATGGCACGGATGGTACAATCAAAGTTGCTGTTGATGCTCTCATGTCTGCTAGCGCTCCGCATTGTTTTTTATCAGTCACTAAAATGGGGCATTCAGCTGTTGTGACAACAAAGGGAAATCCTGACTGCCATGTCATTTTGCGTGGTGGTAAGACACCAAACTATGATGAATCTCATGTTGCGCAAGTAAAATCAGAACTAGTCAAGGCTAATTTGCCGCCTTATATTATGATAGATTTTAGTCATGCAAACAGCTCAAAACAATTTAAAAAACAGCTTGATGTATGTGACAATGTGTCAGGTCAAATTGCATCTGGAGAGCGTGCCATTACTGGTATTATGATTGAAAGCCATTTAGTTGAAGGTCGCCAAGAATGTGAAGCTGGCAAAGAACTTGTTTACGGACAAAGTGTTACAGATGCTTGTATTGGTTGGGAAGATACTGAAAAAGTTTTACAACAGCTAGCTGATGCCGTAATTATTAGAAGAAAAAAATAAGTTCATTTTAAATTAAACTCGATATAAATCTTTACTTACATCGAGTTTAATCTTATTAACGGGCTATGTGCTTATGACTTGAATTCGCCCAATTCAGCAGTTATGCAAATCGCTAAAATCAAAACAGCGTGATTATTCTAGTAGGCTATTTTCTTCACAAGCTTCAAGGGTATTTTCAATTAAACTTGCAACTGTCATTGGGCCTACTCCCCCTGGCACAGGTGTAATGAATTGAGCCTTAGTTTTTGCTGCTTCAAATTCAATATCCCCTACAACCCTACCATCTTCTAATCGATTAATGCCTACATCAATCACAATAGCACCAGGTTTAATCCATTCTGCCTTAATAAAATTAGGCTTACCTACCGCTACTACTAAGATATCCGCTTGAGAAACAAATATTCCTAAATCATGGGTAAATCTATGAGTGACTGTTGTAGTGCAACCTGCGAGTAATAACTCTAAACTCATCGGTCTACCAACAATATTTGAAGCGCCTACAATTACTGCGTGCATGCCTCTTATATCAACACCGGTTGAATGAAGCAGGGTCATAATTCCTTTAGGGGTACATGCTCGCAATTTAGGAATACGCTGGCATAGACGCCCGACGTTATATGGATGGAATCCATCTACATCCTTATTAGGTAAGATACGTTCTAATACTAATGTGCTATTGATATGTTTTGGTAGCGGTAATTGAACCAAAATACCATCAATTGTTGAATCTAAATTTAGTTTATCAATCAAAGATAATAATGATTCTTCGGATGTTTCATCACCTAGATAGAATGCTTCAGAATGAAAGCCGACTTCTTTACAGGCATTTTCTTTACTATTGACATAAATCGCCGAGGCAGGATTGTTTCCCACTAAAATTACGGCCAAACCGGGTATCCGTAATCCAGACTCTTTTCGCATTGCTACTTTATTTTTTACTGTTTGTCTAATGCTTGCAGCGACGGATTTGCCATTAATTAAGGTTGCTGTCATGTCTATGTTTTCCTAGTTAAAATGGGAGTGCTGATTAAACTTATAGTTATTTTAACAACTTAAAAGCTGTTACAGTGACTAATACATCTTGTAGAACCCACTTAATCTCATAATCAAGTAACTCTACTCCATATTGTTGCTGTTCTGAGTTCTGTTTATGGTAAGCGGGCCTAGGATCTTGAGATAAAATTTCAACAATAAATGATTTTACTTCTAAGCTATATTCTAAACTTTGCCCAGCATCTAAAACTAGCCTTTCTAGTTGCTCATTAGCTTCTGGTGTGAATTCAACAGTAAAAGGAGAAATAGGTGGTAACTGTGCAAATGCCCCTTTCGCTTCATTGATGCTATCGCTAAAAGGAATATAGGGCTTAATATCTATAATAGGTGTACCATCAACTACATCAACACCTTTCACATGAATCTCAACATGTCCATTGATACACTCTACTGATTCTAGTTCGAATACTGACATACCGATTGGATTAGGTCTAAAAGGAGATCTTGATGCAAACACGCCCACTTTTTCTTTCCCCCCTAAACGAGGCGGCCTCACCATAGGTTGCCATTTATACAAATTTGAACTAGCAGATTTATTATCAGGGTTAAGATGAAACCAAAAAAGCACCCAAACATGACTAAAAGAAGATAATGCAGCAACTGCATTAACATCATCAAAAGGCTTATTGAGAGTTATCACCCCTTTTGCTAAGTTAATCAATCTCGGTTGTCTTGGTACCGTAAATTTCTGCTTAAAAGGGGTATTTATTTGTCCAATAGGCACTATTTCATAACGATCAACACCTATCGATTTTGTGTCCAACATTAATTCAACTCACCGAATTTTAAGGCTTCTCCTTTGCATACAGTTTGACGAACACATCCTGGTGTACCTTGTAAAATTTCACAATTTTGAACAAGCACAGCGCTCGCACCTATCCTTTGTGCGTGACGTTGTATTTGTTGTTCAGCTTGTCTTACTGTGACGACAGGGTCACTTGCATTCACTTGGCAAGCAGCGCCTGAAATATCGCCTAATGATTTATAGCTAATACCAGTTAATTGTCCTGGATTGTCAAATAGCACAATCGAAGATTTTGGTTCAGGAGGGTTTCTTTCAAATAAAGAACAAGCAGTCAAAGAAACAATCGATAGTGTAAGTGCGCTTATAAGCACCACTTTAGGCAAATTTATCATGTAAAATCCTTAAATAAAAACATTACAAAAACACGCTAATAGACTAAAAGTCTTTTAATTAGATGATACTACCAAATAAATCAGTATTTTATTAACTTATATTCAGCACAGATGAAAAAGTTTTCTTTAACCCTGCACATTTTGTCTCTAGGGCTATATCCATTGTGGTCAAATCCCTATAACGATCAATATTCAATTCTTGCTGTGCAATCAAATCTATTTTATCTGTTGCAATTCTACGATCGTAAATATAGCTAAATGTAATTTTTTTAGTTTGTTCATCGGTCAGGGGGACGCTGCAGTGATATCTCAAAAATAAGAGTGCTGCATTAAATTCAGCTAACTCTTCATTCTCATGCATGGCAGCAAACGCAGAAGTACTTAGCAAACTAATTACAAGGCCAAAAATGCTTAAGGCAGATTTAATTTTAAGATTTATTCTTAGTACATTCATTATTTTTGTCCCTGTATTAGTTATTTTATAAAGTTTGCAAGTAAAGAAAGACCATGCTCACTTAAAATACTCTCTGGATGAAATTGTACACCTTCTAATGCAAAATTTCTGTGTTTAATTGCCATTATCTCATCTATTTTTCCATTTTCATCTTCAGTCCAAGCCGTTAGCTCAAAAGAATCAGGTAAAGTTCTTTTATCTACTAACAGCGAATGGTAACGAGTCACTGACATAGGAGAGGGTATATTTCTAAACACACCTCTATTAGTATGCTTAATGATAGAGGTTTTACCATGGATAGGATGACGAGCTCGCACAACTTTTGCCCCCATAGCCTGAGCAATAGCTTGGTGCCCTAAACACACACCTAATATTGGTATTTTCCCAGCGAAATGATGGATAACGTCGAGTGAAACACCAGCATTATCAGGTGTACTTGGCCCAGGTGATATTACAATATGAGTGGGAGATAAACGCTCAATACTTTTAATATCAATTGCATTATTTCGCCTAACATCTATATCTTCACCAAGAACACCAAAGTATTGCGCTAAGTTATACGTAAATGAATCAAAATTATCAATTATTAGTATCATATATTAGTATCATAATTATCATACCGGCTAGGCCTGAACTTTAGGTTACGTTCTTGGTTCTAGGATGCTGACGAATTAACCCTTCTTGCTGGGTCGTCGCTATCAATTTCCCCATTCTATCAAAAATCTCACCCCTTACCAAGGCTAATGCATTATTCGCAATTGGACTAGTAATAATATAAGCAAGCCAATCATCTAATATAATATCATTATGGAACCAAATTGCATGATTGAGTGTTGCGACCTGCATATCTTTTTCCAAGAAACCTTTGCCATGTGGTTTTAGGGTAGCTGGTAATAAATTATGATCAGAGTGATAAGCAATGAGAGCATAGCGCAAAAATGGAGAGAGGTTTAAGACTTGGCCATTTAATTTAAACCATGCTTTATGTATTGCTTGCGCAGGCTTACCATAAAAAGGATTTAAAGGTACCTCTGGCCTTACCTCAAAAGCAGGCTCAGTTGTCCAATGCATTCTTATAGGCTCAGGAATAAGATGAGATAACTTCTTCGCTAGCTCAAATTCATTCTCTAATGTTTCAGGTGCAGCAATATCAGTTAATTTAGACTGTTGGTGCGAAAATCCATGTTCTGGTATATGGAAAGAGGCCTGCATACTGATTAACTGAATACCATTTTGAATAACCTTCACTTCCATTACTGAAAAACTTTTACCTACCCTTAAAGGGGCTATTTCATAATAAATAGGAGAATCAACTTGACCTGCATTGATAAATGAAGCTGTCGCGTAATGAAGCTGTTTTTCAATAGATAGCGTCATATCTGCATATTGAATAACTGCGCTAATAGCTTGAGCAAAAATTAAACCACCATACAGTTGGCGTAGACCTAAATCAATAGGCTTACCGACAAAAACATTCTCACTGTATTTAGTCATAGATAAGGCTTGGACTAATTCCGCTAGCGTTTGGCTCATCTAACTCCCTATTTCTGGTATGTTGGTTTCATACAAAAATTAAATTTAAACTAATTTTTTTATCCATTCTTCTTTGTTACCCGCTAAAAAATCAACAGGTGGGATTTCAATCAAGGTGTAAACCCCTGATTTTTGTTTCATACTGGCTCTTGCTGCACTTATCATAACCTGAGAAGTTAAAGCTGGATTATTAATTCTCATATCAAACATAAATTGTTGATTATGTGTCTGTCCAGAAACACCTTTGTGTAGCATAGAAACACCATGCCCCATATCTTTTAACTCTGCTATAGATCTAACAACTTTAACGTGAGTTTCAGAAGTTGAAAAATACGTATCTGCCTTAATAGCGGCAATAACAGTTGATTCATCTGCATGCGTATCAAGTTCAATATAAACCATTCTTCTATGAATACCAGTACCTAATGGTATCGTCATTGATAGTGCATCTTTCACACCTTCAATTGCTTTAGCAGCAACACTATGTCCCATACTCATTCCAGGACCAAAATTAGTATAAGTGATTCCTTTAGGTGCCATAGTTAGCATCAATGCTCTTAATATAGAATCAGTACCAGGATCCCATCCAGCTGCAATAACTGCAACGCTATTATGCTCATTAGCAAAAGGAGTAAGAGTTGACTTTAACGAGAGAATATTTTCATGGATATCAAAACTATCTACAGTATTAATCCCTTTTGCTAAGTAAAAACTTGCTTGCTGCTCTACGCTTCTAGAAGGAACACATAATAATGCAACATCAACATGCCCTAAGGCTTCAATCTCTGTAACAACTGGCACACCGAGTGTTAATTGCTCTTCAGTAGTGACTAACTGTCGTCTAACAATACCAACACATTGCATATCATCCGTTTGTTTAATTGCTTCTAAAGCAAACTGTCCAATATTTCCTAAGCCTATAATGGCAACTCGAATGCATTTCTCATTACTTTTAATCTGTGTTGATGAACTCATGATTTTTCCTATCATTTTAACGATATCAATTAGTCATTACTCTCCTTGAAACTCATCGATATTTAAATTTAACACTAACCCTGCTTTTTCCTTTTAGTGTTGTCGATTAATGCCTTTGTGAAGTTGTTCAGTATACAACTCTAGTTGAAGCATAAATTATGCTCTGGTCTCACTTCTATTATAACTATTTTTTAACTTTGACAATAGACAGAACATTTAAATTTCTCAGTGCTTAAGCTTTTCAATTTCCTCACTAAACTCTTCAATACTCGCAAAACTCAAATAAACAGAAGCAAATCTTATATAAGCAACTTTATCCAATCGCTTTAATGCAGCCATAACATGACTACCAATTAATTCACTACTAATTTCACGTTCACCTGTTGCTCTTAAAAACGACAGTATTTTACTGATTTCTATTTCAATATCATCTGCACTAACAGGGCGTTTTTCCAATGCTTTTAAAAAACTACGTCTAAGCTTGTCTTCATCAAAAGGTACCCTTCTACTATCTCTTTTAATCACATGAGGGATAACAAGCTCCGCAGTTTCAAAAGTGGTAAACCTCTCTAAGCAGCCTAAGCATTGACGCCTTCTTCTGACCTGATACCCTTCACCTACAAGCCTTGAATCGATAACTTTAGTATCTTGCATATTACAAAATGGACAATGCATAATATATCCTTATTTAAGAATGTAGCGAATTTGTTACTCTTATTTTAACACAATTGCATAAAATATTTTATAGATGTTCAACCTATTTTTATTTACTAACTCACTAATTATATCAACCAACCTTATTATGGGTTTTACCATTTAATTGTTTTGTACTAAGAATAATAGTTAAATGATAAATAAGTCTGATTGTAATGTATTGAGTTACTTTTTTTGGTTCAGAGAGCAAACAAGTGCATTAAAAACTGACTTACATAAAGACAGCTCCTTCTAAAACCGCGGTCTCTAATTTTCTTAACTTTACATTAAAAATGGTGAAATAAATTGACTTTCTTGTCAATTATAGGTAAAAGTACATTTTAGAATATATTAGCTGTAAAAACAGCCAATAAACTTATAACGCGATATAATTATAAGAAACCGTTAAATCAGAATTATTATAAGTTTCATTTTATGGATGAATTTACAACCAAAAGACAAGACCTCATTTATATGCTTTATTGGGTAAAGGAATCCTTTAGCCTATGTGAATCAATTTGCGTTAAACTTAAAGATTTACCATATATAGAATTTTCAATTCAATTAAATAAATTAAAACTTTCAATCAACTATTTCCAACGTTTTATGGTTAACTACCAAATCAAGCACAACGAGGATAAAACAATTATTTCTTATGGATGCAAATTCACAAAAGAACTTGAACAAATTGTTGAAGAACTGAGAGCGGTAAAGTTTGATCAAAAAATTAAAAATGGACTTTGCTTGATTGAGCCATTAAAAAACATAAAATTCATCTTAATCATTACTATTATTAACCATAATGATTATGTTCCTATAGATACAATTGAAGAAGTTTAATATAAGAAAAATTCAAATATTCTATAAATCAGATTAATTATGCACGTAATCTGGTTGGTTACAAAATATTAGCAAATATTTATTACACTTAACTTTATAATTAAACCTAAAATTTAATATATTATATTCCAATTAAAAAAATGAATTTTAGAATACAAAGAGGATGGTATGAACAAACATGATTACTTACTTAAACTAAGAAAATGCACTAGCATTGAAACATTAGATAGAGTAATAGAGAAAAACAAGTATGAATTAACTGCAGAAGAACTAGAGGTATTTTATTCAGCTGCAGATCACAGACTTGCTGAACTAACGATGAACAAGCTATATGATAAAATTCCTAGTACAGTATGGCAACATGTTAAATGAGTTATAATTATAAACGGCGATATATATGGCCGTTTATATTAAAAAAACAATCTACTTAATATATAAGGCCCCTTAGCTTTGAATTAAATCCAGTATTGCAAATGGAGCCTTATTATAATAGCTAATTATCTTAGTTTGATTATTAATATTTTTCCTATAGATAAACTAGTTAAATAAATAATTTGACGCAACTACATTTTATATATTAATTATAGTTACGCATCTAACTTATCTTAGAAAGATAACATCTATAAAAACTGATATTACTAAAAGTGGATAATTGAGTAAATTTTTCAGAGGTATTAGCAAAATTAATGCGGTATCGTTTAGTGTGGTGGGATCTCTACCAGCGCATCTCGGCACATACGTTCCATGCTGCGGCTGCTTCCTTCCGGACCTGACCGAGTTCACATAGTAGTATTGCGAGAGAACCAATAGAAACCCCATTGAAGGGTATTACAGTAACGTAACTCGTGAGCTATTATCTCTAATCAATACTTAAATAGCAAGTAACAATCTCAATCTAATAGTGTAATTGACGAAAATCAACACTATTTTATTTTCATTTGTTTAAAAAATATCTAATTTGCATTTCATTTCGAACCTCAACCAAAAAAATCGCTTAAAAAACATACTGAAGCACTCAGCGAAGCTAAAACTAAGACTTCTATCACAATTTAATTTCTTACATACCATTAACAAAATGCTTAATTCTTGCTATGCTCTGAAAGTTAATTCTCATTTAACTCTGAGAATCAAATACAAGATACTTTGTGTAAAAAATCGATTATTGCAAGTAATTAAGCTAATGCAGTATGAATCTCAATAAAAATAACCAGTAAGGAGTTATGCATGTTAGAAGCCTACCGTCAACACGTAGCTGAGCGAAAAGCGCAAGGCGTTGCCCCCAAGCCACTAAACGCCAATCAAGTTGCTGAATTAGTTAATTTATTAAAATCTCCTCCTGCTGGTGAAGAATCATTTTTAGTCGAACTTATAAGTGAACGTGTTCCACCAGGAGTAGATGAAGCTGCTTATGTTAAAGCAGGATTCTTATCTGCAATTGTAAAAGGTGAGACTTCTTCTCCCCTGATTGATAAAATCAAAGCACTTGAACTACTTGGAACTATGCAAGGTGGATATAATATTCACCCACTCATTGATGCTCTAGATGATGAGACTCTAGCACCAACTGCTGTTAATGCTTTATCCCATACCTTACTTATGTTTGACAGTTTTTATGATGTAGAAGATAAAGCAAAAGCTGGTAACATCCATGCAAAAAAAATAATTCAATCCTGGGCAGATGCACAATGGTTTACTTCAAAACCTAAATTAGCCGATAAAATCACCTTAACAGTCTTTAAAGTTACCGGGGAAACAAATACCGATGATCTCTCCCCAGCCCAAGATGCTTGGTCTCGCCCTGATATCCCATTGCATGCCCTTGCTATGCTTAAAAATCCAAGAGAAGGAATCAATCCTGATGAACCAGGTACAATTGGTCCTATCAAGCAAATCGAAGAACTCAGCAAAAAAGGTTACCCATTAACTTATGTGGGAGACGTTGTCGGTACTGGTTCATCAAGAAAGTCCGCTACTAACTCTGTTTTATGGTTTATGGGGGATGATATTCCTTATGTTCCGAATAAACGTGCTGGTAGTGTCGTACTTGGTAGTAAAATTGCCCCTATATTTTTTAATACAATGGAAGATGCTGGAGCACTGCCAATAGAAGTTGATGTTTCAAATCTTAATATGGGTGATGTTATTGATGTCTATCCCTATGAAGGGAAAATTTGCACTCATGGAACCGATACTGTTTTAGCGACTTTTGAACTTAAAACAGATGTCATTATTGATGAAGTCCAAGCGGGGGGACGTATCCCGCTGATTATTGGACGCGGGTTAACCAATAAAGCACGTAAATCTCTTGGTCTTGCGCCAAGCGACTTATTCCGTAAAGTTGCTGTAGTTGCTGCAAGTGATAAAGGGTTTACACTTGCACAAAAAATGGTTGGTCGTGCTTGCGGCGTAGAAGGTGTTCGTCCTGGCGAATACTGTGAGCCTAGAATGACCTCTGTTGGTTCACAAGATACGACTGGGCCAATGACACGAGATGAATTAAAAGATCTCGCTTGCTTAGGTTTTTCTGCTGATCTTGTAATGCAATCATTTTGCCATACTGCAGCTTACCCGAAACCAGTTGATGTTGAAACGCATCATACCCTACCAGATTTCATCATGAACCGTGGAGGTGTTTCATTACGTCCTGGTGATGGAATAATTCACTCATGGCTAAACCGTATGCTTTTACCTGATACGGTAGGAACGGGCGGCGATTCTCATACTCGTTTTCCAATAGGAATCTCTTTTCCAGCAGGTTCAGGTCTAGTCGCATTTGCTGCTGCAACAGGCGTTATGCCATTAGATATGCCAGAATCTGTTCTTGTTAGATTTAAAGGCAAAATGCAACCTGGCATCACCCTGCGTGATCTTGTACACGCTATTCCTTACTATGCTATCCAAAAAGGGTTGCTGACTGTTGAGAAAAAAGGCAAAAAAAATATTTTCTCTGGCCGCATCTTAGAAATTGAAGGCTTACCAGAATTAAAAGTAGAGCAAGCATTTGAATTAGCCGATGCATCTGCTGAACGTTCTGCAGCTGGCTGTACAATTAAATTAGATAAAGCACCTATTATAGAATACTTAAATTCAAATGTGATTATGCTTAAGTGGATGATTGCCGAGGGTTATGGTGACAGAAGGACAATTGAACGCAGAATCACTGAAATGAAAGCTTGGCTAGATAATCCTACTTTACTTGAAGCTGATAAAGATGCGCAATATGCTGAAATCATTGAAATAGATTTATCTGAAATTAAAGAACCTATTTTATGTGCACCAAATGATCCTGATGATGCAAGATTATTATCCTCTGTGGCAAATGATAAAATTGATGAAGTCTTTATTGGCTCTTGTATGACCAACATTGGCCATTTTAGAGCAGCGGGTAAACTTTTAGATCAGCACGCAGGGCAAATTCCTACTCGCCTATGGATTGCGCCTCCGACTAAAATGGATGCAGCTCAGCTTACAGAAGAAGGTTACTACAGTAAATTTGGTCGTAGTGGTGCTCGTTTAGAAATGCCAGGCTGTTCATTATGTATGGGGAACCAAGCACGTGTTGCAGATGGTGCATCCGTGGTTTCTACTTCTACGCGAAACTTCCCTAACCGTTTAGGTAAAGATGCAAACGTCTATTTAGCCTCGGCTGAGCTTGCTGCTGTTGCCGCTATTTTAGGGAGATTACCGACTGTTAGCGAATACCTAGAGTCAATGGCTCACGTAGATAAAACAGCAAATGATACTTATCGCTATTTGAACTTCAATGAATTAGCACAATATACCGAGCCTGCTAATACAGTGATATTCCAAACTAAACTATAAGCTATTGCATTTGATGCGTTATTGATAATAGGATTGCAACTGCAATCCTATTTTTTCTTAGGATAATTCTATGCTTAATGCACTTAAGCCTTGGGCTATTTTGCCTATCACTTTAGAAAGTGACACGCTTTCACTGATACCACTAAGCCTTTTACATTTAGCAGAATTAGAAAAAGTGGCAAATGAAAACATGCTTGATGAGCTTTGGTACACAGCTATTCCTTCTGCGCTAACCATGTCTGATGAAATTAAAAGACGCTTAGCACTCCAAGAGCAAGGCACGATGCTCCCCTTTACCGTTTTTGATAAACTCAGTCATAAAATTGTAGGAATGACGACTTTCATGAACATCGATATCTACCAACATCGATTGGAAATAGGCCATACTTGGTATGCAAAAACAGCACAGAAAACTCACGTAAATACCACTGCAAAACTGTTGCTTTTGAAGCATGCCTTTGAATTTCTAGGTGCTAATGCGGTTGAATTTAGAACCCACGCAATGAATTTCACAAGTCAAAAAGCAATTATACGTTTAGGTGCAAAGTTAGATGGCATATTAAGAAACCATCAATGTCAATTAATGCCTAATGGCACAAAGGTCTTGCGTGATACTCATGTTTACAGCATACTTGCACATGAGTGGCCTACAGTAAAAGTTAATCTTACTTTCAAGCTAAATCGTTAATCATTATTATTTGTTTTTGGATGTTTACTTATGAAAACAGAGCATAACCTTGCTAAACTAGACACTATTGCACAGCAAAAACTACAAGTTGACATGGCTGCATCTTCTGTTGCTTATCACGAAAAATATCAACAATTTGTTAATCTAGCTGAAGTATCTAGAAACCAACCCCCAGAGTTGCAATCATATTTTATGGAGCGATTAGACTATTACAGGCAATTAAGCCAAACAATTGGCGTGTTAGAATCTATTGAAGATTAATCTCTCATTCGAGCCAATTAACTTCAATAGATAAAAATAACTTAATTGAAATTGTCTGCTTTTTTCAAAACCAACTCACACACGCTTTACAGATTGCCTTATTGTCATTAAACATGTCGAATACTATACAAAACATTATCTAAATCAAAAATAAAAAACGGATACTTGCTATACTGCTTCTACTTACTTTTAAACGTTTCAATCTTTATTTTAAAATTTATCCAGTGTACCGTAACCATCTCCTTTAAGTTGGGAAGTATGTCAACTCATCATGAGTGAGGTCATATGATAGCGATTGTACAAGCTTATAAAAAAGGCTTTCTCGCAAAACGATTTTTCATTAAAAATCTGATTGCTGGGCTAGTTGTCGGTATCATCGCATTGCCTTTAGCGATGGCATTTGCAATTGCAAGTGGTGCTAAACCAGAGCAAGGTATCTATACGGCCATTGTTGCCGGAATGACTGTATCGATTTTAGGTGGTAGTCGAGTACAAATTGCAGGTCCTACTGGAGCATTCATCGTTGTCTTAGCTGGCATAACTGCAGAACATGGTATTATAGGATTGCAGATTGCCACACTTATGGCTGGCATAATCCTCATTGCATTTGGTCTTTTAAGGCTTGGTGGAATAATCAAATTCATTCCAACACCTGTTATACTGGGTTTTACAGCTGGTATTGGTGTCGTGATTTGGATAAGTCAATGGCCATCCTTTTTAGGGATTCCTCCCCCACAACAAGCATTCTTTCATGAAAAGCTAGCAGCAATGTTTAGTCAATTTACCGACATTGATGCTATGACACTTGTTTTCGGTATGATATCACTTGCCATTTTACTAATCATCCCTAAAATTAAAGCAATAAAATGGCTTCCAGCATCGTTGTTAGTACTGGTAATTTCAACTACTCTCCAAGCAATGTTTCAATTCCCTACTGTTGCGACAATTGGCAGTAGTTTTGGTGGTATTAAACAAGGACTACCCGAGATTATCATACCTACCTTTAACTTTGTTACCTTTACATCATTAATTGGACCTGCTTTTGCAATTGCAATGCTCGGTGCCATTGAGTCATTATTGTCAGCGACAGTTGCTGATAACATGACGAAATCAAAACACCATCCGAATCAAGAACTAATAGGACAAGGTATCGCCAATATGCTAGCACCTATTTTTGGAGGTTTTGCTGCTACAGGCGCCATAGCAAGAACTGCTGCGAACATTAAAAATGGAGGTTCAAGTCCAGTAGCTGGTATCGTACACGGCTTATTCTTATTGAGCGTTCTCGTTTTTATGGCTCCACTTGCAACTCACATCCCACTTAGTTCGCTTGCAGCAATATTATTTGTAGTGGCATAGAATATGAGTGAAGTTAAGGTAATATTTAAACTTTTTAAGCAAGCTCCCATCGCAGATAGTGTTATTCTTTGTATAACATTCTTTTTAACTGTTTTTACTGATTTAATTATCGCGGTCAACCTAGGTGTGCTTATCGCAATACTCTATTTTTTAAAACAGGCATCAAATCATGTCACAATCAAATTAGAGCCATTACCAGCAGAGTATCCATCTACCCGTGGTTGTAAAATACTTATCCGAGGTCCGTTATTTTTTGCATCACTTTCTAAACTAGATAATATTATCAGTCAAACGGATTCTAATTCTGAGTTGATCGTATTTGATTTTGAACAAGTCCCCTTTACAGATGCTACAGGGTTGGAAAAGTTAAAAATAGCGATTGATGAGCTTAACTCCGCAAATATTCGAGTTGAATGTATTGGGATGTCTCCACTTGTACTGAAACAATTAAAACAAGCTAATATTCATTGATAGTCTAGGATAAAGCATTATTTGATACTTTATCCATTTTTAGATTGAGATGAATGCCTGTGTCATGTATTGCTTTTAAAATTCATTTTATTTTTAATTAATCGAATAATTTCAAGCCTAAACATTAAACTTTAGTGATTAATTTAAAAACTCTAAGATATTTACTTCGTTTTTTTGTTTGATTTAACAAACAAAACATGTATTATAATCGCAATATCGTTACACATGGTAAACTTCTATTTGTTCATTTTTTATTTACATTAGGAATTATTATTATGAATCAAGCAAGTACTCAAAGCGAACCTTTAAAGCCCACAGAGAAAGCTAAATCACAAATTATTTCCTCAAAAAAATTACTCACGATTGCTGGATTGGGATGGATGTTTGACGCAATGGATGTCGGCATACTCTCTTTTATTATTGCGGCCCTAAAAACTGATTGGGAACTCTCTGCAACGCAATTAGGTTGGATTGGAAGTGTCAATTCTATAGGAATGGCAATTGGCGCTGTTTTTTTTGGAATATTGTCTGACAGAATTGGTCGTAAACAAGTCTTTATTTTTACATTATTACTCTTTTCAATTGCAAGCGGTTTATCTGCTCTAACAGACACGCTTTCCATATTTTTAATCTTAAGGTTTTTTATCGGTGCAGGATTAGGAGGAGAGCTTCCCGTGGCTTCAACATTAGTTGCTGAAAGTGTTCCAGCTAATAAACGTGGACAGATAGTGGTTTTATTAGAAAGCTTTTGGGCTGGTGGCTGGTTATTAGCTGCTTTAATTGCTTATTTTGTCATTCCTGCCTATGGATGGAGAATGGCATTAATTTTAACTGCCCTACCTGCTTTTTACGCTATCTATTTAAGAATAAATTTACCAGACTCTCCTAAATTTACCCAATCGCAAGAAAAAGGATTAAAGTTATCTTTTGCAGCTAAAATAGCTATGGTTTGGTCAAAACCCTATTTTAAGCAAACTCTGATGCTCTGGGTATTATGGTTCAGCGTTGTATTTTCTTACTATGGTATTTTCCTTTGGTTACCAAGCGTTATGGTAGGCAAAGGTTTTACACTAATAAAAAGTTTTCAATATGTATTAATTATGACATTAGCACAATTACCAGGTTATTTTTTAGCGGCATTTTTAATTGAGCGTATAGGAAGGAAGCTCGTGTTAATGCTTTTCTTAACTGGTACAGCAATAAGTGCTTTTTTATTTGGTCAAGCTGATACTGCTACACTTTTAGTCATCTATGGTATGTTGTTATCCTTCTTTAATCTAGGAGCTTGGGGCGCTTTATATGCTTACACACCTGAGCATTATCCAACACAGGTTCGCGGAACTGGCGTTGGGTTAGCAGCTGCATTTGGTCGCATAGGAGGAATATTAGGGCCTCTAATGGTTGGTTATATGATAAGTTTCAACTATTCGATCACGTTTATTTTTGCAATCTTTGCTGTAACGATCATGGTGGGTGTTTTAAGTGTAGGTTTACTTGGTAATGAAACAAAACAAACTGAATTAGATTAACCTACAAATTAAACATATATGAATAATAAGTTTAATTGCAGATTTTAATCTTACTTTGTTTTAAATTGAATGACGACTCAAAGTACGATAGCCAGCTTATTCAATTAAGCTATAGAAGGTGTAATGGGTTATTTGAAAGCTAAATATTCCAATCAATTTTTTGATTTTATTTTAGTGGCAACTGTCCTTATTTAGATAAAACTCAAGAGTTAATAGAGGAGTAATAATAACGATGAAAAAAGTCAATTGTGATGAAGCGTCCAACAATTTTGCCAATCTCTGTGGAAATTGGATTAGCGCGATTCAGAAATATATTAAGGAAGATAATCGAATTACATAATTTAAATTACAGTCTCTGACAGTTGATCTAGAATTGTCATTGCCGATTCATAACAAGATTTGCTAAAACAACAAATAGCGGTCGCGAATACTGAAGGCTGTGGATATTTGAAATTCGTAATAGGAAATGGACTTTAATTACCTAATATTCTACTAAAAACCTTTCACTAAGATAATTGTAGTTTTTTTTACATTTAACGCCTTCTGTAGATGGTAAAATAATTCATATCTAAACTTAGACTCAATTTTCATTAGAGTCTAAGTTTAGAGTTATTGTGATTAACTCTTACTATGTCGTTAATTTAGCATAGCTTGCTACCAACCATTTAATTCCTTGACCTTGAAAGGCAATCTGTAGCCTTGTGTGCTCACCCTCGCCTTCTATGTTAATGATCGTCCCTTCACCAAATTTATGATGTTTTACTCTTTGCCCTAAGGAATAGTCGCTCTCTCTTAATTGAGAGGCAATTTTATGGCTAGATGAACTTGAATTAGAAGCAGGAGTAGTGATAGCCCCTCTTAATCTTACTTCTTCTAATAAATTTTCAGGTAATTCACCAATAAACCGTGAAGGTCTATGCCTAACTTCCTGACCATATAGCCGCCTTGATTCTGTGAATGACAATGTTAATTTTTGTCTTGCTCTTGTAATACCAACATAAGCAAGGCGCCTTTCCTCTTCCAATCGGCTGGTTTCACCTGCTGACATTTGGCTTGGAAACATCCCCTCTTCCATTCCAACCATAAACACCTGCTCAAATTCAAGTCCTTTAGCTGAATGCAATGTCATCATTTGTGCGGCATCTTGGTGTGCATCAGCCTGACCTTCCCCTGCCTCTAATGATGCATGTGACAAAAATGATTGAAGTGGAGTCATTTCTAATTCTTCGTTCAGTACGACATATTCTTTCGCAGCATTAACTAATTCTTCAAGATTATCAATTCTCGCCTGAGCTTTTTCACCTTGTTCCTGCTTATAGTATTCAAATAAACCTGAATGTTTTATGACATATTCTGTTTGTAGGTGTAGCGGTAAATGCATTGTTTCTTTGTCTAAAGCTTCAATTAACTCTATAAACCGCTGCATTGCACCTGCTGAACGTCCTGATAAACTTTTATTTTCAAGAATTTCTAAAACTGATTGCCATAAAGTTTTTGACTCACTACGAGCATATTGCCTAAGTGTATCAAGTGTCCTTTCTCCCATCCCCCTTGTCGGCGTATTAATCACACGCTCAAAAGCAGCATCATCATCTCTATTAGCTAACAACCTAAGATAAGCTAATGCATCTTTAATTTCCTGTCTATCGAAAAAACGCATACCACCATAAATTCTATAGGGTACATTTCCTTGAAGCATAGCCTCTTCAATGACTCGTGATTGTGAATTATTTCGGTAAAGTACGGCGACTTGTGCTAGCGCTTTGCCTGACTCTTTCCAACGTTTAATTTTTTCGACTACAAATCTAGCTTCATCTAACTCATTAAAAGCAGAGTAAACGCTAATTAATTCACCCTTTTCGTTATCAGTCCAAAGATTTTTGCCCATCCTATCTGAATTATTAGCGATTAAGGTATTGGCAGCAGTTAAAATTGGATGGGTTGATCTATAATTTTGCTCTAAGCGGATAACGACCGCTTCAAAATAATCACGTGTAAATCGTCGAATATTTTCAATCTGAGCCCCTCGCCAACCATAAATTGATTGATCATCATCGCCAACGATCATGACATTACTATGAGTGGGTTCGTCAGGCTTATCCGTTTTACCTGTTGCAAGTAATTTTATCCACGCATATTGGATATGATTAGTATCTTGAAATTCATCAACTAAAATTTGGTTAAACCTGCTTTGATAATGCCTTAATAACGCAGGGTTATTTTTCCACAGCTCATATGAACGAATCAAGAGCTCAGCAAAATCCACTAAACCTGCTCTGTCACATGATTCTTGATAAGCCGTATAAATTTGCTTCCATTGTTGTTCAATAGGATTATTGTAGGTTTCAATTTCTGAAGGCCTTAATCCTTCATCTTTTTTATTATTGATATACCACACACCTTGCTTAGCAGGCCATTGTTTCTCATCAATGTTCATGGCTTTTAAGATACGCTTAACCATACGTATCTGATCGTCAGAATCGATAACTTGAAAAGTTTTAGGTAATTTAGCTTCGATTGCATGAGTTCGTAATAGTCTATGGGCTAATCCATGAAATGTACCAATCCACATACCTTGCTCAGCATTTCCGATAAGAGCACTAATGCGATATTGCATTTCTTTTGCTGCTTTATTTGTAAAAGTAACAGCCAGAATATTATGAGAAGAGAGTCGTTCAACTGCTAATAACCAAGCAATGCGGTGTACTAATACACGTGTTTTGCCGCTTCCTGCGCCAGCTAAAATCAATAAGTTTTTCTTAGGGGCGCTTACGGCTTCTCGTTGTTTATCATTAAGACCGTCTAAAAGTTCTGTTACGTCCATTTTACCAACATGATGAAATAATAGTTTTAAATTCGACCAGTATCCACAAAACGAATGAAAGTCATTAGCCTTCTTTTGTCTGAATACCCTGTTAATATATACAGTATACCATTATTTAAAAAATGTTAAAATCGGAAAAAATTCGTAAAACTAAGGAAAATGCATAGGGATAATTTTTATCATTCAGGTACTAGTATAGTAACCCTGTCAAATTAACAATGGTAAGCTGCTAAAAATGCTTTAATATCAAAACTTATGTTTCGTGGATTCGAAATAGTAGCTTTAGAATAATCAGGTTTTATCTGTATTTAAGAATAATACCTATGAATTGAGTAATGTTTTAAGAGGATTTGCTTTGGGATTAGAATTATTTTAATTAAATAACTAGCCTTGCATCAAATATTTTATTTAATGCAAGCAGTTATTAATTTAAGTCTTAGAAAGGAATTATCTATTCACCAATCAGCTCAAGTGCTTTAGTTAGCACAGCTTGTCCATTAACCATGCCATAATCTTTCATATCTATCACAACAACAGGAATTCTACCTTTTGCCATTGCTTCAACTTGAGGTAATTGATATCTTACTTGTGGCCCTATCATAACAATATCAGCCTGATCTATGACTGTGTTTGCTTCTGAAACAGGTAATGCTTCAATATGAACTTCTTTACCTGCACTAGTCGCATAATCTTTCATTTTATTTACAAGTAAGCTCGTTGACATTCCAGCTGCACAAACTAAAAGGATTCTTTTCATATTTAAGTCCCCAAAAAAGTGATTATAAAAAATAATTTATTCCAATAAATAAAAATAAAAGAATAATGAAGTCTTTACAGTTTAAACATAAATACACATTAAGTGTATTTTTTTTCCAGTAGTGTGAAGCAAATCACAATTTACTCAGTTAAGTGGCCGATTTTTAGCCATTTACCAATGGCCAACCACCTAGTGTTTTCCATTTGTTAACAATCTTGCAAAATAGCATTGCAGTCAAGGTTGTATCATAAATTGCTGAATGAGCTTGACTATTATCAAACTGCAAACCAGCAAGTTGACAGGCTTTTGCTAGAACTGTATGCCCATAAGCAACTGCACTTAATGCCGCTGTATCAAATGTCGCAAAAGGATGAAATGGATTGCGTTTTATCTTTGCTCTATCAGCAGCTGCCATTACAAATGAAAAATCAAAATTTGCATTATGCGCTACCATGACTGCACGACTGCAGTCAGCATTTTTCATACCTGTCCTAATCTCTTTGAATATTGCCTCAAGTGCGATGGATTCATCAACTGCATCCCTCAATGGATTATCAGGATCAATACCATTAAATGCTAACGCATCAGCATGTATTAATGCACCTTCAAAAGGATTGATATGAAAATGATACGTCTTATCTATGCTAAGCCATCCTTCTGCATCCATTTTCAGTGTGATTGCTGCAATTTCTAAAAGTGCATCTGTTTTAGCATTGAAACCAGCTGTTTCTACATCTATCACTACAGGATAAAAACCTCTAAACCTGTCACATAGTGCAGAATATTCATTATGCTGCATTAGCTATTCCCTAGACCCTGTCCAATATTTTCTGACTGAATTAACTCAATTTTGTATCCGTCTGGATCTTCAACAAAAGCAATAATAGTTGAACCACCTTTAACTGGTCCTGCTTCCCTGGTAATTTTACCGCCTGCACTTCTAATTTGTTCACACGTATCGGCAACATTTTCAACACCAAGTGCAATATGTCCATAAGCAGTACCTAAATCATAGCTGCTGACGCCCCAATTATAGGTAAGTTCTATCACTGCTTGTTCTGACTCTTCGGCATACCCTACAAAAGCCAGTGTATATTTATACTCGGTATTTTCACTTGTTCTGAGTAATTTCATACCCAAAACATTTGTATAAAATTCAATTGATTTTTGCAAATCACCAACTCTAATCATGGTATGTAAAAGACGCATAGTCGATTCCTCAAAGGTAGATTTTACTCGTAAAAATTACTTATACTCATTGAGTCTCAAAAAGTATAATAAACAATAATTGATAATAACATAATTGAAATTGAAAGTGTCGTACTACTTGATTTGATCATCAGAAAGTTATCTTTCTAGATTTCCCTTAACTTTCCAAGAATAATTAAGATTGTACGAAATTGAAACTAGCAGTATAATTAATTTAGTTTGTAATACTTTTACCTATTGGTAACAAATTTGGTATTCTTTATTGATATGAGTCTGAATTAGACCTTTTGATAATTACAAAAAAACTTATTCACAATAAGTATCTTATTTTTGAACTCGATAATACACTCCATAACTATTACAAGATTTTATACAGTAATTTAATATGTGTATTAATACTCTCCTATGTATAAATCTTTTTATAAGGAATTCATTATGTCACCACATAATTTCAGAAGTGTTTTTTTAGCATTTTTATTAGCATTCACTTTTATTTCACCATCAGCATTTGCAGAAGATGACCTCATTTACATTGAGGAAAATGACCCAGAAATGGAAAAAGCTATCGCTGAAGCAAGAAGAACCTATGAAAACTTTTTTATTGCTCAGCAAGAAAAAGGGGCTGAGTTAAGTTCATTTGCGATGAAAGTTTTAATCAAAGATCCTTCAAATGGAGAAAGTGAACATATTTGGTTGTCTGATATTACCCGTGAAAATGATAAAATGACAGGAACAATTGCCAACCAACCTGTTTATATTACTAATGTGAAATATGGCGATAGGTATGATTTTACATTAAATGACCTATCTGACTGGAGTTATGCAACGGAAAATAAAATGGAAGGAAATTTTACTATGTGCGTTTTATTTAAAGTCATGGCTGAAGATGAAGTTGCATATTATAAAGATACCTATGGATATGAGTGCGAATAATTGCTTCTCGCACTAAATTTTAACTAACTTACATGAAAAGTTATTTTTCAAATACGCTAAAAATCGATCCGGTTTGTATAAGCCATTTAATGCACAATTATAATAATGACTGAACAGTTAGAGTTTTTCGAAATCCCTAGTCCCTGCATACGTGTTTGTCAAACTGATGAACGTGGCGTTTGCATGGGATGCTTTCGAAATCGGCAAGAACGTTTTGACTGGCTAACCTATTCAAATACAGAAAAAAGAGAAGTGTTACGTCTTACAAAACAAAGATACATACGCTTTATTAGAGCAAAGAAAAATATTAATAATCAACCCAATAGCCTTCCAGATATTGACCCGTCACAGTTTTCCTTATTTGATAAATAGTTTTTTTTATGCTCTACTTAATTGGAATTGCAGTATCAAATTTACTTTGATGAGTGATAAAAAGGGCTCTGATATTACGAACATGATAATGAGAAGAAAGTACTCTTTGTACAAAATCATGATAATCAGACATCATAGGAACATCTATAACAATCACGATATCACTATTCGCAGCAACACGATAACATTGTTTAACTGCTTGCTCTTTAATTAGTACTTTTTCAATATTTGAAATAGCTTCAGCTGTTTGCTTTTCAAGTGTAATTTCCACAATCGCTTTAACACTTTCCGGAAACATATTCGGGTTTAAGAGCATGACTTCTTTTTTTATAAAACCTAAAGATTTTAGTCTAGAAATACGCCGTAAACAAGTTGCAGGAGAGGAATGTAATTTTTGCGATAATGATTGGTTTGTCATAGTCGAATCATTTTGTAATGCTTTAAGAAGCTTAATATCGAGCTCATCAAGTTCATGAGTTTGCATTTATTTCTCCTAAAAATATTTGATTCAAAATGGCAAAATAATCAACAGAAACTATATGTTAAAATATAGATTAGCTTATGAATACTCTTGGCTAACTTCAATGAAAAGTCTATTGCCTGAAAGCAAACATACATCTCAGACAATAGATATTACTACTGCGGGTTAGGTATAAAAAATGCCAACCGGTATCGATAATTTGACTTTATCATGGTTAGAATTGCAATTCATCTTGCAAACTATTATCAAGATGCTGTTCTTTTTTCTTCACAAGCCTTCCTTTCCCCAGGAATTCTTTCTGAAATAATTTCTAAAGTATCATCAACGGCTGGTAATGGAAATCCCATATCATCGTATGCATTAAAACCAATTAAGCGATAACCACTTAAACTTGCATTAATAGGTACTCTAAAAGGGATTATTTCCCCAGATGGGACTTTAGAAAAAGTCTGAGTAATAGGTTCTAATGGATTACATTTTTCATCAATTGGTAATACTACAATGTACCCACCATGAACAGAAACCTTTCCATGATTAGCAATACTCCCACCAATAAAATTTTGACCTTCTGCAGAAAGCCCCATATGAAATGTTAAATGTGCTGATGGGCCTTCTACTAGCGTTATAGAGGGATCGATTTTATTAGTTGCTTCTTTATTCGTTTCTGTTGTTTCTGCAGCTTTAGTTTCTACAACCTTTTCCTCTGCAAATACAAAAAAAGAGCTTGAAAGAGTTAAGGCAATCATCAGTTTTGAAATTTGGGTTAATTTCATTATTTCTCCTAATACTTTTAGTAAATTTAAACAGAAAACTACCTCACAAGTAGTTTGTGAGTCTACTTGGTTTTATCCGCCTTAGATTTTAACACACTTAAAATTTTTTTTGATTATTTTAAAAAATTTTACTAAATAAGCAGCTTAACAAATGACTTAGTATTCAATAAACCACACTGCTACCCGGTGCTCTGATACAGTTAATCCTGCTAATTGAGGCTAAAAAAGCAACTCATCTGAATTAAATGTTCAAGACTAATATATGAGATTGGAACTATCATATTGTCAATTAATCCCAAATATGACATTTATGATAGATATAGGAAGTTAAAGTGAACTACCAATACTTTGGTATGCTTTTACTCTCAAGGTTTGTAAGGTTATATTAGTAATAATTGGAGACGTTGCCTATTTAAGATAAAAAATTAATGCCTAGTCAGTATAATTTTCAAGCAATTATGTCAAGTAATTGTTCAGTAACCATTAATTAAATTGGTAAAATAATTTCTTCCGGCGAATTCAAGTTAAATGAATATAGGCACCATTTTTAACATAAAAATTTATCAGCAAGAAGAGCTTAGGCTCCATTTCAGCTGGTTTGAAACCTAAACTCTCTTATTAGTAACAACGCAGTTAACGCTTAAAGTTTTATAATTGAACTCTCTGGTGCAACGATTGAACTGATTTAACTTGCTCTCTTGGGTTCGTTTTGAGTGCCTGAAGTGTTGCAAATGCTGCATTAATGGTTGTGTCATAATGAACATGATGCTGTAATGCACTTTGTCTAATTAAACTAGAATCAGCCACTTGTGCCCTTCCAGAACTCGTATTAATAATATAAATATACTCCCCGTTTCTAATTTTATCAATTACATGGATTTTACCTTCGGCAAGCTTATTTACTCTTGTTGTATTAAAACCCATTTCATTAAGCGCCTTTGCTGTTCCAGCAGTTGCTTCAATAGTAAATCCAAGTTCAATTAATTGTTTTGCTAAAAGACCTAAATATTTTTTATCTGAATCCTTAATGGATATCAAAACACGCTTTTGTTTATCTAAATTTGTCTTAAATAACGAATCAAGGGGGTTTGCGGCAAGCATCGCTTTAGCAAATGCATGGCTAAATGAATCACCAAATCCCATTACCTCACCTGTAGATCGCATTTCTGGGCCTAAAATAGGATCGACGCCTAAGAATTTATTAAACGGAAAAACTACTTCTTTAACCGAAAAATAAGAGGGAATGACTTCCTTAATATGGCCTAATGAAGAGAGTGATTGACCTAACATGACCTTTGCAGCAATCTTGGCAAGTGCTATTCCTGTTGCCTTAGAAACAAATGGCACAGTTCTCGCAGCCCTTGGATTAACTTCTATTAAGTAAAGTGTCTCATTAGCAATAGCAAATTGTATATTCATCAGTCCAATTACATTAAGCGCTTTAGCTAATGCAATGGTTTGTTCTCGTAGCTGATTTTGCATAGATTGGCTGATGCTGTATGGAGGCAATGAACATGCAGAATCACCAGAATGAATTCCTGCTTGTTCAATATGTTGCATAATGCCACCAATTAAGACATGGTCACCATCTGAAATTGCATCTACATCCACCTCTACTGCATCATCTAAAAATTTATCCAATAAAATAGGTGATGTATTATCACTGATTACCGAGTGGTGAAAATAGTCTCTAAGTTCACTCTCTGAATGAACAATTTCCATCGCTCTACCGCCTAAAACAAAAGAAGGTCTGACTACTAATGGGTAACCAATTTTGGGAGCGATACTTAGTGCCTCATTAAGGTTTAGAGCTGTAGAATTAGCAGGTTGAAGCAATCCAAGTTTTTTTACAATATTTGAAAATAAGGCTCTGTCTTCTGCAGCATCAATATCTTCAGGCTGAGTCCCTAAAATGATTACACCCGCTTGTTTCAATGCCTTAGCGAGTTTTAGAGGGGTTTGTCCTCCATATTGAACTATGACGCCTAATGGCTTTTCTAGTTCGACAATATCAAGTACATGTTCTAACGTAACTGGCTCAAAATAAAGTCTATCAGCAGTATCAAAATCGGTAGACACAGTCTCAGGATTGCAATTGATCATAATAGTCTCATAGCCTTGCTCCCTTAAGGCAATTGCAGCATGAACGCAGCAATAGTCAAATTCAATTCCCTGCCCTATTCGATTAGGTCCCCCTCCTAAAATAATGACCTTCTTAGGGTTATGAGTTACATAAGCTTCACATGCTTGTTCATAGGTTGAATAAAGATAAGCTGTATCAGTTTGAAATTCTCCTGCTGAGGTATCAACCCGCTTGAACACTGGCTGTACATTTAATTCTAGCCTTTTGGCTCTTACTTTATTTTCATCTACTTTTAACAGCTTAGCAATATACGAATCAGCAAAACCAGCGCGCTTAAGTTGTTTCATTAACAAAGCATCATACTGACTTAAAGGCCTACTTTTAATAAGTGCTTCCATTGCGACAATTTCTGCTACTTCAGTTAAAAACCAACGATCTATATGAGTTAATTTATGTATGGCATCCAAACTCATTCCTAAACGTATGGCCTCTGCTAGATAAAATATACGATTAGGGCCTGCAGCTTGTAGTTCTGATTTAATGTTCTCAACATCTAAAGTCTGTTCACACGTCAAAATACCGTCAAGGCCACTAACACCTGTTTCTAGACTTCTTAACGCCTTTTGTAATGAAGATTTAAAATTTTGCCCCAATGCCATTGATTCACCAACTGATTTCATTTGAGTTGTTAATCTGTCATTTGCAAGCTCAAATTTTTCAAAATTAAAGCGAGGGATTTTAGTCACAACATAATCAATAGTAGGCTCGAATGAGGCTGGAGTTTTCCCTCCTGTAATATCATTGTCTAATTCATCTAATGTATAGCCTACAGCAAGTTTAGCTGCAATTTTAGCGATAGGAAAACCGGTTGCTTTTGAAGCTAGAGCTGAGGACCTTGATACTCTTGGGTTCATTTCAATAACGATCATACGTCCATCTTTAGGATTAATCGCAAATTGTACATTTGACCCACCTGTTTCCACACCAATTTCACGTAATATAGCAAAAGATGCATTACGCATTTTTTGAAAATCTCTATCTGTTAATGTTTGTGCAGGTGCAACTGTTATCGAATCTCCGGTATGAATTCCCATCGGATCAAAGTTTTCAATTGAACAAATAATAATACAGTTATCTCGTTTATCACGTACAACTTCCATTTCATACTCTTTCCAGCCAATCAATGATTCATCGATAAGCAATGAGTGGGTAGGAGATAAATCTAAACCTGAAAGACAAATTGCTTCAAAGGTTTCTAAATCATAAGCAATTCCTCCCCCCGTACCTCCCATCGTAAAAGAAGGTCTAATCACACAGGGAAAACCTAATTCTGATGCAATAGCAAATGCTTCTTCCATGTTATTGGCAATTCCTGAACGTGCTGTTTGCAGCCCTATCTTTTTCATAGCAATATCAAATCTTTGCCTGTTTTCTGCTTTATCTATCGCATCAGCATTTGCGCCTATCATTTCCACGTTAAAATGTGCAAGCACACCCTGTTTTTCAAGTTCTAACGCACAATTTAGTGCTGTTTGGCCTCCCATTGTCGGCAAAATTGCATCAGGTCGCTCTTTTTCTATAATTTTTCTAACTACTTCCCACTCTATAGGTTCGATATATGTAGCATCAGCTAAATTAGGATCGGTCATAATTGTAGCTGGATTAGAATTAACAAGGATGACACGATACCCTTCTTCTTTAAGTGCTTTACAGGCTTGTGTGCCTGAGTAATCAAATTCACATGCTTGCCCTATTACAATTGGACCTGCTCCTAATATTAAGATTGTTTGAATATCATTACGTTTTGCCATCTTTCACTCCTGGTTCATATACAATTGTTTTTGCCAACATTTGAATTTCTTTTATTTGCAGAGTCAGCCGTCAAAAAAATTTGATTGCAAACTTAGCTCAAAAAAAAACCGATAATAAATTATCGGTTTTTTATGATTCAATTGACTGATATTTCAAATCAGATACCATCTCTATGAAGGTATCGAATAAGGTCTCTAATTCATTAGGTCCTGGACTCGCTTCAGGATGTCCTTGAAATCCAAACGCTGGCTTTTCTAAATGCTTGATGCCTTGGATGCTTCCATCAAATAAAGAATGATGGGTTATTTCAAGATGAGCTGGCAAAGTTTCAGCATCAACGGCAAAACCATGATTTTGTACACTAATTGCAACCAAATCTGTTTTTCTATCTTTAACGGGATGATTTGCACCATGATGACCAAATTTCATTTTTACTGTCTTAGCACCAGATGCTAATGCAAGGATTTGATGACCTAAGCAAATACCAAAAATAGGAATATTTTTGTCCAATAAACTTTGAGTAGATAAAACAGCATAATCACACGCGGCAGGATCGCCTGGACCATTAGACAACATAACCCCATCTGGTTTTAATGCAAGCACTGTATTGATAGGTGTTTTTGCTGGTACAACTGTGATTTTACAGCCACGTTTAGCTAGTAAAGTTAAGATGTTTTTTTTAACTCCAAAATCATAGACAACAATATTCAGCTCCGGAGTATTAGAATGATTAACCAGCTCTTCACCAACTAGGTTGAATTCATAGGGAACTTTACATGTCACTTCTTTTGCCAAATCTAATCCATTTAAACCTGACCAATTACGAGCATTAGCTAATCCTTTTTCTATTTGTTGTTCTGTTATGATTTCTGAACTAATAATGCAGCCTTTCTGCGCTCCTTTATCCCTTAGTAATCTTGTTAATTGCCGCGTATCAATCTCAGCAATAGCCACAATATTGTGTTGTTTAAGATAATTTGAAAGCGAATCAGTCGCTCTGTAATCACTATAGGTAGTTGGGAGTTCTCTGATAACGAGACCGCTTAAATGCAGTTTATTAGATTCTTCATCGAAAGGATTAATGCCAGTATTGCCAATATGAGGATAAGTTAAGGTGACGATCTGATGTGAGTAGGAGGGATCTGTTAATATTTCTTGGTAACCGGTTATTGATGTGTTAAAAACTACTTCACCAACTGTTTCCCCGGCTACCCCTATCGACTTGCCGTGAAACACACTTCCATCTTCTAGCACAAGTATAGCTTGCATAAATGACTCCTATAATTAAATCATTATTATATTTTTATCAAACACTAATACAACCTAAGGTGAATAAAAATTCATTTAAAGTGAATTAAATTTCAATTTTATTTTTAAGGCTGCGAGAATTTACAGGAAGTTAAATTCAATGTCTACATTTTTTTAAAGAATTTTATCTTTTTTTTAACACAGATATTTTAGTTTACCGAAACCGGTGTCATCTATATTACTATACGCAATATTTATTCTAACCATTTAAACTTAATTAAATACGCCACAAAGGGAAAATAAAATGATGTCCGTATCTACCTATTTGAATGTTTAAAAGGCTTTTTTAACGCTTATCCTCGCTATTATTATATATAACTAACATTTAACCGCCACCTTATAAATGAATAACTATTCACTTTATCATTAAATTCATGTCTTGATACTCCCAAAGCAAAAACCCATGGCATCATTTAAAATCAAATAATTAAAACTAATCATATCAAATTGCAATTATTCATAACAAATAGTTCTTTCCCTTCTTAAATTTGTTCTTCTATAGTCAGATTAATAGTTAGTCAACCAATTACATTTCATTTTTCGATAGGAGTCCTCATGACACAGAATAATCAAATTAACGTTGAAGGCACCACACAATCAAATTGGCGTGCAGAGACTATAAGCTTGCACGCTGGTTATGATGCAAATGAACATAATCGTAGTGCTGCGCTTCCTATCTATCAAACCGCATCTTATTTATTTGATGATGCGTCCCATGGTGCTGATCTATTTAACCTCGCTAAAGAGGGATATATCTATACAAGAACAGGTAATCCAACACTTGATATATTAGAAAAACGTTTAGCTGCTTTAGAAGGTGGTGTAGGGGCAGTTACCTTTGCCACAGGCATGAGTGCGATAGATGCAGCGATTTCTACTATCGCACAAAGTGGAGATCATATCTTGGCAAGTAAAGAAATATATGGCGGTACTCATAATTTCTTTAAAGAAGTTTTACCTGCTAGAGGCATAACAACTGAACATTTTCCGATTGATGATTTAGCGCAACTTGAATCACTTATCAAATCAAACACTAAATTAATTTTTATTGAATCGATCAGTAATCCTAGTACACGTGTTGCAGACATTCCGAAAATATCAAGGATTGCAAAACAATACGGCATTGTTTTGATTGTAGACAATACTGTTGCTTCTCCGGTTGGTATCAATGCGATAGAGCTTGGTGCAGATATTTTAGTGCATTCTCTGACAAAATATATTGGCGGGCACGGCAATACGCTTGGTGGTGTTGTGATTGATAGTGGCCGCTTTAATTGGCAAGCATACCCTGAAAAATACCCAACTTTATCCACTCCATCACAAGCCTATCATGGCATCGTATTTAATGATTATTTCAAAGAACTAGCTTATATCGTTAAAGTGAGAACTAGTGCACTTAGAAGCTCTGGTGCCGCACTCTCCCCACATTCTGCATTTTTACTTGCGCAAGGGTTAGAAACTCTATCTTTACGTTATGAACGTATCAGTGACAATGCACTTAAAATTGTTAATTTTTTAAATACGCATGAAAAGGTTAAATCAGTCAACCATCCAAGTTTAAATGCTCATCCAGATCATGCAATTGCAACTCAATATTTAAAGTATAAAGGTGCACCTGGTATTATCAGTTTTGAACTCAATGCTTCAAGCCATCAAATCAGTGCTTTTTATAACCATTTGAATCTTTTTTTACGTCTTGTGAATATTGGTGATAATAAATCTCTTGCTGCGATCCCAGCACAAACTACTCACAGGCAATTAAACGAAGCTGAACTCAAACTTGCAGGTATTTCGCCTGGATTAGTCAGGTTATCAATTGGTATTGAACATGCCGATGATTTAATTGATGACCTTAAGCAAGCATTTGCTCACGCTTTTATTGAAGCCCCAAGTAAATCGTTCGCTAAAGTTGTATGACCTATATTAACTTAGCTTGTTAATATAGTTGATAAATATAAACAGCTAACTTTAGTTGATAGCTATGTTAGCTACATATACGTCCGCGTTTCGGTTAACAATGCTATTTATCTAGATATTTGCAAATTATGTTGATAATAAATTTAATTCTTTTCTAACGAGGAATACTTAATGAGTCAAACAACCGATCTCAGCCCAGAAAAAGTAATTAGCTCTCATAATATAGAGCCGTCTATCATTTTAAACTCCTTACCAATTATTGATTTAAGTGAGGCTGAAAATCCCTTATTAGCCGATGCATTTGATGAAAAATTTAGAAAATTAGCAAGGGAGATAGGCTTTTTTTACTTAGTAGGTCATGGTATTTCAGATGAAGATATCTCAACTCTTGAAACGACTGCTAAAGCATTTTTTGAATTAGAGCCTACCCAAAAACAAACTATCAATATGGCAAATTCTCGTCATTTTAGAGGATATACAGGGCTTGAAGAGGAAACTACGCGCCAAAAACCTGATTTTAGAGAACAAATCGATATTGGCCCTGAGTTACCCGTTGATCCTTTAGCTAATGAATCTGAATTATGGCGTAATTTACAAGGTCCAAACCTATGGCCTAATGAATTACCTGAGCTCAAACCCATTGTGTTAAATTGGGCTGATAAAAATAGAGCCTTAGCGATCCGAGTTTTAAAAGTCTTTTTAAGGGCGCTTTATCAAGATGAATCTGCCATAAACCAATTACTTGACGGTAATCCACACCATTTATTAAAATTAATTCACTACCCAAGTAATAACACTAACCCTCAAGGTGTAGGGGCGCACAAGGATGCAGGTATACTAACTTTGCTTTTACAAGATAGTGTAGGTGGGTTACAAGTTGAATCTGATAATGGTTGGATAAATGCTCCTTATGTTAAAAATGCATTTATTGTGAATATTGGAGAAACATTAGAATTACTCACTAATGGATATTTACGTGCAAATGTACATAGAGTTATTGCTCCCAAAGCTGGTGTTTCTCGATATAGCAATGCTTTTTTCTTTTCCCCATGTCTATCAATAGGTGAACTTAAGCCATTTAAATTACCAGATTCATTAGCCAAACTGGCGAAAGGACCTTCAAGTGATCCTCATAATCCGCTATTTAAACATGTTGGTGATAATGCAATTAAAGGTAGATTACGCTCTCATTTAGCGGTTACAAAAAGATTTTATCCAAACCATTTACCAGATCCTAAAGGAAACTAATGCATTAGTTTTTATCTTTGCACATGCCAATCTTGTGATAATAGCTTGGCATTATTGCCTTAGGATTATTGCCCCACATAATCTACTCGCTTAACTCTCCTATTTTTAAGGATAATTACTTATTATCAAAATGCTCACTATGATTAACACATATTTTCGCCTATAATTACCTAATTCAAAGCTATCTCTACACCAGTAGGCGATTTATTTCTTTTAGTCAAGTAAGAGTAAACCATGACAACACACCCTATATCGAATTCAACGCACAATAATCACCCAACATTAGAACAACTCACTGACAATTACTATGCTAATCGTTCAGTTTTGACGACCTGTGCATTACCCTATGCCAATGGACCAATTCATCTAGGTCACATGCTTGAGCATATTCAAGCTGATATTTGGGTGCGTTATCAAAGATTAAGAGGAACAGATATTCATTTTGTTTGTGCAGACGATACGCATGGCACCCCGATTATGCTAAGAGCTCAACAACTAGGTATCACACCAGAAGAACTCATTGCCAAAAGCCATGAAGAACATTTAAGAGATTTTAATGGATTTGATATAAGTTATGATAATTATCACTCAACTCACAGTGATGAAAATCGTTATTTCGCTGAACTTATCTACAAACGTTTAAATACTGCAGGTCACATAAAAACAAAAACAATTTCTCAGCTATTTGATACGGAAAAGAATCTTTTTTTACCAGATAGATTTGTTAAAGGGACTTGTCCTAAGTGTAAAGCAGAAGATCAATATGGTGATAACTGTGAAGTCTGTTCTGCAACTTATTCTCCTTCAGATTTAATTGAGCCAAGATCTGTCTTATCAGGATCTACACCCATAGAAAAAGAATCTGAACACTATTTTTTCGATCTGCCCGCATTTGAAGAGATGTTAGCAGAGTGGACTCGTTCAGGTACCCTTCAAGAACAAGTTGCTAATAAACTACAAGAATGGTTTGATGCAGGTCTGCAACAGTGGGATATCAGTCGTGATGCTCCCTATTTTGGTTTTGAAATTCCAGATGCACCTGGCAAGTATTTTTATGTATGGCTTGATGCCCCAATCGGTTATATGGGCTCATTCAAAAATTATTGTGATAAGTATCCAGAAAAGGCTAATTTTGATAAATTTTGGCAAGCAGGTTCTACAGCAGAGTTAATCCATTATATCGGTAAAGATATCGTTTATTTTCATAGCCTATTTTGGCCTGCAATGTTAAAGGGAAGTGATTTTCGTCTTCCTTCAAAATTAAATGTACACGGATATGTAACGGTTAACGGCGCTAAAATGTCTAAATCGAGGGGGACCTTTATCAAAGCTCAAACCTACCTTGAACATTTCAATGCTGATAGCTTACGTTATTATTACGCGTCAAAATTGAGTAACAGGATTGATGATATCGATTTAAACCTAGAGGATTTTATCCAAAAAGTAAATACAGATATCGTTAATAAAGTGGTTAACTTAGCGTCACGCAATGCCAGTTTTATTCTTAAACGCTTTAACAGTACTTTAGGAAGTGACATTGATGACCCTCAATTGCACAATACCTTCACTGCAGCTAGCAGTCAAATAGCCTTTTATTTTGAGAATAATGAAACAGCTAAAGCAGTTCGTGAAATTATGCAGCTTGCTGATTTAGCAAACCGCTATGTTGATGAAAATGCACCTTGGGTTTTAGCTAAGTCTGAAGAACCTAAAGACATCCAAAAACTACATGCGGTCTGCACAATGGGAATTGAGTTATTTAGGATCTTGATGATCTATCTAAAACCTATCTTGCCGGAATTAAGTAGTAAAGCTGAAGCTTTTTTACAAACAGCGCTTGATTGGGCATCAATCAATACCCCGTTGTTATCTCATCAAGTAGCACCATTCAAAGCTTTATTTGCTAGATTAGAAACTAAACAAGTGGAAACATTAATTGAAGCATCAAAAGAAGATGTAAAAGCAGAATCAGCAAGTGCACAATCAACTGATAAAGATAAAAATAAAGCTGGGCAAAAACATTCATCTGAATCAAAAAAATCTTCATCCTCAAGTAGCAACACGCCTGAAATAATTGATTTTAATGACTTTATTAAAGTTCAGTTAATGATAGCTAAAATTGAAGATGCACAATTTGTAGAAGGTTCAGATAAACTATTACAACTTACTCTAGATATTGGTGATACGAAACGAAATGTTTTTTCAGGGATCAGAAGCGCTTACCCAGATCCAACTAAATTAATCGGTAAACTCACTGTGATGGTTGCAAATCTCGCGCCACGAAAAATGCGTTTTGGAATATCGGAGGGAATGGTACTTGCTGCCGGCGCTGGTGGAGATGAAATCTTTTTACTCAGTCCTGATGATGGTGCAAAACCCGGCATGATTGTCTCTTGATAAAATGGAATAAGATAACTCAGTATAACATTATCATCCCATTTACGTTATACTATAGACAGTATGAATGGAATCAAACCTAGATAAAAAAGCGCATGATTGTTCAATCAATTATGCGCGTTGTTTTGAAACTGAACATAAAAAAATTTAACAGATAATGGTGAGTTCAATTTTTTAAATAAAGCGTAACCACTAATATAAGGATTTATCTGTAAAATATAATAATTTGTTCACACTAGCAACTGGATTTTGCGTAACAACTGCGCAAAATAATTTTTTCTTTTTTACTAAATGGTTTAATCGTGGCACAAAGAGACTATATTTCAAACAAAAATCGCCAAGTTCGCAATGGTAATAGGCGCAATACATCAGAAAAACACTATGCAGGTAAGTCACCCGTCATATTAATTGCTTTAATTGTATTGGTATTAGCAGTATTTATAGGTGGACTATACTTCATTATGAATAATGCACCTTCAGAAGAAGTTGAAAAACAAAGATTGCCTACCGCAAGCGATATTCCGCCGCCGCCAGAAGAGCGTTGGCAATATATCAGTAGCTTAGAAAGTAACAGTGCGCCTGTGACTAACAATGAGAATACTGTACAAAACCTAGAACAAGAGGCGCTTAATGCCTTAATTGCCCAGCAACTCGGCACAAATCCTCAAGACCAAACTGCTGGCCAAGGCTTACCTCAAGCTCAAGATAACGTGAACACCACAACTGGGCTTGCGCTCAATCCAAACGAACCTGTGCAACCTATTAATCAACCAGAACCTGCTACGTTGCAACCTATCTACACTGAACCGTTAGAACAGGCACCTGTAACTGATCAATCTGGTGTCACAGCTATTCCTCAAACAGATACAATTATAACCGATACTACGCCCATTATCCCAACAGGAACGCCTCCTGTCTCTGATACGCCTCAAACAGCTTCTACTCCTTCATTAGCTGATGAACAAGCTGCTCTTGAGAAAAAAAGAGCATTAGAACGTCAAAAAGAGCTTGAGTACCAATATCAATTAGAGCAACAAGCCCTGTTTAAAAAACAAGAGCAAGATAGGATAAAAGCAGAAGAGATCATTAAACAAAATAAACGAGAGGCTGAAAGGCTTGCACAGCAGCAAAATCGTCCCCAAACACAGCAGCCTCAGCAACAGCAACAGCAGCCTCAGGTTGCTGTCAATAACAGAAATAGTCAACCCGTTACTACTAATGCACCAGCAGCTGGATGGCAGCTTCAATGTGGTTCATTCCAAGATTCAAAACGCGCTGATGAAGTCAAGGCAACATTAGCATTTAAAGGTATCCAAGCAAGAGTTGTACCTGCTGGAAATTATAATCGAGTGATGATTGGACCTTTTAATAACCGTAACCAAGCAAGCGATGCCCAATCGCGTGCTAAATCAGCTGGTGCGCCAAGTTGTATTATTCTTGCGCCTTAAGACTTGAAAAATATAAATTCCCCCCAATATAGATCATAACTGCTTAAAGTAAAACGCACCTTGCAGTGCGTTTTTTTTTGCAAATTTTCTATACTTTAGCTAGAGCTTTCTAGCAAGAGTTCATTGACACCTATTGGTAAGGAGTAGCACTTGACTACAATCGTTGGCGTTAGAAGAAATGGACGTGTTGTGATTGGCGGTGACGGCCAAGCAACACTGGGCAATACTGTAATGAAAGGAAATGTACGAAAAGTCCGTCGTCTTTACCATGATAAAATTATCGCAGGATTTGCAGGGGGCACAGCTGATGCCTTCACTTTATTTGAGCGTTTTGAAGCAAAGCTTGAAATGCACCAAGGTCATCTAGTAAAAGCTGCTGTTGAAATGGCTAAAGATTGGAGAACAGATAGGATGTTAAGGCGCCTAGAGGCACTTTTAGCAGTAGCAGATGAAACATCTTCCTTAATTATTTCTGGTAACGGGGATGTAATACAACCAGAAGATGACTTAATTGCGATAGGTTCAGGAGGCGCATTTGCGCAAGCTGCCGCAAAAGCACTACTTGAAAATACTGAATTAGATGCAATGGAAATTGCTAAAAAAGCACTCACTATTGCTGGAGACATTTGTATTTATACCAACCACAATCATGTCTTTGAAGAAATCTTACCTAAATCATAGCTAGAGGCAATAACTGCTTATTTAGAAAACATTTAGTCAAATAATGCAATTTAAATGACATACAAGAAAGGAAATTACCATGTCGGAAATGACGCCTAGAGAAATAGTCAGTGAGTTAGATGCACACATAATCGGCCAACAAGAAGCAAAAAGAGCAGTTGCTATCGCGCTTAGAAATCGTTGGCGTAGGATGCAACTTGATGAAGCACTTCGCTATGAAGTCACCCCTAAAAATATTTTAATGATAGGCCCTACAGGTGTAGGTAAAACAGAAATTGCCCGTCGCCTAGCTAAGTTAGCTAATGCACCTTTCATAAAAGTTGAAGCCACAAAATTTACTGAAGTAGGTTATGTTGGTAAAGAAGTTGATTCTATCATTCGTGATTTAACAGATTCTGCAGTCAAAATGGTTAAATTGGCCGCAATTGAAAAAAATAGATTCCGTGCTCAAGAACAAGCTGAATCTCGCATTCTAGATGTGCTAATTCCACCAGCTAAAAATGAATGGGGGCAAACGACTGATGCTGATACGCAATCAACCGCCCGCCAAAGTTTTCGTAAAAAATTACGCGCAGGTGAGCTTGACGATAAAGAGATTGAAATTCAAGTAAGCGCTGCGCCAGTCGGAGTTGAAATTATGGCTCCTCCTGGTATGGAAGACATGACGAATCAACTTCAGTCTCTGTTTGAAAATATGGCTGGCGATAAGAAAAAACCTCGCAAAATGAAAATCAAAGATGCACTTGCTGTATTAGTTGACGAAGAGGCAGCCAAACTTGTCAACCCTGAAGAACTCAAACATCAAGCGATAGATTTAGTTGAGCAAAATGGAATTGTGTTCATTGATGAAATAGATAAAATCTGTAAACGTAGCGGTACTTCTGGTGCGGATATATCTAGAGAAGGTGTGCAAAGAGATTTATTGCCTTTAGTAGAAGGTTGTACTGTATCGACAAAGCATGGCATGGTCAAAACCGACCATATTCTCTTTATCGCATCAGGCGCATTCCAAGTTGCAAAACCTTCGGATATGATCCCTGAATTGCAAGGGCGTTTACCGATTCGTGTAGAGCTAAAGGCATTGACTGTAGATGACTTTGAAAGAATTTTAACAGAGCCTAATGCTTCACTGACGACTCAGTATAAAGCATTAATGGCAACTGAAGGCGTATCAATTGAATTTACTGCTGATGGTATAAGACGCATTGCACAAGCGGCTTGGCAGGTGAATGAAAGTACTGAAAATATTGGTGCCCGACGTCTTCAAACAGTATTAGAACGTCTTATTGAAGATGTTTCATTTGATGCGAGCGAAATGAGTGGCCAGAGTGTCACGATCGATGCTGAATATGTTGCTAAACACCTTGATGCTTTAGTTGATAACGAAGATCTTAGTCGTTTTATTCTCTAGCAGCTATTATCTATCTTCTCTTATCTATAGCTTTGATAAGAGAAGACTTTTAATTTTTCTCACTCACACTGACCTGCCATATGAACCTGCAAAGTAGCAAAGACTCTAAAAGCACTCTTCCATAAATAACGATGAATAACTAGGAATAATTGTCTTGAGCCTCTCTTTCAAAGCGCCCAGTAGCTTTGAAAGATGAACATTTGGCGTGTATCACTACATTGTTGATGAATTTAAATCACTCATTTTCAAAAATGAGTGTTCTCAATTTATTCAGGTATAGACAAATTGCCTTTACCCGAATAATTACCCTTTTTTACGCTAAAGCAGTGGCAATTCTTCTTTAAAGTCCTATACTAACTGATATTCATTAACACCTAATTATGAGACTTAAGCATGGTTAATTCAACAAATACTACGCAGTCCCCTATCCGCCCAGCTCAATTTTTTCAATCTGATGAACAAATCATCATTGAACCTCTACCGAACAGTGATATGGCTTTAAATGAATTAGAGATAAAAGCGGAGCCTGATTTGTTTGTTCCAAAAAAGCAATCTTTCGCAAAACGCCTTTTTGCCATAGCATGTTTACTGTTTGTCATAGCAGCAACTGTACAAAGTGGTTACCATATTTATTCTCAGTGGCTATCTAAGGCTTGGTTATCCATGCTGATTGATATTAGCTTGCTTGGAATCGGTTTGGCTGTTTTAAGCAGCATTATCAATGAATATTTTACGCTTAAAAAATTAAAACAGAGTTTAAATCTTCAGGCACGAGGATGCGAGTTATTTGAGTCAATGGAAGTAAATGACGAGGCGAAAGACTTTTGCTTAAGTATCGTGAAAAAAAATGGCCTAGGTGAAATGAACCATGAGTCACTTTCACCAAGTGTTAAGTATTGGTTGTCACAAATTAATGAAACCCATACTAACCAAGAGGTCATTACACTATTTGAACAATCTGTGATGATAACATTGGACAAAAAAGCGATGAAAGTAATTGAATCTCACATGACTGATTCAGCCTTGTTGGTCGCCCTTAGTCCGCTTGCGATTGTTGATATGTTATTTGTAGCCTGGCGTAATCTTCGAATGGTTAATCAGATAGCAGCCATCTATGGAATCGAACTTAATTATTTTGGGCGTATTCGTCTTTTAAAACACATTTTATTCAATGTTGCCTTTGTAGGCGGGGCTGAACTTATCACTGAACTTGGTAGTGAATTACTTTCACAAGATATCTTAGCTAAATTTTCGACTCGTGCAGCCCAAGGAATTGGTGCGGGTGTCTTAACTGCTCGGTTAGGTATCCAAACCATTAAATTGTGCCGCCCTATTCCGTTCATTCAATCTGCCCCTAAGTTAAGTCATTTAAGGCTTAATTTAATCAATAAAGTCAAAAATATGATTAAAACGGCACGCTAGAACGATTTAGTGAGGATCATTCTTTCTCATTCATACTCAAATTTGTTGCTAGCGTAAAAATTGAGTTAATGGTAGCTATAGTACATTTTTAACATTAGCGTTCGACCATTTTAACAATTGCAAAGGTAAATACAATCAATTCACCTACTATAAGTTTGATAATCGTTATAATTTAGCCTTCATCTTTAATGCGTTAGGTAAAACTGTTTGGTCATTTTACTTAACGTTAAAATGATTAATCATGATAAAGGCATGTTTTTATATCAACTAGCATATCTTTATTAGACATGTATTTTTACATTTTGTATATAAATCTCTCTTTTATCTGCTCGATAAAACCACACACCAAATAGTGATAATTTAAAAAAATATTTAGACTAGCATTTAAAATAATCATCCAAAACATCAACAACATAAAAAAAACAAACAAATCATAACGTTACTTTAAATATTCACATTAAAAAATAATGGCTAGTTCTATACTAAATCTATCTAAAAATTCTGCTACTTATTTTAAAACTAGATCCCCTCATTATGTAAGCACTATTATTTTTGCGTAATTTTACATATTTGAGCAGTTGGTCACACTCTTAGTAGCATAATTAACGATATGATAACTAGTATATTACATTTTTATATTACTCTTCCGTAAATACCATCCGTCGACAGATGGATACCCAAATGAGGTCTGACCATGAAAAAACAGTTACTAGCTTTATGTATTGCAAGCACAATTTCTATGCCCGCTTTAGCAGATCAAAGTGTTGAAGTTTTACATTGGTGGACAGCGGGTAGTGAAGCTGCTGCATTAAATGTACTTAAAACTAACTTAGAAAAACAAGGAATAACTTGGAATGATATGCCAGTTGCAGGTGGAAGTGGTGAAGCTGCGATGACCACAGTGAGAACACGTGTTATTTCAGGTAATCCACCTACTGCTGTACAGATGCAGGGGTTTGATATTACAAACTGGGCAAATGAGGGTGTACTTGCCGATATCAATGATATCGCAACGGCAGGCAACTGGGATACCGTAGTACCAACGGCTATTCAAGCTTTTTCTAAACATGATGGCAAATGGGTAGCAGCACCTGTTAATGTACACTCAACTAACTGGGTTTGGGCAAACAAGGCGGTAATGGATAAAGCTGGCATCACTGAGGTACCTGAAACATGGGATGACTTTATTAAAGCTGCCGAGAAAGTACAAGCTGCTGGATTCATTGCCCTAGCTCATGGTGGACAACCTTGGCAAGATGCAACGTTATTCGATGGTGTTGCTTTATCTACTGGTGGTGTAGAATACTATAGAAAAGCATTTGTTGAATTAGATCAAGATACATTAAAGTCAGCGACAACCGAAGAAGTATTCAAACGTATGGCACAACTACGTCAATTAGTTGATAAAGATTTTTCTGGGCGTGATTGGAATGTTGCATCAGGAATGGTGATAAATGAACAAGCCGCGTTCCAAATTATGGGAGATTGGGCAAAAGGAGAATTTATTTCTGCAGGTAAAGTCCCTAACCAAGATTTCTTATGTTTCAGACTACCCGGCACGCAAGGTGCAATTACCTACAATGCTGACCAATTTGTCATGTTCAAAGTCGGTGATGAATTTGTGGATGCACAGAAAAAATTCGCTGCCGCTGTTATGGACCCAAGTTTCCAAATTGCATTCAACAAAGTAAAAGGCTCAGTACCCGCACGTACTGATATCTCTGATAGCGAATTTGATGATTGTGCTAAAAAAGCGATGAAAGATTTAGTTGAAGCCAATACCAACAACACGTTATTGGGGTCTATTGCTCATGCACATGCTGTTCCCCCCTCTATCAAAAATGCCTTCTTTGACGTGATTACTCGTCATTTCAATGGGCAAATAGATGATAAAACCGCAGTTGAAGAGATGGCTATGGCTGCACAATAATTTAGTTTAGCTAAGTTAATTGTATCTTAAGGCATGGGATGTGACATGCCTTAATCAAAAACAATTGCTAAGGAGCATAACTTGAATAAAAACTTCCTCGCAAAATTGTTTTTATCACCTAGTGTGATTGTGACATTAGTTTGTGTTTACGGATATATTTTCTTTACCGCATTTCTGTCTTTTACCGCTTCAAAATCAATTCCCAATTTTACGTTTGTTGGCTTTGCTAACTATGAAAGATTGATGAAACTGGATTTGTGGTGGCTTTCAGTCAGTAATTTGGCAATCTTCGGCTCATTATTCATTTTATGTGCGCTTGTCTTAGGATTATTATTAGCCATATTAATTGATCAAAAAATTCGAGCTGAATCGCTTTTCCGTTCATTATTTCTCTATCCCCTCGCCTTATCACTTATTGTAACCGGTACGGCATGGAAATGGTTACTCGACCCTGGCGTAGGGATTGAGAACACCATTAGAACTCTTGGATTTGAAAGCTTCAATTTTGCTTGGATAAAGAGTAATGATCTGGCGATTTATTGTGTTGTGATTGCTGCTGTTTGGCAAACAACCGGATTTGTCATGGCAATGTTTTTAGCAGGGCTTCGCGGAGTTGATAGTGAACAAATTAATGCCGCAAAAATTGATGGTGCCCCCACATGGCAAATTTATTGGCGCATTATTATTCCTCAGCTAGGCCCCGTCTTCATCTCAGCATTCGTTGTAATGGCGCACATGGCAATAAAATCTTATGATCTTGTCATAGCATTAACCAATGGTGGACCAGGACGTTCAACTTGGTTGCCTTCTGTTTTTATGTATCAGTTTACCTATGCAAGAGATGAAATGGGCGTAGGTGCTGCAAGCTCAGTATTAATGTTACTTGCCACGGCAATCATTATTATTCCTTATTTGATTCGTGAATTAAGGCAGGCTAAAAATGACTAGCATACATTATCAAATTACAAGACCGAATCCTGCTCTTAAGTTGCTATTTAGGATATTAATTTATAGTACCTTGATTATTGCGGCACTATTTTTCATCATGCCGCTTTACATTATGATAGTCAATTCGTTAAAACCGCTTGCTGAGATTAGAAGTGGTAATTTGTTAACGCTCCCTGGTACTTTAACATTTCAGCCTTGGATAACAGCTTGGAGCGAAGCACAAATCGGGGTCAATGCCACAGGCTTAAAACCCTATTTTTTAAACTCATTTCTATTAGTTATCCCCTCTGTTGTTCTATCGACTTTGTTAGGCGCGCTCAATGGCTATATTTTAACTAAATTCAATTTCAAATGGGCACATTGGATTTTTGTAGCCATGCTATTCTCGGTCTTTATTCCTTTTCAAATCGTTTTGGTCCCTATGGCTACAACATTAGGATTTTTAGGATTAGCAGGTACCATTCAAGGATTGATATTTGTGAATGTTATCTATGGTATTGGGTTTACCACCCTCTTTTTTAGAAACTATTACGCCGCATTTCCTGATGAATTAATTAAATCTGCCAGAATGGATGGCGCAGGTTTTTTCCAAGTGCTTTGGCGTATTTTGTTACCAAATAGCACGCCAATAATAGTGGTAAGTGTAATTTGGCAATTTACAAATATCTGGAATGAATTTTTATTTGGGGTTTCATTTAGTGATTTTGACTCGTTTCCAATTACTGTAGCACTTAATAACCTGGTTAGTAGTAGTACCGGTGTAAAGGAATATAATGTTCATTTTGCAGCAGCGTTCATAGCCGCAGCGCCCACTTTACTTGTCTATATTATTTCAGGCAAATACTTTGTCCGGGGGCTGATGTCAGGTGCAGTAAAAGGATAAATATTAAATTAGATTAGATAACATAGGCTAACATAAAAAGAGTCGAATGGATTCTTATTGTTACCTGGCAGGCTTTAAATTAAATAACACTATATTAACGACATTTCATGCCATTAATTTACGTATAATAAGTTAGATTGATTAAGGGGACTTAGATGTCATCACTTACATTAAGCCACATTGAAAAGCAATTTGGACAAACACATATCCTACACGATATCTCAATTTCGATTGAGAAAGGTGAATTTTTAGTTTTAGTCGGCCCATCTGGTTGTGGCAAAAGCACGCTGATGAATATTATAGCTGGATTAGAACCACCTACCTCTGGTCAGGTAAAATTAGGGAATAGAGATATCACCGAGGTTCAACCGGCAGAACGTAATGTTTCGATGGTATTTCAATCCTATGCACTTTATCCAAATATGACCGTTCGGGATAATATCGCATTTCCACTTGAGATGCGCAAAATACCCAAGCTTGAGCGAATCGCAAAAGTGAATGAAGTTGCTAAACTACTTCAAATAGAACATCTACTAGATAGAAAACCTAAGCAACTTTCTGGTGGGCAAAGGCAACGTGTTGCTATCGGACGCGCTTTGGTAAGAGAACCTGAATTATATCTATTTGATGAGCCTTTATCTAATCTAGATGCTCAGCTTCGTGTAGATATGAGAATCGAAATTAAAAAATTACATCAAAGACTTAACGCTTCAATTGTGTATGTTACGCATGACCAGATTGAGGCTATGACACTTGCAACCAGAATTGCAGTTATGAAAGGCGGTGTTTTGCAACAATTAGGCACCCCTTATGAAGTCTATAATGAACCTGCGAATACATTTGTGGCAAGTTTCATGGGCTCGCCGAGAATGAACTTAATTGAAAGTACCATCATTGAAATGAATCAAGCACTCCATATATCAGTGACACCTTTAGCCTCTGCAGAATCATCAGCGATGGTTCATCCTGAAGCAGTAGTCTTTAAAATCCCTGAAAATCGGATTTCACCTGTCTTAAAATCATATATTGGCAAGCCTATTTTAGCAGGTATTAGAGCTGAAGCTATTATTCTAGCAGATTCAAATGGTGCTAATCGTCCTACGAGTGAAGGCAGTTTGAGCAATGATAACTTAATCAACCAAACTACTGTTCATGAGAACAATCCAAAAGCTAAAGACTCAATGTTTGAATTCACTGGAAGAGTCGAGATGCTAGAAACAACAGGGGCTGATACATTTGGGATTGTGCTGATTAATGGGCAACCATTGTCTGTAAGATTAGAACCAAATGTTGATTTAAAAATCGGCCAAACAGCACGTTTCACATTAGATTTATCAAATTTAGTTTGTTTTGATCCTCAATCGACTTCTAAGATTTAATATCGCTTGATGGCAAGTTTCGCAAAATAAGATGTGTAATAAAATTAACTATGCGGTGCTTGCCAGTTATTACCTTAACCTCTCTACTTATTAATAGCTGATTTTTTAAGCTTAGGTTCCCTTACTGAGAAAGAAGCTACTTTTACCATAACTCGTATTCTGCCTTTTCATCCATAGTTTCTATTTTTTTAACCTTCACCCCGTGTCCCATCAATACAATTTAACGATAGAAAAAAGGAATAAAAAAACGGTAAGTAGAAAATGCCCCTACTTACCGTTAAATTAATGCTGCGATTTTATAGACTTAAATCTAAATTCACACTTGTATTATTGGCTTAGTTAAAATGCGTATTTCACACCTAAATGTCCACTGATACTATCACCGCTAGCGCCATCAATTTGTCTATTATAATCAACACCAAGGAATAGCTGCCAGTCAATTTCAGGCTCATAAGCAACCCCTACACCAAACTGTACTTTACTGCCACCTTGATTCGTTTCAATACTCATAGGATTTTGTCCATCTAAATCACTTACTATCATTTTAGAATCATAGTCAAATGTCTTCCAATAATTAAATCGAACAAAACTATCAACAGGGCGACCTTCATCTGTCAAATCATGATGCGCTAAACGTGCTCCTAATCTTCCTGTAAAGCTATTATCCGCATCAGGTGTAAACCTGCTAAACTCATCTTGGCTTGCATCTAATTTAATGTGCTGGTAAATGAGCTGCGCCTGTGGTTCTAGCTTCCAATTTTCATCTATATGCCAAGGATAACCGACTTCGCCAGATAGAAGCAATCCATATCCACCAGATGAAACACGTTGTCCAAATCTAGATTTGCCATCTAAACCAGTATATCTTGAATATTGTCCAACAACATCGAGATATGCTTGTTTTTCATTAGTACGTGTATAATAAAGCCCACCACTAATAGAATCCAATGAACTTGTCCCAATTTTATTTTGCAATGCACCTTTTACATCATTTTTGCTATTTGCATAGCTTAAATAAGCGCCTGCTAAATTGCGAATATTATCCTCATCTGTTTTTTCATAAAAATCAAAACCGACTTGCAAACCTTTAATATCATAATCATAATCTGCACCATTCTTCAATTGATTATCAACACCTTGTCCATTTTTGACGTCACCTGATTCACCTAATAATCGGATCCATGGTGTATGAGGTTGAAGCTCCTTATGGTACATTGTACTTGTGTTAGCACCCACTCTATCATGATAAGTGCCAAGCGTTAATAGCCCTAATTGTCCCGTAATAGCATTAAAATTTCTGGCGATATCAATTTCATCTCTCAGTCCTTCATTTTTATCACTGCGAAGGAACCAATCCTCACCTGTTCCATCTAATTTCCCATGCTCTAGGTAATAATTATAGAGATTATCAACAACAACTCGTCCACCTTTTAATTTAAATGCATCATCACCGGTTTCTACAGCGTTCGTATCTGCATCTACAACTTTGATACCATCCTTAGTTGTTAAATCTCCCTTACCATTTTTATTTCTAATCTCTAGGATAGTAGTGCCTTGCGGCGGCTTAGACGAATTAGTCAAAGTGATTTTATCAGTGATCGAATCATCATTACCAAGCTTTGTATATAGAACAATTGTCCCTGTACCATCGTTTACAAGTTCATCAATTTCTAAATCCCGTCCATCCCAATTAGGATCAGAAGGATCAATAAATCCAGCTGTGCCATTTTCCGATAGAATCAGTTTTCCGATATTTGAGTCATCTGTAATTTGCCAATTTGGGTGATTCCCCGGCGCATTAGGTCCTTTAATATTCACTTCACCTAAATCACGAATAGTGCCAGTTATAGTTCCACCGCTAACTAATTTTAATTTTGTATTGCTATCATCCCCATCACCGACAATATTTGTAATAATATTTCCATTTTTGGTATCAGTCTCGGTATTATTAGAGCCATCAATTATGAGCGTACCATTGTGGGTAATCTGAGTATCGCCTTCAAATTCCGTTAAATTACCACTAAGAGTCAGCTCTCCAGAGTTGTCAGGATCTAATGTTCCTTTTATTACTAAATCTATACTGCCTTTAATCGAACCATTATATTCAGTATCTTTGTTATTCACTAAACTCAATTTGCCATCAGAGGATTCAATGACAATAGCTGGAGGCTCAGTGTGCAATTTATCAGGATCAGAGCCTTGCAAATTATTAAGCGTTTGATCCGTGCCGTCTGCTATCTTTAACGTAGCATTATCTTGAATGATTACTTCTGCACTATCATCAATAAGATCATCTTCTAGACCTAAAGTCAATGTGCCATCAATAATTTCTGTCTTGCCCTGATAGGAATTACTCACATTAGTAAGTATCAATTCACCATCACCATCTTTAACAAGTCCACCATCGCCAGAAATTTCACCATTAAATTCGGCTGAATTATTAATGTCAACAACATCAATTGTATTATCGTCACGATTTCCTAAAAATAGGTTGCGATCTGTTTCAAACGGTCCTTGACCTTTTATTTCCAAAGTAGATTGGCCACCGTTAGTAGGATCTTTACTACCTAGATGGATGTCTCCGACATCACCAAAATCCGTATCCTTATTCCCTAAATTCTGATCCTGACTAATGACAAGGGTGCCCTCATCAATATAAGTATCCCCTGTATAAGTGTTATTTTCTGATAACTCAAGTATCCCTTCACCTGATTTAGTAAGTGTTTTACCATCCCAGGTAATTTGCTGTCCTTTCTCATCCAATATAGGATTACCATCTTGGTCTAAAATAACAAATTCTGTTCCACCATTAGTAAAATCCGTTCTATCTTCTAGTATTTTATCAACATTAAAGCTATTGCCTGATCCTAAGAAAAATGTCCCAGTGCTTCTATCATTGCCACCTTCAATCCAAGCAAGTTCTGGTTTATCTATGACATAAATTTGCTGACCATCATCACCCGTTTCCAAACCATCATTAAACACTAAAAACCCTCCCCGTTTTGGAGTTAGGTAATGAGTTTGTGAAACATCAGCATCAAATTCACCTGTAATTGTATTTGCCGAAATTAATTTATATTTAATACCTGCTAAATCAGTTGCCTTGACGAACCTTAAACCATCCTTACAATCTGTATCATCCACTGATTCTTCACAAAGCACCCTTGCAAAACCAAGTAAAGTTAGTTCCCCACCTAAAACAGCTTCATCCGCTATAATATCCGCTACATTTACATTGTTATTATTCAGATCAAGCGTTACACCAAGAGCAGAGCCTGTTTCTTGGGTAAATTTTCCTTTCACTTCAAGGTAGGTGTTCTCCCCAACTAAATTGGTTGTAGAGCCTGTTTTTGTGGTAAAATCACCTTCAACGATAAATGTATCGGGTTTGTCTATTTCTGTATTATTAGAACTAATTTCGAATATAGATTCATCTGTGCCAGAACCTACATTAACATTCCCAACTGTTGACCCATTATTGTAGTTAAAGTCTAATTTTCCACCACCCACTACATTTAATGTAGAGCTAGAAGCACCATTTAGCAAGCCTGAGTACTCACTGACTTTAGATTCTTTGGTTATAAAATTAAGGTTAGTATTTGCATCAAGCTTAATATCACCTAAGAAACTGTCTGCAGAAGTAATTAATCCCCCACCTTGCACATGCCAATCTAAAGCCGTATTGCCGCTTAGCGATAAATCGCCTGCACCTAATTTATCAACTGTACCATTTGAAAACGAGCCATCAGCATTCTCTAATCCTAAAACATCACCTTTTAAAATAACCTGGGTATCAGCTGCTTGATTCAAATTTGCATCAACATCAAAAATCAAGCGACCAGCATTAAATATGTGGCTATTTAAATATTCAGCATCATTTTTAAAATTGAATCTTAATGTCCCATCTTCAATTGTAACCTCTGATACATCAGTTTCTAAAATTGAACCAGGGTTGGGACCAATATTAATTTGACCATCTACTGTCAGGGTACCTTCACCTGATTTAGTAAAGCCATTCTCAGCAGTTATATAATAAGCTAAAACTACTTCATCTTCTTTTTCTGATACTTCGATTGTTTTGTTAGTTCCTAATATTGTTATTTCTCTGTTTAATTCTATTTTATCTGCAGAGTCATTATTAGTAGCAATCTTTAATTTTGCGGTTTTTGAATCATTTTCATACTCTTCCCCTAATACGACACCTGGATTGAAAGGACCTAAAATTTGACCCAAATTACCATCATCGCTTATCGTCAAAGTACCTTCATATATTAAGGTTTCACCTGAATACTCATTTTGTTCAGAAAGAACGAGTTCACCAGCTCCAGTCTTGATAAGAGTTTTACCATCCCATGAATTAAAGTTTTCAGTACTTCTATCTTTTAAAACAACATCTATTTCAAATCCTGTATCACCGACGATATTAAAGGTGCCATTAGCGCGCTCTACATCACCATAATTCCAAGCTAAATTAATGTTATCAATATCAAAGGTAAATTTGCCATCCTCATTCGCTACTTCGGAGGCAGAATAAAAATAAACTAAATAACTTGGTAATTTACTATCTAGCGGATGCGTACGTGATGGGTCCTTGAATCCACCTTGATTCGCTTGTAACCCTGCAATATTTATCTTATTATCAGATTGCATAAGTGTATAGTTAACATCATCAAGTTCTGTGGCTCTAGCAAATCTACTTGCTACATTTTCATCACAGCTCTCACTGTTTACGGCCTCTTCACACCCATTAACCCTTTGAAAACCAAGTACATTTATACTACCAGCAAGTGAAATATCGTTTGCTGTGATATCTGCTTTACCTCTGGAGTTATTATCAAGATTTAACATCACGTTTAGCACGGAATCAGCTTCTTGCGTAAACGTCCCGCCAACATTCAGGTAAGAGTTGGTATTTTCTAATTCCGTTGTTGCGTTTGATTTGATTGTGAAATCAGTTTGAACCTCGAGTGCTTTTTCACTTGCAGGATCATTATTACCAATATAGAAAGTTGTTTGAGACGTCCCATCACCAATAACCACATTCCCTAAAGTAGACTCTGTATTGCTGTCAAAACGTAATGCGCCATTACCAACAACATTCAAGGTAGAAGATGCATCACCTAAAATAATGCCTGAGTACTCTGTCGCATTACTTGCACGGGTTAAACTATTAGGTGATTGATCAAAGGTTAAGAAAGTATCAGCATTAAGTTTTATATCACCAGTAAAGCGTGAAGCTTCAGTGATTAAACCGCCTTCTTCAACTAACCAATTTCTGTCAGATGTTCCTTTTAAGGTGAGTGCACCTGTACCAGTTTTAAATAATGTAGGCACAAATGCATAATTCGCTGCAATGATCGGATCATCAGCAACCGCACGGAATTTTTTTTCTGTGATATTACCTGCAAAGCTTGAATCAGTATCTTGATCAAAGATAGCCTTGCCTTGATTATATAAATCACCTTTTAATTCGCTCGTATCGCCTTTAAACGTCAATGTCCCCTCAATAACTTCAGTGTCTCCATCATAGTCCATCACTTTATGATTTGATGGATCGCTATCAGTTGCATCAGGTGCTAAAACAAGGTGTCCTTTTCCTGTTTTCATCAATCCACTGTTTCTTTCAAAACGTAGAATGGAACCAGAAGGTGGCGCATTTTGATCCACTAAATTACCATCAACATCCGCCCAAAGAGCACGCTTCGCTTCTGGTGGTGGCGCACTTTGATTTGCAACTAATGTGCCATTTGGGAGATACCATTTTGCTGTATCAAACCGAACGGAATTTGTTATATTCCCTTTAAACGTCGCAGTATTATCTTCTTCAATAACATTGATCGTATTATTATCACTTCTACCAAGTACTAACTCTCTACTTGAACTACCTTGGCTATCAAATTCAGTGCCAGCGATTTCTAAAATAGAGCCAAAACTCGTTAAGCCATTGCCTAGATTTAAAGAGCCCACACCTAACGCACCTAAGTTTTGATCACGCGTTATACGTAAGCGTCCTGCATTAATATTAGTATCGCCGGTATAGGTATTATCTGCTGAAAGAACAAGCAATCCTTGACCTTTTTTCGTTAATGTCTTGCCATCCCAAAGTCCATAATCAGATTCAAATAAACCATCTTCATTACGTTTAATATCATCAGCAGCTCTATCAGCAAGTACGGTATCCACTTCAAATGACTCACTACGTGGCTCGATAGTGAAATCACCTGTAATACTCGGTAAATCGCCCTTATAATCCCATGAAAGGCTCAAGCTACTTAATACATACTCCTGTGCATTTACAGAAGTATCCTTAACACCGACTTCTTCTAAATCTGAATCTGCATCGATTAAGCAATTTGTTGTCACATTAACATTACAATTAATGATTCTGCCTTCACCACCCGTTAAATAATCAACGAACGCAGCAGGACGATTATTATTCGCAAATACTGCTTTTAAATTATCTTGAGTGTCATCTTCATCTGCAACAAAATCCCCACCAATAAACCCATCACTGGTATGAATGAGCGTAAATTGAGTATCTTCTATTTCCGATGATTTTAAAATCGTTTCAGGATCTTGTGTAGATGCCACCCCCGTCACTGAAAGTAATGCACCGCGAATATCGACTTTCCCTTCAGCGTAGATTTCAGGGCGTTCACCGCCACCAGCAATGATATTGAGTGTTGCACGATCCCCATCAAGGCTAGGATCATAATCAGTACCGGGGTTATCTTTACCCGCTAAAATAAAATCACCTGAACCTGGTATATAGATGCCTTCAGGGTGTTCCACCGTCGTAAAATCAATGTATTGTTTTTGGATGCGCAAGAAGGTGGCTGCATTTGATATCGCCGTCGTTGCACCAGCTTGTGTTTGATAATTTCCCTGTACTACCATCACATTAGGGTTATAACTATCAACTAATGGATTATATTTCTCATCAACTCGCCAATCGAGCGTGCCTGCTTTGACGTTCACGTTCAATTGCTGCTGTAAGAGCTCAGGTTCACCAATATCACTTAAGGTCAAATTTGGATTGATTAAAACTGTTCGGCCATCACCGGTTTTTATCAACGTTGAATTCACCCCATAAGCTTGGTTTCCTGTGAGGGTGCCTGTCAGCCCTCCTAAACTTTTATCTTTTGTGGTGGGTTCAAATTGCCCGTTAAATATCACTTCATCCTCTAACGGATCGTTGATACCAGGCGCCCCGATAATAGAATTTTGATTGAGCACGACAGTCGAACCAGTACCCATGCCATTTGGGTTGTCTTTAGCAAGTTGATTGATAGCAGCTTGCCACTCCTCGACAGTTGAATTTATATCTAAACCGAGCATTTCTATTTGCCACATATCATCAGGGTTTTTAAGATCAAATTCACTTAGAACAAAATTAGCCTGTGATGAAACATACTTTTTATTGCCATCACCATAGATATCCAGTAATTTTGCCCCATACACACCATCATAGCTACCTCTGATGCCTTGATCATCTAGCATACTAATATCAAAGGGTAATTTAGAATTATTGCCTGCATAACCACTATTTAACGTCAAGGTTGAGTTCAGTACATCCAAAATGATATCTTTATCAGTATAACCATACATATTGACATTTGATCTAACTATGGTTTCAGAATCTTGCCTGTCACCAAAACGAATAGCGGCCATTTTTTTGTAATCAAAACCATTTTCTGGTTTTCTAAGGTCTTCTGAAGTCATATTATTGAAATCATAATAGATGTCTCCATAAAAACTATTATCACCAGAAAATTGAATGGTAGAATCTACGGCAACTAAGAAATCACCTTTTAAATTTCTTATCCCGTCATTACTTTTAAAATCTAGCTTTGTTTTGATATCAAGATATGTATCGCCTTCATAACTCAGTTCACCACCTAATTCATAAATAGTTTCAACACCTTCTCTTCCACCACCACTACCATAATAGATACCGCCTTTTCCAGATATGTCGCCTGAAAGAATATATTTTCTATCACTGCCATTTGTGTAACTATCAAACTTTAATAATGTATTTGTATTTTTGGTGACAAAATCATGCGTTCCAGTACTGTTTGCAACACTGTTTGCAACAGAAAATTCTAATATACCTAAATTTTTACCTGCATAATTTAAACCATAAGAATCACCTAATGATGCATCAATATCAAACACCACGCTGCCTCTTTGCCCAGGAGTGAGATATCCCAAACTATTAGAACCTGATATTTTTAACGTACCACCATAAATATTCCACTGGCCGATATAGGCATAATTATCGTCCGTAATGCTAACTGTACCATTGCCACTTTTTCCATCACTGTTGAGCGCGTTAGCATCACCTTTATTAATGTTCATGACACGCGTCGCTTTACCGTCAATAATCGTGTTGTCATTGGCAGTGGTAAACTGGTTAAATTTAAAATGACCTGACCTGAATATAAGAGAATCATTATTTAACGCATTGAAATAAATATTTTGTCCTGCGAGTTTTACGCCCTGTTCATCACCCAAAACTTTTTGATGACTATCACTTGAAGATCCAACCGTATCACTCACAGTGATTTGGCTATAATTACCTAAAGTGATGGTTTTAAGATTTTGACGTAACGAGCCATTGATCAAGGTATTGAGCTCAATGGTTGAAAGCGCGTTTTCCTCACCTTCTACTAAGATATTGCCTGCAAAGATGTGGCCAGTTCCAGAGCCTTCCATGGCATGACGTAATCTTGCCCCTTTTTCAATCACTAATGTTCCTAGTGGGTTACCACGTTGATTATTACTTGGATTGATAATTGGCTTATCCAGAATTAATGTTTTATCTGTACCTGACAATAAATAAAAATCCGTTGCAATACCAGTTTTGATTACGACCTGTTCACCCGCGGCATTAACCCAGTTACCGAATGTGCCCCAATTCCCGATTCCTGTGTCATTTTCACCTACAAAACAATAGGTGTAAGTCCTCGTTGTCGGTCCGCACTCTGCAGCCTGCGCTTCAGTAAATAAGCCAAAATTAATTCCCATTCCCAAAGCCGTAAGGGTTAATAGCCGTAAGAGTGAAAGGCGAAATGGCATCTGAATTAGTTGGGTAATAGATGCAGATTTATCGACAAGTGAACTACTGGATTTGCCTTTTGATTGAGCGAGTTCTGAGACAGCTTGAAAAATTCCTAGTGATTTATTAAATACAATTCGGTAAACTTTATTCATAATTATTTTCCCTTGAAAGTCGCTCATTTCAAAATGAAAAGAGATCGCTTCTAACGTCCTTCTATTCCTAACGGTGAATAAAACATAATATTAAATAAAAAATGCTATTTTTGTGCTGATTACATCGTCAAATCTTGTTTCAATACGAGCAAATCACTAAAAATATTACAAAGTATGTCCTTGTAATACTTCTCTTAGGCATTCTTAATCGCTGTAAAACATTAAAAAACAAATATAGGTAACTAACTATCTAAAAATTTAATTAAAATATAGAGTTATCATGTAAACAGTAGAATGTAATTAGCTGTTAAATTTGACAAATGAAATTATTTCGCAACTTATTGTAATATATGTTAACACAAAAGATAAAAAGCAAAAATATTTCGCATTACAAAACGATACTTTATACGAAAATTTACATAAAACAGCTTATATGAGACAGGATAAAGTGTTTTTCTGGTGTAGGGTATGGTGAAGTGGTGATTAAATCTCACATAAATTACAATTGGTTGACTTAAGCCTTAAAATAACTGAGTCTGTGGCTAAAAACGAACAATTTTTATTTTAACAACCTCAAAATTGCTCGTTTTCACTCATCACGAATAGGATAATAATTTTCCTTCGTGCATAGTCCAAATGATATCCATTTTTTTAGCATCTTCTGCGTCATGGGTGATGAGGAATAATGTAACGTCTAATGCTGCCTTTTCATTTGTATTAAGCGCTGTGTGATTGTGCACAGATGTCATAATCGCTTCTGCATTTTCTTTATCCAAACTTGCAGTGGGTTCGTCTAAAAACCAGACTGTACGATAGGTATAAAATAATTTTGCTAAAGCAATTCTTTGGGCTTGGCCAACAGATAATCTTACTGCATTATCGCCTATCAAAGTATTATGTTGCTCTGGTAAGATCGAAACAAATTCATCTGCTTTTGCTTTAGCTAAAGCATCCCACATATTTTTTTCATCAAGTGGTTGCTCACTTGTTAGAGCTATATTCTCTGCAATTGTCTCGCCAGGTAGAATAGGGTTTTGACCAAGCCAATGTATTTGCTTTCGCCACTGAACAGCATGCTCATATTGAATTGAAATACCATCGATAATTATCTCCCCTTCATAGGGTAAAAATCCTAAGAGACACTGCATGAGTGAGGATTTTCCTGAACCGCTTTCTCCCATAAGGGCGATTTTATCCCCTCTATTAATTTGAAAGTTAAGTGCTTCAGTTAAATAAACACCATCAAACGATTTGACCCTAAGTGATTTTGCACTAAGTGATTGCCAATTTGTAAAATCAACTTCATGCATTATTGCATCAAAATTTCCTTTTATACTATTTGTATTTTTTCCTGCTTTATTATTTTCTGATTCATCTACCGATAAACAGGTGATGAGTGTATCAGCTGCAGCGATCGCTTGTGCCTTTGCATGATAATAAGTACCAAGTTCCCTAAGCGGTTGGTAAAACTCAGGCGCTAGCATTAGACAAAAAAAGCCAATAAAGAGCGTGATACTCATACCGTAATGCCCAAAATTAAGATCACCTAAAAAACTAAATCCAAAATAAACTGCCATTAATGCAATAGAAACTGATGTAAAAAATTCTAGCACCCCTGAGGACAAAAATGCTAAACGTAATACTTCCATTGTCCGAATGCGAAAATAGTGGCTCGTTTCAGCTATTTTTTTCAATTCGGGTTCTTTTCGATGAAATATCCTTAGTGTATCAAGTCCTTTCAGTCTATCTAAAAAATATCCACTTAATAAAGCTAAGGCTCTAAAATTTCTTCTATTCGCATCCGCAGCCCCAAGTCCAACTAAAGCCATAAAAATTGGAATTAAAGGTGCCGTTAATAATAAAATCAGCCCTGCTGCCCAGTTAAACCAAAAAACTGCTACTAGTATGGATAAAGGTGCGCTAACAGCAAGTTGCATCTGCGGGAGATACTTCGCGTAATAATCATTTAAATTATCAACTTGCTCAATAATTATTGAGGACCAAGCTCCTGCTGATCTAACTTGAAAAGCGCTAGGCCCTTTTTGAGAGAGTTCTTCAAAAAGTGTCTGTCTAACTCTTTGCCTAATCTGTTGCCCAATTTTTTGGCCAATTTTTTCTTTTACAATTAATAGGATTGCTCTTAATAAAAATACACCAAATAACATGCCTATCGTTGTAAGAAGTTGATTTGGATGTGTTTTTTGGATAATAATTTCATGCAATAACCAAGCCAGCAATCCAGCTTGTGCAATAATTGCTAAACTCATTAGCCATCCAATCAGAGCATTAAGCCTTATCAAAGGCTTTGCAAATAAAGCTGTTTGTTTTAACCAACGTTGTAATACCTTTTGTCGAGCTTTATCTAAAGGTACCATTTTAGAAGAATGGGATTGCTGTATTTTTTTTGTGTTCTTTGTTGTCATATTTTGCATGAGTAAGACGGCTTATACAATTTAAGGGGCTTTATCTAATTTTTTGAATCTAGAATATTAAACTTAGCATGCGGATCCATGTATTATCCTATCATAGTTCTTTCATATCAGCGAAATTAATCAACGCTCAACTAAAAGGATATTTTATTACTAAAAGGGCATTTAAGCTCTTTTATCTATGTTTAACCCACTTGATAAAATAACTAACCCAAATCTAGAGATTTATTGAGACACGACCTAATCTATAACTTTTAAACAGAGCAAAATTGAGCTATATGGATTACCATACGCTAAGTGTATCTTAAGAATAAAGCGTTAGTTTTTTTACATTTTAGTAACATTTAGTCTTTTCAGAAATTATTTTTCCTATTTTAAAACAACATCTAAATAACTTTTCTTAATCAGTTTTTATAAAAGGATTACATAGCGATAAAGATAAGTTACAATTAGGCTATCGCTATTTAGATTTAAGACTCTGATGAAATCATTTTAAATCATCTATCTAGATAACATTTTATTCTATCGTACTTAATTACGAACGACTGAAGGATATATTATGCCAACAGAATTCTCTACCATTACGTTTGATAACTATGCATCTTTGGTTGCTGCAGGTTTTGTTCTTATCATTGGCCGAAAGCTGGTTAAAAACATTTCTTTCTTAAATAAATACTCCATCCCTGAGGCAGTAGCTGGAGGTTTACTTGCCGCATTTATTATCACGGTAATCCGTAAATTCGCTCACTATGATATCGTTTTTAATGTTCAATCCTTGCAAGATACACTTATGTTTATGTTTTTTGCAACAGTTGGCTTAAACGCTGACCTTCGAAAATTAGCTAATGGTGGCGATAAACTAGTTATTTTTGTTATTGCGATTTTGGGCTTACTGATTTTACAAAATATACTCGGTATCAGCTTAGCTTCTCTATTAGGTTTAGACCCTCATATAGGACTTTTAGCAGGCTCAATTACGCTTTCTGGTGGGCACGCTACAGCTAATTCCTGGGGAAATATTTTCAGCAGCGAGTTCAAAATTACCGGCGCCACAGAAATTGCTGTTGCATCTGCTACATTTGGATTAGTCATGGGTGGTTTAATTGGTGGACCTGTAGCACGTTTTTTAGTGACTCGCACCAAAACACCAGAAGGTGTGCCAGATGATAAACAACAACCACTTGGATTTGAAAAGCCTCAAGATCCAAGGCCAATATCTACACGTTCTTTTACTGAGTCGATTATACTTATCGCTATCTGTCTAAGTGTGGGATATTATTTAAGCTCTGCGATTGGGCCTTATTTTAAACTTCCACCATTTGTCACGATACTCTTTACAGGCGTACTGTTAAGTAATCTTTTAGCATTAACAGGAATTTATACCGTGATTGAAAAATCCATTTCCATTCTTGGAAATGTGAGCTTATCTTTTTTCCTTGCTATGGCATTAATGCGTTTGAGGTTATGGGAAATTGCTGATCTAGCGTTACCTATGTTAATTATCCTAGCAGCTCAAGGCATGCTAATGGCATTTTACGCTATTTTTGTCACATTCAGAGTAATGGGTAAAAACTATGATGCGGCTGTGTTATCAGCGGGACATTGCGGATTTGGATTAGGAGCAACGCCTACGGCGATTGCAAACATGCAAGCTGTTACAAAAGTGTATGGTCCTTCTCATATGGCATTTTTTATTGTACCGATGGTGGGTGCTTTTTTAATCGATATTTTAAATGCGTTAATAATTAAATTATCCATTTTTGCTATAGCGTTATTTAGTTAATGGCTTAAATCCGCGATTTAATCATAACATTCATAAGCGATTTGCCTAAAACGTAAATCGCTTATGGTTTATCCAATTGATATCATTTTAATTTGAGTAAGTTTTCAGCAAAACTAATCGCTTCAGCTCTGTGCGATACATTAATCTTTTGATATATATTGCGAATATGTGTTTTTAAGGTTGTCATCGCCACCTCAATTTTATTGCAAATATCATCATTGCTTAAACCGGAGTAAATCAAACCAAGTACTTGCCATTCCCGGATAGTAAGAGGGCTAATTAATAGTATTTCAGGAACATTTCGATGAGATAAAATCATTTCAACTAACGTTTCATCGAATTGAACAATATCTGGTGTAAAGGTTTCTTCTAGTTTAATTTTTAATGACAAGGCAAATGTTTGAGTATCTTTCTCTATTATTTTCATACTGTTTGATGTTTGAGTAATCGAATTTAACATCTCAAGCATCAGCTCACCTTCAATAATAAACTCACTCCTAAACCCTGTTTTCACTCCTAGTTCAAGAGCATAAATTAAAGATTGCTTTGCAAGCTCTACTTGGCCAGTTTTATAATAAAGCAGTACCTGTAGAATATAATTTCGATTAAGATCACTCACTAATTTGTTTTTACTGGCGAAATTAAGAAGTTCATCTAAAATGGTATTTGCTTCTTCATACTTACCAACTAAGATCATTGCTCTCACAATATTTTGGGATTGGCCCTGCGTGAAATGATTTCCAGCTTTTTCAATAAAGGTTGTTTGATTGAGTAACCAATTATTTGCTGCAATTGTATTTTGGCTTAACTGCCAAAATATTACCCGTGCTTTGTCAACATTATGTACCCAATCTTGGTGATAAAAATCACTTTGTATTAAAGATTCACACCTTAGTAGTATCGTTTGTGCATGATTCAGCGCGCCCCTTACAAGACCGCACCGTGCTAAAATCGCTAAGCACTGGAGTTGCTTTTGAGGTTGATAATGACTGAGTACTAAAAGCCCCTGTCTTGCTGCTGATTCAGCCTCATCAATTTTACCTAAGGAGAGTAATAATTGGGCCCTGATGCGTAATAAAAATTCATGTAATGGTAATTGTTCTAAATAAAACTCATGGATATATTCAAATCCAGCCGTTTGCAAATCATAAGCTAACTCTAGGTGCCCCTGAGCCATCAGAATTTCACTTTGTTGAATGATAGACCAAAGGACATAATGGTGAGTTTGGTGCTTTTTAGCCAATACAATCGTTTCTTGCATACTCAAAAGCGCAGCCGTTAACTGTCCTTCACAGTGGTATACTTCACCTATCACTGAGTGAGATACTATTCGACTAAATGTCACAAGCGATATCAACCCTGTTTTATCAATTAAATTAGGATGTTCAAGTTCGATATCAAGCTTCTCTAATGCATCATGAGCAAATTTCCGTGCCAGTTTTACTTCGCCTAGATTAATAGCCACTTGAGCCCTTAATGCATCAACACACCCTTGAGCTTGTTTGTCCAATTGTATGCCAAGCTCTTTACGCTTTGCATCAGCTTCATTTAAAATTTGACCGACCGTATCATATCTATGTTGACTTTGTGCTAACCATGCATTTAAAAGAACCAAATCAGAATAGCCAATTAGTTCAGATGGCGATAAACGTTTGAAGCAAGATTCTAATAATGTCAATTTACTCTTGTGAAAAAAATCCCAAGCATGTTCTTGCATGATAGTTATCAATAATTCAGGTTCAGCGGCCTGCTTTGCATGCATGATAGCCTCAAGTGGCACATTAATTTCAAGCCAAAATTGCGCTGCTATGATATGTAATTGCTCAATAAAATCTGGGATTCGTTTGATTGCTTGTTTTTGCAAAAAAGAAGCAAATAGGGGATGAAATCCAAACCAATCAGTTTCATTCATTCCTGTTTGTTTCTGTGTAGCGTTTTTATCTTCATAAGAGGCTTTACGATAAATAAATAACCCTTGCTGCTCTAGCGATTCTAAAGATATAGAAGAGATAAGTTCAGCTTGATAGCCTATGCGTGCTTGATTTTTTTCCTTATTATCCGTCAAAGTGACAGTAACTAATCGCTTACAGAGCTCATTTGACATAACGGTTAAAATCGATGCGCACATGAGATAATGTTTTATCTCGCTGGCTAATGGTTCAAAAACCTCTTCATACAAATAATCACTTAGATATGTCTCACCAATTGGGCTATCGACTAGTGCATTTGATAAATGTGTTTCAATTTTATCTATCGATATCTGTTCTGTTTGAGCTTTTATGGCGATAAGTTGCAATGCAGTTGGCCAGCCATCGACTGAATCACACACTGGTTTAATTGACGAAATAGGTAAATTGGTCTGAAACTGTTGATTTAAAAAAAGCGTGGTTTCTTCCGGAGTAAATGCTAGTTGTTGGTGAGTTAATTCAAGTAAGGTCCCCCTTACCCTCAACTTAGCAATTCCTATAGGAGGGGATGTCCGAGTCAGCATCACTAAGGTTATATGTGCCGGCTTATGCCTTAAAAAAAACCGAATTGCCCCATGAATCTCATCATTCGTGATAAGATGATAATCATCTAAAACCAAATAGACAGGCCCACTCACTTCCGTTAACTCAACAAAAAGTTGTGCAAAAAGTGCATTTAACGAGGCATACTGATGCTTAGTCACTAATGCTGCTGTTTTGTTGATTGCCCCTTGCGTGGCATCTATAATCGCACTAATGAAATAACTCGCAAATTGTTCAACTTGATTATCGCTTTCATCTAAAGCATACCAGCCTATTTGATTTAATGTTTTGACCCACTGAGAAATTAATGTTGTTTTTCCAAATCCTGCGGGTGCTTGTAAAAGAATCAAGTCGCTGCGTTTTTTTGACTCTAACAATTCAATTAACCTTTGGCGGGTAATTGTATTTGCAGGTGCAAGTGGTTTTGTTGTTTTAGACGGTATTAGCATGCTTATTTTCAGATATTACCTAATTTTATCGTTATCTTAAGAAGTTAGCTTTTTAATGTGTTTAACTTTTTCTACTTACTCATTTTTTGTTACTGTACTTGTCACTTTTTTACTGCACAAAACAACGATAAGCAACAAAGAAGAAATAAGGAAAAAAGCCTTATCTAATCCAATTTGATTAGAAATAAATCCAATCGCAGCAGGGCCAATCAACATACCACCATACCCTACCATAGCTACAGCTGCAATTGCGAGATGTGCAGGCATCTCTTTTTGATTACCAGCTGCAGTAAATAAAATAGGCACAGCATTCGAAGCGCCGATTCCGATTAACGTAATACCAATAAAAGAGACAAAATGAATGGGTACAACAATCAATAATAAATACCCTAATGCAGAGAGTAAAGCTCCCCAAAATAACACTTTAAACCGCCCTAGGCTAGCAACCACCCAATCACCGGTAAGGCGTCCCACTGTCATGGCAATAGAAAATACAATAAAACCAGATCCACTAATATTAAGAGGTACATCTCTAAATTGATTTAAATAAATAGCACTCCAATCTAACATTGCTCCTTCAGCTAAAAAAAGAATAAAACACAGTATCCCTATCAATAAAACAATTCCTTTCGGGAGTACAATAAAAGGAGTTTTTTCTGTAGGTTTTATCTGACCATTTTCATCTAAGGGTTCAATTTGTTTTGGAAGCAAATTTTTAATAAACGGTACAAATGCAAAAATAATTAAAATAACTGCGATCAATAAGGTTAATAACGGATCAATTTTAATACCTAATAATGTTGTTACAATTGTAGAACCGATTACTCCTCCAATACTCCAAAAAGCATGCATACTTGACATAATGGGCTTAGGGGAAGCTTTTTCTAATAATACCGCTTGGGTATTCATTGCAATATCGACTAAACCTAGCCCTGCTCCAAAACAAAATAATACTGCCAGCATAAAAATCAGATTAGGAGCAAACATTAATAGCGGCAAAGTCAAACTGACAACTAAAAAGCCCAAACAAATCACTTTTTTACAGCTTAATTTTTCAATTAAAAAAGCTGCCAAAGGCATCATAGCTAAAGAGCCGACTGCTAAACTAATTAATAATAAGCCTAATATATCATCACTAAGAGTCAATTTATCTTTGATTAATGGAACAATCGGTGCCCATGCAGCCATAGAAAACCCTGCTAGTAAAAAAATAAGACGCGTGGTATTGACAGCTCTAAGCGTACCAAGTAGCTTTGTGTAATGCTCAGTTTGATTGTTTAAATAATGAGAAGACATATGGCCTCTAAAAATAAGTAAGTTCAAGTTATATTCGTCTATTGTACACGTTAATTACCCTACTTGTTCAATTATCATTTATATATGATTTGATTAACGTAAAAAAAATTGTATATTGTTGCTTGACATACCATGTTATCGTTATTTAAGAAAAAGGAAACAGCAAAATATGATACGCCCCTATTCTTTTATTGTTATGAGTCTATTACTTATTAGTCAAACTGTCATGGCTGCATGTGAAAGCCTATCTTTTAATAAAAATGATTTTATTGTCTGTACAATTGATAAAAACTTAGAACATCCAGTATTAGTATGGAAAAATAATCAAAATATCCCATTTAAATCAGTTAGAAATGCAGCAAAATCATCTGACCACACTTTTTCTTTTTTAATGAACGCGGGGATGTACCATGATGATTTGTCGCCTGTTGGTCTTTACATCGAAAATAGTAAGCAACTTAGCCCAATCAGCACTCAACCTGGTCCAGGTAATTTCCATTTAATGCCAAATGGTGTTTTTCATTTTTCAAAACTTGAAAATGGTACTTTTGAGTACCAAATTCAAACAACAGAAGACTATACAGACTCTAATGTTAACCCTATGTATGCTACACAATCAGGGCCTATGCTCGTGATTAATAATCAACTCCATCCAAGATTTATAAAAAATAGTGATTCCAAATTTATTCGTAATGGTGTTGGCATAGATAGACAAGGAAAACCTTATTTTGTCATAACTAAACAACCCATTAATTTTTATGATTTTGCCACTTTTTTCCGTGATATTCTTAAAACACCAAATGCACTTTATTTTGATGGTAAAATCTCAACACTATATGCCCCGCCTCTTTCAACCATTTCCACTTGGTTTTCTGTTGGGCCAATGGTTGGTGCAGTTAAAAATGAATAATAATCCATAGTATTTAATTTTTAGTTCATCTATTTCTTTAACTTTTTTAGCTTTATAAGGATTATCGTTTGTCATCAACAATACTATCTAAGACAATTCATCAAGCCCTATTAGATACCTTCCCTGTTGGTATGGGCTACATTCCATTAAGTATTGCTTATGCGCTTTTAATTAGTAATGCAGGCGTACCTTGGTATTTTGCTTTGCTAATGAGTTTTACTATCTATGCTGGTGCATTACAGTTTTTTGCGGCCAATATGGTCACAGCAGTTATGCCGCTACCTGAAGTCGCAATGACAACGCTTATCATTAATTTCAGACATATTTTTTATGGTTTGTCGTTTCCAATGAAATCAATTAAAACGCCTTTTAAAAGGTGGTATGCGATGTTTGCATTAACTGATGAAACCTACTCATTATTGGCAAGTCAAAACCATAAAAAACGATCTGAGAATTATATTTTTACAGTACAACTTTTAAATCAGTCATATTGGATTTTAGGAACAATAATTGGTCTTTCACTTAATTCGATTTTAAACCAACCAATTAAAGGCATTGAATTTATTTTAACTGCATTATTTATTGTTTTAGCTCAAGAGCATTTTTATCGTAAAACTGTTAATTTATCTTTGATATTAGGGTTAACAGCTGCGCTAGTCGCATTTTGGGTATTGCCAAAGCAATTTCTAAGTTTAGCAATTGCCACTTATCTTGTTTTTTTAGTGATTCACTACAATTTTACATTTAAGAATAACGTAAAAGAACAAGAGACTAAGGCATGAATAATACTTATTTAATTAGCATCATTGCAATAATGGCAATCATTACTTTCGTCTTAAGAGCACTTCCCTTTTTATTACTTAAAAATAAAAAACTTAAATTTATCGATTATTTAGGATTTATGATGCCACCTGGCATTATGATTATACTGGTATTTTATAGCTTTTTACCTAGTTCTCAAGCTGGGATTAATCATTATTTGCCATTAGCGATTTCAAGTTTAAGTGTAATTTTATTACATCATTTCTTTAGAAATCCGCTCATAAGTATCATTCCTTCTACTGGCCTGTATATAATCCTACAATATTATCCTATAGTAACTTAGCAGGTATGCCTATGGTAGAACTTTAGCATATACCACACGAGAACCTCTCATGCTATTTTGCGCGAATGGACGAATATATTTGTAATGAGATTGAACATGGCAAAATAAAATGTACCATGCCCAATTTAGACAAGTAAGAGCCGATATCAGTTTTTTGTTAATTTCAAACTAGATCACTTAGGATAGTAAAAGTAGTAATAAAATAGAATTCATTAACCCTGAATATCGGTTACAGCTTCAAAACACCTGTTTTTTTTAAGCTATTCAGCATTAATTAGCATCACAGCTAGGCTTACCTGTTTTAAAATTAACTGCACCTTTAGAAATTAAATAATCAGCAACTTCTTGATAACCGCCTTTACAAGCAAACGTTAACGCATTTTGCTGTTTAGGTTCACTGATAACCGATATATCAGCACCATTTTCTAGTAAAAATTTAACTATATCTAAACGATCATTACTAGCAGCTACAATTAGCATGGTTTCACCATCTGCTTCTTGTTCATTCAAATCAACTTCATCTTTGAGTAATTCATAGAGATACTTCACTACATTGACATTTTTCCCAAGTACAGCAGATTTTAAGGAATTCTTAACATCTGCTCTATCAGTAGCAAATAGATCGGCATTTTGCGCAACTAAATACTTAACCATATCCTCATAGCCAATAAATGCAGCCCAGCCGAGAGCAGTTTGGCCGAGTGAAGCTTCATCTTTGGCTTCAATATTTTGTCCCGCTTCTACCATTGATTTTACAGTCGCTAAATCCCCTTTCTTAACTGCGTCAAACCAAGCTGCATCTGCACCTTTAGATGGCTCAGCATAAAATATTCGATGAGATAATTTTGTTGGACTTGCGATATCTTGCATCTCTTCTTTTGATAATAAAAATTCACCAGATACCTGATTTGCGAATAGATTTGAGGAAAATATACCAAATGCTAAACAGCCGCTAGTAAGTATGCTTGCAATAAGTGTTTTATTCATTTTATTCATATTGTACCCTGTTAAATTAGGTTATTTATTGTCATTTAATTGGCTTTTCTCTGTGAGATAACCCACATAACATGTGCATTTTATCCACAAATTATTATATCAAATTGTGAATAAAAAAATAATTAATTATTTGACTACAGTTCTTAAACTTATTCACTAAACCTGTGGGTAACTCTGTGCATATCCATTTAACAACATCAGCAAACTCCCATAAAATAAGACCTGACATCATTCGAACAATAAATAACCCCATAAATTTGCAAATTAAATTAGTATTAATATACAGCAACTTAAACTAAATCCATCTTTAAAAATTAGTTTTATCATAAAAAAATCAGTCTATATGTGTTGTAACTAAATCAAGTCACACATCAAATTACATTTGGGGATAACATTTATAGTTGTCAAGTAATAAAGATTATTTTTTTAGTCAATCTGGCTTGACTTTATCGAAAGAAATAAATGTAATTTAGGCTATTTCCCCTGCCTTATTCAATACAAATGAATATCCCTGTGGATAAAACAATTAATTGAAGCAATTAGAAATGATTAATGCTAGCTTAATCGATCAAAATAGATTCACTTAACTAGTTTGATCAAAATATCATTAGAAAAACTTAATTTACTCACGTTTTCTGTGTATAACTCTGTGAATAAAGTATGCATAATAGTCTGGCATACAGATATATAAAGGATTACGATTAAGTGCTCAATAAAGGAACACTTAAATTTGATTTATTTTTAATACTTTACAATCAATCACTTGAGTGTAATGGACTTAGCAAGGATTGTTTATTTGTGAAATCAGAGAGCCCCTAGCTTATAAGATAACGTTTAATTAATAACTATAATGATATGGGGATAATTTTAGCAATGTATTATCACTTACCCTGTATAATCGACTATTCTTATTTTATTCATGAAAAAATCTTAGCAATGCATCTTCTTGTAATTGACACAACACTGCATATAATTAATCCGATTAGTTATATTAATAGAATGATTGCAGATATAATAAAAGAACGTCAGCATTTTCAACCCAACTTAACTGTTCCTAAAATGCAGGTAATATTAATATATGAACAATTTAATCATGCCTTCACACATTAATGCTAATACATCTAAGCACTTTGAGATTCACGAGCAATTTACTGATCCCCCCATTGGAAAACTAAATACCGATTTAATTGATAAAATCATGAATGGTCATGAAATCATGCCATTTGGTAGGCAGGCGCTTACTATTAATTTTTCTGGTAGCTATTCCTATAATATAGATGTATTAAAGACTCTCAATATTATATGCAAGAAATATAAAGACAGAATAAGAATTGCATTTCACACGCATCATTCAGAAAAAGGATTTAATGCCAGATATTTAGATTATTTACCTGATGCACGTTTAATAAGAATAAGCGTTGATGACTTACATACTCCTGAAGCCTTAAGCAGTCTTAAGAATATCAATTCGCTTGAATTATTGATTTCAAATGGCCTGCCAGAGAATATTCTTGAATTAGCTAATTTGCACAAACTCACATCCTTAAGTATTGGCCAGCTGAAGAAAAAGGGGGTAGATTTAGCCCCTCTTTCTGAATATCGTAATCTCAACCAATTATCTATACATAATAAGGCAAATGGACTGCATCATTTAAAACATCATAAAACGTTAGCTGATGTATGGTTATATGGACTATCTCACAAAACAGAATTAACACCCTTAAACGAACTACCTGCACTTAAAAAGCTCAAGATTTGGTTTGGCAGCAGAGAAAATCTTACTGAATTAAATCACCAAGCACTTACATCACTAGATATTTGCCACATAAAAGGCTTAAAAGGATTGGATTTAACATGTTTTGCTCAATTATTAGAGTTATCAGTCGAACAACAAGCAAAGGTAACCTCTTTAAATTTAGCACCCGCTTCACAATTAACCACAGTCAGAGTAAAACAGTGCAAATTATTGAATCAGTTGATTGGATTTGATTCCTTAAAGAAACTACGTACTCTAAGCTTAGACCGCTTACCTGAATTTGACTTTAATAATTTAATCTCAAATGATATTCCGCCATCGTTGGAAAATTTCATCGGGATTGAACCTACTGGAAGGAGAAGCGAAGACAAAGCCATTTTAAAAAAATTAGTTGAAATAGGCATTTCGATTAACAAACATACCAGACAAAATTAAGCTAAATATAATTCGAATTCGCCTGTGATGTAGTCAAAAAATATTGAACTATTTTTTTTGACTACAGATAATAGATGTACCTGCTAACTTATTATGTAAGCCTTGGTTCGTGCTATTACCTAAAAAAACAAAGATAAATAAAAGAATGATAATGAGCAACATCATTCCACCAACTATAAAACCCATTACAATATTAGCGTATATGGCTGTCATACATAAAATATAGTAGGGTATTTTCAACAAACTACGCATTAGAAGATTTCTTTTTTTTATCCTTCCATCTTGTTTATTAATAATCTTTATATTTGCCAAGCGTTTTCCTAATGTGTTGGTATTCTTACCAATGCTTGCAAGAAACTCAAAAATAGGACATATAAAAGTAATTGATATTACAGGTGAAAAAAAGAATATAAATAGAATTTGGTAGATATCATCATATGCAACATCTCCACCAATTATTGGGTCTTTAAAAATAATAAATATAAAATAGACTACAGGGATACCAATGAGTAGTGAGATAAAAAAATCAATCAAACTTGCAAATATTCTACTACCTTTACTGGCAAGGATAGGTGAATTATTGTTTGAAGTAATGGTGGTTTGCTCCATTAATTTTCCTTATTGTATTTTAGTTAAGTAGCAAAATTAAAGTTATACACTGCCTTCTTTTTCAATGACAAGAATACGAGCCTCACCAATTGGCTCAGCAAAATGTTCATCGCCAATACCAGCAAAAAAAATATCTCCTTGTTCAAGCCTAATGACTTCCTCTTTGCCATCACGCCTAATATGCATATCAACCATCCCAGTCATAACTGCAAAAACTTCTTCGCCATCATTTATATGCCAGTGATAAGGCTTATCAGTCCAATGAAGCCTGCAAGTCGTACCGCCCATATTTGCGATATCTAACGCTTCCCAGGCCCGTGACGCTTTAAACTCTATTGGTTTAATGGTTTTCATATTCAGTTTCTTTATACATTTAAGATAAATCGTTTCGGCTATTCCATTTTGTAAGTGCAAATATGGAATCAGGGGTAAACTCTGACTGCCTGTTAAAAATATCGTCTGTTCCAACCCAATCAACCTGTTCTATTTCACTAGATTGGAGAGCAAAAGGTCCTGTGGCGATGCAACTATATAACCGCCCTAAGATATAATGTTCTTCATCAGTAAAATAAAATTCTCCATGATCAACAAATGGAATATCAGTTATACCAAGCTCTTCTTCTGCTTCACGTTTCATGCTCACATACCAATCTTCATTTTCTTGAACAACTCCACCAGCTGCTGCATCCCAATAACCTGGATAGTAATCTTTATTCATCGTTCTTTTTTGAACCAGTATATTATTATTGCTATCATGCACGATTAAATAGGTTGCTTTATGAAGTAGCTTATGAAGTCTCATTGCACTTCTTGTAGATTGTCCTATGACAGCTTGCTCGCCAGTAACTTCATCTATTGCTATGATATCTACCCATTCCACCATATCTGTTTCTTGAAAGGTTTCGAGTTTTAATGCATCATCATTCACTTCTAAGGTTGTAACCTCTAACTCATCCTCTATCAAATCAGGAACACGTCCAGATCCTAAATGCTCTATATTCGTATTTTGATCCATTAGCCCTCCTATTTAATTATTCGTGTTATAGTTTATCGTATGAATTTAATTTTGCAAAATTGGGTAACCTCGACCTAAAGGGCAAGGTTTTAATAAATTACCAATTGAATATTACGTGAATATTACGCATCCTATTATTCAGAGGGATTACCCACCCACACCACCATTACTTTATCATTCCCTTTTTGTCTACTAAAAGCATAATAATTTTCTGCAGATAACCCTGTATGAATACCTGCCCCTATAGAGGGATGCATCTGCCTAAATTGAGATACTTTTTGCCAATGTGATAGTAATGATTGTTTTTGCTTGTCATTTTTAAGCTCTAGCCAATTCATATCAGAACGAGTCCCTTGCATTGCATCAGAACCCGTTGGACCAAATGGCCTGGCACTTTCATCACCATAATAGATTTGCACTGCACCAGGTGCAAGCAGTAATAAATTTGCAGCTATTTTTTGCTTTGAAACATCTTCTTTAGCGTGATCTTTGTAAAATAGGCCAGTATCATGAGAAGATAGGTAACTAAGCATATTAAAGCCCTCTTCAGAATGAGCGATATCAGGCTGATTCAATTTTTGACTCATGCTATCATAAACAGGGTCAATTTGCCCAAAACAAGCTAATGATTCTTTGGCTTTTGTTTGAAAATCAAAATTTATCATTGAATCAAATCCATTGTCAAAATAATCACTTCTATATACACCATGTCCCCAAGCTTCGCCCGTCATCCAAAATTCTAAATCATCTATTTTTTGATCTGGATGATTAGATTTCCATTCTTTTAATCCAGCTATTGCACTATTTTTTAATTCAAGCCATGCTTCTTTTTCAACATGTTTTGCAGTATCAATTCGAAACCCGTCAATTCCATATTCTGATACCCAATGAGTAAGCCAGTTAATAAGATATTTTCTTGGTGTAGCACCTTTAATTTCCACCGCTGCTGTATCAGGTTTATTGGCGTAAAAAACAGGTAGACCACTTGGCAATTTAGATTCTGTTTTAATATCAGGTAGTGAAGCTAAAGACATGGTAATATCATCAAAACCAGATGGGTCATAATCTCCGAGTTCACTGCGAATCCAATTTTTACCCCACCAGGTATCCCAAGCAGTTTTATGTGAGTAATTAATTAAATCATTAAATTTATGCCAATTTTGCCCTTCTTGAGGTCTCCAATCTCCCCAATTTTCACCCAATTGAGATTCAATTTCAAAATCATTAAGATATAAAGCGCCATATTTAAATTGTTGCATATCGGCAAGGGTATTATAACCAGTATGGTTCATCACAACATCAAACAAAATACGTATTCCTTTACTATGTGCTTTGTCAACTAACGCTTTAAGATCCTCATTCGTACCCATATTTGGATCTAATTTAGTCCAATCTAACGTATAATACCCATGATAGCCAAAATGAGGAAAATCCCCTGCGTTCCCACCACCAACCCAGCCATGCATTTGTTCTAATGGAGAAGAAATCCAAATTGAATTCACGCCTAATGCCTCTAAATAGTCTAATTTTTGAGTTAATCCAACTAAATCGCCACCATGAAAAGTACCAATATTTTCTAAACCATCATCTTTATAACGACCAAAATTAATATCATTTTCTGGGTTACCATTTTCAAATCTATCGGTCATAACAAAATATATCGTGGCATTTTGCCAATCAAACTGAGGTTTAGTCGTTTCTACTTTCATTGACTCTAATAATATCAAACCATTACTATCTACATGTGGAGTAAACGTTACTTTAGAATTTACCACTACAGCTGTCTCTCCACTGTAAGCATCTCTTATCACTTCGCCCTCTTCAAATACGCCTTCTACATTTATACTAATTGGACCTTTATTCCAGACAGGACAAACTACATTTTTAGCAACTTTATTTGCTGCATTTTTAACCTTCAATGTTAAAACTGGTGTACCACTCCTAAAATCAATTAATGCCGTATAATCACCTGCTCTGAAGACTCTCCAGCTTGACATGTTTTGTTCATCACATTTTTGTAAAGAGATTGGTGTATTTAATTTTGGAATACCTGTTGGCATCAAACAATCAGATAAACCTGTATATTGATTAATTAGTGCCTTAGAAGGTACAAAAGTCAACGCAACCTGACCTTTTTCTAAAGTTTGATTGGATTGGAAATGCCCTATTTCATTTTCAACTTGAGAGAAAATAGGGAAAGTTAATGACTTAATATTGATTGTTTCATCAGATTGGGCTGTTGCGCTGTACAGCGCAAAAGGTAAACCTGTAGATAGAAATAATACAAATGAAATGTTTGATTTAACAAAACTAAGATATAGATGGTTTAACCGCATAATTATCTCCAAAACAGAAGTTAAAAAAGAGTCGTTCAAAATGTACTCATAGCATTTAACCACGTTTACGAAATAAATAACTTGATCAAGTTCTCTAATTAAGTGTTACTAATATCAGAAAAATAATTTGGCTTTTTATATTAATAAAAAATTTGCATTTCGCTAGGATTGATTTTCACAGAAGGTTTTCAAACTCAGTGCAAAAATATCAAATGATTCATCGAATGGGGGTATAAAACGTTTGAATAGCGGTAAAAGAGGTCCTTTAATTACCTCTGTCATAGTAAAATAGACGATTTCCCCTGTTTGAGTGAGAACTATAGTTCTACTACCCATCGCATTACCTAAAACAAGTTTACTGGTCGGATTAAACTCTTTAACCGTCAATCGAAAAGTTTTTGTTGGCGCTAAATTTGTTATAAGCTCTATCTTAGCACCTAATTGACAATTCCCTCTTCCTGCAATAATGGTAGGGTTCCATTTATTGTATTCATTTACATCACATAATACGTTCCAAATTAATTGAATAGGTGCTTGAATATCTAAAGCAACATGGGTTGTTCGACTAAAAAACGTATGGGTGGTATGAGCGGCTGTCATATACTATCTTCCTCTGATGAATTAATATTTATTTTTCTTAGCTGAAACCGATATAACAATGCGATAAAAATCAAGATAAGATATTCTAAATAAAGATAAAAGAATAACATTAATATATATGCTATTGAGTTAAATTCTAATTTTCTTAATTATATTTTTTATCCAGCACCAAGTTAAAATTGAATGTCAAATTAAGTAACAATCTATCAAATTGATATCAATTAATCAAATAAGTGGACGTTAGAAACAAAGTGCTAACTATATGTAGTTGCGATAACAATTGATTAATTATTTCAATATATCAGCTCTTTTAGGTAATCTATTAGAATATAACCAAACCACCAAAATAAAATTTAACAATCAATAGTTTAATAAGTGAATTACATCTCCCATGTTAAAAATAGAATAGAGAATGTAATTACATGTTATTAGCGATTCATATCACTTAGAGCTGCGAGGAAAGTGGTTTGAATATCTTTAATTTGCTGCATTGGCCTAATTTGGCTGAATATTACTTGAGCCTCAGGATACGTTATTCTAAGAAAATTGAGCCACTGTTTAGTCCTTGCCATATGGTATAAACCATTATCGCCTGGCTTTTCCAAGGCAAAATAATCAATAAATAATGCTATCACTTTTCTCCATTCCAAGTTAGGTACATCTTGCTTAATGACTTCGGCTAAGTTAGGCGTTGCAAGCGCCCCTCTTCCAATCATAAGCGAGCGGCATCCTGTTATTAATAAGCAGCGCTCAGCAGAGGCTCTATCCCAAATTTCACCATTTGCAACAACATCTATTGGCAGTTTTTTTCGGATATTAGCAATGGCAGGCCAGTTTATTTTATTTGCCTGATAACCATCTTGTTTTGTTCTACCATGCACAGTTAATAGCTTTGCACCACCTTGGAAAGCCGCATCGGCTATTTCATAAGCATGCTTATCAGTTTCCCACCCAAGCCTAATTTTGACACTTACCACCTGATTAGCTGGTATTGCACGCACCATATGCGATACTGCTTGATAAATTAAATCGGGGGTTTTGAGTAAAGTCGCGCCGCCCCCATGCCCATTGACAAGTTTTGAAGGACACCCGCAATTTAAATCAATCCCGTGAGAACCTAGTTCTATTGCCTTATAAGCATTCTCAGCAAGATATTCAGGCGATTGCCCAAGTAATTGTACTCTAACAGGTGTACCACTTGAAGTTAAGCCACCTTGGTATAATTCTGGGCAATATCGATAAAAGACCTTACTCGGCAGCACCTTGTCAGTAACCCTTAAAAACTCACTAATACAGAGATCGTAAGGATTAATTCGTGTTAGCAGTGCTCGAACAAGTGGATCGAGTACGCCTTCCATTGGTGCAAGTAATAATTTTATCGAGTTCAAGACTTAATCAACTTTTTTAATAATGCCAAATGGTTTACCTATTGGTAAAAAAGTTCTACCGAAATGAATATTTAATACATTCGCAGCTGAGGCGTAAAAGCTCAGCAGTGAAACAATAAGCTCAGCAATACCTGCTAGTAATTTCATCTCATGGACCATTACACCAAATGTACTAAACGTTAATCCGACAAATAATATGATGATAAAGAAGAATATAGTAAAGAGGACTTTATTTGTTTCAAGTGCACCAATTGTCATATAAATAGTAAAAATCAAATAACCCAAAAACGCAAATCCTAGCTCTTTTGTATCAATATTACTAAATAGAGAATCACCTAATGCATTAAGTCCCATAAGCCAAGTGAAAGTGATCGCTAACCAAAAAAGTCCGAAGGCTAAAAATGCAGTTGCACCAAATACATTGCCTTTTTTATAGTCATAAATCCCTGCGATTAATTGTGCAAAGCCACCAAGAAATAACACCCATGGTAAAACGTAAGATAACCCTGAAGTTAACCCTAATTTTTCTGATGATGCTACTAAAGTCGCAATCGCTAACCCAAAAAGACCAATTGCTGAGGGATCAACTGGTTTACTCACTTCAGACATATAATACACTCCGTTTCATTAATATTAATAATATGTACATCGAAAAATAATTTTAAAGACAAAAATGTTCAAAAGACTCATTGCAAGCCTAATAAAAATAGCGCAGAATTCTCAAGCTTGTAGAGTAAAGTGTCAAGATGAATTTTAAAATTATTTCACTGAGATTGATCTAACGCCCTAACTTAACAAAATAATACTATTTTTTGACAATGTGTAACCGATAATATTCACAACATCACTAGAAGAGTATCGTTAAACATTTGAGTGATATAACTGAGAGTGTGATCCCAATTAGATCTATTCATAACAAGGAGTTTTTATGAAAAATATGGCGAAAATTTGTAGTTTAATAGCAACCTGTGTTTGTTTTAGCTTATATGCAGAATCACCATCAGGTACAGTAGAAACACCAACCACACCTTCATATAATATAAGCATCATTAGCAGCAACCACCCTGCTTCTGAACCAAAAGGGTTATTCATAGTAGATTTTAGAGTGGAAAATACAACGTCAGGAAACAGTAACGATTTTAAATATCGACTTTATTGCCCAAATTTAACAGTAAGAGACATTACACCTGGACAAAAAACAGGAGAATTAACAACTGTTGAGCAAGAAGATGCAACAGTCTTTAACAATTATCCTGTGTTAGCTCAAGTATCAAGCAGCGTGTGCAACGAGCAAGTTCCTCAATCTAAAGGCTTACCTCAATAACCGTCATCACTTTAAAGTAAGGTTAAATTGTTTAACTTAGCCTTACTTCTATTTTCTGAGACCTTATGAAAATCAATGCTATTTTACTCTTAATTGATTAAATGAGTCAGGCTCCCAATTTTTTAACGCCATAAACATACACATCCCCTTTTTATCTTTTATCGGGAGCTTAAGTGATGCGCTGTGTAATCCTGCCATCATTGCAGATAATTTATTCATCTCCAGGTGCATTCTGACAATCGCCTCAGCACTCAACATCCCAAAAACAAAATCTTGCTGTTCTTCTGGCTTGATATGTGTTTGACTAAAAAAAGAGTTCGCCCCTTCTTGCATTAAAAACTGCCATATAGGTCCATTTTTACGCCATTTAAAATTATGTTCAACTAACAATTTGATTCGGTTATTAGGTAATAGCTCTAACAAATTCATATGATGCAATTTGATAAGATAGTGAATGCATTGTGCTTCTGTGAAATCATAAAGTTGACGAATTTCTTCTATAGTCCAGTGATTAACAGCACAAAAAGCTATTAATAAAAGTCGTTTATCTGATACCAAGATTGACTCTTGTTCAAGTGATAGTTCTTTTATCTTAGGAGTAGTTTGTTCTACTTTTTGAAGTAATTCTATAACAGACAACCCAACAAGTTCACTAAGTTGCTGCATTTGAGATAATGTTAAATTACCCGCGTTGATCATTCTTTTAATACTTGGTTCAGATAATTCAAATGCATTCGCTACATCTTTGTAAGTGAGTCCATTTGCTTTAAGTAACTGTTTTAAAACAGTCACCATACGCTGAGGGTCTATCATCTTTTTGCTACCTTCCTCTATTATTTCGTATGAATAATTGACGTTACAAATATAAAATTGAACACAACTCGATGTTTAGTTTTGATGAATCTAAATCTCATTTCAATTACAATTATTCTATCTATTATACAACCCTAAAAATGCTAGTGTAATGCTTTTATCAACCTAATTTAAAGGAACTCTATTTCAGTTAATAATTTTTGTTTAAGTTGTTGTTTCAATGTTTCATCAAGTGCCAGCCGTTGGTTTGTTGTAATAATAAACATATCTTCAACGCGCTCACCAATTGTCGTTATTCTTGCTCCAAGTAAACTAAGCGAGAATTGTGCAAAAACATTTGCAATTGTGAATAATAAACCGGGTCTATCTAATGCATTAATCTCAATATAGGTTCGGCTAATATTATCAGATTCTATAAATTTTATTTCAGTCTGATGTTGAAAATAATGTTCAACTTGTTTTTTAGGCTTTATCTTAGTAACAAGCAGCTCATTTTGTAATACTAACTGATGTAATTCTTTTTTTATCAAAGCCTGCCTAGCAAGTGAAAGCGGAGTGCCTGTTCTTTCAGATATGACAAAACTATCCATTGCCATGTTATCCCGATTTGTAAATATCTGAGCGTGTAGTACTGAAATATTACGTCGTTCCATTAGGCTGACAATTGCAACAAATAAATTTTGTCTATCCTTGCACCATACAAATAACTCTGTTCCACCTTGGACAAATTGATTAGTTGCATGAATCGCCGCAGGAGGAAGGTTATTGATGATTTTAATTCGATAGTTATCATCTAAACTGTCTATTGAATAAGGCTCTTGAATAAGAAGCATTTGAGCATGCCATGCGAGCTGCTTAGGGTGATGGTACATTAAATAATCGACTCGGCAACGCCTCCAAAATGTCTCAAGTAATTCAGATAGTGCAGAATCATATAGGCTGTGCTTTACAATTTGATTATCAACAATATTAGCTAAGGTAATTTTTTTGCATTGGCTGATAAATAATTCACTAGCCTCATGCTTATTTTGTTTTATTCGTTGACGCCAATTCGATTTGAATAAGTGGGATTTTGTCAAATAGCTACTAGTCAAATGATATAATTGTTCTAGTAAGCTCTGTTTCCATCCACTCCACAATGTATGATTAGTTCCTTTAATATCAGCAACGGTAAGAATATAAAGTAAGTCAAGTCTCTCTTGTGTCCCTACCTGTTTAGCAAACTCGGCTATAATTGATAAATCAGATATATCTCTTCTTTGTGCAGTAACAGAAAGCAATAAGTGGTGTTCGATAAGCCAGCCAGTTGTATTAGTGATTTCTAAATCAAGTGAATGTTGCCGAGCAAATAAATCAAAAATCTCTCTTCCTTTTTTAGCGTGCTCCCCTCCTAAACCTTTTGCTACATCATGAAATAGCCCTGCTAAAGTTAAAATGGAAGTTTTTGATTGTTTTTTATAAAGCATACTTGCCAAGTTTTTATTTGATTCATCCTTCATCAGTTCAATTTGTGCTAATACCTGAAAAGTATGCTCATCAACAGTATAAGCATGAAACCTATCAAACTGCATTAGGCCTACTACATGTGTCCAATTAGGCATGTAATGCCATAAAATACACAGCTTATGTAAAGGAATGAGTGCAAATTTTATCGCATTGGGATGCATTAAAATTTTAATAAAGTCCGCTCGTGCTTTTGAAGAGTCAACTAAAAAGGAAGGAAATTCTGAGTAAATCTGATTTAACGATCTGAGTGTCTCAAGTTCAATGTGATCAAAAGTCACTTCATATTCAGCTAAATGATAGAAAAACCTCATCAAATTATCTGGCGTAAACTGCTGATTTGGCATCAAGCTTAATATATTGTACTTAGAAAAACTCTCATGTGAAGATAACCTTATTTCATCTATGCCGCTAGTATAGATTTTTAGCATAAATTCATCAGATAGCACCTTGCAACTAACTAAATTTGATATATTTCTAAAAGGTGCACTTACTATTTCGTATATGATACGAGTTTGCAAGCTTATACTTGCCATATTTTGATAAAGGCATTTCATCATAGACTCTACGTGAGACACTAAATTTGTTCTTGCCATTGTAAGCAGATTAGAATCTAGATTTTGAAAAAAAGGATAATTTTCAACAATACTAATTTGGTGTGTAAACAGAAGTCTATCATCAGGTCTTTGTAGAATTGAATGCAAAGCAAATCTATAGAGTAAAAGTATTTTTTCAGATTCACTAATTATATGAAACTCTTTTTCAGTAATCATTGATGACTTGAATAAATCGTCAAGTGAATCATACTCTTTATAACATTTTCTAATCACCCAATAGATTAAATGAAGGTCTCTTAGACCGCCTATATTCTGTTTAATGTCAGGTTCTAAATGATAACCTGTACTCTGATAACGGTCATGGCGAACTTTTTGATCATGCAATTTTTCTTTAATAAATGCTTCATGTGACCATAGTTGTGAAGATTGCACCAAATCAACTAACGCCTTGCTATATTTATCTTTTCCAATAAGAGTTCTTGCTGATAAAACACTTGTTGCCAGAGAGATATCTTCTTGCATTAAGGTCAAAAATATCTTAAATGAAGAAGTTTGAATGCTTGGTATGAGCCCTATATCCCAAAATAGTTGTGTAAGCAGACTAATTTCATTTGCTTCTTGTTCAGTGATCTCATCCTTTTCATGCAAAATTAAAATATCTATATCAGAATAAATAGATAGCTGGGAACGTCCATACCCACCAATAGCCATAACAGTTAATTGTTTGCTTTCTGAGTTGGTATCAGCATAAGATGAATCGAACCATAGTTTAACAATTGAATCAATTATATTGGTTCTGTGTTCAAGTACGGTAGTAATTATGCTGGATGCATCTCTAGCCGTTAGTTGTGATTTAACAAGCTCAATTTGCCAGCCTGTAAATTCATTAAGGGTTTGTTTTAATGATAATTTAAATGATTTAAGCTCATTTGATTGCAAAGAGGATGGGGGTAAAGCTAATTTTAGAGGTAAAGAAAAGCAATTTTCAATTTTTTTAAGATAAAAGCTAGTACAACGATTATCCATCTAAAAGCCTTTCATACGTGAAATAGTTAATTTTACGATGCTCAGTAGGCGTGTCAATCTTTGCTTATTAGAAGACACGCATTTAATATATTTATGCGCCTAAATTAGCCTTAGCATAGGCATCAAATTCAGTAAAACCACCAATAGGCTTACCGTCTAAAATGATTTGAGGTACGGTTTGAACTGGTTTATTAACAATTTTGGCTAGGTCTTCTTTATCTAGACCTTTAGCAATGATGTCTATATACTCAAAATCAAATCCATCAATCATTCCTTTTAATTTTGTCGCTAACGCTTTAGCTTTAACGCAATATGGGCAATTATCTCTGCCATAAATCACAACTTGCATACATACTCCTAGAATTAGATAATTAATTAAACTAAAAAAAACATTTTCATACTGTATTGATTATAGCAATTTTTTAAAAAAATTATAATGAATAAAATGCATAGTTCATAGCGAAAAGTTAAAACTATAATTTTTTTATATGTCAAATAAAAAATGGGGATCAAGATTAGATGAGTAAAGTAGCTTTGTCGAAAGTGTATTTTAATGAAAGAGTGGTCGGCGAGATAGGATTCGAACCTACGACCCTCTGGTCCCAAACCAGATGCGCTACCAAGCTGCGCTACTCGCCGATGTATGAAAAGAATAATTTATCTAATCACATTGATTTGGGGTGACTAATGGGACTCGAACCCACGACGACTGGAATCACAATCCAGGGCTCTACCAACTGAGCTATAGTCACCATAACAATTTCACGATACCCGTATGCCATTGGCGCGCCCGACAGGATTCGAACCTGAGACCTCTGCCTCCGGAGGGCAGCGCTCTATCCAGCTGAGCTACGGGCGCATCGCGCCGTTGCGGAGCGCATAGTACGTATTTCAGAGCACATTGTCTAGTACTTTTTATAAAATAATGCTCAATTGGCGAACCTTTGCACAAAAAATGCTGATTTGATGATTAAACAATCAAAAAAATCTTTCCTTAAAGAAATAAATATACGTTCAATTATGATATTTATTTGTATGATATATAGAAACTTCATAAATTAAGCTTAAAAAAAAGACCGCTAGATTGCGATCTTTTTAAAAAAAATATTTTAGATATGAATTTAGCCAAAACTAATCACATAAAAAATTTTTTATGCTTGGCCTTTCACTTCTTTTAATCCATTAAAAGGTGCTTTTGAACCTAAAGCTTCTTCAATACGGATTAACTGGTTATATTTAGCCACACGATCAGAACGGCTCATTGATCCTGTTTTAATTTGGCCAGCAGCAGTACCTACTGCTAAGTCAGCAATAGTTGCATCTTCAGTTTCACCAGAACGGTGAGAGATAACAGCTGTATAACCAGCATCTTTAGCCATTTTAATTGCAGCTAATGTTTCAGTTAATGAACCGATTTGATTAAATTTAATTAAGATTGAATTAGCGATTCCCTTATCAATCCCTTCTTTAAGGATTTTCGTGTTAGTAACAAATAAATCATCACCAACGATCTGAATTTTCCCACCCAAAACTTTAGTTTGGTATGCAAAACCATCCCAATCAGACTCGTCTAAACCATCTTCAATAGATTTAATTGGGTATTCATTAGCTAATCCTTCTAGATAATGCGTAAATTCATTAGAAGTGAAAGTTTTACCTTCACCTTTCATATTATATGTGCCTGATGCTTTATCATAAAATTCTGAAGCAGCACAATCTAAAGCTAACGTTACATCAGTTCCTAATACGTATCCTGCTGCTGTTACTGCTTCTTTTATTGCAGCAAGTGCAGCAGCATTAGATTCTAAATTAGGTGCATAACCACCTTCATCACCAACAGCTGTATTTAAACCTTTTGCTTTTAAAACTTTTGCTAAATGATGAAAAATTTCAGAACCAATTCTAACTGCTTCTTTAAATGTTTTAGCACCTACAGGTTGGATCATGAACTCTTGAATATCAACATTATTGTCTGCATGTTCACCACCATTGATAATATTCATCATTGGTAGAGGCATTGAATATTGGCCTGGAGTACCATTTAATTCAGCGATATGAGCATATAATGGCATGCCCTTAGATGCAGCAGCTGCTTTTGCTGCAGCAAGCGATACGGCTAAAATTGCATTGGCACCCAAATTAGATTTGTTTTCAGTACCATCCAAATCAAGCATAATTTGATCGATGTTAGCCTGATCTTTAGCATCTTTACCAACTAACGCAGTTGCAATTGCACCATTTACAGCATTAACAGCTTTAAGAACGCCTTTTCCAAGGTAACGTGATTTATCACCATCTCTTAATTCTAATGCTTCGCGTGATCCTGTAGATGCGCCTGACGGTGCAGCAGCTAAACCAACAAATCCACCTTCTAAGTGAACTTCAGCTTCTACAGTAGGATTACCACGTGAATCAATGATTTCACGACCAATTACTTTTGCGATTTTCGCCATTATGATTTCCTCAGTTAAGTTACAGTTAATACAAAAAATACATAAAAATATAAAATTGCTTAGAAAAATTTCACCCTACAACTTTACACTTATTCGTTAATTCATGCCAATATATGTGAACATTTTGCTGATATTAATCAATCAAAATCTCACTTCGTTTACTTAAATAACTAAGAATTATTAACGCTTAGCTATTTCAAAAGCTGCTTTAACAAACCCTTCAAATAATGGGTGTCCATCCCTTGGTGTGGATGTAAATTCAGGATGGAATTGTGATGCAATAAACCAAGGATGATCTGGTAACTCAATAATTTCAACTAATTTATTATTAGTGCATTTGCCTACAATATTTAAGCCTGCTTTCTCTATCCCTTCAAGATATTGGTTATTGACTTCATAACGATGACGGTGACGTTCAACAATTTGAGTTTTACCATAGAGTTTAGCTGTCAAGCTATCACTTGATAAATTCACTAATTGTCCACCTAATCTCATCGATCCACCCATATCAGCCTCATCATTTCTACGTATAAACTCACCATTTTCATTTTGCCACTCAGTAACAAGCGCAATAACAGGTGTGTTCGTCTGATTATCAAATTCTGTAGAACTAGCATCGGTAAGTTTAGCTACATTTCTTGCAAATTCAATAAATGCAACTTGCATGCCTAAGCATATGCCAAAAAAAGGAATTTTATTTTCTCTTGCATATTTAGCAGCTGATATTTTACCTTCTACTCCTCTATAACCAAATCCTCCAGGAATTAGAATGCCATCTAAATCATTGAGCGTTTCTTCAACACCCCTAGTCTCGATGTCTTGAGAATCAATTAACTTTATATTAACAGTTAATCTATTTTTTAGTCCACCATGCTTAAGTGCTTCAATAACGGATTTATATGCATCAGGAAGTGCAACGTATTTTCCAATCATGCCGATAGTCACTTCACCCCTAGGGTTAGCTTCTGCATAAATCACTTGCTCCCATTCAGATAGATCGGCTTCTTTGCAGTCAAAATTAAACCGTTCACAAACAAAATCATCCAACCCTTGAGATTTCAAAATACCTGGAATCTTATAAATTGAATTCACATCCTTCAGTGAAATCACCGCTTTTTCTGGTACGTTACAAAATAGTGCAATTTTAGAACGTTCATTTGAAGGAATTGATTTTTCTGAACGACAAATCAGAACATCAGGCTGAATCCCGATTGATAATAACTCTTTTACAGAATGTTGGGTAGGTTTCGTTTTAACTTCACCAGCCGTTGCGATATAGGGTACAAGGGTTAAATGTAAAAACAAGGTATTTTCACGCCCTACTTCTACCGCCATTTGTCTTATCGCTTCTAAGAATGGCAAAGATTCGATATCTCCAACAGTACCACCAATTTCAATCAAGGCGATATCATATCCCTCACTACCTGCTAAAATTCTATTTTTAATTTCATTTGTTATATGCGGAATAACTTGGACTGTCGCACCAAGGTAATCACCACGACGTTCCTTTCTAAGTACTTCAGAATATACTCTGCCGGTCGTAAAACTATTTCTTCGGGTCATTTTAGTTCTGATGAAACGTTCATAGTGCCCTAAGTCAAGGTCTGTTTCAGCCCCGTCATCCGTCACATAAACCTCTCCGTGCTGAGTTGGATTCATCGTTCCAGGATCGACATTAATATAAGGATCTAACTTCATCATAGTAACGCGGAGATTACGAGCTTCTAATATAGCAGCAAGTGAGGCGGCTGCAATGCCTTTTCCTAATGAAGATACAACTCCACCTGTGACAAATACGTATTTTGTGGTCATATTAAACTCTGAAGATTATTGTAATTACTTATTAAAGTAAAACTAAGCCTGCTGGAAGATTAATTATCTAAATCTATTTGTAATAAAATAAAGACAATTAAATATGCTTACTGGACGGGAAAGTAGTATATATCAAGTCATGGATATGTACAATTCTCTTTCTCATACAAAATACTATATTATTTTTTATTAAGGATTTAATTTTTTATTCCACGGTTTTATTAAAGGTTTTGAACCTACATTCCGCTGTTCAAAAAATGATTAATTAACATATTTTCTTGTGATTATTGTCACATCATTAATTTAAGCTGTTGATATTTTGAATAACCACGAACGAAACAATAAACTCATGAATGTGTTAGATAGCTTGAACCAAAAACAGCGACATATGCACTTTTTTGCCAGCCAAGGGATTAACCCACATTGGGCAATGAAACGACAATTTTTATCGCCTGCTTATACAACCAATTGGAAGGAGTTGCCTATTGTTAAATGAAATTCCGTTTACTGGAAAAGACTTGTTAATAGGTCTTATGCCGTGTAAAATTAGTACAATTAAACAATCTATTCAAATGAGGTGGTCTATGACAAGTATAATTTTAAGTGATACATGTGCTAGTGTCAGTGAGTTGAAAAAAAATCCTATGGCAACTGTAAGCTCTGGTGAGGGATTTCCAGTCGCTATTTTGAATCGAAATCAGCCTGCATTTTATTGCGTGCCAGCTGAACTTTATGAAAAAATGCTTGAAGCGCTGGATGATCACGAGTTAGCTAAATTAGTCGAAGAACGGAGTAATCAGCCATTAGTGGATGTTGATTTGGATAGCTATTTATGAGTTATAGGGTTAAGTTTAGGGAAGAGGCACTTAAAGAGTGGAATAAATTGGATAAGACTATTCAAAGTCAATTTGCCAAAAAATTAAAGAAATGTACAGATGACCCTCATATCCCTTCTGCTAAATTAAAGGGGATGAAAGATTGTTATAAAATCAAGCTACGCACAGCTGGATTTAGATTAGTCTATCAAGTTATAGAGAATGAGCTTATTATTGCCGTTGTCGCAGTAGGCAAACGAGAACGGAGTGAAGTATACCTGCTTGCAAGTGAACGGATGAGATAACCTTAAAACGTTATTTAACGCGTTCTAATCGTTGTTTATCCTGCACCCACTGTCATCTACGCCCCGCTTGCTCCATTTTACTGTAAGAGTTTAATGCACCTTCAACCGTAAGGATTCCGTGTTTTACAAGCTGTTCAACAGCCCATAGCGTTCCTTGTACTAAAATGGCTTTCGTTTTTGTTGTTTTTCGTAAAGCTGGTATGGCAACCCTTTTTAGTACAATTTATCGAAAGCACTTTTGTTTATACTCTATAGGACTTCGGCACTTTAAATTGGTAAGGCAGGCGGAAGAAATTCTCAAGAATCTGCCCTGCTTCCAGAACAATCAGACTTTAGTTCAATGAAGGAACTGCATCACTTATCAACAAATACATCTACACCACCTCAGCCAACATTTGACGCTGTTTATGAAGCGTCATTACTGTTATTTGCAATAATTCAGCGGCTTTGGATTCACTCAATATCCCTTCAGCTAACGCTCGGAAAACTAACTGTTCAAATAGTTGAGTTTGCTCTTGAGGATAAGGTTGACCTGGCTCCTGTTTACCCTATATTCCGCTATTCAAAAAATGATTAATTAGCATTTTCCTTGGTGATTCCTATCAGATTTTTAATTTAAATTACTGATATTATTATATAAAAGTGATTAATTATGACTTTTTGGCTAGTGATTATGAATTTCGATAATGTAGACGTGTATAATTATAGGCATCTAGGATTTTTTGAAGGTTTATCAGTGGTTGCGGGGGCAGGATTTGAACCTACGACCTTCGGGTTATGAGCCCGACGAGCTACCAAGCTGCTCCACCCCGCGACTGATGAGAGTATGATACCTTACTTTTGAAAACATACAACATCTATTTAATAAAACAAGCTAAAATCAGCGCTATTTGAACATTTTAAAATCAAGATGATTATATATCAGCCAACTTTTGACCTGTGTGATCAATTTTAATGCTTTATTCATATAGCTAACATGCACAAAAAAATACGGTCAAATGGCATTCTTAATTTTAAGAATGAAAAAATCGAACGACTTTTATAGCATTTTTCACTTTGAGCGGTATTCTGATATGTATAACTTCTTTTGAATGTATGTATTTGAAAGTTGTTAATAGATTTTAGTTAGATAAAGGATTGATAATTTTAATAGGAAATGCTTTTTTTGGAAGGTTTTTTTATACTAAAAATTAGCAGTAATTCTATGTTTGTTGGTGGGCCGTGCGGGATTCGAACCTGCGACCAACTGATTAAAAGTCAGCTGCTCTACCGACTGAGCTAACGGCCCAACGTTGATTAGTTTACTTAAATTCAATTTATGATCAACTTTTTTTTCTAATTATTGAATCTAACTGCGTATATTTAATCCACTATGGCGCAAAGATCAATCAATATGAGCAATAAACATGCAAGCTGAATTTATCGGAAATATAATCACCATAATCCCCCCACCTTATTAGGTGGGGGGATTATGGTGATTGGTAAATTTTAAATACTTAATATTATAGTTTAGCTTGGGCTTTCTTTGCTGATTCTGTTCCAGGATATAATTTAACCACCTCGGAGAATACTGCCTTAGCTTTCTCGATATCTCCTTTATTCTCTAGTATCTGCCCAACTTTAAAAAATGCATCTGAACTTTTTGCTGAATCTGGGTAATTTTTAACTACAAAAGCAAAATTTTCTGCTGCTCTGTCCATTTGATTTGTACTAAAATAGGATTGTGCCAGCCAATAATAAGCATTAGCTAAATAATCAGACTTTGGATAATTTTTGATAAATTGTTGAAGCTGTATAATAGCTTCATCATATTTTTGACTAGTTAAAATTAAATTTACTGCAGTATTATAGTCTTCAAAATCATTACCTCTGCTAACTGGTGTGTTAGCCTGTGAATTTTGGCTATTATTTGTGTTTACTGAAGTGTCACTAGGTATGGATGTATTATCCGAATTTGATTCAGGCACTATTTGATTAAATTGTTGCATAAGTAATTCTTGCTTATTTACCGCTTGATCAAGCTTGTATTGCAGTTGATCCATTTGATCACGTATATTACTTATATCTTGCTGATTGGCAGATAGTTGTTGCTGGATTTGAGAAAATAATTGACCATGCGCAGTTGTTATTCGTTCTAGCTGTGCAATTTTATCATCTGTAGTATTAGCAATTACAAATGGTGACAAAAATGCAAATCCAAATGTAATCGAATAACTTAAAAGTAACTTTTTGATTTTCATAAATTCACCTATTATTAATAATAATTGTTCTAACTATTTTATAGAGGGAGCAAATTTGACTAAACGAGGAGTTTTGAGAAGAACACGCATAAGAATATGCGTGTTCTATTGATATGACTAGTAAACTAACACAGAACGGCGGTTTTTGGCAAATGCAGACTCATCATTGCCGTATACAGCAGGTTTTTCTTTCCCATAAGAAACTATTTGCATCTGCTCATCACTTACTCCACGTCCCTGTAAGTATATTCTTGTCGCATTAGCACGGCGTTCACCTAAAGCGATGTTATACTCAGCAGTTCCTCTTTCATCCGTATGACCTTCGATCACAACACGTATTGAAGGGTTATCTCTTAAGAATGCAGCATGAGCATCTAATGTCATCATGTAATTAGAGCCAATATCATATTGATCAAATCCAAAGTAAATAATATTATCTCTTTGCAAATCTTGAAGTTGCATTCTAGCCTGGTCGCTTAACGAACCAAACTCATTGCCGCCACCAAAACCAGGTAACTGTCCCGATTCCATTAGCATACCATCGTCACCAGTGTAAACATCATCAGTAGTTTGAGAATTAGATTTACACGCAGCTAAAGCAAACATTGGTAAAATCACCAAAAGTGTTTTATTTAATTTATTTAATTTCATAATTAATCCTTTATTAAAATATTGTAATAATTTATACGTTAAGTAAGTTAAAAGCCATTATTTCGCAACAATAGGTCCCCATGCAGGATATTTTATTTGTCCTCCACTAGAGGGTAAAGAAGTTTTAAATCGCCCATCTGCAGAAACCAAGCCTAATTTTGAAGCATAACCACCTGTGCTATAAACCACCATCGTGCCATTTGGTGCAATGCTAGGGGATTCATCCAAATCAGAATTTGTTAAAAACTGCAGTGCATTATTAGCGAATGTTTGTTTTACTAGTCTTTGTTGGCCACCTGAAGATGTAATGTAAACCATGAATTTACCATCTGGGCTAATTCTAGCATTTTGATTTTGGTTGCCTTCAAATGTAATCCTTTGCCCTGAACCACCGCCAAGACTTGTTCTATAAATTTGTGGCCGTCCCGTTTTATCGGATGTGAATGCTAATGTCTGACCATCTGGAAACCATGCCGGCTCAGTACTATTACTTCTTTCATTAGTTATTTGCCTTAAGCTTCCAGATCCAACATCCATAACATACAAATTCAAGCTCCCTGTCTGTGAAAGTGCCATGGCAATTTTAGTACCATCAGGTGAAAATGCAGGTGCACCATTATGCCTTGGAAATGAAGCTATTTTTCTTACATTACCAGTTTGGGTATCTTGCAACATAACAGCTGAAGGTCCATTTTCAAAGGAAACAAAAGCAATTTTCGTTCCATCTGGCGACCACGAAGGTGACATTAATGGCTGAGAAGCTTTATGTATTGTTATTTCGTTAAATCCATCATAATCAGATACCCTTAACTCATGAGAGTACTGAGAGGTATTAGTTTTAACTACATAAGCAATTTTCGTTCTAAACGCACCTTTAATGCCTGTCAATTTTTCAAATACTTCATCACTTACTGCATGAACACCATAGCGAAACCATTGTGTTTGAATCTGAGCTTGATTTTGCATCATAACATTAGGTACACCAGTTGATATATCTATCAATTGGTAAGTCAATGTATATCGTCCATCTGAAGCAGGTTGGATTTGGCCAGATATAATTGAGTCCACTCCCAGTGATCTCCACAAAGCAGGCTGGATCTCAGCGACATTACTAATGTTTTGTGGGAATTGCCCTGCTTCTAAAGGACTAAATTTCCCACTATTCCTAAGATCAGCACTTATTATGTTCGATACATCTAAGCCTGATATTCCACCACCTACAGAATTAAATGGCAATATGGCAATTGGTCTTGCTGCATCTACATCTTCACTTATTTGAATCCTAATTTCAGCACCCACAATCTTTGCAAATAACATCAAGATCATAATACTGATTAAATAAAACTTTTTCATTTACGACTATCCCTCTTATAGAGTACAACACTAATACTTATGTTGAAAATCAATTGTAAATTTAATATTAACATCAACTAAAACTGATGAAAAACGCTAGAGATACATTACTAAATCTTCTATGAAACATTTTAGTCCATTCTAGCATAATATAAAAAAAAATTATTAAGATTTAATTCATGCTTTTTGTTACTGTTATTCAATTTAGTTAGTGTATTTAAAAACTAGCACTATATCTTGATTTTTCAGAACATTATAAACTTCATCAGTTTCTGGCCTTGGCAATTTGGATATATTAGTTGCTGCCAAAGCCTGCTGGCAAAGTCCATCATCACCAGCTCGTCTTTTAGCTGAAATTAAAGAGCCGTCACGATTAATTCTAATAACTATTTCACATTGCTTATTAGCATGTAACTTTCTTGCATCATACATATTATTCTTTATTACCGCTATAACAGCATTTTGATAGCCGCTTGTATTCACATTTGAGTTACCCGCAGTATTACCACCGCCTGCACCTAAAGCTGCTCCTTTACCATCGTCACGATTAGCACCTGAAGCTAAATCTCCAATTAATTTATCCATGTCACCAGATTTTTTTGCGTTAGCCTCCGCTTCTTTCTTTTTCTTTTCAGCTTCCGCTTTTGCTTTTGCTTCAGCTTCTAATTTTTTCTTTTCAGCTTCCGCCTTTGCTTTTGCTTCAGCTTCTTTCCGTTTTTTCTCTGCCTCGGCTTTAGCCTTAGCTTCAGCTTCTATTTTTTTCTTTTCAGCCTCTGCCTTAGCCTTAGCTTCAGCTTCTGCTTTTTTCTTTTCAGCCTCTGCCTTAGCCTTGGCTTCAGCTTCTATTTTTTTCTTTTCGGCTTCGGCTTTTGCTTTTGCTTTTGCTTCTTCCTCTTGTTTCTTTTTAGCTATTTCTTTTTTTAATGCCTCATCTTGCTTACGCTTTTCGTCTGCTTCTTGCTTTAATTTCAATGCTTTTTCTTCGGCCTCTTTTTTAAGAGATTCAGCTTGTAATGCTTTAGCAGCTATCAATTCTGCTTCAGCAGCTTTTTGAGCCTCTTCTTGCGCTTTTAAAGCCTCAGCCGCAGCATGTAACTCTTGTTCTTTAGCTAAAGCTTTAGCTTCGAGCTCTTTGTCTAACGCTTTTTGCTTATCTTGGATTTCTTTTTCAATTTCAGCTAATGCTTTTTTTTCTTCTTCGTTTTTCTGTTCACGAACAATTTCCGCTTCGTTACGACTTGATTCTTGTTTTGTAGCTCTAATGTCTTGTGCATTCATTGCATCCATATCTACCATTACAGCATCAATCAGTGCCCCTTCATTACCGCTACCTGTTTCATCCATTACATGGGTAAAAGCGGCAAATATAAGTATACCTAACAAGGTAATATGCAGTAAAAGTGATAAGATGAATGATAGCGTAAATCTATTTTTTCTTTTTGAAAAGTTATTTGTCACATCAACACCTAAGTAGATTCTAATTTAGCGGTTGAGTCATTAACCCAACTTTTGTTACACCGGCAAGTCTTAATGTATCAAGTGCTTTAATGATTTCATTATATTCAACTTGTTTCGCACCGCCAATCAAGAAAGTTGTCTGAGGATTTGTCAAGAGTTGCTGTTTAGCTTCTTCCACTAATAAAGCTTCGGTTAGCGGGCTGCTTCTTTCTTGATTAACTATCATCACATAAACATTTACATCAGAAACTTCAACTATAACAGGAGGATTCTCACTAGCGTCAACGACTGAAGAATCACTCGCATTTGGCAAATCGACCTCAACACTTTGACTAATTACAGGTGCGGTAGCCATAAAAATAAGTAAAAGCACTAATAAAACATCTAAAAATGGTACAATATTAATCTCAGATTTGAGCTCCCTTTTTGATGATCTTGTACGACGTCGAGACATTTTTAAATCCTATTTTAATAAATTATTGCTTCGCAGGATTATGTGAAAAAGCTTGGCGATGTAATATTGCCGTAAACTCTTCAACAAAGTTATCATAATTTTGTTCAAGTTTATTCACACGTTGATTTAGTCTGTTATAAGCCATCACCGCTGGTATTGCAGCAAACAATCCTATTGCTGTTGCAATCAATGCTTCTGCGATGCCTGGTGCAACTGTTTGCAAAGAAACCTGCTTTTCGCCTGCCAAAGAGATAAAGGAGTGCATGATTCCCCAAACTGTTCCAAGTAAACCTATATAAGGGCTAATTGAACCAACTGTTCCTAAAAATGGGATATACGCTTCTAATGTTTCCATTTCTCTATTCATAGCTATTCTCATTGCCCTAGCAGAGCCGTCAATGATAGCTTCTGGCGCATCAGAATTTGCACGATGAAGCCTTACAAATTCTTTAAAACCAGAATAAAAAATTTGTTCTGAGCCAATCAAACTGTCTCTTCTATCATGACTTTCTTGGTATAATCTAGATAATTCTATTCCCGACCAAAATCTGTCTTCGAATGCCTCTGCATCATTTGTTGCGGAGCTTAATACTCTAGTACGTTGAATTATAATTGCCCAAGATGAAATGGAAAAACCAAGTAAAACCAACATTACAAATTTAACAAACAAGCCCGCTTGCATAAACAAGCCAATAATACTCATGTCATTACTCACAACTAAACCCCACTTTAATAAAACCAGGCAACCTAATTGCCTTCATATTTTGTTTACTTACACTGGCTACAACAACATTAGCTTCACTAAGTAATAAACCGTTTTGCGAATTATACAACGATTGATGAAACTGAATCGAAGCATGATTGACTTTATTAATTACAGTCTCCACAATCAAAGAATCATCCAAAACCGCAGGTCTATGAAATTCAAGATTCATTTTCCTAACAGCAAAGGCAACATCTTGTTCAAGTAAAGCGATTTGAGAGAAACCTTTTTCTCTTAATAATTCTGTTCTTGCTCTTTCAAAAAAAGCAACATACCTTGCATGATAAACTACACCGCCTGCATCTGTGTCTTCATAGTACACTCTTATTGGCCATTTATGGTGAGATTTTTTTTCCATCTGTATATTACCTAATTTATGAAAACGCATAAAAACATGCTATACCTCTAATTTTATCACTAAATTTCAATTTTCAATAGTGTTAAATATCAGTCACCATAACTCCATTAATTTTTTCAAAAATTTATACTGAATTATCCTAATGAAAAAAAGCAAAAACCATATAAAATACATTCAAATAAAACCATAAAAAACCAAAATAACACAATGATTTTAAACAAAATAAAAAACCGCATACTTATTTCAAACGGGGCTACACAAAGTCTTTTTGCTATAGCTAAAGAATTTAACGAATTTAGTATTTTGCAAGCTGTAATAAATACAATAATTTACATTATTAAAATTAAGAAAATTAATGCTTATCGTAATAATAGAAAACAACTTAACAACCTAGCAGTTAAAATGTTAAACTTAACCTAACGAATATCTGAATGCTTATTGATAATGCCATTATCTAATGGAAACAATGAAGCATAAAGCGTCAATATAACGATTTACCTGAAGGAAATAGTTTTGTCTAATCCATATCATGAAGAAGTAGAAAATTCAGATCTTTTAAATATCAGACATTATATTTTAGAGATCACACTAATGATTTTATGCTTATTTAGCATTGTTTTGGCAGTAATTGTTTTCAGCTATGACCCAGCTGATCCTGGCTGGACTCAAACATCAACCTCCCCTATTACAACGAATATTGCAGGCTACTTTGGTGCATTTATTGCCGATATGTGTTTTTTCCTTTTTGGCATTAGCACTTACTTGTTACCAGTATTAACCATTACCTTCTCAATACTAGTTTATACAGATAATAGAAATCGAACTTCTATCTGTTTTTGGCAAATATCATTAAAATTAATAGGTTTTCTTTTACTCATAGTTAGCTCTTGTACATTAGCAACACTCAATATTGATGATAATCCTAATTATTCCGCAGGCGGCTTGATAGGCACGCTTTTTGCCCTTCTCTTAGGTATACATTTTAATGGTGTTTTAAGCACACTATTAATGCTTTTAACTTGGGTGCTGGGTTTTGCGATTTTAACAAAACTTTCTCCTTTAGTCGTTGCTGAAAAATTAGGAGAAATTGTTCTACTTACTGTTACCTTTGGCCGTTCAAGAGATAAACAAGTGCTTGATGAAATGGATCCAGATGTAGATGACCAAGATTATTTCGCATTTATGGATACAGACACAGATAATAATGAGCCTGAGGTAAATTCTAAATCAAAACAAAGCTCTGATAGTCATGACCAGGATTATCCTATTATTGATATGATTGAATTGTCGCATTTAGAAGATTCAACAAATGAAGCACAGTCAAAAAATTTAGATAGTGAAACAATCCCAACTTCACAATCCATTATTCATACCAAGCCTAATGATGATCTACCCACATTCGATATTACACAAAATAATCATGAAGAATATGGACTTCTTAATCAAGAAAATACAGAGCAAGGTGAGTATCAACCTAGCGATATTAATCCTACACCAATACAGGATGCCATTGTAAATATTTCTAATACAGAGAAAAAGCATAATGATATTGACGAAGCTAATCAAGTTAACCTATCTCAACCTAGTATAGTTGAACCAATCAATGATGAGACTTCAAAGCATATTATTACTATGAGTACACAAAATGAATTACCTGAACAACAAAATATCTTTGAACATAGTGCAACTACCGGTATTCAAACAAGTAAAAATGAAGAGAAAAGAACTTTATCATTGAACGAAAAACTTGCTTTACTAGAACAACAAAAGCGCTCTAATCCTGTATTTCCAATAAAAGGTTCAGATATAAGCAAACCGACTAGTTCGATTGATTCTCCGCAAACAATCGAAGAAAAGAGAATAGCAGAACGTGAACGTGTTCGAGCAGAGTTAGCAAGTTATGGGATTAAAATTCCTGAAACACACCCTAAGCATCCAGTCGATTATAAAAAAGAGATTAAACAAACCACTGTCTATAATGGCTCTTCTACTAAGGCAGTTCTCAATAGGGATGCTAAAAATATCCTAGGTCGTATTAGTGAAAATGAATATACAGAAGTTATTTTTGAACAAATAGATGATGAGACTATTGTCTTAAGAAGAATTTCTACTGCGCCTGTTCAGGTAGTGACACCAGGTCATACTGATTTGCCTCAAGCTAATTTCACAAAGCTAAACACTCAGATTGAACCGGTAACTAACTTAACTCAAGATAAAATTAAAGATTTAAATTCACAGCAAGAAAGCCTTAACCACGCTAACAGCTTACTAATAGCTGATGTAGCGCAAATTGAAGTACCGGTCGAAGCAGAAGAAATAACTGCTTTTTCAGTTAAACAACAACAACCTAATCACAATGGTAATAATTTAGTTGACTTAAAAACAAATTTAACACCCCCTCCCTCAGCTGATAGTTGGCAATCAGCTGAACAAATGCATAGTTCATCTCAACTTGATACAGTTAATTTAGGTGATCATGAACAAACTCAATCAATTAGTGAAATAACACCTAATGAGGCTATTGATGGTGAACATAGTTCCTCATCACTAAACCCAATATCAACTCATGATGAATCTATAAGTGATGTCATTCACCGACCTAAAAATGAGGACCCGCTATTTCACCCCCTACTTTTTAGAGAAACAGAAAAGTTGGAAAAACCGTCTGAACCTTTACCGACACTTGATTTATTATTTAATCAATCAAGTGAAAAAATTGAAATAGATCAAGAGCAAATTAATGAGACTGCAATCTTAATTGAAAACACATTGGCAGATTTTAGAATTAAAGTAACCGTTGTCGGTATTTGTTCAGGGCCTGTTATCACCCGATATGAGCTAGAACTCGCTCCTGGTGTGAAGGTATCTAGGATTACAACTCTCGATAGAGATCTAGCGCGAGCACTTTCTGTCAGTGCTGTACGCGTGGTTGAAGTTATACCCGGCAAACCTTATGTTGGTTTGGAATTACCTAATCCTAAGCGTGAAACACTTGTAATACGTGATGTTCTTAACTGTGAAGCATTTAGAGAAATGCAATCTCCCCTTGCTCTTGTTCTAGGCAAAGATATTGGAGGAGAGCCAGTTGTAGCTAACCTAGCTAAAATGCCTCATTTATTAGTTGCTGGTACAACTGGATCAGGAAAGTCTGTTGGCGTAAATGCCATGATAATTAGTATTTTATTTAAAGCATCACCTGAAGAAGTTCGTTTTATAATGATAGATCCTAAAATGTTAGAACTCTCTATTTACGAAGGTATTCCACATCTTCTAACTAATGTTGTAACTGATATGAAAGATGCTGCAAATGCACTACGCTGGTCAGTTGCAGAAATGGAACGTCGTTATAAACTCATGGCTGCTTTAGGGGTCAGAAACTTGGAAGGCTATAACGAAAAAATCAAACAAGCTGAAGCAATGCAAAGGCCTATTCCAGATCCGTTTTGGAAGCCAGGAGATAGTATGGACATTTCCATTCCTTCACTTGAAAAACTCCCATTTATAGTCGTTATTGTCGATGAATTTGCTGATTTGATTATGACAGAGGGCAAAAAAGTTGAAGAACTCATTGCGCGTTTAGCTCAGAAAGCTAGAGCAGCAGGTATACACCTTATTTTAGCCACCCAAAGACCTTCGGTAGATGTAATAACTGGCTTAATTAAAGCAAATATACCTACTCGTATTGCATTTACAGTATCAAGTAAAATTGATTCGCGAACAATTCTAGACCAAGGAGGGGCTGAATCACTTCTTGGTGCAGGTGATATGCTCTACTTACCGCCCAATTCATCAACTACCATTCGTGTTCATGGTGCGTTTGTTGCAGACGAAGAAGTTCATAATGTTGTATCTAATTGGAAAGCTCGTGGCAAACCCCAATATATAGATGCTATCACAGCTGGTGATAAAGGTAATAATGAAAATGAGACAACAGATGAAGAGATTGTGGATGCAGTTTTTGATGCTGCTGTACAATTTGTTATTGAAAAACAAAGAGTATCAATTTCTGGTATACAAAGACAATTTAGAATTGGATATAACAGAGCTGCAAGAATTGTAGAAGAAATGGAAGCTCAAGGCATAGTAAGCGCACCTGCTCATAATGGTAATAGAGAAGTGCTTGCACAATGATCGATAAATGATAAAGTATGTCTAATCTTCATCATCAACCAGTATTTTTAATAAGGTATAATATGCAAACCAAACATTACATAAACATCTTAATTAATTTAGTTATTATCACATTAAGTTTAATTTCTATTAATGCTCATGCAGACGCACAACAAAATCTACAAAGCAGGCTAGATAAGATTAACGTTTTCCAATCTAGTTTCGTTCAAAAAGTATATGATGCCGATAAAAAATTAATACAAAGTGGCGAAGGTGAGATGTGGGTTAAACGTCCTAATTTATTCAACTGGCACACATTAGTGCCAGATGAAAGTCAACTTATTTCAGATGGTAAAACACTATGGTTTTATAACCCATTCATTGAGCAAGTAACAGCGACAAACTTAGCTGATGCAACAGCAAACACACCTTTTATATTAATTGCAGGAAATAAAAATTCAGACTGGGCACAATATAACATTAAACAACGTGGAAATGATTTTTCACTCACCCCAAAATCTGACTCAAACAGTCTCAAGCAATTTGATATCAGGGTTACACCTGCAGGCACAATAGAAAGTTTTGTATCAGTCGAACTAGATGGGCAAAAAAGTGAATATCAACTAAGTAACCAAAATAGCCAGCCTGTTTCAGATGATAAATTCAAATTTGACATACCTGATGGTGTGACATTTGATGATCAACGATAATATCTGATTGAATATTAAATTGAAAAGCCAAATGCAAAATTATACACTTGATTTGAATGATAATAACGAATTTTTACCTCTTGCCGCAAAAATGAGGCCAAAAATTCTTGATGAGTACTTAGGTCAATCACATCTACTTTCCCCAGAAAAACCTTTATACAAAGCTATCAAAGCAGGTCGATTACATTCAATGATTCTTTGGGGACCACCTGGTACGGGAAAAACAACTTTAGCCGAATTAATAGCCTTTTATGCGAAAGCTGAAGTGATCAGGATCTCTGCTGTAACCTCTGGTATAAAAGAAATTAGGGATGCAATTAATAGGGCTGAACTATTTAAACAGCAGCAAGTAAAAACGCTATTATTTGTTGATGAAGTACATAGATTCAATAAATCACAACAAGATGCCTTTTTACCACATATTGAAAATGGCACAATCACTTTTATTGGCGCAACAACAGAAAATCCTTCTTTTGAGCTAAACTCAGCACTTTTATCACGAGCTAGAGTATATTTGCTAAAATCGTTAACAACAGATGATATAGTAAATCTGCTTAATTCAGCTATAAACAATAAAGAGAAAGGTCTTGGTGAATACAAAATTTCAATTGCACATGATTTGCTGACTTTAATTGCTGAACTAGCAAATGGTGATGCGCGAAAAGCCTTAAATACATTAGAAATGATGTTTGATATGGCTGATATTAATGATGATCAACAATATATCCTTACCAAGGAAAGTCTTCATGCAGCACAAGGTGCTAGAACTGCAATGTACGATAATAAAGGAGATAAATTTTATGATCTTATCTCAGCATTTCATAAGTCAGTTAGAGGATCGGCTCCTGATGCAGCATTATATTGGTATGCACGCATTCTCACTGCTGGAGGAGATCCTTTATATGTTGCAAGAAGATTACTTGCAATCGCATCTGAAGATATAGGAAATGCTGATCCAAGAGCGATGCAAATTGCTATTTCTGCATGGGATTGCTTTACTCGTGTTGGCCCATCAGAGGGAGAGCGAGCTATTGCACAGGCTACATTATACCTGGCCTGTGCACCTAAAAGTAATGCTGTATACACTGCTTTTGCTGCTGCTATAGCAGCAGCATCTGAATTGCCTGATTACGAAGTTCCATATCATCTTAGAAATGCTCCGACAAAATTACTAAAAGACTTAGGTTATGGAAAAGAATATCGCTATCCTCATGATGAAAAAAATGCTTATTCCATCGGTGTAAAATATTTACCTGATGAGATTGAAAATCTTAGATTTTACTATCCTACTGATAGAGGATTAGAGAAAAAAATACAGGACAAACTCAACTGGTTACAATCTTTAGAGGAGAACCAGCAAATGTAAATATTTACAAAGATATGAAAATATGAAAAAAAATAAATAAAACAATAGACCTGTGTTGTTTTTTTTTGTAAACTCTAATTGTTTTGTCGTGTAACTAAATTTTTATTTCCGTGGGCTTATGATATATAACAATAGTAAAGAAAAATCAAAAGCCCTTAATTCTATTTAACAATAACATTTTTAACTTATTTAATTGCAAGTTAAGTTATTTAATCCTGACAGGAAACCCCTCATAATGGCAACATTACGATCGAGCACCTTAAGTTCAGAAAAAAATTTATCAGATACTAAGTCTTCTAAATTTAATTTAATACAGAGTCTTAAAACTAGACATGTAAAAAAGATTTATGAGTTACATAAATCAAATATCTGCAAAATGACTAGCATGCTACTAATAAGCACCCTACTAGTTGCTTGTAATTCGAAACCGACTATTGATTCACAAGCTCTCGCACAATCACTCAAATCAAGTCAAGCTGAATTTGAAAAAATGGTAAACAGCTTAGACACACGTGAAAAAATCATGAATCAATATGCTACATGGAAAGGTGTACGCTACAGATTAGGGGGAAGCAGCAAAAAAGGGATAGATTGCTCAGGCTTTGTACAATTAACTTTTAAAGAACAATTTGGCGTGACTTTACCAAGATCAACTAGAGAACAACAAAAAATTGGCGAAAAAATTGCAAAAACTGCATTGATCCACGGTGATATTGTTGTTTTCAATGCAGGATCTACGGGTAGGCATGTTGGTATTTATATAGGCAATGATAAATTCGTCCATGCCTCAACCTCTATTGGGGTGACAATTTCTGATATGAATGACAGATATTGGAAAAATAGATTTAATGAAGCAAGACGCGTACTAAAACCGACTTCAATAGCCGCACTATCTTCTGATAAGCAAAATAAAAAATCGGTCAATGAAAATCTATTTAAAGAATCCAATTCAAAGCAAACCACTAATAAGTCTAAAAATAAGAATAGCTAAGTTATAAAATGCGATAGAGCTATCTATCGTTTATTCATTATTACATATTTTGGTAGATGGCAATATGTGTAAGCTTTTTATTTTTTTTCGCTATATCACTCAGCTAATATCGTTATTATTGATTCCAATGTTAGCGAGTGCAAATCAAGTATCGAATGATAATTTAATTTCCTTTAAATCCCTATCTATTTTAGGTATTCCTAAATATTCCGAAAATACAAAACACCCAGATTATGTCAATCCAAACGCCCCAAAAACTGGTCAGTTAGTACTTTCTTCGTTAGGTACATTTGATAATTTTAATCGTTTTGCTCAAAGAGGTGTTGCAGCTGAGAGAACTGGAGAGCTTTACGATACTCTTTTTAAGCAATCGTTAGATGATGCGGCATCTTATTATCCTCTAATTGCTGAATCTATTTCGATACACCCAAATTATCAATACGCAGAAATCACACTAAATAAAAATGCAAGATTCCATGATAATTCTCCAATAACAAGCGAAGACGTTCTATTTTCCTTTGATAAGTTTAAAACCGAAGGGGTAGTACAGTTCGCGAAAAAATTTGAAGGTGTTAGCTTATCCATTATAGATAAAAATAGATTTTCTGTCACCCTTCCCACTCCAGATAAATCCCTCTTGTTTGATTTTATTAACTTAACAATCCTTCCAAAGCATTATTGGCATGATAAAAAACTAAATGAACCACTTATCACCCCTCCTTTAGGAAGTGGTCCATATAAAGTAAAAGACTATAAAATGGGTCAATATGTTGTCTATGAACGAGTTAAAGATTATTGGGCAAAAGATCTGTTTATTAATACGGGCATGTATAATTTTGATACTATACGTTATGATTATTTCTTAGATGGGAATGTCACTCTCGAAGCATTTAAGAGCGGTGCTTTTGATGTGCAATATGAAAACAGAGCAAAAAACTGGGCGACGGCTTATCATGGGGAAAATTTTGATAATGGTAATATATTAAAAGTTGAGCGTAAAAATAATGCTGCCGCTAATACTCAATGGTTTGCATTTAATATCACCTCCCCTCTTTTTGAGGATAGAAATATTAGGGAAGCAATCGCACTGAGTTTTGATTTTGAATGGCTAAATAAAATGCTATTTTATAATAGTTATACAAGAGCAAATAGTTTTTTTCAAAATACTAAATATGCAGCAACAGGTCTACCATCAAGTGATGAACTCGCCATATTACTGCCTTTTAAAGACATTTTACCTAAAGAAGTGTTTGGTCCTGCATTTAAAGCTCCTGTAACTGACTCTTCTGGCTTTAATCGTGAAAACCTGATAAAAGCGTTAGATATATTAGAAAACTCGGGCTGGTCATTACAAAATGGCAAATTAATAAATGATGAATCAAATAAGCAATTTGAATTTGAATTATTAACTTATTCCGGCTCACCAACTAGTCATCTATTACAATTCCAACAAGCATTAGAGAAAATTGGCATAATCATGACAATTAGACAGGTTGACGTTTCCCAATATGTAAAAAGAATGCAAGCTAGGGATTATGATATGATTATTAAGTCTTACCCCGCTTGGGTTTTTCCAGACAGCAATCTATTTTATTTTTGGCACTCTGATTATATTGATTCAACCTATAATGCATCAGGAGTGGCAAATCCTGCTGTTGATCACTTGATTGAACAAATAGCAGAAGCTCAAGGTGATGAAGCGAGGTTGATGATTTTAAGCAGAGCACTCGACAGAATTCTGACTTGGCAATATTATATGTTTCCTCAATGGTACACAGCCAATACTCGCTTTGCACATTGGAATAAATTTGGTATACCAGAAATTTATCCTGATTATGATATTGGCGTTGATACATGGTGGTATGAACAATCAAAAGCAGAGTCTTTAATTAAATGAAGCTTATTTCCTAACAAATACTATAAATCATGCTAATTTACTTTTTAAAAAGATTACTTCTATTAATCCCTACACTTTGGGCAATTGTGACTTTGAATTTTTTTATTGTTCAAGTCGCTCCTGGCGGGCCTGTCGAACAAGCTATTGCTAAAATAGAGTTAGGAGAAAACTCAACGAGCCTTCATGAATCTGCGATGAATAAAATTTCGGGCAATGCAGGCATAGAAAATATATCACTGACTCAGACGGCAAAAAACTACAGAGGATCGCGTGGCTTAGATGATGCTCAAATTGAGGCCATAAAAAAACAATATGGATTCGATAAGCCGATACATATTAGATATGTGACAATGCTTAAGAATTATATACACTTTAATTTTGGTGACAGCTTGTTTAAAGGTTCCTCTGTTATCAATCTAATTGTAGACAGATTACCTGTATCAATATCCCTAGGATTATGGAGTACATTATTAATTTATTTCATCTCAATACCACTTGGCATCAAAAAAGCCATAAAAGACGGTTCAAAATTTGATGTGTGGTCGAGCTTAGTCATTGTAATTGGAAACGCTATTCCTGGCTTTTTATTTGCAATGCTATTAATAGTGTTGTTTGCAGGAGGCAGTTTTTTAGATTGGTTTCCACTACGTGGTTTAAGTTCCATAAACAGTGAAAACTGGCCACTTCACAAACGTATTTTAGACTATTTTCATCATATCAGTTTACCTATCCTTGCCACCGTGATTAGCGGATTTGCTGGATTAACACTTCTGACTAAAAATAGCTTTCTCGCAGAAATGAACAAGCAATATGTGGTAACCGCTCGCTCAAAGGGTCTTACAGAAAATAAAATTCTATATGGGCACATATTTAGGAATGCTATGTTAATTATTATTGCCGGATTTCCAGGTACTTTTATAGCAATGTTTTTTACAGGTTCGATTCTAATTGAGGTGATTTTTTCACTTAACGGTCTTGGACTATTAGGGTATGAAGCCACATTACAAAGAGATTACCCTGTTATATTTGGTACTCTTTTCATTTTTACGTTGTTAGGTTTACTCATTAAAATTATTAGTGATTTAACCTATGCTTGGGTAGACCCAAGGATTACCTTTGAGAAAAGTGAATAACATGCTGCATTTAAACCCAATAAACCAATTAAGACTACATAAATTCAAACAAAATAAACGTGGCGTGTTTGCTTTTTATATTTTCTTTTTAATTATGATTTTAGCAATATTTGCTGAATTAATAGCTAATGATAAGCCTATTTTTGTTAAGTTTGATGGGAAATGGTACTTCCCAATCGTCAATATGCCAAGTGAGAAAATATTTACAAACCAATTTGATTCACCCACTAATTTCCATGATCCTTATATTACAAATATCATAGAAAATAATGGCTTTATAATTTGGACGCCTATCAAGTTCAGTTATAATACAATTAATTATGCTAGCCAATTCCCTTTCCCTGCCCCACCTAATAAGCAAAATTGGCTAGGTACCGATCAAGAAGGCCGTGATGTAATAGCCATATTACTCTATGGATTTAGAATTTCTCTTATTTTTGGAGTAGCTTTAACTTTACTATCAAGTAGCATAGGAATAATCGTTGGCGCACTGCAAGGATACTATGGGGGATGGGTAGATTTGAGTGGTCAAAGATTTATCGAAGTATGGTCAAGTATACCAACTCTATTTTTAATCATTTTACTAGCTAGTGTTGTTGAGCCTAATTTTTGGTGGTTATTATCAATAACAGTGCTATTTGGTTGGATGGAGCTAGTGGGATTAGTTCGTGCTGAATTTCTAAGGATGCGTAATTTTGATTTTGTTCGGTCTGCAAAAGCATTAGGCGTCAGTAATTTCATTATTATGAAAAGGCATATCATGCCAAATGCATTAGTTTCAACACTAACCTTTATGCCGTTTATCTTAACGGGCTCAATTACTACTCTGACGTCACTAGATTTTTTAGGCTTTGGCTTGCCGGCTTCTTATCCATCTTTGGGAGAGCTATTATTACAAGGTAAAAATAACTTGCAATCGCCTTGGCTGGGACTTACCTCATTTATTTTTTTATCCATTGTATTAACAACATTAGTATTTATCGGCGAGGCGATACGTGATGCTTTTAATGTAGACCTGTAAGTTTATTCTATGAGTCAATATATCTATTAAATAATAACTTACTTTAAGGTAGGAATTTAGATGGCAAATCAATTTCAAACAACCGATATCATTCTAAAATTAGTAGACTATGAGATTAAACGTCCTGTTGATCTTCTCTACAGTGTAAATCATGTACAAACTGAGTTGGTAAATGATAATCTTGTTACGCGTCTCAATATAGAAGTATTTAGAAACGAAATATTAGCAATTGTTGGTGAATCAGGATCTGGCAAAAGCCTAACAGCACACGGTATATTACAGTTACTTCCACATAAATTAATTAAAAATCAATCAGGCAGTATATTTTATAATAACCTCAATATAACCACCTTAGATCAAGATGGATTAAGACAACTTCGACATCGTGATATCGCAATAATTTTTCAAGAACCAATGGTAGCCTTAAATCCAGTTCAAACTATTGGCAAGCAATTAGAAGAGATTTTAACTAAAAGCTGTAACAACAAAAACCTTCCCTCATCAAACACGCATAGAAATGGTACACAAGTAATCAACATATTAACTAAGGTCGGGTTAAAAGATCCTGAATTACGAATTAATAATTACCCTCATCAATTTTCAGGTGGGGAGCGCCAAAGAATTATTATTGCCATGGCATTACTTAGAAATCCTAAAATATTAATAGCTGACGAAGCTACAACAGCGCTTGATGTAACAACTCAAAAGCAAATAATTGATCTGCTGCTTCAACTTAAAAAAGAATATGGTATGACGCTTATTTTTATTAGTCATAACCTGCATCTAGTGCGTAAAATTGCCGATCGTGTTGCAGTGATGTATAGAGGAAGTTGTATCGAAATAGATAGCACTGAGAATATATTTAATCAACCGCAAACAGCCTATACACAATCATTAATTGATGCCCACAATAACAACTTAAAATTGAAAAAAAATCAACACACAGAAAATATCACTTCAACCAAAAATGAGATCCTTAGTATTAAAGGTTTAAGTGTGGCAATTACTCATAAAAAAGGATGGTTTTCTAAATCATTCAAACCCATATTAGAGAACTTTGAATTAAATTTAAAGCAAGGAAGCACTTTAGGACTAGTTGGTGAATCGGGTTCTGGTAAAAGTACTACAGCTTTTGCTATTACAAAATTAATAAAGTCTACAGGCTGTATCTCTATTAATGGAGTTAATACGTCAAATTTATCAGAAAAAGCCTTCAAACCTATACGGCGTGATATACAAATTATTTTTCAAGATCCATTTTCAACACTCAATCCTAAAAGAACAGTACAACAGACTATCGAAGAAGGATTAGAAGTGCACGAACCAAATTTAACTATAAAACAGCGAGATGAATTAGTATGTAATATTATGCAAGAAATAGGGTTAGATCCTGAAACAAGGAATAGATATCCTCACCAGTTTTCAGGAGGTCAACGCCAAAGGATTGCAATAGCAAGAGCTTTAATCTTAAAACCTAAGCTTCTAATTCTTGATGAACCTACATCTGCATTAGATAAAAAAGTAGAAATGCAAATATTAGACTTACTTAATTCACTACAATTAAAGTATAAATTATCTTATTTATTCATTAGCCACGACCTAGCCACTGTTCGATTAATGTGCGAGAACATAATTGTTTTGAAAGAAGGGAAAATAATAGAAGCAGGAACAACTGAGTCTATTTTCATGGCACCAAAAGAACAATACACTCAAGAATTAATCAATGCAGCTTTAATTGATTAGCTATACTTTTCTCTTATAACAAGTAACACTATATATTTTTATAACAGCACTAAAATCAAGGTGCTAAAAAATAAGATTAAAAAAACTTACACGATAGATAGCTGTTGATGAAAATAATATCAGTATAACCTCATAAAAACCCAGTTGTTTATACGAGCTAATAACCAATATGATTTAATTTTTTTTATTTGAAAACACAGAAATAGACACTCTCATACCTTTAAGTGTAACTATTAATTATTGCAAGATGAACTGAGCGACAAAGGAATATAACTTATCATTTATTTAAGCTAATAATAAACTCATAAGTTTTATAAATACTTAATGAAATAACTAGGTAAATGAGGGATGTAGTTAACTTCTTACCACACCCTCAATGACCAATAATTCAAAATAATAGAACTATACTGGCATATTCATAATTTCTTGATATGCCTGTACAACCCTATTTCTAACTTGAACGCCAAGCTGCAATCCAATAGAAGCTTTTTGTAAATCAACCATTATATCGCTCAATTCTAAACCTGGTTCACCACGCTCAAAAGCTTCAGCTTGGATTCTTGCAGCATTCTGAGTGTCACTAATTTTTGTAATCGCAGCATTTAAAAAAGAAGTGAAGCCATCGCTTTCTATATCAGCAAGTGGAGATACAATTGAATTGATAGAAGATATACCAGAAATAGACTGCATTTGATTAACAACATCATTAATAGCTGAAATAGTCACTTAAATACCTTTAACATTTGAAATTATAGAAAATTAATAAACAGTCAAGCCAAAATAAGAACAATTATACAAAATCTAACCTTAACCATCACACATTGACAAATCATTTACGTTAAGCGAATATTACATTAAAATCATAAATATTACTATAATTTTAATGTTACAAAAAAAAGAAATTTTTTACAAGACTAACCAATTAACTTACGCTAAAATGCTATCATAATAGATATTGCTTATATTTTTTAAAAAATATTTGTATCAAACTAGGCAATACCGAAATATTTTTTTGCACTTTCAGTCAAGTAATTGCATAATAGCGTCTATTGTAGAAAAAAACTGACATTTAAATTACAATATTTCAAATTGTGAAAACTGCAATTATTGGTACAACATTAAAGAGGAATGTGTTTTGTTTAAATTAGTTACAATTACTTACTCACACCTTGAAACAGTTAAGAAGGATAAGATATGAATGCTGCAACGCAAGGTGATAAACCCTTTGATATCAAAGCTCAACTAGAAAAAATCAAAAGCAGTCCTCTTATACTCTTAATACTAGCTTCATCAATTGCGATTGTAATTATTGTCGCTTTATTTTTGTGGGCTAAAACACCTAATTATGATGTGCTTTTTAGCAATGTTGAGACACAAGATGGTGGTGCAATTGTTCAACAGTTGGAACAAATGAACATTCCCTTCCAATTTACAGATAATGGTTCAACTATTCTAGTGCCATCAGATGTAGTCTTTGAAACTAGGATGAAACTTGCTCAAGCAGGACTACCTAGAGGGGGTTCTGTAGGCTTTGAATTATTAGATAGAGATAACTTCGGGATAAGTCAGTTTACTGAACAGGTTAATTATCAAAGAGCACTTGAAGGTGAGCTTGCTAGAACAATTGAATCTTTAAACTCTGTAGTTAAAGCTAGAGTACATTTAGCTATACCTAAGCCATCTATATTTGTTAGACAAGAAGGTAATCCAAGTGCATCAATTACTTTAACACTGCATAGTGGCAGAACCATTGATGAATCACAAATCAACGCAATTGTATATCTAGTATCCGGAAGTGTATCTAAATTATCCCCCGATAACGTAACAATTGTAGATCAAAATGGAAGACTGTTAACCAATCGATCTGGGAATTCAGATTTAGCAGGTAATGCAGAACAACTAAGAATTATAGAAGAAAACGAACAACGTTTAACAAGAAATATTGAAAATATTCTTGCTCCTGTAGTTGGTAATGGTAATGTTAGGGCACAAGTAACACTGGACATGGATTTTGCAGTGATGGAATTCACTCAAGAAAATTATGGACCAAACCAGCCACCTAATAATGAACCTGCTGTTCGTTCTCGACAAATAAGCCAAAATAATGCGTTAGGTGCAGATGCAAATGCAGGTGGTATTCCTGGTGCATTATCAAATCAACCAACACCTATAGCTACAGCGCCAATCACGCCACAAGATCCAGCCGCACAGGATCCTAATGCGCCGACAAATGAGCCCCAGCCTCCTGGGCAAACTGCTACAGAAACAGGGCCGGCAGCAAGTGTAACGCGTAGAGATGAAACGATTAACTTTGAAGTAGACAGAACAATAAGGCATTCTAAAGAGCAAGTAGGTAAAATTCAAAGAATTACAGTAGCGGTAGTAGTCAATTATATCCAAGATGAAAATGGAGAAAAAATTCCATTAACAGATGCTCAAAAACTTGAAATTGAAAATTTAGTCAAGCAATCTGTTGGATTTGATGATCAACGCCCAAGACCAGATCAATTAGTTATAGTTAATACACCATTTGCTAATTTAGAGCCTGTTGAACAAGTATTACCTATTTGGCAGCAACAAAGATTTATTGATCTTGCAATCAATGTATTACGTTACTTACTTGTGTTAATAGTAGCATTTATCTTATGGCGTAAACTAGTCAAACCATTTATTGCTAAACGCACAAAAGAAAATGAAAACATTGATGCTCAAACAAATGCAAATGCAAATACTAACGATGATAATACGCCAGTTAACTTTACTTCTGACGGTAGCGAACCTATCATTCTTCAGCCTATAAGTGGTGGTTTAACTAACAATCCAATTTCATCAAGTGATTTCAGCGGTTTAACAAGTGAAGATCTTGTAAGACACAAACGCTCGCAACAAAGAGTGACAACTGAAGTTAAAATCCAAAGAATTCGTGATCTTTCGGATAAAGATCCTCGCGTTGTAGCCTTAGTAATACGTCAATGGATAACTAATAATGAGTAAATTAACTGGTATAGAAAAAAGTGCAGTTTTGCTAATGACACTTGGTGAGAATAGAGCTGCTGAGGTATTTAAGCATCTTTCTCCAAATGAAGTGCAAGAGATAAGTGCTAAAATTATAAATATGCATCAAATATCACAATCTCAATTAAACGAAGTTCTTAATGATTTTGAAGAAGATGTAGAGCAATATGCAGCATTAAGTGTTAATGCTGGTGATTACTTGCGTACAGTACTAAATAAATCACTTGGAGAAGAAAAAGCAACTAATATTCTTGATGAATTACTACAAAGTAATGAAACAAGTGGTATGGATACATTAAACTTTATGGATCCAACTAGCGCAGCTGAATTGATTGCTGATGAACATCCACAAATAGTTGCAACTATCCTTGTTCATCTAAAACGAAGCCAGGCTGCAGATATTTTGGCTTTATTTGATGAGAAATTACGGCACGACGTTATGCTAAGAATTGCAACGTTTGGTGGCGTACAACCTAGTGCTTTATCTGAATTAACTGAAGTGCTGACAGGCCAACTAATGGGACAAAACGTAAAACGAAGCAAAATGGGTGGAGTGCGCACTGCTGCTGAAATTATTAACTACTTCAAGAAAAATCAACATGATGCTGTTATTGAAGCATTACAATCATTTGATGGAGAGCTTGCACAGAAAATTGTTGATGAAATGTTTCTTTTCAAAGATCTTATCAATGTTGAAGATCGTAGCATACAAAGAATACTTCAAGAAGTGGAAGGAGAAAGCTTACTTGTTGCCCTTAAGGGGTCTGATGATGCGCTTAGGGAGAAATTCCTTAAGAATATGTCCTCACGAGCTGCAGAAATATTGCGTGATGACTTAAATAGCCGAGGCCCTGTAAGGATGTCTCAAGTTGATAATGAACAAAAATCCATACTCATGATAGTTCGCCGATTAGCTGAAAGTGGTGAAATCAACGTAGGTGGTGGTGATGATGACTACGTCTAATCATCAAAGCTGGAAACCTTGGTTACCAGATAACCTTGCTAGTTCAAATACCAATGAATCAGTAGATTATCAAGTTAAAAGAAAAGAGCTGTCAAACTTACGTGATAAACTTATCACTGAAAAAAATCAGTTTGAAGATTATAAAAAACAAAGCTATGAGTTGGCTAAAACTGAGGGATTTGAAGAAGGCAAGCGTTCTGGTTTTGATATTGGTTATGCTGAAGGTTTTGCTAAGGGACAAGAACTAGGTCTTGAAGAGGCTCGAGCAAACCAAGAAGCTTTAACGCTTAAATTAGCTGAAATAAATGATCTTTTTAATAATGAAATGCAGCATATTAAAGCGATTGCGCCTGAAAAGATATTACAGCTAGCGCTTTCTGCTGCTAAGTATTTACTACAAATTAATTCAACTATTTTACAAGAAGAATTAGCAAAAAAAGTACAAGATGAATTAGAAAAATTACCGATTGCTCCTAAACAACTTACGCTAAAAATTAATGAGTATGATTGGCAATTTGTAACAGATTCTCTTAAAGAGCTGTTCGCTCAAAATAACTGGAAAATGTTAAAAGATGATGAACTTGCATCAGGTGGTTTTCATATAGAAACAGATACACAAGAGATAGATGCTACTTTAGAAAAAAGATGGGAGCAAATTATTAATTTAACTCGCGGTGGGATGAGCGATGCCTAATAGCATTAACATTGTAGCAGAACGACTGGATAGAACAGTTGGGGAAATGATAAATTCTATGAATAATCTACCACCCACTACTTATTATGGTAAATTAGTTCGTGCTGCAGGGCTTGTGTTAGAAGCAACTGGGTTAAATCTGCCTTTAGGTGCTTCATGCATTGTTGAGCGTAATCCTAAAACTTTCAGTTCCAATGTGGAATGTGAAGTAGTTGGTTTCTATGGCGATAGGTTATTTTTAATGCCATTAACTGAAATGGATGGTGTAGAGCTAGGTGCTAAAATAATTGGGGTTTTTGATGAAAATAATAATATTGCAGTCAAAAAGCTTCCAACAGGCATGGGACTACTTGGAAGAGTTGTTGATGCTTCAGGTCAACCTTTAGATGGTTTGGGTAAATTAGAAAATACTGAATTATCTATGCTAAACGCTATACCAATCAATCCATTAGAAAGGCGTTCAATAAAACATGTTCTTGATGTTGGTATTAAAGCAATTAACACATTACTAACTGTAGGGATTGGCCAACGAATGGGACTTTTTGCAGGTTCAGGGGTTGGTAAGAGCGTTTTACTTGGCATGATGGCTAGATATACTAAAGCTGATGTTATAGTGGTTGGTCTAATTGGTGAACGTGGACGTGAAGTTAAAAGTTTCATTGAAGATATCTTAGGAGAGCAAGGTCTTAAAAAATCAGTTGTTGTTGCTGCACCTGCAGATGTTTCACCTGTACTTAGATTACAAGGAGCTAATTACGCTACTAAAATTGCTGAAGATTTTCGAGATAAGGGACTAGATGTTCTTTTAATTATGGATTCTTTAACTCGTTATGCTATGGCTCAACGTGAAATCGCATTGGCCATAGGCGAACCTCCTGCAACAAAAGGCTACCCCCCTTCTGTATTTGCTAAAATACCAGCTTTAGTTGAAAGAGCTGGAAATGCAAGTGAAGATGGCGGTTCAATAACAGCTTTTTATACTGTCCTGACAGAAGGAGATGATCAGCAAGACCCTGTTGCTGATTCAGCAAGAGCTATATTAGATGGCCATATTGTTTTATCACGTATATTAGCAGAAGCGGGCCACTACCCTGCCATAGATATTGAAGCATCAATTAGTCGTGCAATGACTGATTTAATAGAAAATAACCAATTCAAACTTGCTCAACGCTTTAAACAGTTATTATCTGCGTACCAAAGGAATAAAGATCTGATAAATGTTGGTGCTTATGCACCAGGAAGCGACCCAATATTAGATGCAGCAATAAAGTTATATCCAGATATGCAAGTTTTTTTACAGCAGGCATTCAATGAAAGTGCTGATTTAGAAAGCTCATATGAAGCATTTGTCTCATTAATGTCATAAAATTAGCATAAGGCATACTATGAGCAAAGCGTCGCAATTAGCATTATTAAAAGGATTAGCAGATAAGGAACTTGATAAAGCTATAAAAGCACTTGGTTTTGCTAGAAAAAATTATATAGCTGGAGAACAAAAATTACTTGAATTAATTGAATATAAACATGATTATGGTATTCAATTACACCAAAAGCTAAAACAAGGTATAACTACAACAACTTGGGATAATTACGAAAGATTTATTGCATCGATGGAAAAAGCAATTTTGCAGCAAAGGCGACACTTAGCAGAACTCGATGCTCACGTACAAGCAGCAATAAAAAATTGGCAAGATAAGACACAAAAACTTAATGCTTACGATGTTTTAGTAAAAAGAAACTTACAAATATTAGAAAAACAAGAATTAAAAAAAGAACAAAAAATTATGGATGAATACGGCGCACGTACGAACAGGAGAGAATTTTGAATAACACACTGATTTTAAATATCATATCCCCTAGCACTACTCAAACACTTCAGGCACAAGCAACTACTGATGAGGGTGGGCTTTTCGGTGAACTTATGGGATCAATTTCAAGTAAATTCTCCGATACAGCTAAAGAAACTAATGATTCAAATTCAAAAGCTAATGTTACTTTATCAGAAAAAGAGATAAATGAATTAGAATTAAATCTTTCAGCTTTTTTATCATTGATAATAAGTTTCTCTGAAAAAATTGATTTAGATATTACAAATTTTGGAGACTCATCTATAGACCCTGCAGAGATTTCTAATTTTTTAGCAGCATTAGATAAATTAACATCTCTTTCTTCACTTGAAATTAGTTCTAAATCTTTAAATGAGGCGTTATCTTTATTAAATGATCTAAAATCTTCCCTGTCTTCTGAAATAGGTGAAATTTCAGATCAAAAAATCAGCTTAATTTCAATTAAAAGCAGCTTTGATTCTATTGATTTAAACAATGCGATACAGAATTTGAACAATACATTGCTGATGAAACAAAGAAATGGAATTGGTGCAGAATTATCAGTAGAGAATACTAATCTAATTTTGGAAAAAACAGCGCTGTCTGATATCTCTGGTCAATCACTTAACAATATTAAAGGCCAACATTTCAATAACATCTCAGAGTTTTTAGCACAAGCAGATGAAATTAATAATAGATTAAAAGAGTTGCTAAGTACACTTACTGTCAACCAAAAATCAGTATCTACACAGCCAAAATCGAATAAGGTAGATACAACCTTGATATCTACTTATTCATCCTTAAATCTAAACGAACCTAAGTTAATAAATAATGATATTAAAAATAATCTTGCTAACTCTGTTTTGTTGACACACATTAATGAACAATTATCTTGGGTAAACAGAGAAGAAACTAATGACTCTATACCTGAAATAACAAATCTAGATCTTGAGCAGCCTTTGTTTGCTGATAATAAATCAGTTTCAGATGTTTCGAATACTGATAAAGCTAGTTTAAGCCCTGCTAGAACATTCCAAGGTTCAATAAATATACCTTTCGCATCTGAGGCATGGCAAAATGCATTTAATAAACAAATGCTAATGTTCATTAAAAATGGGGTTCAAAATGCAGAACTCAGGCTTCATCCTCAAGAATTAGGTGTAATTAATATACAGCTAAGTTTAGATGATAATTTAGTAAAGTTACAACTATTCTCTGCTAATCCTCAAGTTAGAAGTAGTATGGAAAATACACTGAATAATCTCAAAACTGCATTTGATGCACAGGGATATCATTTAGATGAAAGTTTCATAGGAAATGAGAACCAGCATAATTCTAATTTCAGCGAAGATAATAATTCTTTTGAGCGTTTAAATTCACCTAAAAAGCAAGGAAGCGAAATAGATGACTCTAATATAGCAAACAATACAGATATACAAACCAAACCTACGCCTTCTTCAAGAAGCGTAGGTATTGATAATTTTATTTAATTAACAAAATCAACTAAAAGGCTTCGACAAATGGCTGAGAAAAAATCAAAAAAGAAACTTATTATCATCCTCTTATTAGTATTAATAATACTAGGTGCAGGTGGAGGCGGCGCATTCTTTTTTTTGAATAAACCGACTCATACAGAAGGTGATGCCCAGGCAGCTGCACCTAAAGCACCAGCAATACCAGTATTTTTTGAATTAGAACCCTTTACTGTCAATTTAATGAGTGAAGATCCAGAAGCGGATCATGTATTGTATGTAGGTATCACTTTAGAATTAGAAAATGAAAGTTTCCGTAAAAATTTACACACATACTTACCAGAAGTTCAAACAAGGCTTATTTTTTTATTGTCTTCAAAAAGCATAGAGGAACTTCGGTCGCTTGAAGGGAAACTAAAACTTTCAGATGAAATAAAAGCGGTTTTAAAACAACCTTTTATCCCTGAGCTCCCAGAAAATTCAGTCAAGAATGTTTCATTCACAACGTTTATTTTGCGATAATATGTTGTTTAATTGATAAAATTAACTTTTGCAGTTTAAAGATAGATTAATTCATTACTCGGCACATAAGCTGCCTTTTCAGATTAACTCTTTATGAGTTGATTTTTAACTTGGAAATAAAAGATTACTATGACTGATGATATTCTTTCACAAGAAGAAATTGACGCTCTGCTAGGCGGTGGTAAATCCGAAAGCTCGTCACAGGTTGAAGATAAAAACTCAAAAGACGGCATTAAAAAATATGATCCTACAACTCAAAGAAGAGTTGTACGTGAAAGATTGCAGGCCTTAGAAATTATTAATGAGCGTTTTGTAAGACAGCTAAGGATGGTTTATTTTAATTTATTTAGAAGAAGTCCTGAAATTACGCTTGGCCCATTAAAAACAATGCCTTACCATGAATTTGCTAAAAATTTGCCAATGCCAACAAATCTAAACTTGGTAAATTTAAAGCCATTGAGAGGCTCAAGTTTGTTTGTTTTCTCACCAAGTTTAGTGTTTATCGCTGTCGATAACTTATTTGGAGGAGACGGCAGATTTCCAACTCGTGTTGAAGGTAGAGAATTTACCCCAACAGAACAGCGTGTTATTAAACGAATGCTAAGACTTGCATTAGATGCATACAGTGAATGCTGGTCTGCCGTTTATAAAATTGACGCGGAATTTGTCCGTTCAGAATCACAAATTAAATTTACAAACATTACCTCATCTCCAAATGATATTGTAGTAACAACCGATTTTAATATTGAACTAGGTAATGCTCAGGGTGAATTTAGTATTTGTATTCCATTTTCAATGATTGAACCTATTCGTGAACTTCTCAAAAATCCACCACTTGAAAATTCACAATATGAAGATGAGCAGTTTAAAAAACAGATTCGTAAAGAAATTAACTTATCTGAAGTAAATATCAATGTTGATTTTGTAAATATACCGATTAGAGTAAATGATATCCTGACCCTTAAAGAAGGGGATGTTTTACCAATTGATAAACCAGATATTTTAACTGCATACATAGATGGTGTCCCTGTCATGACAGGAAGGTACGGTAATCATAACGGACAATATGCAATTAAAATTCAAGATATGATGAATCCAATATTAAAAAATTCAAACGAATTAGACAGAGGAAACAAAAATGACTGATGTAAACGATACACCACAAAATGAAGAAACTGGCTCAGCTGATGATTTATGGGCTGAAGCATTTGCAGAGCAAGGAGAAACTGCAGAAGCGCCTGTTGAGAATACAAATGCATTTGAGCAATTAGAACCTTCAAAATCAATACCTTCAAGCCAAGTTGGTGATATAGATTTAATTTTGGATATACCTGTTAAAATGACTGTGCAGCTTGGTAAAACTAAAATGGCTATCAAGGACCTATTAAGTCTTTCACAAGGTTCTGTAGTACCATTAGATGGACTTGCGGGTGAGCCTCTTGATATACTAATAAACGGCTATCTAATCGCACAAGGTGAGGTAGTGGTTGTTGATGATAAATATGGTATACGTATTACTGATATTATTACTCCATCAGAAAGAATGAGACGATTGAGTCACGGGTAACAGCATGGCTTTGCCAAAAATTAATATTGATGCAGTAAATTCCAGTATAACTAAATTACCTGATGTAGCATCAACAGAGAATACTTCCTCCTTTACAGAAGCGTATGTTTCCCTGATTTTGGTACTAGCGTTTATAATATTTTTAGCTTGGATATTAAAAAAGCTCGGAACTAATTCGCGTTTTAGACGTTCCAAAAATTTAGATATTATTGACTCGATTTCTGTTGGAAGTAAAGAGCGCGTTTTTTTATTAAGACAAAATAAACGCCTTCTTACTATTGGAGTGACTCAGCATTCAATTAGCTTACTTAATAGTGAGCTAATTGAAGATGAGGAATTATCTAATCTAAATAATCCAATCGATGCAAAACCAGATGAAAATTCAATTCCAGCTTCATTTAAAGATAAACTTGATAGCTTACTAAAAAGATAAGCTTAACTTTATCTTCAATGGGATGAACTGGATAAAAAATTATTTGCTTAATTATTGATATGTACTTGATTAGAGTGGACTATGCTTAAATTTTTCCGAAACTACTTTTTACCACTCATTGCTTTTTACTCAATTGAAAGCTTTGCTCAGCTGCCAGGGGTAGTTGTACAAACTTTAGCTGATGGCAGCCAAAGTTGGTCTTTACCAGTACAAACACTTGTACTATTAACTTCCTTGAGTTTTTTGCCAGCGGCTGTACTTATGATGACGAGTTTTACCAGAATCATAATTGTACTTGGGTTGTTAAGAAATGCTCTTGGTACCCCTTCTGCCCCATCTAATCAAATTTTAATTGGTTTAACCTTATTTTTGACGTTTTTCATCATGTCACCTATATTTGATAAAGTATATCAAGAGGCTTATCTTCCTTATAGCCAAGAAACGATTACTGGTGAAGAAGCTGTAGCTCGGGGTATGGTTCCAATGCGTGAATTCATGCTTCATCAAACAAGAGAAACTGATATAGCACTGTTTGCTAAAATCAGCAATCAACCATCATTTGAAACAGCTGATGATATCCCATTTAGAGTTTTATTACCCGCATTTGTCACAAGTGAACTGAAAACAGCATTCCAAATTGGCTTTACAATATTTATACCCTTTTTAATTATTGACTTAGTAGTCGCTAGTGTATTAATGTCATTAGGTATGATGATGGTTCCGCCTGCTACAATTTCACTACCCTTCAAATTAATGTTGTTTGTTTTAGTTGATGGTTGGCAATTATTGTTAGGCTCCCTTGCCCAAAGTTTCTTTACTTAAAAATCACAAGGAATACTTAATATGACACCTGAAATGGTCACAACACTTGGAACTGAGGCAATGAAAGTAGCGTTAGCAATCGCTGCACCGATGTTGTTAACCGCACTTTTTGTAGGTTTATTAATAAGTTTATTGCAAGCGGCTACACAAATAAATGAAATGACACTTTCATTCATTCCTAAAATTGTTGCCGTTTGTATCATGGCTATATTTGCAGGCCCTTGGATGCTTGAATATTTAATGGATTATATGAAATCATTATTTGCAAATCTGCCATATCTTATTGGTTAGAGAGATTAATTCACTTTATGATCTCATTTGATAGCTCACAACTCTTGGTCTGGATTAGTTATTATTTTTGGCCATTTGTCAGAATTCTAGCTTTAATTGCCTCAGCACCTGTTTTCAATGAAAAACAAGTACCGAGTAGGATTAAAATTGGCATTGCTTTATTAACCACGTTTCTTATTGCGCCGTTAATTCCTTTAAATGATACCCCTGTATTCTCAATTGCAGCTATTTGGGTATTACTACAACAATTAATGATTGGTATTATGATGGGCTTGATGCTTCAACTTGCATTTGTAGCCATACGTGTTGCTGGGGAAATTATTGGTCTACAAATGGGCTTATCATTTGCGACATTTTTCGATCCATCTGGTGGACCTAATATGCCTGTACTCGCTAGGTTCCTGAATGTATTAGCCATATTACTTTTTTTAACTTTCCACGGCCATTTATGGTTATTTAGTATGCTTGTTGATAGTTTTACAATATTGCCTATCTCTGAAGGCCAATTGAGTAGAATGGGAATATTAGCATTGCTCAAAGCAGCAAGTACTATGTTTATATACGGTTTAATGTTTTCCTTACCCTTAGTTGCAATACTGCTATTATTGAATATCTCAATGGGTATATTAAACCGAATGACACCACAGCTTTCTGTATTCGTTGTAGGATTCCCATTAAGTTTATTTATGGGAATTTATATGTTAGGCAATCTACTACCATATGTGAACCGCTTTTTTGAGTCCCTTTTTGGTGAATTTTTCTTGCACTTACAGACAATGCTAGATGCTTTAATTTTAATCTAAATATTACATTAATGCTTAAATCAAATAAATCTTCACCCTAAGATAACTGTTTTAGTATCATCATCTATAAATTGCAATGCCGCGGAATTTAAACAATAACGTTTAAATGTAGGAGCAGGACCATCATCGAAAACATGCCCTAAATGCGCATTACATTGCTTACAACGAATTTCGATTCTCATCCTAGCTAACGAATAGTCTTCTAAATAAGCAATTGCTTCATCATTCACTGCGTTAAAAAAACTTGGCCAGCCACAGCCAGCATCAAATTTCGTATCTGATTCAAAAAGTGGAGCTTCACAACAAATACAACGATATAAACCTGCTCTAGACTCATTTAATAATTTCCCGGTAAAAGGATGCTCAGTACCGGCGAGTTGAGTAATGTGATATTGTAATTTTGTCAGATGGCTAATATCAATTTTTTTTGTGTTTTCACTCATATAAATCCCTTCAATATTAACTTAAATTCAATTGCTTATCCAATTTTGTCTTTTACACAAATAAAGTTTCGTAGTTAAATTCAAAAGAACTCCTACGATCATTTTGCTAAAATTGATACTAAATTGCAATTGGCGCCTTAATCGCAGGGTGAGGATCATAGCCTGTAATTGTAAAATCCTCATATTGATAATCAAAAATTGAATCTGGCTTTCGATTAAGAGCCAATTTAGGTAACACTTTAGGTGCTCTTGATAATTGTAATTTTGCTTGTTCAATATGGTTTAAATAAAGATGCGTGTCTCCGCCTGTCCAAATAAAATCACCTACATCAAGATCACACTGTGCCGCAACCATATGAGTAAGTAATGCATAACTCGCGATATTAAATGGTAACCCCAAAAAAACGTCACAGGAACGCTGATAAAGCTGACAAGACAGCTTACCATCAGCAACATAAAATTGAAATAAAGCATGACATGGCGCTAAAGCCATTTTATCTAATTCAGAAACATTCCATGCAGAAACAATCATTCTTCTTGAATTTGGATCTTGCTTAAGTGTTTTTATGACTTCAGAAATCTGATCAATGTGCTGACCATCCGGTGTAGGCCATGATCTCCATTGTTTCCCATAAACGGGACCTAAATTACCTGATTCATCAGCCCATTCATCCCAAATTTTAACGCCATTTTCTTTGAGATACAAAATATTGGTATCGCCTTTTAAAAACCATAGAAGCTCATGAATGATTGATCTTAAATGGCAGGTTTTTGTTGTAACCAGTGGAAAACCTTCAGATAGATTGAATCTCATTTGGTGACCAAATATTGAACGTGTTCCAGTTCCAGTTCTATCTCCTTTTAACGCACCTTCTTTCAAAATTTTATCCATCAAGTCTAAATAAATTTTCATTAAAACCTCTTTTTAGAACCAGTAATCTTTCTCTACTCTTTTATAGGCAAGCCCTAATAAAGAGAGAAATCAGTAAAATGATACAGATAGATTATTTTTTTAAGAACCTGAAGATTGATTTTTTTTACGGTACGCCCAAATCACTAATCCAATACCTATTATGACCATTGGAATAGAAAGTTGTTGACCTCGACTAATAACACCAAATAACAAGTCTATCCCTTCATCAGGTTGTCTGAAGAATTCAACAAAAGATCTAAATAGTCCGTAAAAAATTAAAAACAGACCTGATACACTCCCTGCAGGTCTTGGTTTTCTAATAAACCAGTTTAAGATAATAAATAACACAAGACCTTCTAATACCATTTCATATAATTGTGACGGATGACGTGGAAGTAGACCATCATTTAAAAGTAATTGCTTAGCTAGATCTGGATTTTTTGTAGCTAAAATAGCATCTTCTCTTGCTGAGTGCGGAAAAAGCATTGCATAAGGAAAATCTATCGCTACCCTTCCCCATAATTCGCCATTTACAAAGTTACCTAAACGCCCAGCACCTAAACCAAACGGTACTAAAGGAGCAATAAAGTCAGCTACAGAAAGTATAGAGCGTTTGCTTAATTTGGCATATGTCAGTATAGCGATGAACACTCCGATTAAGCCACCATGGAATGACATTCCACCATCCCAAATTCTAAATAGATATAGTGGATTATCTAAAAAAGAATCCATTGCATAAAAAAACACGTAACCAGCACGCCCCCCTAAAATCACACCAGCAAAACATGAAAACAGGAGATTTTCAAATTGCTCCTTTTTCCAACCACTTCCTGGTTGCTTTGCTCTATAGCCCCCTAAAAAATAAGCAAATAAAAATCCTGCTAAATAAGTGAGTCCGTACCAATGAAGCGAAAGAGGACCAATTGATAACGCTATAGGATCAATTTCAGGAAAAGTTAAATATTGTGTTTGCGGCATATTTTAATCCAAATTAAATGTGGTAATGATTACTTTTAATTCTAAATTACGAAAAATAACAATTAACGTAACTAAATCAACTAGCAAAATGAACAGTTCATATTGTAACACTAAACTAAAATAGTCTAATGTAGTATTTTATTATGTATTTTTATGCTTTTTTTTAAAACGTTTAGGCCAGGATCGTGTTTTTTTCTTTACTTTTGTATTAATCACAACTTCCTCAGCTGGTGATAATTTTTCGTTCAATTTATCCGCTTTAGTTTCATGTAAGTTTAACGGTTTATCATCTGAATGAATGCAAGGGGAATTACTGATATTATTTTTCTGCAAATCAACTGAAGTGAGATCTATTGACTCCTTAGTTAACATCTCCAACATTTGGGTATTCTTATCAGGCCGTGTTTTGGCATTTTTTTTATCAAATGAAAAAGTTAAACTTTGCATTGGGATCATATCAAAAGGCGATTGAAGCGCAAGTGCAAATGGGGCAAACTCTTTTAAAGCTCTGCGATAAACATCTCGTTTAAAAGAAACGACTTGCCTAATTGGGTACCAATAAGTCACCCAGCGATAACCATCAAATTCAGGTTTTGAGTTGCTAATCATATTCACAGCTTCATCAGGAGAAATGAGTTCTAGCAAAAACCAACGCTGTTTTTGTCCAATGCAAAGCGGTTTGCTATCCCATCTAACCATGCGTTTAGGTAATTTATACCTTAACCATACTCTTGAAACAGCTAAAATTTTCACGTTATCAGGTTTCAATCCAACTTCTTCATAAAGCTCTCTATACATTGCTTGTTCGGCAGTTTCTCCTGGATTGATACCACCTTGAGGGAATTGCCAAGAATTTTGAGCATAGCGTCTAGCCCACATTAATTGGCCTTTGCTGTTACAAATAATTATCCCTACATTTGGTCTGTAACCATCACTGTCTATCACTTGTCATATCCACTGTCTATCTCGTCAATTCTATTTTTAAAATGATTCGCTTGGACTATTTTGTATAAATTTTAAATTCAGAGCATTTAAACATTATAGAAACAGTCTATAGCATTAATTAATAGTCAAAATTGATCTATTTTAATAGCCCACTGATTGACAAAAATCATTTTAAAGGACACCTAAGATCATTATAGTCTGATAGTATATACTAACAGCCAAAAAATTGTTATCAGGATATGGTGTATTAGACATAACTTAAGTTTCGCTATTAATCTTAAAGTAAGTCACATTGATAGTTAAAATCTATTGAATTAATAAAAATAATCGATTTTTATTATTAGAAAAATAGCGTATCATATACTCAGTTTAAAAAATCAATAGCATTAAATTAAATCTTGCTTTTGATTTGATTGTTATCAGTTAAACTTTTCAGACAACCGTAAGCAAACTAGGAGATGTTATGTCTTTAATCAATACTAAAATTAAACCTTTCGCGGCAAATATTTATCATAATGGTGAGTTTAAGTCATTAACAGATGCAGACTTAAAAGGAAAATGGTCTGTATTTTTCTTCTACCCTGCAAACTTTACATTTGTTTGCCCTACTGAACTTGAAGATTTAGCAGATAATTATGCTGAATTTCAAAAATTAGGTGTGGAAATTTATTCGGTTTCGACTGACACTCATTTTTCTCATAAAGCTTGGCAAGATACTTCTGATGCAATTGCAAAAGTTAAATTCCCAATGATAGGTGATCCAACAGGTACAATCACTCGTAATTTTGATGTGATGATAGAAGAAGAAGGTCTTGCATTACGTGGCACGTTCTTAATTAACCCTGAAGGTGACATTAAATTGTGTGAAATTCACGACAACGGTATCGGTCGTGATGCAAGCGAACTACTTCGTAAAGTAAAAGCTGCACAATATGTTGCAAACAATCCTGGTGAAGTTTGCCCTGCTAAATGGAAAGAAGGTGAAAAAACACTTAAACCATCTTTAGATTTAGTTGGTAAAATCTAATCATGCAATTGTTATAGATTATCTTTAAAAGAGAAATTTCACTGTTTAAAAAGGTTTGCTTCTGCAAACCTTTTTTATTAGAGCCAAATGCACATGCTTAAAACAATCAATTTTTTGACCACACTTAAATGAAAACTGTTATCTTTAATTGATTAATTTTAAAAGGAGTCACACATGTTAGACCATGATATTTTAGATCAACTTAAAAGCTACTTGACCAATTTAAAGCGCCCACTCATTTTGACCGCAAACATACATAATGCAACATTAGCAGAATCTGAAACAGCTAAAAACATGCTTGCTATGTTAGAGCAAATTAAAGGTCTAAGTAATTTAATTACTGTTGAAGTAATTGATGATGCCTCTATTAGACAAGCTACATTTCATGTCTCTTCACCAGATTACCCAGCTCAAATTCATTTTGCTGGATTACCCTTAGGACATGAGTTTACCTCAATGGTGTTAGCTCTGTTACATGTTGGTGGCCACCCAACAAAATTAGATGAAGAAACAATCGAACAAATTAAAAACTTACCAAGCGGATTAACATTTGAAACGTTTTATTCTCAATCATGCCAAAATTGTCCTGATGTTGTACAAGCTTTAAATTTAATTGCAGCGTTAAATACAAACATTAAGCATACAGCAATCGATGGTGCTAGCTACCAAGATGAAGTTGAATCTCGTCAAATCATGTCGGTTCCTGCTGTATATTTAAATGGTGAGCTTTTCTTGCAAGGCAGAAGTTCTTTAAAAGAAATTCTGGCTAAATTAGACACAGGTGCAATTGCTCGTGAAGCTGAAAAACTAGCAAAAAAGGATACCTTTGACATGTTAGTCATCGGAGCAGGCCCTGCTGGTTCTGCTGCTGCAATCTATGCAGCGAGAAAAGGAATTAAAACAGGTGTTCTAGCAGAACGTCTTGGTGGGCAAGTTATGGATACAATGGCGATTGAAAATTTCATTTCAGTTCCCTATACAGAAGGACCTAAATTAGTTGCGGCTGCTGAAATGCATATGCGTGAATATGATATTGACATCATGACAGGACAAAAAGCAAAACGTATTGAACGCAAAGAAGATGGTTTAATTTTAATAACCTTAGAAAATGAAGTCACTTTAAAAAGCAAATCTGTGGTATTGGCAACAGGTGCTCGCTGGCGATTGATGAATGTCCCTGGTGAAGATGAATATCGTAATCGTGGTGTCGCTTTTTGTCCTCATTGTGATGGACCACTTTTTAAGAATAAGCCAATAGCAGTAATCGGTGGAGGAAATTCAGGTATTGAGGCAGCAATAGATCTTGCCGGTATCGCACTTCATGTTACGGTATTAGAATTCAGTGATACATTAAGAGCAGATAAAGTCTTACAAGATAAAGTTGCAAGTTTAAGTAATGTTACTATTATAAAATCAGCTCAAACAACAGAGGTTTTAGGTGATGGTAATAAAGTTACTGGGCTTAATTATACAGATAGACTTACAAACCAATCTCACCACCTTGCATTAGATGGAATCTTTGTACAAATAGGATTGTTGCCTAATACAGAATGGTTAAAAGGAGATATTGAGCTCAATAAGATGGGAGAAATTATAACAAACAACCATCAAGCGACCTCAATTCCAGGTGTGTTTGCTGCAGGTGATGCAACTGATGTACCCTACAAACAAATTATTATTTCAATGGGTGAAGGGGCAAAAGCAAGCTTGGGTGCATTTGATTATCTTATTAGAAATAGTTAATCCTTTTAAAGGGGCTTTTTAAGCCCCTTTAATTTAATGACTGAAGGGTTATAAGAAAATGAATATTCGCGATTTAAGTTACTTAATCGCTCTTGATGAGCATAAACACTTTGGACGTGCCGCTGAGGCATCATTTGTCAGCCAACCCACCTTGTCAATGCAAATAAAAAAACTTGAAGAGCAACTTGGTGTACAATTAATTGAAAGAGAACCCAGAAACATTGTATTTACTGAGGCAGGAAAAGCGATACTCAGTAGAGCAAGAGTTATCATGCAAGAAATACAGGCAATTAAAGAAGATGCAAAATTAAGTGCAAGCCCTGATAAAGGGACTATCAAACTTGGTTTATTCCCAACTATCGCTCCTTATCTTCTTGCTCACATTATACCAAGCGTTAAAACACTCTTCCCCGATCTCACATTACTGCTAACAGAAGAAAAAAGTGGATTACTAGTTGAAAAATTAATGGAAGGGAAACTAGATGCAGCAATTCTCGCGCTGCCACTAACTGAAGCACAAAAACAGCAATTAGATACAGAGTTTTTATTTACAGAGCCTTTTATGCTCGCAACATCTGCAAACCATCCGCTAGCACAATATGACTCAATCACACTTGAACAATTATCCAAGCATGATCTTCTTTTGCTAGATGAAGGACACTGCTTGCGAGCACAAGCCTTAGAAGTATGTTATCTCGCTGGCAATCAAGAACAAATTGGTTTTCAAGCAACAAGCCTTGAAACATTAAGACAGATGGTTATTATGAATGTTGGCATTACATTATTTCCAATGCTTGCGATTATTCCACCTATCACTACTCCTGCAACAATAAAATTTATTCCATTTAAAGATTCTATTCCTAAACGAGAAATCGCGATAGTATGGCGAAAACGCTCAAGTTTGAGCCCTTTCCTATCAAAGTTTGCTAAAGCATTTGAAACTATAAATCCTTTAATTTTAGAGTTTGAATCAACCTTTTTTAGAGATCATCAGCAAGATTAAAATATATAGTCTATAATAGTTTTCTGAAATGTATTTTCATAGCTTAGACCTAATTCAAAACAGATTATCGAGTAAATGATTCCTTATGAGCAAAGTATTTGAACTTATTAGTCAATATAAACCGGCAGGCGATCAACCTTCTGCTATAGCAAAACTTAAAGAAGGTTTAGAAGATGGTCTTGCACACCAAACCCTTCTAGGAGTGACTGGTTCTGGAAAAACATTCACAATTGCAAATGTTATAGCAGATTTAAATAGACCTACCATGATTTTAGCTCATAATAAAACCTTAGCTGCTCAATTATATGGAGAAATGAAAGCTTTTTTTCCTAATAATGCTGTTGAATATTTTGTATCTTATTATGATTATTATCAGCCAGAAGCGTATGTACCAAGCTCTGATACATTTATTGAAAAAGATGCCTCTATTAATGAGCATATTGAACAAATGCGTTTATCTGCCACAAAAGCTTTTTTAGAACGTAGAGATGTCATCGTTGTAGCCTCTGTATCTGCTATTTATGGCCTTGGGGATCCTGATCTCTACCTCAAAATGATGCTACATTTATCAACTGGCATGATAATTGACCAAAGAGCAATTTTACAACGCCTTTCAGAACTACAATATACTAGAAATGATCAAGTGTTTAGCAGAGGCACCTTCAGAGTTCGAGGAGAAGTGGTTGATGTTTTCCCTGCTGAGTCAGATGACTGGGCTGTTAGAATTGAATTATTTGATACTGAAGTCGATAGATTGACACTATTTGATCCCCTTACAGGTCAACTAATTAGTGTTGTTCCAAGAACGACAATTTATCCTAAAACACATTACGTAACTCCAAGAGAAAGAATTTTAGAAGCAATTGAAAATATTAAAATTGAATTAGCTGAACGCAAAGAGCAGTTATTATCTAACCATAAATTGGTTGAAGAACAAAGACTCAGTCAAAGAACACAATATGATATTGAAATGATGAATGAGTTAGGTTACTGCTCTGGAATTGAGAATTACTCACGCTATTTGTCAGGTAGGAATCCAGGCGATGCTCCCCCAACTTTATTTGATTATTTACCCCCAGATGGTTTACTCATTATTGATGAATCACATGCAACCATTCCTCAAATAGGTGCAATGTATAGAGGGGATAGATCGCGTAAAGAAACCCTCGTAGAATACGGTTTTAGATTACCTTCTGCGCTTGATAATCGCCCCATGAGATTTGAGGAATTTGAGGCAAAATCCCCTCAAACAATATATGTTTCGGCGACACCTGGGGAATATGAATTAGAAAAGTCAGGTGGCGAAGTCATTGAACAAGTCGTAAGACCGACCGGTCTTTTAGATCCGATCATAGAAGTTAGGCCTGTTATGACACAGGTAGATGACCTTTTATCTGAAATTAGAATGAGAGTTGCTATTAATGAGCGAGTTTTAGTTACCACATTGACTAAAGCAATGGCTGAGGATTTAACTGAGTACCTAACCGATCATGGAGAACGTGTTAGATACCTCCACTCAGATATTGATACAGTAGAAAGAGTTGAAATCATCCGTGACTTGCGGTTAGGTGAGTTTGATGTACTTGTCGGAATAAACTTATTGCGAGAAGGCCTCGATATGCCTGAAGTCTCCTTAGTTGCTATTTTAGATGCAGATAAACAAGGTTTTTTACGTTCAACACGCTCCCTAATTCAAACCATAGGACGTGCAGCACGGAATATAAATGGTAAAGCAATACTCTATGGGGATAGCATTACTCCTGCAATGGCACAAGCAATAGAAGAAACAGAAAGAAGACGCTCAAAACAAATCGCTCATAACCTCAAGCAAGGTATCTCTCCGCAAGCTTTAAATAAAGCAGTCGGCGATATTCTTCAAATAGGACAAAAAATCGAGGTCAATAAGGCCAAGAATAAAAAACAGAAAGATACTCAATTTTCAGCTGATGCAGTAGATTATCAAAACATGTCCCCTAAAGAGCTCACTGCTCAAATTAAACTATTAGAACAAAAAATGATGACCCATGCTAAAAATCTTGAGTTTGAACTAGCCGCGGCAACCAGAGATGAATTACAATTGATCAAAACACAATTTTTAAATATCTAATGCGACATTAATTTAAATTAAGCAGAAATGACTTCTATTTAAATTGATATTATTAACCTCTGATGCATAATTGCATAAATCGCTCAGCAGGCCCTTTTTTATGAGTCCAAAGTAAAATTAAAATAGCGGTTATGAAAAGAGTTGATATTCCAAGCACCAAGTAAATCAACTGATTATAATTAATGACCCAATTTTCACTTGATATTGGCATAATATGAAAAAAAACATAAGCTAAAGAATTTAGCACTATTGTTTGTGTTAAGTAAAGGCTCAATGAAAGTCGCCCTGCCTTTTGAAAAAATTTTAACATCCTATTTTTTTGTATGGAATTAATAATACTTACTTGACAATGTAATGCTAAAGAAAGTCCTCCTAAAACTGTTAACATGGATAATATTTCAAAAATATACCAATAGTAATAAGCGCCAAGTTCAATATGCCATTTGATGTATTGTTGCCAGAAACTCACAATAATAAGCAAAGGTAGTATTACAACTAACGCATAACGAAAATTGGTAATAATAGACTTTATGCCCCTTTCATAACAAAAATATTCAAATGTATTATTTTGAATCCCATTATTTTTAATATCAGGATTTAAGTATCCTAATCTCACTATCAATACGCCAAATAGAAATAGTGCTAATATTATCCAAATGTAATGATAAAATGCGTTAGAGATTGCGCTTAAAAATGCTTCGGCATTTTGAAATCGATTCATTAAAAAACTAGATTCATTTGATAAGGTTAAAGGTTCATAGACTGGCTCAATCAAAGGTAAAGGTAATCCATCAAACTTCCCAACCCAATCAAAAATTTGAATATAATCTGAAATCATCCAGAAATTATAGCTATAGCTACCAATCAGAAGCATTATTATGATACTAATAAGAGAGATAGGATTTGAAGCAAATTTACCCATTATAATCAGCAGACAAGAGACAATTCCATATAATAAAAGCACATCCCCAGACCAAAAAAACAAACCATGAAATACCCCTAGTATGATTAATCCTGATGATCGCCTATATTGCTTTGATGAAAATTCATCATAAGAAGTTAACTCATCATTTTTAGATAGCATGGTTTTAGCTTGACTCATAGCAAAACTCATTCCAAAAACAATCGCAAGTAAATAAAACAATTTTAATTCAATGATAAGGTGATAAACAAACCAAATAGCTGTCATTCCTTGTGATAATTCAAAAAAATAATTAGGCGTAATTTTAGCCTCTATCGGAATTAAAAAATGTGAAGCATTAGAGAGTGGTAGAAAAAAAACAGCAAACCCTCTCAGTATATCAATAAGAGGGTTATAAATTGATGAATCATGATGATTGTGACTTATTTGTAAATCATTTTTCATTTTAATTAACGATGGAAACAGCTAACCTGTTAAAAGAAATAGAATTAATATCGCATTTATTACTATATTTTAAAAATAATGAGCCATTTGCTTATACTGTAAACTAAAATTATCTGAATCACCGACTAAGGAGTGATAAAAATTCATGCCTTGTGGTTGGATTTGATTTAAATATCCCACCTAAAGCCGTAGTGGTTGTCGTACTCGTAGCGTCACGAACTCCCCTCGCTTTAACACAATAATGTACGGCATCAATTGAAACTGCAACATTTTTTGTCCCTAATAATGTTTGAAGTGCAAGTAAAATTTGTTGAGTCAGCCGTTCTTGTACTTGAGGTCTTTGAGAAAAAAATTGCACTATTCGATTAATTTTAGATAACCCAATCACTTTGTCTTTCGGCAAATATGCAACTGTTGCTTTACCATCAATGGTAACGAAATGGTGTTCACAGGTGCTAGTTAATGTAATATCACGGACAGTGACCATTTCATCAACTCTCATTTTATTTTCAATTACTGTAATTTTAGGAAAATGCTCATAATTAAGGCCAGAAAAAATCTCTTCAACGTACATCTTTGCAATTCGTCTAGGCGTTTCAGCTAAACTATCATCGGTTAAATCTAAACCTAATAAGTTCATGATACTTGCCATGTGTGTTTCAATCATTTTCTGCCGAGTATGCTTATCTTGCTCTAAATGAATCAAGGGAGTCTCTAAACCCTCTGATAACAAAGCACTTTTAACCAATTGAGCTTCTAAACTAAGTTGTTTAATTTGTGTATTCATAATATTTCCCTGTGTTCAAATTATGAGTTAATTAAAATGGGATGCTGTAATCAAAATTATATGGATTTGGGTAACTATAGGTAAACCCTATCTCTCTTATAATTCGACTGCCATCTATAATTCTATTATTTTGAGGACTAGGTTCAGTTAATGAGTCAACCATGGTGCCTTTAAATTTAGGAGGTGGCAAACCTAATTGACTGGCACTATAGGCATAAAATAAATTTTTTGATGGATGAATTGAAGAGCATAAATTATAGATAGTACTTATTTTTCGAGCTGAACTTGAAATATTTTCTTTTAATTTGATTATATATTCAATTGCACTAACTACATCCTCTCCATGAACAAAATTAATGCTTGATGCGCCATCTATCTTGTTTACCTGACTAGTTGGATTAGAAAAAAAACGACCTGGGTGCCTGTTATACCCAGCAAGTCCAGCTAATCTTAAAATTGTCACTTTGTGTTCTAAACGCTGTAGTAAATTTTTTTCCACTTCTAAAAGCACCTTTCCAGAAGCAGTTACCGGTTCACAGCTAGCTGTTTCATCATAACTCCCAGGTTTATCGCCATAAACAGAAGTTGAGCTTGTAAATATTATTTGACACACACCATAATCTATAGCTAAATCAATTAACTGATCAACTGACTTAAAATATTCAGCTAGTATTTCAGGCTGCCTTGAAGCGGGTAAAATAATAGCAATTATATCTGTTTGATTAAATAATCCATCTATGCTTGGATTACTCTTCCAAATGTTTGGCTTTATAGATAAATCTAATGGTAAGGTTAAAGGGAATATTTGTACTCCCGCAATTATCTGAGTGTGTGTTCTTTTTGAACCCACAACCTGATAATTCTGGCTTAATTTTTTAGCTAGTGGCACACCAAGCCAACCGAGTCCAATTATTGCGATTTTCATATGTCATCCTTTTTTACTTACTCGTAGTCAGCTTGCTTTACCTTATTGACATTCTCCCCCGCTAAAGCAAGGGGATCCCTACTGCGCACCTTCAATTACATAAATAAGATCATTTAGGATTTTAGCTCCCTAAGAAATATACCCAGCTATTTTATCATATCTTCATCCGTATTATGCCTTTTAGCAACATAAGTAGGGATAAACTTTTTCTAGCATATTAATTTAAAATAGCCAAATTCAAAGTAAGACAGACATCAACATAAGCAAATAATCACATCCCTATCGTCTACTTTTATGGCCCAGTTGGAATTAACCTTTTTATATTAAGGTATAATATACTTAATTTTAGTCAATCAATTTATTCATAGTTTTAATACTCGTAAGGTTAAGTAAAAAAATATCCCTAAATAGAATAAATGGGTATATGATCTCATCAACTTAATTAATACTCTTGTTATCATTCATTACCCTATACTACCCATGGTAAACTAACTATATCTCATTACATAAGGAGAATTTATGAGTCAAACAGCCCTTCAAGGATTGATAGAAACTGCATTTGAACGTCGCCATGACATTACCCCTACATCAGTAGATGTTGAAACAAAACAAGCCATTAATTTGATAATTTCGGCCTTAGATAAAGGAGAGCTTAGAGTTGCAGAGAAAATTAATGGACAATGGATAACTCATCAATGGTTAAAAAAAGCTGTGCTATTATCTTTTAGAATTAAAGATAATCGTTTAATGGAAGGCGGAGAAACTCGTTACTTTGATAAAGTTGAGATGAAATATGCCAATACATCCGATGATGAGTTTATGAAGCAAGGTGTTAGAATCGTTCCGCCAGCAGCGGTTAGAAAAGGTGCATACATTGCTAAAAATAGCATATTAATGCCTTCTTACGTCAATATCGGTGCTTATGTAGATGAAGGTACGATGGTTGATACATGGGCAACAGTGGGGTCTTGTGCTCAAATAGGTAAAAATGTCCATTTATCTGGTGGTGTAGGAATAGGCGGTGTGCTTGAACCTCTGCAAGCTAACCCAACTATTATTGAAGATAATTGTTTTATTGGCGCACGTTCTGAAGTCGTTGAAGGCGTTATTGTTGAAGAAGGATCGGTTATTTCAATGGGAGTTTATCTAGGGCAAAGCACAAAAATTTATAACCGCATGACAGGTGAAATTACCTATGGTCGAATTCCGGCAGGCTCAGTAGTCGTAGCAGGTAACTTGCCAAGTAAAGATGGTCTGTACAGTCTGTATTGTGCAGTCATTGTTAAAACAGTTGATGAAAAAACGAGAGGTAAAGTTGAGATTAATACTTTGCTTCGTCAATTAGATGAGTAATCACTCAAGTATTTTTGTATAGCTGTAGATAAAATTTAATTTAGGTTACCTTATATCATAATACAGCTATATAAGAAGGTTGATTTATAAAATTAAATATTGCGCTCTATTATTTTCTAACTGATAACATAATAGTACAGCTAGAAAAATTGAAGCCTAAATCAGTACGATGTACTAACTTTTGAGTTTTTATATTCTAATAATACACTCTGAAATAAATCTCAGGGCATGCTTTCTAAATTAAGTTAATTTAGTTCCAAATACTTCACTAACAGATAGGTTTGTATTCATGTCTAAAAATAAAAAACTAAAAAAAAGTATTTTAACCACAAGCTTAATTGCAGCATTAATGTCACTGTCAGTTGAACACACTAGACTGAACTTATCAAAAGTTAATGCTAACGATGTGATTCAATCGCAAGATATAGCATCTAAAGAAATCTCTCAAAATCACACATGGACAGTCTTGCCCAATAAAATCAATAAAAGTCCTGCTGATAATAGAGATTATCAAGCGATAAAACTTGCAAATGGTATGACAGTTTTATTAGTTTCAGATCCAAAAGCAACTCGCTCCTTAGGTGTACTGGCTCTGCCAATTGGTTCACTTGATGATCCAAAAGATCAGCAAGGCTTAGCACACTATTTAGAACATATGGTTTTAATGGGTTCGACTAAATATCCTGAACCAAGTGGTTTTAGTGAGTTTTTGAATAAACATGGTGGTAGTCACAATGCGAGCACTGCGTCATATCGCACTAACTATTATTTTGAAATAGATGACTCAGGACTAGATGAAGCATTAGATAGATTAGCAGATGCTATCGCTTCTCCTCTACTTGATCCAAGTAATGCGGATAAAGAAAGAAATGCAGTCAATGCTGAATTAACCTTAGCACGTTCTAGAGATGGCATGCGCATGGCTCAAGTTTCTTCAGAAACGATCAACCCAAATCACCCTGCTTCACAATTTTTTGGTGGGAATTTAGAAACTCTACGTGATAAGCCCGGTAGTCAATTACAATCAACACTGGTTGAATTTTATCAAAAATTTTACTCATCTAATTATATGGTAGGGGTGATATATAGCCCACGACCGGTAACTGAATTAGCTAAATTAGCGAACGAAACCTTCGGCAGAATACAGGATAAATCTGCAACAGTTCCTATCATTAAAGAGCCGATTGTCAGAAAAGAAGATAAAGGTGTCATCATTAATTATGTTCCTGTACAACCATTGAAGCAATTACAAATTGAGTTTAGATTACCAGATACACATATTGATACAAAATCATTAGCATTTCTTGAAAAAAATGAAACTTATATTAGCTACTTAATTGGTAATAGCAGTCAAGGTAGCTTAGCTCAAACACTAAAATCCCAAGGATTAATAGAAAGTATTTATGCAGGAGCAAGCCTTGAACAAAATAGAAATGCCGGTATTTTTAGTATTAACATTGATTTAACTGATAAAGGGCTTAAATCAAGAGATAAAATTATTGCTGCAGTTTTTAACTATCTAAACCTAATTAAAACACAAGGAATAGAACAAAGTTATTTTGATGAAGTTAAGCGTGTACTTAATATTGATTACGAATTTCCAACTTTAACAAGAGACATGGATTATGTGAGTGGCCTTGCAGAAAATATGCTTATTAGACCTATTGAGCATGTTGTTGATGCAGACAATGCCATTTCAACTTTCAACAAAGATGCAATCTTATCCCGTTTATCTGATATGACAATTGATAACGCTCGTATTTGGTTCATTTCTCCAGAGGAACCTCATACTAAAACAGCTTATTTTATGCAAGCACCTTATCAAGTGAATGCCATATCTGATGAGCAAAAAGCAAAATGGCGAACATTAGAAAAAGAGTGGCATTTTAGCCTACCACAACTTAATCCATATTTAGCGGATGATTTTTCAATTCACTACGATGCAAGTCAAATAATAGCTAAGCCAGCTAGAATTGAAAACAGTGAACTTGCTAACCTAAGTCAAGATACAAGCCTAGCAACAGCGGCTATAAAAGTTTTTTCAATGCCAAGCAAAGCATTCATAGAGAAGCCTAATGCAGATATCACCTTAACTTTAAGAAGCCCCTTACCAAAAGCTCAATTATCGCCTGAACAAAAGATGAATAATCAAATATTATTTGCTCTGTCTGATTATTTAGCTGGTCTTGCATTAGATGAACTATCATATCAAGCCAGCGTAGCTGGTATTGATTTTTCATCTTACTATAATAATGGCCTTGTTATCAGCGCGAATGGTTATACTCAACATTTATTGGAATTAATGATGAGTCTGACTAAGCAATATGCCACATTTATACCAACTGAACAACAATTTAACCAAGCAAAGGTATGGTATCTTGACCAATTGCTCACAGCAGATAAAGTTAAACCCTTTGAATTAGCACTGCAACCATTACAAACTGTTTCACGGGTTCCATATTTCGAGAGAGAAGCTAGAAGAATTGCATTAGAAAAACTTTCCATCAAAGATCTTATTGACTATAGAGATAGTTTATTTAAAGAAAAACAATTTGAATTACTCTCAGTGGGTAACTTAACTAAAACGCAAATTGCCAACTTCATCCATCAATTTAATCAATCTTTACCTGACGGCATTGCAAAACAAGGAGAGTCCTTTGAAGCTGACTTTGGTAGACGCATTGTCTTTGATAAACCAAGACAAATACAGCTTACTAGGGAGGGGACTACAACAGACTCAGCATTAGCAGCTGTTTATTTACCGATTCAAACCCTGACTAGTAATGCACAAAACCGTTCAGACATTGAATCATCAAACAGCCATAATGAAGCAACAACAAAATTGCTTAACGAAATCATTCAGCCTTGGTTTTATGATAAATTAAGAAGCCAGGAACAATTGGGTTACGCGTTATTTACTCTCCCATTTTCTTTAGGAGAACAATGGGGTATTGGGTTTTTAATACAAAGTAACATCAAACAACCAGCTCAATTATTAACTTATTTTAACGCTTTTTATGATGAAGCCTCGAGTAAATTAGAAAAATTAGATGATAGCACGTTCAAACAATATCAATCTGGTTTGTTAGCCCAGTTAAATGAACCATCTCAGACTCTAAATGAAGAAGCTAATCAATTTAAAGCAGATTTTTTTAGGGGACGATACGATTTTAATGCAAAAGAAACACTCATTACATCAGTGGAAAATCTTACACGAAATGACGTAGTGGCATTTTTTAACCAAACAGTTCTAGGTCAAAATAGATTTGCCATTCTTTCAGAGCTCAGTGGGACTGAGCAAGATACCCCTGAATTTACACAAGACTCAAATTGGTCCAAAGTAGAAAATGTTTCAACTTTGCAATCAACTTTAACCATTGAACAACAATAATATTATGATGCTGAGCAGTTAACCTTAATTCATTGAGTGTTATCCAAAACAAGCGATATCAATCGCTTGTTTTTTCCTCTAGGCTATCGACATAATCCAGTGTGAGTACTACGGTTTCAGTAACAACAATTGATTAATTAATTAGAATACCTCATAATCAGTCAGCACTCTTGTGAATAATGCTTTTATTTAATAACAAGACCAACCATTCACCTTAACAATTTTACTTAATAGCCTTTGTTTGCGGGTCCTATGAATCGAATAGCTAGATATGAAAATGTAGAAAACACAGATGAATTATTGACAAGATATACTCTACTTCAATCTGCATTGAGTCCTTTTCCCAAAAGGATTTCTCAGCTTTATGCAATCCCGAAAGTACCAGAACAAGGCGTGATTGAGTGGTATTCACCTGTTGCAGGACAGCCTGTTCCTTATGATGATCTACCTATAGAAGAACAACAGGCTGTAGTACATAATTTAAAAGAAATTTTACAATCAATAAAAACTGTTTCAGCCTCAACAGCAAATGAATCTCGCGAAATTTTAGATCAAATATCAAACTACCCAGTTAGCAGTTCTCTTTATGCCATTAATGGCACCCCAATCATTGCATTGGGAGAACAATTACGGACACCGCCAGTAATTGTTCCTCCACCTATTGCACCAGTACCAGCTAAACGGGGCTGCTTAATTCCATTGATTTTACTTCTTTTATTATTGCTACTTCTAGCAGCTGCCGGCTATTACTTATGGGACTATTGGAAAAAAAATGGGCATTTCCCTTTCATGCCAGTCCCTGCTGAAGTGACTCACGCACAGATATCTGATACCCCTGCTTCATTACCTTTAATTCCGGTAAAAAGTCATTTACCACTTATTTTAGCGGATATTCCTAAACCACCCGTTGCACCTGAACCGGCACCGATACCTGAACCGATACCCGAGCCGGTACCTGAACCAGTTGCAGAACCACTGAAAGTAGAACCTAAAGTGCTAACTGAAAAAGAGAAAAAAATAGCAGAATGCAAAATTAGGAAAAAGAAAAAACAGCAAGAAAAAACAGATATGATGTTAGTATTCGATGCGTCATATTCAATGATGATCAATATGAATGCAACGCCGGAGGGAATTGAATTATGGGAAAGAGATATACCTGTACCAGGCATTGAGGATGAACCTCGTCGTGTATCAGTAGCAAAAGATGCATCTAAAAAAGTACTGAATCAATTACCAAGTAATGTCAATGTAGGACTTGTAACAGCTTTTGATTGTAATAACGTTAAACTAAGTAATATGGTCAGTGCAAATAAACGCAATACTATTATAAATCAAATTAATGGTATTACTCCATTAGGAGCAACTGCTCTTGCCGAAGGGCTTAGCTTAGCGGGTTCAAAACTAAACCCTGCTAAAGAGTCAATGATTGTAGTGATATCAGATGGTAAAGAGACGTGTGACGGTGATCCTTGTGCAGTCGCTAAAGCACTGGCAAATGCACACCCAAAATTGAAAATTAATGTTATCGATATAATGGGTGCAGGCGCTGGCTATTGCCTTGCTGAAGCAACCGGTGGTCAGGTTTTTACTGCTAAAAATACAAACCAAATTAATACAATGCTCAAGGCGGCAACAAAAGAACTTGAAGACGAGGAGTGTGAATAAAAATTAATGGACGTAAAGATATACATCGGATTATATACTTAAAATCTTAGTAATTAACTATTTTTATCTTCTGTGCCTTATATCTCTGCCCTTCAGGACAGAGATATAAGGCAGGTTGTTTTACCTAATCAATATGTTTTTTCGATTTCTACGAGGTTTATAAGAAATAATGAAATTAAAAAATGACAATGATACCTATGATGAGTTCCAAAATCACTTTGCATATGATCTATTACAAATCATTAGGCAAGAACTTGAACAATCTTCATTAAATCAAATGCAAATAAGAGAACTCACTACTAATATTGGCTTTAACATAGCTTGTTTATTAGATGCTAGCATAGAATTTTCTGTGCAAGGGCAAGCCATCACCCCAATATTAACGTTTTCAACAGACAATGAAACACTGCTTCACCAAGATAGTCCTTCTAGTATGCATGAGTATATTCATGGTAATATCGATGAATTATTTGAATCCTAATTAACGCGATGTTCTATTTCTAAAATGTGAAATCTACAATGTTTAAAAAGCAAGCCGAACATATTCTTTATTGAACAGAGTGGTACGCTTACATGAGAATATTTTTCTAGTTAATCCATTGATTAAAAATATTATTTTTGATTTTTCAATATTAAGGTTTTCAGTCAGTTGACCAATGATGCTTTCATTAACTCTTCTTTTATGATTTCAAATAATCTGATGTTTTTAAGGGGATCTCTTTTTAGCACACTTTGATAGCTGCTCGCAAAATCACAACTTTTTTAGTAGAATAAATACACGCAAGGAAATACAATGAATAAATTTTCGCATATTATTTTACTCTTCTTATTATTAAATTCAGGATCACTTCTCGCAATAGATAACTACATCATTCATTTTAAAGATAAGCCTACTGAATACCACATTTCAGATTTTGAAATGTGGACTGATGATATTTATAATTATGAATTTACTGCAGATGAATGGTTAGGTATCTATGCAAATAGTGAAGATGCGGAAAAAAGGTATCGTGTCATACCAGATGTAGAATCTATTGCATATGGTAAACCTTGGTGTAACTTACAAATATTCACGGGATCAATTGAATTAAAAAATATTCAAAATCAGAATTTTTCTTGTATTCAAATACTTGGCCAATCTAAACGTTCAGGTGAAATTCCATTTGGCACGAAAGGATTGTTAATTAAACATGACGGAATGATTCAATTTATTCCATTGCTAAAACAAGAAATATTGCCAGGAAAATATCCCGAGATCTCAAGAACGGAGATCTATTTACAAGAGTCTCATTTGTTACGAGCTAATAGCTCTTTAAATGATATGCGCATCATGTTAAATGAAATTTATGCTCGCTATGGCTATCGATTTAAACCTGGCGGGGAAATGGACAGATATTTTAGCACCCAGTCATGGTATGCACCACAATATGATAATGTCGATGTATTTTTAACAAAAACAGAAAAATCGAATGCAAAATTATTGCGTAAATTACTCTCTCCAGATGTTCAGAATCAAAAAAAACGTTATATAGAAGAAATAACTGCTTTTTGTCAAGCTTTAGAAAATGATGACCTGGAGTATTTATCTGAACACATTAGTTATCTTACAACTGGCGCAGATCAAACCGTTACTTTTGAGCAATTTAAAGAAATATTACCTAATTTTAAACAGGTAATGCTAACAAGCAGCGCTAACTGTGCACAAGACATGAGCCTTTTAAATAAAAATTGGCTTTTTTCACCTGAAGGATCTAATCCATTTATGAATGCAACTTTTATCTATGATGAAGAGGAGCAAAAATATTTACTAGTCTATTTTGATCTTACACAATCTTGTATTCCCGAGTCGAGTGAAATAGAGGTAGCTGGAACTTTAGCGCTCAAAGACTATATCGATGACAGCCAAGATAATAAATCTATAGTACGTAAAATCATTCTTAATACTGTCAATATGCCAGTTTGTATTACAGGGGCAGACGTGAATTTCCCATATTGGAATATTCATGTACAGTTGGAGTTATCTGATTCAGATGAGAAAAAATTCACTGAATTAGCAAATGAAAATGTTACTCTGCAAGGACAAGTCAAGCTTGCTAATTCTCCTCAAGACTACACGCGGGTAAAACTTATTAATGTAACAATTAAATCTATAGATACTGACAAAAAATCTAAAGCATTTATGTAGGTAAATACATTAAGTTGGTATTGTTATTAAATAAATGCTAAATACTATAAACTTCGGATAAGTAGAAAAAACATATTATTTAGTGAATTAATCATTCAATAGCAATATTATCAATTCAACCCATATTTTGCATTAATAAATCATTTATGCAAAATATGAACTGAATTGTATTTGATTCGATACCACTTGTATTGACTTCAAAAAGCCAAATAAAAGGTTATAGAAAGGGACAAACAATCATTAGAATAACAATTTACCCCCCGCTCTAGACTAGAGGTCAAGGTTTTACGGCACATAGGATAATTTATACTTTAACAATAAAATGCTATCAATAGCTTCATATAGATAGCATTACACTTAATATATGATATCTATCCCAAAATAAATTTCATTTAATTTATTTTGGGATAGATAGGCCATCCTTACTCTTTGCAAATCTTTTTTTCTCCGCACCATGGACAGGATCTAAGCGCCCCCATGACCAGCCACCATACTGAGTTTGCTGATACAGCTGAACCATTTCGACAAGTTCTTCTTGTGTATTCATTACAAATGGTCCATGTTGAGCAACAGGCTCTTTAATAGCTTGCCCCTGCAGCAAAAGGACTTTAACTTGACCGACTTTAGCCGTTAAAGTCACATCATAACTTGAATCGAGTTGAATAGAAGAATGCCGAGTGATTAATGTCTCATCAACTTGAAGTTGGCTCCCCTCATAAAAATAAATCGTCCGATTTGAATCGTTTTTATTTGCTTTTGGCAAAACAAAGGTATCCCCTTCTTCAAGTGTGATCATAGCAATAACAACATCATTTTCAGGATCAGCTGCCCAAGAATCGCTTGGTGGTGCTATTGAAGCTTGATACTGACCAATACTTCCAGTTGTCAGCTTTAATTTGCTGGCTGTGCCAATAGTAAAGTTAGCAATCTCATTCGCCCAAAACATAGCAAAATTAGCAGGGACCTGTTTACTCTTAGCGGGTAAATTTAGCCATATTTGGAATAACTCAAATTGGTTTCGATTCTCTGAGTCTAATAATGGGAACATCTCAGCATGCATAATCCCAGACCCAGTAGTTAACCACTGGACATCGCCTAAACCGTATCGTGCGCTAGCACCTAAAGAATCTGAATGATCAACAAAGCCTTTTTCAACAATTGTGACTGTTTCAAATCCACAGTGTGGGTGGGCAGGAAACCCCGGTACTGTTTTACCATGATACATACGGTAACCATTTTGTTTAACAAAATCACTTCCTATATTACGGCCAATTAATGATTCTGTTACAGCAAAATCAGTGTTGCCTTTTGGGTAATCATCTTCATGATAAGCGCAAAATAAAAAAGGATCAGAGACAGGCCAAGGAAATCCTAATGGGTTAATAGTTATGATACCACTAGCGTTTTTATTACTCATGTCCACCCTCACCTGTTTTATAGTCAATTTATTGCCTAACAGAATTACTAGTTTAGGCTCCTGTTTAATTAATCATAACATCATTATGACACTTATCTTAATTAAAAATATCGAATAAATAATTCAACTAACTTGCAAGACCAAGATCAGCTTCTAAACTACTTAATTTACTTCTAAGCTCTTCTAGCTTAATTTGTTTTTCTATAACCGACGCATTTGGGTTAGCATTTTCAATTTCATCTTGGATTGCATTAATCGATGCTTGTATTTGAGCATTATCCGTCGTTTTGGCTTTAAGTGTAGCGAGCAATTGGTTTAATTTTGCTTTGAGTGCTGAATTTGTTGAATTTGCTTGATTTAAATCCGCTCTTTGAGCAGCAATTTCTTTTTCTAGCTCTGCCATCGTAGCCTTGAATTCTGCATTTAACGCAGTTTCATTTTCTAAGATGATTTTCTTATCATCGATTCGCTTTTGGTAGGTGCCTGAGTATTGACAATTAAATTTCGTCACAATACTGACATCCCCGGAATTTGGGTCACAATCTTTTACATCGGTTGCACACCCTGATAATAACACGCTGCTTAATAATCCCACAGCAAGGTATATTTTATTAAATTTCATACTATTCCTTCCCAAATATAAAATATTATTTAAAATAAAGAGATGAATCATATGCAATCAATCATCCCTTTTTGAAATTTAAACTATAGACAATTTATGTACAAAGCAATACGATAATATCAATTATGATAATTTAATTGCTGATCGTTGAGTAAACAAAGAATCTAGCTCCGATTCTAACGCCTGTACTTTTTCATTCATTTGTGCAATTTGTTCATCTAACTCAGAACTGTCTGCTGAAGTGCTATTACTGACTTTTTCCCAATTAGCTTGGCGTTCTTTCGCCTTGGCGAGTGTATCACGTAGAAAATTGATATTTGCATCAATTGACTTTAATTGTTTCTCTGCCATATCAGCGTTAATTGTGTTATTAGCAATTTCTTTTGATAATTTATCAAGTGTTGCTTTATTATCTATAATCACTTGTTTATTTATCTGATTAATACGCTCAAGTCGATTATTTTCTACTTTCATGTCACTAATTGCGCTATTAAGGGCCTCTTCTTCAGACCCGTATTTTTTCCGGTTATAATCTAAATAGGCATTTGCTCCTATACCAACCCCGCACCCTGCTACCGCGGCAATTAAAGCACATTCCGCTTTTTTACTTGAATTACTAAGTAAACATCCTGCAATCCCTAGCCCTGCCCCTGCAGCACAAGCTGTCAATCCTGAACGACTGAAAAATTCAATATCAGGGTTATTTTTTAATCTTGGATCGACTGAACTTGAAGAACCAAAATATCCTCCCCCGCCTCCTGCGCACCCTGTTAGAATAAAGACTGTACTGACCATGATGCTAGTAATAATACGCTTAAGTTTATATGCCATGCTAAAACCCCTTATTGAAATAGCCTTAAATTTAAGATGCAACAGCTCAAACGTCCGTTTATCATTTATATTCCATCTTTAGTCTGTTGCTTTACATGCTGCTAACCATGCATCCTTGCTAATTTTTCCATCTTTCCAATAGTGTTGTAAGTGATCCCAATAAGTCTCTAGATAGTTATTGAGATTACTTTTTGCCCTTGCTTGCATTTGTTGTTTTAATATCTGGGTTTGCGGTTCAATTTCACTAAATCGATAGTTAAGGGCATTACTTACCAACGTATCAGCATAATACCCAACCATGAAATCTAGCACTTTTTTATGATCATCAAGCTGAGCCTTACGCTTCATACAAGTTTCATCCGCTGTATCTTTTTCACAAGATTTAGCATAAATCCCCTCTAGTCTCGCATAAAACTCTCCATCATCTTTAAGTTTTGTACATAAAAAAGCGCCCAATTCTAAAGACGAGCGAATTGCTTCATCTCTCTGTTCATCACGTGCCTGAGCATTGGCTCGAAGCTCAGTCCTCAGTGCTTCTAATTCTTTTTTAGCCTTTTCATCCTCAAGCTGGTCGGTTATATTTGCTAGTGTATCAAGTGGTGTTGGCTCTGACGTATTTTCTTTTCCTTCATCACTGACTTGTTGATTGCCTAAATTAAGCCAAGCTTGCTCTAATACTTTGACTTTATCACTTGAAGTCAATGCAGGCACAACCATAACAAATCGAATACCATGTGTTTTATCCCTATAAGCGCCCTTTTCATCATAATAAGGAGATTCATTCCTAAGAGAACTTCTTATTTCTGAAAGTTGTGTCAGATAACTTCCACCTCGCACAACATATCCCCCCGCTTGACCATGCTGCCTATCAAGCTTATTCATTCTAAAAGGCTCAAACATCATTTCTTGTGCATTACCAAGCATATCATGGATGCCTAAAGGGTTAGGTTTAAGTAATCCAATTAACTGTAAATTACCATTTGCAGATTGAGCACCTGCGTACCAAATATACTCATTGGCACTGCCTTGCATAGGTGGAAGTGCTTCTCTAAATTCAGATGCGGTGACTGAAAGACCTCCTCTTGCTGCAAACTCCCACTCAGTTTCAGTTGGTAATCGAATAAACCCTAATTGTCCATCTTCTGATGGTAATGCTTCACTATGATATTCACGTAGCCAAACATTTAATTTATCAGCTGCAGTCATTGCCTCAACCCAAGATACTTTAGTTTGTGGTAATAATAATTTTTTACTAGGCTTAGGACAATTTCCTTGGGTGATGGATTCATATTGCAACTGTGTTAATTCGTACTTAGCAATAAGATAATATCGCCCCTGAATATTATTTTTTTCATCTTGGTCGGTAAAGCTACCTGCAATATGCTCAGGCCGGCTGTACTCTACAAATCCCCATTCATCATTATCTCTTCCGAGTGTAATGCTATAATCCTCAAGCGGCTGGCTAAGTGGAATAAACACTTTTCTAAAAACAATTGCACCATCGCATGGCAAAGGGAAAATAACATCACCTTCCGTGGTAGCAGGATTAAAAAATTTCTCTTCCCATTTCACGCTACTTAATACATCACTATTATCAAAGGCCATTAATGAAGGACTAGTTATGGATGTGCTAAGCGCCAATAAACTTACTAGCCCATGATAAAAAAATGAGAATTTACTTTTTATGCACTTAAATTGATTAAATTTCACGTAGACTCTCCGCAGGTTCTATTCGGCTTGCTCTAATTGTTCCTAGTGTTGCAACAAATAGTGCAATACTAAAAGATATACCAAATGCGATAAGATAATGTTGATACGTTAAATAACTAGCAAATTGATTCTCAAGCATTGCACCACCTAAAGCTTGATTAAATAAATGACTCCCTATGGCATACAAACCACATGCAATCAGATAAGCAATTGTGGTTAATATGATAGACTGCATAGTAATATAAACAGTAACAGATCGTTTAGTAAATCCCATCAGTCTCATAATAGCCATATCCTTTCTTTTCCTATCAATATTAGCTAAAAATGCCCCTGATAAGGATGCAGCACAGCCTAAAAAGGTTATCCAAGCAATCACATTAAAAACAAATCCCAGTACATAACTAATCGCTTGGACATTTTCAATTTCAGCACTTTTTGTTTGGGTTTCAATATTCTGTGAGTTAAGCCATTTTGCTAATGGGGCAACATCTTCTAATGTGCTGGCAAAAAGACGAAATTTTGCAAAATGTGTTCTTTCAGGTGCAGTTCCACCTGTTGTAGCACTTAACGTTTTAACAAAAAAACCATCTCGGTAATCTTCCATATCAATCAGTTGATTGATAGAAATAAATCCTGCTAATCGCCCAAAATAGTTGGTATTAAGAATGTCTTTAACCACTAAATCTTGCTTTCCACGCTCAAGTTGACTATTTAATTTTCGGCTAACAAATAAACTCACCGACTCACCAATACTCACATTTAATTTATCAGCCAGTGGTAGCGTTAAAATGATTTCGTTATCGTTTAATCTACTTGCTTGCATTCCTAAAATAGGATCACCTTTATCAGTTGGTATCATCTCAACATTTTCAGCAAAATGCTTGCTATCTTTAAATAGATCTGCATGCGTATTTAAACTTCGAGTTAAGGGAATGACAAACTGCACATCATTTCTAGCTCTAATATCTTCTATTAAGCTAAGCGGATAGTTTTTATTACCCAATATAACAATTTCAATATTACGTGGATCGTTTAATAACTTTTGATTTAGTTGAGTGACAATACCATTTTTCAATCCAAACAATAGCATAAGTGGTGCAATAACTGATACTAATGCAAAAATGATGCACAACGCAATTTTTCTGTCAAATAGCAAATCCTTGTAGGCCAATCTTAACAGTAACTTACCTCGAGCAATCCACCCTAATTTTGGTGGTAGATTGCATAAATTAGACATATTCAAATACGCTCCGATGAGTACTTACTGATTTTGCTTGAATGCTCTTAAAACCATGCTTTTCAATTAATTTCCAATCATGACTGACTAATAAAATCGACAATTGTCGCTCCTTGGCTATTTCTTGCATTAGTACAAATAACGTCTCTGCTGTATAGGGATCTAGTGCTGCAGTCGGTTCATCAGCAAGAACTATAAGAGGTTCATGAGCAATTGCCCGAATAAATGCAACCCTTTGTCGCTCACCTATCGATAATTGGTGCGGCATTTTATCTGCGAGTCGTTTAATGTTTAACCTAACCATAATATCAGTTATCCAATCAGCTTGGTTTGGTAAGCCTTTTTGCGATCGAGTCAAAAAAATATTCTCTCTGACATTTAAAAAAGGCAATAAGCCACCGGTTTGCAAAATAAATCCAAGTGCTTGAGATCTTATCTGTGCTAATAAGGTTTCATTTTTTTCTAATATCTCACATGACAGATCATCCAGCTCATTGCCTTTACCTAAATTCAATTCAAAACGGGCTAAATTATCAGGTTTGAGTATGAGCCCTAGCACTTCAAGTAATGTACTTTTACCTGAACCACTTTGACCAGTTAACGCTAATATTTGCCCAGAATATAGTTCCAAACAAGGTAATTGAACGATAAATTTACGAGAGGCATCAAAACGTGTAACCGAAAGATCCTCTATTTTTAGAATCAACTGATTTATAGCTGTCATTAAGGTAAATTTTCCAAGGGAACTGGATAAACATAATCCCTAGGATCGCTATCTGGGGCTAATGCTATCCATCTATCGCTATCTTCGTTATACTTTTTATAGTACTGAATTTTCGTATTTAGTCGTCTTATGAATTTTTCTTGTTCTAACCCATCCCAACTTTTCCATGTCTCCTCATCCAAACTCAAAACTTCGCTCAAATAAGGTAAGTCTTCTAAATATTCCCCTAATAGTCCTAACTCACTCAGATTAGTAGTTCCAGATTGCTGTAACTGACCAGGATCTTTACCCATAGTCGCAGCAAGATCTCTTAATTCTGCAAACATATCTTCTGGAGAAATAAGTCCTTCATTCGCTGCATTAACAACTTTTGTCAACATATCACTCATGTCACTCATTTCACTTTTAGTCAATAGAACCTGCACCTCAACTGTGGGGATCGTTTGCTTTTCAATATCTCTATCACTTATCCATGCTTGAAAAACGGGAGGGGCTTGTACACCTTCCGTTTTTCCTAAATAAGCAAGTCTCATTGCATGTCCTAATAATTCGGTATCGGCAATCAATTGATCGTCAGTCGTTTCAGGAGTAGGTGTATTTTCAATAGGTGTGCTTTGATCTGATGCTTGCGTTGCACTACCAATCGCGTTTTCACCCTGATAAGCAGTTTGAATTTGTGTTGTAATCGCTTTACCTAACGTTTCGATTTTCTGCCCAAATTGAGAGACATCAGCTAATTCAATAGGATAATAAAGTGGTTTATTAATGTAACTATTAAAAGCAAGATCAGTATACTGTGCTTCAGCCTTTGCGTGATTTTTCAAGCCACTTTTAGATTTCAAATGCAATGTATAAAGTGCCACACCGCGCCTTGCAGCCTCTTGCCTAACTTGCGCTGCATCTAGACCTGTGCTTGATAAGGTATTATCTGCTTCTATTGCCCCAGCATCAGTTACTAACACAATATACCTTGCACCAAATTGATTCCAATCGATTGTTTCCAACGCTAGCATCACACCAGCATAAGGGTCTTCATCATATAGAGAACTTGAAACCTTAGCTTCTTTTAATCCACTTACTTGAGCTAAAAAATCTTGTCCATTTTTTACTTGATTTGGATTTGCAAACATCTTCGCATTCCATTCAAGCCCGGGTACCGCTTCAACATTTGACCTAAAAGATACTAATCCAAATTTGACCTGTTCTAACATATTAGCTTGTTCAATTTGTTGATAAATTTGATTAACCACTTCTTTCGTTTTATCAATATAAGGTCCCATCGAAATAGTTGAATCAATTACAAACACCACTGAGGCTGAAAATCCACTTAACCGATTTGGATCAGTTGATTCTTCCGTCGATTTAGAACTTTCATTCATTGGTTGATTTACTGTTTCTGATTTATTTTGTGAGTTGGTTAGATTCGCGCTCGATGTTTCTACTGGTGTATTACCAGAAGTCGTTGCATTTGGTACAGAGGTGCTATTTGAGTTTGATATATTAAGTTCTGTTTCATTTAGCTTTTCAATCACGGCCTCAGGTTCTTTTGATACAGAAGCAACATTTAAAAGCCGAGTTCTAAACCCAGCCTCTGTGAATACCTCTTCAGATGCTAAAACAGGCAATAGATAAAATTGTGTCTTTTGGTCTACCATTGTACTTGGTTCAATAGCTAAAACCTGTTCTACTACTTGGCTATTAGCAAGTGCGTCATAGATTGGCTTTAATTCTGTTTCTGGCGCTGAATTTTCTAACAATGCCTCAATTGTATTTTGTTCTTTAAAAAATAAAGTTTGGTTTCGACCTGCGGGATTGGTAAATGCAAGTGTGAGCTGCATTTTCCAATCAACTGCGCAATTAGCATTTATCCAGCCACTCGTTTTACCATAGCTGTCAGGTCCAACCTTTAACCAAGTATCACTCTCGATTACCTGTTTTTCATACACATAAAATCGACTAAACGCTGGTACAGCTTGACCCTCTATTTTGGGCTCTTGGCTAATTTTACAACTCGGTGTCGTTAAAACTCGCTGAAAAAGTGTTTTCTTTCCTTCTTGTAGCAAAGGTTTAATCGCTATAGTTGTTTCAGATTCAGCTTTTGTTTTAATCGGCACTTGTGCTGTTTCTGCAAAAGAAAACGCGACTTGCCCGTATAAAGTCATGCCTAGCGTGGGTAACAATACATATTTTTTAAGCACAGTTAATATCCTTTTCGACAACCTATAAAAAATCACAATGATAAAGTATTGATTTCCTCTCCTATCATTGTAAGACATAGTTATTTTTTAAGTTCTAACACTCTAGTCTTAGCCTCATCATTGTGAGGATCTGTTGCTAATACCGATTCATACCAGTAAAGCGCTGTTTCTACATCAGCAGTGAAACATCCACCTGATATATTTGAAGCAGGATCAAACTCTTTTGCATAAGCAAGACCAATAGTCTTATCACCGGATTGGGATTTATAAGCGTAAATACGCTGAGCAATTGTACAAAAGCCACTTGATTTAGCGTCTTTAATGACTTGTAATAAATCCTGACTACTCGGTGAGGATTTTAAGCATGATTTAACAAACTCAACCTCATTCGCTGAAGTTTTAGCGGCTTCAAGAGAACAAGCGGGACTCACACTTGCATTGAGTACATTTGAAACCTCTTCTACAGTAGCAGGTTCAGACGCTTTTGGTTCTGTATTAAATAAATTTTGCACAAGGCCTAAAAAATATGCAGCTGCAGCCCCTGCAATAATTAATACCAATACAAGTGCTAATAATCCATATAATAACCCACGGCTCTTTTTAGCTGGTGGTACTGGGGGCTGATTAATAGGGGGGATATTAACAGGGTCAGGAATAATTTCAGGTATTTCAACTTGAGAGATATTTTGTAGCTCTATAGTTTCCTCAACAGTCTCAACAGTCACCGTGCTAGCAGGTGTGCTACCAGCAGCTTGTGAGCCTAATAAATTATTTGGCATCATAATTGTACCAGCAGATTTTTTTCCATCTGCTTGGCTTAATGTTAAACGAAATGAGGCGCTGGTCAATTTTAAAAGCGGATCTAAAAGATTTGGCTTAAAGACTAAGACAAACAGTTCCCCTTCTTTGTCTAATTTTGATATTGAGTGATAAACACTTCCTGCTCCCCATTCACCTACATTATCTAAAAAATAGTGGTCTTGATTACGTTGAATTGTAAACTGAAGAGATTCATCATCACCCGTCCAGCCTTTGATAAGCAACTTAGCCATACCTGGTACAGGGGGGGTTAAGGGCTCTAAACGTAAATTTATAACTTGGGACATAATAACTCCATTTTAAAATAGCACAGTAACATTCAAATATTCATAGTGTTACGTTTTATTAATTTAATGTATTTGCTCTCATAAGTGAAATAATCATTCCTAAGCGTTCATTGTCTTCAGCTGCAATTTCTCGACCTGCACTATGACCTGCATTTTCCTCAATGAGTTTCATTAAACCAACTAACCAATCATAAACATAACGTTCAGTATACCTAGTAGGCTGGTTATCCAAAGTAAGCAATTGATTGGATTCTTTTATAGAGGGTAAAACAGGATAAGTGGCCTCTGGTAACTTAAAAATTTCTTCGCCTGCAACCACCCTACTTTTAGGTCTTTGTTCCATAGCTACGTCTAAGTATCCTAACCATGATAAAAAATCCCCTAGATGAGTTAACGCTTTGAAAACTTGCCTGCTGACAAGTCTTTCACGTCGTACACCAATATGTTCAGTACCTCTAAATTTCTCCAATAAAGTTTGCTCAACTCTTAATCTCACTACTGCGGTTATCAGTTCATCTATGAATTTCTCCATTATATTCCTTGGTACACCAAGCACATTTAATAGCTCTGTATTTTCTGGTAGCTGCCGTAGATGAGCAAACCACTCACTCATAAGTGCTTCTGTAAATAGTTTATCTTGATCAGCAATTGCTGCATCATGATGTGCATTAATTGCTTCTTTTGATGCAAATTCATCAAAACTAACAGGTGCATCTGAGAATAAATCAATTCCATCCCCAAATGAGTTATCTGAACTAAATGGGTCATCTAACATTGATGATCCCGTTTGTGTTGACTCATTTGTTTGTCCACCCAGATTCGTAGCGAAATTCGCATCTTGTAAATATAAACGTTCTAATATTTTTTGCTCTGGAAGTAAAGCGACTAATATTTCCCCATGCCTTTTTGCTTGTTTATTCAATCCTTCCACAACTTCTCTTGCTACCTGTTGTTTTAATTGAAAATCTGCAGCCCCTTGAGCTTGATACCAATGCATTAACCGATTATCAATTAGATCATGTTTAATTTGTTCTAATTGCTCTTTAATACGAGAAATTTTATTTGCTAAAATGGCAGTTTCTTTTAACGTCGCGGTCATTCTATCCATACCACCATCGTTCAGTGTCATCATCGCGTCCCACGCTTCAGCAGAACTCGCAATATGCTTATTTATGGTTTCGTCTTGTACAAAGGTTTGTCTCATTAAAGCCAATTTGCTCTCATGATTAGGATTAATAGAAACTTCATGATTATCATCCAAAATAATCGATGAAAATTGTTCTAGTCTCGGTTTACGAACTAAAAAGGTATTATTAAACGGTTTGCCATCCCAATTTTGCAGCCAATCGTATTGACCAAAACGTTCAAGCATCGCCATCTTCATTAACCCACCAGTACCCCAAACATCATTTAATTGTGATTCATCTAGCGTTAAACTTTGCCCAACTCGCATATCAAACATGGTCAAAGCCCAAATTAGCCCTGCTTTACGCTTACTTCTTGCAATATAGTCCTCGCCCTGAGTACGTTTAATCCAATCATCTAATACGGGTCCTACGGAAGTGACATCTGATTGTTTTGAGGAAGCAGTACACATAATCAAGGTATTCATTTCTTGATTATCAGTGTAGCGCTCAAACAAGTAAGCAACTTTACCGCGTAAAAACAATTGCGAAAGAATATCTTCGGACTCATCTTGAGCATCATTATTTGCAACTTGCTGCATTGATTCTAAAGATAATCGTCCTCTATAACCTGGAAAATCAAGTAGATCAACAGATTCAAACAGAGGTTCACTGGTTTTATCACTTAAAGGAATATAGAGTTCTACAGTCAAGGCTGCTAACATAGCAATCGATACTGAAATGGGTTGGTTAACATTATCTGCAGTAACAATATTAATCTTAAAATCATCTTCGGTTTTTAGCCTGCTCAGCATATCTACATTCATAATGCTATCTTTTTGTGAATAAACACCTGCATGCTCAGTGACAAGCGCGCTTAGCGGTGCAAAAACCTTTTTTGCACCGGCCATATTCGAGATAGCAAAAGCAAAATCACGATACGCTTCGGTTAATTCAGGCAAAGCCCCCCAAAGAAGTGAGAATAATTCGGCTCTATCTGCTAGAGTTAAGTATGGGGCTAATTCAATTGCAATCGGCCAATAATGTACTTTAAATTGATTTTGACTCTTCTCGGCCAAGCGAACCATGTAATCCCATAAAGAAACAACATCATCAGAGTCAACACCTGGTATAATATTGTTTTGTTTACGCTTCATTAATGCTTGTAAATGCTGATTGATATAATTTTCATCAAACTCATTGCGAACTTTTTGCTGATTAAAATCATTAAAAAATGCATTAGCTAATATTTTTGCAATTTCAATCTCATTAAAAACTGATAATTCAACGGGAAAGTCTTTAGGAGCGTCGCTATGACGTGAACTAAACCGTGTCACTAAGCCTGTTGCTTCTTTCCCCCCACCAGGTGGATTGATGTGGTTTATAAAATCAAGCTGATGCTCACCTAACTGAGTCGCTAATTTACCCGTATCACTACTTGCAGCTAAAGATGAGATAAGGTACGATTTTCCTGCTTGGGATAAACCAAAAAAGCCAACTGTCATTGGTTGCATAGTGGCATGAGAAAGACTTTTTGATAAATTTCTAGCACGCCTTAATTTAATGATTAAATTATCAGCCTCACCATTAACGCGCTTAGACTCTTTTCTTACCTTTTTAATCCAGTCAATCGCTTGTCCAGATCCTTCATAAAGATTAACCCAGTTTTTAACTAATGCTTGCTGTTCAATTGAAATGCTTTTAAGTTGAGTTTGGTTTATTAATGCGTTTATCATTTTGTAAGTACCCTTCCACTATCCATCCAGTAATGCGTTGCACCAAGTCCTGTATCTGAAAGTGTGTTAAGTTGCAATTTCACATCACTTGGAGTAGCAGGTCTATCAATTCCTTCATGATTGATTAATTCAACTCTATCAACATAAATCCTTTTTTCCAGTGCAATTGCGTTACGTCTCATTTCATTTGAAATTGATTTATCTGGTTTTGCAGTTAACGTCACTTTTAAAATTCCCCCTTTAGCAATTTCTTCACGTGCTCGTTGAGAATTTATCGTTAAAGTATAAAGTGCAGCAGCCGGCCATCTTTCTATTTCTAGCTGTCGATACCCTAAACGCATGGACCCACGCATTTCAAAATTTGTTTCAGCTAATTCAAATTCAGTATCGTCTAGATTAATTTCTTTGTAGTAGACATTGTCATTTTTAATCATATTACTGTTATCTAACATGCCAAGATAACGCACCGTAGAATAAGGCCTAAAATTAGAAGCTCTAAAATAAAAATTTGGTAATCTTTGATTATCTGCAAGCAAACAGAGCATTGCACCTACAGCAGCAGTAGATTTAGGATCATCAATTCTTCCTTGTTTATTGAAAGGATACCACTCACCAGTGTAATAGCCATGCAAAGGTAATATACGCGTTGCAGGTACCGGTTGTAATTGATTAAATAAGGCAACAATACCTGGTAATCTAGAAGGTCTACCAGTGAGTAGTAAAACATCGCAACCATAATGATAAACCACTTCAGATAAGGCTTTTACGCTATGGGTAATATTCATTCTTCCAGTTAAGAAGGCATTATGTAATTCGGCTAGCTCAAAAGTAATGCGAATACCTAATAAGTTAAAGTCCAAAGATTGAACACCAAGCTCACGGCGCATTTCTTGATGAAAATACTCAAGCACATTTTCAGTTGGCCTTTGAGTGGCGCCTAGCAAATCTGCTACTGTATTGTCTATTTTGGCAAATCTCAATTTAGGATTATATTGCTCATATTCCCTTAATATTGCCAGACCTAGTGGACTTAATATCTGTAATGTGAATTGCTGCCTTAGTACTTGTTGCTGAGCGGTAGCACGTTCTGAGCCTAATAACCTTGAAAGTAATCCATCTGGGTTGCTTATCCCTACATTTGATAACGCTTTTCTAAATTGAGGGATGACAAATAGTTGAATCACATCAAGTAAAATATCATCCCCAGCAATTTTAAAGCCATCTCTAAATTGTTGAATTGGATAAATGCCTACATTACTCCCTAACCCTTCATCAAGCTTGTAATGTGTCACAACAAGATCAGTTGTTCCTCCACCAATATCAATCGAAGCAATATTTAATGTTTTACCAAATTTATCACCTAGCAAAGACCGTTTATCTGGCCTTGCGAGTGAGGCAAAAAATTCCTCAGGTCTACCACCAAAACAATTTTGAGTCTCATTATAAAGATAAACCATCTGGCCACAGGTCGCCTCATCCCATTGAATATTAATTTTAGGGATAGGCATAGCGGTTAAATCACTATTAGAAAGCGTAATATTAGACATTTCTAAAGGCGCGTCTATTTCATGCCAACCTAAACTCTTCCAAACTAATCCTATTGCTTGGCTCATTCTTTTTTCAAATATAATACGCTCCGGTTTCGGCATAGACGGAGGGACTGTCAGGATAATATTTTTAAGAATTCTTGGTGCTCTTGCATGACTCATTTGCAACCTTTGCCCTGCACTATTCATTTGTATTAATGCTTGCGTGAGTACTTCACTTAACATAAATGTCATCAATGATGAGCGACAATATTGTGGCGAAAACACGGGCATGCGTTCTTCCATATCTAATGTATATAGTGCCTCTCCGGTATCATTAATTAAATTAATCATTGGTGCAGCAGTAGCTAACGGTTCATGATCTGATTTGACAAATGCACGATTAAATCTCCAACCGACCTCATAAGCATCTTCATCCCACAAATAGCGTTTAGGACTTGAAATGCCTGTAGAGCCTTCAGTTCCTAATCGCTGGGAAGCAAGTCTACTCGCTTCAGATCCAACTCGTGTCATTGTTGGCCATGTAAACGCATCATATCGCCCGCTTTGCACACAGAAATCCTTTTTACCAAACTCAGCTTGAGCAAATTCAATTCGGCTCTCAAAGGGCTCTTGATAGACTTTGTGAGGAATTGATATATCTCTTAGCCTCAGTTCATAAATTTGTTCTAAGGTTTCTTTGTCTCCATCGTGATGTTCAACCAAAATACCACAGGTTCTAGAATTACCTACATCTAACAAGAGATCAACTGAAATAGCTTTATCCTGCTTATTTCTCAAACATGCATTCATTTGAATATCAGGAACAGTAATGTGCTCGCCTAAAATTGCAAGGACATTTAAATAATGAGCTTGATGGTTTAGATCTGTTAACGCAATTTCAATGTCTTCGCTGTACATTTTTAATCTTGTCACAGCTTGTTCTTTAAAGACTTCAACTAGCCAACTATTAACCCATTTAAATCCTAAAAAATCACCATGTTGATTTGATTGAAAAGCTAAGCCAAAGTTAACGCCACTATTCACATCTTCACGAGTAGGTGCCAGATATTGTGCATTAGCTGTGTTATCAAAAACTTTTGTATCAAATGCCAAAATAACTCGATATTCATTACCTTCTTCATCAGGCTCATCTAGTTTAACGATTTGCCCTCTTACCCAATTAATCGGCCCTTCAATAAAATTGCGTGGCGGACTATATCGGAAAAATGGTAAAGGTAACCATATCCCTTCCAGTAAAGTTACCGATTCATCAAGAGAAAATGAAAGCTGTCCTTGAGTCACCTTATCAGTACCAGGTTGAACGTAGTCATCTTTACGCTCATCATAAACTAATCTGATAAGTGCTCCTTGGACCGTAGACTTAATAAATTCACCAGGCCTAGCCTTTTTTAATGATGCCTTAAATCCAAAATCTAAAAATTGGATCCCACTATCTTCAATCAGTGTAATTTTTTCTTTAAAGTCTATTAAGGGTGCTAACATATTGTTCTTACTCCTCGCCTTTTAACTATCAATCGCATTTAAAATCTATTACTATCGCCACCCTTTTATCAGGCTACGTTATGTTTTGCCGATACTCGCTTTTAATTTGTAGTTGTTTTCATATTGATTGGAAAATTCGTCCCATTTTCGTATTGACCTTTACAAGTTGCATTCACACCACCCTCTTGTGTGCAGACAATTTCTGGTAAGCTATAGGTCGAGCCATCTGTACAATTTGCAACTGATTGATTATTAATACCAAGCTCACCACTTTTCAATCCTGCACTGACTGTTCCTTCACAGACCACACCATCACTTCTAGTGACTTGAGCTTTCCCCGCCCCCTCTTTAAAATCATACGTCAAAGCAAGTGGTTTGCCTGTTTTTGCATCTTGGATCCCACCAGTGGCTTTCCACGCACCATTTAAAAAATCAGTACCCTCAGTTGCTTTAGCCGATTCTGGGATAGAAAGTGGTTTAGGTTGTTCAGTAGGTATTGCTTCTTCTGGTTTCTGCTGTTCACCTTGCATTGGGGGAGCTTCTCCCTCTTTAGAGGAACTTTCACCCTCTGTTTCCCCATCAGACGCACCTAATTCAGGTGGGGTTTGATTAGCGGGTTCAGACGTTGACTCCTCTTTTGGATCAGCTTTTGATTCATCTTGCTGCTGTGGAGGAGTAGTATCCTCTGATTGTGCCTCATTTGAACTATTGTCATCTGCTGATGTTGAGTTTTCTTCCGCTTGTTCTGGGGCACTTCTATTTGTTTCATCTAAGTTTTGGCTTGTAGTCTCTTGCCCTGTTAATTGGTTAATCGTACCCTCGCCTACACCTATTTCAGGCAAAGTCACATTTGGTAATGATATATTAGGTAGTGAACCATCAGGCACAATTACCTCGGGCAATGTGACATCAGGTAATTGCACTTCTGGTAATTCTAACTCAGGTACCTTTATATCAGGCAAATTTGTATCTGGAATCGTTATGTCAGGAGTAGTCAATGTAGGAGAAGGCATTGTGAGATCTGGTGCAGTCAAATGCTTATATAAAAAATAACCGCCAATCAATAGTAACAACAATAGTAAAAGCAATAACAACCACCAAAACCAATTTGTTCGTTTGATTATTAACGGCTCATCTACCACCGGCGGCGGTGTAGCTGCAAGAGGAGATTTTACAGGAGGAGAGGCTAAGCAATCTAGCGGATTGAAACGAATTGATTCTAGATTATTAAGAAATCCCCAAAACGTGACTACCGGACGCCCATCAACCAAATAAATATGAGTGCTATCAGGAAATTGCCTAGCTTTTTGCAAAAGACTGGCAAATAATGCTTGTTCTTTTTTTTCACTGCCTAATAAGGCTTCACTCACTTCAATTAGCTCTTCATGGATTTTCTCTAACTGTAATAGCGCCATAGATCGTTCGGATTCTGAGGCTGATGACCAAGGCACTACATTTCCAGGAAAAGCACTATACCAATCAATTCTATCTCCTGCCTCATTCATTTGTGGAATGGCTAAAGATTCAGACGCCCGTAACCGCCCCCTTAATCTCAATGTTTCCCTTAATTGTATTGCTGATTGATAGACAGGCTTACCATGCTCACCAATTGGCTGAAAATCATTAAGTGAATGGCTCCGTAGAAGAATTTTATTCATATACTATATCCTAGATATGCATCAAGCAAAACTAATAACTGTTGAGAAAAAATGGATGAAAAATTATTTTACATTTTTTTATTATACTTCATACCTTCATTATAAACGATATCATCTTATTAATGTAATTATATGTTTCATTTCATCTTAAGCTGCTGTTTAGCATAAATATTATCTCAAGCCTTAAGTAATAGTTTATTTACTAAGTCAATACGGCTTTTCAATGAACACATTATATATAGCAGTTTCATTTAGAAAACGTTATTGATAATGACCTTAGTAAATTAAATTCAAATTGATTCAGGTACATATTATTAAAACAAACAATTATCATAATTGATTGACAAATTGGGTTTTAACATAATCAATCCACTACATATAAATCAATCCATCCAGTCTTATTTAGGATATTTCCACGTATTACAAAATCCTTCCAATTTTGTTGAAGCCTTTTAATCATAATAAAACGATTATCACCGCTTAAACACTCTTCTATCATCCCTTGATATTCGAGCACTAAAAGGTCATGCTTGAAGTAAGCTTTATAGTTATCATCACACTTAACATTTTCTGAATTATTCGGATGGCTTGTTTGAATGGATACATGATCTTTTGTAATGCTGACTTGAAGTTCAACTTGCCTTGAGGCATCAAGCATATTGCTTGGCTGATTTTGCAATCTTACGAACCAATCCTCTAGTTCAATCAGAGCGTAAGGATCTGAATAATGCTCAAAAATCTGCTCAACCGAACCCTCATAAAAAAAAGGAGAACCATTGTTATAATATTCAAAATTAGATAGAACTTCATATTTCTTATCCGTATTCATATAACTGTTTATATCTTTAAAGATATAACTTTTTCTATTGAATGGATCAAAAACCTCGTCATGAGATTGTGCGGGCCCATCAAAGCTATTAAATGAGTAATCTTGATTTGATAATAACATTTCACTTAAAGAGGCGGTATATTGGAATCTCTCTTGGCAATTATAAATAACCTCATTTTTCATATAGGTCAAATATGCATCATCTTCTTTTGCAGGACCTAAACTGATACAACGCTTTTCAAGACCATTTTTAAGTGCAATATAATCAGATGACTTAACTTTATTTGGAAATAATTCAGAATCATCACTAAATTCTGCCTCTGAATAAATCCCCATGAAAGTATGACTATAAAAAGTCAGCTCGTCAAATTTTAGAGATGAGTTGTACTCGCCATAAATTCCCTCACCAAATGAAATAGATTCTAAGCCAATAATATGCCTTCTAAATGATTTTGTATCAAATAATATCATCTCAATTAGATGAGTATCAGCCCCATCACTATCACTTCTTCCTTTAAATAAAATAAAATATTGTCCATTGTAAACACCATTTTTTATGGGGAAAAAATCTGGTGAAGGATGTATGCAATTAGTTTCGATAATTGGGATAGACTCATCTTTCATACCTTCAAGCTCATAATACTCTTGAGTGGAATTATAGGACTCAGTGTCAATTTTTAAATAATCAATTATTAAAGTTTCTATCGATGGAGTGTGGGCTTGATGATATTTTGCTTCCTCAAGACAGTTGCTAATAGCTAAGGCATTAACTGAAAAAAGCATACAACAAATACCTAACAAATAATATTTAACCATTTTATCTACTCTGCCTTCTTTACAATATAGGTTGGCTGAAAATTAATGTATTTATTCTACAAATAATGATAGATTAAAGTGGTTTATTTCACTCAATCACATTTTAATCACTGTTATGTTAGTCCAAAAAAGAAATCAACTAAAACATATTTACCATTACACAGACAACTAACTCGTAAATATGCATATTCAATAATGCTCAATTTCAATTCTAAAACAGGAAAAACCATGCCAAAGTCTGTTTCTTATCGCGCTAAACTTACTCATAAACCATTTGAAGTGATTGCCTGTAGAGAGTATTGTGGCGCATGTTGTATTGCCCCTTCTATTTCGAGTCCAATTCCAGGTATGCCTAATGGTAAAAAAGCAGGTGAGCCTTGTATTCATTTAAGTGAACAAATGACCTGTCAAATTTTTACTTCACCTGACAGACCGGAATGTTGCGATGGATTACAACCTAATGCTGAAATGTGTGGTGATTCTCGAGAACAAGCGCTTAGATTTTTAGGCATTTTAGAGGCAGATACGATACCTGTTATAAAACTATAAAATATCTTTGAATTCTTCAAGATAATCTCGACCACGGCTAGCTAAAAAGTCCAAGGTTTTTTTAGGACTTTGGTTAATCACTCTATCGAGTGGAAACTCCGTTTTTTGAAGGATTAATTCACAATGAGGGAAATCTCCTAAATGGTAAGCGATATGTGAATCTGACCCTATCGACAATAGCCCGCCTGCATCACGCACCGCTTCTGCAATTTTTAAACAATTAGCAGCGCTACCTACTCGTGAATGCGTAAAGGACGAATTATTTAACTCAAGAGCGACACCATATTCAGCTGCAGCTTTTGCAACTTCATTAATATCAATTGGAAATTTAGGATTACCAGGATGACTGATAATATGAACATCACCATTTGAAATAGCCGCTATAAGAGCCTCAGTATGCATGAAAATATTTTGAGGGGCATAAACTGGTTCATGAAACCCTGCTAATACAAGATCGACTGCCTTAAGCATTGGACCAGTACAGTCAATGTCACCTTGTTGATTTTTTATGTTTGCTTCAATTCCTCTTAGTACACCAACGTCCTCAATTACCCTTGGCCATATACGTAAGTTCATAAAATGCCAATAATGGGGTGCATCTGCCATATCAGGCCCATGATCTGTTATTGCAAGTAGCTTAATGCCTTTTTTTTTTGCAATAGGGATGTAATCATGAATTGTGCTATAAGCATGGGTACTTGCAACAGTATGCATGTGTAAATCAACAGGAAACATAGTTCACCTCAATATTAGTTACCATAATCATCATATTTGGTAAATAAAAACCAATTTAAGAGTTTTTCAAGAAAATAGAATATTGCTTTATGAAATAGTATAGCGTTTTTTAAGCAAAAATGTTCACGTTTAACTATTTTCATTTTCATTATTTAAGCTAAAAAACAAAATTATACCCAATATTAGTATTACATCTCACTTAATATGAAGATGAGCTTTAATGATCCCTATCAACATCAATTTGAACAATATGCCTGTATATATTTGCAACTATCTAGCAAATAAGTAAAATTAATTCTGATATTGAATTAAACATTTTGATTTCTAGAGTACTGCTTCATACGTTTTTCAGATTCATATTGATTTAATGAATAAATTGCCCAAATAGTTGCAGGCAACCACCCTAAAAAGGTTAATTGAAACAATAGACAAAAGATACCAGAAAAAGGCCTGCCTATTGTAAAAAATGCTAGCCACGGAAAAATAATAGCAATGAATATTCGCATAGTAACTCCAACTAAAAATTATCTGGTACGGTAATTGTGAAAACGCATTATACAACTTAGACCTAATTTAGCTCCTTTTTAATTAAGTCAAATTGATACTTTTTGACCGCATAATAAAAATCAACTTAACACAGTCTATCAGTACAATAATGTTTCAGCAATTTGTATTAAAATCTGTTAGAATCCACCCTATATCAGTATCAACCCTCACTAAACAAACTTGCTTTTAAGCAAAATTAATTATTTTTTAACTTTAGGAATCTAATATGGGCTTTAAATGTGGCATAGTCGGCTTGCCAAACGTCGGAAAATCAACTTTATTTAATGCACTTACTCAAGCTGGTATTGAAGCTGCAAACTTTCCATTTTGCACTATAGAACCAAATACAGGTGTTGTTCCTGTACCAGATGACCGTCTTAACGAATTAGCAAAAATTATTAATCCTCAAAGGATTGTTCCAACCACAATGGAGTTTGTTGATATTGCAGGCTTAGTTAAAGGTGCATCAAAAGGTGAAGGTCTTGGAAATCAATTTTTAAGCAATATACGAGAAACTGATGCTATTGGTCACGTGGTTAGATGTTTTGAAAATGATAATATTATTCATGTTGCAGGTAAAATTGACCCTCTTGATGATATTGATACCATCAACACTGAATTAGCACTCTCGGATCTTGATACTTGTGAGCGTGCGATACATAGAGTACAAAAAAAGGCTAAAGGCGGAGATAAAGATGCCAAAGTTGAATTAGAGGCACTTCAAAAGTGCTTACCTCATCTTGAAAATGCAGGGCAATTAAGAGCATTGTCAACATTAACAGACGAAGAAAAAAATGCAATTAAATATATTAATTTTTTAACTTTAAAACCAACTATGTATATTGCAAATGTGAATGAAGACGGATTTGAAAACAACCCTTTTTTGGATAAAGTTAAAGCACTAGCTGAACAAGAAAAGGCTGTGGTTGTAGCAGTTTGTGCGGCAATTGAATCTGATTTAGCCGAATTAGACGAGGAAGATAGAGCAGATTTTATGGAATCACTTGGATTAACAGAACCTGGCCTAAACAGAGTTATTCGTGCTGGGTATGAGTTATTAAACCTACAAACCTACTTTACTGCAGGCGTTAAAGAAGTTAGAGCGTGGACTATCCCTGTTGGAGCAACAGCTCCACAAGCAGCAGGTAAAATTCACACAGACTTTGAAAAAGGGTTCATCAGGGCTCAAACTATTGCATTTGAAGATTTCATTCAATACAAAGGTGAGCAAGGTGCAAAAGAAGCAGGTAAAATGAGAGCTGAAGGTAAAGACTATATAGTGAAAAATGGTGATGTTTTAAACTTCTTATTTAATGTGTAGCGATTTGAACTGAAAAATTTTATTGATTGGTGTTCGTTTTCAGAACACCAATTAATAAAATTGGCAAATACACAATTTAAATTACGGCTTAGTTACTTAGGTAAGATCAAGTGACAATGCTTAATGAATTTATCACTAGAGCCTATAAATACTCCCCTACTCGACACGGAATTTCGAACACTATCAAAATAACTCTTTTTCCCGCGCTTTTAAAGACCTCATAACACTATTTATACCTTTCTTTGTCTCTTTGTTATAATTTTGGATGAGTTAACAGCAACTGTTATAATCCTTTTTTAAATATAGTCGTTCTTCTAAGAATTAGTGTCTTGCAAGGAATGGAAAAACTTAAAGTATTTCTGGAAAATTCATCAAATAAGCCGCCTTGACATTGTAACCAGATAGGTTACAATGTGCATATGATCAAAAATTTTAAACATAAAGGACTAGAAAAATTTTACCTAACTGGTAGTACAGTCGGTATCCAAGCTATACATGCAAAGCGGCTTAGATTAATTTTATCAAATCTTGATCAAGCTGAATGTATTGAAGAAATGGACTTACCTGGTTTACGTTTGCATGAACTAAGTGGTTCCCGAAAAGGCACTTGGTCCGTCACAGTAAATGGTAATTGGCGCATTACGTTCAAATTCAACGGACGAGATGCTGAAATTGTAAACTATGAGGATTATCACTAATGACTATGCACAACCCAGCTCATCCAGGAGAAATTTTGAGGGATTTGCTAATTGCTCCTTTAAATTTAACAATCAGTGATGTCGCAGATCACCTTGATATAAGCAGGAAAACCCTATCAAAAATATTAAATGGACGAAGTTCAATTACTCCTGAAATGGCTATGCGATTAGAACTTGCTTTTGTCAGGCCATCAGCTGAACATTGGTTACGCCTTCAAAATGCTTACGATATTTCGATTCTCAGAACTAGAAAAGAAACCCTACATGTGCAATCTTTTGAGCCCATACTGGGATAAGTTTATGCCCGCAGATAAACTAAATTAACTAGCACATTTTTTATGTTTTTAAGACATTGCAAAATAGTTATTATAATATGGTTGTTGCTATGCCAAAGTGAAGTTATCAAAGCAAACATTTTAGTATCAATTTAGTATTAGAGCCCAGAAAAACGCTAAATATGGCTATTATCCCAGCAACTACCAAAGTGAGTACAAAGGTGAGTATAATTTGAAATGAGAAATTTAAAGCAATTATAATACAATCACTTGAATTAAGAGTTGCGCTTTAATGTGTGGCATTTTGTAGTGAACGGATTATGACAAAATATGGTGTTCATTTTACTGAGCACAAAAAAATTAAATGACCGAATAATCGGCATTACAGAGACCTTTGAATTTCTATATGAATTTTGAACTCGCATATTTAGCAATCAGGTCATGCTTTAAAAATAAACAAATCATATGCAAAATAACAGCATTTTGGTATGAATTTACACCACTTTTTGCATGTGATGACAATTTATACACTTATGCAAAGCTCTCTATTAACATTATCATAACAACCTTCATATGTTACATCCCCTGATTTTCATTCATTCTCATCTCCCGAGCCTATCTGCTTCAAATGCTGTTGCTCAAGCAATTTTACTTCCCTGTCAAAATCGGATTCAAACAAACGGTCCTGAATTATACGATATTTTTCAAACTCACTTTCTGCGTGAGTTTTGGCAATTTCGGCACTCACTTTGCCAGCATCCTGTAAAATTTCCCTATCTGTGGCAGCAATAAAACGGTTTATACGATCTTCCCAATCATTCATAGTCATTGGTATTTGCCGTAGTGCCATATCTTCAGCTACATCCAAATAGGCACTGACCAGACGTTGCAACTGCGCCATTTCATCTTGATTCAAATAATTTTTGGCAACGTTCACATCAAATTTTTGAATTTTACCTCGTGGGGAATCCTTCCATGTTATCAGTCCCATATTGGTTTTATCGGCGTCTGCGCGTGCGTATATGACTTCTGCAGCGGTTTGCCCATGAATAGCCCAGTGTAATTTATTCTGAATTGTGGCAAAAAAACGCTTGGTCACTTGAGCCGAGACATCATAATCAATAGCAGTTGCATAAATATCAGTAATTTTTTGATAGAATTTACGTTCTGATAAACGTATCTCGCGAATACGCTCCAGCTGTTCTTCAAAATATTCTTTCCCAAGAATGGTGCCGTCATTTTTTAGACGCTCATCATCCATAACATAGGCTTTTATGGTATATTCTTTAATAATACCCGTTGCCCATTTGCGAAATTGTACTGCGCGTTCGGAGTTTACTTTATACCCAATAGCTATAATAGCAGAAAGGTTATAGTGCTTGGTGTTATAGCTTTTACCGTCCCTAGCAGTTATTCGAAAATTTCGAATAACTGTATTCTCATCCAACTCACAGTCAGAAAATATGTTTTTTAGGTGATAATTGATGGTATTCGTCTCTACATCATATAGCGTACCTAGCATTTTTTGGGTGAGCCACACATCTTCATCCGCATAAATGGTCTCAACACCACCCTCACCGCTAGCAGCTATAAAGGTGAGATATTCAGCAGCTGATGAGCGAATTGCTGGTGACTTTTCTTTCTTTTTTATCATATGGTTAGCTCCTTTTAAAAGTTGGACATTTTATCATTTACTTCGTAAATATTTAGGATTATCTCCATACTTTCATCAATCTGGGATTATTGGTTTTATCTTGTTGCTAATATTGGCTGGCATCGAGAGAAAAGACATCTTCGTGATTTTTATCAAAAGTGCGTAAAACCATGCCCTTTAGGGCAAAGATGTAAGCACGGACTGCCTCGCAGTTCTCTTGGTAATTAAATACTTTGATATATTAGATCGATAAAACGTGTAGAAATCCACTGATTTACTTTTACATATTTGCTTAGCGCATCAGTAAATTGACGATGATAGCTCACTTCTTGAATAGCTGAAACAAGATAGCTTTCATCGTGCTGATTAATAAATTTTGTATGACTGCCCGTTCTCTCAGTAAAAACATCTAATACAATGTCAAGTAATCGTGAACGTATTAAGCGTGCATTATCACTTTCTATTAGTAGCATCGCTAAATTCAAAACTGCACGAAAACTAAATACTCCTAGAATAGTTGTTTTGGTACCGTAATGAATTACGGTGCCAAAAAACAAATCCTTAAACTTTCTGAGTTGTTCGCCTGTAAGCAAAGCGTAGCCATTCTTTTTTAATTCATCAGCATATTTAACCAGATACTTTTCAATAGTAATTTCACTTACATCAAATAAATTAATGACATGTTCTTTGGTAAATACCGTTTTGCCTTCAAATTGCAAACCTCCTAAAGCTAGACGAGTTTCTGCTTGATCTAAAACATAATGGTTGTTTAGTATATTCTGTCGGTCATATAATGATGAGGTTAAGTCTTTAGCCATTTAAACTCCTACTTTGTTGCTTGTAAATAGGATATGATGTAAAAAATGTTATTGTTAGTTGGCTAACACTACGTTTTTAAAAACACTAAAGCTTTTGGGCAATTGTCTGTTGCCCAATTAATACCTTAGAAATTTAGATGCCCTAATGCTAGCACGAGTAAAAAACGTTCCAACGACATTGGTCAAAATAAACATAAAATAGGTTATCATATTTTTTCTTATCAGCAGTAATTTTTGTCTTATTGATTAGATTTTTTATTCTCACCCGTGGTATTTTAGCCATCTGTTAATTGTCTATACTGAAGTTACTTCAAGTTGCAGGTGCTGATATTCTTACGATGTCTATTGAGTGGGTTAAGTAATGCCAAAACCTGCATCTTGATTTCCATTGAGTATACATCTTCAGTAATCTTTGAAAACAATCAGAGTAATGAGTGACGGAAAGTACTTTACATTGCTATTACCTAGGGCTGTCAAGCCCAGATGAAACTATCAAAATAAACTTTTAAGTTTTAAAGCACCCAAAAATCCTAAATATGGCTATATTACCAGCAATTACCAAAGTGAGTACAAAGGTGAGTATAATTTGAAATGAGAAATTTAAAGTATTTATAATACAATCACTTGATTTGAGAGTTGCGCTTTAATGTGTAGCGATTTAAATTACATCTTCTTTCAATCATGTGGGTATGAAATAAATTTAAATTCATTTCATACCCCAAAGAAAGTAAATATTAATTATTTGTACTTTTTTATTCAATCTAAAGCTTCTTTTTATTTAAGTTCAATCATATGTTTTTAATGTGATTGTAATTCTTTATAAAAATCAGGATTAGATTTAATTGTTGCTAGTACTTTAGCTGCTAATCCTGTTGGATTACGTCTCCCTGACTCCCAACTTTTAATCGTATCTAAACTCGTTCCAAGGGCAATAGCTAATTCACTTTGAGAAACATTCAATTGTTGACGAAGTTCTTTTACATCAGCTAATTCATAACGTTTACGAATAGCATTAGTATTAAGACCATTTTTAATATCAACAGCTTCTTCAAGTGATGCTTTCAATTCATCAAAAAAATTCATATTACACCTATTTTTTCAATAACTTAGTTAATTTTTTAGCTCTATTTTTTCAAATTCAGTCAAATTTGTCTTCTTGCTTTTATGATAAGCTAACACTAGAAAAATCATTTGTTTTGAAGCAATAAAATAAATAACTCTTATACCACTACTCTTACCCTTAGAATTATTAGGCATGCTTATTTTACGTAGCCCACCTGTATTTTTAATTCAAACACCTTTTTCTGGAGAACAAATTAACTCTATCTGTAGCTCTTTATCTGTAGCTCTTTATCTGTAGCTCTTTGAGCTCATTATCTGTTGCAAGTTCTTTAATTTGACGTGTAAAAATTGGTGTTTCTATGAATTCAATAGCATGAGCTATTTAAAATTCCTTTTTAAAAGGGGTACACTGTACACCATTTTGCGATTATATCAATAATTCCCTAAGAATTTTCACTTTTTAAGGACTGTCAACGCTTCAAGCTCAAAAATTAAATATTATGAAAATTAATAAGTAGCTACTTAGCTTGGTAGTTCTTGAGAAAGATACATCTATTCTTCAGACCTCCTTAGCATTAAATTTGAAAACAATACCATGAGGGGGTATGACAATATCGATTGAGTAAAAAATCTAGAACTATCATGCTTTTTAGAGCATTTTATTTAAGAGTCTAACTCGTCTGTCCTGCCGTGATTTATCGACTCAATCAAAATACTGAGGTGGTATTTTATGACTGAGATGACGGTAAGTTAGTCATCAATCAATGCAATCAGAAAAAAATCCACATCCTTAAGCGTTCGTAATAACCACCATAAAGAAAAAAGATTAAAACATCTAAATTTCAATATTTTAGACAATCAATCATGATTTTATTAATAGCTATTCTAGCAATTACCAAAGTGAGTACAAAGGTGAGCATCATTTGAAATGATAAATTAAATATGATTATAATACAGCAACTTGAATTGAGAATTGCGCTTTAATGTGTAGCTTAGCACGACGTCTTTTATAGGTTAAAGCATTTGCGTAATCGCATGCGTGACTTCTTCAGCGCTTTTGCGGCTAACTGACAAGGCTAGTCGTAGTTTTGATTTTTGCTCATCAAAGACTGCTAATGCACCTTTGTGTTTGTTTCCAATCATAGTATCAGCTTCCCAGTCACCAAGTCGTGTTCGGTTATTAGCTGCTTCTGGTCTTTAATCAATATCTTTTCTATTCGGTATACCAGACTGTACCGTAATGCTTTCTATAGGTCTTACCTTGATGTCGTAAGTGCGTATACAAATCACCGCCTGCTTTTTTATCTGCCAAGATATATTGGTAGACTGTTTCATGATCCAATTTAATTATGCCGTCACTTGCTAACCGTCCCACTATTTGTTCAGGGCCCCATTCTCGACGAAGGTATTTATCAATTTTTTTAGTTATCTCAGCTGTCAATTTTACAAGTTTATGCTTGTCTTTATTACGGTTTACTTCTCTGCTAATTGTACTTTGTGAACGCTCAAAATCTCTTGCTATTTGTGATAAAGACATTCCTTTTTTCAATGAAGTATTGATATAATGCCTTTCTTGAAGACTCAGGTGATTGTAGCTCATTGTGTAGCCATCTGCTTTGTTTCGTCGCTTAGCATTATATCTCTGAGTTTTCATCTTTTCGACCCTCAATTAATGCCATGCGACTGACAGCGGCTATGCA
>NZ_FOHV01000004.1:0-43246 GCF_900111395.1 Thorsellia anophelis DSM 18579 | reverse complement strand
TAACATCACTAAGATTATGCCAAGACTGTAATAAAATAACTTTAAACATCATTATCGGCGCATAAGAAGCGGCACCTAATCGGTTAGGCTTTTGCTCTAAGAGCTTATTAAGTATGATTATTATTTGATCCCAGTCAATCAAAGCATTTATTTCATCAAACTCTTCAAATGCTTTGTGTTGCTTAACGTTAGTTTGTTTGAACTGCAGTCTAGGTTGAATATTTTTCCACATATAACGCTCCTAAGAATATGATTTAAAATATTATATCACATGCAGCTCAAAAAATAAACGAAATTTGAATGATTATTAACCAGATTTGCAAAGCTCTCCTTTTATATTTAATAAACGGCATCGCAATACGGTATAATGGCTTCGCCAAAAATCAACTATACCATCAAGGATAAATTGGACGTTGTTATGCCAAGAAAAATGTTAATAAATAAAACTTGGGATCTAATCAAAGAAAACCTTCTGGAAAATAAACGTATTTAAAATAAGTACAAGCATCTCTCTACATTTGAAGGCATCCTGTATCGAATAAGAACAGGTATTCAATAGCGTGACTTACCTAAAGAGTTTAGCTCGCTGAATACCATATTCTGCGTTTTAATCTTTGATAAAAAAAGGAAAGTTGAGTAATTTTTTGAAAACTATCCTCAATCTATGATCCGCAATGGATATTTATAGATGGGAGTATTATCAAAACGCATCAGAATAGCTATGGTGTAAGGCATTCTGATAATGAAGCAATAGGAAAAGGTATTTTAAATACATCTGATTAGCTCTATAAGTTATTGATTTTATGTTTAATTGTTGGGGTTTTGATTTTGGTGGAAATTTTAACGTCCTTTTTTGGCGGAAAAAATTGAAAAGGAACCAATTTTATGATCAAATGTAGTTTCTGATACATACAATTTTCATAAAAAGTGGTTCCTATGGCCAATGAATTTATTACATTTTCACCTCCACTTCAATCATTTTTGATAAAATATCAATTAGAGAATTTGCGAGAAAAACAAAGTTCATGCAGCGCATACGATTTTTGTAATCTGAATATTTTTTAAATGTTTTAATTCAAGTGCTTAGTTTTAAATGTCATGCTAGCTTAGCAGATGTTTTGAGAATAATTGATAGTGAACAAGAAACAAGTCAATACAAACCTTTTCACAATCAAACTAAAAAAGCTGAATCCACGCGATGCTCGACTTTTAAAATGCGAGATCTGCGATACTTAAAATCGGTCGACCTTGTTCTTTATTGAATAGGGTGGCCAGCTTGTGTAATAATATTTTCCTACTCAGCCTATTAGTAAAGCTCAGGATTGTTCTTGCGAATGTTCTTTCAATATTGAATTTTTCAGCAAGTTGTCCAATTGTACTTTCAATAATTCTTCTTTTATCATTCCAAAAATTCCTAATGTTTTTAGGGAGTTTATCTCTCATGTTTTTCCTAACGGGTGTTTCAATAGCAATCCCATGGTTTATGCATTGTTCCGCTGTATCAGCCCCCAAATAGCCTTTATCCCCTAATGCTAACCCTGTTTTACCTTCAAGTAACTCTATTAGCATCTCTCTTTCATCTATATTTGCGGGAGTCACATCAAAATTAACAATTTCACCATCTTGATTAACAACGAGATGGCCTTTGAATCCGTAGTAATACTGCTCTTTAGAAGCACAGTAACCTCTAGCTGCCTCTCTCTTAAATCGTTTGCAATGGATAATCCGTTTATTATGACAAACAGCGATTGGAAATCCGTCAATAATATGAAATAAATACCCAGACGAATTCAGGTTTTCTAATATTTTTTGTTTAACAATCCAAAGATTTTGGCACTGTTTGGCAAATTGACTACGGGAAGAGAGATTTGGAAATAAGTGAGTCCAATGCTTGTTAAAGTATCTCCAAATCCCTACCGTACTATCAATGCCAAATAATTCACCAATGAGCTCCATTGTAATGACTTCGCTATCTGAAAGCTTTGGCTTGAACCCTCTTGCTCTAAGAGGTCTATCGTATTCTTCCAGTATTTTATTTAAGCTATCGTCTATTTTAATAAAAGTATAGATGATATAATTTACTAATGATGGCATGGTTTTACTCCTAATTTTGATTGGTGTCTTAATTAGTTGTAAGTTATGCCATCTCCCTCCAAATGATGCAACAAAAAAGTCGAGCATCGCGTTAAATATGCTGCCGACAGTAAAGTGTATGTTTAAACTGTGCCCAAAATATCAGCATAATGTATGATAATCTTTTGGAAAACTATGCTTTGAGTAGCTTTTAAAAAAATATTCTCGTAGTATTTGCCTTCAAATATTTTTCAATTGATTAAAAAATCTGTTATCTTAGTCTATTGTGGATTGGAATTAACGAATTAAGTAAGTTAACTTAAACTTGGAATTCTAAATAGTACATAGAATTAAGCACCTGTTTTTGCTAATTAAAATTTCAGTCATAGGCACATTAAAATTATGTCCAGTGTGCTGTGTAAGAATTTTTGAACATAGAAAGGAGACAAGGATTGTGCTAAATAATAAGTTAAATATTAATTTAATCAATGTAATATGTGTTATTTTTGTGTTTGCATTTGCTGTTTGCTTCCAAGGTTTTGCTTTTGCAGAAGAAACAAACTCGACTAAAGCAGAGCAAAATACACCACCTCCATTAGATTCGCTCAAAATCAGTCAATCGCTTAGTGATATACAAATTGCGTTAACAACTGCAGAAACAATAAGCGATATTGGTAAGTTATCTGAAGATGCTCAGTCTCTGATTAAACATATTGATGAATATGCAGCTTATCAAAGGATTGAATTAGAAGTTATTGAAAATGCATTAGTTGCATTAGGTGAGTCTAAGCCAATAGTGGTGCAAGAGGGTGAAGAGAGTGCAATAGCGAGTGAGGATAAAGCGATTACAAAAAAAAGAGAATCGCTTTTAAAACAGCAGGAAGTAATTAGATTAACTATAGAAGAAGCTTCAGCACAAAGAACTTTAGTTAATGAGGTCATTCAACAAATTGCAAAAGTAAGACAGCAAAAATTTAAGACCCAACTTGCAACAAAAAGTCAGTCAATTATTAGTAGACAATTTTGGCAGCCTATTTTTGAGCCAACACAAGCGCAAAATAATCGATTGAATCATTTTAAAAGTAAAATAAGCGCAAGCATAACTCAGGTTGTAGATAATAATTTAGGTTATGCAGTGCTAATTGTTTTATTTAGTTGTACATTATGGACTGTCATTAGGTTATGGGCTGAAAAGTTATTATACAAGTTTTCTATCAAATATATCCCTTTTGGTCGATTTAGAAGAAGTTTTGTTGTTATTGCTATCCCTGTAGTCACGATTTTATCGACTATTATTTCACTTAATTTGTTCTTTAGACCAATTTTATCACAAAGTGAATTATCACCAATTATTTTAGATTTTATCAATCAGTTTATACAGCTTGCAGCTTTTTGTGCACTAGTGACTGGATTAGGTAGGGCATTTCTTGCAAATAAGATTCAATCAAGGCGGTTAGTCAATATTCCTGATGATACTGCAAAAAAACTGGCTTATTTTCCTGTTTCAATTGCAATTGTTGCGCTGTTTTTTGGAACAATTGAAATTATCAATAATGTTACTGGCGTGATTGTAGGGCTTACCATATGGTCAACTGGATTAAGTGCAATTTTAATTGCATTATTGATGCTAGTATTCCCTGTTCGAATTTACCATACACACAATAATGATGATGAGCTGAATAACACATCGAAACAAGGATTGATTCATGTGCTTATCCTAATAAGCTCACTCTTTATTATTGTTACTGCACTTTTAGGTTATATATCCTTATCCACATTTGTTGCTTATCAAACCTTATGGATTGCAATTGTAATAATTGCGTTTTATTGTTTAAAGCATTTTTCACAAGACTTTTGGCAGGCAATGTTTTACCCAGCTAATCGCAGTGCAAAATTTATTAAGCAAACTTTAAATCTAAATGATAGATTGCTCGAGCAAATTAAAGTAGTTTTAACCGCACTGTCAAATTGTGGTTTGATTATTATTTTGATTATGGCATTACTTAATGGCTCATTTAGTGGCGCAACAACACAAACTCTTTTTGATAAGTTGCTTAATTTATTGACTGAAAATGGTTTGGCAGGTTTTGGAATTGTTCCCGCCAATCTAACGAATGCGGTTGTTATCCTATTAGTTAGTAGTTATGTGCTAAGATCATCTAAACGTTGGTTAAGTAAAGAGTTTTTACCTAAAACAAATGTGGATATTGGAATAGCAGCATCTTTAGTGACATTATACAGTAACATTGGCTACGTGCTTGTTATCATGTTTACCTTGGCTGCACTAGGAATTCAATGGAGTAATCTCGCTTGGATAGTCAGTGCATTGTCAGTTGGTATAGGGTTTGGTTTACAAGAAATTGTGAAAAATTTTATCTCTGGTATAATATTATTAACAGAGCGCCCTGTAAAAGTTGGGGATAGTATTGGGATTGCTGGTATTGAAGGGGATATTAAGCGTATTAATGTAAGAGCAACCGAAATACAATTAAGTGATCGCTCCACTGTTATTGTACCGAATTCGCAGCTTATTGCACAGAATGTTAAGAATAATTCAAAAAATAATCCTAAAGGTGTCGTGTCAATTGAGTTAAACTTTGCTATTAATAGTGATCCTGAAGTCATTCAAACAATTTTGTTGGATGCCTATAAGTCACATCCTGCCATATTAAATGAACCTGCGCCAGAAGTAAGATTCAGTCAACTAAACAGCACAGCCATGAATTTAACAATAACTGGGTCAGTGCAAAGCCCAAGACTAGTCGGGAAAACTAAGAGTGATCTTTTATTTATTATTCTCAAAGGATTGAGAAAAGCAGAAATCTATCCTAATAATTAGGTAATGGTTTGATATGAGTAAAGTTTGCATAGCGTAATAATTGGTTTAATCTATTTTTATGAGCTAGTAGTACCAATAATAGGGATGAACTAGCTCTAGAGTTAATGAAATAAAAATTACTGTATTTTATTGATTTTGATGTTTTTTTTATGATTAAGGCTAAAGGTAACTATTTTTTTAGTAAACAAAGTGACAATTATTCGATAAATAGTCAAATGCTATGCTAAAATATGTATATTCGCGTACTGAACTGTTCAGTGCGCTTTTTTATGATGAACGTTTATTCATATGTATTGCCACAATACATAAAGCAACAAATTAAGAGGATTAAATGGCAAAAGAAGATAATATTGAAATGCAAGGAACCATAATTGAAACTTTACCAAATACAATGTTTAGGGTTGAGTTAGAAAATGGTCATGTTGTGATGGCTCATATTTCAGGTAAAATGCGCAAGAATTATATTAGGATTTTAACAGGTGATAAAGTTAACGTAGAACTCACTCCGTATGATTTAACTAAAGGTAGAATTATTTTCAGAAGTCGTTAGTCTAACGATCACTTCAATTAAGTATAATCAATACATTTATTAAGGCACCATCTTTAGGTTTACAAGCTTAAAGATTGTGTTGTTTCCTGCGCGCTATAAAAGGATTATCTTTGCTTGCAAATTAAAATCAAAATGTGGCTCATGCAACATTTATATTAATTATCACTATTGATTATTGTAATGTTCTGTTATGATCGATTATGTTACTATATGTCTAACTTTGTTTTTCATCTGAGAATAATTTTGTTCGTGTTGTAACATAACATCTTTACCACAATTAATTATATTTACTCAAAGGTTTAATATGAAAAAGATAATTTTAAGTGCAGTTTTAGTTCTTTCATCTACAGCTGCTTTTGCAGGACCAAATTGTGATTCTTACATTAAAGAAGTAGATGCAATGGTGAATATTGCACGTGAACACGTTAAGAACCCAGATGAATTAAAAATGATTGATGATCAAATGGGCCAAATGAAAACTATGCTAGACAGTATTCCTGAAGAACAACGTGAAGCAGCATGCGCACAAGCTTTAGAACAAGTGCCAATGATGAAACAAATGATTAATCAAGCAGTAGAACAAATGAAAGCTGAAGGTTAATTAACCTAAAAAGCCTAGCGAATGTCTAGGCTTTTTTATAGATGTTTTTAGTTATGAAACAGCATAACAACGCTTAAAAGAAATTTTCTTCACCCTATCTTCAACTATAACTAATTAAAAGCCAAATCCAATAGGAGAGTTTACCTAATGACATTTAACAAATTCAATATATCCAAAACAGCAATCGCAACGGCATTCACTTTTCTAACATGTTCAACTTTCATCACTCAAACAGCTAATGCTGAAACGATAGAAAATTTTGTTCCATGTATGGTGTCAGATAGTGGTGGATTTGATGATAGGTCATTTAATCAATTAAGCTATGAAGGTCTACAGGCTGCGGCAAAAGAATTAGGTGTTGAAATTAAGCAAGCTGAATCTCGGACTGAAACAGACTTTAGTGGTAATCTCTCTGGACTTATTGATGCTGGATGTAATATCGTTGTTAGCGTTGGATTTTTACTTGCTGATGCAACAATTGAAGCGGCTGAAAATAATACGGATATTAATTTTGCACTTGTTGATGTTGCTGATACAGGACTTCCAAATGTTCAATCAATTGTATTTGATACAACCGGAGCTGCATTTTTAGCTGGTTATGCGGCTGCAGATACAACTAAAACAGGTATAGTCGGTACCTTTGGTGGAATGCAAATTCCTGCTGTAACTATCTTTATGGATGGATTTACGCAAGGAGTAAATTATTATAATGAAAAAAATAACAAAGATGTTAAAGCTTTAGGGTGGAATTTTGAAACTCAAAATGGCTTATTTACAGGTGGATTTGCTGCTAATGAAAGTGCAAAATCTGCTGCTGTTGCTTTGATCGATCAAAATGCAGATGTGATCATGCCTGTAGGCGGACCTGTATTTATTAGTGCTGCAGAAGCAATTATCGATAGCAAAAAAGAAATTGCAATGGTTGGTGTGGATTCGGATCTTTTTATCAGTGAGCCAAAATATAGAAATCTTTATCTAACTTCCGTGTTAAAAAAACTAGATGAAGGTGTGAAAACTTCAGTTGTATCAGCAGGTCAAGGGAATTTTTCGAATGTTGCTTATATTGGTACCCTAGCTAATCAAGGCGTTGACATCGCACCATTTCATGATTGGGAGTCTAAAGTTAGACCTGAACTAGCAGCTGAACTTAGTGCTATTAAGCAAGGAATCATTGCTGGGGAAATTAAAGTGAGTTCACCAGCATCTCCTATCAAGCAGTAAGATTATCTTTAATGATGAGTGAATGATTTTGCTCATTTCAATTGTATAGCCTCATTTTATTGAGGCTTTTTCTTTTAGAGTAATGAAATGCAAAGCCCACAAAAACCGATTGAAACTTATCCTGACATGAAAAGGGGCATATTATTTGCTTTATCTGCGTATGTAATTTGGGGAATAGCACCAGTCTATTTTAAACTTTTAGAGCATGTACCAGCTGAACAAATTGTCGCTTTTAGAATCTTTTTTTCTTGTTTCTTTATGATTATCCTTGTAAGTTTTTATAATGGCTGGAAAAAAGTGAAGGCGGTTTTTAGAGCCCCTAGAAAATTATTATGGCTATTTATAGCATCTCATCTAATAGGACTGAATTGGTTCATCTTCATTTGGTCGGTCAATAATCATCATGTTCTTGATACTAGTCTAGGTTATTTTATTAATCCTTTGATTAATATACTCATCGGTACATTATTTTTAAGTGAAAAATTAAGACCGATTCAATGGACTGCCGTTGGATTAACCGTATTAGCTGTGCTATACCAAGTTTGGCAATTTAATTCAATTCCTTATATTGCATTAAGCCTTGCTATTACATTTTCAATATATGGTTTAGTTAAGAAAAAAATCGCTATTGATGCACAGACTAGTATGTTTCTAGAAACGATGATGTTATTACCTGCATCTGCAATGTTATTCATATTTATTGTGGACGATGCACACTCTGTTATTGCAAATTATTCAATAGGTTTTATAGGAATTATTGCTTTATCAGGTGTTATAACCACTGTCCCATTAATTTTTTTCTCTGCTGCAGCAAGTAAAATTCCTTTTAGTTATTTAGGTTTTTTTCAATATATAGGGCCTTCTATGGGTTTTGTTTTAGCGATAACGCTATTTGGAGAAACCTTAACAGTTTCAAGACTGATCACATTTGGAATAATATGGTTTGCGTTAGTATTGATTATTTTTGATGGGATTAAAAAACGAAGACACATGCGATAAATTAATTGGTACTTTAAGAATTGCTAACGGATATGCTAATCTTGTTTAAGTAGTCTACTAGGAGATTAACTTAATGAATCGTGCAATATTTTCCAAAATATTTGCGGTGCTTCTCGTAATATTTGGTATATTTAAGTTTATAGGTATTTTCAAAGATATCAACAGCGTATCAAGTGGGTCTAATAATAGTTATCAAAGCACACATACTGCATCTGAGTTTCTGCAGCTAAATAAGCATATGGAGCAGTATTACCAATTTTGTGAAGAGCAAGGATCTTGTAATGATAGTGTTTATAATCTTTACAATATGACTCAAAAAGCAAATTTAGGAGATAAATCAGCACTTAATGATGTAGCGTTAGTTTATGCATTTGGTTACAATTTTAATGGTCAAGATGAAGGAGTAAAACCATCATTCGCAAAAGCTGTAATTTTTTCTAAATTACTATCTGAAGCCGGAGATGCTCGCGGACTTTACTACCTAGGTATGATTTATCGAATTGGCGATAAATCCATCCAGCAAGATTTTGAGCAATCAACAAGTTATTTCATTCAATATATTGATGAAACAAATTCAGATAATGAAGAATACGCAACTTATAGAGCAAAGGCTCTTATGATGATTTTACAGTCATATTTCAACAAAAAAGCACCTAATAATATTAATGAAAACAATATAACAAGGTATAAAAACATGTTTTTTGATGAATATTCAATTATTGCAAGCCAAGGAGAACCATCGGAAATCGGGAGATTTAGCGCGATATATTTTCAATTAGCCAATACCCTTCAAGAGAAGCAAATTGCTTATGCATGGTCAATCATCGCACTTGAACAACTAGAAAGTAGCAGTTTACAAGCAGAAGAAAAATTAAAAATAAAAGCATTGTTACAAAAGAACCAAGCCTCTATGGCTAGTGAGCTTACGCACCAAGAGATAGCACAAGCCCAGCTAGTAGCAAAAGAGTGGTCTTTAGGAAAAAGCATTACAAAAATGCAATTTATGCATTAATCATTTTTTATTTGACGGTTTTGCAATAGTTGAATTAATTAGGTTTAAGATTTTTGCATTAATTGCATCTATCCCTGTTTTTCTACTTGCGCTTAAGGAATGATAAATCCCCATTTGGGTAAAAAACAAATTAAGGCTATCGGATTTAAGTTTATCAGGTGTCGTTGAATTCAAAAAAGCTCGTATAACATATAAAATACCTCTCAATATTTTACTATCACTGTCAGCCTGCAAATCCATTCGTAGTGAATCAGAATCAACTGATAATACTAACCAGACATTTGACTCACAACCATGTAATAAATTATCATCAAGCTTTAATGCTGGGTCAAAATTGGGTAAATTTTGACCCAATTGAATTAATATTTTAAAGGCAGATTCCCAATTCTTTGCCTCTTTAAATTGATTTTGAATATCTACAGCACTCACTGCATCAATATTACACATAAGGTTTTCCTACTGCTGCAGGGGAATTTGATTTACCGACTAAACCTGCTACTGCAAAAATTGTGATAACATACGGTAGCATTAGCAAAAATTCACTCGCAAAGTTACTGCCTGTTGCACCTATGACAGTATGGAGATTTGACGTGAATCCGAATAATAATGCCGCACCAGTAGCTTTAAGTGGGTGCCATTTACCAAATATAACTGCGGCTAAGGCTATAAAGCCTAATCCCTGCGACATTTCTCTATCGAAAGCACCTACTGAACCTAATGTGAAAAATGCTCCTCCAAATCCTGCAATTGCGCCAGCTAATAATACATTTAGAAAACGAGTGCGATTCACATTGATACCAACAGTATCAGCAGCTTTAGGGTGCTCACCAACTGCTCTTAAGCGAAGACCCCATGTCGTGTAAAACAAGCCATAATAGACGGCAATTACCATAAAATACATTGCATATATGATAATCGTTTGTTCAAAAAGAATTGGGCCAATTAAGGGGATGTCTGAAAGATAGGGAATTGCAATTGCTTCAAAACGTTGAGGATCATTAAGACCAGCTTTATTTCTAGCAAGTACCGACGTTGCTAAAAAATTGGTCAACCCAATCACTAATACATTTACAACCACACCTACAATTACTTGGTCGACGATATATTTAATTGCAAATAAGGTTAAGATTAAAGATACAAAGACGCCCGCTACAACAGCACCTAATAATCCTAAATAAGGATTGCCTGTTATTGTGGCAATCACTGCTGATAAAAATGCACCAGCTAAAAGTTGACCTTCAATTGCAATATTAACTACACCTACGCGTTCAGAAATTATTCCACCTAAAGCACCAAAAATAATAGGTGCACTTAATGCAATTGCTCCAGATAATAAGCTTACAATTTGAAGCCTTGCATCTGCAGAGATAAGGACAAGAAATCCAAATAAAAGAATAAAACAATATCCTATAGTTAACCAAATCGGTATATTTTGCTTTCTTACTCTTAATAAAAACGCACTAATTGTGATAACAATTAATGATATGCCAGAGAAAAAACTATACCTAGGAGTTGATAGCTCTAATATCCAAGGTAACTCTGTATTTCTAGCTGAGAGAACAAAATAGCTCGTTGCATCAGCCACGTTAACCATAAAGAAATAACTTGTTGCTAATGTGAAGAGTATAAAAATAATAGGCAATTTATAATATTTAAGTAGTTTACCTAGTGCAAGAGTATTTGTTTGCTTTGCCTGTATAGTGTTATTCATCATTAAATCCGCATTTAAGAAAAAGATTGGTCTTCGGTTGGTTTAAAATGTCTTTTTAGGATCAGGTAATCTAAAAATTGTTCTCACTAATGGAGGTGCTGCAATAAATAGCACGATGAGAGACTGCACAACTAAAATTATATCAATTGGTACTTTTACATCTGCTTGCATTTTGAAACTCCCAGCTTGTAATGCACCAAACAGTAAGCCAGCTGCAAATATTCCCCACGGCTTAGAACGACCCAAGAGTGCAACTGTTATCGCACTGAAACCAATTCCTGCATCTATAGTTGAGCTAAATCCTCTAGGAGATTCACCAAGTGCTTGAAATACCCCGGCTAATCCAACAAGTGCTCCTGAAATTAACATAGCATATATAGTCATTCTATTGACATTAATTCCTGCAACTCTTGCAGCAGTGATATTTTCCCCTACGGCTCTTAATTTAAATCCAAGAACTGAACGGTTTATAAGCCAAGAACAAAAGAATGTGCTTAAAATTACCAGCGCAAAACCCCAGTGAAATTTATTATGAAAGCTTAGTATATTCGGAAAAATAGCAGTTGCTTCAACGGGACCTGATTTGGGGAAGTTTGAGCCCGGTGCCTGCAAAAAGCCTGGGGTTCTTAACATCCATGAGATCAGATAGTAGGCAATATAGTTGAGCATAATTGTTACAATTACTTCATGAGCACCAGTATAAGATTTTAATAACCCTGCAATCATGGCATAAATTGCGCCTGCTAGCATACCTACAGTTATTGCTAAAGGCAGATGTAAGTAAATTGGTAGGGAGAATGTAAAGCCAATATAAGCTGCAGCACTTGCTGCAACAAGCATTTGCCCTTTACCACCTATATTGAATAATCCAGCTCTAAATGTTAAACCGATACCAAGTCCTGCTGCAATAAGGGGAGTAGCCTTTGATAGGGAGTCTAAAAGCGGTTTTATTTTGTGATTAAAACTTCTGCCAGAAAAGTTATAAATAGAACCTTCAAATAATGCAATATAAGCTTTAGAGACAGCTTGCCAGACACTGTTGATAAAATTCAGAGGGTGGTCAATTATTTGGACCGCTGCAATTTGAACAGCGCTATCTGTCCATGCAATAAGAATACTACCAACTAGTAAAGAGAGGAATATAGCACAGAAGGAGAGGAGGGCGCTTCCTCTAGTAATTTGATAAAATAATTTTGTCATTGGTGACAAATGAGCATGAATATCATTGGACATGTTTTTTAATTCCTTAAGCGTATTAAACTTAAATTAAGCTAATCTAAATTCTAATTTCGTAGACCTGCCATCATCATGCCAATCGTTTCTCTTGGAGTTGACGAATCTACAATTCCCATAATTTCTCCATGGTGCATGACTGCTATCGTGTCAGCAATTGCATAAACTTCATCTAATTCAGTTGATACTACGATGACAGGAATACCGCTATCTCTTGTTTTGATAATTTGTTTATGGATGAATTCAATTGATCCAACATCTAATCCACGTGTTGGTTGAGAAATGACTAGCAATTTAAGTGCTTTACTCATTTCTCTAGCTAAAATGACTTTTTGTTGGTTGCCACCAGAGAGAGTACCAATAGGTGAAAGATGACCCTGTGAACGAATATCATATTCTTCAATTTTTTGCTTGGCAAAATCATGCAATAAATCAAAGTCAATCGTTCCATTTTTCACAAATGGTGAGTCTTGAGTTCTATCTAGCATTAGATTTTCAGATATAGTAAAGTTACTTACCATTGCATCCCTATGACGATCTTCAGGCACATATCCTACACCTAAGTTTAAAATTGAATTGATTGAGAGACTTTTAAGTGAATTTTTATTTAATTCAATTTCACCAGTAGCTTCAGGCCTTAATCCCATTATAGCTTCGATTAATTCAGTTTGACCGTTTCCTTGGACGCCAGCAATAGCAAATACTTCACCCTTAGTAACACTAAAAGATATGTTTTTTAGAATATCGATATTTTTGTCGGATAGCTTAAGATTTGTTACTTTAAACGCTATCTCAGATGGAATGAGTGGCGATTTATTAACTGTTAGATTTACTGGCCTACCAACCATTAAAGATGCCAGTTCTTCGTTGCTTGCGCTTGGCAAAGCAGTTCCAACTACTTTGCCTAATCTAATAACCGTGATTTTATCTGCAATCTCTTTAATTTCTCGTAGTTTATGGCTAATGAATATGATTGCTCTACCTTCATCACGTAGTTGCTTCATGACGTTAATTAGCTCATCTGTTTCTTGTGGAGTAAGTACTGCAGTCGGTTCATCAAAAACAAGTACTTTAGCGTCCAGCGCTAATGCTTTTATAATTTCTACTCGTTGTTGAATACCAACAGGTAAATCTTCAATTTTTGCATCTGGATCAACATTAAAACCGAAGCGTTCTGATATTTTTATGACTTGTGCCCTAGCATGGTTTATATCTAGTTTTCCAAACACAGTTGAACGTTCATGCCCTAGAGCTACATTTTCAGCCACGGTAAACACTGGGACAAGCATGAAATGTTGGTGTACCATTCCAATACCTGCACGCATTGCATCACCGGGGCCATTAAATGTGTGTTTTTTACCGTCTAATAAGATATCACCCTCTTCGGCTTGGTAGAGACCATATAAAACATTCATTAAAGTAGATTTGCCTGCACCATTTTCGCCAAGTAAAGCATGAATTTCACCGGGATTAACGGTTAAATTGATTGCATCATTTGCAATAAACTGACCAAAGCGTTTAGTTATGTTGTTTAACTCTAATTTCACGTGAGTGTTTCCTTTGTATTTCATACATTCATACAGTTAACGATTAATTAAGTGGGCACAGAGAACACGCATTTTGAATATATTATAAGATTTTGGGATCATCTTAATTCAAAGATTGAAATCATAAACGACTCTATCTTGGAGTCTAGCACACTATATTTGTAAGTTTCGTAAACTAACCTAGTAAGAAAGTTCTGTTTGCTACTGTACATTTGCAAATTTTTAAATACATGACGTGGCTTACATCTGATATTTTTTCAGTACGTTATAATAAAGCGGTATCACTTATTTTTCTTGAAAATTGATTAAATCAAAAATGAAAAAATTATTGATTAGTAGCTATTCCCAATTAAGGATTTGTAGTAAATCATGAGGAATTTTGACAGCCTATTTTTCCATATGATTACCTAATTAAGCTAATTAATTTTTGGGGATTTACAAGTTGCTTAGGTGTCAATTTAAATAAATCTCAATTTCATGATTGAAAACGTGATATTCTTAAAATACGTACTGTAGTAGGAATTATACAGAATTTTGAATTTCTCTCAACTTAATGCCATCAAAGTGGAAATTTTTTACTGAAATTATGGTTTGTAATCAAAAATAGTAAAAATTGATTTTGAATGGTTTCTTTGTATGAAATGTGATATAAATTAAGGTTTTAGAGTCTATTGAGTTGCTTGAGTGATTTGAAAAAGAGATATGGTTTAATTTTTTTTATGCATAATGTTATACTACTTGCGCACAGGCAAAGCGAGATGTTGGACGCGGGAAGTAAAGGAATATATAAGGATGCTTTGATTACTATGGGTAGACATAATACAAAAACAATTTTACATACTCATAGGATACTATTTCTTTCTCTTTGTTTAGCTATTTTTATGTTAACAGGTTGTCAATTTTTTAGTCGTTCAGATGAGCAGTCTAAAAATAGTTCAAATAACCCACATCAAATCACAATTCGAATTCAGTTAGAAGGACTTGAAGGTGATCTACAACGAAATGTAAGAGCACGCTTATCAAGAATACAAACAAATGAAATTAGCAATGATGCAAGATTTCGTGCAAGGCTTACAAATGAAATTAGACTGGGACTTAAAGCTCTAGGCCACTATGAACCAATAATTGACTTTGAATTTGAACCTAGAACACCTCCTTCTCGCCCTGTTCTATTTGTTAGAGTTAACCCAGGGCCTCCTATTTTATTAGTCAAAACAGATATCAAGATATTAGGAGATGCAAAAAATGATCCTGCCTTCGATGAACTCATAGAGCGTTTATCTCCAGAAATTGGTAAACCAATCAATCATGGTCAATTTGATCAATTTAGGGCAGCTATAAATAATTTAGCTCTAAACCGTGGATATTTTGATGCCACATTTGTACAAGCTAAATTAGGCATTTCAATTGAACGCCAAGAAGGTATTTGGTTAATTGAGTTCGACAGTGGTCATCGCTACAAATACGGAAATATCACTTATACTGGTTCTCAGATAGATGATGATTTTTTAAATAATTTAGCACCATTTAACATTGGTGACCCATATCTTGCAGACGATATGGTTGAATTCAATAGACGGCTTAGTAGAACAAATTGGTTTAACTCTGTGATTGTCACACCGGATTTAGATAATTTGAATCCTACTGAGCCAATTAATTTGAATGGTGCTTTAAGCGCTAGAACGAAGAACTCAATAGATGTTGGTATGGGATATTCCACAGATGTAGGAGTCAGAGGGATATTTACATGGCGTAGACCTTGGTGGAATTCATTTGGACATAGTTCTGAAACAAACTTGAATATTTCTGCAAAAGAACAAATTGCTGATTTTAATTATCAAATCCCATTAAAAAGAAATGCACTTGATCATTATTATTTGATTCAAACTGGTTTTAAAAGACAAGATTTTAATGATACACGCTCTGACTCAGCAACTATTAATGTCGCTCGTTTTTGGGGACGTTTTTTAGGTTGGCAATTGTCAACAAACCTTAGGTGGAGTATTGATGATTTTACACAAGGGGCAGTAAATAATAGGACTATGTTGATTATGCCAGGGGTGAATGTTAATCGAACTAGAACTGTTGGAGCTGGTATGCCGACTTGGGGTGATACACAACGTTATTCAGTTGATTTTTCAAATAAATCCATTGGATCTGATATAGATTTTGCTATTTTACAGGCACAGTATGCACTTATAAGAACGCCATTTAATAATCACAGAATATTGAGTCGAGCTAATATTGGTTGGATTGAAACAAATTCGTTTGATGCAGTTCCTCCATCGCTGAGATTTTTTGCTGGCGGTGATAGGAGTATAAGAGGATATAGCTTTAGAAGCATTTCTCCTAGAGATGAGTTAGGAAAATTAGCGGGTGCATCACAATTAGCTACAGGTAGTCTTGAGTACCAATACAATTTTTCGGGTAGTTGGTGGAGTGCAACTTTTATCGATGCCGGTAATGCAAGTAATGCAGTGTTTGAAGATAATGTTAAAACAGGCGCAGGCATAGGTGTGCGCTGGGCTTCCCCTGTTGGACCTGTGCGATTTGATATTGCTACACCGATAAATGATCGAGATAATAATAGCATCCAGTTCTATATTGGGCTGGGACCTGAACTTTAAAAATGAGAAGGTCAGAGCACAAAGGTAGATTTTAAATATGCGTATCGTAAAAATTATTTTGTTATATCTATTATTCCCTATATTTCTCCTAGTCAGTGGCCTCATTTATTTTATTACTACTGAAACCGGCATTAGAACTATTGCAAATGTCATTCCAAAATTAATTCCCATCGTAAGTATTGAGGGAGTAAGAGGTAACTGGGAAAATTTAGAAATTACTCAGCTTCGAGTCATGCCACAAGGGGTATCCGTCGTTGTAGATGATATAGCTCTTTCTATTAATCCTAGTTGCTTAAGATCTCTTAACCTTTGTATTAACCAGTTAACAACAAGCTCAGTTGATGTTTCAGTTGATACAAATGCATTGCCAGAAACAGATCCTACGCCGCTACAGCCCATTAAACTTCCACTTGAAATCTATTTGGATAAGCTGGATTTAAAAAATCTCTCCATTAGAATTGATGATGTTCAGATGAATCTTGAATCGCTTAATGGTAATGCAATATGGCGTGATACACTTAGTGTTAAAGAACTCTCATTATCTCAAATGATAGTTAACCTACCGAAGAAACTAATTGATGATACCTTAGAGAAAAATGAAGTCACATATGCTGCTGACACTAACATTCCTATTGAAGATCAAATTACTCAAATTCAGGAATTTTTGAACTCACCTTTACTAGCGGAACTCCCTTCAGTTTTGATCCCTATTGACCTAGATATACAAAAATTTAATTTAAACCAATTAAAATTAATCCAGGCAAGTCAAACAACGCAAGTTGAAAACTTTTCTTTAAATATGGCAACTCAAGGTGAAAAAGTCATCATTAATGAGTTAAAAACAGGCATGTCTTTTTGTAATTATGAAATAAATACTCAAGCGCTTTGCCTGTTCGCACATATCAATGGTAATGGTCACATAGATATGAAGAATAAATGGCCTATTTTATTCAGTTTGCAAGTTAATTCATTAAAAGATGATGGTCTATTTGCTTTGCAAGGAGTTAATGTTAATGATACATCACTAGAACTCTCTTTAAGTGGAAATGTTAATGATGAAATAAATACAGTTTTTCATATCAAACGGTTAGATGAAATGTTAATTGCAGCTGATGCAAACTTAAATATAAGCGTTGTGCCACTAGAATTTAATATCATGGTTGATAGTGAAAATTTAGCTTGGCCAATGCATGATTTATTATCAATCGATCAAGATAAACTGCAGTTTAACAATTTGGAAGAATCTGAACACATAACCGATGCTCAGATGATTAAAGAAAAGCAATATATTCCTAAAAACACTTATTCAGTTTCAAAATTTAAATTAATAGCAAAAGGTAGTTCAGATGAATTTTCTTTAGATCTATCATCTGGTATCTCATTGCCCGAACTCAATACAAGTCAAATTAATTTAAATATTAAAGGTAATCCTAAAATTATAGAAATAGATAATTTTTCAATTATGCAGCAAGCAGATAATGCTGAATTACCTTTGTCAGCTGAGTTATTAAAACTCGAAGGAAAACTAAATTTAGATAAAGGACTAAGTTGGGATGTCACCCTAGATTCAAATAATATTTCTTACCTTGATAAAGTTAAAGATCTGAATACAATGGTTTCAGGTAACCTCTCAATAATAGGATCGTTGAATTCTAAGTTTTGGGATATTGTTATTAATGATATTGACCTAGACGGTAGCATTAACGGCCATACATTAAGCTTAGCAGGAAGTTTTTCTGGTAACTCTAATCACATTTGGGAGGTGGAAAAACTAGTTGCTAATTTAGGAGATAATACTTTTTCGTTATCAGGTTTATTAGCAAATGAAGTTAATTTAGATTTAACAGTTAATGCGCCAAAACTACAAGGTATTTTACCAGAGTTAAGTGGATCAATTGTTGGAAATTCAACTGTGAGGGGCTCTCTCTCTCAACCAGATGTTTTTGCTGATATGGAAATTAGACAGTTTAGGTTTGGGGATATTTCAGTAAAAAATGCAACACTCAAATCTACAATAGAAACGGATCAAATTATTTCTGGCGATCTAAGTTTAGATGGCAGTGGAATAAATGTATCAAATGCATCATTTACAACATTAGCACTTAAAATAAATGGGGATGAAAAAAATCATTCAATTACTCTCAATGCAGCAGGTAAGCCAATTAGTTCTGTAATTAAGATTGATGGTTCTTTTAATAGAGATACTCTTATTTGGCAAGCATCAATTAGTCACTCCAATTTTACAACTAGCGAAGGGCCAATTAACTTAGAACAACCTTTTAAAGTTCAGCTATCTCCTGACTTAATTAATGTTGCTCAGCATTGTTGGGTTCATGAGGCTGGGAGACTTTGTTTATTAGAACCATTTGAGCTCAAAGAAGAAAGCCGCTTATTACTTGGCTTAGATAAAGTGAATCTTACTTTTTTAAATCGATATTTAGGAGAAGGTACACAATTAAATGGAGGGGTAAAGGGACAGCTTGACTTACTGATTTTTCCAAATAGAAACATTAGAGGAGAACTAACACTTGATGGTGAGGCTGTTAATGTACAGCAATTTACCGATAATGCCTGGCTGAAAGCAGAATTCGAAACATTTAGGTTAAAATCTAATATTGAAAATGATGAAATAGTGTTTGATTGGCTTTTTGCTTTAAAAAATAATGGATCATTAAATGGTGTGCTTTCAATTAATGATATTACGGGAGCAAGGAGTTTAACTGGAAAGATGGGAATTAACCAATTGAATTTAAACTTGCTTCAGCCATTGTTTGGGCAAAACGAAGTGATTTCTGGTGCCATAAATAGCCAACTTAATTTTTCGGGTAACATAGATAAGCCTTTAGTGAATGGTGAATTTAATTTAGATGATTTAAAAGTTGTTAGTTATCGCATACCTTTTGATATTATTGATAGTAATCTTAATATTCTTTTTACAGGTCAACAATCAGTAATGACGGGTGAAATTATTACACCGGATGGTGCAATATCATTAAATGGACAGGCTAACTGGCAAAATACTGCGAATTGGCAAACAGTCCTAAATGCTAGCTCAACTAAATTAAAAGTTACCGTTCCACCTATGGCTGAAATTGAACTGCAACCAAACATCACTTTTGAAGCTAATAAAAATAAGATGCTATTAACGGGTAATGTAGATATCCCTTGGGGAAGAATTGTAGTAGATGCTTTACCTGAAGCTGTAGTTGAAGTCTCTAGTGACCAAGTTTTTTTAGATACTAATATGCAACCTATTGAACAATCAACAAATAGCTTACCAATCGAAGCAAACTTAATGATAAATTTAGGCAATGATATCCAACTAAATGCCTTTGGATTGATAGCCAATTTAACAGGTCATTTGAATGTCATACAATCTGAACAAGGAACTTCTATTTTTGGTGAGGTCACAACACCAACTGGTAGGTTTAGAGCTTACGGTCAGGATTTGATACTGAGAAAAGGTGTTATCACTTTTGCTGGTACAGCTGATAGACCTAGATTGAATGTTGAAGCAATACGCAATCCCCAGAATATTGAAAATGACGTTGTCGCAGGTGTAAGAGTATCAGGGTATGCTGATGATCCCAGAATTGAATTATTTTCAATCCCAGCTATGGCTCAAGAAGAAATTCTATCATACATTCTACGAGGACAAGGGCTTGATGTTGCAGGAGCTGATAGTGGCTTAATGACTTCTATGCTTATTGGATTAGGAACGGCTCAAAGTGGTCAACTTATTGGCACAATAGGGGAAACATTTGGGGTTAAAAATTTAACCTTAGATACACAAGGTACAGGTGATAGTTCACAAGTAGTCGTTTCTGGTGATATTTTTCCAGGGCTACAAGTTCGTTATGGGGTTGGAATATTTGATTCTCTAGCGACTATTACCTTGAGATACCAATTAATGCCAAGGCTTTACCTTGAAGCTGTATCTGGATTAGATCAAGCTATAGATCTATTATACCAATTTGAATTTAATTAATGTTAAATAGGGAAAAAGCAATTAATGAGAAGTGTTGGTTTAACCGTATTAAAAACGATTAGTTGCTTTGCTGCTGTTACATTTTATTCTACAAACCAGTTATGTGATGAAAAGTGTTTTTTAAGCACCACTACCTTAGGCATACTTTACTTTTTATCTATTATTGCAACACCTTTATTTTTTCTCGTCAACGGATATGCGGATACTGAACGAGCAAAAAAAGGTATTGATTGGCAACGCGTTATTGCAGTGGTGGTTATTTTTACATTTTGGAATATAGTAGGTCTATTCACGTTTGACCATGTAGCACAAAATAGTTATTTTCTACAAAGTTGGTTACTAATCTCATTAGCATCAATTTATTTGTTGAATCCTATTTTTACAAAAACTTTAAAAAATGAAAACTTGTCATTGTATGCATTATTTGCGTTTGTAGCTGTTATGCTTATACTCGATATAGTAAGCCTTTTTAGACAAAAAACATTTTTAGGCGACATACCGGATTCGTTTAGAGTGTGGACATGGTATTTTTACTATTTTTTAGGTCGATTTTTAGCACTTCGTAAATGGCGCCTTTTAACAAAACGAAAAGCAATTAAACGATTTGCTATATTAAGTTTTCTTCCTATTTTTATTTTATTGTATGTTTATGAAAAGCTAATAATCAAATTTATTTATAAAAGTTTTAATGCAGGTTATTTTTTAGATAGTGTTTTTGTTATTGCAGCTACACTTTGTGTTTTTGTGATATTCGACAATATCAATATTCAAACTAAAATCATCAAAAAAGCATTTCACTATATTGCACCGACTATGATTGGTGTTTATATTTTACATGATGCAGTTTTCTATTATATTAATAAAATTTACCCAGCTCATAATGTAGGTTTGGCATTATTATATCTATTTACAGTTTTCATCTTATCTGTTTTGATCGTTCGATTTATTATGCTTAATCGTTGGACTGCGAAACTTATCAGTATTTAGCAATCTCATCTTATCAGGTGGAATGTTTGATGTGCAAGATGCGCTATAGCTATCTTATTATTCGTGAAATGGGGATGTGAGAATTTAAATGTAGCTAAGTAGCCATTTTTGCTTATTGAAACTAAGCAAGAAAATGAAAGGTCTTGCCTAATTAGAGTGGTGAGAAGTCGTAATTTATTTGTGAGGAGCGGTGTATATGAGTTTTCAAGATTTTCATCATGAAATTACAGCATCATCTTTAGATCTTGGGGGTAAATTGAATGAACTAGGCCTTATTATCACCACCGCAGAATCTTGTACTGGTGGTATGCTTGCTGGATACATTACTGCTATTTCAGGCTCTTCTGCTTATTATCACCAAGGATGGGTAACCTATAGTAATAGCGCCAAAATTGAAAATCTAGGTGTAAGTAAAGATAACCTGACGCAATTTGGTGCAGTGAGTGAACAAGTTGCAGCTGATATGGCGAAAGGCGCATTAGTAAATAGTCATGCTAATATTGCTATTTCTATTACTGGAATTGCTGGGCCTGAAGGTGGAAGTCTAGAAAAACCTGTTGGAACTGTATTTTTTGGATTCGCATTTAATAAAATTGATACAGAATCTGTGCTGCGATGTGATGTGATAAAGCAAGTATTTAAAGGTAATAGAGAGGACGTGCGTTTGCAGGCATGCTTATATGCAATCAATTATATTTTAGGGAAAATATGAAAATTAAGTTGATACTGTATAAATAACCAGTATAATGGATTCATACATAGAAGCAAAACTTTAAGAATGATAACTTATATTGTATTAGTTTTGTAGCATCATATAATCGAAATACACAGAAGATACGAGGAAATAGAATGAGCAATATTGACGAAAATAAGCAAAAAGCACTTGCAGCAGCAATTGGTCAAATTGAAAAACAATTTGGTAAAGGTACTATCATGAAACTTGGTGAAGATAGGACTATGGATGTTGAAACTATTTCGACTGGTTCATTGGGCTTAGATGTTGCACTAGGTGCAGGTGGTTTACCTTTAGGCCGTATCGTTGAAATTTTTGGACCTGAATCTTCTGGTAAAACAACTCTTACATTACAAGTTATTGCTGCAGCTCAAAAGAATGGTAAGGTGTGTGCTTTTATTGATGCAGAACATGCACTCGACCCAATTTATGCTCGTAAGTTAGGTGTTGATATTGATAACTTATTATGTTCACAACCAGATACAGGTGAGCAAGCACTTGAAATTTGTGATGCATTAGCCCGTTCAGGTGCCGTTGATGTCATTATTGTAGACTCAGTTGCTGCATTAACACCAAAAGCTGAAATTGAAGGTGAAATTGGTGATTCTCATATGGGATTGGCTGCTAGGATGATGAGCCAAGCAATGCGTAAATTAACAGGAAATTTAAAAAATTCAAATACATTATTAATTTTTATTAATCAGATTCGTATGAAAATTGGTGTAATGTTTGGTAGCCCTGAAACTACAACAGGCGGGAATGCATTAAAATTCTACGCTTCAGTTCGTTTAGATATTAGAAGAACTGGATCAGTTAAAGAAGGCGATGAAGTAATAGGAAGTGAAACACGCGTTAAAGTAGTAAAAAATAAAATTGCAGCGCCTTTCAAGCAAGCTGAATTTATTATTACATATGGAGAAGGAATCAATATTCAAGCTGAATTAGTTGATCTAGGTGTGAAACACAATTTGATTGAAAAAGCTGGTGCTTGGTACAGCTATAAAGGCGATAAGATTGGCCAAGGTAAAGCTAATGCTTGTCGATATTTAAAAGAACACCCTGAAATTTCAGACGAAATTGATAAAAAATTGCGTGAGATATTATTGAATCCTAATAATGTTATTGCTGAGACTTATGAAGGGGATGATATTGAATTAGTAACCGAGCCTGATCTAGAGTAATCTTTCTTAGTGCGAAGTGAAAAGTTCTTTTTCAAACAGGTATAAAATAATATTTAAAGTACTTGAAATCATCATACTGAAATGATTTCAAGTACATAAGCTAATTAAAACACCTGCATCCAATTTAAATGGTGTAGGTGTTTTTTTTTAAATTAATCTTAAGGTCTATTCACATGACAACACTTAGAATTGCGACTAGAAAAAGTCCACTTGCAATGTGGCAAGCTGAATTTGTAAAAGCAGAATTAGAACGGCATTTTACAGAACTAAAGGTTGAATTAATCCCATTTGTGACAAAAGGCGATATAATTCTTGATACTCCACTTGCTAAGGTAGGCGGTAAAGGATTATTTGTTAAAGAGTTAGAAATGGCTTTATTAAATAAAGAGGCTGATATAGCAGTGCATTCCATGAAAGATGTACCAGCTGAATTTCCAGAAGGGCTCATGCTAGGGGCAATTTGTGAAAGAGAAAATCCACAAGATGCGTTTGTTTCGAATAAGTTTAGCTTAATAAATGAATTGCCTAGTGGGTCGGTGATTGGAACATCAAGTTTGCGCAGACAAGCCCAGATAAAAGCATTACGACCAGATATCATCATAAAGGACTTAAGAGGAAATGTTGGGACTCGTTTAGGGAAATTGGATAACGAAGAATATGATGCGATAATACTAGCAGCAGCTGGTTTAATCCGATTAGGTTTGAATGATAGAATAGCCAGTTTGCTAGAAGCAACTGATTGCTTACCAGCAGTAGGGCAAGGTGCAGTAGGTATTGAATGCCGTATTGAAGATGAAAGAACTCGCTCATACCTAGAAGCTATTAATCATAAGCAAACAGCAATTTGTGTACTTGCAGAAAGAGCATTTAACCATTATTTACAAGGTGGTTGTCAAGTGCCTATTGCGTGTCATGCAAATTTGATTGATGGAACACTTAGTATCGATGGATTAGTTGCAAGCTTGGATGGACGGAATGTAATTAAAGATACCTGTAGTGGTGATTCTTTAGATTATGAAATCTTAGGGCAGACTTTGGCAAAGAAATTAGTCAGTCGAGGCGCTAAGGAGTTATTGGCAGAAATAGGGTTGTAGGATTCATTATCTCATAACTGAATGAAATTAATTAATGAATTTTATTTTGTTTGGATCATAAGACAAAATAGAATTCTAAATTTAAAAATGCAGTGGTACTAGATAGAATTGAACATTTAACTAAATTTACTGGACTAGGGTATGACTATCAATAGGCGTATAGTAATATGTAGACCATTAGCTAAAGCTCAAGAGCTAGTAATGAACCTTTCTTTAAATGGTATTGAATCATACAGTGAGCCATTGATTAGTATTTCAATTGGTCGAGACATTGATTTAATTGAAACTGAATTGTTGTCATTGACAGCTGATAGCTTGGTTTTTTTGCTCTCTCCGAACATATTTTATTATAGTAATGCTTTACCTCGGTTAGAGGCACTTAGAATTACTCGTGCATTTAAAGATTGTTTAGGAAACTATTTTGCTATTGGGCAATCAACAGCATCAAAATTTTTACAATTAACACAAAAAAATGCATATTATCCTGATGGTCGCGAGATTAGCGAGAATCTTATAAAGTTACCGATACTCGAAACTGTAATTAAAGAATGCAATAATTTAAAAAAACAAGCTTTAATTATAAGAGGTAATAGTGGACGAAATATAATTTCAGATTACTTAACTAAAAGAGGCCTAGTTGTTAAAGAATTAGAAAGCTATAGCAGAATTCCAATTAATTTTAACCAAACAAATATAGAAGAACATGTTACTTTTGGTGGGATATGCCTTTTTATTGTCACGAGTGGTGAAATTTTAAGTTTACTTACAAAGGGAATCCTTAAGATGATCGGTGGAGCTGAATATATCAAAACTCACGAGATTATGGTGGTAAGTGAACGACTAGTTAATCTTGCAATTCAAAGCGGTTGGAAAAATATATTTTTATCAACAAATGCAAATAATGAGGATATTACAAACACAATAATTGAGATTGTGAAAGATGGCACAAATTAAAAAATTTATTCATATTGATATGGATTGCTTCTACGCAGCTGTTGAAATGCGTGAAAATCCGCACTATAAAACATTACCATTAGCGATAGGCGGGCCACCTGACAAAAGAGGTGTTATTTCAACAGCTAATTATATAGCGAGGCAGTTTGGAGTCAAAAGTGCAATGGCTACAGGGCAGGCAATAAAACTATGTCCTAATTTAATCATTTTACCGGGTCGCATCAACTTTTATAAACAAGTATCTGAACAAATACACGAAATTTTCAGACGGTATACAAATCTAATAGAGCCTCTTTCACTTGATGAAGCCTATTTGGATGTTACCAATAGTAGAGTATTTGACGGATCTGCTACTTTAATTGCACAAGATATAAGAAAAGCAATTTACGATGAATTAAATTTAACCGCATCTGCAGGGGTGGCATCACTCATGTTTTTGGCAAAAATTGCTTCCGATATTAATAAACCAAATGGTCAATTCGTAATTACTCCAAATGAAGTGAATAGTTTTATCGAGGGATTGGAGCTTCGCAAAATTCCGGGTATAGGGAAAGTCACGGCTGAAAAACTTAAAATATTAGGTTTTAAAACTTGCCTTGATATTAAAAAATCTAATTTACCTTTTTTGGTCCAAAAGTTTGGAAAATTAGGTATTTCAATGTGGAATAAAGCACATGGTATAGACGATAGAGAGGTTGTATCAGATAGAGTAAGAAAATCAATTAGTGTTGAAAAAACATTAAATGAAGATATTTATGATTGGAAAGAATTTACTCATCACTTTGATATTTTGTATCGTGAATTAGAACAAAGAATAAATCGGAATGATGCAATACAACTAATTCGTAAAATTAATGTTAAAATCAAATTTGAAGATTTTAAACAAACGACCTTAGAAATGGTATCATCTGAATTAAATTACTTAGCATACATGGATTTATCGAAGAGAGTATGGGATGGAAGACGTAATATGAGAGGGGTAAGAACAATAGGGCTAGGAACAATTCTGAGTGCAAAAGAACCAATAGAAAAACAGCAACTTTCTCTGATGTTCGATTAGTTAATTAAATAGAGCGATTTCATCTTGTGTTAGCATCCTATATTCACCTAAACCTAGAGATTCATCCAGTGCTAAATTACCAATCTTAATGCGCTGTAAATTAATCACTCTATTATTAACAGCCGCAAACATGCGTTTAACTTGGTGATACTTACCTTCATAAATTGTTAGTTTTGCTGTATAAGGGGTTAAAATCTCTAAGTCAGCAGGTGCTGTCGGAAACTTTTCTTGATTTAGCATAATTCCGGCTTTGAAAATAGCTACAAGGGATTCATCTAAAGGCGCTTTAACTTCAGCAATATATACCTTAGAACACAGCTTTTTAGGCGAGGTAATACGGTGAGACCATTGACCATCATCAGTTAGCAAAACTAAGCCCGTTGTATCAACATCTAAACGACCAGCCGCATGCAGGCTATAAGCACTAGGCTCATCAAGCAATGATGTGACTGAAGGATAAGAACTATCATTATTAGCGCATACCAAACCAACGGGTTTATTTAACATAAAATAGCGAGTATTGCATAAAAGCTTTATTAATGAATCATCCAAACATACAGCATCATCGAACGAGATTTTATGTGAACTCGACTTAATATGAGAACCATTAATAGTAATACGTTTTGCTCTAATTAGCCTCTGAATTTCAGCTCTGCTGACACTTAGCGTTTGAGCTAAAATTTTATCTACTCTTTCCACTAGTTACTCCGAGTTTGCTCTGCAATATATCCATTTAATTTGATGAGGTTAGCGGGAGATAAAAGGCCGCTTTGACGCAATGAAACTAATGAAATAAACTCTAATATTTGATTCCTTGAATAGGGAATGCCGTTTAATACATAACTATTATTCGCATATGAGAAGGTAAAGCGAACAGTGTTATCATTCAACATAATAACACCACTATTTACTAATAGGCCTATATTATTATCTACCAATTGACTATTTTTAGACATTGCAACCGACTCTTCTATGCCCATTATTTGATCAATGTGTGTTATAAGTTGGGGTAAAACCCCTTTAGCAGCTGCTATATCAAGATGAAATACATTTATATTTTTATATGGAGAGGTGGTGTTATTAGACGAATTATAACTAAGATTACTTGCGAAAAGGACTTCTGAGTTAATCGTTATTTCACCTTGACTATTTCTCCAGTTAAGCGGAGAAATTTGGTACCCAGGGTTATCTTCAAGAGATCTAAAAATTGATTCTAGAGATGCTAAAAATGAGTCTATTGAAGGATCAGGATTTATTGTGGTTCTATTAGACTCCTCAGAGACAATAAAATTAAATGCGTTAGTATAAAAATTAATTGCATCTTGGAAACTACGATGTAATGAAATGAAAGTTAAATCACCACTACCAAAATTTAAGCCATAAATAATAAGATTATCAAGAAGAAGAGCATTTTCTATTTCAGTAATATTTTCACGTTGTATTTCATTTTGTTTCAGTTCAAAATTATCCATGCCTAAAATGGGGTATTTAGAAATATTGAATTTAAAATTAGTAATATTCAGCTCTTTATCACCTAAGTTAAAATCATTGTGAGCTGGATTAGCAAGATATTTAAAAGAAAATGAACTAAATTTAAAATGATGCCTAGGAGAAATATTTGATTGACTTACAATTGCATCAATTATGTGACCGCTTGGAATCCACGGTGAATTTAATTTAATGTCTACATCTTCTAAGTTCATGGTTAAATTAGAGATGATATCATGAGCTGATATGGAGAAATTTACATTTCCTCCATTGAATTTGATAGGCATCTTAGGTTGACTATACTCAAAGGGCAAAAAATTACCTGAAACAGAAATATTTCTATTAAAAGAACTGCTAAATGTCATTACTGCAATAGGATCTGTTCTTGCGATATCAGCTGGTCTATTAAGAAATGCCCTATCAAATACCGACGGAGGTATTTCAAGTGTATATTTAGATAATAAAGGTGTGAAATCAAATTGGACTAGGTTGGAAGTGGGGAAAGGACCACTTTCAATAGTTAAATCAAGATTGTAACGTTTTAAATTTTGTTGATTTGAAGGTAGGTTTAATTCGGATTTTGGTACAATGCTGACTATAATTCTATGCTGACTACTGAGTAAATTATTTTCTAATTCTCGATGATTAAGGCTTATGCTTAAATTTGGAGGAATATGTTTATTCTCACTTAAGTCTACATTTACCTGCTCGATTAGCGTGAGTAATTTTTGTTTAGCTATAACACTTGAGTAGAAGCTAAAACCTAGATAGGCTGAAATTAGCACAATTAAAAAAAGAAGTGTAAAAAATATTTTTTTCATATTAGTCAGATTTTAGAGTTCGGTCATGAGTTCATTCTATCAGAGTTAATAACGCGTTAGTACTTTAAACCAAGGTAAGACAGGATATTAAAATAGTTAAAGATTAAATGCTTAATGAATTTTTGTTGTTCAAGAACTAGAGGTAAATGTCATGATCTTTTAAATAAAATCATAAGTTTACTTAATCTTATTGAATATCCAATCAAAAAATACTGTCGTTGGATAAATGCATATCTTCAACTTGTTTCAATGTGAAATCATGATAAAAGTTACAGGACAAAATTAATATTAGACTTTACAAAACTATAAGCAATAATTTTATCAGGCTATAAAGAAATTCAATGCCACTTTATCATTACGTGCTTTATTATACTTAAATTTTGAACTGAAACAATTAAATTCATGCTATTGTAAAAAAAGGTAAATGATTCATGCTCGTATGGCCAGTGTTTATGTGAGTTTTATTAAGTAAATGCAGATATTGAAACATGCATATGATATCCCTGTTTATCTAAAATTTCTTCTTATAGCACAATTAAAATTGTTTTTTAAACGAGTTTTGTGTTATGTTTTAAAATGAGCATAAAATTTGAATCAAATTATATGAGTCAAAATAACACTAAATTCAAATTTATACAGAAAAAAATGTAACTTAATGATAATGTGATTAGTGAAAAATATCGATTGAAAAATCTCAATATGGCCTTATATAGTCATTGTTGTCCTTGGTAAAGATTCTGAACCCTTTTCTGAATGAAAATAAATTTATAGATTGAATGTCAATCATTTTATTAGGTGAGTATTATGGGTAAGTCCCTTGTTATAGTAGAATCCCCGGCAAAAGCCAAAACAATCAATAAATATCTTGGAAAAGATTTCGTTGTTAAATCTAGCGTCGGTCATATACGTGATTTACCTACTAGCAGCACCTTATCTACTAAGGCAGAACCTGCTAAAAATGGAAAAAAAACAGGTGAAATAAAAGCTACTAAAAGGCTTAAAGCTGATCCAAAAGATGCTTTGGTAAGAAGGATGGGAGTTGATCCTTATAATGATTGGCGGGCAAATTATCAAATTTTACCAGGAAAAGAAAAAGTTGTTAGCGAGTTACAAGCACTAGCAAAAAATGCAGATCATGTTTTTCTGGCAACGGATCTTGATAGGGAAGGAGAAGCTATAGCGTGGCATTTGCAGGAAATAATTGGAGGAGATTCTTCAAGATTTAGTCGAGTTGTATTTAATGAAATTACTGAAAATGCGATTAAACAAGCATTTGACAATCCTAGTGAAGTTAATTTACAAAGAGTCAATGCTCAACAAGCTAGACGATTTATGGATAGAGTTGTTGGGTATATGGTTTCCCCTCTGCTTTGGAAAAAAGTAGCAAGAGGATTATCTGCAGGTAGAGTTCAATCAGTTGCAGTGAGATTAATTGTTGAGCGTGAACATGAGATTAAAGCATTCATACCAGAGGAGTTTTGGCGTATACATGTTGATGTATTGACTAAAAGCAAAGAGCAGCAAGTTCTAAAAGTTGAAGTGCATACTAAAAATGGTAGCGCTTTTAGGCCTGTGAGTAGTCAAGAAGCTATGATAGCAGTATCAGAGCTTGAAAGTGCTAAATTTGTTGTTTCTGAAAGAGAGGCAAAACCCACTCAAAGTAAACCGAGCGCACCATTTATTACCTCTACTTTGCAACAAGCAGCAAGCACACGCTTAAGTTTTGGCGTCAAAAAAACGATGATGCTGGCTCAAAGATTATATGAAGCTGGTCATATTACATATATGCGTACAGACTCAACTAATTTAAGTGCTGACGCACTTGTTATGGCGCGAGATTACATTTTAAAATATTATGGCGATGCCTATTTACCAAGCTCTCCAAACCATTATAGTAATAAAGATAACTCTCAAGAGGCACATGAAGCAATTAGGCCATCTGATGTCAACGTTTTATCTGAAATGTTGAATGATATGGAACCTGATGCAAAAAGGCTTTATCAATTGATTTGGAGTCAATTTTTAGCATGTCAAATGACACCAGCTAAATATGATTCTACCTTAATAAGCATCTCTGCTGGAGAGTATATCCTTAAAGCAAAAGGCCGCACATTAAAATTTGATGGTTGGACAAAAGTTTTAAATGCTATTCGTAAAAATGAAGAAGATAAAACTTTACCGCTTGTCAATGTAGGTGATGAATTACCACTAGGTGAAATTTTCCCAGAACAGCATTTTACAAAACCACCAGCAAGATTTAGTGAAGCCTCATTAGTAAAAGAATTAGAAAAAAGAGGTATAGGCAGGCCTTCTACTTACGCTTCAATTATATCTACTATTCAAGATAGGGGATACGTTAGAGTTGAAAATAGGCGGTTTTATGCTGAAAAGATGGGGGAAATTGTTGTTGATAGATTAGAGTCTAGTTTTAAGGACCTAATGAGCTATGATTTTACAGCAAATATGGAAAATAATCTTGATAAAATAGCTAAAGATGAAGCTAATTGGAAAAAAATATTGGATATTTTCTTTGCGGATTTTACCAAACAATTAGAAACTGCTGAAAAAGATGTGGAAGAAGGCGGCATGCTTCCTAATAGCGTTGTTTTAACTGCTATTGATTGCCCACTATGTAACAGAAAAATGGGAATTCGTACTGGTAGTACGGGGGTTTTCTTAGGATGCTCAGGTTATTCACTAACACCAAAAGAACGTTGTAAATCGACAATAAACCTAATCCCGGAAGTTGAAGTATTGAACATACTTGAAGGCGAAGATGCTGAAACTAAGGCATTACTCGCTAGGAAAAGATGTCCAAAATGCTCAACTGCAATGGATAGTTACCTTATCGATCCTAAAAGAAAACTTCATGTATGTGGTAATAACCCTAACTGTGAAGGCTATGAATTAGAAATTGGTGAGTTTAGGATAAAGGGGTATGAGGGGCCAATTGTTGAATGTGAAAAGTGTAGCAGTGAAATGCATTTAAAATCAGGTCGATTTGGTAAATATATGGGATGTACAAACGACGATTGTAAAAACACGAGAAAAATACTGCGTAATGGTGAAGTTGCACCACCAAAAGAAGATCCTATCCCATTGCCTGAATTAGAATGTGAAAAATCTGATGCTTATTTTGTTTTAAGAGATGGGGCTGCAGGGGTCTTTTTAGCTGCGCATAATTTCCCTAAATCTAGGGAAACACGAGCACCTTATGTGGATGAATTAAAAAGATTTGAGGATAGATTACCTGATAAATTGCATTATCTTTCTACTGCTCCTTTGACTGATGATGAGGGAAATCGTACATTTGTCCGGTATAGTCGAAAAACCAAGCAACAATATGTATCCTCAGAAAAAGATGGAAAGCCGACAAGCTGGTCACGTTATTATGTCGATGGAAAATGGATTAATCCAAAAGATTAATTTTGTGCTATACAAAGATACAAAAGGCGGCAGTCGCGGCCTTTTTATCCTGTTTGCTGTGAAATCCCATCTTTCTTTGCGGGAGATAGAGGCTTAACGATATAATTGTTAATGTTTTCTTTGTTGTTCTATATAATTTGATGATGGTATTGAAATTTTAAGAGTGTTGCATCCAAAAAAGCAATTTGCCTATAAATTAGCTTGGTAAAGTCTATATTTAATTGATGCACCACCTAAAAATACCAATCGAATATGTTATTGATTCTCTATATAGAAAGAAAATCGTTCAAAGCATACTCATTTAATGCGAATGTTGTAATTTATTAACAGCTGGAGTCAGCAGTAAGAACTCACAATGGCGAGTTGATAATAAACTAACCGCAATAGAGCGCCTTCCTTATAGGGAGGGGAAATTTCATCATATCAAAATATTTATTTGATAATCATATCTCAGTCACATTTTTTCAAGTTAATATGCCAATCTGCACCAGATCCAATTCCATGTTTTTCAGCAAAACTATCCATGTTGAGAGCAATTGATACTTGTAATAAGCTATTTAAATAAATAAGTGGTGAACCTTCAGGTACTTCGCCGAAACTTGTTACATAAGGGGCTTTCCCATCATATTTTTGAGTCTCGCCTTGATTAATTGTAAAACATACATTGTCACCATAGTTGACCCCGATCTTAGTTAGGAAAGATTCATCAATATTACTCCATATATTACCGTATTGGATGTCTAAAATTGGAATTGTCCCTTTTACATTACCAGAATCTTCAGTTGCTTTTTGATACTCAATTGAAACTACTTGATTTGGCAAGATTGGGCCTACCTCTTCAAATGTTATCGCACCTGAAGCTAATCTTGCACCTGTGTAAGAATAGACATCTCTACCATGGAACGTATAAGATTTTTCAGAACCTTTAAGTCTATTTTTTGTTTCATCAATTTGTCTAATCGCTTCGATACCAAAATGTTCAGCAACTAGTGTTAAGGTACCGTTATCAGGAGACACAATAAAATGACCGGTTTTAGTTTTAAGTACAACTGAATGTCTATCAGTTCCAACACCAGGATCGACAACACTGACAAACACGGTCCCTTCAGGCCAATATTCAATGGTTTGATACAATCTGTACGCGCCTTCCCAGATATTATATGCTGGTACTTCATGCGTGAGATCATAAATAGGTAATGTTGGTGAAACACCAAATGCAACACCTTTCATTGCAGATACAGCCCCGTCTTTTAATCCAAAATCAGTTTGTAGCACGAGTGCATTATTTGCGAGTGTTGCTGTGCTGATACTCATAAAAATAGCGGCAATCACGCTTTTTTTTAGTTTATTGATTTTCATAAAATCTCCTATACAAATAGTCATATTAATTTAACGTTAAGTTATTAATATTAAATATCTTAATATCATGGTTTAACGGGATGCTAAAGAAAAAAGTTACTTAAAAATTACTTGTGTTGCAATTGACCTGCTATAGGCTAAATTATATTTAAGGTTTGCCACTCATTGATAAGTTGCTTACACCATAAATCAATCCGATTATCTGTTAATTCATATTGAGAATCTTCATCTAATGCTAACCCAACAAAATATTTACCATCTAGCGTAGTAGGTAGAGTACTTGTGAATGTATAGCCATTTGTAGGCCAAAATCCACACCAGTTAATAGAATCATTTTTGATTGATTGGTACAATAAACCCATCGCATCTAAAAACCAATCACTATAGCCTAATTGATCACCTAATCCAAATAGTGCAATTGTTTTATTATCTAAGTTTAAATTTTTTATGTTATCCCATTGAATCAGCCAATCTTCTTGGAGTTCTCCAAAGTCCCATGTTGATATCCCTAAAATGAGTACATCAAATTCATTGATATGAGATAAGGGGGTATCTTTAATATTATAGAGCTCAATTGCAAAGCTACTCGAGCTGCTAGACGTCTTTATTAATTCAATAAGCTTATCTTGAATTTTTTCAGCAACAATTTCCGTATAGCATGTTGTTGAACCAAAAAAAATTGCAAATTTTAAATCTTCATTAGGGAGTAATGTCTTCATATTTCAAGTAAGTTTTATAAGAGCCTTGTTGTTTAAATGTAAATATTTAAAATCGTTTGAACAGAGCATAGTCTATGTTATGCGAGCAATCAATACGTATATTGATATTGATTCAGAATATTAGTTAAGTAGCTTTCTACTGAATTTTTATGCATAAATATTAAGTGTAAAAGTTACCTTGATTTATAGGGAAATAAGTTATCAAGTTAATGCTTAATAGTGATAAAAATGTTGCTGAGTGATAATCCTGCTAATTCTTGATTATTTCTTTATGAAAAATTTACCTTTCTGATGAAATTTTAGACATTTTTTTTATCTTTAGCAGGTTAATCTAACACCATCACAAGTGACTGGTCAGAGCATAAGTATATTTAAACTCAAGGTTATTTTTTCAATCATTATTTTAGCATAGTTATTCATAGGGTTGGTAAGTAAAGTTTAGCGATCAGATGTGAATAATTAGAGTATATATAGAGTAAAAATGTATTCATCTTTTTTAAATTACATAAATAATTGCAGGTTACCCCCTTTAAAAGGGTATTGTTTTGCGGTACTTATTTGTTTTTTTACGGTAATAATTACAAAACAAATAGTAAGCTCTTTTGAAACAGCAAATATCATGATGATATTTCTTCTAAGTGTCGTTGTTATTGCCGTTAAAGCTGGAAGAGGGCCGGCTGCATTAGCTGCATTTATTAATGTTTTAGCTATGGATTTTTTCTATATTGGACCAGTTTTCACTTTTTCAGTGTTAGATCTTCAGTATTTGATGACTTTTGCCATTATGCTTGGGGTAGGTTTGCTCATAGGACAATTAACAGCAGGATTAAGGTTTGCGGCGACACTTGCTGAAAAAAGAGAGCAAAGGGCATCATCTTTGTTTCAACTCACTCAACACTTATCAGCAGTGGTTTCAAGAGAACAAGTTAAGACAATTGGAGAACGAGTTATAAGGCATTTTTATTCTGGAGAGGTGGTTTTTTTACTTGTAAATGATGAATTCGAGTTGCAGTTAGATGCATTGCAACATCCAGATATAGAAATTGAAGCAATAAATTGGACATTCTTTAATGCGAAGATTTCTGGAATTTATACGCGCCATTTCAGTGATTCGAAATGGCTCTATATGCCTTTAGAAGCGCCATCATCATTGGGCGGAATTTTAATGCTAAAAGCGGATAATCCAGAAGGATTATCATCTCCTGAGCAGTTACGCCATCTGCAAACCATTACACGGCAACTTGCAATTGCTTTAGAGAGAATACACTTTAGTTGTAAAGCACAAACAGCATATATCAAATATGAAACAGAGCAGTTGCGAAGTACTTTATTGTCTGCAATTTCACATGATTTAAGAACACCATTAACAGCTTTAACTATTATGGCTGAGCAGTTAAAAAATGAATATAAAGAAAATAAAAAACTATACTATCAAATCGATAATCTAGTCGCTAAAACATGTCAAATTAATAGATTAGCAATGAATCTTCTTGAAATGGCAAGACTTCAAAGTGGTGATGTAAATATCGCAGCAGATTGGCAATCGATTGAAGAAATAGTTGGTTCAGCATTACGATCTGTTGAGCAAAATATACCTAAAGATAAACTTATTACCAAGTTACCTTGTGATTTACCACTAGTTCAATTTGATGCAATGCTTATTGAGCGTGTATTAGTTAATTTAGTCGAAAATGCAATTAAATACGGGAAACCCCCGATAGAGATAAGTGTTGAGGTATTGCCATCTTTCTTGGTAATTAAAGTATTAGATCATGGCGATGGTATACCTCAAGATTTAGTTGGCAAAGAGTATAAACTCTTTGAAACGTTCACTCGCGGTGTCTCTGAATCTGCTCAAACTGGTGTTGGTTTAGGGTTAGCAATTGTTAAAGCGATTGTTTTAGCCCACAAAGGAACTATAACAGCAGCTAATAGCAAAACCGGTGGCGCATGTTTTACAATAAAATTGCCAAGGAAGGCACCGCCAGAAATTATGGAAGAAGAAATATGCAGTTATCAATAGCAGTAATTATTGAAGATGAACCTCAAATTAGGCGTTTTGTAAAAGAAGCGTTACAAGAAAATAATTGGCAAGTATATGAAGCGTCTACTTTAAAAGACGGTTTAATTGAGGTTGCAACGAGGCAACCTGATTTACTTATACTTGATTTAGGATTACCTGATGGTGATGGGCAAAATCTTATCAAAGAAATCAGAACTTGGTCAAAAGCGCAAATTATTGTGCTTTCAGCAAGGCATGATGAACAAAATAAGATTAAAGCATTAGATTCTGGTGCTGATGATTACCTTTCTAAGCCTTTTGGTATTGGGGAACTGTTAGCAAGAGTAAGAGCATCCCAAAGAAGACCTAAATCCGATTCTTCGAACCAATCAAATAGTTCTGGATTTAATATTTCAAAAGAAGAAAGCTCTTTTACATTTGGGAATATCATTGTTGATAGGGTAGCAAGGCTAGTTAAAAAGAATAACAAAGCAATTCATTTGACTCCTATAGAGTATAGGTTATTAACTGTATTAATTTCTAATGCAGGCCGAGTGTTAACGCATAGGCAATTATTACGTGAAGTATGGGGAGCCGCTTACTCTGATAGAGGACATTACGTTAGAATTTACATGGGGCATTTAAGGCAAAAATTAGAAGATGATCCATCACAACCAAGACACTTATTAACAGAAACAGCGGTTGGATATCGGCTGGTTGTTGATGAATTGTAAAAGCATAATTTTTTGTTTCTAAAACACTATTTAAAATTTTGTGCATCATTATGTTCTATATTATCCCTTTGCTTATGCAAGGGGATTCCTGCAGAGTCATTTTAGTCTAAATAAGGGCTGTAAAGTAGTCTCGTTTTTGCGTCTCTGGCAATTTTTAATTTTAAAAACAAATATAATAAAGATGAGTAAATACACTATTTAAATTACAGCCTCTAATAAGCTATTAATAACCCAAATACTCTGTACCTTTGTATTCAATTTGTATGTGACTGTGAAAATTTTGATGATTAATTAATGCTTTACGATTGACAGTGGTTAAGATCATATTATATAAGTTCACATAAAATTAGTTTAACAAATAGGTTTGGTTTTTAAAAGGCTAGTGACTCACCTTCATTTAAAATATATAACCGTTTAGTGTCTTCACTATTTCTATATTCTGGATAAACCACAAATCCTTTTTTGAACACAGATACATTTGGTTGGTAATCAATATTCATCTGCCAATCAATAACTTTTTTATCTAACCGATATCTAGATAATTTATATTTTTCATTTTCAATGCTTCTATCATTAATTTGAAGTAAAAGTGCATAAGTATCATTATATGAAAGCAATGAATATATAGGATTAGCAGTGATTAATTCAGCATCATAAATTTGATTTTCGAAAGGTATATAGTCATTTTCATCACTTTTTCCTCTGTAGATATAATTTAAAAATTCATTTTTAATTGTGATATATGTTTTTTCATATACGACCTGTTTTCTTTTTTTCTCTGGAGGATTACTTAACCCAGCTTTAAAAGTTGCTTCGCTTATTAAAGTATTTGAAGACGGGTAATAATAGTAAAAAGCATTGTTGTTAGTTTCTAAGAGTAATGAGCTGTGATTGTTAATGTTTATTTTTTTTATGCCTGAATTTAATTCTTTAAAAGTATTAAAAATTGTCGAGTCAAAAGGTATCACTTCAAAGCTGTTCTCTTTTAAATCATCAAATTTGATTTTAAAAATCTCTTTACCTAGAACTATTACATAAATAGTTCTATCACCTATTCTAGATGAAGATATTGTTTTTTCTATACCTACATATTCATTTGACCATTTATGGGTAAATGCTCTTAAGTCAACAATACCTTTTAAATCTATTGATGTGATCTCACCAGTTAATAAGTTTTCGACTACCAAAAAAAAATCATCTGAATCATTATATACCTGTTTTATGGATAAATTATAAGGGACGTCTAAATCAGTTGAACTCAAATTATTTAGCCTTAAATAACTAAATTGATTATAGTCATCATCAGCATCTATTATTTGGCCATAGGTAATAACACTATAACCCTCACCAGGTGCGTTTTGCTCTTCAAAACTCATACCATAAGATGGCAAGCCATTTAGTGACTCTTTAGGTAGTGACTTTTCTAATGTTGATGTCTTTCGGTTGTGATTTACAGCTTCTAAATCGACTTCTAGCAACTCATTTGTAATTACTGGTTGTAACGCCAGCTTTTTATGGATATATATTCCAACAAAAAATATTAATGCCCCCAAAAATAAAACAACAGTCTTTTTATTTTTCATTAAACACATTCCTTATGAAGGTGGTCACAATAGTACAACTAAAATAAATTTTTAATTTATCATATTATGTTGTAATACTTACCATTGTGAAAGTACTTTTGGTTAAATGACGTATTTTATTCTTCAATCTTAAAAACTCCGTATTCAAGGGAAGAGGAGCTCAAATGATTTATCAACTAAGTCTAGATTTAAGATTTTTTCCTTAATTACGCTTTGGAATAACTCATGTTTTCTGAGGTTAAGAGTGTTTTTTTTTAAAAGCGTTTGAATTATAACTTTATTAGTAATCAGATAGTTAGAATAGCTAATGTGTTTCATTAAACTTTCAGAATGTAGAGGTAGTTGCAAAATTAGGGTTGGGTAATAAGATTATTTGAATTAATTTCAATATTTGTGATGTGAAAGTAAGGTAAGTGTTAGATTCCTAACCATTTTATGGTATAATGAGTTCGCAAAAACTAAATAAGGAACCTAACCCATGAATACTACCGAATTCAATAGATTAATGCAATTAAATTTTTACGTGCACAATTCACTATTCCCTTTTCTTTTAAATCAAGATATTGTTTTAACTGATAAATTACGCGAGCTGATAAAAGCAATTGAAATCTCTGAAATAGATAAATTTGTTCGCCTTAAATCCAAAGGTTTTGCAGGAAGACCACCTGCAGATCGCATCCAATTCGCTAGAGCCTTTATTGCTAAAGCCGTATTTAATTTGAGTACAACAAATCAGTTAATTGAGCGCTTGACTTATGATAATACTTTGCGGGTTATATGTGGTTTTTCTACTACACATAACTTACCTGATAAATCCTCTTTTTCAAGGGCTTTTAAAGAATTTTCTGAGTATAAGTTACCAGAAATTACTCACCAATCTTTTATCAAAAATCATCTCAGTAATGTACTATTTGAATCAGTTAGCCATGATTCAACAGCAATAGAATCAAGAGAGAAAGCGATTAAAAAATCAAAAGAAATAGAAGGTAATACAAATAATACAACAGTTGATGAGCCTAAGAAAAAACGAGGACGTCCTTCAAAGGAAGCATTAGAAAAAAAGAAAATGATGCAACAAATTCAAGAAACACCTATAAGTTTTATTGATGCACAACGGAAAAAAAGTGTTGCTGAAAATATTCAAAATTTACCCAAAGTCGCGGCATATAGCTGTAAAAAAAACAGTAAGGGATTTAAAACAACTTGGCTTGGTTATAAACTACATATTTCTACTGCACCTGGTGATATTCCTATAAGCTGTATTTTAACTTCAGCATCTGTTCATGATAGCCAAGTAATGGTCCCATTAATGCAAGAAACAACAAGCAAGATAGATTACTGCTATGATCTAGCTGATGCAGGATACTGCAGCAAATCGTTAAGAGAAGCTTCTTTAGAACTTGGTCATGTGCCATTGATAGATCATAATCCGAGGCGGGCAGATAAAAAGGAATTTGAAGCATTTGAAGCGATAAAATATAAGGCTCGTAGTGGAGTGGAAAGAGTCAATGCTCACCTTAAAGACTTTCACGGTGGCAGAAATATATGGGTGAAAGGCGCCGAAAAAGTTATGACACATCTTATGTTCGGTGTACTAGTGATTACTGTTGAGCAAACTTTGAGATTTGCGACCTAATAGACTCACTTTCACAAAATTAAAAGGTAAAATTAGATGCATATTTGAATGTGTTGAAAGCACTTTACCCGAAAAAGCTAAATTGTTGGCTTTTTCGCCTAAAAGCAAAAAAAATCGCGATCTCCGCTTCGCGGAGACTTACAAAATGGTATTTTGTTTGATTTTGCAACTAACTCTGTATTAAATCATTAACAGAGATTGAAATAAATTGATAACCGCTAACTATCAAAGATATAGGTGTATTATTGATTCACTAACAGCATCTCTGGTGATTTTGGAGCTATCAGTTGAATCATCTGTAATTGCTTCTATGCTCGGACAAAAAAGCCATAAACGAGCACTTATGCTTTAAAATCGTTAACTGGTAGTACAACAACGTCTAAATGTATTGAGAGACCACATCTAGATACACATGTTTGTTTTTAAATAGCACGCTTTAAAACAGTAATCCGATTGAATTTATCGTTTTGTTTATCAATGTGATTATGAAACACTCTAACTGCTTCACCAATACCTATAGATGTAAGTGTCGATTTCTTGAAAATTTTTTGTATTTGATTATTTAGCATGTAATGATAATAGGCTTTAATGTGTAGCGATTTGTATTGAATAGATATTTGGTGCTCATTTTACAGGGCACCAACGAATTAAAGTGCCGAACACACAATTTTATATAGAAAGCCTTTAATAATGAAATAGTTTGCTTAACTCCCACGCAAACCTGCTATGTGTTAGAATGGCTAAACTATATCCCCCTGGATAATATAGACTTTTGACCATTTTTATTACTATTTTTTAAATTTATTGCTTTACAGGTATTTATAAAGGCGAATTCAAGTCATAAGTGCATAACCCTCGAAAATTTTTTCTTTGGTTATGCCTGTTAGTTCCTCGAATGCTTCATAGGGTGTTTTATAACCCAAACATTTTCTTGGTCTGCTATTTAGTTTATCAATAGCATCAAGTACTTCTACTACTTCAACATCATTCAGTTGCCTCGATTTAGGGAAGTATTGCCTTAAGAGGCCATTTGCATTTTCATTTTGTCCTCTTTCCCAAGAATGATAAGGTTTAGCAAAATACGTTTCACATCCTAATATGCTCGCTATGACTTCATGCGCTGCAAACTCCTTGCCATTATCAAATGTGATACTTAGTACTACTTCTTTAATAGGCTCAAGCATTTGCGTAATCGCATGCGTGACCTCTTCAGCGCTTTTGCGACTAACTGGCAAAGCTAGTCGTAGTTTTGATTTTCGCTCATCCAAGGTGGCTAATGCACCCTTGTGTTTGTTTTCAATCATGGTATCAGCTTCCCAGTCACCGATTCGTGTTCGGTTATTGGCTGCTTCAGGTCTTTCATCAATATCTCTTCTATTAGGTATACCAGACCTGCTACCTGTGGTACCGTAACGCTTTCTGTAGGACTTGCCCTGATGTCTTAAATGTGTATACAAATCACCGCCTGCTTTTTTATCTGCCAAGATATATTGGTAGACTGTTTCATGATGCAATTTAATTATGCCTTCACTTGCTAACCGTCCCACTATTTGTTCAGGGCCCCATTCTCGACGATGGTATTTATCAATTTTTTTAGTTATCTCAGCTGTCAATTTTACAAGTTTATGCTTGTCTTTATTACGGTTTACTTCTCTGCTAATTGTACTTTGTGAACGCTCAAGATCTCTTGCTATTTGTGATAAAGACATTCCTTTTTTCAATGAAGTATTGATATAATGCCCTTCTTGAAGACTCAGGTGATTGTAGCTCATTGTGTAGCCATCTGCTTTGTTTCGTCGCTTAGCATTATATCTCTGAGTTTTCATCTTTTCGACCCTCAATTAATGCCATGCGACTGACAGCGGCTATGCACTTATTATACGAATCAACGAAATATAAATATCTATTTTTTAGAAATCATATCCCGAGAACATTCTTTAGCTTTTCTAGAGCTAACATATGCTTCTCATTCGACATTTTTGCCAAATTGACTTGTTTCCATTTGATTGCAGGAAGCTCACTAACTCCTTTCAAACCAAGTAACGACCAATAAGGCTTTCTACTTTTAAAAGATAGCAAAAAAGACTTTTCAATATCAGTCAGTTCCAGATGAATGAGATCTACCAAGCGTAATCTTACAGTTTCTAATTCTGCCAACGAGACATCTATCTGAGCCATGTTGATAAATTCACCTTCATAAGTGGCAGTAATATCCTTAAATTTAGGACTAAGTAATTCTGCCATTGGCCGATTATGGCATGATAAATAAACGAGTAATGCTTTACGAATTTCATCTGTTAGCCCTTCATTGTCCAAAAGCAACTTTACATCAAATAAGTCCCTTGGATGCTGTCTATCCAATGCCGCACATATCTTCCCAGCATATAGATCAGCGAGATCAACAACGGGCATTTCAACATAACCAAATTCGTCTTCTACGGATGTGCAAACTTCCATCAGTTTTGGTTTATAAACAGTGCCTCGCAATACAGGTGATAGTTCTACCTTGACCTGTACACCATTACGAGCAACAATCAACCTAAGTGTATCTTGTTTTGAACGATAAGCTTCCGTTAGCTCAACGTCTTTAAACGCTTTTTTTAAATCCACACCAATAGTATCAAGCGCTTCACAAATTTCCAACAATGCATCATCACGAAGCTTCATTGGGAGATACACTAAATCAATATCGACCGATAAACGAGGAAACTCTCTAACAAATAAATTGATTGCTGTACCACCTTTGAGAGCAAAGCATTTTTGTTTAGCAACGAAAGGCAACACCCGTATCAAAAGCTCTACCTGTTTGTAATAAATAGTATTTTTATTCACCTATGAACTCATCCTTTAGTTCCAACCGCTATATGCTCAGGTACTGTTATTAGATACTCTTTATCCAACGTGCCCCCCTTAACAATAACACGTTTACCTGAGCCTAAATCATAATTTTCTACATTTAACTTATCAAACCAAGAATAAGCTTGGCGTTTTGCAAGCCAAAAGAACAAGCGTTTAGCCTTAACACTTTTACACGCTTTTAATAATATATCAAGCTTTCTAGGTGATAA
>NZ_FOHV01000048.1 GCF_900111395.1 Thorsellia anophelis DSM 18579 | reverse complement strand
ATCTTTATTAAGTACATTTCGATTCCCTAATAAAGCAGAGCGCACTGCGATTTTAGCAAGACGTGATGCACTGCGTGCTAAGATGGATGCACAGACATCTAAAGATAAAAGCAAACGGCACGTAGTATTAAAAGACCTGTTATAGCTTGTATCAATCTAAGTAAATTCAAGCACGAAGTGATGTGATGTAATTAGAGGAATAAAAGTCTCTCGTTACAACAATTCGCTGAATTTATGTCTTGTATAGCAATAGTTTTATTAAATAATAACAGCTTATCAGTGAATTAATATTTACGGTGATTTGAGCTAGTTTATATCGGTTGGGTATAAGGGGACGAGTAAGTTTATTATTAAGTAATTGATTAAAAAATATTTTCTTGGGGTGATGCAGTGATTTTAATTGGATAAAATACTTTACTCATTGAAATAAATGACTAAATTTCATCCTTAATCAATGTATGCTTGTACCCTGGATGGGTAGTAAAATAATAATGTATTTAGTTTTACAATAGTTGCAAGTAATTAGTTTCAAGCTTAGCAATTTCTAGTTGATTAGGATTAAACATATCGCTGATTGTTGTTTAATAATAAATTGAATAAGATTTCTTTAAGGATATATTATGGCAAAACAGCCCGTACGGCTTGGGGATAATACCACACACGGTGGAAAAGTTATAACAGCTTCGTCAACAATGATTTTTGAAGGGGTAACTGTGGCACTAGTTGGTGATTTAGTCAGTTGTCCCATAGATGGACATGGTATAAATCCAATTATTGAAGGCTCATCAGAATGGTTTTCTGATGGTAAAGCAATTGTAGTTGATGGTTGTAAATCTGCCTGTGGTTGTAATGTGATTAGTAGTAGTAATTCTTCAATTGGTTAAGGTAAATGCTGAATAAAAGAACATTATGAAAAAGACTTTATGGCAGAACAAATTTAATCACCTATAGATAATACTACTTCTCATACAAATATCACCTTCAAATAATTACTTATTCAACAAATACTTCTCAAACTCAATGTACTATTTTAAATGTGCATAAGTAGCTAATAAATCAAATATTTAGAAATGTAAACTTAAGTGTGCAGCTACAAATTAATGTTTAAAAATAGGTTCAATTTATCAATACGCATATTCACAAGTTTATACAATTAACGAGATGAGTATTATTTAATGCTCTGCTGAATTTGGAAAAAATCATTAATTAATTGAACTCGCCTATAAAACTATCCATATTGTACTCAATCGTGCTGAATACTATCCTTTTGATCTTAAGGTAGATAACGCATTTGATGTTAGTATTTTGATACTGGAAGGTAATGAAAGAAAATGTAGAAATATTAAAAAATCACTATCGAAAGTGACGATTCGAGGGGTTATTTAAGCTTATTTTTAAAATAACTCTATCACTATTATTTAGAATTTCATAGAAGGTTGACTGACAATTTTATGCGTTAAAAGCTAGATATTAATTTTTATTGAGAAAAATAACATTATCTTATACGTATCTGTTCAAAAAAAACAAAGGGGTTTCAATGAAGTTTGTCAGTTTATTTAAACGAACACCATTACTGATTCGTTGTGTTGCAATGTTTCTTGCCTTAGTGGCAGCAATTTGGATACTCCTCTTCTTTATCCAAAAGTATTATACGTTCACATTACCTATAACGAAACATCACTTTGTTCTAATAGCCAGTGGGATATTAACGCTAGTTTACTTATTATTCGAGATGATAAAAAAAATGTTTTACAATTTTGGTCGGGATACTTCCGATAAATTCGAGCCAAATAATGTTCATGGTGAAGTGAGTATTAAAAGTAGTGACGATAATAAAATGATTGATATTGTGCATAATTATCTTTTCCAACATTACGGACGTTTTTGGCGTAATCGAATTAAAATTTATTGTGTAATAGGCCAAAGTGAAGAAGTAAACCATCAATTACCTCATCTTATTGAAGAGGGATGGCAAGAGCATAATGGAGTGTTGATTGTTTGGGGAGGTGAAGCATTGGCACCAATCGACAATACAACTCTGATGTTTTTTGAACAATTCCACGTTAAGCCATTTGATGCTATTGTCTGGTTGGCATCTGCCTCCGTGCTTAAGCAAACTCATGCTGTTAATCAGGTTGTGATGCATCTTATTAAAAGAGAAATTTCACTCAGATGGCGAGCCCCACTTTATACTATTGCATTGTATGAGCAAGATCGTGGCTTTCAAAATAGATGGGATCACACAGTCGGGATAATTTTACCAAAACATCCGACCAATAAAATGATAAAGAATCAATTAAATTCACTGGTTATACCGCTAACATCATTAGGGATGCAATCTGCCATTGCTAAGCAAGTTAATGTTAATCAAGTTGATTCTAATCCTAATCCTAATCCTAATCCTAATCTAAGTCCAAATCCTAAACCTATGCTAAATATTTGGATATCTATTGCAAATCAGCTTATTAAAGAGGATTCGGAATTATTTAGTAACTCATTTGCGTCAATGTTCAATAGGAGTCGAAGCATTTATTTAAAAGGTGTGTTATTTTCAATTAACCGCTATTCAAAAAATAGTCAAAGTAGTGATTTGATGGAGATGGCTAACCGCTCTAAAAATAGTTGGGTACCTGATCTCACATGGCAAGGTATCATTGATACTACTGATGATGAAGCAGCCGCCTTAGGTTTTAATTGGGTTTATATCAGCCAACTCACATTCTTAGCCCTATTACTCAGTTGGAGTGCTGGTTCTCTGATGTCTTTTATGTCTAATAGGCAAACTATCACATCCATTGATGAGCGTATGCAAACCTTATCAATGATTAATGTAACTTCAGAAACAAAGCTATCTGAACAGTTGACATTACAACAAGATATTGAACGCTTAAATCATCAACTTCAAACAGGTTTGCCTCTTTTTTCTCGGTTCGGTCTTAATCGGCATGAACAGCTATTAAACCGCCTTTGGGAACATTATGAATATTCTGTGTTGCCTTTTCTACAAAAAGGAAGTGAAGATAACCTGCGTCAGCACTTACAGGCTTGGTTAGCCTTACCACCTAACAGCCCAAAACGAACCCAGCAGCAACAAGTAAGTTATAATGCACTCAAAACCTATCTAATGTTGACTCAACCCTCAAAAACAGATGCTAATTTTTTGCAGCATAATTTGACTCATCATTGGCAGCAACAATCAGAGATCAGTGAAGTCATCTGGCAATCAACAGGTTATAAATTATTAGGATTTTTTGCTGATCATTTACATCAGCATCCTAATTGGGCGATTAAACGAGATGATGACCTTGTTGCAAGCGTTCGGACGGCATTATTACGCCAAATTGGGATAAGTAATGGTGAGACAAATCTTTACCAAGCTATTTTGCGTAATGCATCTCGGAATTATTCAGAGTTAACGCTTGATCAAATGGTTGGTGATACGGATTACAGCGCATTATTTTCTTTGCAAGTTGAAGAGGGTGAATTTGGTGCTATTCCTGGGATGTTTACTCGTCAAGCTTACGAAGAACAAATTCAAAAAGCGATTGAACAAGCTGCTAATGCAAGGCGAGAGGAAATTGACTGGGTGCTGAGTGATAATCCAGACAGTATACAATCGACAGATACGCCAGAAGCACTTGCTGCACGTCTAACTGAGCGTTACTTTATTGATTATAGCAGTGCATGGTTACAATTTTTGAATCGATTACGCTGGCGCGATGCAAGCAGTTTATCAGATTCGATTGATCAACTCACTTTGTTAGCGGATTCTCGGCAATCACCATTGATTGCGTTATTTAATACCATTTCATTTCACAGCCAAGCAGGGATAAAAACAGTCGGTTTAGGAGACTCATTACTCAGCTCAGCACAAAATGTGTTTAAAACTGAAGACCGCGGTCCAAGAATTGAAACTGAAGAGGAGCTTAATCAACAAGATGCGATGGCGGCGACCTTTACACCATTATTGAATTTGATGTCTACGCAAGCAGGCAATAATGAACTTAGTTTACAGGCGTATATTACGCGAATTACTCGCCTAAGACTAAAGTTGCAACAAGCAGCCAATGCCCCAAACCCTGATGCGATGATGCGTGCGCTGGCACAAACTGTATTTCAGGGCACCTCTGTCGATTTAAGTGATACTCGCGATTATGGTCGATTAATGGCAGAAACATTAGGTGCTCAGTGGAGTGGATTGGGACAGTCCTTGTTTGTGCAGCCTCTAGAGCAATCTTGGCAACAAGTGCTGACTCCAACAACAGAAAGTTTAAATACACAATGGCAGCAGTCAGTTGTTGATGAATGGAACAGAGCATTTCAGGGAAGATTTCCTTTCACAAATAGTAGCAATGATACCTCTCTTCCTCTGTTAGGGCAGTTTATACGACCAGATAGTGGCCGGTTAGACCAATTTTTTAGTCGCCAACTAGCAGGGGTAATGCAAAAAGAGGGCAACCGCTGGGTACCTAATGTACTCAATACCCAAGGTATGTCATTTGATCCTGATTTTATTAATGCAATCAATCAGCTTGCAGATATTGCGGAAATTATGTATCTGACAGGTGACGCATCCATACGCTTTGAATTATTAGCAAGACCTAGTAACGGTGTGTCAGAGACCCAACTACTAGTGGATGGACAACATCTGCGTTATTTTAATCAAGTGGAGAGTTGGCAACCATTCACGTGGCCCGGAAATTTACTTACAACAGGAGCGCGTTTAAATTGGAGCCAAGAAGAAGGCGGCATGCGTATTTATGCGGAACATCCAGGACCATGGGGATTTATTCGCTTATTACGACAAGCTAAAGTCAAACAACTTGATAGCAGCACTTATCAGCTTACGTTTAATCAAAAAAATGGTCCGAGTTTGATATATATTTTACGCACCCAACTCGATAGTGGTCCTTTAGCCTTATTATTACTACAAGATTTTAAGTTACCTAAACGTATTTTCTTAACGGGAAATGGTGAATTGAACACTGTTTCTTCAGTAGACGAAGCGCTCACAAATGGAAAGCGTACAGTCTATAACTATGGTGACATTCCACAGGCTTGGCAAGGTGATGAGGAACCATCAGATTAAGATGTTAACTCTATATATGATTTAAAAAATACACAGAAATTGCCAAGTGAATTCGATGATAATCCTATTAACAGTGTTTTACTGTGAAATTCGGATAAGCGAATTCATAGCCGAAATGATTGCACCGGAGCTGAATTCAAATTGTGCTTAACCAAATAAAAAGAATGCATCAAGGAAATTGTTGCATATCCGCTTACCAATAATTTTAATTTTACTAGCTTAGACTTTCCAATAGATACAGCAAAAAATACTTATAAATCAAAGTGTAAGTCTGATTGAAGGGTGGTTATTCACCAGATTCGCTAAGTAGTACTTTAATTTGATATCAGAATAATAAATGGACACAATATGTTAAATACCCTAATGACTCAATGTTTCAACGAAGATAGTCGTGCATTACTCCATGCTGAAACCCAAATTACCCTTTGGGAACGTTGGTTATTGCCTATTCGACCCGATGCCCCAGTTGGCGATGATCCCAATTATGATGATGCGTTCCAAGCATTACGTGAAGAAGTAAATAAACTGTCGGGTGCTGATATCAGTCTTGTTTTAACACTCTGTGAAACTTTATTAACGGAACAATGTAAAGATGTGCGTGTTGCTAGTTATTATATTTGGGCTAGGCTTCATCAAGATGGAGAGAAGGGATTAGCAGAAGGATTATCATTACTTGCAGGGTTGGTGTTTCAATTTGGTGAGAAACTCTTACCGAGTCGCCCTGCAACAAGAGTATCTGCCATCCAATGGTTGAGTAGCCCCAAAGTTCTTGGGAGTTTATCTCTCTATCCTGAAGTCGATAAACAGGATTTTAGTGATGCGATTGCTTCACTTTATTATCTCGCAAAGCAGTTTTCCAATTGGCAAGCGGATAACCAGCCTGAACTTAATGGACTAATTGCTGCGATGGAAAACCGCTTAGTACAAGCGGGTGGATTAGATGCAACGGTGCCGCAAAATGCGGGCAGTCAAAGCGTAAAAGCCACTGTTTTTAATAGTGGGAATAATAATACACCGCCAGAAGTGAAAACGGTGCAATCAGGGAGAGATTTATTAGAACAAACCAAAGCACTTGCTAGGTATTTACGAGAACAACCGCAAGGTTGGCTCGCAAGCGCTAGATTAATCCGAGTCGTGCGTTGGGATACAGTACATCAATTACCACAAGTTGATGCACTTGGCCGCACGAAGTTAAACTCCCCAAGACAAGAATTACGGCAAAAACTTAAACGGCTGTACCTCAATCAACATTGGTTAGAGCTTTTAGAACAAGTGGAGCTTATTTTTACTGAAGGTGTGAATCATTTCTGGCTAGATTTACAGTGGTACAGTGCGCAGGCACTACAAAAACTTTCAAGTCCCTACGATGACTGGTTAGTCGTTTTAAATCGTGATGTAGTCAGTCTGCTCGAACGATTGCCAACATTGGACACGTTTGCCTTTCAAGATGGCACACCTTTTGCGGATGATGTGACGCAGACATGGCTTGCAAAATTAATTGAACCCATGACCGTTGACTTACCGACTCAAACAGTAACAGACAATGACGCTAGGGATATTCTCGCGTTAGAGAATGAAGCAATACATCTGGCAGATACTGAAAATGTCGACTCAGCATTGCGTTGGATTAGCCAAATTCCTGGTGTATACAGTGCAAAAAGTCGTTTTTTGCAACGCTTATTAATGGCACGCATTGCCGAACAGTATGGTAAGCAAGAGATGGCAATCCATCTTTTATTACAACTGATAGGCGAAAATCCAAATAAGACAACGGCACATTTTGATTTGGCTGAATGGGAACCCGATTTATTATTTGAAGTGTATGCGAGATTATTAAAATTATTGCGCAGTAAACATTCACGAGATACAGACAAAACCCTTTTTCAGCAACGTACTGAGCCGTTACTAGCTGCGTTAATTCGAATCGATCCTGTACGCGCATCAGTACTTTGCGGTTAGTCAACACTCACTGTCATGAACAATTTCACTAATTTTTTGAGTTAATAAAATGGATAATCAAACCTTACGTTACTATGAAGCTGAGATGCGTTATTTACGAGAAGCAGGAAAAGAATTCGCCGAAGCATTTCCTGATCGCGCAGCGCTTTTAAACCTCGATAGAGTGGGCGATCGAGACCCCTATGTTGAACGATTATTTGAAGGCTTTGCTTTTTTAATGGGGCGATTACGCGAAAAGTTAGATGATGATCTTCCTGAGTTAACAGAGGGATTAGTCAGTTTGCTCTGGCCTCATTATTTACGAACAGTCCCGTCAATGGCAATTGTGCAACTCTCCCCTGATAAGCTTACACTTAAACAAAGTGAGAGGCTTTCAGAAGGATTTGAAATCGAGACGGATGCTGTTGGATTAAAACGAACACACTGCATTTATCGTACTACACGTCCAATTGTATTGCGTCCTTTTGAAATTGCCAGTTTTACTGTAGGTCAAGCATTAGATGGACGCTCAATGTTAACGCTACGTTTCTCAACAGCGTCAGATGTAGATTGGGATGCCGTAGATTTAGATTCAATCCCCCTCTATTTACATGCAGATGCCCCTATAAGTTCAGCGCTTTATGTTGCATTAGTCCACAATATCCAGCAGGCATATTATCGGTTACCTGAGTTAACTTCTGAGAGTCGAACAATATCGTTAAAATTTACGCCGATGGGGTTTGCATCAGATGATCCATTATGGCCTAAAGGTGATGCTTCTTTTAGTGGATATCAATTGTTATTAGAGTATTTTACTTTTCGTGACAAGTTTATGTTTGTGGGATTAACAGGTCTCAATCAGCTTCCCCTCAGTAAGGGAACACGAGAGTTTGAGATTGATCTAGTTTTAAGTGAACAGTGGCCAGTGGATTTTCCACTCAATGCAGATAATTTGAAGCTTCACGCTAGCCCAGTCATTAATTTATTTACGATTGAATCTGATCCAATGAGTCTTTCTAGCTTTGAACATGAGCATTTATTAAGGCCACTACGACTTCAAGATGGACACACTGAGATTTATTCGGTAGACAGAGTTGCATCTTCAAAACGAGCAGAGGGAAGCGAATATGTACCATTTACCAGTTTTAGACATCGTGGGGGGATGCTTAGGCAAGATGCGCCTGAACGCTATTTTCACACCCGTATGCGTCGCGGCGTCTCAGGTTTACATGATACATGGTTGATTTTAGGGGGAGATGGACATGAGCAAGATCGTTTTGACAAGGAAGAGACACTTTCACTAAATATTACCTGTACAAATGGTCAATTACCTCGAAAAGCTTTGCGAGGCGCCCGTTTTACAAGAATGCCTCATCAACCACCGATACCGATTACATTAAATCATCTCACTGCACCAACTTTACCTTGTTACCCGCCTGCAAATGATCGCTTCCACTGGAGACTACTTAGTCACCTTGGTACGAATTTTTTAAGCATGATGGATAATCCAGAAGTATTGAGAGGAACGCTGGCATTGTATGATTGGACTGAAGATGAACTCAATCAAAGACGTTTAGAGAGTATTGTCGATGTTAAACATAAACTGATTCAACGTTTTGAACGTGGCTTTTTGATGAGAGGAGTTTCAATTACGGTCACGATCGACCAAAAAGGATTTACAGGTGAAGGCGATATTCTGTTATTTGGTGAACTTTTGAATCTTTTTTTTGCACTTTACGCTGACGTACATCTGTTTAATCAACTTACTATACAAATTATTCCGACAGGGAAACAGCATACATGGAACGAAAATCACAGTCAGCATATTCCGGGATAGATAAAGAATCAGGCCAGAATAATGAATGGTTAACGCCAGAACTCGCTAAACAACTGCCTAAAATTAATTTTTTTCGGTTTTGTCAGTGGATTGAGCATCGTACGAATACACGTTTAGGAGAAAATCAAACACCTAAGGCAGATGTATTACGATTTCGTCCACATCCTGGCATGGGATTCCCAGCTAGCGAACTTAAATCAATTACTGTTGATGAATACTTTCCAGAACAAGCCCCAAGCGTAATGACAACATTCTTAGGTTTATACGGAGTGGATTCTCCCTTGCCAACTAATTATGTCGATGACATTGCCCAAGGGCGTGAGGGAACAGACGCGGTTAAGGGTTTTTTAGATATATTTAATCATCGAATAACAACACATTATTACCGTATTTGGAAAAAGTATAACTATCCAGCTACATTTGAACATGGAGGGGAAGATGCGACTTCGCAATGCTTGCTAGGATTAATTGGCTTAGGGATTGATGGATCAGCTTCTCGTTTAGGCACACCACTATCACGTTATTTAGCCTTACTTGGTCCTATGCGTCTTCCAACTCGTACCGCTGAAGGGCTTCATGCATTAGTCAAATTATTGGCGCCTAATACAGCCACTCGGATTACCCCCCATTACCCTGTTCGTATTGTATTAGATGAGCCTGTTCAATTAAAACGTGGTGCTTCAGTTAATCTTGCTTCACGTGCAGTGCTCGGTAAAACGGGAGTGGATTGCAATAGTGAATTAAAACTAGAATTAATTACTGAAGATCCTCGTGAAGCAATAGGTTGGTTACCTGATGGACAGATCTATCAGGATTTATTATTGCTTATGCGCGGTTATCTAGGGTATAGATGTACAGTGAGGCTTGTATTGACTGTCCCTAAACGCATTTTACCAGCTGCACAAATTGGGCAACATCGTGCACAACTTGGTCGTACTGGGATTTTAGGGTGGAAAGGGCAGTTGGATGAATTACCTAGCAACGATGATTTAGTTACAAGCAATGTCGAAACTGATCTAAAGCTCATAACCGTAACACTTGGGCGTTATGCAGGGCTACCATCTTAATGAACTATCAATATCGTTATATCAATATTAGCCTATCGCGTTTAATCAAAAATAGTGTTTATTAAATTGAATTTAATTTAATAGACGCATTACATTAACCAAACCACCTATTTAGAAAACAGGGCAAAGCCACTATGTTATTTCATTTTAACCATTCTCAAAGACTCTCCAATTATTTTTGTAGCAAAAAACGCATTAAAATATATAAATTTTTCATCATGATTGTAGCTGTTTTCTGCGCCACAGCCTGTGGACTAACTCAATCTATCAAAGAAGGATCAAATGAGTTGGCTCAGAGTATTTTCTACAAAACAGTTAAAACCCTTCGTTTAGATATTGTTCCCAGAAGCGATATCAACCAGGATGATAATCAGCACGCACTTTCCATGGTATTGCGAGTTTATCAATTAAAAGATCGCAAAACATTTGACCAGTCAGATTACCAAACATTATTAACTAATGATAGTCAGGTCTTGGCACAAGATATGCTTGCACGTCGTGAATTGACTATTCGACCAGGTGCGAATGCATCGGTCACACAAGCAATGGAAGAATCGACTCAATATGTAGCTATTATCGGATTATTTAGAACACCTGATTTAGCATTGGACAATTGGCGATTAGTGATTGAACGCAGTGCATTAGATGCAGACAAAGCTACGGGAATTGAAATACATTCAAATTACCTAGATTTTGTGGTTAAACCAACTGCTAAATAAAAGAACAGAATGAATTTTGAATAATAAAACCAGGTAAAACTTAAAATTAAGACAGGAGTATAAGTTGTGAATCCTTCATTATATGAAATGTTAACACTCAATTTTAGTGATGAATTACCAATTGAGCAAGTTAATCAGAAAGACCAAATTATTTTATCGGTTATGGATAATATTCAACGTATTTTAAATACTAGACGCGGCGCCATTACACATTTAAGTGAGTATGGATTGCCAGATTTTAGTCATGTCTTACAAGGTTTACCCGCTAGCGCACATCAATTAATTGAGAATATTACACGTGCAATTGTGCGTTATGAACCAAGATTAAGAGGGATAGAAGTGCATTTATTACCTTCAGATGCAATTGGACATTTAAGCTATTCAATGATATTAGAAATTGATCAAGTCGGACGTGTTGATTACCAATCAGATTTTACACCTGAGGGCCGTGTAGTTCTAAGGCATTTAAAGCAACAAGGCCGCATAGATGATACCTGGTAAAGTAGAATATATATACCAAATTCCAGTATATAGTCATTAAAAGAGATTCAATTTCCATCTTATATTAGCCTTTTTTACCTGATTTACTCCAAGGACAGTCAATATGAAACTAAATTCTGCTATTGAAATTCGCACGGGTAGCGATCCTCGCCAACGTACTGAATTTATTCAATTGCGTGATGAAATCCAAAAGCTAACCCACCCAGCCAGACCTGATATTAATTGGGGAAAAGTAGAGCAGCTTTCGCTCACACTATTTCGTCAGCATGGCGTTGAATTACAAACCGCGGCTTACTATACCTTAGCCAGAACTGAAAATTTAGGTTTAATCGGATTAGAAGAAGGTTTAGCTATCATTGTACGGCTTAGTAGCCAGCAGTGGAGTGTATTATGGCCTCAACCTACTCACGCTCGAGTTGAAATTTTAGCTTGGCTCGCAGAAAGATTACATCAAGTATTACGTACACTCGCCATTTATTATGCAGATATCGCTGTTGTTTATCGTTTAGAGGCATTATTAGCTGAACTCTGTGAAACATTAGAACGTTTAGAGTTAAAACATCTTAGTAAACTTGATAGCTTACGTCTTTTTATGCATAACGTCGCGAAGAGACTTGAGCAGATTGATGGTACTGAGTTACAACAAACTTATTCATCAGGTACTACACCCACATCAAATGATCAAAATAGTGCAATAACAAATCCTACATCAACTGATTCAGTTAATGAACAACTTGTATATATTGCAAAAACGGATGATGAACTTTTATTCAGCCCTACGTTGAATGTAATCGTTCCTGATAATGTACAAATAATTGAACCTTCAAAACCTGAATTAAAACCAGGTTTTTTTTCCCGTATGAGAACCCCTATCTTGACATTTATTATGGGTATCTTGATCGGAGGCTATGGATTGACATTAGCAAAACCATATTGGAACGCATATCAGCTGTTACCACTTAAAACAGCAATTTTGAATTCAAGTACATTGCCCTCAAGCAAGCTGACATCTGAACAACTTGAACTTATGGCTATATTGCCTTTAGAAAAACGTGAAATGATACTCGCTAACATCCAAAAACAGCACTTTAGTCAAAGTGAAGTATATTTAACAAAACTCAACCAGGCTTCCCCTTTATGGCTATTGCAACAAGGTGATACTCTGCTTAGGTAAAATGAGGAAATATTTGGTGATATAGCACCTGTACTAAAACAGATGCAGACTTGGAAAACTGAACGTGAAGAGAATGCCGTAAGTCTTTCAGAACTGAATGGATATTATCATGCACAGCTTCAATTGCAAGATTTAGCAAATAAATTGAATGAACTTGATACTAAAAAAGGGAAATACCTAACAGG
>NZ_FOHV01000003.1:15861-226216 GCF_900111395.1 Thorsellia anophelis DSM 18579 | reverse complement strand
ATTTGGAAATAAGTGAGTCCAATGCTTGTTAAAGTATCTCCAAATCCCTACCGTACTATCAATGCCAAATAATTCACCAATGAGCTCCATTGTAATGACTTCGCTATCTGAAAGCTTTGGCTTGAACCCTCTTGCTCTAAGAGGTCTATCGTATTCTTCCAGTATTTTATTTAAGCTATCGTCTATTTTAATAAAAGTATAGATGATATAATTTACTAATGATGGCATGGTTTTACTCCTAATTTTGATTGGTGTCTTAATTAGTTGTAAGTTATGCCATCTCCCTCCAAATTATGCAACAAAAAAGTCGAGCATCGCGTTAGATACTTCAATATGTTTTATAGGTAAACCACATCTTACTTTATTGCGCTGTCATCAATTTGTCATATTTATTTAACTAAACCTTCATCTAATGCACATTGAGTTGTCATATTTTTCTTGTTAAATAGCCAACATAAATCAGTATCAAAAACAAAAGAAAATAATCATGCATCAGTTAGTTAGAGCATTTAAAAGATACTTTTGATAATTTAATTGAGGTTCATTATGCAAAATAATAGCAATTTAGCAGTTAATACGCTGACAACTGAGGTGAGCTTATCTGAGACTCAACCCCATCTTACATTAATTGAAAATACACTTTCAACTGATTTCACGCAAAATGAATTGGTTCTGAGTGTTAAAAATTTAACTAAATCTTATCATAAAACAGGTGAACAACCTGTGCTCAATAATATCTCTTTTGATTTGCATGCAGGAGAGTATGTCGCCATGATAGGTCGTTCTGGTGCAGGGAAATCAACTTTGTTGCATGTGTTAAATGGTTCGATTCCAGCGACTAAAGGCGAAATTTATAATGGTAATGAGACACAAAATATTGTGAATTTTAGTCAAAAAGAAATGAGACGGTGGCGGGCAACATGTGCAACTATTTTCCAAGATTTTTGTCTTGTACCAAGATTAGATGTGATTACTAACGTTTTACTAGGGCGCCTAAGTGAAACATCGACCCTAAAATCATTTTTTAAGCAATTTTCAGATAAAGATAGAGCAAGAGCAGTTGAATTATTGCAATGGCTAAATATGCTTCCACACGCCCTTCAACGCGCTGAGAATTTATCAGGTGGCCAAATGCAGCGAGTCGCGATTTGCCGTGCTTTGATGCAAAACCCATCATTACTATTAGCAGATGAACCAGTTGCATCACTTGACCCTAAAAATACCCACAGAATTATGCAAGCTCTAGGAAATGTTGCTAGTAACGGTATTCCTGTGCTGGTTAATCTCCATTCAGTAGAATTAGTTCAACAATATTGCACAAGAGTGATTGGCCTTGCAAAAGGTGAAATTATTTTTGATGGTCATCCTTCTGACTTAACTCAAGAAATTTTGAATCAGTTGTACGGAGATGAAGTGAGTGAAACTCAATAAAAATAAGGGTTTGAATTCATTTGCTTTAAATTTCATTGATTAAATTTGTAAGAGTGTTTTATTTTTTATTTGTATTTTTCGTTAAGTTATTATTTTTCACATTAAAGAGGCATTATGAAAATTAAACAAATCGCAGTGACTACAGCATTATTAATGAGTGGCTTAGTGTCAATTCAAGCTGTCGCAGAAGAAAGAAGAGAACTCAACTTAGGGATTTTAGGTGGACAAAATGCAACTCAACAAATTGGTGATAACCAATGTGTAAAAGATTTCTTCGATAAAAATTTAAATGTAGATACAAAATTGCGTAATGCTTCCGATTATGCAGGCGTAATTCAAGGATTATTGGGCGGAACTGTAGATATGGTTTTCTCTATGTCACCTTCTTCTTTTGCAACGGTGCATCTAAAAGATCCAAATGCTGTTGATATTGTTGGAATTACAATCGATGATGATGATATGTCAAGAGGATATCACTCTGTTATTGTCGTTAAAGCTGATAGCCCTTATAAAACATTAGAAGATCTAAAAGGCAAACATATGGGGTTTGCTGAAGCCGATTCAACTTCTGGATATTTGATTCCAGATAACGAATTTAAAAAACTATTTGGCGGAAATTTTGATGATAAGTATGGCAATTTCTTCAGTGATGTCACTTTCTCTGGAGGTCATGAACAAGATATTTTAGGTGTTCTCAATGGTCAATTTGATGCTGCTGTTACGTGGACTTCGATGATAGGAAATGTAGATGAAGGTTACAACACAGGTGCTTTTACAAGAATGATTCGTAATGGATACCCAGATCTTATGAAAGATATCCGCATTATCTGGCAATCACCGCTCATTCCTAATGGTCCAATTTTAGTCAGTAATAAACTTGAGCCTGAGTTTAAACAACAAGTTATCGATATAATCAAACGTTTAGATAAAGAAGATCATGCATGCTTTGTTAAAGCGGTTGCAGGTAAAATGCATATTGATGAAACCAATCTTGAAGAATTCGCACCAATCATAGAACTGAAGAAAAACGCTTCAGGTCGTGGCTAAGCATTAAAGGCAGCTAATTAAAACTTAGTTGCCATTGTTTTAATTAGGTTTTCTGAGTTTAATCTCAGGTGTAATTTTATTTTTAACTTCGCTTTGTAACTGAACATTATGTTCGAAATGGCAGGAAACTAATGTCCTGTCATTTTTTTTGTATAAAATTTGATTTCTTTTATATTTTTTAAAAGTAAGTAATTGATGAATAGGTGAAAAAGTATGGCATTTAATGTTTACTATAAAACGATTCGCAATAAACAAAAAAGAGAAGCAATGCTCTGGTCTTTGCTCTTTTTAGTGCTTTATTTTTCTTCAGGGTATTTGGCTGAGTTTAATTTGGTAAAAATATATGAAGGATTACCTAAATTTTTAGATTATATACGAGATATTATCCCAACCTTACATTGGAATGTTTTATTTGCAGATGTTAAAACGGAAGGTTCTTTAGCCTATTGGGGATATCGATTACCTATCCAATTACCTCTTATTTGGGAAACCCTCAATATAGCCTTGGCTGCTACACTGGTTTCAGCGATTATTTCTGTATTTTTAGCCTTTGTAGCTGCAAAAAATTCTCCAAGTGCTAAATGGATTAAGTTTATTGTCAGAATCATTGTTGCTTTCATGCGAACAATGCCAGAACTTGCTTTTGCATTAATGTTTGTCATGGCTTTTGGAATTGGGCCTTTTGCTGGGTTTTTAGCGCTTACAATTCATGCAATAGGTAGCTTAACTAAATTATTTTATGAAGCTATTGAAACAGCATCAGATAAACCAGTTAAAGGGCTACAAGCAACCGGTGCTAACGGTATTACAAGATTAAGATTTGGTATCTGGCCTCAAATTAAACCTCTTATCACAGCTTACACCTTTATGAGATTTGAAGTGAATTTCAGGCAATCTACTATATTAGGAATAGTAGGGGCAGGGGGAATAGGTCAGGAACTCATGCTTTCAATTAAACTTGATAGATATGATCAAGTCAGTATTACGCTTATCATGATTGTTTTAGTCGTTACCTTGATTGATTCAATTTCAGGTTATTTAAGACAAAAAATAGTGGAAGGTAATGCGCTTGAGTATCACGCAAATACATCAAAACAAGCACTTCAAGCAAAATAAATTCAGTCTGAGGTATACATGAATTCAATGACGTTTAATCGCACGATGACACAAGCTGAAATAATGGCAATAAAAGAGACACATTCGCTTATTTTTAAAGCACCTAAACGGTATTTTTGGTCGGTCATGATAAGCATGTGTTTGATCGTAATCTATTATGTTTACTTTCTATTCGATTTTGGTGTTGAATTAAGCCGCTTTACAAGTGGTGTCGTGTCAGTAGTTGGTTATTTCATACAAATGTTTAGGTGGCAAAATATCAATGAATGGCCGATTGCTTATATTCTAGAGCAGATAGCAGTGACCTTTGGTATTGTATTTATTGGTACCTTTACAGCCTCTTTTATTGCCCTACCGCTTTCATTTGTTGCCGCTAGAAACATTATGAACAAAGGAATATTTAAACTCATTGCAATGTTAATGAGACGTTTTTTTGATATTTGCAGGGGCGTTGACATGGCCATTTGGGGATTGATATTTGTCCGCGCAGTGGGACTAGGACCTTTAGCAGGATCACTTGCGATTATTGTTCAAGATATAGGTGTATTTGGCAAGCTGTATGCAGAAGGCCATGAAGCGGTAGAAAAAAGACCTACTAAAGGCTTGAAAGCATTAGGCGCCAATAGCCTACAAACACATCGATTCGGTATTTTTACCCAGTCTTTCCCCTCATTCTTAGCACTTACACTCTATCAATTAGAGTCTAATACTCGCTCTGCTTCTGTACTCGGATTTGTTGGGGCAGGCGGGATAGGATTAGTGTATGCCGAGAATATGCGCTTATGGAACTGGGACATCGTTATGTTCATTACGATTGTATTAGTCGCAGTGGTGATGCTAATCGATAAACTCTCATCAATATTAAGAGATAAATATATTATTGGGGAAGAAATTCCAATATTCACAGCACCTCAGGTGTAACTCACTTGTAATTTCTTAAAACGATTTAGGAGTATGTAATGAAAAGATCAAAATTAAGTTTGTGTTTATCGATTGTATTAACATCAATTATATTGGTTGGGTGCAATGAAGATACCGAAGTGATTACGGTTGAACCAAAGTTAGCACCAGTAAAAGAGCCTTTAGTGATTGCTCATCGCGGTGCAAGTGGGTATTTACCTGAGCATACATTGGCCGCTTATGAACTTGCAGTAAAAATGGGCGCGGATTATATTGAGCCTGATTTACAATTAACAAGTGATGGTGTTTTAGTTGCAGTACATGATGATACTTTGGCTCGGACCACAAATGTTATAGATGTTTTTGGTTCTAGAGATGGTGATACAAATGTTGGTAAATATACTTTAGAAGAGATAAAGCAACTAGACATGAAATTAGTCAGTACGGCCGCCTTAGACTACCCAGAGTTTACACCGACATCAGAAGATGCGTTGAAAGTCCCTACTTTTGAGGAGGTGATTGAACTTGCTCAAAGATTATCAAAAGAAACAGGCCGTGAAATTGGCATTTATCCAGAAGCGAAACTTCAAGATGATCTGCAAGAAGATTTAATTATAGAGACACTAGATAACTATGGCTATACGGCCGATAGTAAAGTTTATATTCAGTCCTTTAGTGCTGACACACTCAGGAGTTTAAAGAATAAGATGGAAAATAGGGGCTATTTATTACCATTAGTTCAATTAGGTAGTTTAGTGGACCAAAGTTTTAATGAATCAACGTCTGGAGCGTCATTGGGCTTAACATGTGAAGATTACTGTGTTTTAACTAGTGATAATCCAAGGCAAGTTATCAGATTAGCTGAAATCAAAGAATATGCGCCAGATATTGGTGTGTCTTTATCAACTTCGGCATCAGTTACTTCTACGAAATCATGGCCGCTTTATACACCTGAGTTGTATACCTATGCTCATGAACTAGGTATGACCGTTACAGGATGGACATTTAGTAAGCCAAGTGATAATGCTCAAGCAATATCTGAATATTTAGGTTTTTATGAGTTAGGTATGGATGGTGTTTTTTCAAATTATCCAGATTTAGCCATTAAAGCTAGGGATATTTTTATCAGTAATCAAGAAAGAAAAATTCAGAAAGCTCAATAATCTTTTTGTCTATCAATAAAAATTTGGCGTTTTAAAGTATATGAGATACAGAGTATTGTATCTCATAAAGTTTGAAGATTGTTATGTTGAAAATCATGCAGTGGAAAATGGCTTAAAAGGACAAACTACTATTAATATGATGTTGAAAAAACAATATTACCAAGTGTTTGCTGTGTTTTTTAAATTAGGGTGCATCTCATTTGGTGGACCTCTGGCACATATTGCTTTTTTTCATCAAGTTTTTGTTAGAGATAAAAAATGGCTTACAGATTCTGCATATAGTGAATTAGTCTCTTTAAGCCATATATTACCAGGCGCGTCAAGTAGCCAGGTGGGAATGGCTATCGGTTATTTAAAAGGCGGGTATTTTGGTGCGTTTATAGCTTGGTTCGCATTTACTTTACCTACTGCTGCTGTGCTCATTTTAATGGCTTTAGTGATTGGAAATGACTTTATTGAAATACCAAATGGTGTGATTCATTGTCTAAAGGTTATGACCGTAGCGATTGTTGCAAAAGCGCTCTATGAAATGGCCAGTAAAATGTGCAGAACCAATTTTACCATTTGTTTGTTATTCTTTGGGATGGCAATCAATCTGTTGTTTAATTATTTTATCGTGCAATTCGCCACGATCATGCTGTCTATACTCATTGGTTTTTTTTATGATTTAATCTTACGTGAAAAAAGTGCTTCAATTCGGCCAAAACACGTAATTTTAAATTTTAAGCAATTAAGCCTTAAATTAGGTTTGATACATCTGTTTGCTTTTGTATTGGGATTGTGTGCCTTTTATCTTTTAATGCGATTGTTTAATGCTCCTCTGTTTTCTATCTTAAATCAGTTTTATTGGGTAGGATCTTTTGTTTTTGGTGGAGGGCATTCAGTTCTGCCATTACTTCATAGCTATTTTGTCTCTGAGCAGTGGCTTTCAAATGATACGTTTTTAGTCGGATATGCTTTGACACAAGCCATGCCAGGTCCATTATTTTCTTTTTCGGCATTCATTGGTGCAAGCTTGCAAACACCATATCCGCCAATATTAATGGCAGTGTTGAGTTTAGTCGTGTTTTTTCTGCCTTCTTATCTTTTTATGCTAGGAGCTCTGCCTTTTTGGCAGCATTTACGATCATCTCCTATTGTACAGTCAATACTTATTTCGGTTAATGCAACTGTCGTTGGGATTCTATTTGCAACTTTGTATCGCGATATTTGGACAGTAGCGATACTAGAACCAAAAGATTTAGTGCTAGCATTAGGCGCGTACATTGCTTTAACTAATTTTAAAATACCACCTTGGCTTGTCATCATCGCTCCGTCAGGATTGATATGGATAAGCATTATACTTCTAGAGACTTTATAGCGTTGTATTCGAGAGAGTATCGAATCGATTTATTATCATCTGATTACGATTATTGTTTTACCTGTTTTTGATTAACTCATTTAAGTTAATTGCTACCTATTTAAACATGCTTTAATAAGAGTATGCTCACTTGATTTATAATATGTTATGCCCTTTATCAAATAATAGACGAATTTGAGTCATAAGTGCATGCCCCTCTAAATTTTTTTCTCTGGTTATGTCGTACTTCACGAATCTAGTTAATAGCCTAACCTCGTTATTATTCAAATTCATATGAATCCACGTGATATCTAATTTTATTTGATATGAATTAGCTACGTAATGGCTTAACTCTTTTACAGGTCATCTAAGATTTGAAATTGCATATCTCTCATAGTTGGCACATTCAGAATTGTTATTTGAAAAACGACTGACTAAATTGATTGGTATTGTTCGATACGCATACAAAAGGCATCTTTCGGTGCCGTTTAGCGAAAAAGATACGCTAGAGGCAATTACCAGAAAAGCATCACCATACCTATTTTCATATAACTATCACTAAATATTCACTGTTTTGTCATGAAACTACTGTTTACTTATATCGGTAAAGTAAGCAGTAGTTTGTTTTACGTATGATGAAGATTGATTTTCCTAACCTAAATTTCAAAATGAATCGTATTGTTCAATATTTTTTTGTTAAGCGATGCATAATATAAACAGGATAGTTACCTAAAGAGGCGATATGAAATTGAATAAATTGGTTTTTATAAGCACGAGTCTTTTTATCAGCACGGTCTTTTTTTCTAATGCTATGGCAGAGGAAAGACGTGAATTAAATTTGGGTATATTAGGTGGTCAAAATGCGACTCAACAAATTGGTAATAATCAGTGTGTAAAAGAGTTTTTTGATAAGCATTTAAATGTAGATACAAAACTACGTAATGCCTCTGATTATGCTGGCGTCATCCAAGGTTTATTAGGTGGAAGTGTTGATCTGGTCATTTCATTTTCTCCTTCTGCTTTTGCGACTGTTTATTTAAAAGATCCTAATGCAGTTGAAATTGTTGGCACTATGGCAGATGACAACGATGGCTCTACCGGTTATCACTCTGTTATGGTTGTTAAATCAGATAGTCCATATCAATCTTTGGAAGATTTAAAAGGCAAGCATGTCGGGTTTGCTGAAGCTGATTCTACTTCAGGATTTTTAATTCCTGATTATGAGTTTAAAAAACAGCTAGGGGGAACCTTTGATGATAATTATAATCAATACTTTAGCAAAGTGACTTTCTCTGGTGGTCACGAACAAGATATATTAGGGGTCTTAAATGGACAATTTGATGCTGCGGTAACGTGGACGAATTTAAAAGGCGATCCTCAAAAGGGCTATAATTCAGGTGCATTTACTCGTATGATGAATAATGGCTATCCAAATCTTATGAACGATATTCGAGTAATTTGGCAATCTGAACTTATTCCAAACGAGCCTATCGTGATAAGCAATCGTTTAGAACCAGAATTCAAGCAACAAGTCATCGATGCCATCAAAAAGCTCGACAAAGAAGATCATGCATGTTTCCAAAAAGCGGTATCTGGGTCGTTACATATTGAACCTACTACCGTAGAGGCTTATATGCCTATCATTGAGCTTAAAAAAGGTGTTTCAGGAAGAGGCTAATATTATGATAGCCCTATCTTAATTCACCGTTTCAAAACGCTAAGTAATAAAGATTGGGCTACACCTCAGGCTTGAACAAGCATGTTAGGCATTTTATAAATTCGAACTATGACTTACTTTACCAAGCTATTTAATTTAGCTTGGTTTTCTAGGGAGTAGCACAATATTTTACCTTATAGCCTAATTATCATAGTTTAACGAAAGATAAAAGTAGGAATGAAAATATGTTTCCAGTTGATCTGCATATGCATACTGTTGCCAGTACCCATGCCTATAGCACTGTTCATGATTATACTAAGATGGCGAAGGAGCGTGGCTTAAAATTAATCGCTGTGACTGATCATGGTCCAGATTCCGAAGATTCACCTCATTATTGGCATTTTATTAATCGTTGTATTTGGCCGAGAATCATGGATGGGGTGGGTGTATTAAGAGGAATAGAGGCTAATATCAAAAATCGGCAAGGTGATATCGATTGTACTGGTAGATTATTAGACTCTGTAGATATTGTCTTAGCAGGACTTCATGAATCCGTTCTAGGAACAGAAGATAATAAGATAATCAATACCGATGCGCTCATTAACACGATTTCAAGAGGTGATGTGCATATTATTACGCATCCAGGTAACCCAAATTTTCCGATTGAGATAAATGAAGTTGCCAAAGCTGCAGCACATTTTAACGTTGCGCTTGAGCTCAATAATTCTTCTTTTATTCATTCAAGACCTGGTAGTGAACCTAATTGTATTAAAGTAGTTGAATCTGTACTAGATAACGGTGGCATGCTCTCATTAGGTTCTGACTCGCATATTATGTATGAAGTTGGTGATTTTACTGAGTGCGAGCGAATACTGGCTATGACACAATTTCCTATACACCAAGTATTAAATCACTCAGTCTCATCAGTTTTAAATTTCTTAGCCTCTAAAAATCGTGATTATAGCCAATATTATCAATCCGTGCTTTAGCGTAAGTTTATTACTATAGTATATATTATTAAATATAAAACGGAATTTTATTAGATAACTCTAATAGTTTTATTATTTTGTCAAACATATAACGATATAAAATATTTTTTTATTAATTAGCAAAAATAGTCATTTAAATTATTTTTTTTATCATTGCTTTACCTACTATTTATGGTTTGAAGAATTTAAATAAGTTCATTAGTCATAAAAATTTAATAATTCAATAATAAATATGTCATATTTGTAGTTAATAATAACCATGCTTTAAATTTAATTAAAAAAATTTTCAACATAAAAATAGTAACTAACTTAGTAGAGGAAATGAAATGAAACGTAAAATTTTAGCTTTAGCTATTACATCTTTATTAGCATCAAATGGCGCAATGGCTGCAGAGATTTATAATAAAGATGGCAGTAAAATTAATTTAACAGGTCGTGTTGCCGCTATCTATACTTTTAAAGATGATAAAGCAGCTCCTTATCTTTGGGCAAATGATACTGTCAATACTGCAAGTGGCGATAGACAAGATAACGATAATACGTCATATGCAAGACTTGGTTTTTCAGGTGAAACCCAAATTAACAGCATGCTAACAGGCTATGCAAAATTTGAGCATAACTTTAAAACTGATAATGCTGAAGATAATAACAGCGACACAACTCGTTTAGCTTATGTCGGATTAAATTATGACAAAATGGGTTCTTTAGATTTTGGTCGTAATTATGGTGTGGTTTCTATGATTCGTGATTTCACGGATGCTTCTAACTTTGATGACCTTGCTGGTAAAGGTTTCACTGGAACAAGTTCAAAAGATGTCGGTATGTTAGGCCGCGCATCAAGTTTAGCAACCTATTCAAATAAAGATACTTTTGGTATGGTTCCAGGTCTTGATTTTTATCTTCAATACCAAGCGAAAAATGCGGGGAATGCAAGTGATTTATCTAAAAAACACGGAGATGGATTCGGTATTGCTTCAACATATGAACATGAAGATACAGGATTAGGTTTTGGTGCGACTTATGCAAAACATGATAGAATTAAAGAGCAACAAACTGATAATATAGGTAATAATGCTGAGGTTTGGGGTGTTGCAGCTAAATATGATGGTAAAGTAGGCAGTGATAAAATTTATGCTGCCGTTAGCTGGGCTGAAACTAATAACTTAGTTAGTGCAAAAAATATTTATGAGGCTAATTGCGGGGCAATAATTGGTACAGCATGTTCGGCTACTTCTAACGTTGCTGATAAAACATCTGGTATTGAAGCAATTTTTAAATATACATTTGATTTAGGCAATAACTCAAGCTTCACACCACAAATCGTTTATAATCAAACTCGTGGAAAAAATTTAAATGTAGTACGCGTAGTTAATGGTGTCCGTGACGATACTATGACCAAAGCTTATTTAACGAAATTTGTGACATTGGGTGCGGGTTATAGATTTAATAAAAATATCGATACATCTTTAGGTTATAAAATTAACTTAGTAGATGAAGAAGCAGTATATACACAACAAGCAGGTTTAGATGTTGACGATAGAATTGAAATGCGTTTAACTTATAGCTTCTAATTCTTGATTTCAATATTTAGCTAGTCCCAAATTTAGGTAAGTTGACACTTCAAACTGCTTACCTAATAAGTGAACCCTTATTTTAAATTGTAATAAAAATAAACTCTGCTAGGTTTAATATTTATTTAAAACTTTAAGGGTTCACATCTTCTTCTAATTTCTTATCTTTATTTTTGATGATCTATTGAGTCATATTTTCTATTAGACTTACCTGCCAGTTTTATTTTCCTTTTCTTTTATGTTTCTTGAATTCATTCTTTGGGAAGTGAATTAAAAAATAATTTGAATAAATCCTATTATTTATTTTAATGCTAAATGGTATTAATTATGGTGGTTATTCATTTCTAATGCTGCTATTTCAGCTCTTTTATCTAAATGCACTTCATTTTAATAAGTGTATTTTGTCATAAAACTGACATATTATCTGATTAAACTCATGAATAATTGATTAGTTGTTAAATTTAGTTATTATGGGTTTATCTATTTAAATAAAATGAGGCTATCATGAAAAAAATAAAACTAAGCAAGCTTGGTATGGCGCTATCCATTCTTTTAGGAACACTGACTTTACCTGCAGTGGCAGCAGAGGTAACGAATCCATTTAAGCTTGTCAGTCATTATCCAGTTGATGGTGTGGCTGAAATCGTGACTGCTACACCGGATGGACAATACCTCTTTTATACCAATGCTGCTAAAGGCACATTGCATCTTGTTGATGTGAAAAATCCAGCGTCACCTATTTCACTACCCACTCTACAACTGACCGACAGTGAAAGTCAAAAAGTCGAGCCAACTTCGGTTGCCATTTCTCCAGATGGGCAGTATGCGTTTGTTGTTATCCGAACCGGTGACGATAAGGCAAAGGCATCTAATGGTAAATTGAAAATATTTGATATCAGTGATATCAATAACATTAAGCTCAAGGACTCAGTCGTGGTAGGCAGTGGACCTGACAGTATTGATCTTATCGGAGAGGCCGACACATTAAGAGCCGTGATAGCGATCGAAGATGAAGAAACAGATGAAGAGGGTGATGCTACCATACCTGGCGTTAGACCAGGCAGCATTGATGTGGTTTATTTAGGGGGACTTTATAGCGGTAAAGCACTCTATGTTGAAACAATTGAATTAGTCGATGCTTTAAAAGCAACCCCACAAGTTAATTATCCTGAAGATCCTCAACCTGAATTTGTCAGTGTGAATCATAATACAGCACAAGTTGCCGTGACATTACAAGAAAATAATGCAATTGCTTTGCTTGATCTGTCAAATCCAGAAAAAGCGACTTTATCCAAGGTTTTTTCTACTTTAACAGTTAAGCGAGATAACAATGCAGATCTTAAAAAAGATGGCGAGATTCACTTAAAAGAGAGTTTTGAGGGGAGACGTGAAGCGGATGCTGTGACCTGGATATCTGATACTATTTTTGCAATTGCGAATGAAGGGGATACTAAAAAGGGTGATGATGGAATTTACCCAGGGGCAAGAGGATTTACGCTATTTGATAATAATGGAAACATCATCTATGAAACATTTGATAAAACCGAAGCTAATGCTGTTATCTATGGTCATTACCCTGATAGCCGATCTGCAGCAAAAGGTGTTGAAATAGAGGGGATATTGTCTGCTGAATTTGATGGTCAAAACTATCTATTTGTTGGATCAGAGCGTGGGTCGTTTGTAGAAGTATATCAAGTAGGTACGAATCAAGAATTAGAATTTGTTCAATTATTGCCCACCGGCATTTCTCCTGAGGGATTAACCAGCGTGCATAATAAAGCAACTGGAAAAGAATTATTTGTGACAGCAAATGAAAAAGATGGTTCATTATCTATCTTTGAGTATGCGCCTAATACAAAAAGTGATATGACATCTCCTGTCATTAAATCAACAGGAACTGATTTACCTTGGGGTAGTTTATCAGGTTTAACGCATGATGAAACTTACTTATATGCAGTGCCTGATAATGCTTTTAAACCATCTAGAATTTTTAGAATTAATCCTGCTGTTGATGCAAATGGTGTTGTATCCCTTGATAAAGCTATTTTTATTAAAGATGAAAATGGTGAGTCAATTGATCTCGATCTTGAAGGAATTAGCTACACTCCTTCTGGTTTTTGGTTAGCAGTAGAAGGTGAGAAGGTTGAAGAGAATGTGATTCTTAAAACTGATTTAGACGGTAAGATTATAAAAAGAATATCATTACCAAATCAATTAATTGCCCAGTTTGTTGACAAAGAAATCTCAACTGGTTTTGAAGGTATTGCCGTCTCTGAAGATGAATCAAATATTTACGTAGCCTTACAAAGGGGAGTTAACCCTAGTGAACCATTTGCAACGATTATTCATTATGATGTGAAAAATGATAAATGGTTATTTTCTCCTTATCCTTTGGATCAAAATACGCGAAATGCTGAAAAATATTGGACTGGTATTTCGGATCTAGCGTTAGATTCTAAAGGACAACTTTTGGTCTTAGAGAGAGATAAAGGTGGCGATAACCAAGGTGCGATTAACGCAGAAATTAAAAAAGTGTATCGTGTCGATGCAAATGAGTTTATGTCAGATAGACCTAGTATTTTGAAAAAAACACTCGTAAGTGACTTAGTATCTGAATACCGCTACCTTAATGAAAAAGTTGAAGGAATGACTCAATTTAAAGGGGATATCTGGGTGGTTAATGATAATGATGGTGCAGGCAAAACACGCCTAATTAATATCGGCAATCGCTAAATAATATAGTGAGCTGTGTTGCCTTGTTTTAATCAGTAGAACTCTCCTTGAATATTGTCAAGGGGGGTTCTTAGTGTAAACCCAATGCTTATTTCATATAATAATTTGATTTGTAAGTAATTTATTGAATTATGTTGTCATCTGCAATAAGCTAAAATAATGAATATACTCAGTGGAAATCAAGATACAGGTTTTAGCATTACTTAACACCCACCGAATGACAATCAGAATAATATCTTCCCCTGTAACTTGAAGTAACTTCAGTATAATCTAGTAGTATAGGACCTGTTGTTTAGACCTTATGAGTCTCTCTGCTATTTTTGTAAGTATCCCTAGCAAAAAGGCAAATTAACTTTACTATTTTCAATCAAATCAAATCAAATCAAATCAAATCAAATCAAATCAAATCAAATCAAATCGCACTAAACTCTAACCCATTATTTATCATGACGAAATTGTCTAATTTCTTTCACACTATGCTTTATGTTAATGAATCATTATGTTTAATTGAGATTTAACTGTATTAGATGTTATGGATGATGTAATTGTATGATATTTAATTAATATTATTAGTTAGAATATATTTAACAGTATTATGTGTGCTCGGTCATATCAAATAATCTTGTTTTAATCTTAAAAAATGATATGTTTTTATATATAATTTTAGCAATTGATTAGTTAAAACATATCAAGAGAGGTGTTTCAATATGAGTTATGTAATTGAAGAGATATTAGAAAGTCTTCGAGAAGCGCGTATCCGTAAAGGTTATAGTCAGAGAGAATTGAGCGCACGCACTGGTATTCCTCAAAGTCATATCTCTAAAATTGAGTCTGGAAGTGTTGATGTCAGGGTGTCTAGTTTAATTGTTATCGCACGAGTGCTCGACACTGAGTTATTTCTCATACCTAAAAAGCTTGTGCCTGCACTAACATCAATTGTTAGAAGTCATAGTGATACTGAATATGACAATAGACAGATCTCTCCAGCTTACACGTTAGATGAGCATTTAGATGACTAACAAAGTGACGACATTGAACATTTTGCTCCATGGAGAGCCCGTCGCATTGATTACAAATGTGGGCGGTGATAGAACGTTATTTACGTTTATGGATTCTTACATTAATAATGAATCAAGACCTATACTAGGGTTAAATTTTAAAGATCCTTTTGGTGGGCTTTTAGCTCACTTTAACCCTACACAAACTCAATTAATGCCATTTTTTTCCAATCTATTGCCTGAAGACACATTGCGCAGCTATTTAGCTAATCGAGCAGGGGTCAATTTACAGCAAGAATTTTTTCTTTTGTGGGTACTAGGGCAGGATCTTCCTGGTGCAATTACAGTTGAATCTGCTGATGGAGAGGCACTCCCTTCAGGTGTTTTTCCCAAAAATCAAGAAACATTGAAACATGATGCACCTATGCGCTTTTCATTAGCTGGAGTACAGTTAAAATTTTCAGCTATCCAGTTTCCAAAGGGAGGGTTAACCATTCCAGCTACAGGTCAAGGGGGATCATGGATTGTGAAATTACCCTCATCTCGCTTTGATTTAGTGCCTGAAAATGAATATTCAATGATGAAATTAGCCCAACTGCTGGGAATGGATGTGCCTGAAATTCAACTGCTGCCAATCAATCAGATTGATAATATACCAAAAGGAATCGGGATATATGGGGGGAATGCTTTTGTTATTAAACGCTTTGATCGTGATGATGGCAAAGCGATACATATTGAAGATTTTGCGCAAGTTTTTGGTGTATACCCAAAAGATAAATATAAAAAAGCCAGTATGCGCAATATTGGGCAGGTCATAGGTATAGAAGGCCAAAATAGAGATATTGAGGAATTTATTCGCAGGCTAGTGTTTAATACGCTAATTGGTAATGCGGATATGCATTTGAAAAATTGGTCAATTATACACAAAGATGCCCGTACAGCCTCTATTGCACCCGCTTATGACTTTGTGTCGACCGTTGCCTATATAGATGATGACAGCGCTTCGTTAACAGTTAGCCGCAGTAAAAAATTTAGTGATTTTACCTTTGATGAGCTATCACATTTAGCTGTTAAAGCGAAACTGCCAGAAAAATTAGTATTAGAGACAGCTGAGCAGACTGTGGCAGGATTTTATGAAATATGGCAGAAAGAAAAATCTCACTTACCGCTTGCTCAGTCAATAGTAAAAGCAATTGATAAGCACTTACGAAGTGTCCCTTTACGTTAAACTTTTATCAGACTACTGATGATGTGCTTAAATATTTAAGAGCGCTTGTATTCAAGTATGTCAATATGAATCCTAACTCGTTATGTGAAATCTCACAGTTTTAAGTATTTGTTTGAAATAGTATTCATTACCTATAATTCTTTTCTGTTTGCATGATATTAAGATGTTTTTAATTGAACATAATGTATTAAACAGTCGAGTGCTACTAATTTAGACTCTATTGTATTGCATCAATTAGGTGAATTTAATCGGTGTGCTGAGCATGGGGTTCAGTTAATTTGCTTAAGGATGGGGGGACGTCAAACTTAATTTTTCTTGAGGTCATCTATGTTAGGGCGTTTTTAACTTAAGAGTTTCAGTAGGTGATATTAGCTCGTTTCTTATAAGAAGTTCACACAAGAAACGAGCTAATTTGGTTTAGGTAATCTATTTTAGATTGCCTTATTAATTAATCATTATTCTTCATAGAGATGATCAAAAGGCGATGGGTCATTATCATCTATTAACCAGCAATTTGCTTTATCAGTAATCGACATTTTCAAAGTATCTGGATCTAATGAACAAGAAGATGAATTGTATTTAACATTCGCTTCAGCAAATTTAAGATAGGCAGGATCGTTTGCATCAAAGGCCTGTGCAATGATTTGGTCTATCTCCTTACCAACACCACTTCTAAGGCTGAGTGCAGCGATAAGGTTGTCCTTTGTTAAGGCTTCTAATTCACTTCCTGTAAAAGCGAAAATGGTCTCTCCTTTACCAACGCCACCAGCAGGCGCACTGATGATTCCTTTATTCGTTGTGGTAGCGTCTGTAGTTATCTCAATGATTGTACCTACAGGGTAAAGTTTATCAGCAGTCCAAGTTAAGAAACTTTCGTTTGTGGCCGCTAATGTATCACGGTCACTGATTGTAATGGATTGACCTTGTGGTGTAACTTTTAAAAGCATGAAAGAGAATCCGTCAGCTGGCGCACCATATGTAATCCCTGACAGGAATTGGATATCCCCTTTTTGAAAAAATGCTTCACCTGATTCAGAGGCCATCGGTGCGGTCAAAAAACTAACAGGCGCGGGGTCGATTATCTCATCTCCCGCGCGATTAAATGCAAAATCAGGCTCTACAGTTAAGGTATATCTTGTGACAGGAGAAAGAGGGGTGTTTGATAGATCAATTGTAATTATTGAGTTATCTAAAGTAACTGACTTATCCGTTGCGTTTATTTCTATAACGGAATTATCTGTTTCATTTTTAAGTACTATTTTACCTGTCCCTAAACGAATAGTTTGGTTAAAGGTAATTTTAACCATACCATTGATTGGGAAATTAGCTACCGAATTATTAGGATATAAGGCTAATATGGATGCTTGATAAGTTTCTGCTGTTGTTTTAAATCCTAAGCTATCTTCAGCTAATAATGAAGACATAGCCATATCAGTTGTGCTATCAATGAAGGTCCCTTTAGGGTAACTTATCGTGTATTTTGTGTCTGGCATAAGTGAATTTGGCGGGTTAAGTTTTACTGTATCATCTTCAATCAACACTTGAGAAGAATTTGTCACATCAAGCATGATGGTTTCTGATTCACTTTTGATTTCAATCATGCCAGTTCCCGCTTTAATTTCATTTTCAAACGAGAGATATAAATGGCTATCCACACCAACAGACTCATTTCCAAGTGTAGGAGTCATAACCCATAATTGGGATTTACCTGTGACACCATCTCCATTTTCAGCGGTAATATAAAGTGTTAAATTTTCATCCATTGTCACGCCTTCTAACTGAGCGTGAGGGGCTTGGGACGGATCAGGCGAAAGCTCTAAATAACGTTCGCTTGATTTGATACCTTCAGGGCTAATTTTAATCAATGCTCCAGAAGCTTCACTTAGCACCAATAAATCATTTCTATCTTTTGAACCTTCTGGAAGAATATTCCCTAGAGCGTAGATATCACCAATATCTTTAATTCTGCCTTGATTTTCTAGGTGGAGTTTATTTAGGTCAAATAAGTTCTCAGAATCTACAGTTTCTGGGCCACCATTACTGATTTCTTTTGTTTCAAAATTTAGACTAGTCTTAAATAACCCAAATGTTTCTCTAACAAAATAGTAATGATTATCAACAGGGTTATAAGATACACCTTCAATGCCATCATTACCAACTGTTGTACCTATTTTTAACTCTTGTAAATCTCTTCTAACTAAATTTGCATTTGGGTTATAGGTTACCTTATGAGCAACTCTTTCTCGTTCATCAGTATAGACAAACTCGTTATTACCAATATAAGCAATTCCTTCATTATCATGTTTGCTTAAAAATTGAGGGAGCGGCATTGAATCAATCGTTTTACCATCTAATCCAATTTGTACAATTGACGTACCACTATCTCCTACCACAAATAACGTCTTGCTGTCTTTATTATAGGTCACAGCAGAGACTTCAGCTGCTAATAAATTGGTTGAGTCTGTACCAATTTCTAAATCATATTGGCCCGTTTTGGTGTAATTTTCTAAATCGAAACTATTGCCTTTGGCAACAAAGCTTAAATTAGGGATCTCTTTAGGTGTTTCATCTGCAGGTTGAATTTCTTGATTAATATTGCCTAAATTTTTAAATGGTTTGCCTGAAAGATTCAAAATCGCATCAGGGGTGAAGCTAATTGAATAAGTTGTGTTTGGATTGAGTTCAATTGAACGAATAATAAATACGTTCCCGTCTACTTCTACGGCATCATCTTGTATATCAATTGTAATGACACCTGTATCTGAGACCGCAAAAGGACTAATGGCATATTGGGCTTTCATTAATCCAGCCGGTGTGAGTGTGACACTCCCTGCCTTACCTTTAACGACGGGTTGATTAAATTCTATTGCGAGTTTTGTAATACCACCTTCATCTGATATGAGCGCTGATGTCACTGCAATTTCTTGGGTGTTAGGTGTTGTTATCTCTGGTGTGGAGGTTGTTTCACTGTCATTGCTATCACAGGCGGCAATTAGGAAAGACGACAGAATTAAAACAATCAATTTTTTATCAAATTTTTTCATAAAAATTCCTATATACAATTCATGCTTCATATTTATATTTTAGGGTATTTGGTTAGTTTTCTAACACGCCTGAAAAGTGTAGTGTTCTTACATGACAAATAAATGTCGTTTATATGAAGAATTTAAATTTATTTATAATATATTGATAAAAATGGATTTAATTCTTATTTATTTTGTTAAGCCATTGACAGTATGCATTCATATTAGTGCTATATAGATGAGAACATAAGATTATTTGAAGGTTATCACTAAATTATTAGTTAGGGCAGTTAGTCTAGGCATAAAGGTAAGCGCATGCATTAAAATAATGTGAATTTTTCGGAAATTTTGGATTATTTAATGGTTAAACGTAATGTTTGCTGGGTAATGTCATTATTTTAAACCTTGAGGATGGCATTTTTCCCTGCAAAACTAAATGATATCCGCTATTATATGCCATCAGTTGTGCTGATTTAATTGACTATGTCTTATAAAATATGAAATAGTTGAGATTTAGATACCTAATCGGTGACAAGATAATTGATTTTTCTATGTTTGATATAATCATTTATGCACATTAGCATATTGCTTACAATGAAGACTTAACCATTTTGAGAGAATCATGAAACAAGCCTTTTTTTATCTACTCAACGAACTCTCACCTAGTTTTGATGAGTCTGAACTCGTCTTTGAGCAAACACAAACACTTAATCTTACACAGCGAGATAGACTTGGGTGCTGGTTAGCGGCGCGTTATTATCAGACAAATAAAAGAGTCTTGCTTGTATGTGAAAATCAAAAACATGCAGAAAGGTTAGATGAATGGTTGTGGCAGCTAGATCCAGATAGGTTTATTGCGCATAATCTAGCAGGAGAAGGGCCCAAAATTGGTGCACCTATTGAGCTGTGTTGGCCAGAAAGACGTTCAAATATTCAGCGGGACATTATGATACATCTTGCAACGCCATTTGTTGATTTTGCGCCGATTTTTAAATCAATTATCGATTTTGTTCCAGCAATTGAACAGGAAAAGATTGCTGCAAGAGAGCGATATAAACAGTACCGAGAAATTGGGTATCAACTTAAGACAGGTACTGTACCTGAAACATTTTTAAATGAGCAAAAATAAGCCAACTTACTTAGATTGACTTACTTAGGTTAACTTACTTAGAACAACTCAGTTAGGCTGGTTGCTAATTGCTATTTTATAGAGTATTTACTTTAACTTTAACCGGATAAGATTATGGATAAAACGTATAACCCAAAAGAAATTGAACAATCACTATATGAAACATGGGAGAAAGCAGGCTATTTTGCACCGCATGGTGATACGAGTAAGGAAAGTTATTGCATTATGATCCCGCCGCCTAATGTAACAGGTAGCTTGCATATGGGACATGCATTTCAACAAACTATCATGGATATTTTAACCCGTTATCAGCGTATGCAAGGCAAAAATACCTTATGGCAAGTCGGAACTGATCATGCTGGTATTGCAACTCAAATGGTTGTTGAGCGTAAAATTGGCGCAGAAGAAGGCAAGACTCGCCATGATTATGGACGTGATGCCTTTATCGATAAGATTTGGGAGTGGAAAGCAGAGTCAGGTGGTACGATTACAGAGCAAATGCGCAGAATGGGTAATTCAGTGGATTGGTCGCGTGAACGTTTTACTATGGATGAAGGGCTATCTAATGCAGTTAAGGAAGTCTTTGTTCGTCTGCATGAAGATGGGTTAATTTATCGTGGTAAGCGCCTGGTTAACTGGGATCCTAAATTACGTACCGCTATTTCTGATCTTGAAGTGGAAAACCGTGAATCAAAAGGATCGCTTTGGCATTTGCGTTATCCGTTAGCGGACGGTGCGAAAACTGAGGATGGTTTGGATTATATTGTTGTGGCAACAACCAGGCCAGAGACGTTTATTGGTGATACGGGTGTTGCAGTTAATCCAGACGATCCAAGATATAAACATTTAATCGGACAATGTGTACTTTTGCCATTTGTGAACCGTAAAATTCCAATTGTAGCCGATGAACATGCCGATATGACTAAGGGAACTGGCTGCGTTAAAATTACGCCTGCTCACGATTTTAATGACTATGAAGTAGGTAAAAGGCATCAGCTTCCTATGATCAATATGCTGACGCTTGATGGTGATGTTCGAGATATTGCCGAGGTATTTGATACGCATGGTGAAGTATCAAAAGTGTACAGCGGTGAAATTCCAAGCCATCTACAGGGACTTGAGCGCTTTGCTGCCCGTAAAGTGATTGTTGCCGATTTTGAGGCGGCAGGTTTACTTGCTGAAATTAAACCCCATGATTTGGTTATCCCTTATGGCGACAGAGGCGGAGTCGTGATTGAACCTATGTTAACTGACCAGTGGTATGTTCGTACTGCACCATTAGCTAAAGTGGCCGTAGAGGCGGTTGAAAGCGGCCAAATTAACTTTGTGCCAAAACAGTATGAAAATATGTATTACGCTTGGATGCGTGAAGTGCAAGATTGGTGTATTTCACGTCAACTATGGTGGGGACATAGAATTCCTGCTTGGTATGATAATTCAGGTAAAGTCTATGTAGGACGTAATGAAGAGGAAGTGAGATTAAAGCACAAGCTTGATGAGAATATAGCATTGCGTCAGGATGAAGATGTGCTTGATACTTGGTTTTCTTCCGCGCTTTGGACATTTTCAACATTAGGCTGGCCAGAGAATACGGATGCATTAAAACAATTTCACCCAACTAGCGTGTTAGTCAGTGGCTTTGATATCATTTTCTTTTGGATAGCCAGAATGATAATGATGACCATGCATTTTGTGAAAGATGAAAACAACACGCCGCAAGTGCCTTTTAATACAATCTATATCCATGGTTTAATCCGCGATGATGAAGGGCAAAAAATGTCTAAATCAAAAGGTAATGTGATAGACCCATTAGATATGATTGATGGTATCAGTTTAGAAGAGCTGTTAGAAAAACGTACTGGCAATATGATGCAGCCTCAATTAGCGGAAAAAATTCGAAAAAGAACCATCAAACAATTCCCTAATGGCATAGAGCCGCATGGTACAGATGCGCTTAGATTCACGTTAGCGGCATTAGCCTCTACAGGGCGTGATATTAATTGGGATATGAAACGTCTAGAGGGGTATCGTAACTTCTGTAATAAACTCTGGAATGCTAGCCGGTTTGTTTTGATGAATGCAGAGGATAAAGATTGCGGCCAAGGTTTAAGCCAAGCACAAATCAAGGCGTTGCCTTATTCACTAGCTGATAGATGGATTAGAAGTGCCTTTAATGATACGGTTAAGCAAGTCCGTGAAGCTTTAGATACTTATCGTTTTGATATGGCAGCAACTCAAATTTATGAGTTTACATGGAATCAATTGTGCGATTGGTATTTGGAATTAACCAAACCTGTATTTGCTCAAGGAACAGAACAAGAGCAATTAGCGGCTCGCTATACTTTAATCGATGTATTAGAAAAACTCTTAAGACTGGCTCATCCTGTCATCCCATTCATGACTGAAACGATTTGGCACCGAGTGAAAGTATTAAAAGGAATCGATGAACCTACCCTAATGTTAGCGGCTTATCCAGACTTTATCGAATCAGACGAAGATACAATCGCTGTGACGGACATTGAGTGGATCAAAGAGGCCATTATTTCCATTCGTAATATTCGGGCTGAGAAAAATATTAAACCGAGTCTACCATTGGAATTGTTAGTGAGAACTAAAGATAGTGAGGTAGTTAGGAGAATAAATGACAATAGTTCGTTTATTAATAAGCTTGCTAATTTATCAGCAATTCGCCTTTTAGAGGAAAAAGAGCAGGCACCTATCAGTGTTGCTAAGTTGGTTGGTAATAGCGAAATCTTGATCCCAATGGCTGATTTTATCGATAAAGCCGTTGAGCTAGCTCGTTTGGATAAAGAAATTGATAAACTTTCTCTTGAAAAAAATACGATAGAACAAAAACTGAGCAATGAAGGGTTTGTTCAACGAGCACCAGAACAAGTGGTGGCTAAAGAGCGTGAGAGATTAGTGCAACTTGATGATGGGATAGTTAAGTTGAAACAACAAAAAGAGACCATCGCGTCTTTATAATCTGATGAGCATTAAACTAGAATTAGAACGATTTAATCGGCAGTTCTAGTTTAATCATAAAAAAGCAAAGGCACGAGATTAAGGTATGATATAGATGGCTAAAAGTGTAAAACGCGCTTTTGTGTGTAATGACTGTGGCGCTGATTATCCAAGATGGCAAGGGCAATGCAGCGCCTGTAATAGCTGGAATTGTATTACGGAAGTCCGTCTTGCATCCACTCAATCAAGCCACACCAATAGAGTTGGGTATGCAGGATTAGATGGTGCAAGCAAAGTTCAAAAACTGTCAGAGATTTCACTCGAGGCACTACCAAGATTTTCTACTGGATTTATTGAATTTGATAGGGTATTAGGGGGCGGAGTAGTACCCGGTAGCGCGATTTTAATTGGCGGGAACCCAGGTGCTGGTAAAAGTACACTCTTGTTGCAAACCTTAGTTAAGCTCGCAACAAGGATGAAAACGCTTTACGTTACGGGTGAAGAATCCTTGCAGCAAGTTGCTATGCGTGCTAAGCGACTCAATTTGCCCACTGATAATTTATACATGCTATCAGAAACCAGTATTGAGCAAATTTGTTTGTTTGCTGAACAAGAAAATCCTGCCTTGATGGTCATTGATTCTATACAAGTGATGCATATGGCTGAGATTCAGTCTTCACCTGGGAGTGTTGCTCAAGTCCGAGAGACGGCTGCATTTTTAACCCGTTTTGCAAAAACAAGAGGGGTTGCTATCATAATGGTTGGACATGTTACAAAAGATGGCTCTTTAGCAGGACCAAAGGTATTAGAGCATTGTATTGACTGTTCAATTTTACTTGATGGCGAAGGTGATTCAAGATTTAGAACCTTAAGAAGTCATAAAAACCGATTTGGTGCAGTCAATGAGCTTGGTGTTTTTGCTATGACAGAGCAGGGGTTAAGAGAGGTTAGTAATCCTTCAGCGATATTTTTAAGTCGCGGTGAAGAATTGACTTCCGGTAGCTCAGTTATGGTAGTTTGGGAAGGAACAAGGCCTCTTTTAGTCGAAATTCAGGCTTTAGTCGATCATTCTCTCATGGGAAATCCAAGACGTGTGGCTGTGGGCTTAGAGCAAAATCGATTAGCGATACTTTTAGCTGTACTTCATAGACATGGTGGACTATTGATGGCTGATCAAGATGTGTTTGTTAATGTGGTTGGAGGGGTTAAAGTAACAGAAACGAGTGCTGATTTAGCGTTATTGTTATCATTGGTCTCAAGTTTTAGAGATAAACCTCTTCCAAGAGATTTAGTTGTGTTTGGTGAAGTTGGGTTAGCGGGTGAAATCAGACCAGTTCCAAGTGGACAAGAGCGTATTACTGAAGCTGCAAAACATGGATTTAAAAGAGCAATTGTGCCTTTTGGCAATATGCCTAAAAAGTCACCTGACAACATGCAGGTCTTTGGAGTCAAAAAATTAGCCGATGCGCTTGAAATTTTCCATGATCTTTAATGCCTTTAACACAATAATAAAACACCGATTAATCAAATCTAGCTTTAGTTAGTTTTTTAATCGGTATTTTATAATGCGTTAAGTGAGGCGATTATTAATGGCGTTAGAACGCCTTATTTTGATAAGTAAGCATCAATCGCAGCTTTTGCATCAGCAATCGATTTGGTTTTAACTTCATCACCATAACCCATTCCCTCAGCACTGATGAAATTGATTTCTTCGATTCCAATAAAACCTAACACTTGTTTTAAATAAGCTATCGAAGAGTGCGTTTCACCATAAATACCGCCGTTAGCTTTTAATACAAGCGCTTCTTTAACACCAGATAAACCAATAGGGCCAGACTCAGTATATCTGAAGGTTTGACCAGCGCGGCAAATCAAGTCGATATAATTTTTAAGATGTGTTGAAATATTGAAGTTATAAATAGCAACGCCCAATACTAAGACATCTTGGTCTTTTAGTTGTGCGATAAGTGCATCTGAAGTCGCCTGAACAGATTTTTGACGATCAGTAAGAACTGTCCCTTCTGCAGGTGCAAGCATGCCAACTAATTCGCCATCTAAAAAGGGCAAATTATCTACTGCTAGGTCGCGTACTGTAATGACGTCGTTTGGATGTGATTTTTTCCACTGTTCAACCGCATAATCAACTAAATGACTTGATTGAGAGTAACCACCTAATATACTCGATTTAAGAAAAAGTACTTTACGCATATAAACTCCTTTTTGTGAATGCAGACCCAATGTCAACATTAGTTCGATAAGAGTAAAATGAGATGATATGCAATCATAGTTGAAAAATTAGGTGGGATTGTTCGAAATTTTTGCATTAGGCAGCAAGTCCACCTAATGCAAATCATATTTACCAAGTGATTAAGCAATAATGTTTTTTACCACGGCGCATTAGTGCGTAACGGCCAAATTGTTTATCCGTTTCTATAAACTGATACTCAGCATCAGACAGTTTATTTCCATTTAGAGTAACCGCATTTGAATTGATAAGGGTTCTTGCTTGTCCTCTAGAAGGAGCAAAACCAGCCTTGACTAATGCTTGCTGAAGATCATCTTCTGCTGTTAACTCTACCTTAGGCATGCCATCTTGTGCCAGCTGAACAAAATCTGCTTCAGTTAGGGATTGGATATCGCCAGAAAATAAAGACTCAGTAATACGTTTAGCAGCTGCTAAACCAGATTCACCATGAACTAATTGTGTCACTGTATCAGCTAAAATGTATTGTGCTTGTGGGGCGCGACCACTATTTTTATCTGTTTCTTCAATTGCTTGAATTTCATCAAGAGGAATAAACGTGAAAAATTTAAGAAAACGATAAACATCAGCATCAGCAGTATTGATCCAAAATTGGTAAAATGCGTAAGGGCTGGTTTTACTTGAGTCAAGCCATACTGCACCACTTTCTGTTTTACCAAATTTTGTCCCATCAGATTTAGTGATAAGGGGTACTGTCAACCCAAATACTTGTTTTTGATGCATGCGGCGGGTTAAATCAATCCCTGAGGTAATATTGCCCCATTGATCAGATCCCCCAATTTGCAACGTGACATTATGCTCACCACATAAATTGGCAAAGTCATAAGACTGTAATAAGTTATAAGAAAACTCAGTAAATGAAATACCACTATCATCTCGATTAAGACGCTGTTTAACAGCTTCCTTGTTTATCATTTGATTGACAGAAAAATGTTTACCCACATCTCTTAAGAAACCAAGTACATCCATGTCACCAAACCAATCATAGTTATTAGCAACAATTGCACTATTTTGGCCACAATCAAAGTCTAAAAAAGGAGAGACTTGGGCTTTAATTTTATCACTCCACTCTTTGACGGTATCAGCCGTATTCAGTTTACGCTCAGCAGCTTTAAAACTAGGATCGCCAATCATCCCTGTCGCGCCGCCTACTAAGGCAACAGGTTTGTGCCCAGAATCTTGAAAGCGTTTTAAGCATAAAAGGGGGACTAAATGGCCAAGGTGAAGACTATCGGCAGTTGGATCAAAACCGCAATAAAGAGAGATAGCGCCTGCATTTAAATGCTCTTCTAATGCACTTTCATCGGTGACTTGTGCAATAAGTCCGCGCTCTCGCAATTGTTGTATAAGAGAATGAGTTGACATGGATTTTCCTCTGTGAAATTCAAAATGTGTTTATATTTAATATGGTCTTAATGAGACTTTTTGGTTGATTTTAGCATAAAAAAAGGCCGCATACAGATGCATGCAGGCCTGTTAAATAGATTCTTGAGTTAGTCAGCTGACTAGCTTAGATTTATTTTCTTATTTAGCTTTGCCTTGGTTTGCAACTGCCGCAGCTTTAGCTGCGATTTCATCTGCATTACCAAGATAATAACTTTTAATGACATTCATGTTGCTGTCAAATTCATAGACTAGTGGAGAGGCTGTTGGAATATTAAGTTCTAAAATAGCTTCTTCACTCATATTGTCTAAATGTTTGATAAGAGCACGTAAAGAATTACCGTGAGCTGCAATCACAACACGTTCGCCACGAGCGATGCGAGGTTTGATATTCTCATTCCAGTAAGGCACAACACGCTCAATTGTAGTTGCAAGACTTTCTGTTAATGGGATTTGCGATTCACTTAATCCTGCATAACGAGGATCTTTACCAGCATAACGCTCGTCATCTTTGGTTAATTCTGGCGGAGTAATAGCAAAGCCACGACGCCATGCTAATACTTGGTCATCACCATATTTAGCAGCAGTTTCAGATTTATCTAAGCCTTGTAACGCACCATAGTGACGTTCATTTAATTTCCAAGATTTTTCAACAGGAAGCCAAGCTTGATCGACGCCATCTAGTACTTTCCAAAGAGTATGGATAGCACGTTTTAAAACAGATGTATAAGCAAAGTCAAATTGAAAGCCTTCACTTGCAAGTAATTCTCCTGCAGCGCGCGCTTCTTGTGTTCCTTTTTCTGATAAATCGACATCAGTCCAACCAGTAAAACGATTTTCACTATTCCAAAGGCTTTCACCGTGGCGGATTAGAACGAGTTTAGTTACAGACATGATTTTCTCCTTTATAAGATAAAAATAAAAAATAATTCGTCTAGTTTAGCATGATAATTGAGCTTAAAAAACAGCTAAGAATTAGACATTCCAAGATTATAACGCAAACCTTTCTATTTTAGGTATAAGAAAGACAAAATAATTGATTTAACCAATCAGAAATTTAATCAGAAGCACCAAAAAAGAGCACAATTGATAGCATCCCAGCAGCAATTAGCGGCCCAACAGCAACTCCACGGAAAAATGCAACGCCAAGAACGGTACCAATTAGTAAACCTGTGATTAATTTAGGTTGATAAGTCATCAAATTTACACCTCTGCCTCCAAGCCACGAAACAAGAGCACCAACTGCAACAGCAGCGAGTAATCTCCAATCGAGTATATTTGTAAAAAATTTGCTTGTATCAATCTTACCACTTACCATAGGTGCGAGTACCGATATAGTTAACATAGTGATGCTAATCGTTAATCCATATTTTTCTATCCAAGGTAGGGCAGGTTTAATTGGCGTGTAACGAATTAACAATAAAACAACGACAGCAATCACGAGTGTGTGATTTTGGCTAAATAAGCCTAGTAAAATAAAGACAAGTAATAACATTAGGTTTGCATCTAGCCATGGGAACATTATAATCTATCCTTTAAGTAAGCAGGCTTAGTTCTTATTTGTTTTGCTTGATTGTAGCAGTGTTAAATACAAACGATAAGATAATTATTTAAGTCATTTAATAATTATCAAAATAAGGAATACATTTAACTGATTTAAAACTCTAGTTTTATTCGATAGAGTTTATTTGCTGCGCTTTTATCTCGAGCTTCTACGTGGGGTGTCAGCCCTAGTATGATGAATGTAAATTAGTTTATATAATGATTTAAATGACTTATTACTATGTTACTATCTAAATTGTGATAGTCTAAACTAAAAACTGTAGATAAAATTGATAAGGATGAGCAATGTCTTCTAATACTGTTGTCGAAGTGACCGATGATAATTATGAACAAATCGCTGTGATAGATAAAAAATATGTTGTGTTAGATTTTTGGGCTCAATGGTGTGCACCTTGTATTACGATGAGTGTGATTTTAGATGAACTAGCAGAGCATTATGGAAATAAAGTTATCATAGGTAAGGTGAATATTGATGATAACCCAGAAGTACCTATGAAATTCGGTGTGAGGAGTATTCCAACTTTAATAATATTAAAAGCAGGTAATGTGATAGCAACAAAAGTAGGTCCTTTAACTAAATCTGAAGTGATGGCTTTCATTGATTCAACTATCTAATTTTTAGTAATGAAAAAGTGAAGATTGATTCAAATAATAACTCAGGTTTATCTAAGAAATCTATACATCTATTCAGGCTGGTGCCTTTATCTTAACTAATACGGTTTAATTTGAATTGTATCAGATTTCTTAAGGTTGCTATTTATTTGACCATAAATAAGAATAATTGTTGTTTTTTTCATAGAATTTCTTTAGAATCTTGATCATTAGGTCTTCAACTGTAAATACTCGTCGGAAAATATTCATCGAATCCTTTCTAAATTGTGCAATAGGTCTCTGTATGCATAAATTCAAATTGTCAGCTGTCATGGCATTTTTCAATTTTATCCGAATCGCAGTAATAGCAGTTCTTTTAACTCAAAACATTAAAGACATAACATTTAAGAATACAAAATGAATTTACTAACTCGTGAAATAAATTTGTGCAAACAAGTTGTTTTTCATCCTCCTTTCGTTCAACTAACTAACAATCAATCAACTTATACTATAGAAATCACTTTATGAATTTAACTGAATTAAATCAAACACCTGTAGCTGATCTTGTCAAGCTCGGTGAAAAAATGGGGCTAGAAAATTTAGCTCGTTTACGTAAACAAGATATTATCTTTGCAATTTTAAAGCAGCATGCAAAAAGTGGTGAAGATATTTTAGGTAATGGTGTTCTGGAAATTTTAGCTGATGGATTTGGCTTTTTAAGATCAAATGACAGTTCATATCTTGCCGGACCAGATGATATCTATGTTTCACCAAGTCAAATACGTCGTTTTAATTTACAAACTGGGGATACAATATCTGGTAAAATACGCCCACCAAAAGAAGGTGAACGATATTTTGCGCTACTTAAAGTAAATGAAGTTAACTTTGATAAACCAGAAAACTCCCGCAATAAGATACTCTTCGAAAATCTAACCCCATTACATGCAAATTCAAGAATGCCTATGGAAAGAGGTAATGGTTCTACTGAAGATATTACCGCAAGGGTTCTAGATTTGGCTGCGCCAATTGGTAAAGGACAGCGTGGACTAATCGTTGCACCGCCAAAAGCGGGTAAAACCATGCTACTTCAAAATATAGCCCAAAGTATCGCTCATAATCATCCAGAATGTGTTTTAATCGTACTTCTAATTGATGAAAGACCTGAAGAGGTAACTGAGATGCAGCGCATGGTTAAAGGTGAGGTTATCGCTTCAACTTTTGATGAGCCAGCTAATAGGCATGTTCAGGTTGCTGAAATGGTGATAGAAAAAGCGAAACGCTTAGTTGAACATAAAAAAGATGTTGTGATTTTACTAGACTCGATTACTCGTTTAGCAAGAGCTTACAATACTGTAGTGCCATCATCAGGTAAAGTACTGACAGGCGGGGTTGATGCTCATGCTTTACATAGACCAAAACGTTTTTTTGGCGCGGCACGTAATGTTGAAGAAGGTGGTAGTTTAACCATTATTGCGACTGCTCTTGTAGATACAGGTTCTAAAATGGATGAAGTAATCTATGAAGAATTTAAAGGAACTGGTAATATGGAACTGCATTTATCGCGTAAAATTGCTGAGAAACGTGTTTTCCCTGCGATTGATTATAATCGTTCCGGTACTCGTAAAGAAGAGCTCTTAACAACGAATGATGAACTCCAAAAAATGTGGATTTTACGTAAAATTCTACATCCTATGGGTGAGATTGAGGCAATGGAATTTTTAATTAATAAACTTGCAATGACTAAAACTAACGATGACTTCTTTACAATGATGCGTCGTTCTTAAGTTATTTTAGTTACATGCATTTTATTCGGAGTGAACTGAGTGAATAATAAGTGTGTTAACTCAGTCACCTTGTCGGTTATTTAAGTGAGCGAAAACCTAATGTTTTTTGAGCTAATTGTTCTTTTTATATTTTCGCTGGCCTTTCTTTTTTTAGCACGTAAAGTTGCTAAAAAAATAGGTTTAGTCGATAAACCTAACTTTAGGAAAAAGCATCAAGGTGCGATCCCTTTAGTTGGGGGCATATCTGTTTTTGCTGGTATCATATTTTTATATTTGTATAGCACCCTTCTTAATACAATCCCCCATTTTAGTATTTACTTAAGTTTAGCTGGTTTGCTCGTGTTAGTAGGAGCTATTGATGATAGGTTTGATATCAGCGTAAAATTTAGGGCATCTATTCAAGCAGTTGTCGCAATTGTGATGATGTATTACGCTGGTATTTCTCTTGAAACATTTGGGAATGTGTTTGGTTTTTTTGAGTTTAAGTTAGGATATTTCGGGTATCTTATAACTCTACTTGCTGTTTGGGGTGCAATTAATGCTTTTAATATGGTTGATGGTATAGATGGCTTATTAGGCGGATTATCCTGCGTTACGTTTGCTGCTTTAGGTATTTTATTATATCAGGATGAACAATATGCTTTATCTTTATGGGCATTTGCTATGATAGCCGCGATATTACCGTATATTATGCTAAATTTAGGGTTACTTGGAAAGCGATATAAGGTTTTTATGGGAGACGCAGGTAGTACACTTATTGGTTTTACTGCTCTGTGGATGCTGTTAGTTAGTAGTCAGCCGCTAGGAATGCTTGAGCAGACTAACAATAAAGTAATTTACCCTGTGACAGCACTTTGGCTGATTGCAATCCCCTTAATGGATATGATAGCCATTATGTATAGGCGAATTAAAAAAGGCCTTAGTCCCTTTTCAGCAGATAGACAGCATATTCACCATTTAATTATGAGGGCTGGCTTCACTTCGAGACAAGCATTCGCATTAATTACATTAGCAGCAGCCGTGTTAGCTCTAATTGGGGTGCTAGGTGAAGAGTTAGCATTTGTTCCTGAATGGTTTATGCTGCTACTTTTTTTTGGTGCGTTTTTTATTTACGGTATCTGCATCAAAAGGGCATGGAAAGTAGCTAGGTACATCAAGAGGTTGAAACGTAGATTAGGCAAAAAACACAGTTAGCAATTTGTTAATTAATCGGTGTCGTATAATTCAATTCGTTAGGATGATATAGGTATGAATCAAACGCAAAACAATCAATCAGTGCAAAATATGCCTGTGGTGAGTGATGAATTAGATATTAAAAAATTATTCATGACACTCTGGTATGGTAAATGGATTATTATGGCCACTACAGTTCTTTTTGCTGTGGGCGTATATGCGCTTAGCTATTTTATCACTCCCGTTTGGACTGCAACTGCTATCACGATTAAACCAGGTTCTGAGGAGATTGGTAATTTTGCTGCAATTGAACAGAGTGTGAGTTCTTTGGATTTGAATAGTTCTCAAAAAGATATTGCACTGAGCGTAAATGATGTTATTTATCGCCAGTTTATTGAAACAGTTTCATCTTATGATTTTAAACGACAGTTTTGGATGACTTCGGATTATTATTTGAATAAGAGTAAGGATTTAAAAACGGAACATGAAAAAGCAGCGTTGTTAGAAAAATTCATACTAAATATACAATTTGTTGCTCAAGATGATAGAAAAGGTAATCAAGATACCCTATTACTTAAAGCTGAAACAGCACAAGAGTCTAGTAGTCTTCTGAAATTATATATTGATAAGGCAAATCAATCTGTTATCAATAAATTAACTAAACAGAATGATAATGTACGCAAAAGGTTAGTATCAAGTTTAGAATCATCTATTACCGATCTTACAATGTTTGCAGAAGATAAATTTAGGATTATATTCCAAAAAAGAAATAATGAATTATCTGATGCAGAATCAGAATATTTGCAATTATCGATTAAAGCAGATGCACGGGCTAATGAAATAGAACTGCTTAAAAGCAAAATAGCAGACATTAACGCGCAAATCCGTGAGCTAGCATACAAGGGGCCGGAATTTGATGTGCGATTAGATGAATATAAGTTAAAATTAAACGAACTAGAAAAATTACCAGAAATAAGTCAATTTAATCAGGCGTTTCGTTTTTTACGAACGCCTTATGAACCTATCACTCCAGATAGTCCTAGACGTGTCTTTTGGGCATTTTTAGCAGCTTTATTTGGTGGTTTTGTTGGTGTGTGTATAGCTCTTATCAGAGGCCCAAAAGTCAATCCAATGTGAAACATATAAGTTATTATGTTTTAAAATATTAATATTATTTTTACCAACCTTAAATGGTTGTAATAAGAGACGCTCAGTGAAAGTATTAACAGTATTTGGTACCAGACCAGAAGCAATAAAAATGGCGCCGCTCGTACACGCGCTCGCAAAAGACAGTTTTTTTGAAGCTAAAGTATGTGTCACAGCACAGCACAGAGAAATGCTTGATCAAGTTTTGAGATTATTTGAAATAGCTCCAGATATGGATCTTAATATCATGAAACCAGGTCAGACGCTTATTGATATCTCTAGTAAAATATTATTGGGTTTATCAAAAGAATTCGAAAACTTTAAACCTGATATTGTACTTGTGCATGGGGATACGACTACGACTTTAGCTGCAAGTTTAGCGGCTTTTTATCATCAAATTCCTGTTGGGCATGTTGAAGCTGGGCTTAGAACCGGAAATTTATTTTCTCCTTGGCCGGAAGAGGGAAATAGAAAAGTAACTGGGCATTTAGCGCAGATTCATTTTGCTCCTACTGAAAATTCTAGAGATAACTTATTAAAAGAGAACATTGCATCAGATGCAATTCATGTGACTGGAAATACTGTTATTGATGCGCTTTTATGGGTGCGAGATAAAATATCTAATGAAGTAAGTTTGAAAAATGAGCTCGAAAGTCGTTATCCATTTTTAGAAAAAAATAAAAAAATGGTCTTAGTAACAGGGCATAGAAGAGAAAGCTTTGGCGGCGGATTCGAAAGGATCTGTACAGCACTTGCTCAAATAGCATTGAAACATCCAGATGTTCAAGTGGTATATCCTGTCCACCTTAACCCTAATGTAAGTGAACCGGTTAATCGTATTTTAAAAGATATTCCTAATGTATTTTTGATAGAGCCTCAAGATTATTTGCCTTTTGTTTACTTGATGATGAATGCACATATCATACTAACTGATTCGGGTGGAATTCAAGAAGAAGCGCCTTCACTAGGTAAGCCTGTACTTGTTATGCGTGATACAACTGAAAGGCCAGAAGCAGTAAGTGCAGGTACAGTGAAATTAGTTGGTACAGATGTTCAAAAAATAGTTGAAAATGTATCTCAATTACTCTTAAACTGTGATGAGTATCACGCAATGAGCAAGGCTCATAATCCGTATGGTGACGGGCAAGCTTGCACAAAGATTTTATCTGCACTTAAAGCGATGAAATTTTAGGTTAAATCATTTTTTTTATACTAAGTCATCTTGAAAGAAGGAATAGCATGAGTGAATTATCAGCGCAATTTAAAACGGTTTCCGTTATTGGTCTTGGATATATAGGCTTGCCAACTGCAGCAGCATTTGCGACAGCTAAAGTTAATGTGCTTGGTGTGGATGTTAATCAACATGCTGTCGAGACCATAAACCAAGGTAAAATTCATATTGTTGAGCCGGATTTGGAAGAGGTTGTTAAAGATGCTGTAGAACAAGGTTTCTTAAGTGCTTCAACTGAAACTCAAGCAGCGGATGCATTTTTAATAGCTGTCCCGACCCCTTTTAAAGGTGATTATGAGCCAGATCTGAAGTATATTGAAGCGGCAACAAAGGCGCTTGCGCCTGTGCTTGTTCCAGGTAATCTAGTGGTGTTAGAGTCAACCTCACCAGTTGGTGCAACAGAACAAATGGCTAAGTGGCTAGCTGAAGCAAGACCTGATTTAACTTTCCCGCAAACAGCTGGCGAGTCAGCGGATATTAACATAGCTTACTGTCCTGAAAGAGTTTTACCTGGTAGAGTAATGATTGAACTGTTTGAAAATGACAGAGTAGTTGGGGGATTAACTACTAAATGCTCTAAAAGAGCACAGGCGTTATACAACCTCTTTTTAAAGGGAGAGTGCGTGTTAACTAATGCTCGAACGGCTGAAATGTGTAAGTTAACAGAAAATAGTTATAGAGATGTGAATATCGCATTTGCAAATGAACTCTCTGTTATTTGTGACGAACAGGATATCAATGTTTGGGAATTAATTTCATTAGCAAATAGACACCCAAGAGTGAATATTTTACAACCTGGACCAGGTGTGGGTGGCCACTGTATCGCAGTTGATCCATGGTTTATTGTTTCACAAAACCCTCTAAATGCGCGCATCATTCGAACTGCACGTGAAGTAAATGATGCAAAACCTACTTGGGTACTTGATAAAGTAAAAGCAAGAGTAGCAGATTGTGTCGCTGAAACAAGCTTACCTATTGAAAAAATTAAAATTGCCTGTTTTGGATTAGCGTTCAAGCCAGATATTGATGATTTAAGAGAAAGTCCTGCGCTTCATATTGCTAATTCTATTGCAAAATGGCACAAAGGGGAGACAGCTATAGTTGAACCAAATATTCATGAGGTTCCAGCTATATTTGACGGTAAAGTGACATTAAAAGAGGTTCAAGCAGCATTAGATTGGGCTGATGTAGTAGTATTATTAGTTGATCATAAACCTTTTAAAGCTATCCCTAGAGAACAAGTTAAACACCAGTGGATTGTTGATGCAAAAGGGGTTTGGCGCTAAATAGTAGATTTTAATTGTCTGTGAATATCACCGAGGTATCATGCACTTAAAGCCTGTGAACATAAAACTTGAATCGCTCTCATGGGAGAGCGATTTTTTTTCGCTTAAAACCGGAAAACTAATTCTAGCTGAAAATAACAATCAAGATGATGATTGTTCAGAATTGAGGTCACAATTAGAACTTTTGAATTGGGGAATGTTTGACTTAGTTCACTGTAAGATCCCAATGTATAAAACGCATTGGTGTGATGCTTTAACTATGAGCGGATTTTCTCTAGTTGAAGGCGAAATAGATTTAGCTTATGATTTGACAAAACCTTTAATAGATCTCTCTTTTGGCAGCAATCAAGTAGGATTGTCGAAACTTAACGAAATGGATTTATTTTCAGGCAATCAAATTATCGTAGATGTCGCGGGAATTGATGATATTGAAACACTGAAAGTGCATGCCTCTAATCTATTTAATAGTAGTAGATTTAGACCAAGGTGGTATCAACCCACAGATAGTGGTCGATTTTATGCTACTTGGATTGAAAAAGCAGTATTAGGGACGTTTGATACGATATGTTTAGTTGTTCGTGATAAAAATCAAGGTGAGAAAGATTCTAATGGCGCTATTTTAGGCTTTGTATCTCTCAAACTCTTGTCTCCTGCTGAGGCTAGAATAGGATTGTTAGCTGCAATCCCACAAGATATGAGTAAGTCTAAAAAGCCAATAGGTACGGCATTGATAGCAATTGCAAAATGGTGGAGCCAAGCTCAGGGAGTAAAAAATTTATTCGTGGCGACGCAAAGTAGCAATTTACCAGCGCTTAGACTATATATTAAAACTGGTGCGAATATTTGTTCAAGTTCTTACTGGCTGTACAAATAAAATAACTTAAAAATGATAAGCTTAGATCAATTGCGCGTTTATTATTTTAGAATAATTTCAAATTTAAAGAGGTTTTTATGATTCCATTTAATTCCCCTCCAATTGTTGGGACTGAACTTGACTATATGCACTCTGCCATGAATAGTGGAAAGCTATGTGGTGATGGTGGGTTTACACGTAGATGTCAACAATGGATGGAACAAAACTTTGGGTCAAAAAAAGTATTGTTAACGCCTTCTTGTACCGCTTCATTAGAAATGGCCGCAATTTTAATTAATATAGTACCAGGCGATGAAGTTATTATGCCTAGTTTTACCTTTGTATCGACCGCGAATGCATTTGTCCTTAGGGGGGCAAAGATTGTATTTGTTGATTGTCGTAAAGATACCATGAATATTGATGAAACTTTAATAGAAGCGGCTATTACTGATAAAACAAGAGCAATTGTACCTGTTCACTATGCAGGCGTGGCTTGTGAAATGGATACCATTATGTCGATAGCTAAAAAGCATAATCTTTATGTCATTGAGGATGCAGCCCAAGGGGTGATGTCTACCTATAAGGGAAAAGCACTTGGTACAATTGGTCATATTGGATGTTATAGCTTTCATGAAACTAAAAATTATACCGCAGGCGGAGAAGGTGGTGCTACATTAATTAACGATGAAAGTTTAATCGATAGAGCCGAAATCATTAGAGAAAAAGGGACGAATCGTAGTCAGTTTTTTAGAGGTCAAGTCGATAAATATACGTGGCGTGATATTGGTTCTAGTTATTTGATGTCAGATTTACAAGCAGCGTATCTTTGGGCTCAGCTAGAAGCTGCTAATACAATCAATGATCGCAGGCTTAAGCTTTGGGATAATTATTACGATGCGTTAAGCCCTTTAGCTTCGAAAGGATTAATTGAGTTACCCTTTATTCCTGATAATATTATTCATAATGCTCATATGTTTTATGTCAAGCTAAAAAATATAGAAGAACGCACGCGATTTATTGATTATTTAAAAGAAGCTGAAATCATGACTGTATTTCACTATATTCCTTTGCATGCGTGTCCCGCTGGTGAACAGTATGGTTATTTTCATGGTGAAGATAGATATACAACACAAGAGAGTAATAGATTAGTACGTTTACCTCTTTTCTTTAATCTAAGCGATATAGATCAAAGAACAGTCATTAGTACTATTTTAGGTTATTTTTCAGAATCGTTATAAGTATTTTGCCGCTAAAATTAAATTAAGACGCTCCATCTGGGGCGTTTAAATTGTAGGCATAGTATTTACGCCCATCCCAAACTCACGAAGACCCTATTTTATTATGTCATTAGCAAAAGCTTCCACATTTACTGCAGCCTCCACTTTAGTAAAAATTTTGATTGGATTGATTATTGGAAAATTGATGGCCCTTGAGTTTGGACCGCAAGGAGTAGGGTTATCTGGAAATTACCGACAAGTTATAACAGTTTTAGGTGTGCTAGCTGGTGCGGGTATTTTTAATGGCGTCACTAAATATATTGCGCAATTTGACGCAGAACAAGATAAGCATGCCGTTAAACAGCTTTTAGGGACCGCTTCTACTCTAGTATTGGTATTTTCTTTAATAATTTGCTCTGTGTTTCTAAGCTTTGCTTCTCATATTAGCTATCTATTATTCGCAACACAAGAATATGCAAATATCATCAGGATCATTGCTGTCTTACAATTTACGATTGCAGGTAGCAATCTTATATTAGCTATTTTGAAAGGTTATAGAGATGCAAAGGGCACGGCTATTTCAATTATTATTGGTGCCCTTATTGCGCTAATTGGTTTTATTTGTCTGCAATTAGCATTCGGATTTTCAGGTGCACTAGTTGGTTTAGGATTGCTTCCGGCCGCAACATTTTTACCAGCGATTGTATTTTTGCAACGACGCAAGGTAATAACGTTAGCAATGTTTCTTCCTGCTTGGCATAGAGAAACAGCCATTAATTTAAGTAAATTTACTCTCATGACCTTAATGACGGCTGTGACAATGCCTGTGGCATACTATTTACTCAGGGAACAAATTTCACAATTTTATGGATTTAAAAGTAATCTTGATGTAATTGCCTCTACACGACAATCGAATATCGCTTTACATACCGAACAAATAGTAAATTTAATCCAACAGACATTTATTAAAGACAAAGCAATGTATCAAGTTGGCCTTTGGCAAAGTGTTAGCATGATTTCAGATGCTTACTTACAGTTTATTACAGCTGCGTTTTCAGTCTATTTATTACCTACTTTCTCAAGAATCAAAGATAGTCAAATACTGGCAAAAGAAGTTGTTAAAGGTTTGAAATTTGCCTTGCCTGCGGTGATACTGCTGAGCAGTCTTGTGTGGTTAATGCGAGATGTTGTAATTTGGCTTCTATTTAGCAATGAGTTTTCACAGATGCGTACTTTATTTAGTTGGCAACTTACAGGTGATGTGCTTAAGGTAGGGTGTTATGTTTTTGGTTATTTAATTATTGCAAAGGCAAACCTTAAACTTTATTTTCTAGCAGAAGTTTCACAATTTTCGCTATTGATATTCTTTTCCTTTCTACTCATTCCTAAGCAAGGTACACTAGGGGCATCACAAGCCTATATGATGACTTATATGATTTATTTTATCCTTTGTCTCATTGGGTTTATAATATTTAAATACAGAAGCAAATCATCCCTATCTTGATGTGATGATCCTTGCCAGTAAATGTATCTAATGTAATGAATGATGCAATCAGTTAATATACTACAGACCAAGATAAAGGACTTATATTATGTCAAATCAAATTACGCCAGACGACAAGGCACCTGAAACAAGTAATGAACAATCTCATGTTGAAACAACTCATTTTGGGTTCAAGACGGTCGCAAAAGAAGAAAAAGTCGCTAAAGTGGCTGAGGTATTCCATTCAGTTGCACAAAAATATGATGTAATGAATGATGTAATGTCATTTGGAATTCATCGGCTTTGGAAGCGGTTTACTATTGATTGTAGCGGTGTTAAAAAAGGGCAAACTATTTTGGACTTAGCAGGCGGAACTGGTGATTTGACAGCTAAGTTTTCAAGAATTGTTGGTGAAACAGGGCATGTTGTTCTAGCAGATATTAATGAATCTATGCTTAAAGTAGGTCGTAATAAACTTCGTGATTTAGGAGTTGTTGGGAATGTTAGTTATGTTCAAGCTAATGCAGAAGCACTTCCTTTTCCCGATAACTATTTTGATTGTATTACTATCGCCTTCGGACTTCGTAATGTAACGGATAAAGATGCTGCATTAAAGTCCATGTTTCGAGTATTAAAACCAGGCGGGAGACTATTGGTGTTGGAATTTTCAAAACCAGTATTTGATCCGCTGAGTAAAATTTATGACCTTTATTCTTTTCATATATTACCTAAAATGGGCAAAGTGATTGCACAAGATGAGGATAGTTACCGATATCTAGCTGAATCTATACGTATGCATCCAAACCAAGAAACACTTCGAGAAATGATGCAGTCAGCAGGCTTTACGCAAACAGAATATTTTAATATGACAGGCGGTATTGTTGCGCTGCATAGAGGATTCAAGTTTTAGATTATGTTGCAATCATAAAATAGCTTAGATAACCAAAAAATCACATGATGTAAAAACAGGAGAGCAAAATGAACCGTTTTTTTGAGGCATTTAATGAATTGCCTAAACCCCCTTTTGCGAAAAAGTTTCCACAACTTGATTCATTATTGCACTTAGCGCCACATCTTCCGTCATTAATGCTCGACTTATTGCAACCTAAAGATGAAAGTCAAAATTCAATATCGTTGATGCAAAAAGCGAAATCCCATACCCTTCGTTTAGCCGTAATTATTGCTGAAACAATCTTTAATCAACAGGTATATCTTCAGCCTGCATTGAAAAAACAAAAGCAAGCAATTGAAGGTTCCTCTTTAGAAATTTTTATTAAAGAATTAGAAGAGCCAATTACACTTATTTTTAGCGCAACACGTGTTGATGTTTTAGTATCTTGTGAGTATGAGGCTGATTGTTGCTTGAAGACAGATTTTAAAACATTGCTGCGACTTAAAGATAAACAACAATTGACGACGCTTATTAAAGAAGAAGCACTTGAAGTAACTGGCGATATTGATGTACTGCAAAAACTAAATCAATTCATTGAAAAAATTGAACCGGGTATAGGTACAGTTTTATCGCCTATCATAGGTGATTTAGCCGCTGGGGTGATTGAGTCAATCATAAAACAACTTTTTTTGCTTATTAGTACGAAATTTACATTGACTAAAACTTGGCTCAGTGAGGCAATGACTGAAGGTTTACAGCTAATGCCACATAAAAATGCAACTCGGTATGCGAAAGACACCTAATTTTGAATTTAAAAAATTAAGATTTTAAAGCTATAAATGACCAGTGTGACGACTTAATAATACTTGAAGTCTTATTAGAGGAATAAACAGTGTTTAAAGAATTTTGGCGGCTTTACCAAATAATACGTGTGTTTTTACAATATGGTTTAGAGGAATTAATTCCAAATAAAAAAGGAAAACGGTTTTTGTTGACCCTTCGCTTCATGTTATTTTGGATTAAAAATGAGCATACTGAGAAGCAACTAGGTGAAAGAATTCGTTTAGCAATGCAAGATCTTGGTCCCGTCTGGATTAAATTAGGTCAAATGCTTTCTACAAGACGAGATTTATTCTCACCACAAATTGCAAATCAATTAGCTTTATTGCAAAGTCAAGTAACACCATTTGACGGTGAAATTGCTAAAAAGCAAATTGAAGCGGCTTTAGAAGCACCAATTGATACTTATTTTGAAAATTTTGAATTGATGCCACTTGCTTCAGCTTCAATAGCTCAAGTTCATTGTGCTACTTTAAAAGAAAATGGCAAATCAGTTGTTTTAAAAGTAATAAGACCTGATATTGAGCCTATTATTAAAGCTGACCTTAGGTTAATGTACCGATTAGCTAATCTATCTACTCGATTAATTAAAGAAATTAGACGATTAAAGCCCAAGGAAGTGATTAGTGAATATGAAGAAGATCTTTTTAATGAATTGAATTTGATGCGTGAAGCGGCAAATGCAATTCAGATTAAACGTAATTTTACTGATAGTGAACTCCTTTATGTGCCAGAAGTATATACTGATTATTGTAGAGAAAATTTATTGGTTATAGAGCGTATTTCAGGGGTGCCGGTTGCAAATACAGATGAATTGATAGCTAATAATGTGAATATGAAATTATTAGCAGAAAGAGGGGTTCAGGTTTTTTTTACTCAGGTGTTTAGAGATAGTTTTTTTCATGCTGATATGCACCCTGGTAATATTTTTGTTGATGTGACAAAGCCTGATACGCCAAGCTATATTGCTATTGATTTTGGTATTGTTGGATCATTAAATAAAAATGATAAGCGCTATCTAGCTGAAAACTTTATTGCTTTTTTTAATCGTGATTATCGTAAAGTCGCTGAACTGCATGTTGATTCAGGTTGGGTTCCAAATCATATCGATATTGATGAATTTGAATTTAGTATTAGAACAGTGTGTGAACCAATTTTTGAAAAACCATTATCTGAAATCTCATTTGGACATGTTTTGTTAAATTTGTTCAATACAGCTCGGAAATTTGAGATGCAGGTCCAGCCACAATTAGTTTTATTACAAAAAACACTTCTTTATATTGAAGGATTAGGGAGGCAATTGTATCCTGAATTAGATTTATGGGTTACTGCTAAACCATTTCTTGAAAACTGGATGAAAGAGCAAGTTGGCTTTAAATCAGTTGTTAAGGCTGTTAAAGAAAAAGCGCCTTTTTGGATTGAAACGTTGCCGGAATTGCCAGAGCTATTTTATCAACATTTAAAACAGCAAACAGTGATTAAAAAATCATTAGAAGAATTAGGCGATAAGCTTAAAAAGCAAGATACTTTGCAAAGCAGAAAACAATATTGGCTTGTAATTGGTTCAGTGCTTGTGTTAAGCAGTGTTTTCTTAATAGTTAATCATATGGATTTATACGCTTATATTGGTTTTGCATTAGGTTTAGTTGCATGGATAAATGGTATGCGAAGTTAGTTTATTCTTTTATATATTTGACATGGATTGTTACGTGGGTAATGTGAATGGATAATTAATAATCAGTTGTACTATAAAATTATTTTCTCCAGGTGAATTTATGAAGCTTCAACAACTACGTTATATAGTCGAAATGATGAACAATAATCTTTCTGTTACTTCTACGGCCGAAAACTTATTCACTTCCCAACCGGGGGTGAGTAAACAAATTAAATTGTTAGAGGAAGAATTAGGGTTTGCAATATTCGAGCGTACAATCAAAAATAAGACTGAAGTGACACCAGCTGGTTTGCAGGTTATTAAGTATGCCGCTGATGTTTTGAATAACATCGATGCAATCAAAGCGGTTTCTGCTGATTTTAAATCCCCTAATAAGGGCGATCTGCGTATTGCAACAACCCAAACTCAAGCTAGATATGCTCTACCTGATGTGATTAAAAATTTTATGCAAAAATATCCTGATGTTACTTTGCATATGCATCAAGGAGCACCTAATCAAATTGCTGAAGCAGTGGTGAAGGGACAGGCAGATTTTGCCATTGCAACCGAAGCATTACATCATTATGAAGACTTGATCATGTTACCATGTTACCACTGGTATAGAGGGCTTGTAGTTCCTAAAGGACACCCTCTAACTAAACTTGAAAAAGTTACAATCGATGATTTAGCACAATATCCGATTATTACTTATACATTTGGTTTCACTGGTCGAAGCGAATTGGATACAGCGTTTGACAGGGCAGGTAAAAAACCAAATATAGTGCTTACTGCAACGGATGCAGATGTTATAAAGACATATGTCGAATTAGGGCTTGGTGTCGGAGTAATTGCATCAATGTCAGTTGATCCTATTAAAGATAGCCATCTCGTTGCAATTGATGCTAGAACCATTTTTCACCATAGTACAACTAAAATAGGATTTAGAAAAAATATATTTATGCGTGGGTATATGTTCGATTTTATAGAACGGTTCTCACCTCATTTAACTCGTGAACGAGTTGAACAAGCACTTATTATTAAAGATAACGATAAAATCACTGAAATGTTTAAAAATCTTGTTTTACCAGAAAGATAGATTTTAGAATATACTATTTTAATCAGTTCTTCACGACTTGGCTTATGGCGAAATATTAGTAGGTAAGTGTCAAGTGGAGAGTTTTTTTGTTTTTTAGAAAAATCGTTTGATTGCTCAAGTGAATTTAAATATGGAGGTCAAATGTATTTTATAAATATCTACATTTGACCCTATATCAAAAAAAGAATGCTTTATTTTAAATTAGCTGCGTCTCTTAAGAGCATGGCTTTGTCAGTTTTTTCCCATGGGAATTGTTCACGCCCAAAATGCCCGTAAGATGCTGTTTCTAGGTAGATGGGTTTGATTAGATCAAGCATTTTTATCAAGCCATAAGGACGTAAGTCGAAAAACTCGCGAACTAATTCTACTAATCTTTCCTCAGATACTTTATGCGTACCAAAAGTTTCTATCATAATTGAAGTTGGTTCAGCAACTCCGATTGCGTATGAAATTTGTAATTCACATCTATCAGCTAAGCCTGCAGCAACAATATTTTTTGCAACATAGCGGGCAGCATATGCTGCTGAACGATCTACTTTAGAGGGATCTTTGCCTGAAAAAGCACCACCACCGTGTCTTGCCGCTCCCCCATAGGTATCTACAATGATCTTACGACCAGTTAGACCACAATCACCTACTGGTCCACCAATCACGAAACGACCGGTTGGATTGATAAAGTATTTAGTTGTTGCCGTTAACCATTCAGCTGGTAAAACTGGTTTGATGATTTCCTCCATCACGGCTTCTTGTAAATTAGCATGTGAAATTGATTCATCGTGCTGTGTTGATAAAACAACAGTATCAATGCCAATAATTTTATTATTTAGATATTGGAATGTAATCTGACTTTTAGCATCAGGGCGTAACCAACTGAGTAATCCAGATTTTCTTACTTCTGCCTGCTTTTGCACCAAGCGATGGGCGTAAGTAATTGGGGCTGGCATTAATACATCTGTTTCGTTTGTTGCATATCCAAACATAAGGCCTTGGTCACCTGCACCTTGTTCTGAAGGGTCTGATTTATCCACTCCTTGATTGATATCAGGCGATTGTTTTCCAATGGCACTTAGCACAGCACAAGAGTGTGCATCAAAGCCCATTTCAGAGCTATTGTATCCAATGTTTGCAACTGTCTTACGTGTAATTTCTTCAATATCAACCCATGCATTTGTGGTAATTTCACCGCCAACTAATACCATTCCTGTTTTGACATAGGTTTCACAAGCAACACGAGCTTTAGGGTCTTGCGCTAATATTGCATCTAGTACTGCATCTGAAATTTGGTCAGCAATTTTATCTGGATGGCCTTCTGAAACAGATTCAGAGGTAAATAGGTGTTTAGACATAATGATATTCCATTTAAAAGTAATTTATTTGAGTAGTATGTTAATGTACTGGGAAGTATAGCCGTTTTTACATCTAGACGTCTATAATAAATTGAGATATTTTTTTATTTGTAAAAACATATTAATGCTGGATATGCTACTAATGCTAATTTTGAGTGAACAGATTTATCTTGGAATCGTTTAATTTAATAATTCACTCAGATAGTTAGGGGAGGTGATGAGATGAATGACCTTCTTAATAGGTCATTTAAAAAATTAACATTCTGAATAATAAACAAATGTAAAAGTTATACTTCAAATTTAGTACCGCCAGTTAACTTAGAAATAGACTGGCCATCTGGACCATAAACTGGAGTCCCAGCTTCTGCTTCTAGCACACTAAGTGCGTCACTCGCGTAATTAATATGATATTGGAGTAAAAAACCGTTGTTCATATTTTGTTGGGCAATTTTAGTGCTCAGCGCAGAAATATGTTCCCACAAATTTGAAATGGCATAGTTATTTAGTTCATTAAATGGTTCAGAAACGCCCATTTCCTCTTGTAATGCTATCCTACGCTTATTTAAGCTAATTATTGATGCGAGCATCATTTCTTTTTGTTGAGTAACACCTTGAAGCATTGAACCGTCAATTTTGCCTTGACTTAAAATGTATTGTTCTTTTTCTAGTACAGGTTCTAGATTTTTCATATAAAAATATATGTCATCTAATAATTTATGTAGTTGGGATGCAAGCATAACATTTTCCTTGTGTATAATAAGTAATTTTTTAACAGTATAACAAAGAAACAAGAGTCTGTCTGCGACTAATAAAGTATTCAAAAACAGAAAAAGTGCCAGTTAAGGCACTTAAAAAAGCTTAGGGGCAATCTTTGTTTTTTAGTATTGGCTTTTTTTAAAACAAATTAAGCAGAAAACCCACTATTTAAATCTGCAATCAGACCATCTGCAATTTTAGATGCATCCATAGTCAATTGACCATTTTGTATTGCAAGTTTTATTTGTTCAACTTTTTCAATGTTTATATCATTATCTGAAGACTTGATGCTAAGCGCACCACCTGAAATTTTAACCTCGGAAGCAGATTCAGAACTTTTACCTGGAGTTGAAACTTTTTTTGCATCTTTGTCATTTTCTGAAGGAGCATGAGCTCTAGCAGCAGTAATCGTACTAGCTAATTTTATGGTCGAGTTGTCAATTGAATCTAGGGCCATTGTAGACTCCTTATGTGAAATTTTGGGCTAATTTTCGTTTTACTTGTTCATTAACCAATTTGTCGTCATATTATTAGAGAACTTTAGTTTTTTTTTATTAATTGCTAATAATTTGTTCAATTGATACTTGCTTGGCCTGGCCCTATTACTACAGCTTCAACAATGCTTTTGTTATCAAGTCGAACACGAACTTTATCATTTAGATATCCATTATTTAATGCTTTACCAGTATTAATCGCTGAAAAACCAGAACCCACAAAATTAATTTCAACTATATCACCTGCTTTTATTACCCAGGCACGTTTTAGCATTGGTAACGTAATGACAGAGTCGACTTGAATTACCCTTAATGCTTGAGAATCATTTATTTGTGAGAGATCTACTAACGGTAGAGTTGAAAGGTTACTAATTTCAACTTCTTTAAGCTCAACATTATTTTCATTTAGGGGGGCACCACGTTGAATTAATTCAGATGCAACTAGCACATTGCCAGTTGCCTTAACATAAATTGGAATATAGTGCTTTTTCTCGTCACAACTAGCAATGAGAGTTAATTTTCCCCATGTTCTTTGTTTATTTTGAAAAGCAAATATGGGAAATGGACAATTAGTTGGGATTTTTTCTGGATTAGTAATTTCAGTGTTAGTTTGAAAATTAGGATTCATTTCACTGATGAAAAGATCCATTCGAATTTTAAAATCGTCATTTGCGAAAACAAATGAGGGAAAAAAACAATGTATTATTACGCTAATTTTTAAGAGTGTAAGCAAAAAAGAGCAATAATTGAGAGGAAACAGGTTTTTTTTCATGCTTTATATCGTGCCACTTAAACGAGAAATTTGCAACTATTTTGATACATAGAAAAGAGTTAAATTTAGTTTAGATATTGATTTATAATGTTATTATTATGGCGGGTGGTTTATGTGTTTAATTATTACAATATGAAACAAAAAACAGCTTACCCTCTCTGTTAAAACATGCTTAAATTATAAAATTGTGATCTTACTTGAATAAATAGATTAATTTCATGTTTTATTTAATTAATCTGAGCAATATAAATACATTTTTTGGTAAAATTGTTTTGTTTATTTGCAGATAAAGCTTTATAATTGTAAAGTGGTTGTAAGAAAATCTAGGTGTGTGAAATGATTTGCAATAGATTTGTTCGAGATGGGCTATCTCGAGCTAATCAATACTTGATTCATTGTTTTAATTTAGGGAATATGTATTATGCTAGATAAATTAGACGCTTCGCTGAATATTCATCAGCAAGCACTTAAAGTTAGAGGACTACGACAAGAAGTTTTAGCCTCTAATATCGCCAATGCCGATACGCCAGGATATCAAGCTAGAGATATAGACTTTAGTTCTCAATTGCAAAAAGCGATGTCTGGCAAACGTATCGGTCCGACCTCTATATCACTCGCAACTACTTCTAAACAACACATTAATGGTAAAGCAATCATACCTGCAAATGGTGGTTTAGATCTTCTTTATCGTACCCCAGATCAACCTTCGGCAGATGGTAATACTGTTGACATGGATAGAGAACGTATCAATTTTGCTGATAATAGTTTTAGATATCAAGCAAGTATTACCTTTTTAGGTGGGAGACTTAAAAGTCTTCTTTCTGTTATCCAACAATAGGTGAATTATGTCTTTATTAAGTATCATGGATATTTCTGGATCAGCAATGCGAGCTCAATCTCAAAGATTGAATGTTGCTGCGAGTAATATGGCTAATGCTGATAGCGCGGTAGGGGCTGATGGGCAACCATACAGAGCTAAGCAAGTGTTGTTTAAAGTTAATAATCAACCAGGACAGGCTATTGGTGGTGTTAAGGTTGAGCAAATTGTTGAAGATCCTTCCCCGTTCAAAATGGTTTATGAACCAGGAAATCCTTTGGCTGATGGGAATGGATATGTCAGAATGCCTAACGTAGACCCTGTGGCTGAGATGGTTAATACTATCGCAGCATCAAGAAGTTATCAAGCAAATGTTGAGGTGTTAAATACCGTTAAAGGTATGATGCTTAAGACATTAACAATAGGACAATAAGTTGATGTTTAACTTATTGCTAATTACATATAAAAAGGAAAGTATATGGCCGTACCACCAGTAACATCTTTTTATGACCCAGCTGCGACAGCCTTGAATAATAAAAAAAATGACATGAGCGGTACTGATGCTGCTAGTCTAGAAAATAGGTTTTTAACTTTGTTGATTGCGCAGCTGCAAAACCAAGATCCAACAAATCCAATGGATAATAATCAAATGACTAGCCAGTTAGCTCAGATTCAAACCGTAACTGGGATTGAAAGGTTAAATGAGTCAACAGGAAAATTAGCTGGCCAGTTAGAGGAAGGGCAGGCACTTAGTGCTACAAACTTGATTGGAAGAACTGTTCTAGTTCCAGGTAATAAATTAATTGTCGGGAAGGATGAAGAAGAAAATACATTAACTTCACCAATTGGGTTTGAACTAGCTAGTTCAGCTGAAAAAGTCGTCATAACAATTAATAATGCATCAGGAGCGGTGGTTGGTACTGTTGAACTTGATGATGTACCAGCAGGAATGAATTCATTCGTATGGGATGGTAAACTAGAAGACGGTTCGTTTGCTCCAAACGGAGCGTACACCTTCACATTAGCAGCCACGAGTGGTGATGATAAAGTAAAAAGTACTCCTTTATTCTCTTCGCGAGTATTTGGCGTGATAAGGGGCCCTGGGCAAACCATGCTGGATTTAGGTTTATTGGGCGAAGTTAGCTTTAATGAAGTTAGGCAAGTTCTTTAACAAAGGTCTTACACATAAAAATTTAATTAAGCTACCATGGAAAACTATCCAAACTTTTCCAATCTAAAAGTGATGGTAAAGAATAGGTGGCTTTTAATTTCTAATTATTAGGAGTAGTTTATGGCATTTTCACAAGCATTAAGCGGACTAAAAGCAGCATCACAAAACCTTGATGTAATAGGTAATAATATTGCAAATAGTGCAACTGTTGGATTTAAAGCAGGGTCAATGGCGTTTGCAGATATGTTTGCAGGCTCAAAAGTTGGGGTAGGTGTTAGGGTTTCAAATGTTATCCAAAACTTTAATAGTGGTGGTACAACGACAACAGATCGTGGACTAGATGTCGCTATCAGTGGCAATGGTTTTTTCCGTTTAGAAGCATCAAATGGTACGATTTATTATGCACGTAATGGTCAATTCTTATTACAGCCAGACCGTTCTATTACTAGTACTGAAGGTTATAAACTGACTGGCTACCCAGTTGCAGGAACACCACCGACTATTCAGCAAGGCGCAAATCCAGTACCTATTACAATACCTGAGGGAATTATACCTGCTAGTGCAACTACTAAAGCCAATATGCAAATTAATTTAACTTCAAATAGCCAAATTCCGAAAAATTCCCCATTCAGTCCAGGGGACTCGGATTCTTTCAATTGGGTTACATCAACGACTGTTTTTGATTCGCTAGGTAATCCACATAATATGAACTTATATTTTGTGAAAACTGCAGACAATAATTGGGATATGTATTATCAAGATGGCAGTATTCCGGCTTTACCAGCTCCTGGTGCACCTATACAACCTTCAGCTACAGGGCCTGGTATTCCAATAGTATTTGATACAAATGGTGATATTGTTTCTATAGATGGAGCAAGTAACCCTCCTTTAATTAATATGACTTATGAAGCCCTTAATGGTGCACCTTCTGCGGATTTTGAAGTGGATTTTTCTAATAGTACTCAACAAAATTTGGCGGCAAACTCAGTTTCTGATAATTTCCAAAATGGTTATGCACCAGGTGAATTTGTTGGTTTTCAAATCAATGATGATGGTACAGTTGAAGGACTATATTCAAATCAACAGCGCCAGCTTTTAGCTCAAATCGTTTTAGCTAACTTTGCTAACCCTGAAGGTTTACAACCTGAAGGTAATAACGTTTGGACTGAAACACGTAATTCAGGACAATCACGTATTGGTATCGCAAATACAGGTAATTTCGGCTTGCTAACAAGTGGAGCACTTGAATCTTCAAATGTCGATCAAGGTCTTGAATTAGTTAATATGATAGTTGCTCAGCGTAACTATCAAGCAAATGCGCAAACAATTAAAACTCAGGATCAGATTCTTGGTACATTAGTTAACTTGAGATAATTGTTTTAGTATAATTTGTTATTGTTTAAGCTAGACTAGGGGAACGTCCTATCTAGCTTAAAAGTTTAAATTAAGTATGATGAGTTTCAAATAGGTGAATTGTACAGATGGATAGAGCGATATATACCGCTATGGGCGGCGCAAAACAATCAATGGAAATGCAAGCAATAACAGCTAATAATCTGTCAAATATTTCGACACCAGGATTTAAAGCTCAATTAGCAGCCCTTCGTCATGTCCCTGTAATTGGTGAATCAATTGATACTCGCACATTAGTAACAGCAACAACTCCCGGCTTTGATGGTACTGCTGGTGTATTCAATTACACAGGAAATGCGTTAGATGTCGCGGTTGAAGAAGACGGTTATCTAGCAGTGCAGACTCCTTCAGGTGAAGCATATACTCGTAATGGACGTATTGTTATTAATGAAAATAATCAGTTAATGATAAATGATAATTTAGTGTTAGGTGATGGTGGACCGATTGAAGTCCCGCCTAATGCACAGCTTTCAATTGCAGCAGATGGTACAATTTCTTCGCTAGACGCTGGTGGGTCACCTAATACCATTGCACCAATTGGGGTTCTAAAAAAAGTTCAAGCAACTAATGATCAAATGGTTAGAAGTGATGATGGCCTGTTTAGACCCAATCCAAATTCAGGATTAGGTAATGTGTTACCTAATAATGCAGAAGTAAGAATGTTCTCAGGTGTATTAGAAATGAGTAATGTTAAAGCGACGGATGCAATGGTCGAAATGATTAATCACCAAAGGCGATTTGAATTACAAATGAAAGTCATTACTAGTGTTAATGAAAATGAACAACGAGCAAATCAACTACTGAATTTTACAGGCTAATAAGTTTAAAAAGTCGCTAAACTGAATTATAAACCAAAAAATAATTGGTACATATTAGAGGAATAAGAATTATGATGAAATCCCTTTGGATTGCAAAAACAGGACTTAATGCACAGCAAATGAATATGGACGTGATTGCGAATAACCTCGCAAACGTCAGCACAAATGGCTACAAGCATCAACGGGCTGTTTTTGAAGATCTTCTTTACCAAACTATTCGTCAACCAGGCGCACAATCTTCAGAACAAACAACTATTCCATCTGGATTGCAAATCGGTACAGGTACTCGCCCTGTTGCTACTCAGAGAATCCATACACAAGGTAACCTTTCATTAACTGAAAATTCTAAAGATGTCGCCATAAGTGGTAAAGGTTTCTTCTCTGTCCAAATGCCAGATGGCACGATTGCTTATACCCGCGATGGTGCATTTCAAAAAGATGGACAAAGTGGTCAATTGGTAACAGCTAGTGGTTTTCCAATTCAGCCAGCTATCACTATCCCTGATGATGCAATTAGTATTACTGTAGGGCGTGATGGTACAGTGTCGGTTAGTCTTGCAGGGCAAGCACAACCGCAGCAAGTTGGACAAATTACTTTAACTACATTTGTAAGTGAAACAGGTCTTGAAAGTATTGGTGAAAATTTGTATTTAGAAACAGCAAGTTCTGGTGCTCCGAATGAATCTGCTCCTGGCCTTAATGGCGCAGGTGTCCTATATCAAGGATATGTTGAAACTTCAAATGTTAATGTGGCTGAAGAATTAGTGACGATGATTCAAACTCAACGTGCTTATGAGATTAATAGTAAAGCTGTTTCTACATCCGATCAAATGTTAGCCAGATTAACTCAACTTTAAGCTGTTTAGTTAGCTCTTAATAGTTATCAACTTAAGAAACAAGATGAATAATATTACACGTAATAAGTTAACACTTTTGATAATAAGCACTGCTGCTATGCTGCTCAGTGCTTGTGCTCAAATACCAAGAAAATCATTAGTTGAACGACCTACAACGGCTGCGCCTTTACCTGCACCTGCACCTTCACCAAATGGCTCTATTTTCCAAACAGCTATGCCAATGAATTATGGTTATCAACCTCTGTTTGAAGATGCAAGGCCTCGGAATATAGGTGATACTCTTACAATTAATTTACAAGAAAACGTTAGTGCAAGTAAAAATTCTTCTGCTAATGCTTCAAGAAATGGGTCAGCAAATTTTACTGCAGCAACGACACCTAGATTGTTAGAAGGATTATTTGGTAACGCACGAGTAGACTTCGATATGGATGGTGAAAGTGATTTTGGTGGAAAGGGTGGTGCAAATGCTAATAATCGTTTTAATGGTACGATTACAGTGGTTGTAGACCAGGTTCTGCCAAATGGTAATTTGATGGTTGTTGGTGAAAAACAAATTGCTATCAATCAAGGAACAGAGTTTATTCGATTCTCTGGTGTAGTCAATCCAAGAACTATTTCTGGTGCAAATGCGGTTAATTCAACTCAAGTGGCAGATGCAAGAATTGAGTATTTTGGTGATGGTTATATTAATGAAGCCCAAACCATGGGGTGGTTACAACGCTTCTTCTTAAATGTATCACCTTTCTAATTATGGATTATTTATGTTGAAATCTTTAAAAATTGCATTATTTGTTATTGCTGTATGCTTTTCCCAACTCAGTTCAGCTGAAAGAATTAGGGATTTAGTGACTATTGAAGGGGTAAGAGATAATGCACTTGTTGGTTACGGATTAGTTGTAGGGTTAGATGGTACTGGTGACCAAACCTCACAAACTCCTTTTACTACTCAGAGTCTGAGCAATATGCTTTCACAGTTAGGAGTGACGATACCGCCAGGTACAAATATGCAGTTAAAAAATGTTGCCGCTGTTATAGTGACATCAAATTTACCTGCATTTTCTAGGTCGGGGCAAAAAGTAGATGTAGTGGTTTCTTCTTTAGGTAATGCTAAAAGTTTAAGAGGTGGAACGTTACTTATGACGCCTCTTAAAGGAACTGATAATCAAGTTTATGCTATAGCACAAGGTAATATTATCGTAAGTGGTGCATCAGCTTCTGGCGGTGGTTCAAGTGTCCAAGTTAATCAGCAATCAGGTGGTATTATAACTGATGGTGCTACGGTTGAACGTGAATTACCTTCTTCATTTGGTTCTAATAGCACACTGAATCTTTATCTAAAAAATGATGATTTTAGTTTGGCACAGCAAATCAGTAATGCTATTAATCGCAGTGGAAGAGGTGGTTTAGCAACTGCAATTGATTCAAGAACTGTACAAGTCGAGTTACCTACGGGAACAGCAAATCAATCAAGATTTATTGCAGATATTGAAAATTTAAATATTAATATAGGGCCAATTAATGCCAAAGTTGTACTGAATTCAAGAACAGGATCGGTTGCAATGAATAGAGAAGTGACGTTAGATTCATGCGCAATTGCCCAAGGTAGCCTTACTGTAGAAGTAAATCAACAGCAAGAAGTGAATCAACCTAATGCACCTCTAGCAGGTGGGCAAGCAGTTGTTACAGATAATACTCAAGTATCAGTTCGTCAAAGTGGTGGTGCAATTCAAAAAGTTGATTCAAGCGCTAACTTAAATAACGTTATAAGAGCATTAAATTCTCTTGGTGCAACACCAAATGATTTAATGGCAATCTTACAAGCAATGAAAAGTGCAGGATGTTTACGTGCTGATTTGGAGATAATTTAATGGATTCTCCTGTTAATATTGGCGCTTTTGCATTTGATGCAAATGGTCTAAATAGCCTGAAAACTGCTGTTAGTAAAAATGGGAATGGGCATTTAAGAGAAGTTGCAAATCAAGTTGAAGGTCTTTTTTTGCAAATGATGCTTAAAAGTATGCGTTCAGCAGTTGATAAAGATAGTCTATTTAATAGTAACCAGACTGAGCTTTATTATTCGTTATATGATCAACAACTTTCTCAAGAATTAGCAAAGAATGGCATTGGTTTTGCAGATGAGCTTATGGCTCATATTGAAAGTGCTCAAAGTCCAGAGGCTTTAAAATCATTATCATCAGAAATGAATGGTGGGCTCGCTTTAGATGATGTTACTCGACTTTTAACTAACGATAGCATGCCAGCATCCATTAAGCCTGCTTCACTAACAGGTTTAATTAATTCTAACAGTAATTTTGATGCAATTAAACTTGCAAAGCAAAGTGCAAACGCATTTGTAGGTAATATCCCTGAAATTGCTGGAAATAAAGTAAAATCTTTATTCGCTGGCGCTAAAGATTTTATGAATAAATTATCAGGACCTGCTCACCTAGCGAGTAAAGATACTGGAATACATCCGCACCTAATTCTTGCGCAAGCCGCACTTGAATCTGGATGGGGGAAAAGTGAAATTAAAACTGCAACAGGTGAAACAAGTCATAATCTGTTTGGTATTAAAGCTGGTAAAAGCTGGAAGGGTAAGGTAACCGAAATTGTTACAACAGAATTTATTGATGGGGCTTACACTAAAGTAAGAGCTAAATTTAGGGTATATAATGACTATCAACATGCTTTGTCAGATTATGTTGATTTATTAACTAAGAATCCAAGATATCAATCTGTATTAACTGCACCTAATGCAGAGCAGGCAGCAATTGAAATTCAACGAGCAGGTTATGCAACAGATCCTAAATATGCTAATAAGTTAATAACGATTATCAAACAGTTTAAAAGCGAGTCATCAAAAACAGCTAATCAATATAATGCAATGAATCAATTAAAAATCTAATAAAATGGAGATAAAACTAAGGACGGTAAGAGACAAATAATGTACTAATATAATAATTAATAGGTGTGGGGCGTGGCAAGGATGTTTTTAACGCCGAGCAAAACTAAAGAAAAATAAACAACTGCCGATTAGGTCTAAAGAAAATTTAAGATAAATAATTTATCAAGGGGTGCGTTATGTCTGGTAATTTACTTAATATTGGTCTATCTGGGATCAATGTTTCGCAGCTTGGGCTAAATACAGTTAGTAACAATATAAGTAATCTAAATACTCCAGGTTACAATAGACAAATTATTTCTATTGCTGATCAAAGGCCTACTGGTTCTACTTCAGGGTTCATTGGAAATGGAGCTAAAGTCTTATCTGTAGATAGATTATTTGATCAGTTTTTGAATAAACAGCTACGTACAGCACAGTCACTCAATTCAACGCAAAGTACTGTTTATAATCAGTTACGTCAAATAGATAACTTGCTTGCAAATTCAAGCCATAATCTTTCAGATGGTCTTCAAGAGTTTTTTAATAACGTTCAAAATATGGTGAGTAATCCGTCTGATTCTGCAGCACGCCAAACGGTGATCGGTAGTGCTGAAAGTATGGTCTCACAATTTGGTTTTGTAGATAACTATTTAAGAGAACTAAATGACGGTGTAAATGAATCAATTTCAGATATTGCAGGACAGGTAAATACCTATACAGCTCAAATTGCAAATTTGAATATTGAAATAACAAAAGCAAGAGGTCTTGCTGCAGGTCAGGAACCAAATCAATTATTAGATCAACGTGATTTTTTAGTTAGTGAGCTTAATAAATTAGTTGGTGTGCAAGTTACTGAGCAAAATGGCGCTTATAATGTTTCATTTGCAAACGGATTGTCACTTGTACAAGGAAATCAGTCAAATACGGTTTCTGCTATTAGGTCTAGTTCAGATCCAACAAGAATGGCTATATCTTATTCACCAGGGCCAGGAATAAATATTGAAATACCTGAGTCACAAATCAAATCTGGTGAACTAGGTGGACTATATCAGTTTAGAGACTCATTAGATAAAACCAGAAATGAAATTAATCAAATTGCGATGGTATTTGCTGATAAATATAATGAACAGCATAAACTAGGTTTTGATTTATTAGGTAATGCAGGCAAGGATATGTTTTCTATTGGTGCGCCTGTTGGATTTTCTAATACCAATAATAATGGCACAGCAGTAATTGAATCAATTGAACGAATAGACACACCAAAAATGCAAGGAACTGACTATAGGCTTGATTATATTGGTGTCGGTCAATGGCGTGTTACGCGTTTGTCTGATAATACAGTTATAAATCCAACAGTTTCTGGTACAGTCCCTGTTGTAATTGCATTCGAAGGTATTGAGATTAATATCGATGATGAATCAAAACTAGTACCAGGTGATAATTTTAAAATTAAACCAACAATGGATGCGATAACTGGATTTGATCTTTTAATAAGAGATCCAGCAGAGATTGCAGCAGCAGGAACAGCTGGTAGTGGCCCGAGTGATAATGAGAATGCTAAATTGCTTCTTGATTTGCAGAATCAGACTCTTGTAAATGGTCTTTCAACTTTCAACGGTGCGTATGCAAAAGTTGTAGGAGCAGTAGGGAGCGCAACTAATTCTGCAGAAGTCAATTTTAGAGCACAAGAAAATATTGTAAATCAATTGACAATGCAACAACAAAATTTATCTGGAGTGAACAAAGATCAAGAGTATATTGACTTACAGAAATTTGTTCAACACTACCAAGCAAGTGCGGAAGTAATTAAAACTGCATCAACCATTTTTAATGCTATTTTGTCAATACGTTAATAAATAGCCGCGATTAAATAAGGAAATTATCATGATAAGCACAAGCATGATGTATCAAATGCAAAGTAATTCAATCGGTTCAGCTAATGAAAAGTGGTTGACGTCTGGGTTGAAATTATCAACCATGAAACGAGTTGTGAACCCTTCAGATGATGCTCTAGCTGCGTCACAAGCTGTTAGAATTAAACAATCTTTAGGATTAGGTGAGCAATACCAAACAGCACGTAATTTTGCGAACTCAAATATTGCTTTATCTGAAAATGTCATACAGAATGTGAACGGTGTTTTAGCTGAAATAAAAGTTACTATTGTTAATGCAGGTAATACAACTATATCAGATGAAGATAGACTTACACTAAGCAGCCAACTTGAGGGTTTAAAAGAAGAACTTTTAGGGCTAGCTAATACAAGAGATGGGTTAGGTAACTTTATATTTTCCGGTTTTAAAACGGATATACCGCCGTTTGTTAAAGATGATGTGACTGGTGTGGTAACTTACCAAGGTGGTGATACTGCAATGACTCAAAAAGTTAATCCAACTCGTGAGCTTGCAGTGTCTTATTTAGGTTCAGACATCTTTGAAGGGTTGCCTGCAAATCCTGTTTTAGAGCCAGATGATACTCCGTCGGGTATGGGGGGTGTCTTTGATACCCTTGATAAAGCAATAGCCGCTCTAAAAGTTCCACTAGATTCAGGTACGCAAGCAGACAGAGATGCATTTACTGCAGCAATGGATAGTGCTAATCGTGGAATACAGAATGCATCATCAAATGCATCACGAGTTCAAACTGATATGGGGCTTTCTATGCGTGAACTTACCAACCTAGATGATTTAGGTGCACAGGAAAATTTAAACGGTCAAGAGCGTTTAAGTGACATGGTAGATTTAGATCCTGTTAAAGGAATTTCAGAGTACATGCTGAATCTCAATTCTTTACAAGCCTCTTATCAGACGTTTATGGATATGAAGGGTTTATCTCTTTTTAATTTAGCACGTTAAAAAATGATTAATTTAAAAGACCTGCTGTTTAGCAGGTTTTTTTTTGACTGAAATTGAGGATTATATGAATTAATAATGTAAATTTGAGCTCAATCAGCTTACAATGGTACACTATTGATGTACATATCTAAAAATACCCTTTTTATAACTCAACGCTAACTCGTAAAAATAATGAAAAAACATAACCAAACTAATTTATTTAAAGCAAATAGCTTAGCTCAAATATATGAAAAAGAGATGACTCCCTATTGGGCATATGATTTGAATGTCATAAAATCACAAATTGAAAAACTAAAAGCATTTGATGTTATACGCTATGCGCAAAAAACAAATTCTAATATCCATGTCTTAAAATTGATGAAGCAAAATGGTGTTTTTGTTGACGCAGTTTCAGAAGGGGAATTGTTTCGTGCGCTCAAAGCCGGATTTGATAATAAAAAAAATCCAAATGAGATAGTATTTACTGCAGATGTTATTAATCAACAAACACTTAACCTTGTGGTTGAAAATAAAATACCTGTCAATGCTGGTTCAATAGATATGCTAGAACAAGTCGGTAAGGTTGCAGCTAAACACCCTGTGTGGATAAGAATTAATCCAGGATTTGGTCACGGACATAGTCAAAAGACAAATACAGGTGGTGAAAATAGTAAACATGGTATTTGGCATACTCAACTTGAGCAAGCGCTTAATGTGATAAAGAAGTATGATTTAACATTAGTCGGGATACACATGCATATTGGGTCAGGTGTAGATTATGGACACCTAGAACAAGTATGTGATGCTATGGTTTTACAAGTTGAGGAAATTGTAAAACTTGGATTTGATCTTGAGGCGATTTCTGCAGGTGGCGGATTATCAATTCCTTACCATATTGATGGCGCTGAAATTGACACAGAACACTACTTTAAATTATGGAATAACGCTAGGATCAGAATAGAAAATTTACTCAAACACTCTGTATCTTTAGAAATTGAACCTGGGCGTTTTCTTGTTGCCCAATCAGGTATATTAGTGTCAAAAGTTCATGCTGTAAAATTGATGGGACAAAATAAATTCGTGCTAGTTGATGCAGGCTTCAATGATCTGATGAGACCCTCAATGTATGGAAGTTACCATGCTATATCCGTGATAAAAAATAAACCAGATGGTAAACTAGAATGGGCTTGTACTGAAGGTAATGTTGAAGATGTTGTAGTTGCAGGGCCTCTATGTGAGTCAGGTGATGTTTTCACGCAACATGAAGGTGGAGTGGTTGATAAACGTACTTTACCTATTATAGCAGTTAATGATTTACTCGTTTTTCATGATGCTGGTGCATATGGCGCGTCTATGTCATCGAATTATAATTCAAGGCCTTTGATAGCTGAATATGCTTTTGATAATGACAACATAACTTGTATTCGGCGTAAGCAATCAATTGATTCTTTAATTGCACTAGAAGATATTTAAAGGATTATATAACAACAGGATAATTATCTATGAAACTCAATATAGGAATCAGTAGCTGTTTGCTCGGTAAATCAGTAAGATTTGATGGTGGACATAAAGGATTTGCATTTGCCATGAAAGCTCTGTCTGAGTATGTTGAATACATAGATGTTTGTCCTGAAATGGGAATCGGATTACCAACGCCAAGACCAGCCTTAAGATTAACTATGATTAATAATCAAGTTAGAATGACGCTCAGCCAAGATACAACAAAAGATTTTACGCAAAAAATGACAGATTTTGCCACGAATCAGTTTGAGCAGTTTCCCGTTTTAGCAGGTTATATCGTCTGTGCAAAATCTCCAAGCTGTGGGCTTGAAAGAGTGAGACTTTATCATCCTAATGATAATAGTAATCAAAAAATTGGAGTCGGAATTTATACTAGTCAACTCCTAAAGCATTACCCCTGGTTACCAGTTGAAGAAGATGGGCGTCTGAATGATCCTATTATTAGGGAAAATTTTGTAGGAAGGATATTTGCTTTACATGAATTAGAATCTTTAATGCGAAGTGGTATTACAAAAGGCAAATTAGTTGCTTTCCATACTCAATATAAATTGATTCTACTTTCACATAACCAAGCTGATTATAGAACCCTTGGAAAAAAAATTGCACAGCTATCAAACACAGATAAATTAGAGCGTTTTTATGAGGAATATAGAACGCTTTTAATGCAAACTATGTCTAAAATTGCAACACGTAAAAATCATACAAATGTGCTGATGCATATTCAAGGCTATTTTAAAAAACATCTTAACAGAGATGAAAAAGCTGAATTAGCCAACATTATTGAGCGATACCGAAAGGGGATGCTGCCTCTTTTAGCACCACTTACACTGCTAATGCATTATGCTAGGCAGTATGATGAACGTTATCTACTATCTCAACGTTATTTTGAACCTTATCCAGAATCACTGCGTTTACGTTACGGTTACTAATAACCTACAAGCCTATAATAATCTATTTGTATATAATTTGACTGATAGAATGTACAGTATTTTCAAAAATCTAGAGAGTTGTAATGATAGATCCTAAATTTATTCACCTTCACGTCCATAGTGATTATTCTATGGTAGATGGTCTAGCGAAAACGAAGGCATTAATGAAGGCTGCTGGTAGTTTGAATATGCCTGCAATCGCACTAACCGATTTTAGTAACTTATGTGGTCTAGTTAAGTTTTATGGTGATGCACATAATAATGGGATCAAGCCAATTATTGGTGTCGATTTACAAATGATTATCCCTGAACTGCAAGATGAATTTGCTAAATTGACTTTACTTGCTCAAAATCAGCAAGGTTATAAAAATATTACTGCTCTGATTTCAAAAGCCTATCAGCAGGGATATCGAGATAATGGACCTTATATCCATCGGACTTGGTTGACCGAATTAAACGAAGGAATTATTTTACTATCAGGTGGAAAGGAGGGTGATCTTGGCCGGTCCCTTCTTAGAGAAAATCAAGATTTGATTGCTGAGTTTACCGAATATTACCAAACGTATTTTCCGAATCGATATTTTTTAGAACTTGTCCGAACAGGGCGAGATAATGAAGCTAATTATATCGCTAAGGCAATTGAATTAGCCGAACAATGTGAATTGCCTGTTGTTGCAACGAATGATGTGTGCTTCATTAAAGAGAGTGATTTTGATGCGCATGAAATTCGCGTTGCTATCCATGATGGGGTGACTTTAGATGATCCTAAAAGACCTAAATTGTATAGCAAACAACAATACCTTCGAACAGAAGATGAGATGGTTGAGTTATTTAGTGATATCCCTGAGGCATTGACTAATAGTGTAGAGATTGCTAAACGTTGTAATGTTGAACTTAGACTGGGAGAATACTTTTTGCCCAGTTTCCCTACAGGGGAAATGACAGAAGAAGATTATCTTGTTATGAAATCTAAAGAAGGTCTTGAGGAGAGGCTAGTTTTTTTATTTCCTGATAACGAGGTTAGGTCTAACAAACGTCCTGAGTATGATGAGCGTTTAGACATTGAACTTAACGTCATCAACCAAATGGGATTTCCGGGTTACTTTCTAATCGTAATGGAATTTATACAGTGGTCAAAAGATAATGGTATTCCAGTAGGGCCAGGACGTGGATCAGGTGCAGGTTCCTTAGTTGCGTATGCACTTAAAATTACTGATCTTGACCCATTGGAGTATGATCTGCTTTTTGAGCGTTTTTTAAATCCTGAGCGGGTTTCTATGCCTGACTTTGATATCGATTTTTGCATGGAAAAACGAGATAGGGTCATTGAGCATGTTGCTGATATGTATGGACAGCAAGCAGTTTCTCAAATTATTACATTCGGTACTATGGCAGCGAAAGCTGTTATACGAGATGTTGGTAGAGTATTAGGGCATCCATATGGATTTGTAGATAGGATATCTAAGCTCATTCCTCCCGATCCTGGAATGACACTTGAAAAAGCTTTTGAGGTTGAGCCTCAACTATCTGTTATCTATGATAATGATGAAGAAGTCAAATCGCTTATAGATATGGCTAGAAAATTAGAAGGGGTGACACGTAATGCCGGTAAGCATGCTGGTGGTGTTGTAATTGCCCCTACACAAATTATTGACTTTGCACCGCTATATTGCGATGCAGAAGGTAAGCATCCAGTTACTCAATTTGATAAAAATGATGTGGAGTATGCAGGGCTTGTTAAATTTGACTTTTTAGGGCTACGAACTCTTACAATTATTGATTGGGCATTAGGAATGATTAATGCCAGATTACAAAAACAAAACCAACCCCCTGTTGCAATTGAGAGTATTTCCTTAACGGACCCAAAATGTTTTGCTTTATTACAAAGAGCAGAAACTACAGCCGTATTCCAGTTAGAGTCTAGAGGGATGAAGGATCTAATTAAAAGGCTGCAACCAGATTGCTTTGAAGATATGATTGCTTTAGTTGCACTCTTTAGACCAGGTCCCCTACAATCAGGAATGGTTGATAATTTTATTGATAGAAAGCATGCAAGAGAAGCGATTTCTTATCCAGATATTAACTGGCAACATGAAAGTTTACAGCCAGTTTTAGAACCTACTTATGGGATCATTCTATACCAAGAACAAGTCATGCAAATCGCTCAAGTATTATCAGGATACACCCTCGGTGGTGCGGATATGCTTCGCCGTGCAATGGGTAAAAAGAAACCTGAAGAGATGGCTGAGCAACGCTCAATATTTAAAGAAGGAGCTGAAAAAAATGGCGTAGATGGTGAACTGGCCATGCATATTTTCGACTTAGTTGAAAAATTTGCAGGTTACGGTTTTAATAAATCGCATTCGGCAGCTTACGCGCTTGTATCTTATCAGACCCTTTGGCTTAAAACGCATTATCCAGCTGAATTTATGGCTGCGGTGATGACGGCTGATATGGATAATACTGACAAAATTGTAGGATTAGTTGATGAGTGTTTAAGAATGGGGCTTACTGTCCTACCTCCTGATATTAACAGCGGTACGTATCAGTTTCATGTTAATGAAAAAGGTGAGATCGTTTATGGTATTGGTGCGATTAAAGGAGTTGGAGAAGGTCCAATTGAAGCGATACTTGAAGCAAGGCAGCGAGGTGGGTACTTCAAGGAAATTTTTGACCTATGCGCCAGACTAGACTTAAAAAAAGTTACTCGAAGAGTAATGGAAAAATTAATCATGGCTGGTGCTTTTGATAGGTTAGGCCCGCACCGAGCTGCGCTTATGAATTCATTAGATAGCGCAATTAAGATGGCAAGCCAGCATTCTAAACAAGTTTCAAGCGGTCAATTTGATATGTTCGGTGTGCTAGCTGATGAGCCTGAGCAAGTTGAGCAGTCTTATGCAATTGTCCCTCCTTGGCCTGAACAACAAGTTTTAGATGGAGAAAGAGAGACGCTTGGTCTGTATTTATCTGGTCATCCTATCACCCAATATTTAAAAGAGTTAGATCGTTATACGAGTGGTGTTAAACTTAGTGAAGTCCAACCTACAAGCAAAGGGAAAACGCTAATTGTTAGTGGGCTTGTGTTATCTGCAAGTATAAAGGTCACAAAGCGAGGCACGAAAATCGGCCTAATTACTATCGATGATAGGTCAGGGCGGTTAGATTTAATGTTGTATACAGAAGCATTAGAAAAATATCAATCGCTATTACAAAAAGACAAAATTTTAATCGCAGCAGGATCAGTTTTGACTGATGATTTTAATGGTGGGTTTAAAATGATTGTTAGGGAGTTACTAGATATTGCCCAAGCAAGAGAAAAATACGCAAGAGGGGTAAGTTTATATCTAGAGCAAGACACGCTCAATGATAGCTTTATTCAAATGTTAAAACAAACATTAGAGCCTCATTCAGCAGGCGTTTTACCTTTTCATATCTATTATCAACGAATCGATGCAAGGGTGAAAATTACACTAGGAACTCATTGGAGAGTCAATCCTACCGATGAACTTTTGAATGATTTAAAACGTTTAGTAGGTAATCAGCAGGTCTTATTGGAGTTTGATTAAAGTGATACCTTAAAGCACTATTGTGATGAATTTAAAAACATGTAAATAATCAGTACATACTCATCAAAATGGTGTAAAATAGGAAACATAGATTAACATTAATTAACATCCGATGAGGTTTTCTACCTTATTTTTATTGTTTTATTTGATGAGATGCTTAAAGTTTTTAGTGTTTTAGCCGATTTTAGGTTTGTAGTAGGAATTCTTACATTAGTAAAGAAAGACTCATAAATAATCAAAACGAAATACTTTTAGAGTATTAACAAGGAGCCCATTATGGCAGGTATCAGTTCATTAGGTGTTGGTTCAGGTTTAGACTTGCAAGGTCTTTTAGATCAACTGCAAGCAGCAGAACAAACCCGTTTAACTCCATTAACAGCACAAAAAACAACATTCAATAACCAAATTACCGCTTGGGGAATTGTTAAATCATCTGTTGCTAAGCTTGATGCAGCGGCTCAGAATTTGCAAAAAGCAAATGAAATTAACACAACTGCAGTTTCTAGTACGAATAAAGCTTTTAGCGCATCAGTAAGTGCATCTGCTAATCCTGGTAGTTATTCTGTAAATGTGCAGGCGCTAGCAACAGGCCAAATATCTCAGGCAACAATTGGATCAGACAAGAATTCGAATGTTATAAATGTTGCCGATGGCGCTACAACGTTAACTTTTGCACCTAATACAGAAGATGGAAAAGAAGTTAAAATTGAATTTGAAGCGGGTGACTACACATTAGAAGATGTACGCAATAAAATTAATGAAAGCAAAAGCGATGTTAGTGCTGAGATTATCTATGATGCCCAAGGTAAAGGCTATTTAAATGTTTCGAGTAAATCGACAGGTGAAGATGCTGGTTTTACTGTACAAATAACACAGGAAAATGCACCAGCTTTACCAACAAGACCAGCTCCAGAAGGTGAAGAGGAAGCTCCATATTTATTAAATGAAATAGTCGCTAATCTTAATGATCCTGCAAGCCAAAGAACTACAGCTGCAGATGCCGTCATACAAGTTAATGGTATCACAGTTACAAGCGGTACTAATACTTTTAAAGATGTCGTTGATGGTGTAACGATTACTGCTAAAGAAGTTTCACCAAGCACGGGTGAAGGTGAGAATAAGATTTTTGAGGCTGAAACTTTATCAATCACAAAAAGCACAGGTGATTTGAAAGCTGCAATTCAGGCCTATGTTGATGCTTTTAATGAGGTGCAAGCAACCATATCTAACCAGACTAAGTTCGTGCCTGGTAAAGCTGGTGAAGAGTTATCTTCATCCAATGGTGATTTAATGGGAAATGCAGCGCTTCGTAATTTGCAAAACCAATTAAGATCTCAAATTACAAGTTCTCAAGAAGGCGCAATCAGTACTTTAAATAGTCTTGGAATAAAGCTGAATAATACAACTTCAACGGGCGGTAGCGTTCTTAAATTAGAAATTAATGGTGCTACACTCGATAAAGCATTAGCTGATAATGTTGATGGTGTGATTAATTTCCTAGTCGGAGATGGCAAAACAACTGGTTTCGCAACGCAGTCTGCAAATCAGTTAAAATCAATAATGGATAATTCAACAGGTGTCTTTAAAGTACAAGAAGATTCTTTGAATTCAATGATTAAACGTGTTGAAAGAAGTATTGAGAATACAACTTCAAGTATTGAGGCTAACTTAGAAAGAACACGTATTCAGTTTGAACAACTTGATAGAATGATGGCTCAAATGAATAGTACTAGTGCGTATCTAACTCAGCAGCTTGCTTCGTTATCAGCACAAACAAAACAATAATAATTGTTTAAATTTTCTAGGCTTGTGGTATTGTGTTCTGTAATATAGAAACAATTCACAAGCCTATTTTTTTATGAACTATATGAGGTCCAATATGTATTCTCCCGCTAAAGCGAAAACCCAATCCTATGAAAATGTTGGTCTAGAAAGCAGTGTGATGAGTGCTAATCCGCATCAATTGATCACATTGTTATTTGATGGGGCAATCAATGCGCTGCTTCGCGCAAAGATTTTAATTGAGCAAGGCGATTCGCCTAATCATATCGCAGAAAAAGGCTCAGCTATTTCTAAATCGATAGGGATAATAGACAATGGTTTACGTGCTTCTTTGAATCCAGAAGTTGACGGTGAACTTGCAGATAATTTAGATTCACTTTATGGTTATATGACTGATAGATTGGTTCAGGCTAATTTAAAAAATGACGTAAAAAGCATAGAAGAAGTAATTAAGCTACTTACTAACATTGCAGATGCTTGGAAAGAAATTGATCCAAATGCGCCTAAATCATAATGTACGCTAGTGGATGTACATAGCCATCAAAAGACAAATGATGGTTATGTTTTGGGTTTTTAGAATGTGTTTGAAATAATTATTACAGATGGAGCTAATATGCCTAAAAAATTACTCTCTAAATATGAACATTTTTTAGCGCTAACTGACAATATGCTTGTGCTCGCTAAGGCTAATGAGTGGGAGAAATTTGCTGATGCAGAGACTGAGTATTTAAGGTTGTCTGAAAGTCTGCCAAATATAGTTGATATAATTGAAAAGCATCCTGAAATTAGAGATAGGTTTGTTGATATGTGCCAAAAGATTACATCAAATATTGGTGAATTAACATTACTTACCCAAAATTATCAAACATCAGTTAGCCAGAATTTAACAAATTTATCTTGTCAGAAAAAAGTTCATCTTGCTTATACAGAATTTAGTAATCAAGCAATTGAATCGAGAATGTTTAAAGATAGTTTTAGATAAAGAAATCTGTTTTAAGCTCAAAAAGCAACTGATGTTGCATTTTGAAATAATGCTATCGTTCAAAAATTACAACAGCGACAGCATAATGTGTTTCATCTGAAATAGATAAATGGCTTGATTGAATCTGCAAACTATCAGCTATTTCTTTTGCTTTGCCATATAACACCAAAATAGGCTTGCCAGAAGTATCATATTGTGTTCCAAATTGATTAAATGCCAAGCCATCTCTAAAACCAAGACCTAGTGCCTTTGCAGCTGCTTCTTTAGTTGCAAAACGTTTGGCTAGATACTTGATAGGTTGTTTGTGTTTACAATAAGCTAGAAATTCATCCTGTGTTAAGATGCGTTTTGCTAGCTTATCACCAAGAGAACTTACTATTCTTTCGATTCTTTTGATTTCAACAATATCTGTGCCTAATCCAATAATTGCCACATTATTCCCTTTTAAAACTAACTTATTTTTGTCGGGCTTGGGTCATAAGTCGCTTCATTTCTCTTACAGCAACATCTAACCCGTTAAAAACTGCTTGGCCAATAATTGCATGACCTATATTCAGCTCATAAATTTCTGGTATTGCAGCAATCAAACTGACATTATGATAAGTTAATCCATGCCCTGCATTGACTTTCAATCCAAGCTTAGAGGCAAACATCGCAGCATTTTTTATACGTTGATATTCAAACTCAATTTCAGTATCAGTTTTTGCTTGCGCATAACGTCCTGTATGAATTTCAATAAATGGAGAGTTAATTTCAGCTGCTGCTTCGATTTGTGTTATCTCCGGATCAATAAAAAGAGATACTTTAGTATTAATCTCACTCAGTGACTTGACGGTATCTTTAACTTGGGATAAATGCCCTAAAACATCAAGCCCACCTTCAGTTGTCACTTCTTCTCGTCTCTCAGGTACAAGACAAACAAATTCAGGCTTAATTTTAAGGGCAATTTCTAGCATGTCAGGCGTGACTGCCATCTCTAAATTCATGCGAGTTTGAATTGTTTGTCTTAGTAATGCGACATCTCTATCAGTAATATGTCGTCTGTCTTCCCTTAAATGAATCGTAATACCATCTGCTCCAGCTTGCTCTGCGATAAAAGCGGCTTGAATCGGGTCAGGGTAAGAGGTGCCTCTTGCATTACGTAAGGTTGCAACATGATCAATATTTACACCGAGAAAAATTGGGTTCATTCTGGGGCTCACTTATTATCTTGATTAATACGACTTGCGACAGCGCCTTGTTGATCTTGGTATTTCGCATCTTTGCGTTGGTTATAGGGCCTTGCAGCAAAGCCGCTCAGTAGTTCAAAACTAATGGCACCGATGCCCATTCCTGGTCTTAACGCAAGAGGTAATTTGCCAGAGTTATAAAATTCCAGTACTACGCATCCTTGCCAACCAGGATCGATCCTATGCGCAGTGACATGGACCATTAGGCCTAAACGAGCAAGAGATGAGCGCCCATCAAGCCAGCCTACAATATTAGCAGGTAAGGTGATTGATTCATGCGTGACACCTAGCGCTAATTCACCAGGATGTAGAAAAAATGCTTCATCAGTACCTATGATGATTTCATCGCTCATCACGCTATCTAGTGAGGCGGTAACTTCAGTTTTAGGACCACTTAGATCAATATATGGGGCCTTATGCGCCTCAAACACTCTAAACTTATTACCTAAGGTAACATCAGCTGTTGCACCACAAATTTTATCAGAGGCAGGTCTTGGAGTGATGGATATTTTACCTTCATCAAGCCATTTTTCGATATCTGTATCGCATAAACGCATAAAATTTTCCTTAATAAATGAGTACAGCAAACGATATAGAGTTTTATGCTATGAGTTCTTTCAATTATCATTTTAGGACAATATTACAAATAACCCTTAAGCTGCACACCTTAAGGGTAGCTAATAATAGTCAATATACACTCTTTTGCTATCAAACAACTTTGACGTTAATTATAGATTGATAATATCGCATCAGTAAACAAAATGATATAATAGACAGTATATACGCTATGTGTTTTATTTAAAAGGTCTAGAGAGACATTATCTATTTTGATTAGATGGTTTTCAATAATGCCTCTTTGGAATGAAATATTATTTTATTTCAATAAATTAAAAATCTCTGGATATATTTATACCTGAAAGTAATAGAACTTATTTTGAGTGATTAATTCAGATAAGTGGAGGTAAAACACAGCGTGCCTGAGATACTCGAACTATATTAAACATAACGTCATTTTAGACATACAACTTTTATAATTACAAAAGGTACTATTTTGAACATTCAAGTCATTTTAACGCAACATGCACAAGATGCATTTAAAATACTAACTGGTATTGATAACTGGGATCCACAAGTTAAAGTCTCTGCTAAAGCTCAATTTGGAGACTACCAAATTAATGGCATCATGTCAGTTGCGAAGAAAGTAGGTCAGAACCCAAGAGAATTAGCAAGTCAGTTAACTGAACAGCTTAAATTAGATGCCTCAGAGATTTTATTTAATGTCGAAGTAGCAGGCCCTGGGTTTATCAATCTAACCTTGTCGCCTAATTGGCTAGCGAGTCAGTTAAATATCGTTGCTAATGATTCTAAATTAGGATTGACACCAGTTGTGCCTCAGACTGTTGTTGTTGATTACTCTGCACCTAATGTTGCAAAAGAAATGCATGTTGGACATTTGCGTACCACCATTATTGGTGACGCTGTGGTTCGTACATTAGAATTATTAGGACATAATGTGATTCGCGCTAATCATATAGGCGATTGGGGAACACAATTTGGTATGTTAATTGCATATCTAGAAAAAATGCAAAATGAACATGCAACAGACATGGCTCTAACTGATTTAGAAGCGTTTTACCGTGATGCAAAAAAAACTTACGATGAAGATGAAGAGTTTGCTTTACGAGCACGTGGGTATGTCGTTAAGCTTCAAGGTGGAGATGAATATTGTTTAACGATGTGGCAAAAATTGGTTAAGTTAACAATGGCGCAAAATTTTGCTGCTTATGAGCGTTTGAATGTGACATTAACTGAAAAAGATACAATGGGAGAAAGCCTTTATAATTCCATGCTACCTAATATTGTTGCGGATCTGAAAGCAAAAGGTATTGCAGTTGAAAATGAAGGTGCGACGGTTGTTTTTTTATCTGAGTATAAAAATAAAAATGGCGACCCTATGGGGGTTGTTGTTCAAAAAAATGATGGTGGATTTTTATATACCACAACTGATATTGCCTCTGTTAAATATCGCGTTGAAACATTAAAAGCAAATCGAGTGCTATATTACGTAGATTCACGTCAAAATCAGCATCTCACACAAGCTTGGATGATAGCACGCATGGCAGGTTATGCGCCTGAATCAGTTTCACTTGAACATCACCAAATTGGTATGATGTTAGGTAAAGATAGTAAGCCCTTTAAAACTCGCTCTGGCGGTACGATTAAATTAGTTGATTTACTTGATGAAGCTAAAGATAGAGCTAAAGCATTAATATTATCTAAAAACGATTCGATTGATGAAAATGAGCTTGATACCTTAGCTGAAGTGGTAGGGATTGGTGCTGTTAAATATGCTGATTTATCAAAAAATAGAACAACGGACTATATTTTTGATTGGGATAATATGCTCTCATTCGATGGCAATACCGCACCTTACATGTTATATGCTAACGCAAGGGTGCAATCAATTTTTAAACGCTTTGAGATTGATCCAGCAACGTTAAATGCATCCCCTATTACATTACAAGCGCCTGAAGAAATCGCTCTTAGCATCTGCTTGCTTCAATTTGAAGAAGTGATCACAGCAGTCGCTAGAGAAGGTGCTCCGCATATTATGTGTACTTATTTATATGAATTAGCGGGTGCCTTTTCACGCTTTTATGAAGCGGTGTCTATTATGCAGACAGAAGAAATCGAATTAAGAAATAGTCGTCTTCTTTTAGCCTCTTTAACCTCAAAAACGCTAAAAACTGGTTTAACTACCTTGGGAATTAAAACGGTTGAACGCATGTAGCTATCTGTTGTAGTGTTAACCTCATTTTGATGTGTTCACAAAAAGTGAGGTTAATTCTCTACAGTAAATTCTAGTTTAGATTATATTATAGCTGGATATATATTATTGTTCTCTCTTCAGCGAGTGTGATTTTTACCTCTCCACAAAGTAATCATGTCAGCTTGATTAGTCCTTGTCTGATAGTAATAAGTATCCTTTGCTTGCTTAGAACAGCAGATTATTCAATTTCTTTACTAATGTACTTTAACGTTTATTTCTTTTTTTTTTATTAAAAATAAAACCAATCCTCCCACTATCAAGCCTGTTGGAATATCAATAAAATGATGCTGATAGGTGGTTAGCACAGAGATAATGATCAATACTGCGTTGAGTACACAAAGTATCTTAATTAACCTTGATGGAATGTTAAGTAATGCCGCTGTCACGACAACGGTGATACTGACATGTAAAGAAGGGGCTTGATTGTACGGTAAATCAAAACCCACCAAGGTGTCAAATAACCAGCCAAAAATCCCTTCTGTTTCAGGGCGAACGAATGCGAATTTAAGTGGAAATAGGATAAAACAAACGATAGAGATTGCTTGTAAGGCTAAGAGCCTCAGTGCATGAATATCAACATCTCTTTTGTCCCTAAGAGCTAAAAATGATAAGCCATAGAATGCATCTAACAGCCAGTAAGGAATAATGGTCCAAGCAATAAATGGGATATGTTTTTCCCATTCAAAATAAAAGCTGGTAACATCCATTTGGTTTGCTGCATGTTGATTAGCAAATTGGTAGCTTGTAAAAAATATTGGCACCAATAACATTAGCCAAGTTAAGCTTCTGTAAAAAGGTTTAGCTAGCCATGTCTTCATTTCTGATACGTTCATCTTAACGTTTTCTTGCTACTGAAACAGTAAAAATACCAAACTCATCAATACGTTGTTCACATTTTATAAAACCAGCTTGTTCAACTAATTGATCCATCTCTTGTTGGGTTCTTCTTCTCATCACCCAAGGTTGACCATCTCTATGGCTTGTTAGGACTCTTGCTATAAATTCTAGTTGTGGATGCCAAGGTTGATTGGTATAAATTAAATATCCACCTGTTTCAATGGCGTGATACATACCTTCAAGTGATTGGCTAATCAGCGTATTATCATCAAACAATTCATATAAGCCAGAGACGATACCTAATGTTTTTGAGTTAGCAATTGCTTTTAATGAGTCAGTATTAAATGCATCACCCTGTTCGAACTGAGCAATATGACCTAATTGGTGCTCTTTAATTAACTCTCTGCCTTGTTTTACATTCAGCTCACTAAAATCACGTAATAATACCTCTTCTATTTGCGTATTTGGGTGCATTACGTGTATTTTGGCAAGTGCATCTAGTACATACCTTCCATGACCTGCCGCAATATCAATAATTTTAATGGGCTTTTGATGCTTTTGTAGTTGATTGATACAGCGTATCATTAACTCTTCGATATTAACTTTGCGCTGGCGAATGCCTTGCCATCCAATGCTATTGAGGTACTGTTTATCAATGAATTTACCTAAAGTATTTTTACTGATAGGTTGGTTAGTATAGACAAAATCAAGCATACTACCTGAGTCAAATCCAGTCTGATATCCAAGTTGTATACCTTTTGAACAGTATTTTGACAATCCTAATCCTATTTTAATTGTCCGCCAATAAGCTTTTTTCAGATCGAATGAATCTAATGGATCTTCGAGTAATTGTTTTTCTTCATAAGTGTAACCTCTTAAATGTGCTTCTTTTAAATCGACGCTTTGTTCTTGGGTGTTGAACTGTTCTAAAATAAATGGTCTCATTTTTTCGATGGCTAAGTGCCTATCTGCTTCCCCTAAGGTATCATGATAAAATCCGCTTAAACGATGTAACTCTTTACGGGGAGAGCCTAAATGGTGATAAAATTCATATTGAGGTTTATGGTGAACCACCCAATCACTGCTTGAGACTAAAAGTTGGGTAGGGATAGTAATGGCTTTTGCATCAGCAACGATTCGTTCTGCTGTGTCATACAAGCCAAGCAAAATGTTTGATGATATGGCTCTTGAAATTAAAGGATCATTATCATAACTGGCCTGTCTAGTTTTATCATGGGTTAAAAAACGTGACTTGACGTAACTATTGATAAAAAAATTGCCTTTAATTTTTTGCATCACTTTTAGACCTGTTCTGGCAAATGGAACATACAGTTTGACTTTAAATGCAGGTGAAGCGAGGATCATTCCTCTAATTTTGGGAGCATAGTCATGAACATAGGTAGAGGCAAGTACGGCACCGACACTTTGAGCAATCAAAAACATATCATTTTCTTGATGCTGGTACTGTTGGGTAATATGCAACATAAATGATTGTATGTCTCGTACAGAAGTCCCTATGCTAGGGGAGTAGCCACGTTCTCCTGGCGATAGGCCATGTCCTCTTGCATCCCAAGCAAAAAAATCAAAATCAGGTAAATTAAGTTCATCAACTAAATGCGCCATGCGACCAGCATGTTCATGTCCACGATGAAACAGTAATATCGCACCTTTTGCACCACTTGATTGTTCGGTAGAGGCAGTATGTACAGCTGGCGCTTCTATTGCTGTCATAGCATGATTCTGCGTTTGAGAACCATTTTTATTAGTTGCTGGATAAAATCGATAGGAAAGCTCAACGTCATCATGGGTAATAAATGTACGGGTTTCAAAAGATCTATTCATTGTATTGTTCCTTTTTCATGATTAAAATTGGATTAGTGTTCTTGAGTTTTTTCAACCTGTAGTGCATTTTTTATACGGTTATAACAATTAATTAAGATCAATAAGCTTACTAACCAAGGTAAATAACTCGCTAAGTGGCTTAGAGGAAAAGATAAACCTACCCAGAGTGCTAGTGCACCAAAAATGAGGGCTCTATCACTTTTACCTAATGGGCCATCATATCGTCTTTCTACTTTGATGCTATGAGCAAGCACACCACACAACTCAGAAATAATACTTAAAATAATGACGGTACCGATTGAATAAATAGAAAAAGGGGCAATAAAGGCAAAGGGTAAAAATAAAAAAAGATCTGCTATCACATCAGAAAGTTCATTTAGGTATCCTCCTAGGGAAGATTTTTGATTATGTTCTTTGGCCATAATGCCATCGATTGCATTTAAGGCCATGCGCAAAAACATCCAAATAGGCATCAATAAGAATAGAACTGGGTAAGTATTACCGAACATAATTAAAAGGGTACCGACCACGATAGAACCGGTAAGTGCACTTAAGGTAACTTGATTAGCATTTAGCCTTTTTTTAACAAGGTTTGCTGCAATCGGTCTTAATAATTGTACAAATGCTGGTTTAATTTGATAAAGGGTAATCATATGCTGTATTCTCATTGTTTAGAAATTGATACTCGCTGTATACTGGGTTAGTTTTAGTTATCATAGCAACTTGTCGACATAATAGTTTATTCATTTAAGTCTTAGATACTCTAAAATACATAAGTGTAACACTATGAGCTCGATAGTATCATTATTCGATCTACTACCATTTAGCAATCAAATCCCCCGAATCTCCATATTTTGCTGACTTTTCATATTTATCAAGACTTCTAATTTTTAAATCACTCTTTTAGAAGCAATGTAATATTATTTGTCCTTAGGTTGAAAAATGTGATTAAGCTCACAAAATGGATGTGACTTTCTAGTGGATTTTAATGAATTCTGCTAGTTTAAATTAACAGATCAGACCTGTCTGTTCTGTTAGGTCAATTTTAGCGAGGTTAACTAATTTAAGCATTAGATTATAAAAGGAAAAGGATTTATGACCACAAAACGCATCTCTGTGGTTCAACAAGCCGCAACAGAGATTGAATCAAATATTAATCAAAAAATTTGGGCAATAGGCACGCGTTTACCATCTCAAAATGAGTTATCAAAATCACTTAATATTAGTAGGGCGTCCCTACGTGAGGCACTCTCAATAATAGAATCAAAAGGGTTTATTCAAATCCAACCGGGAAAAGGTGTCTATGTCGTACAAGCAGAGGCTAAACCTGAAACATCTTGGCCGTTTAAAAAATATTCTATAACAGAAGTGTTTGAAATTAGGCATGAATTAGAAGGCTTTGCAGCCAGCATGGCGGCAAGAGAAGCAACCGATGAAGAAATCTCCCAGCTTGCGATGTGTATTGAACAAGCCGAAGCTGCGGCATTAGTTGGCGATTTATTAACTGTGCAGAACTGTGATATGGAGTTTCATAGTCAAATTATTAATATCGCTAAAAATAAGTTATTGAGCGCATTCATCAAGCAATTTAGACAACCTGTTAATAAAAGCCAATCGCCTCCGCATGGTGATTACACGATTATGGCACCTACGCTAAAAGAACATGCTGCCATATTTAATGCAATTGCTATGAGAGAACCTAAATTGGCGAAAGAAGCCATGCAATTGCATATCCTAAATGCAGCTTTGCGAGCAAATGTAGAGGTAAGATTTTAATCCGTACCAGCTGTAAACAATAAATGAAGTCATTATGTTTTAAAATTCCACTAATAATTATGAGGATAAGAGCTATGAAAAAATTTGCATTAACGATGTCAGCAAGCTTATTAATGATGATGTCACCTTTAACATTTGCAGATGAGATTAAAACGTTGAAAGTCTGTACTGAAGCGAGTCCTGATGGATTTGATTACTCACTCTATCATGCTAATTCGACAGCAGATGCGTCTTCAGAAGCGATTTATAATCGATTAATTGATTTTGTGCCAGGTACAACTGAATTAAGACCTGCTTTAGCTGAACGTTGGGAAATTAGTGAGGATGGTAAAACTTACACATTTTATCTCAGGCAAGGGGTGAATTTTCATACAACTGATTGGTTTACACCAACAAGGCCTATGAATGCAGATGATGTGGTTTATAGCCTAACGAGGCAGTTAGATGAAACCAATCCTTGGTACAAAACAGCTGTTCAAGGGTGGTTTTATGCACAAGCTATGGATTTTAAAAATCTCATTGAATCAGTTAACAAAATCGATGATTACACTGTACAAGTTAAATTGACAAGATCAGAAGCGCCTTTTCTTGCTGACTTAGCGATGGGATTCACGTCTATTTTATCGAGTGAATATGCCGCTATATTAGAAAAATCAGGCAATTTTAGAGACATGGACACCAAGCCAATCGGTACAGGTCCTTTTGTCTTTAAGCGTTACAACAAGGATCAGAGTATTCGTTACCAAGCAAATGACAGTTATTTCAGAGGCAAACCCAAAATAGACCAACTCATTTTTAGTATTGCGCCAGATGCCTCAGTTCGCCTACAAAGATTAAAAGCAGGCGAGTGTGATGTTATGCTGTATCCAAGTCCACAAGATTGGGCTGAATTTGATAATAATGAGAACCTAACACTCATTAAAGGCAGTGCATTAACCACGTCTTATTTACAATTAAATATGCAAAAACCCCCTTTAGATAATAAGCTTGTCAGAAGAGCACTCGCTTTAGCGGTTGATAGACCTAATTTAATTAATGTGGTGACAGCAGGAGCAGGAACGCCTGCAACAAATCCTTATCCAGAAACACAATGGAGTTACAATAATAATGTGCCAAAATTCGATCTTAATATCGAAGAAGCTAAACGGTTATTAAGTGAAGCGGGATTAGCGGATGGATTTAACATGGAAATTTGGGTCAGACCTGGTACAAGTGGCTCTAACCCAAATCCGAAATTAACAGCAGAATTATTACAAGCTGATTTTCAAAAAATTGGCGTCAACGCAGACATTAAAACGCTTGAGTGGGGTGAATTACTGCGCCGTGCCCGTGATGGTGAACATACGACTGCGGTATTAGGTTGGGCCTCTGATAATGGTGATCCTGATAATTTCTTATCAAATAACTTCTCCTGTTCAGGCTTAGTTGACGGGAGCAATTTCTCAAGATGGTGTGATGAAACTTTTGATCAACTACTCAAAGATGCAAGGGCAGAGACCGATCATGAGAAACGTGTGTTGATGTACCAAGAAGCGCAAGCGATTTTCAATGACACGGTGCCTTGGGTAACACTATTCCACCCATTAAATGCAATAGCGATTAATAAAAAAGTGACAGGCGTCGTGGCAAGTCCATTAACGTTAAACTCTTATGCTGATGCTGACATCATTGAATAGGCTAAAAATATAACATAAGTGAATCAACACAAGTGCGCGCATATTCATTATCGCGCGCACTTAACAACGAAGTTTAAGGCAATCAACTTTCTAAACTAGGTTTTAAAATCGTTTATCAATAGGATGTTATCTATGGTCAATCATGCATTTAACGAACAAATCAGTGAAATTAGTCACCTTCTCAATATTATTAATTTACTTAATTGGGATGCAAGTACAGGCATGCCAGAAAAAGCAAGTGAGAATAGAGGTAAACAAATCGGCCTTCTGAGTAAATTGGCGCAGCAACGTATCTTATCAAAAGAGATGAAAACTGCGGTTGCCCAACTAGATGATAATCCTAACTTGAGCTTAATCGAAAGTCGCAGTGTCAAAGCTGTCAAAAATGCCATCGCCTATTTTGATAAGATCCCAACAGAATTAGTGACTAAACAAGCTGAATTATGTTCTTTGGCAGAAATTGCTTGGAGAGAAGGCCGTGCGACGAATCAGTTTTCTCTATTTGAGCCCTACTTAGAACGCATTGTGAATTTAAAAAAAGAGATTGCAGATAGGGTAGGGTATGTTAATCATCCGTATGAAGTGGCGACAAATGAATTTGAGACCGGACTTCAAGTACCTGTATTAAAGTCGTTATTTGAACAATTAAAAGCACGGTTAGTGCCATTAGCAAAAAAGGTGCATCAAGCCCCTAAGCCCAATAATGATTTTTTATTTAGATCTTTCCCAATTGAAAAACAACGTGCATTTTCACATTCCTTAGCCTCTAAAATTGGCTATGATTTTAAAAGGGGACGTTTAGATACCACCACACATCCGTTTGAAATTTCAATGACAAGGGATGATGTTCGAATTACTACCCGTTTTAATCCTAATTTTCTAAATGCAGGCCTGTTTGGTACCTTGCATGAAGCAGGTCACGCTTTATATGAACAGAATGTGGCCCCTGAATTAAATCAAACCGCACTTACCTTAGATCTCATCGGATTATATGCGGTTGCTGGAACAAGCTATGGTGTTCATGAGTCTCAATCAAGGCTTTGGGAAAATAGGGTAGGTCGCTCATTTGAATTTTGGCAAAATCATTATGGCTTATTGCAAGAGACATTCAAAGGAACATTGGATGATATTTCACTTTCTGACTTTTATCGAGCAATCAACCGCTCTGAGCCAAGTTTGATTCGTGTCGAAGCGGATGAATTAACGTATGATTTGCATATTATGCTGCGAGTTGAAATTGAAATGGGATTAATGGATGGCAGCTTATCTGTAAAAGAGTTACCTGAATACTGGCGCGCTAAAATGCAAGAATATCTTGGTATTATGCCAAGCACTGATACTGAAGGGGTATTACAAGATATCCATTGGTCAAAAGGTATGATAGGTTCATTTCCAACCTATACGCTTGGTAATGTCATGGCTGCACAATTTATGCAGGCTGCATTAAAAGAGGCGCCTTATCTTGACCAAGATCTTTCCCAAGCTAAATATGATTCTTTGCTAAGTTGGCTGACTAAGAATATTTTATCTCATGGTAGAACGTACACGCCTGACGAGTTACTGATGAACGTTACAGGTAGAGGAATTGATCCTTCTGACTATTTAACTTATCTAGAGCAGAAGTTTGCTAAGTTGTATGATCTTTAATTCTAAACAATATATCAAGGAGTCATTGTGAAAATTGCAGATATGAATTGGATGCAAATAGAAGAGTATTTAAAAACCGATGATAGGGTGGTTGTGCCCTTAGGCAGTGTTGAGCAGCATGCTTACTTAAGTATGGCCGTGGATATGATTTTAGCTGAAAAAGTCGCAGTAGATGCAGCAGAGCCGCTAGGCATTCCTGTCTATCCCGCGATTCCTTATGGCATTACCCCATATTTTGCTGGATTTGCGGGCACTGTTACGCTCAAGGTCTCGACTTATGTTGCATTAATTCAAGATATGTTAGATAGCTTAAAACGCAGTGGCTTTAAACGTATCGTATTAGTTAACGGACACGGTGGAAACCAACCAGCCCAAAGCGCTGCAGCAGAATGGATGTTGAACAATCCAGAGGTAAAAGTTCGCTTTTATAATTGGTGGAATGCGCCAAAAACGCTTGCGGCTGTGAGGGAAATTGATCCTACTTCATCTCACGCATCTTGGATGGAAAATCTACCTTGGACAAGGTTAAAAGAGGCACCTTCTCCTGACCATCAGAAACCCCCTATTGATTATCAACGCTATGCCATTATGAATGCAGAAGAATCAAAAGCGTATTTAGCAGAAGGCAATTTCGGTGGATGGTTTCAAAGAAGTGAAGAAGATGAGCTCGCAATGTGGAACGTTGCTGTTAATGAAACACGTGCCATTTTAGAAGGGCCTTGGTCATAAATAGAGTGCTGAATCTCTTATTGAGTCATGAATGAAGTTTTAAAATGAGGTTAATATGAATAATTCTCAATGTGTCATTTGGGGCGCAGGGGCAATGGGCGGAACGCTGGCGGCTTATTGGATTAGAGCTGGATTTGACGTTATTTTGGTCGATAGTAATCAAGAACATGTTAATGCGATAAACAGCAAAGGATTAACGATTAGTGGCCCGATTGAAACTTTTTCGGTGCCAGCTAAAGCTTACTTGCCAGAACAATTAGCACAGAATTTTTCCCATTCATTTGAACACATATTTTTGTGTACCAAGGCATTACACACCGAAAAAGCATGCGAACAGTTACGGCCTTTTTTAAGTCCTACGGGAGTGGTTATCTCGGTTCAAAATGGCTTAAATGAACATACAATTGCCCGTATTGTAGGTCAACAGAGAACCTTAGGATGCTTTATTAATTTCGGCGCAGATATTCTTGAACCAGGCCATATTCATTATGCTGGTAGAGGGGCGGTGGTTCTTGGTGAAATGGATGGATCGATTTCAGATAGAGCGCAGACGATATTAGAATGGATGAAGCAATTTGAACCTAACGCAATTGTAACGGATAGAATTTTTAGTTTTTTATGGGGAAAATTGGCCTATGGGGCGCTCCTTTTTGCCACTGCACTGACCAATGATTCGATTGTTGATATTTTGCATCATCCTAAATACCGTTCAGTTCTCATTGCACTTGCAAAAGAGGTTTGTGCTGTTGCTAAAGCACAAGACATTCCTTTAGAAGGATTCAATGGGTTTAATCCAGATGCATTTACAGCTCAAGCCCCTATTGAATTGAGCCATGCTTCGATTGATGACATGGTCGCATTTAATCGAAAATCAGCTAAAACGCATAGTGGAATTTGGCGTGATTTAGCAATACATAAACGTAAAACAGAAGTTAATGAACAGTTAGGTGTGATTATTAAGATCGCAAGTGAATGTGGGATTAATACACCGTTATTAAGTGCTTTGGTTGATGGTATCCACCTCATTGAAGATGGGCAACCGCTTTGTGCCTCTAATCTAGAGAACTTAATTCGGATCAATCAAATATAATCAATCATTTTTAATGATAATTAGATTGGTAATAACATTTTTATTTAAGGTAGCTTATTATCTCTTTGTCAAAGGAGTCAGTTATGTCATTTAATTTTACCGGTAAAACAGTCGTTGTGACAGGTGCGGCTCAAGGCATTGGCCAGGCGATTGCCTATGCATTTGCGAAACATGGTGCATCCGTCTTTGTATGTGATATAGATGAAAATCTTCTACAAGAAACAGTCAAAAAATGTGGTGGAACGACACAAGGGCGTCAAGTTGACGTGACCAATCAGCAAGCGGTGAAAGCGTTTATCCAAGAGGTTGGTTCAGTTGATATTTTAGTCAATTGCGCAGGAGGCGTTCGAGGGCAAGAAGGTAAGCCTATAGAATCGATTACGGTTGATGAATGGCGCGCTTTATTTGAAGTCAATACAGATAGTACATTTTGGTGTTCACAAGCAGTCGCCCCACTTATGAAAGAAAAAGGATTTGGGCGTATTATCAATATTTCAAGCGGTGCAGGATTAGGGATAAGTTTGACGGGAATTCAAGCGTACGCATCTTCTAAAGCCGCCCAAATTGGTTTAACAAGGCAACTTGCTCATGAATTAGGCCCCTATGGTATTACGGTTAATAGCATCGCACCTGGGTTTGTAAGATCAAATCCAAGCAGTGAAAAGCAATGGCAGAAATTTGGGGAAGAGAAACAAAAACAGATTTTAGATTCCATCGCAATGCGTCGATTAGGCAAGGCTGAAGATATTGCAAATGGTGTGCTTTTTTTTGCGTCTGATGCGTCCTCTTGGATTACTGGACAAATATTGAGTATTGATGGGGGCAAATAAATTTTCTTTTCATCATATTACGAATTATTAGGTAGGCACAATGTTAACATTTATTTTAAAGCGGTTATTGATGCTAATCCCCACTTTTTTGGGAATTACATTACTCACGTTTAGCTTAGTCAGGTTAATTCCAGGTGATCCTGTAGAAATTATGATGGGTGAGCGTGGATTGGATCCTGCATATCATGCAGAAGTTTTAAAGAATTTAGGGTTAGATCAACCCCTGCATATCCAATATGGGCGTTATTTAATGGATATTCTACAGGGAGATTTTGGGCGATCATTTACCTCACAAGATACTGTTTGGGCTGAATTTTTCGAAAGATTTCCAGCAACCTTTGAATTAACAATATTTGCAATGTTATTTGCTGTGGTAGTTGGCATTCCTCTAGGTGTGTTAGCCGCAGTAAAACGAGGTACTATTTTTGACCATGGTGTTATGGGGCTTTCTTTAACGGGATTCTCTATGCCAATTTTTTGGTGGGCACTGATCTTAATTATGTTTTTCTCAGTCGGGCTTGGCTGGACGCCGGTTTCTGGGAGAATCAGTTTAGATTACGATATAGAGCCTATCACAGGGTTTATGTTAATTGATGTCATCTGGGCACATTTTACAGATCCTTATCTGATGGAAGGTGCATTCGTAGATGCTTTGAAACATCTGATATTGCCGACGATTGTATTAGGCACCATCCCGCTTGCGATCATTTCTCGTATGACCCGTTCTTCAATGTTAGAAGTGTTGAAAGAAGATTATGTAAGAACGGCTTATGCTAAAGGATTGTCACCTCGTAAAGTCATATTCGGACATGCGCTTAAAAATGCATTAATTCCAGTCGTGACCGTTATTGGTTTAAGTGTCAGTGCAATGTTAGGTGGCGCCGTGTTAACTGAAACATTATTTGCTTGGCCAGGAATAGGAAAATGGCTTATAGATGCTATTGGTAAAAGAGACTACCCTATCATACAAAATGGCATTTTATTAATTGCGACATTGGTTATCTTTACTAATCTAGTAGTTGATATTTTATATGGTGTGATCAATCCAAGAATTCGTCACGGCAAGTCTTAAGGAGTTTAAGTGAAAAATATTGATTCTATAGAGAGCAGTGCGAATCTTAATCAAGAGATAGCCACAGCACTTGCAAAAACAAAACAACTATCTCAACCTTCAACACTTTGGTCATTTTGGATTAACTTTAGTGCAAATAAAGGGGCAGTATTTGGCTTGATTTTTTTAATCATGATCTTACTAGCCGCAATTTTCGCCCCTTTGATAGCACCTCACGATCCTATTGAGCAATTTAGAGATGCATTAAGAGTCCCACCTGCTTGGACTGAAAAGGGCAATAGCACTTTTTTATTAGGTACTGATGAAGCCGGCCGAGATATTTTTTCAAGAATTATTCATGGTGGCAGATTATCGCTCTTTATTGCCGCCTGTGCTGTAGTATTTGCGGTGATCCCAGGGGTAATATTAGGTTTGTTAGCGGCCTTTTTTCCTAGAACGCTTGGGACAGTTATCATGAGGGTTGTCGATGTGATGTTATCGCTTCCTACATTATTACTCGCTGTTGCGATAATGGCGATTTTAGGGCAAGGATTACTCAATGCCATGATAGCAATTGCAGTAGCCTCGTTACCTGCATATGTTAGGTTAACCTGCGCAACAGCTATGACAGAGCTGAATAAAGAATATGTCTTGGCTGCAAGAGTCGCAGGAGCAGGAGTATTGAGATTAATGTTTATTACATTGCTCCCAAATTGCTTAGCGCCTTTAATTGTTCAAATGACGATGAGTTTTTCTTCCGCTATTTTAGAGATTGCGGCACTTGGTTTCTTGGGGTTAGGGGTTAAGCCTCCTGCACCTGAATGGGGAACAATGCTTGCCTCAGCAAGGGAATATATCACTCAATCATCTTGGATTGTGACCTATCCTGGGCTCACCATTTTATTATCGGTTATCTCTATTAATCTTATCGGTGATGGCTTAAGAGATGCGCTCGATCCTAAATTAAAGCAAGCAAGTTAAGGAGCAGTCATGACCGAATTAACAGAAGCACCATTGCTATTAGACATTCAAGATCTCAGTGTTACCTTTGGTAAAGGAACCAAAACCTTTAAAGCTGTTGATAAAATTAATTTACATGTCAAACAAGGCGAAATTCTCGGTATTGTAGGAGAGTCCGGATCAGGTAAATCCGTGACGATGATGGCGTTAATGGGACTATTAGATAAGCAAGGGACAGTCACAGCGACCACCATCAATTTTGCAGGCACCGATCTGAAAACACTCTCTGCTGCTAATCGCCGTAAAATTATTGGCAAAGAGATTGCGATGATCTTTCAAGATCCGATGACTTCCCTTAATCCAAGCTATACTGTCGGTAAGCAAATTATGGAAGTGCTTGAGCTTCATGAGAAGTTAAAAGGAAATAAACTGACTGAGAGAACGATTGAGTTATTGAAAATGGTTGAAATCCCTTCTCCTGAAAAACGTATGAATCAGTATCCACATCAACTTTCAGGTGGTATGTGCCAACGAGTGGTGATTGCAATGGCGATTGCATGTAATCCTAAATTATTAATTGCTGATGAACCGACTACTGCTCTTGATGTGACTATCCAAGCTCAAATTATGAAGTTATTGGTTCAGCTTCAAAAAAAATATAATATGTCATTGATTCTCATCACTCATGATTTAGCTGTTGTCGCTGAAATAGCCCAAAGGACCGCTGTGATGTATGCAGGTGAAGTCATTGAGGTTGCTCCTGTACCAGACATATTTAGGCGACCCGCTCACCCTTATACCGAAGCGCTTCTTAAAGCGATACCAGAGCATAGCAAAGGAGCAGAACGATTAAGTTCGTTAGCAGGTATTGTCCCAGGGCAATCAGACAGGCCCGCAGGATGTTTGTTGTCACCACGATGTCCCTACGTGAAACCTGAATGTGTCAATCATCATCCACAATTAACTTTAAATAAGAGTGATGTACAGCCAACAAGTAATTGGCAAGTTAGATGTCATTATCCTCTAGAGACAATTATCCATAGGCAAAATGAGGGGGAATTGCAATGACAGATAAAACAACACCATTAGTTGTTAAGAACTTAACTAAACATTATGCAGGATCAGGTCATTGGCTTACTGGATCGTTTTTTAGCAAAAAAGGGCAAGGGGCGATAAAGGCACTTAACGGGTTGGATTTTACTCTCAATAAAGGTGAAACTTTAGCCGTAGTGGGTGAATCTGGATGCGGAAAGTCGACTCTTGCAAGACAACTGACATTGCTAGAAAAGCCAACGAGTGGAGAGGTCATTATTAATGGTCAAAGCACTCATAACTTAAGGCGAGATGAATTAAAATCCCTTAGGTCAAAAGTGCAAATGGTATTTCAAAATCCCTATGCCTCGTTAAATCCAAGAGCAAAAGTTTCAACGCAGCTTGAGGAGCCACTGCGCATCAACACAGCGTTATCTTCAGCAGAGCGAAGAGAGCAGGTAACTGAAATGATGCAGAAGGTTGGGCTTAGACCTGAATTTGCTGAACGGTATCCCCATATGTTCTCAGGTGGGCAGCGGCAACGAATTGCCATAGCTAGGGCGATGATGCTGAATCCTGAAATCGTTATCGCAGATGAACCAACATCCGCGTTAGATGTGTCAATTCAAGCGCAGGTATTGAATTTATTCATGGATCTGCAAGATGTATTTAACACAAGTTACATATTTATTTCGCATAATCTATCTGTTGTAGAGCATATTGCAACCAATGTCCTCGTGATGTATTTAGGTCGAGCGGTTGAGATAAGTGACAAGAAAACACTGTATCAGACGCCTTTGCATCCTTATACAAAAGCACTGTTATCAGCAACACCAATGGTTTATCCAGAGGATAGGCGAGCGACCATTGAAATTACAGGTGAATTACCAAGTCCCTTAAATTTACCTAAAGGATGTGTTTTTCATCAGCGATGCCCCTTTGCGACAGATAAATGTAAAGAGGTTGTGCCTGAATTAAGGCATATTGGTTCTTCAAAAGTGGCTTGTCATCATGCAGAAACACTCAACTAAGTCTTTCTTTCATAGACGATAGAATAGAAGTGATTAAGCTATGACAATTAAAATTATCAAGTTAAGAATGTCAATTAAGGAATGTCAGGATGAAAAAAATTAGACCTGTTGTGGTGATTCATGGAGGAGCGGGGGTAATTAGCCAATCTACCTTAACACAAGAGCAAGCTGAACGATACACACAAGCGTTAACTGAAATACTGTTAAAGGCCCAACAGCTTTTGAAATCAGGTGCAACAGCTATCGATGTTGTGACTGAAGCGGTGATAGGTTTAGAAAATTGTCCCTTGTTTAATGCGGGCTATGGCGCCGTATTTACCCATGAAGGCACACATGAATTAGATGCCGCAATTATGGATGGGGCAAGCTTACAAGCCGGTGCGATTACAGGTGTCGCGCAGATTAAAAATCCGATTATTGCGGCTAAAAAAGTTTTGCAAGAGAGCGAACATGTCCTATTATCAGGCCAAGGCGCCGAAGCGTTTGCAAGGAAACATCATATTGAGATGGTGGATAAAGATTATTTTTCAACGGAATTTAGACGAAACCAACTGCATGAAGCGCTCAAAAATAATCAAGGAGTGGTGCTTGATCATAGTGGGAAATCCAGTGTCCCTTTACCTGAATTGACTCCCTTAGATGAAAAACATAAATTTGGAACGGTTGGCGCGGTTGCTATAGACTCTGAAGGTAATCTGGCTGCAGCGACTTCAACAGGTGGGATGACAAATAAACAGGTTGGCAGAATTGGCGATAGCCCAATTATTGGCGCAGGCACCTATGCTAATAATGAGAGTGTCGCTATTTCATGTACTGGCACTGGTGAAGTCTTTATGAGAGCAGTCGCTGCTTTTGATGTACATGCTTTAATGACATATAAAGACTATACCCTTACCCAAGCAACAGAAGAAGTCGTGATATCGAAACTAAAATCGATGGGCGGAGAGGGTGGGCTCATCGCGGTGGATAAATGGGGTAATATCAGTTTATGTTTCAATAGTGAGGGAATGTATAGAGGGTATGCGTATGATGAGGGTGACCCCACTGCCTTAATATTTGGCGAATAACCTCATTCTAAAGGTTTTAGGCATCACGTTAATTTTAACTATGGCCCATAGAGATATGAGCCATAGTAAGTTTATCGAATAGGCATTGGATGGATGAATTATTACAATTATTGGTCGAAATGCAAAGAATTAATTGAAAGCGGCAATATTGCACAAGCACAAGAGTATGTGATGGATACTGCAATAGCTTTGAAATTAGACAATACTCTAATTGACAAAATACTCTCAGTTCCTCTGAAAAAGTATCAACATACCCTTGAACACTATATTCCTATTTGTATTGAACGGGCTCAAGCTGAGCAAGCAAAAGCGATTTGTTTATTCTATGATGTCGATAATGGGTGGGATAGCACATTCTATTTTTGCCAAGAGTATCACCCTGTCAATCATGATTGGATTGCTATGAGCCGATCATGGATCAATATCGGGCGAGCAAGAGGATTGAATGGTTTTTATCGTAAGCAGGCAGAATCTGCATTTTTTTGTGATGAAATCAGTACCGCGGTATGCTTATTAGTGATGTTTAAAACAACCATCACATTTTGGCATGCTATAGAAAAATACCTAGATCAATGTCAGAACAAAGACATCAAACTATGCATTACGTGCTCAGATGATGATTCTGTACGATTGATTTAATCACTGCAATCTTCGTGTTTTAAAAAAAACGATAATCCAAATTAAGTGGCAATTTTACTAAAAATGTTATGATTGCATTGGGTAATTTCAATGAAAGAAGAATGCACACTGAATTTTAAAAGTGGCTTAAAAGCCAAAAAATACGATACTTTTACACATCCCTAGGTACTGAGCGTGTGAGGGGGAGGTGGTTAAAAAATTGAGATGGCATGTGTTTATTGGCTTTGTAGTGTCGATATATGGTAAGTAAGTCACGTAATTAGAGTGTTCAAATTGCGTGTAACTTGATGTCTATGCTACTCTTATACCTGAACTCATATAGTAATATTGATTTGGTTAGATTATGCAGGTTTTAATCTAACTTTTCTGCTAGCCTTCAATAGGTTGAATGCAAGCTACATGCAATTTAAGGATAATATCATGTCAGATAAACCGTTTTTCTTTCAAGCTCCTTTTCCTTTAACAGATGATGGAACAGAATATTATTTATTAAGCAGTGATTTTGTCAAAACGACAGAATTTGAAGGGCAAGAAATCTTAAAAATAGAACCAGAAGCGTTAACTTTATTAGCTCAACAAGCTTTTCATGATACCTCTTTTATGTTGCGCAGAAGCCATCAACAACAAGTTGCATCTATTTTAGACGATCCTGAAGCCAGTGATAACGATAGATATGTTGCATTGCAATTTTTAAGAAACTCTGAAATTGCAGCAAAAGGCGTATTACCGACTTGCCAAGATACAGGCACAGCGATCATTATGGGTAAAAAAGGCCAGCAGGTTTGGACTGGAAAAGGGGATGAAGCGGCGTTATCAAAAGGAGTTTATCATGCTTATACGCAAAATAATCTTCGTTACTCTCAAAATGCCCCTTTAGATATGTATAAAGAGGTCAATACGGGCACTAATTTACCAGCTCAGATCGATCTTTATGCTGTTGATGGCAATGAATATCATTTTTTATGCATTGCTAAGGGTGGGGGTTCTGCAAATAAAACATTTTTATATCAAGAAACTAAAGCACTATTGAATCCAGCGACGTTAAAAAATTATTTAGTTGAAAAAATGAAATCTATTGGGACCTCAGCTTGCCCTCCTTATCATATTGCATTTGTGATAGGCGGTACTTCTGCTGAGGCGAATCTCAAAACAGTTAAACTGGCATCAACACATTATTATGATACGTTGCCTACAGTAGGGAATGAGCATGGTCAAGCATTTAGAGATGTTGAGCTAGAAAAAATATTATTAACGGAAGCTCAAAATTTTGGTATCGGGGCCCAATTTGGTGGAAAATATTTTGCTCATGATATTAGAGTGATTAGACTACCTAGACATGGCGCATCGTGCCCTGTTGGTATGGGGGTATCTTGTTCAGCCGATAGAAATATTAAAGCCAAAATTAACAAGGATGGTATCTGGATAGAAAAATTAGAGGATAACCCTGGCAAGTACATCCCTGAAGCATTAAGTAAAGCAGGTGAGGGTGAAGTAGTTCATATCGATCTCAACCAACCAATGAGCGAGATATTAAAGACGATGTCTCAATATCCAGTTGCAACTCGGTTATCGCTAACAGGGACCATCATTGTCGCTAGGGATATTGCACATGCTAAATTAAAAGAAAGAATCGATAGCGGTGAAGGGCTGCCAGATTATGTTAAAAATCACCCTATCTATTATGCTGGACCTGCCAAAACCCCTGAAGGCTATCCATCAGGGTCATTAGGACCAACGACTGCAGGTCGAATGGATTCTTATGTTGATTTACTTCAATCTCATGGTGGTAGCTTAATTATGTTGGCTAAAGGAAATCGTAGTCAGCAAGTGACTGATGCATGCCAAAAACATGGTGGGTTTTATCTCGGTAGCATTGGTGGGCCTGCAGCTGTATTAGCTCAACAAAGTATTAAAAAGCTAGAGTGTGTTGAATACGAGGAACTAGGGATGGAAGCCATTTGGAAAATTGAAGTGGAAAACTTTCCTGCATTCATTTTAGTTGATGATAAAGGTAACGATTTTTATGCACAAATTAAAAATAAAGAGTGCAGTACCTACAAAATAGACTTGCCTCAAAAATCATAAGCCCTTCTTAAATTTAGCCATCGTGTTCGTTTCTTTTAAACGATGGCTTTGTTCTAAATTCTATTTTAATATAAATCGCTCATCCACTGAATATGGCTGTGCTTATCTTCTTTTTTGAGATTAAGTACAATTTTTGCAAATAAAAGTTCAGCTTGATTAGGGGAGGGACGAGCCCCTATTAATATCTCTACAAATTGGTCGCCGCTCTTCTCATCTACTTTGATAGTAGTTTCATGCTCATTAGGGTCAAGGGCAATTTCATCTAACGTAGAAGGCTCAAAATCATATAATTCAATAAATCCAGTTGAAGAAAAATGAGTGTTATAAAGAGACATCTCATCTGGGTTTAAATTATCACTTGCAAGTTCACTAAATAATTCAAATGCGATGTCAAGTGCTTGTTCATCAGTTAAATACATAGTTTGTCTTATCCTCAAAGTATTTTCTATTAGCTCAAAAAATCAACTTTTAATCAAATTGAACTATATTAGCACAATTAGGCTTATACAGTTCTAGCAATTGAGTGTAGAATCTGGTTATTTCATTCCATGAATTGCCAAATTTTTTAACGCTTTAGCAAGTGCAGGCGAAACACTGTGTGAAAGATTAATTAAAATCTCACTACTTTGTAGACTGAGTTTTCTGGGATTTTTTAAGGTAAAAGCAATCGGTTTTTTTAATTTATATTCGCTAAGCTCGGTAGATTGCAAATTTGATGTTAATATATCAGGATTAATCTTAAAACTGATAGAAACTAGACTTGGTAATACAGATTGCCTTAATGTAGATATGAGTTCTTCACGCATATAATTAAGATGCATTTGCCAAGCTGCACTACTAATGTGAAGGATAAGTGTCCCTTCACGATAATTCGCTGCCCTGACATGTGGACGCATGTTTGGAGGCAAAATGGTTTTAAGTGCTTTACTGAGTTCTTTTAAGGCAGCAGATTGACTCATGAGCGATTGTAATGGTTTATTACTATCACTGAATTGTTCTAACAGTGAACTAAGCGGTTTAGGTGGATTTTTCATATATGCAGATCACTTGTTTTATCACTAAATTTTAAAGGTGGTTTTAAATCATTCTTGTCATGTGCAAATTTAAGTAAAAAGTTGGCATAGCATTTGTCAAATATAACGCTCATATTTTTTGAGGCCATAATACATGTTCACTATTTACCATTCAAATAAGTTAGACGTTTTAAAAAATCTTATCGCACATCTGATGCAAATGTCTCCTTTACGATCTGCTATGCAAAAAGAGACAATAGTCGTTCAAAGTTCAGGAATGGCAAAATGGCTTCAAATAGAGCTCGGTCAAACATTAGGTGTACTGGCAAATGTTGATTTTCCTTTACCCGCAACCTATTTGTGGCGTTTATTCACATCTTTAAAACAACATGATGGGCGTGCTGGTGAGTTGCAATTCGATAAGCTTACTATGACCTGGTTACTGATGGATAGCTTGCCCCAACAATTAAAATATTCTGAATTTGAAAGCATTAAACGTTATTTATCAGATGATGTTCAAGATAAAAAATTATACCATTTAGCCCTTAAATGCGCAGATCTTTTTGACCATTATTTAGTGTATAGACCAGAATGGACGATTGCGTGGGAAAAAGGAAATCGAATCGATAGCCTAGGAGAAGCTGAAGCATGGCAAGCATTATTATGGCTAGATATATCAAAGAAACTAAATGAATATGCAGCTTCTAAAAATTTGATTTTATCTCATAAAGCTTCAATGTATGACGAATTAATTGAATATTTAAATAAAGCGACTCCAGGTAGTTTGAATTTACCAGAAAGAATTTTCATTTGTGGTATATCTGCTTTGCCACCTTTATATATTGAGGTTTTAGAAGCATTAGGCAACCATTGTGATGTTCATTTAATGTATACTAATCCTTGTCGTTATTATTGGGCAGATATCCAAGAAATCGCTACTCAAATTAGGCACAGATTACAATTACCCCTTAAACGAAATAATTTAGAACAGAATATTAAAACAACTTTTTCATTTGCTGATTTGAATTTATCGAAGTACCCACCTTTAAGTGATATGGTTGATACTGTTCATCCATTACTAGCTAATTGGGGGAAATTAGCTAGAGATCAATTATTCCAATTTGCGAGTTTGAGACATGTACAAGAAATCGAGGCATTTGTTGAAGAGCCATCTGATAATTTATTGTCGCAACTTAAAGCAGATATCTTAAACTTAACTAACCGGCAAGTGCTTGGGCTAAAAGAAAGTGATTATCAAAATAGCCGCTCAAAAGTTCTTCTGGATGAGCATGATTTAAGTGTTTCTTTTCATGTCTGCCACTCAACTTTAAGGGAAGTGGAGGTGCTTTATGATTACTTACTGCACCAGTTTAATTCTAATAGTGAATTAACCCCAAAAGATGTCGTAGTCATGGTATCGGATATAGCTCTGTATACACCTTATATTGAGGCTGTATTTGGTAATGCACCAAAATCTAGATATTTACCATTTTCAATTTCTGATAGAAGTGTGAAGTCTACTCATCCGATTGTCGAGGTTGTCAGTCAATTATTACAATTGCCTGACAAGCGATTTAAAGTAGAGGAAATCATGACTTTGCTTGCTGTACCTGCCCTTGGCCGGAAATTTAACATAACGCCAGATGCACTAAGTCAATTACAGCACTGGATAGAGCAAACTCATATATATTGGGCAAGAGATGATGAATGGTTAATGGATCAAGGATTGCCTCCTACAGGTCAATTTACTTGGCGTTTTGGGTTAGATAGGTTGCTACTTGGTTTGACAAGATCAGAAAACACAGGTCTTTGGCAAAATATAGCCCCTTATGGAGGTGGGCAAATCGAGCCAGCATTGGTGGGGCAATTTTGTGAAATTATTGAGAGATTAATGGCTTGGCAGGATAATTTACAGCAAGCCCGAACATTGGGTGAATGGCAGCCTATGTTAACTCAGTTGTTTGATGACCTATTTGAATTTAATGATGCTGAAGTGCCTTTATCAATTATTTTGTTAGATGTGTGGGATAGTGTTGTTCAATCTGGATTGACGGTTAGCTATCATCAAAGTGTTAATATTGATTTATTACATGAAGCTTGGCTTATTCTTGCTGATAATGATAAAGGTAGCCATAAATTTTTAGCAGGAAAAATTAATTTTTGTACATTAATGCCAATGCGCTCAATTCCTTTTAAGCAAGTTTGTCTACTAGGAATGAGTGAAGCACTTTATCCAAGAAAAGTGACACCAGTCAGTTTTGATTTAATGAACAATCATACCCAAAGAGGTGATAGAAGTCGAAGGGATGATGATAGATACCTTTTCCTTGAGGCAATAATATCGGCCGAAGATGCGTTGTATATTAGTTATGTTGGATTAGGTATTCAAGATAATCAGCCTAAGAACCCTTCCTTAGTTGTAAGTGAATTAATTGATTATTTAGCGCAAAGCTATGTATTGGAGGCTTTTCAAGGACTCTCTTGTGATGATAGTAGCAAAAAAATGCGAGAACACTTTATGCTGATACACTCTAGGGTGCCTTATGCACCTGAGAATTATCAACTTAAAGAGGACGTCAATACCCCCAGCATAAATCAATCTCAGCTAAGTTATCAAAAAAGTTTTGCCAGCGAATGGTTATCTACTTTGAATCAAACAAAGCTTTTAGGCAGCGAATTTAACCAAGCAATTCCTTATCAATTTGATCCTGTGGTTGAATTTACAGCGTTACTTAGATTTTTCCAGCATCCGGTTGAGTACTACTTTAAATCTATATTGGGAGTCGTGTTAAATGAATACACAACAGTGTTTGAGAATGATGAGCCTTTTACACTTGATGGGCTTGCCAAATATGGATTGAAAAAACAGTTATTTGAGGATAAAGTCAACGCAATAGAGTTTGACTATTCTAGGGAACTATTGAGGGCTAAAGGTCATTTACCTGCATTTAGCGCAGGTGAACTTGTTTTGCAAGAAACTAATATTACTATTGATGCACTCTATTTAGTTTTAAAAGAGCGTTACAGCCAGTTATTTGAAAAAAACAAACAAAAAATGATGTTAGAAATTAATCTCAATCTGGTTGAGCTATTTGCAAGAATTGAAGGTATTGATGAATTTGCTGTGACAAGTCAAATTAAGCATTTGCTTGGTTGGCTTGAGATTGATAAGCATTACGGATTGATTGAATGGCGAGTTGGTAGCTTGGGAGCAAAATATACATTTAATTTTTGGTTAAAACATATTATTTATTGCCTTGCTTTACCTGAAAAAGAACTTGAACTAAAAAGCCAAAAAAATGAAAAATCTACTTTTGTTGGCGTTAAAGGACAAGACGTGCAAATAAGACAGTTTGAGTTATTAACGCGAGCTGAGGCAAGCCAATATTTATTAACTGTATTAGATTATTTTCAAAGAGGTCATCAGAGTATCTTATTAGCACTTCCTGAAAGTTGTTTTCAATATGCTCAAAACAGTTTAAGTGAAAAGCCTAAAAATTTATCTATTTTGCATGAGCATGAACAGAATAATGTTTATTTAAAACGGTATTTTGCTCAACCTATTGTGACAACAATAAATGATGACATGGCTAATGAAATTATTCAATGCTCTAAAGATTTATATTATCCATTATTTGTTAAAAGTAATATTAGTGAATTAAATTGATTAAACTATAACAGTCTTTTATGCAGTTAAAAGGGTTCTGTTATTCCCAGATATAAAAAAGAGGTTTTCATGCTTGACGCATTAACATTAACACCAATTTCGCACTTTGCAGGCACCATAAATTTACCAGGTTCAAAGAGTATCTCTAATCGCGCCCTACTGCTCGCTGCACTTGCGCATGGTGAGACTGAAATTACTAACTTACTTGACAGCGATGATGTGCACTATATGCTCAAGGCATTAACCACATTAGACGTGAAATATGAACTTTCGTCAGATAAAACACGCTGTAAAGTGTTTGGTATGGGAGGCGTATTAACCCAAAATCAAACAGAGCCCTTAGAGCTTTATTTAGGAAATGCAGGAACAGCTATGCGGCCTTTAGCCGCTGCATTATGTTTAAGTGAACATCCACCCATTTTGTTAACTGGCGAGCCAAGAATGAAAGAGAGACCAATAGGTCATTTGGTTGATTCACTTATTCAAGCTGGAGCAAAGGTAACTTATGTTGAAGAAGTAGGATACCCACCCATTAAAATAGAAGGTGGATTTGAAGGGGGGCAATTAACGGTAGATGGCACGATTTCTAGTCAATTTTTGACTGCTTTACTTATGATGGCACCGCTTGCAATGCAAGATACAGAAATTGTAATTAAAGGCAATCTTGTTTCTAAACCCTATATTGATATTACTTTGCAAATGATGTCCCAATTTGGTATTGACGTGATTAATCATGAATATGAACGCTTCGAGATTAAAGGCGGACAAAATTATTCTTCCCCAGGTCGTTATCTTGTGGAAGGTGATGCCTCTTCTGCTTCTTATTTTTTAGCAGCAGCGGCTATTAGAGGTGGTAAGGTTAGGGTTACGGGTATTGGTAAAAATAGTGTGCAAGGAGATATTCGATTTGCTGATGTATTAGAAAAAATGGGTGCTAAAATTACTTGGGGAGAAGAGTATATTGAATCAGAACGAGGTAATTTAAAAGGAATTGATATGGACTTAAATCATATACCCGATGCAGCTATGACAATTGCAACTACAGCTTTATTTGCAAAAGGTCCGACAAGGATTAGTAATATTTACAACTGGAGAGTAAAAGAAACGGATAGATTATTTGCGATGGCGACTGAACTTAGAAAAGTAGGTGCTATTGTTGAAGAAGGTAATGATTATATTCATATCACTCCGCCTACCCAGTTAACTGTGGCAAAAATTGATACTTATAATGATCATAGAATGGCGATGTGTTTTTCGCTTGTTGCTTTGTCAAATACAGCTGTAACGATTAACGATCCGGGATGTACAAGTAAAACTTTCCCAACCTATTTTAAAGAGTTTTTATCACTTTCAACACAAGACTCAATCAAGTAAGCTTATCATACTATTGAATGTATTTAACTAACGTGTATGGCTTGTAAGGTTATTTAATTAAAATGAAAAATGAACAAATTGATGTGCCAATTATTACCGTCGATGGACCAAGCGGTGTTGGAAAAGGAACACTAAGCCAAGCATTAGCTCAGCATTTTGGCTGGACACTTTTAGATTCTGGTGCTATTTATAGAGTATTAGCGCTATCTATTCTAAATAAAGGGTTGGAAAATGCACCAGTAAAACAACTAGTGGAAACAGCAAAAGCCTTAAATGTTGAATTTAAGTCTCATGAAAGTTCTATTGAAGTATATCTTGACGGTGTAAATGTTACTAAGGCAGTTAGGCAGGAAAGCACTGGTATCGCAGCCTCGAAAATAGCCACAATTGCAGAAGTAAGAGACGCACTATTACAACGCCAAAGAAATTTTGCAATCAAACCAGGATTAGTTGCTGATGGCAGAGATATGGGTACAGTCGTTTTTCCTAATGCAAGCGTGAAATTATTTATTGATGCTAGCACACAAGCTCGTGCTGATAGACGTATCTATCAACTCAAACAAGCTGGTGCTCCTTGTAATCCAGAAGAGGTCTTGCAAGATATAATAGAGAGGGATAAACGCGATCGTAACCGAGCTGTTGCGCCTCTCATTGCGGCGGTTGACGCATTGATAATTGATACCACTCATTTAACCATTACCGAAGTGTATGAAACTGCTTTGAAGTTTATTATGAATAAATTCAGCTTAGGTAAGTAAATGAATATTTTTTGGTAAATTATAGATATTATCTTGTTTTATTGGCTAAAAAGTGTTAGATTTCTGTGCCTTTTAATCAATTTGAATGTATTGTTTCTGTGCAATAGCACTTAAAATTAACAAACAAATTGTTTATATTATATGTAAATGTTTCATTATGTTTACATTTTTACTCTCTTAGTTATTGACTGTGATTAGAGGCTTCCCTCCTACTCACATTAAAATAGCATGAAGACTATTGTCTCATGTGCAAGGAAGCTGATGGCTAAGAGTTTCATTCACAACCCCAAGCGGCAGGAAGCCTGCTGGCTGTTAAACTTAAAATATTTGAAGATTATTAATATGACTGAATCTTTTGCTCAACTGTTTGAAGAATCCCTAAAAGTTGTTGAAACTCGTCCTGGTACAATCGTTAAAGGTACGGTAGTTGGTATTAACAAAGATGTTGTTTTTGTTGATGCAGGCCTTAAATCTGAATCTGCTATCCCTGTAGAGCAATTTAAAAATGCACAAGGTCAACTAGAAGTAGAAGTTGGTGACCAAATTGATGTTGCATTAGATGCAATAGAAGATGGATTTGGTGAAACTATCCTTTCACGTGAAAAAGCAAAACGCCATGAATCATGGATTGTACTTGAAAAAGCACATAATGACGCTGAGACTGTTATCGGTCTAATCAACGGCAAAGTTAAAGGTGGTTTTACAGTTGAGTTAAATGGTATTCGTGCATTCTTACCAGGCTCGCTTGTTGATGTGCGCCCTGTTCGCGATACCTTACATCTCGAAGGCAAAGAATTAGAATTTAAAGTTATTAAGCTTGATCAAAAACGTAATAATGTTGTTGTTTCACGTCGTGCTGTTATTGAATCAGAAAGTACAGCTGAGCGCGATCAAGTTCTTGAAAACCTACAAGAAGGTGCAGAAGTTAAAGGTGTGGTTAAAAACCTTACTGATTACGGTGCATTTGTTGATCTTGGTGGTGTTGATGGATTACTTCATATCACTGATATGGCTTGGAAACGTGTTAAACACCCAAGCGAAGTCGTTAGTGTTGGTGAAGAAGTTACTGTTAAAGTGTTAAAATTTGACCGTGAGCGTACTCGTGTGTCATTAGGTCTAAAACAATTAGGCGAAGATCCTTGGTTATCAATTGCACGTCGTTACCCTGTTGATTCACGTCTAACAGGTAAAGTCAGCAATTTAACTGATTATGGTTGTTTTGTTGAAATTGAAGAAGGCGTTGAAGGTCTTGTTCACGTTTCTGAAATGGATTGGACTAACAAAAATATTCATCCTTCAAAAGTGGTCAGCTTAGGCGATACAGTTGAAGTTATGGTTCTTGAAATCGATGAAGAACGTCGTCGTATTTCTCTTGGTTTAAAACAATGCAAAACTAACCCATGGTTGCATTTTGCTGAAACGTTTAACAAGGGCGACCGTGTTGAAGGTAAAATTAAATCAATTACTGACTTCGGTATCTTTATCGGACTTGAAGGCGGCATCGATGGCTTAGTTCACTTATCAGATATTTCATGGAACGCAACTGGTGAAGATGCTGTTCGTGATTATAAAAAAGGTGACGAAATTGCCGCTGTTGTTTTACAAGTTGATGCAGAACGTGAGCGTATCTCATTAGGTATTAAACAACTGAATGAAGATCCTTTTAACAACTATGTTACAGCAATGAAAAAAGGTGCGATTGTAACTGGTAATGTGATTGCTGTTGATGCTAAAGGTGCAACCGTACAATTAGCTGATGGTGTTGAAGGGTATGTTCGCGCTGCTGATATTGCTAAAGAAAAAGTTGAAGATGCAACCACAGTTGTTAATGTTGGTGATGCTCTTGAAGCAAAATTCATGGGTGTTGATCGTAAAAACCGTGTCGTGACACTTTCTGTAAAAGCAAAAGATGATGCTGATGAGAAAGAAGCAATTGCAGCTGTTAATACTAAGGCTGAGGAAACTCCGTCAACTAATGCAATGGCTGAAGCTTTTAAAGCAGCTAAAGGTTAAACTATCCTAAATTAGGATATATTTTCCAGTGTGATAGCGCACTGCTATCACACAATTACTCATGAGGTTAATATTATGACAAAATCTGAATTAATCGAGCGTTTAGTTAGTCAATTTAACGAACTGAGCGTTGCTGAAACAGAATCATCTGTAAAAGAAGTTTTAGAATTAATGTCTTCAAACTTAGCTTCAGGTGAAAGAATTGAAATCCGTGGATTTGGAAGTTTTTCTCTTCATCATAGAGCACCTAGAATTGCACGTAATCCAAAAACTGGTGATAAAGTAAAATTAGAAGATAAATTTATACCACATTTTAAACCTGGAAAAGAATTACGTGAGAGAGTTAACACTCTTAGCTAAAGCTAATATATTTTAAGAGACACCCTAGTGATTGACTTAACCTAGTATTTAAGTCAATGCCTAGGGTGTTTTTTGTTTTACAAGATAAATACTAGGGAAAGTGCTAGAAAATTAAATGGATGCATCATGTGGTAATTAAAAAATAATAGAGGTCCAAAATGGAAATGTTATCTGGCGGAGAGATGTTGATAAGGTCATTGACCGATCAAGGTGTAAAATACGTATTTGGTTATCCTGGTGGTGCTGTACTTGATATTTATGACGCAATCCATACCGTAGGTGGGATAGATCATATTTTAGTACGTCATGAACAAGCTGCCGTTCATATGGCTGATGGTTATGCAAGGGCAACTGGGGATGTAGGGGTTGTATTAGTCACCTCAGGTCCTGGCGCTACTAATGCGATTACTGGTATTGCTACTGCATACATGGACTCTATTCCGCTTGTAATTATTTCAGGACAAGTACCAAGTAGTTTAATAGGGTATGATGCATTCCAAGAATGTGACATGGTTGGAATTTCAAGGCCTATTGTTAAACATAGTTTTATGGTTAAGCATGCTGAAGAAATTCCAGAGCTAATAAAAAAAGCATTTTATATCGCCTCAACTGGAAGACCAGGGCCTGTTGTTATTGATATTCCAAAAGATACAGTGAATCCAGCTTTGAAATTTCCTTATGTATTTCCTAAAACTGTTAGTATGCGTTCATATAATCCTACAACTCAAGGACATAAAGGACAAATCAAACGAGCTGTTCAAACACTAATGGATGCTAAAAAACCAGTTATGTATGTTGGTGGTGGGGCAATTACAGCTGGCTGTCATGCAAAATTAATTAAAATTAGTGAGAGATTAAATTTACCTGTTGCAAGCTCTCTAATGGGGTTAGGTGCATTCCCAGCAACACATAAAAATAGTGTTGGCATGCTAGGGATGCATGGCACTTATGAAGCAAATATGACCATGCATGATGCAGATGTTATTTTTGCAGTAGGGGTAAGGTTTGACGATAGAACAACCAATAATTTAACTAAATATTGTCCAAATGCGACAGTTATTCATATTGATATTGATCCTACTTCGATCTCAAAAACAGTAACAGCACATATTCCTATTGTAGGGGATGCGAAAAATATCTTGGCAAAATTAGTCGAAGGTTTGGATGAAAGTTCACACAAACAAGATAAAACAGCAATCAATACTTGGTGGGAATCAATTGAACAATGGCGTAGTAAAAACTGCCTAGAATTCAATCGCAATATGACAGTTACAAAGCCACAAGCTGCAATTGAGATGATATATAAATTGACAGAAGGTGATGCTTATATCACTTCTGATGTAGGCCAACATCAAATGTTTGCCGCTTTATATTATCCCTTCGATAAACCAAGACGTTGGATAAACTCAGGTGGTTTAGGTACGATGGGATTTGGTTTGCCGGCAGCACTTGGTGTTAAGTTAGCTTTCCCAGAAAAAACGGTTATTTGTGTGACAGGTGACGGTAGTATTCAAATGAATATCCAAGAATTATCAACTGCTATGCAATATAATTTACCAGTTATTGTATTAAATTTAAACAACCGTTATTTAGGTATGGTGAAGCAGTGGCAAGATATGATTTACTCTGGCAGGCATTCGCACTCTTATATGGACTCATTACCTGATTTTATTAAATTAGCTGAAGCATATGGCCATATAGGTATACAAATTAATACCCCTGAAGAACTAGAGCCTAAATTAAAAGAAGCACTCAGTTACAAAGATAAATTAGTTTTTGTTGATGTTATTACAGATGAAACTGAGCATGTCTATCCAATGCAAATCAGAGGCGGTGCTATGAATGAGATGTGGCTAAGCAAAACTGAAAATACACTAAGCTCAGAGGGGAACTAATCATGCGTCGTAGAATTATATCAGTACTTTTAGAAAATGAGTCAGGTGCGCTATCTAGGGTAGTTGGATTATTTTCACAGCGTGGCTATAACATTGATAGTCTAACAGTTGCTCCAACAGATGACCCAACGCTTTCAAGGATAACTATCCAAACAGTCGCAGATAATAAAGATGTTGAGCAAATTGAAAAACAGCTTCATAAACTTATTGATGTGTTAAGAGTGACAGAACTTGTACCCGATCAATATGTTGAACGTGAAATTATGCTTGTTAAAGTGAAAACAGCAGGTCATGCAAGAAGCGAAGTTAAAGATATTGCAGATATTTTTAGGGCGCAAATTGTTGATGTTACTTCTAAGCTATATACTGTTCAATTAGTTGGAACTAGTGCAAAGTTAGATGCATTTAATCATGCAATTGGAGAGGTAGCTGAGATTGTTGAAGTTGTTCGCTCTGGAATTGTTGGAATTGCTCGTGGAGATAAGATAATCAGGTAACTAAAAGATATAAATAAAACAATAATATAAAAAACCGCAAACAGAAATGTTGCGGTTTTTTTTTGCTTGCTTGTAACATATTGTAAAAAATATATTTTATCAGTAATACTGTATGAAATTACAGTAATAAAAAATAATGGTAACGAATTTTACAATTTAAATTGGTGTAAATTAAAAGGAAATGAATAAAAAAGTGGGGAAATGTGGTATAAAGTGGTAGAAAATCCCACTGAATTGAAATGAGTCATTCTAAATTAGGATTGTAAATGAGTAACACTGTAAATTGCCGTGCTGATTGAATAGAAATAATGAGATAAAAATACATGGTGGCGAATTGTTAAGAGGTGCATCAGCAGTTAATCTTGATAATAAAGGGCGTATCGCTATACCGACACGTTATCGAGATGAGCTAACAGAGCAAAATGAAGGTCAATTAGTCTGCACAATTGATCTCCACCAGCCCTGTCTGTTGTTGTATCCACTTGCACAATGGGAAGTGATCGAAAAAAAATTAGCTACGTTATCAAGTTTAGATCCGACAGAAAGACGAGTTAAGCGACTACTCTTAGGACATGCAAGTGAATGTCAAATGGATAGTGCCGGTAGAGTATTGATTGCGCCTACTTTAAGGCAACATGCAAACTTAGATAAATCTATTATGTTAGTCGGACAATTAAATAAATTTGAAGTGTGGTGTGAAGCTGCGTGGCAGGCACAAATTGATGCAGATATAGAAGCTGAAAAAGCAATGGAATCAGTGCTAACAGATAGATTAAGAGATTTTTCATTATAACAGGTCAGCATGAGCAATATAGAATGAATGATTTAAAAGTACATACACCAGAGTATTTACATCAGACTGTAATGCTTAATGAAGCGGTAGATGCATTAAATGTTAAAGCTAATGGAATCTATATTGACGGTACATTTGGCAGAGGAGGGCATAGCCGTCTTTTACTTTCTAAATTATCAGACCAAGGGCGATTAATTGTTGTTGATAGAGATCTTAGAGCAATTGATGCAGCAAGAAAACTGAATGATAAGAGATTAACCATCATCCATGATGGCTTTGCTAATTTAAGTGCTCATATAGATGAATTGGGGTTAATGGGACACGTTGATGGGTTGTTGCTAGATTTAGGCGTGTCTTCTCCTCAGCTTGATGATGCAGAGCGTGGATTTTCATTCATGCGTGATGGACCATTAGATATGCGAATGGATACTACTCGCGGATTGAGTGCTGAAAAATGGTTGCAATTAGCAACTGAACAAGAAATTGAAACAGTTTTAAAAGAGTATGGTGAAGAACGTTTTGCAAAACGTATTGCGGCAGCTATTGTCTTAAGAATGCAAACTAATTCTATGACAAGGACATTAGAACTAGCTAATTTAGTGGCAAGTACTGTGCCTATCAAAGATAAAAATAAACACCCAGCCACGCGTACTTTCCAAGCTATACGAATGAAAGTTAATGAAGAGCTTCAGCAAATTGAATCAGTATTAAGTGATTCTTTGGATATATTAAAAAAAGAAGGGCGATTGAGTGTAATTACCTTTCACTCATTAGAAGATAGGTTAGTGAAAAATTTTATTCGTAATCATTCACGGTTACCTAGTTTACCAAGAGGGTTACCACTTACTACCGAACAAATTTCGCAAAGGGCTATGGCGTTAAAATTACGTGAAATCCCAAAGAAAAAACCATCTAAAGAAGAAATTAATTCTAACAATCGCTCTAGAAGTGCGATGCTTAGAATTGCAGAAAAATTAATCTAATATGGCTAAAACGAAAAGTTTAATTAGAATCATTGGTAATGATTTTTTAAGAAGATCAAAACTAACTATTTTGTTATTTATTGGTGTGATCATTACTACTCTAATGACAATTTTAACTACCAATGAAACTCGTATATTAAGACATGAACAAGAAAAAAACACTGTCGTAAAGCGGTCATTAGATATTGAAATGCGCAATTTAATATTAGAAGAAAATACGCTAGGTGAACAGAAAAGAATAGAGTCGATAGCAACTCAAGGTTTAAAAATGGAACATATTGTCCCTGAAAATGAAAGGATTCTGATGATTCCACCAAGACCATAAGGGATAGTAAAATTAATATAAAAAGCAACTATTTGGCAAAATATTCTATAGGTCAGATAGGTAACGTAGTTGATATAACATTTAATATATAAGACAGAAAAAAATGAACGTAGCTTACCATAAAAAAAACTTGCGAAAAGAAACGCCTAAAGCAAATCAAAGTTGGCGATTTATGATCGTTTATACCGTATTAGGAGCGGTATTCATTTGTCTAGCATCTTATATAGCTATGATACAAATTATTTCGCCTGAGTATTCTATTGCGCAAGCTAATAAAAGGTCATTGCGAGTGCAAGAGATCCCCCCTACAAGAGGCATGATAACTGATAGGGAGGGTAGACCATTTGCAGTGAGTATCCCTGTTAAAGCTGTTTGGATTGATCCTAAATTTGTTTTAGAACAAGGTGGGGTAGAGCATAACGATAAATGGCAAGCACTTGCTGATACACTTGGCATTACTGTACAGGAAATTTTAGCTAAAGTGGCTGATAACCCTTCAAGTCGATTTACCTATCTTGCGAGACAAGTTTCGATTGAGAAAGCAAACTACATTCAACAATTAAAGCTAAAAGGTATTGGTTTTAAAGAGGAATCTAAACGTTATTACCCTACAGGACCATTAGTAGCGCAAATCGTTGGAATCACTAACCGTGATGAAAAAGGGATAGAAGGTATAGAACTCAGTTTTGAAAATTGGTTGCAAGGTGTGCCAGGAGAGCGAACAATTCGTAAAGATAAATCTGGTCGAGTCGTTGAAACCTTGGATACAATAGATAGTTTATCAGGACAAAATTTAACTTTGAGTATCGATGAACGTCTGCAAAATATTGTATTTCGTGAAATCAGCAAAGCGGTTGAAGTAAATAAGGCAGTAGCAGCCACAGCGGTATTGCTTGATGTGCATACAGGTGAAGTATTAGCGATGGCAAGTGCACCGACTTATAATCCTAATATGAGACAAAGTGTTGATGATGATTTAAAACGAAATAGAGCAATTACCGATGTGTTCGAACCAGGATCAACTGTTAAGCCATTAGTTGTGATGGCAGGGTTAGAACGCGGTGTTATCCAGCCAAATACGGTTTTAAATACTATGCCATTTGTAGTAAATGGCAAGCAAATTAAGGACGTTTCTAGACAAGCTCAACTATCTATTACAGGAGTATTACAAAAATCAAGTAATACAGGTGTCTCTCGCATTGCCTTAGCTTTGCAACCAGATGATTTAGTGGATATATATAAAAAGTTTGGGTTTGCACAGCCCACTAGATTAGGATTAGTTGGTGAGCAATCTGGATATTATCCAACAAAAAATAGGTGGTCAGATATTGAACGAGCATCATTTTCTTATGGGTATGGATTGATGATAACACCTATGCAACTTGCTAAAGCTTACGCGACAATTGGGAGCTATGGGATCTCAAGACCACTTTCAATTACTCGAGTTGATCCCCCTGTTTCTGGTGAACAAGTTTTCAATCCAGACACGGTCAGAACTGTACTACACATGATGGAAACTGTGACCCATCCTGGTGGCGGTGGGGTTAAAGCTGCGGTAAAAGATTATCGAGTTGCCGTGAAAACAGGGACAGCTAAAAAAGTTGAAAACGGAGTATATGTTGATAAATATATTGCATATACAGCCGGAGTCGCACCTGTGAGTAATCCTCGTTATTCTCTTGTTGTTGTGATTAATGAACCAAGCGCTGGTGAATATTTTGGTGGTGCAGTTTCTGCTCCAGTATTTAGCTCAATCATGGGTGGTGTTCTTAGAACTATGAATATTCCGCCAGACGGAATAGAAATGTCGATTGAAGATCCTAAAATTGTAGTCAATACCCCGCAACCAGTAACGCTTAAAAACAGTCGAGCTGTGGGGGGCTAATGAATTATTCACCTAAAACATCGATGAAATTATTGGCTCTAATAGATAAATTAGAACTAAAGTTAGAGGTTCAAGGCCGTGAGCGTTTACTTCAATTAAATACTGTAATTGAACACTTAACGCTTGACAGCCGTGATGCTACTCATGGAAGTCTTTTTTTTGCTGTGCCAGGTACAAGTTTAGATGGTAGGAATTTTATTGGATCGGCAATTGAACAAGGTGCTAGTGCTATTTTTATAGAGTCGGCAACTGATAAGGTATTTGAAATTACATGGCATAATGATACGCCACTAATTGAAATTCCTAACCTTACCAAACGTTTATCTGAAATTGTTGGGTATTTTTATTCAAATTCATCATTAGAAATGAAGTGTATTGGTATAACAGGCACTAATGGAAAAACAACTACAAGTCAACTAGTTGCTATGTGGGTGAGCTTGTTAAATCAAAAAGCTGCAGTGATGGGTACAATTGGTAATGGCCTATTTGGTGAATTAACAGCAAGTAACAATACAACACCCTCGGCACTCGACATACAATTTAATTTATCAAAGTATAATGATTTAGGTGCTGCACTCTGTGCTATGGAAGTTTCTTCCCATGGTCTTGTACAGCATAGAGTTGAGTCTATTTGTTTTGATGCAGTTGCTTTTTTAAATTTGAGCAGAGATCATTTAGATTATCATGGTACGATGATTGAATATGAAGCTGCAAAGTTTAGATTGTTTAATGAATTGAGTTCACAACATAAAATTATTAATATTGATGATGCAATTGGAGAAAGATGGTTCAAATTATTCCCAGAGGCAACGGCTGTTTCTTTAGAATTCGAAAAATTTAGCAAAACGGTTACTTCAAATTTTGTTTTTGCAAAATCAATACACTATCATCAAAACGGCGCTGATATAGAGCTAGTTAGTTCTTATGGAAAGGCTAGGATAACCAGTCAGTTATTAGGAGAGTTTAATGTCACTAATCTATTAAGTGCAATGGCGATATTACTCTCAATAGGCTATGAATTTGATAAATTAGTTAGCGTTGTACATCTGTTAAAGCCAGTTGCCGGTAGAATGGAAGTATTCGCCAAACCTAATAAGGCTACAGTTGTTGTTGATTATGCTCATACCCCTGATGCTTTAGAAAAAGCACTACTAGCGTTAACCATTCACCAAACGGGTAAGTTATGGTGTGTATTTGGTTGTGGAGGTGATAGGGATAAAGGTAAACGCCCTTTAATGGCTGCAATTGCAGAGCAATATGCTGATAAAGTCATCGTGACGGATGATAATCCACGTACTGAAAATAATACTGAGATAACAAAAGATATTGAGCAAGGTTTTTTAGGTACACATTACCACGTAATTCATGATAGAACAGACGCGATTATTTATGCCCTTAATCATGCACAAGCAAATGATATCGTTTTGATAGCAGGCAAAGGGCATGAAGATTATCAAATTATAGGCCATAAAAAATTAGACTATTCAGATAGGGTTTTAGTCTCACAACTTTATGATAATAAGGTTGGATTAGCATGATTACCTTTAATTATGAATTTTTATTAAAGCAACTTGCTATTATATCGGCGAGTGAAACATCATCTTTAAATAATTCACTAGAGTTTAGGCCAAGTGATGTTGTTATTGATTCTAGAAAAGTGACTAAAGGCAGTCTTTTTATCGCTCTAAAAGGTGATAACTTTGATGGGCACGACTTTATCCAAGATGCATTTTCGAAAGGCGCAAGTCTTGTTATTATGAATGATAATAACAAGGATCAGGTTTTAAATAAGCTTGAACCATATTCTTCAGAATATGTTAATGTTATTACTGTTCTTGATACCAAAATTGCGCTTGGACAAGTTGCTGCATTAGTAAGAAAGTTATCATCTGCAAAAGTTGTTGCATTAACTGGCTCATCAGGTAAAACGTCTGTGAAAGAAATGACGTATAGTATTTTGTCACAAATGGGACGAGTGATTGCAACGCAAGGTAATTTCAATAATGAAATAGGGGTACCTCTTACCTTATTGCAACTCACAGGCCAAGAAGATTATGCAGTTATTGAGCTAGGTGCAAACCACATAGGCGAAATTGCTTATACAGCATCAATGAGTGCACCTCAGTCAGTTTTGATCAATAGCATCTCTGCGGCGCATCTAGAAGGTTTTGGTTCTTTATTAGGTGTTGCTCATGCTAAAAGTGAAATATTTACATTCACCCCGTTGCTTGAGACATCAGCACTTAAGTTCATAAAAACACCAAAAGCATTTAATAACAAAAATGTAGCGCTAATGATGAATGCTGACATTCTTTTAGAAACAAGCATGCTGCATGATGATTCACAATCTATTTCTGCTGTTTGGGCAGATGAAATCAATCTGTTTTGGCAACAAGCTCTAGAAAATCATAAGAATGTGTCATATTTTAGCTCAAAAAGCACCTCGGTTTTAGTTGGATCACAACGATTATCTATAGATTTCACAATCACTAATTTAGTCTTAAAAGGTAATGGCAGCTGCTTTACTCTTAATACACCTAAAGGTAGCATCGAAATCACATTAGGCCTGCTTGGAAAACATGCAATTAGTAACGCATTAGGCGCAGCAGCACTCGCTTTGAGTGTTGGGGCTTCACTTGATGCGATTAAATTTGGTTTAGAGTCGGTAAAACCCGTTTCAGGTCGATTAAATCCAATCTTACTTGCTAAAATTGGGGATCATGAACAATGGCTAATTGATGATAGTTATAATGCAAACGTAGGATCGATGAAAGCTGCTATCGAAACATTATCAGAGTTATCGGGTTATAAAATTTTTGTTGTTGGAGATATGGCTGAATTAGGTGACTATAGTCAAGTCTGCCATAAAACAGTCGGACAGTTTGCATCGCATGCAAATATTGATGCTGTTTATTCTGTTGGCGAGCAAAGTCATTATATTTCAAATCAACATAAAAATGGACGCCATTTTAGTTCAAAAACTGAATTAATTAATACACTAAAAAATGATTTAAAAACTCATTCATCTTCTACTTTCGTTGTTAAAGGCTCAAGAAGTGCCTCAATGGAAGAAATTGTTAAAGCATTAAAGGAGAAATAATCAATGCTTGTTTGGTTAGCCGATTTACTAGTCCCATATTTCACTGTTTTTAATGTTATTTCGTATTTAACATTTAGAGCAATTACGGGGCTGTTAACAGCACTTGTTATTTCTTTATGGTTAGGACCAAAAGTTATTCGTTACCTTCAATCACTACAAATTGGCCAGGTTGTTAGAGAAGATGGTCCTGAATCACACTTAAAAAAAGATGGAACACCTACAATGGGAGGCGTTTTAATCTTATTATCTATCGCTATTTCTGTGTTTTTATGGGCTGATTTATCTAACCCATATGTTTGGTATGCAATGTTTGTGACATTCGCATATGGGGCAATCGGATTTGTGGATGATTACCTTAAAGTTGTGCGTAAAAATAGTAAAGGCCTAATCGCAAGGTGGAAGTATTTTTGGCTTTCTGTTGTAGCATTAATAGCTGCTTTTGTACTTTACGTAACAGGTAAAGATACACATGTTACTATGCTTGTTGTCCCATTTTTTAAGGATGTCATGCCACAGTTAGGTCTGTTATTTATCTTACTTACCTACTTTGTGATTGTAGGCACAGGTAATGCTGTTAATTTAACAGATGGATTAGATGGATTAGCTATCATGCCAACAGTGCTTGTAGCTGCAGGGTTTGGATTAGTTGCATGGGCAACAGGTAATGTGAATTATTCTGCCTATCTACATATTCCCTATATCAGACATGCAGGAGAACTTGCGATTATTTGTACTGCAATAGTAGGTGCTGGATTAGGATTTTTATGGTTTAATACCTACCCTGCCCAAGTATTTATGGGAGATGTAGGCTCATTAGCGCTTGGTGGTGCACTAGGGATTATTGCAGTCTTACTCAGACAAGAGTTTTTATTAGTGATTATGGGCGGGGTATTTGTTGTTGAAGCATTATCAGTTATTTTACAAGTGGGATCTTTTAAATTAAGAGGCCAAAGAATTTTTAGAATGGCACCAATTCATCATCACTATGAATTGAAAGGGTGGCCTGAGCCTCGAGTGATAGTGAGATTTTGGATTATCTCTCTTATGCTAGTACTTATTGGGCTTGCAACATTAAAACTACGTTAAATATTAATGATCTAATCTAGTAAATCATTGGTTATTTTATTTTTTCAGTTAAGGTATAAAGGTAAAACAATGGACTATCAAGGCAAACAAGTTGTTATCATTGGCCTAGGTTTAACTGGCTTGTCATGTTTGGATTATTTTTTATCTCAGGGTGTTACCCCTAAAATAGTAGATACTAGAAAAAAACCTGTTGGGATTGATAAATTACCCCCAGAGATAGAGGTGCATGTAGGTTCACTTAATGCTCAGTGGTTATTAGAGGCTGATTTATTAGTTGTGAGCCCTGGTGTGGCTATCTCTACACCTGAAATTAAAGCTGCGATTGATAAAGGAATTGAAGTTGTAGGTGATGTTGAATTATTTTGCCGTGAGGTCAACCAAGCTAAAGCAAATATTATTGCTATTACTGGATCAAATGGTAAAAGTACAGTCACGACATTAGTCGGTAAAATGGCGAGCTCTGCAAGAATTAAAACGGCTGTTGGTGGCAATATAGGACTACCTGTATTATCTTTTTTAGAAGACAAATATGATCTCTATGTATTAGAGCTTTCAAGCTTTCAATTAGAAACAACCAGCAGCTTACAAGCTAAATCAGCGACGATACTTAATATTAGTGAAGATCATTTAGATAGATATAGTAAAAATCTAGATAAGTATGTAGAAGCTAAACAGAGAATTTATCAAAATGCTACAGTCTGTATTTATCATGAAGGTGATATTTATACCCATCCAAGGCACGCTAAACCTGATGCCAAATTCATCGAATTTGGTGAAAAAGGATGTGCTTATCGATTAGATAAGATAGAGGGTGAACTTTGGTTAATTGTTGAAAATGAACCGCTGATTCGCTGTAGTGAAATTAAAATGACAGGTAGACATAACTATCTGAATGCTTTAGCAGCAGTTGCACTTGCACTCTCGGCAGGAATTTCAAAATCTGTTTGTATTGATACATTAAAGCATTTTAATGGTCTGCCTCATAGGTTCCAGCTTGTTAATGAGGCACATGGGATTAAATGGATAAATGATTCTAAAGCAACGAATGTTGGAAGTGTAGTAGCGGCATTAGATGGTTTAGAAATTTCAGGCACAATGCATCTATTAATGGGTGGGGATAGCAAATCTGCTAATTTAATGCCACTTGCTCCAATTTTAAGGCAAAACAATAAAAAAGTTTATTGCTTTGGTACTGATGGAGAATTGATACATGCAATAAGCCCTGAAAATAGTAACTATTATTATACAATGGAAGAAGCCATGTTTGCCGCTCGTAAGAATGCAAAAGAAGGAGATTGGATTATCTTATCGCCTGCTTGTGCAAGTACCGACCAATTTGATAATTATGAACAACGTGGTCGGGTATTTACAGAGGTTTCTTATAAACTGGCATAAATTAGAATAAATCAATAGTGATAAAATACTTAAGGTGCCAATTTAACAATAAGCACCTTATTTTTTTATCAGTTATTTATAAATTAAACGCAACTTAGGTAGATCAGAACTCCTTCACTTTAGGCAACATTAAGATGTTATTGAATTTTTCAAGATTAAATCTATTTAGTCGTAATAAATTAAAACCAAGACGTGCAGATGTGCTTTATGATTCTGTACTGGTCTGGTGCTCTTTAGTCTTGTTAGCAATAGGATTTTTAATTGTAACATCCGCATCTGTTTATAATCATTCAGGCGATGTTATTTTTTATGCAAAGCGTGATATTGCATACATAGCAATTGCCTTAAGCTGTGGTTTAATTGCTTTAGTCGTGAATATTGGTTTTTTGGAAAGAGCAAGTGGATTTATTTTGTTGTGCTGCTTTTTTTTATTAATTTTAGTTTTAATAATAGGTAGTGAGATAAATGGTGCAAAACGCTGGTTGAGTTTTGGAATCATGAACTTACAACCAGCAGAATTTGCTAAACTTGGATTGTTTTGTTATATGTCGAGTTACTTAGCAAGAAAAGGAGAAGAGGTTCGTAATCGCATTTGGGGATTTTTAAAACCACAGCTAGTTATCGTTCTAATGGCTATTTTCTTATTAATGCAACCAGACTTTGGCACAGTAATTGTTATTTATTTAACAACGTTATCTCTGTTATTTATTTCAGGGGCAAAGCTTTATCAATTTGTTGTACTAGTAGCTTTGGCAAGCATTGCATTTTTGCGTTTGGTTATTTTTACGCCTTATCGACTAGCAAGGTTGACAGCCTATTTGGACCCTTGGGACGATGATATGAAATATAACGAGACATATCAGATTACAAACTCATTAATGGCATTTGGTCGGGGTGGATACTTTGGTGAAGGAATTGGTAACTCAGTTCAAAAATTAGACTATTTACCTGAGGCTCATACTGATTTTGTATTTGCTATTCTAGCTGAAGAGATGGGATATATCGGTGTATTCATCACAATTGTACTACTTCTTGTATTAATTATCAGAGCATTAATGATTACAAAAAAATGTTTATTACAAGAAAAATTGTATGGCGCTTATCTTTCTTTTGCGATAGCAATATGGTTTAGTTTGCAGACTTTCATCAACATAGGCGCTGCGGCAGGTATGTTACCGACTAAAGGGCTAACTCTTCCTCTCATAAGTTATGGAGGGTCTAGTTTATTGGTCATGACCGTTGCGGTTGCTATATTAATTAGAATAGATTTTGAGGCGCGGTTAGATGACGCTCAGGCGTTCGTGAAAGGAAGTCGAGGATGAAAAATCAACCTAGATTGTTAGTTATGGCAGGTGGAACAGGCGGACATATTTTCCCTGCACTCGCTGTAGCACAATATTTAGAACGCCAAGGGTGGAGAATTGATTGGTTAGGGACTCAAGATAGAATGGAGGCAGCCTTAGTACCTAAATATGGTATTAAATTGCATTGCATTGAAGTGCAGGGCTTAAAAGGTAAAAATTTTCTATCATTGATCAAAGCACCTTTAATGTTGTTTAAAGCAATTTTACAAGCTAGAAAAATTATAAATGAGATCAAGCCTGACGTAGTGCTTGGTATGGGCGGGTATGTATCTGGTCCAGGTGGAATTGCTGCATATTTAACTAAAACGCCATTACTTATTCATGAACAAAATGGAGTTGCTGGATTAACTAATCAGTGGTTAAGTAAATTAGCCACAACCGTTATGCAGGCATTTGGAAGCGCTTTTGATCCAAATTACGCAGAAGTAGTCGGAAATCCAGTCAGAGAGATTTTTTTTAAATTACCTTCACCAAGTGAAAGATACCCCTCACGTGTAGGAAAATTAAAGATCTTAATTGTTGGGGGCAGTCAAGGTGCTAAAGTGCTCAATGATGTGATGCCACCAGTTGCAAGTAAATTAAATGAAATGATTACGATAACACATCAAGTAGGTAAGGGGAATGTTGAAAAAGTTAGGCAAGCTTACGCTCAGTATAATATTTTAGATAATATTGTGACAGAGTTTATCGATGATATTCAAAGTGCTTACTTAGAAGCTGATCTGATTATATGTCGTTCAGGTGCTTTAACTGTGAGTGAACTTGCAGCTATTGGTGTGCCAGCTATTTTTGTGCCTTTTATGCATAAAGATAATCAACAATTACTTAATGCCAAGTGGCTAGCTGATAACGATGCAGCTATTATCTTAGAACAAAAGGATCTTACAGCAGATAAATTAACAGAACTTATTACATCGTTAGACAGAACTAAATTACTTGCCATGGCTGAATCTGCAAAACTCAGAAGTATGCCAAATGCAACTAGAAAAGTTGCAGAGAAACTCATTGAGCTTGCTCAAAAATAAATATGTAAATTGAATGACGTAAGAAAATTATTTTAAACTGTAGCAATGCTATTATCTTAACTATTTTAGACACTAATCGTATTATAAGGAAAGTCCGTGAACATAGAAGCCATTACTCGCTTGAGAGCTATAGTCCCAGAAATGCATAAAGTTAAACACATCCATTTTATTGGAATAGGTGGTGCAGGTATGGGCGGAATCGCTGAAGTGTTGGCAAATGAAGGTTACGATATTAGTGGTTCTGATTTAGCTCCTAATGCTGTAACAGATCATCTACATGAACTAGGTGTGACATTACATTTTAATCATAAGCCAGAAAATATTACCGGTGCAAGCGTTGTTGTTGTCTCTAGTGCGATTAATGAGCATAATCCAGAAATAGTTGCAGCAAGAGAATCTAGAATACCAGTTATTCGTAGAGCTGAAATGTTAGCAGAGTTAATGCGTTATCGATACGGAATTGCTATAGCAGGCACTCATGGAAAAACAACCACAACTGCAATGATAACTAATATTTATGCAGAAGCAGGGCTAGATCCTACTTTCGTCAATGGTGGGCTTGTCAAATCAGCTGGTACACATGCCAGATTGGGAATAAGCCGTTATTTAATTGCTGAAGCTGACGAGAGTGATGCCTCTTTTTTACATCTTCAACCAATGGTTTCAGTGGTGACAAACATTGAAGAAGATCATATGGAAACTTACCAAGGAGATGTTGAAAATCTTAAGCAAACATTCATTAGATTTTTACATAATCTTCCTTTTTATGGCCGTGCTGTAGTGTGTTACGATTCACCTTTAGTAAGAGAAATTTTGCCGAAAGTTGGAAGGCATGTGACAAGTTATGGGTTTCATGCTGATGCAGATGTTAGAATAACAGACTTTAATCAATCAGGTTTTGAAACTAAATTTTTAGTTCATAGACGTGATAGAGAGCCATTGCAGGTGCACTTGAATGCACCAGGGCAGCATAATGCACTCAATGCTACTGCTGCTATAAGTGTTGCAACGGAAGAAAATATAGAAGATAGCGCCATATTGCGAGCATTGAATAATTTCCAAGGTACAGGTCGTCGTTTTGATATTCTTGGACAATACCCCCTTATGCCAGTGAATCAAAGCCAAGGGGAAGTAACATTAGTTGATGACTATGGCCATCATCCAACAGAAGTACTTGCAACCATCGATGCAGCAAGAGCAGGTTGGCCTGATAGTCGTATTGTGATGATTTTTCAACCACATCGCTATTCTAGAACAAGGGATCTATATGATGATTTTGTCAATGTACTTGGCCAAGTAGATTTATTGATCATGCTAGATGTTTATTCTGCTGGAGAAGCGCCTATTGCAGGTGCTGACAGTCGTGCATTGTGTAGAGCAATAAGAGGAAGAGGTAAACTCGATCCTATTTATGTACCTGAAATTGAAAATGTGCCATCAGTACTAGCGCCATTATTACAAAATGGAGATTTGATTTTAGTGCAAGGCGCCGGAAATGTAGGTAAGGTTGCAAAAACGTTAGCTAATAATGAACTTGTTGGATAAAAAATAATCCCGTCAAGATGCGTTATTTAAGACCCATAGATATTGAATAAATGTCTGCAGCGATGAAATTAAAATTGAGAATAATGAGAAATTAAAGTTATGTTTACTAAAATTGCAGTGCTTATGGGCGGTGAAAGCTCTGAAAGAGAAGTTTCTTTAAATTCTGGTAAAGCTGTACTCGATGCACTACTAGAAAATGGATTAAATGCAATTGCAATAGATCCAGCTGATTATTCGTTAATTAATTTAAAATCAGACGGATTTACCAGTGCTTTTATTGCGCTTCATGGCAGCGATGGTGAAAATGGAACGGTTCAGGGTGTATTAGATTACCTAAATATTCCATACACTGGAAGCGGAGTTCAAGCCTGTGCTGTAGGATTAAATAAGCATTTTTGTAAGGTATTGTGGAAAGCAGCAGGGTTGCCAGTTGCAGAGTATGTTGCTTTATCACAATCGGAATATCGTGATTTAACTACAGATAAATTAATTGAAAGTGTCAGTAAGCTTGGATTGCCAATTTTTGTTAAACCTAATACAGAGGGTTCTAGTGTTGGTGTTTCAAAGGTATCTGATTATTTGGAACTGAAAGCTGCGCTTGATGAAGCATTTAAATATGATGATTTAGCGTTAATTGAAACTTATTTGCCAGGAGATGAGTTTTCTGTTCCTGTTGTCCTAGGAAAAGTGTACCCGTCGATTAGAATTAAATCTATGAATAGCTTTTATGACTATGAGGCAAAATATATTTTAGATAATACCAACTACCAATGCCCTAGCCTGTTAAGTCAAGAAGAAGAAGCTAAAATTGGGGATATAGCATATAAAGCTTTTAATGTTATTGGATGCCGTGGATGGGCTAGAATTGATTTAATGCAAGATGCTAAAGGTGAATTTGTATTATTAGAGATAAATACATCACCGGGTATGACAAGCCATAGCCTAGTACCAAAGTCTGCAAATTCAATTGGTCAAACATTCCAAGAATTAGTTGCAAAAATAATGGCATCCGCTCAGACATCCTAAGTTCGGTTTAACAATTAAATAGATATAATTATGCATGCACAATACCGAACTAAAAGTTTCTCTAATGATGAATTATTTGAGACAACGAGAATAAGATTTGTTGGTGGAATTGTTTTTTTGCTGATGCTCATATTGAGTGTTTTGATTGCAGCAATTTGGGTATACAAATGGATGGGTGATGAGCAAAGTCAACCGATAGCTGAAATGATTATTTCTGGTGAAAGGTTCTTCACATCAGATGAAGATGTTAGGCAAGCTTTACTTGCTTCTGGAACGCTCAAAACCCTAATGAACCAGGATATTAATGTTTTGAGAACTCAAATTGAGCGATTGCCTTGGATTAAAGAAGTTAAACTAAAAAAACGCTGGCCAAATCGACTTATTATCAATATTGAAGAGTACAAGCCTTATGTAAGATGGAATAAGAATTATCACTTAGATATTGATGCTAATGTATTTAGCATACCGGCTGAGCGAACGATTAAACTTCCACTTGCTTTTTTATTTGGTCCAGATGGCAAAGAAAAAGAAGCATTGAAAGGATATATGGCACTCCAGGCATTATTTAAAAACAATCAAATCGTATTGATGAGTGCTAATATGAGCGATAGGTATTCTTGGTTATTGTCAGTTGTATTAACCACAAATGGACAGCACCAGATTGTAGAAGTTGATTTAGGCAGGACAGACTATATTGGCAGAGCACAGAAATTTATCAATATATTTAGAGAGCTTGAGAAAACACCAGAAGTAAGTCAAAATATAAGACGGATAGATCTACGTTATGAAACTGGTGCAGCTATATCTTGGCATACACCAGCTGATATGAAAGACACACAATAGATCGAAATTTTTTGTTTAATTTACATCACTTGACGTTTTGGGTTTTTATACACGTCATAATAGCGACATAAATGGACGTATTATTGCCCTAATGGCTATTAAAAAATAAAATTAAAGAAGCTAATCAATTCAATGAGTGAAGCCAATGAGTAAATTCAATGATAGAAAAGCCAAAATGGGCTTATATGTAGATAGAAAGCTGATTGTTGGTTTAGAAGTAGGAACAGCAAAAGTGACAGCCGTGGTAGGAGAAGTCTTACCTGATGGCATAATAAATATTATTGGTGTTGGGAATAATCCTTCCCGCGGCGTTGATAAAGGTGGAGTGAATGACTTCGAAGCTGTTGTAGCAAGCGTAAGAAGAACGATTGAAGACGCAGAATTGATGGCTGATTGCCAGATTACCTCTGTTTATTTAGCGCTTTCTGGAAAACATATAGATTGTCAGAATGAAGTAGGAATGGTGCCAATTGCAAATGGTGAAGTAACAGAGGATGATGTCTCGAATGTTGTTCATACTGCTAAAGCGGTAAAAGTGAGCGAAGAAAATCGAATTTTGCATGTCATACCACAAGATTACAAGATTGATTACCAAGAGGGTATAAAAAATCCAATAGGATTATCAGGTGTTAGAATGCAGGCTAAAGTTCATCTGATTACTTGCCATCAAGATATGGCAAAGAATATCACAAAGGCAGTTGAAAAATGTGGTCTGAGTGTTGATCAGTTGATTTTTTCAGGTTTAGCATCAGCACATAGTGTGTTGACTGAAGATGAAAAAGATTTAGGTGTTTGCTTGATTGATATAGGAGCAGGCACGATGGATATCGCTATCTATACTGGTGGTTTTTTGCGCTATTCAGCTGTTATTCCTTACGCAGGCAATCAAGTCACCTCTGATATCGCGTATGCGTTGAGTACACCGCTAAATGATGCGGAAGATATTAAAATTAGGCATGGCTCAGCCATGTCACTATCAGTTAGCCGTGAAGAAACAATTGAAGTTCCAAGTGTAGGAGGGCGTTCTGCTAGAACGCTTCAGCGTGAAACTTTAGCCGGTGTAATTGAAGCACGCTATAAAGAACTCTTATCATTTGCAAATAATGAGGTTTTGAAGGTGCAGAACTCACTTAAAGCTAAAGGCGTAAAGCATCAATTAGCCGCTGGGTTTGTATTAACGGGAGGAGCTGCTCAAATTGAGGGACTAGCTGAATGTGCCGAAAGTGTGTTTCATAATCAAGTCAGAATCGGTACACCACTAAACATTACAGGATTAACTGATTATGCTGCTTCCCCTGCTTTTTCTACCTCTCTTGGGTTGCTTTTTTACGGTAAAAATGTTTTTTCTGACGATGTGGTGGAAAAACAATCAAATATTAAGATAAAATCGTTCTTTAGCAGTGTTAAAAACTGGCTAAAAAAAGAGTTTTAGCTGTATAATAGGGATATTAAATAAATATTAAATTATTAGCGTGTGAGCGGAGAAAATAAAATGTTTGAACCAGTTGAAACGTCAAATCAAGAAGCGGTAATAAAAGTCATTGGAGTAGGTGGTGGCGGTGGTAATGCTGTTGAGCATATGATCCGTGAGCACATAGAAGGTGTTGATTTTTACGTTATCAATACGGATGCTCAAGCATTACGAAAATCAACGGTTAGCCAAACTATCCAGATTGGTAATACCGTTACTAAAGGATTGGGGGCCGGTGCTAATCCAGAAGTAGGGCGTATTTCTGCTGAAGAAAATCGTGAGTCGATTAAGCAAGCACTTGAAGGTGCAGACATGGTTTTTATTGCAGCAGGAATGGGGGGCGGAACGGGAACGGGAGCTGCACCTGTTGTTGCTGATATTGCAAAGGAATTAGGTATATTAACTGTTGCAGTTGTGACTAAACCGTTTAATTTTGAAGGTAATAAACGTCTAGCTCATGCAGAGCAAGGTATCGCTGAGTTATCTAAACATGTTGACTCATTAATTACCATTCCAAATGATAAATTACTTAAAGTGCTTGGTAAAAACATTACATTATTAGATGCTTTCGCGGCAGCAAATGATGTTTTAAGAAGTGCAGTGCAAGGTATTGCAGAGTTAATCACTCGTCCAGGTTTTATGAATGTTGACTTTGCTGACGTAAGAACTGTCATGTCTGAAATGGGATATGCAATGATGGGATCAGCAACTGCTAAAGGTGAAGATCGTGCAGAAGTCGCAGCGCAAAAGGCGACAGCAAGCCCATTATTAGATGATATTGAATTATCTGGTGCAAGGGGTGTGTTAGTTAATATTACTGTAGGATACGATTTTGGTATTGAAGAGTTCCAAACAGTTGGTAATACTATTAAAGCATTTGCATCCGAAAATGCAACAGTTGTAATCGGTACGTCATTTGATCCTGAAATGCAAGATGAATTGAGAGTAACAGTAGTTGCTACTGGTATTAATATGGTTAAGCCAATAGAAAACCAAGTAGTTGTAAATGGCTTAAATAAAACTCAGCCTACGTCTAGTCAAATGGCTCAAAATCAAGCATCAACCTCTAGAGAGTCAGCAGCTGCTTACGAGCGTGCTGTGGGTGGACCAGATACGGCAAGTAAAGAATATGATGTAATCGATATTCCAACATTTTTAAGAAATCAAGCAAATTAATAAATGATATAGGATTTAAGCATGATAACGCAAAGAACCGTCAAAAAAATGACGAAAGCCGTTGGAGTAGGTCTTCATACTGGAAAAAAAGTGACATTAAGCTTTATTCCAGCAAAGGCAAACACAGGCATAATCTACAGAAGGGTTGACTTAAATCCAGCTGTTGATTTTCCGTTAGATGCAAAATCTGTTAAAGATACCTTATTATGCACTTGTTTAGTTAATGAAGATGATGTGCGAGTGTCAACTATTGAACATCTAAATGCTGCACTAGCTGCATTAGGAATCGATAATATTATCATTGAAGTTAACGCACCTGAAATACCAATAATGGATGGTAGTTCAGCACCTTTCATTTTTTTATTACTTGATGCAGGAATTGAAAATTTACCAGCTTTGAAAAAATTCATTAAAGTTAAAGAAACAGTTCGTGTTGAAGAAGGTGATAAATGGGCTGAAATTAGACCTTACAATGGATTCAAGCTTGATTTTACAATTGATTTTGATCATCCTGTTATCAATAAAACTGGACAACAATTTACATTGGATTTTTCTGCTGATAACTTTATCAATCAAATTAGTCGTGCAAGAACCTTTGGATTTATGAAAGATATTGAGTATTTACAATCTAAAGGACTTTGTCTTGGCGGTAGCTTTGATTGTGCAATTGTCGTTGATGATTACAGAGTCATGAATGAAGATGGATTAAGGTTTGAAGATGAGTTTGTTCGTCATAAAATGCTAGATGCAGTTGGCGATCTATACGTAAGCGGTCACACAATACTAGGTGCATTTAGTGCTTATAAATCTGGACATGCATTAAACAATAAATTGCTACTGCAACTGTTACAGACTGAAAGTGCTTGGGAATGGTCAACATTTGATTCAGAAGTTGAAGTACCATTTAAATTTGTTATTAATAACAATACACTCCTTGCTTAATTAGCAGTGTAGATAAAAGCGGCTCTCAGATAGTCGCTTTTTTTTTGTCTCCATTTTAACCTTATCTTAACTAAATTTATGAAAAAAATAATTGTAGTAATACTATGTTTTATTAGTTTAATATCCCCTTTAGCTGCAAAAGATAAATCTTCTCAATTATTTGAAATTGCATCAACTAGTGCATTAGTATTTGATATGCAAGGACAAGAGGTTCTTTATAGTGAGCAGCCAAATAAAATTGTTCCAATAGCATCAATTACCAAGCTAATGACAGCATTAGTGATTCTTGAAGATAACCAACCATTTGATGAGTTATTGACGGTTGATATCGATAAAACTAAAGAGTTAGTTGGAGTGAAATCAAGGGTAAAAGTTGGTAGTCAACTAAGTAGAAAGGATCTGCTTATTATCATGTTGATGTCATCTGAAAATAGAGCAGCTTCAGCTTTAGCACATCATTATTCTAAGGGATACGATGCTTTTATCACACAAATGAATCGCAAGGCATCAGAGCTTGGTATGATTAATACAAATTTTGTTGAACCGACAGGTTTATCCGAAAAAAATATTTCAACAGCAGAAGATTTAACCCGTTTATTAATCGCGCTTAATAAACAGCCTTTGATTCAACAATGGAGTAGAATAGATACATTTGAAGCAAATTTTCAAAAGCCTTCCTATACTCTCCCCTTTAGAAATACTAATCACCTTGTATTTAATGATAAATGGGATATAAGGTTGACTAAAACGGGATTTACGAATGCAGCAGGACACTGTTTAGTGATGTTAACAACAATCAATAATAAGCAGGTTACATTAGTTGTCTTAGATGCATTTGGTAAGCAAACTCATTTTGCTGATGCAAATAGAATTAAAACATGGCTTGAGACAGGAGAAATTAAGCCAGTGCCCGATTCAGCTAAACAATATAAAAAGACACGATAATATAATAAAAGGACTTGATTATGACGGATGAAAAAAACGAGAGTAATTTGATGTCAGCACGGCAGGTATTATTTATTTTTGCTTCAATAGTAGTCTTATTAGCTGGGATTAAAACAGCCGGATCTATAGTCATTTTGATTTTATTAGCCGCTTTTTTTGCAGTAATTCTGCACCCAGTTGCAGCAAAATTACAACAACTTAAAGTGCCAAGAGGGATAGCTATTACTTTTATTGTGCTTGTTATCATTTCTGTTTTTATGGCAATTATGACAATGTTAGCAAGCTCATTAAATGATTTTATCAGGGCTTATCCTGAATATGCACAAATATTAATGAGTAAACTGAATCAGTTGGAAGTTCAAGCTGCTAAGTTTGATATTCATTTTTCCGCTGAAGAAGTCATGAAAATTTTCGATCCTAGTTCATTATTTACTTTTGCTACCGGATTATTATCACATTTGTCAGGCGCAATGAGCAGAATTTTGTTAGTCACCATGCTATGTGTTTTTATGTTATTTGAAGTACGATTAATTCCGATTAAGTTAAAAAAAGTACTTACTGAGCCTGATGTCAGTATGAAACATTTTCAGCGAGCCGTGAATGCAGTTAGTAAGTATTTATTAATAAAAACTTTTGTTAGTATGGTAACAGGAATTATTATTTGGATATTTTTAACTTATATGGATGTTAGGTTTGCTTTTTTATGGGGTGTTTTAGCATTTGCTCTAAATTTTATCCCTAATGTCGGCTCTATATTAGCTGCAATTTTTCCGATCATCCAAGCTTTATTGTTAGGTGGTTTTTATGATGCTATCATTATCGCAATAGGGTATCTGATTGTTAATATTATTATGGGTAATATAATTGATACCAGATTAATGGGAAAAGGGTTAGGGTTATCTACTTTGACAGTTTTTATGTCGCTTATTTTTTGGGGATGGCTGCTAGGACCAGTAGGAATGTTTTTATCTGTACCACTTACAATTATTATAAAAATTATGCTAGAAAATAATCATCATGGGAAAAAAATTGCCATTTTAATGGGAGATGGTAAATCTATTTAATACTTTTGTATCGAAAACTATAAGGTGATTGCATTATGAATAAAATTAAGTTATCAACAGGGCTATTGCTACTAGTTATCTGCTTTACTATTGTACAGCTTGCAAGTTCTGGAATCAGTTTTAATAGAGCTAAACATGCTTTCCATGGATTTGAAACAACATTAGGTGTAAATGAACAGCATGACACGTTAGTGCAAGCATGGGTTGATATTTTACATACGCAAATTCATCTAAATCAAGCGGCATATTTTAAAGCTATTTCAGATAATGCTAGCTTGGAAAATGCATTGAAGAAAACAGCTGATAGTTTAAATAAAAGTAAATCAAGCTTTGAGGCTTTTTTAGATGTCAACCGTGAGCTTGGTTATAATTCAACTGAAACTGAAGTTATAGCTAAAGAATTTAATGATTTACTATCACTTGTTCTTCAAAAAATGGAAATGATAAGGTCTAATGCAACTCAACCACTTGAGTTAGAAAAATTAGTAACCTTGCAATTAACACTTGAAAATAACATGCAAAATTTTGCGATGAAGATGGATGGAATTGTAGGTAAATTATCCATTCAAAATGAAAAAGAGCATAGTGCCTCGTTAGCTCAACTTATTCTTATCATTATTTTATGTTTAATTGGAACTGTTGGTTCTATTTTTTGGATCAGAAAAGCGATTACACACCCATTAGAAACATTATTATCACAATTTAAATCGATTACTGAAGGTGATTTGACGCAATCTATACAAAGTGAAGGTAGTGCTGAAATGGTCAGAATATTCAGTTATTTTAAAAAAATGCAAAGCTATTTAATAGAAACAGTGAGTGCAGTGCGCGATTCAACTCATATCATGGTTGATGGAGTGACGGACATGATGAAACGAAATACTGAAGTAGCAGCAAGAACCGATCAACAAGCAGCAGCTCTTGAACAAACAGCATCGAGTATGGTTGAACTTACGTCAACTGTTAAATTAAATGCCCAAAGTGCACATGCTGCAGCTGAAGTTGCAGCAGAAACATCTAAAGCGGCACAAAAAGGCGGGGAGATTACACAGTCTGTAGTAACAACTATGGCCGAAATTTCGGAAAGCTCTCATAAGATAGGTGCTATCACAGCAGTGATTGATGGTATTGCATTTCAAACAAATATCCTAGCATTAAATGCCGCTGTTGAAGCAGCAAGAGCAGGGGAACAAGGTAGAGGTTTTGCGGTTGTTGCTGGTGAAGTCAGAAATCTAGCACAAAGAAGTGCCCAAGCAGCAAGAGAAATTAAAGCATTGATAGATGATTCAATCCTCCACGTTGAAAAAGGTGTTGAACTTGTTCAAAATGCAGGAGTTACTATCGATGAAATTGTCACAGCTGTCGAAAAAGTTACTGAAAATATTGGTAATATTTCAGACTCTTCAGATGAGCAAAGCAGAGGCATAGATATGATTGCTCAAGCCGTGAACGAAATGGAGAGGGTAATCCATGAAAGTAGCGATTTAATGCATGTATTAGAGCAAGAAAGTATGGAACTTGATAACGAAGCTGATAAGCTCTCTGCTGCTGTAGCTATGTTTAAGCTAGCTTAAGTAAATTTAGTTTACCTAGAGGGCCATGGTACAATTCATGGCTCTTTTGTACTTAGTATTTAATTGTCTTTTTAATACTCACCTTTCACTTACATCCAACAGTAGAATGCTTACTTGTATAATTAGCTATATAGTGCCTCTTTGCAAGGTATGAGTATGACATACTCTGCACATCGACCGATAACTCTCATTGCCACCAATCTGAATTTGTTGAAAGCCAAGATCAATTTCGCCATTCTCGAAATAACGTACCACATGTGTTGCTTTTTTACCACAACGACAAATTGTCTTTACTTCTTTTAAACTATCAGCGTTTGCCATGAGAATAGAAGAAGCCTCAAAAGCTTGGCCTTTGTAGTCATTACGCAGCCCATAGCAAATAAAAGCTTGATCATGCATGACTGCGTGATTTAGAAGGTCTTTAGCTTGGTGAGCCGTTAAAAAATGAATTTCATCAACAATAACAATGTCAGGTTTTTCAGCTAGATCTAATAATAATCCTGAGATAGTTTGGTCTGGTCCTAGTAGCAGGCAGGGCTGGCTTAGGCCAACTCGAGATGCAATTGAAGCATCTGTACCTGTTCTTGTGTCGATACTAGGTTTAATGATAATAGGCACTAAGCCTTGTTCTTTGTAGTTAAAGGCTGCTTGAAGTAGTAAGGTAGTTTTACCAGCATTCATGGTACCGTAATAAAATGTAACTTTGCTCATGTTCTAAAATTATCTTAATTTATTATTTGGAAACTTTGATTAGTAATGATTATATGCATAAAAGTCCACTCATTATACAGATTGAGTAGGCTTATGGCATCCTATTTGTTTTAAGAATTCAACTGCTATTTTATTCAGGTAACGCCTACTGAAGTCAATATCTTAATTTGAATAGATTAGAATATCATTTTCTCATGAATACGCATGACTACATACAAATTAAGTAACTGAAAATTAGACTATTAGTTAATATGTTTTTATTGGGATTTTTGCAGTGCTTTATTTTCAATTGCTTATAATTGAAAATGCTTTAATGTAAGTTTATAGAATAGATATCAACGGCTTAATTTAACGTATTATCTTTAGTTTATCATTAGTGTAAAAATAATTTTATAAAAAAGTTAAAAAATATTGCGTTAAGCTCATTTTCTCATTAAATTATGATATGAGTCACATTTTTATAATTATCACATTCTTTTTAAATACAATCGCTAGAGGTTTTAGCATGACGGAGGTAGTAAAACAATGGATGTTATTTCTGAAATCAATCTTGTAAATACTCTTTGGATTATTCTTTCAACATTACTTGTCTTAATTATGGTCATTCCAGGTATGGCTTTATTTTATGCTGGAATGGTAAGGCGTAAAAATACACTTTCAGTTGTTATTCAAGTTACTACAGCATTTGTAGTAGGGGTAGTACTATGGTTTGTTTATGGATATTCTCTTGTTTTCACGGAATTTAACTCACTAATTGGAGGTTTCAGTCGTTTTGGGTTGAGCGGCATGATAAATTTGGCTGATAATACTTTAATGCTGACTGATGATATACCAGAATTAAATTTTATGCTTTTTCAAGCAATGTTTGCAGGACTAGCTTGTGCATTAATTGTTGGTGCGTTAGTTGAAAGAATTAAGCTAGGGAGTTTACTTATATTTATAGCCATCTGGTTTACACTCTCATATCTGCCTATCGCACATATGGTTTGGTATTCTAGCGAACTTAATCCAGGTTGGTTATTTGAACGAGGAGCGCTTGATTTTGCAGGTGGGACAGTTGTACATATTAATGCAGGTGTTGCGGCTATTGTTGGCGCTTTTCTAATAGGTAAAAGAAAAGGATTTGGTCGAGATAATCTCAAACCTCATAATTTAGTTATGACATATATTGGTGTCGCTTTTATGTGGTTAGGGTGGTTTGGCTTTAATGCTGGCTCGGCGCTTGGGATTTCATTTAGTATGTTAGTTGCATTTGCAAATACCCTAATAGCAGGAGTTGTCGGTATTGTAACCTGGGCAATAATAGAAAAAATGATGCATGGTAAAGTATCATTATTAGGTCTTTGTTCAGGTTTAATAGCAGGATTAGTTGGGATCACCCCTGCAGCTGCATTTGTAGGTTTGTGGGGGGCATTTGCAATTAGCTTGCTGACTACAGTTGGCTGTTATTTTATAGTTGAAATAATAAAACATCGTTACAGGATAGACGATAGTTTAGATGTTTTCGGTATCCATGGGGTAGGGGGGATTTTTGGCGCTTTCCTAACAGGTATATTTTGCTTTAATTTTTTAGGAGGAACTGAACTGGGTAACTTTAAGGATCTAATTTGGCAACTATGGATTCAATTAGAAGGTGCTATTTTGACAATGATTTGGTCAGCTTTAGTCAGTGTTTTTGGTATAAAAGTAGCATGTTATATTTTTAAAGAAACGCGAGTTAATCATGAACAAGAATTAACAGGGCTTGATATCAGTCTTCATGCTGAATCTTTGCATTAATTGTATGATATTTTCCTTTTAATCAACTGATTAAGGGGAACATATAAACTAATTATTTTGTAGAACGTTAACTATCAAGCTTAGCAATATGAATTATTTTAACCATGAAGAATATTAATAATAACGAAATTATTGAAGAGTTATTAATCGGATGGGTTTAGTTTGAATTTAATTTGATATGGTGCGCCCTGCTGGATTCGAACCAGCGACCTACGGCTTAGAAGGCCGTTGCTCTATCCGACTGAGCTAAGAGCGCGAACATTGGGTGTATCTGTTTACGGATGCGAATGATACATAAATTCACTTCATTACGCAATCGTTCAATGTAATTTGTTGTTCAATTGCATAATAATTCCCCACTTTTGGCTTATTTGAGAAATGGGTTATAACGTTTTTCTCTACCAAAAGTTGAACTACTACCATGACCTGGATAAAATTCAATGTCATCACCAAGTGGTAATAATTTATTTTTTATAGAAGAAAGAAGATCTGCGGTATTTCCTCTTGGAAAATCAGTACGCCCTATGCTGCCATTGAAAAGAACGTCGCCAACCCACGCTTTCCCTTGTGTTTTCTCGATAAAAACAATATGTCCAGGTGTATGGCCAGGGCAGTGTAAAACATCAAATTTTAATTTCCCAATTTCGACTGAATCACCTTCTTTTAACCATTTACTTGGTAGGTAAGCTTCAGTTTCGGAACTTAAACCAAACCTAGCTGCTTGCTCAGGTAACGATTCAAATAGAAAAGTATCTTCGATATGAGGACCTAGTATCTCGATATTATATTTATCAGCGTAGTATTTTCCAGCTCCAGCATGATCCCAATGCCCATGGGTTAGCCAAATTGCTTTTATTGAAAGATTAAGTTCGGTTATTTTTTTCTCCAGCTCAGGAGATGAACCGCCAGGATCAACAATCACAGCTTCATTAGTAACAGAACACCAAATTAAACTACAGTTTTGCTCAAATGGTGTGACTGGGAACCAAAGATATTGAATACTTCCGCTTGAATTTACCATGTTCTAACTGGACCCGTATCAATATGTACAAAATTACTTTTAGCATAGTAACCTACACCACCAGCTTTGATTTTGAGCATTGCGTTGCGGATATTACTAAGTTGTACGCCTTCAATTCTAAAGTCCATTGCTTGTGCTTTCGTATGATAACTATCTTTAGCTACACCACGTTTCTTGCCACGCATAGAATTGTTAGTTTCTTTTGCTCTGTAACCAGAAATCAATAAAATAGGTTTTTGAACACCAAGTAAAACTTGTAATCTAAAGAGTTGATCAAATAAACCTGGATCAATAGTCTTAGTTTTTTCACTTCTGTGATCTCTAAACAGGTATGACAGATCAGATAATTGATGTTGATCAACATGTTGTTGTGGAAACATCTCAAATTTTAATGATTCGCCCGTGTTTATATTCTTAATCATAAGCGATTGTGGTCTATCCGTCGAAACAATTGCTAATGATTTTTTTGGCAGTAAAGCTGTTGCACCGAGTGTTAATGCACCTAGTGTCAACCATTTACGTCGTTCAGTATTTATTGTTTTTGTCATAACCTGTTATCCATGTAGATTAAATGTACAACTATACTAAAGTATTTTTTCTGCTATTGGAATGATATTGATCCCATTTTTTGAGATTTTATCATATTGGTAGATATCGGTTCTAAATTGTGTTGTACCTACATCATCAATCCAAGCTGTCATATAATAGAGTTCAACTGGCACCCTGTTTGCTAAATTAACAGGCGTTGTATTTCCTTTTTTAACTGTTCCAGCAATTTTATCACTATCCCAATTTTCAACATTTAGTAGTAAGTTAGCAAGTTCCGTTGATTTATTCACACGTATACAACCAGAGCTTATTGCTCTTATATCTTTTTTAAATAAGTTATGATTTGGGGTATCATGTAAATAAATTGCTTGGTCGTTTGGCATATCAAATTTGTAACGCCCTAATGAATTACCAGAGCCTGGTGATTGTCTTATTGCAAACGGAAAACTATCTGCACTAACATTTTCCCATAAGATATCATCTACACTGATAGGTTGACCATTTGATAACTCAACTAATGAGTAACCGTTTCTGACAAAATAGTGTGGATCTTTAATGCCTTTAGGTGCAATATCTTCTTTTGCTAATCTTGTTGGTACACTCCAAGGTGGATTAATCACAACCCTATTTATTGAGTTAGACATAATCGGAGTTTTTCTTGCAGGCGAACCCACAATTACTTTTGAGTCTAGGATTATTTCACCTTCTTTAAAAAAGCGCAGTGAGTAGTCAGGAATATTAACCATAATCCCAGTTTCAACATTTGCTGGAATTAATCTTAATCGCTGCATGTTAAGGGCTAAAAGTGAAATTTTATGTTCCGGAGTCACATTTAACCATTCAGCTGTACGAGGACCGATTACTCCATCTGATTCAAGTCCATAGCTTTGTTGAAAATATTTAATGCCATTGATTAATTTCTGGTTATATACGCCAGCGGTATTATCAAGTGCCACAACATTGTCTATTTCAGCCGTCTCACTATTATCCTGCTCTTCTGCGTTAACAAACACTGGTAAATCAAGCATGCCATAATAATTTAGAACAAAGGCGATGTTATCTCCTTGGGTTGTTGGGGTATTTGGTTTCAGCGACTTGGATATTTCAATGGTTGGCCATTCAACTTTAGGTGCATTGATCAACGTTTGTAATTGCTGGAACATTTTCTCAAATTGTGCATTTTGTGGGTTGAGGTCATTAATGAATTTTGTTTGTTGATTGGATTTTATTGAATTTATCCAGCTTAACAAAGTAGACTCATCGGCGGCCATAAGATTGTATGAATTATTTTTATACAGCCATTTATCACCCTGTTTAGGTGCATTTTGAGTAAAGTGTAAATAACCTATCATGGCATCAGTTAAAACGAGCTCTTTGACAGAATCAGGAAGGGAATCATTTGATAATGTCATTAACCACTCTTGGTATTGAGAGCTAATACCAGAAAGTGCCATTAAAGATAGTTGAGTTTTAAATGCATTAATATCATTGGTAGAATTCCAAAAATGCATTGGATTTTGTGTGTAAAGCGATTCGATTTTTTTATCAAAGATAAATTTGATATCTAATTTAGATGCCTCTGCTTTTGCAGCTTGGTAATCAAAATCTGTAGCCGATATTTGATTAGTATTTATTTCTTGGCTCGTAATCGATTCAGAAGACTTAGTTTCAGTTGGAACACTATTTACATTAGAAGGCAAAGTTGTTGCTTCTGTAGTCGTTGATTGAGTCTGAATAAGCTCTTGTTGTGTATTTTCACCATCAGAATGCGTAACAACCCCGATTAATTTAGCGCCTTGTGTTTCAACTGGTGTCGATGAGATCTGTTCATTTTCAGCGAATAAAATTGTTGGTGTAGTTAACAATAAGTATGAAGTAAAAGAATTCAGTAAAAGTTTTTTAGTGTAATTTTGCATATCTACTTGTATTATTTAGGTATAGCTAACCAATCGGAAATGTTATGCATCTAATTGAAAATTAAATGCACACACTATTACTCAATCAAATTTGACTGATATTTTACAATGCTTTGCACACATTTGAAACCTTTAAAAAATTAATTTACTTTCATTATTTAATTTTCAGATGTTTGAGCAAATCCCTTTAAGCCGACAACATGCACATACTCATTATTTTGATGAACTTTGCGCATAAGTTTATAAGTTGTTCCTTTCTCTGGGCTAATATTTTCAGGAGCAGCTATTACTAGTTGCATATTAAGTCTATCACAAAGCTCGAATAAGGTTGCTATGGATTTTGCATCTAGTCTCGCAGCTTCATCTAAGAAGAGTAGGCGGCAAGGAAGAATATCTTTACCTCGCATACGCATGGATTCATCTTCCCAGCTTTGAACGACCATAACCAATATTGACATTCCCGTACCAATCGCTTCACCAGTTGATAGCGCGCCACTTTCAGCACGTAACCAACCATCTGTTCCTCTAAAAATTTCAACTTCCATATCTAAGTAATTACGATAATCTAGTAGTTCTTCACCTAAAGTTTGTGGTGCTTTTTGACCAATATCAATTTGTGGATGTAGGCGTTGATACAATTTTGCAAGTGCTTCAGAAAAAGTGTATTTAACATTACTAAATAAATCTTGATTATCTTGTTCATTATCTGAAAGTGCGTCTAGTAATACAGCATGAGATTCCCTGATATTTACATTTAAGCGCACGCTTTGTACTTGTCCAAAGGCAACAGATTGTAGTCCTTGGTTTAATTGTCTAATACGGCTTTGCTCTCTGTGAATAGTTTTTCGGATGATATTCGCTACCGCATGTGAACTTATTGATAATGTTTTTTCTCTAGTATTTAGCTCTTCAGTTAGCCTACCAAGTTCAATTTCCATTTGTTCAATTGCATCTATAGGATCGTCTGTATTGACAATATCTTGCCTAATTCTTTCTTTCAGATGTAAATAAACAGCGATATAGAACTCAACTTTTTTAACAGGATGCTTAGGATCTTCTGACGCTCTTAATACATCTCTTAAATGCTCATTATTCATTACTGCAAGGCGCAATGAACCTAGAGCTTTATCAGACATTGATCTAAGAGTATCAGCATCAAAATATGCATAATCACGTTTATGAAGTCGCTTTTCTATATTATGAGATTTTACTAGTGCCATCACTTTACACCAAGCGAGTTTAGTTGCATTCACCTGAGAGCGTAACTCTTTATAAAGCTTTTCATCTGTTTTTAATTTTTTTGAAAGTGACTCGACTAAAGCCTCACACGTGACTAGTTGTCTGTCAAATTGTTGATGTTTAATCCTGTTTTGATTCAAATTATTTGATAAATAGTCACGTCTTTCAACTGCTCTAGCCTCACTACCTTCATCAGCTGTTATGCCTATAGCAGATTTCTCTTGTTCTAACTCAGATAGCAGATCTTGTTTAGTATCATACGCGCTTTTTAGTGAAGCAAAACTTTGAGAAGCGGCATTTAAATTTGCTTGATACTGTTTTAACTGCTCGCGGGCATGTTGTCTTTCTTGTTCGGCTATTGTCAGCTGTTCTCTTAACTTAGCAATCAGTTCAGGGTTATCCCCTTCATCATTATTCGAGGTGGCTATTAATGATGCATAGGCAAAATATTGTTTTCTCTGAATAAGTTCTCTTAACGCTACAGATTGTTCTTCTAATGTTATTTGAGTTTCAAGTAGTGATTGGTAGGCTGCTTGATTAAAATCCTGTTTAAGTGGGTCAGATTGCAATCCATCAACAATTTGTGCGAGCCTGGCAAGTGTCTTCGCATGCTTAGCAAGATATTGTGCTGATATTTCAGCTTCGATTTGTTCTTCTTTGAATTCTTCAAGTAGGTCTACAAGTGCTTCATCTAAGAGAAGATCAACACGTGCAGATAATCTATTGAGGATAGTTGCCTGCTCCTTAAGTTGCTCAAATTCATTTTTTTGTTGCTGATGTTTGAAATGATGCTCATTTAAAAAACGCTCTAAATTATTTTGTTCTTGCTGTAATGCGCTGATAGTGTCTTCTGGATTTGGAGAAAATACTATTGCTAAATGTTTACCTACGAAAGCACTAAAGATTTGTATTAATCGTTGTGTTTTTTGCAAATCAAAAGAGATAACAGCATAGCTTTCATTAGCTTCATCTCGTAATATGCGCAATTCTTCTAAGCGTTTTTCCCTTGCCGCGTTACCAAATAAAGGCGCCTCAGGAAAACGTGAGTAACGCCATTGATTATCAGCTGCTTTGACAAGAACTGCGTTATTAAGCTCTTCTTTATTGAAAACACTATCATCAAATGCGGTAGGATCTCCTTCAATTAGATAGAGGTCATCTGGGCATTCTTGAATGTCCTCAAGTAAATTTCGCACAGCGTTAAGATCAGGTACAACAATTGCATGTCTAGCAGGACCATATAAAGCAGAAAAATAAGGGGCGTCTTCAAGTGAAATATCATCATAAATTTCAGATAATAAAATACCTCCAAATTTCTCAGCAAGAGCAAGGAGCTGCTGTTCATCACTTCCATTAGCTTGACTTAAATAGTCGATTTCAGATTCAATTTTATCTTTTTGTAATTGAACTTTTTCTCGCTTAATATTGAATTCACGTTCATCGCTAATCAATTTTTGCATATATTCAGTTAATTCATCACTAGAATTAAAGGTTCTATCAATTTGGTTTGTTATTTTCTCTAATTCGTCTTGTGCGGCAATCCAACTTGGTGCAAATCGCTTTTGATCTTCTATCTGAGACTTAATTATTTCAATTTTTTGCTGAAATTCTATTCTTGTTTCATTTGCAGATTCAACTGTATCAGCAAGAGCTTGTGTCATTGCTTCTATATTATCTATATGATCAATAATTTCTTCAGGAGAAAGTGAAAGATTAAAGCGTTTGTTAAACTCATTAAGTTGCTTGCTTGCTTCTTGTTGTTGGTGCAGCTTTTGCTGTATTTCATTAATTTTATGCTGTAAATGAACAAGCTGATCGGCTTGATGAGCATGTTGCAATTGCTCTTGTAGAGCGAGCTTAGCTTGAGCATAGGCTTCATCACGCTCAACCTCACCATAAAGGGACTTAACTAAAGTATAAGCTTCTTCAAATTGGTTTGAGGTAGCATCTGATATGCGTTTTTTTTGTTCAAAGCTAACTAGTTTCTGTGTTAAGTCCTCTAGTTTATGAACAATTGATTTAAGGTGCTGCTCAGCATCATCCACAGTCATATTAGGATCATTAAAGATATTTTTAACTTTAGCTAACGCTTGTTCTGCTTGTTGATATTGAATAACTCGTGTTTGTTGTGCATCTAGAGCTTGTTGATAATCTGCAAGCTGAGATTTTAAATCGTCTACTTCTTCTTCTTTTATGTGTGCTCTTTCTTCACATGCAATTTGGTGTTCTTCGGCATCTGCAACAAGTTCTTGTTGCTCTTCAAGTCTAAAGCGTAATTCCTCTGCTTCTTCTTGGTAACGAATGATTTTTTCTTGGTGCCTTAGCGCATTTTGTACAAGTGATAAATGATCGGCTGCAGCTTGGTAGTCGATTTCAAGATCTCGTTCTTGTTCTGTGATTTCATGTAAGATACGTGCTAGCTCAACTTGCTTATGTTGTTCTGAAATCAGTTGATTACGAGTATTATTAAGTTCTTGTCTTACAGATAGAGCTTGTTCAATGAAGACCCTTCGCTCATTGAGATGACGCATGTAATCAGCAGCGACATATTGTGTTGATTCTGTTATTAGGTGTTTAAATAAATCTCTGTCTGATTGTGTTACTCGAATCGCTTCAAGCGTCATACGGTTTTCACGTAATGCCGATTCCATATCAGCAAATGCTTTTCTCACACCACTATTTTCGGGTAGTAAATAGTCACGTAATGAACGAGTGATAGCACTTGATATACCACCATAGAGAGAAGCTTCAATCAACCGGTAGAATTTACTTCGATCAGCACTACTTCTTAATCGTCTTGGAAGTAAGCCTAAATCAAACATTACAGCATGGTAGTCTGTAATTGCATTAAACTGCTTGAATAATATTCCCTCATTGGCTTCACATTTATCTTTTAGTTCTTGTAAGGTCAATATTCTGGCTTGTTTATCGTTAATGCGCTCTGTTACCCACTCTGTTGGGACAACGGACATTGGTAAACCTTGAATAATAAAAGGTTTGATATCAACTTTTTTATCTCTACCAGCAACTTGTTGTAACCTGACACCAGCAATCACTCTTTGATTTCTGGAATTGACTGTGTCAAGTAGCGAGTAGCAGACGCCAGCTTTTAATTTACCATGCAATCCTCTATCTCTTGAGCTAGACGTTGCTCCTGCTTCTGTTGTATTTCTAAAGTGAAGTAGGGTTAAGTCAGGTATTAAAGCGGTCACAAATGCTGCCATTGTAGTTGATTTACCAGCACCATTTCCACCAGAAAGCGTTGTCACTAACTCATCTAAATCAAATGTTCGGGCAAAAAAGCCATTCCAGTTAATTAAAGTAAGTGATCTAAATTTTCCACGCTGTATCATTCGCTAACCTCACTGTCTAAATCATTTGGAAATGTATGTGCGCTGTGTCTGCTTGCATCCCGAGTTTCATCGTCAATTACTATTTCTGATGGTGAATCATCAATTATAAGTGGACTTTGTAATGAAATTGCCTCACCATCTCTAATTAAACGTAACTGTGCCTCAAGAGGATCATCACCTGCTCTAACATCTGCTCCAAATCTAAATACAGATTCACTTATTGTGAATTTACTGGTATCTGTTCCTAAAAAGCGGACCATGCCTAAACGTCTAAGTCTATTAATAGATGAACGTAATTTTTCTTGTAATTTCTGTCTATCAAGATCAGAGCCAGTTGAACGTTGGTTAACTAGTCTAAGTAGCTTTATTTCATCTGTTAACGTCAATAATTCTTCATACATGTCTTGATAGGTAAAAATGCCGTTATTAGCTAATCGTTCTGGGCTCAGATAGAGATAGCACAGTATTTTACCAACAAGCATATCAAGTTCAGTGAGCACTGAACGAGGAATAATAGTTGTTGAACGAGGTCTTAAGTAAAAGAATCCTTCTGGTGCTCTAATAAGCTCAACACCATATCTACTATAAAATTCCTCTAAAGCTTCTTGATAATCCATTAAATAAGCATGGTTCTCTAACTCTTCAATACTGATGTGTCTGCCCGCTCTAAGCTGGCTATCTAAAAGAGGAAATAAAGGACTCATTAACGCGAGCATAAGTTTAGGAGGCATAGCCGTGTGCGCAGGTTTATCAGAAGGTAAACTTGGAGCAGTTTCGTAAGTGTTTTGTGATAAGCTATTGTCGGTCATGTTTCGTATCTATTTATTTTAAAATGTGTGGTTAGATCACTTTCAGCTTCTAATATTAAATTAAGTCTCTATCATAGGAGTAAAAGCTGTGATGGTATGTGCTTGTACTTTAGCACCAAAATCATTAATTGATTGCCATTTAGCTGGTAACCCAGAGAAGTCAGCCTCGGCTACTCCTAACCGTACTGCTTGGTCTACAATGATTCTAGCAAGGTCAAAATGATTTGATCTTGGATATTGTGCAAGGTATTGTCGTAAAATTTCCCCTAGATCAATTGGAATATTTTGTTCAGGATATTTTGTCAAAGCTTCTGCTATCATCGCAGTTAATTGCTCTTTAATGCTATTAAATTCTTCAAATTCTAATTCATCTGGTAACTCACCTGTTACTTCATCTTCGCGAAGTCCAAGCTCTTCATCTCTCATGTCAAATAGACGATCAGCGTTCACTGTCGTTAGAGCCCAAGGTGAATCAAAATACTGAGAAATAGATTGTCTTAACCGTGAAGCAAAAACTCGATTTTTATCAAGATCTATCGCTGTTCTAATAAATTTATGCACATGCTTATCAAAACCAATCCATAAGTCAATCGATTGTTGACCCCAGCTGATAATCCTATCCAGTTTGTTTTGTAATTCAAAAATGAGCTTATCAATTAAATTTTGTCCTGCAATTTGAGAGGCATCAGGCTCTGCTAAAATAGCATCCTGAATACTCAAAAGATGAGTTTGTAATTTGTCAGCAGCCGCTTCAAGGGTATCTTGCAGTTCTCTTAAAGTATTTGATGTAGATGATAATAGCTGCTCACTACTTGCCATTGCGCTTTGCCAATTCTGACTGAGTAAGTCAGCAATTTGTTGTTTAACTGATTGTTGTTGTTCATCAAGCATTCTTTGTGATAAATCGATACTATCAAAAATTTCAGCAACAGAATATTTAAGAGGTGCATAAACATGTCTATGCCAATGAAATTCATCTCCTCCTTCTAAAGCAGAATCTGCAGCTCGCTTTAATTCATGTGCGACAACAGCTAACTGCATTGAAAGTTTTAATGTAGAAAACTCTCTTTGCCGAATATAATAATCACTGATACCAATACCTAATGGAGTTAATCGATAAATAGCGTTGCCTTCAACAGATTCACTGACAAAACGGTTAAGCAGTCTTTGTTTAACCATGTCATTTATGGCGTTATTAGCTCTTAAATTGATAGTTTCATCTGCCTGTGCAAAACTTTGGCTAACATGGCGAAATACATCAATTAAATCACCTTCACCCATTTCACCATCTACTCTCTCTGCATTAAGTGTTGCAAGGGCAAGTAAAAACACAAGACGTTCTTGTGGTAATTGAATAGCAAAATCATGGGTTTTAGCCCAATCAACAAGTTCTGGAATACTGTGACTAATTTGTTCGCTCATAGTGATAAGTATAATTTCATTTTTCTATGTTCAGTTAATTTATGCAATACAGTTTAGTATCAAATATCATGGCGGACTGATGATTCACGACTCGCTAAAACATGTATATAACGGCCTAAATGAACAAAAGGGAACTCTCGGCAATACCTTTGCTCTAACGCTAGTAATGCTTCAAATTCGTTTATTTTTAATTTCGGATCGTGTAGGTAGTCATGAAAAACGCGAACCCCTGTTTTAGTTTTAATTGATAATCCTAACGATTCAATTAAATCATATACAACAGGTGGAGATAATGGATACATAGGAACAAGAGAATTATCGACTCTTTTCACTTCACCCTTTACAAGAGCTTTAAGATTCCCCATTATCGTATTACGAAAAAAAGCCGCATCTGCATTGTAGAACATTAATGATAAGGTACCATCTTCTGCTAAGCAGTTGCAAAGTGCACGCAAAAATGAAGGTTGATCTGCTACCCACTCAAGCACAGCATGGCATATAATGATATCAGCTTTTTGTGTAATATATTTTGAAAGCAGTTGCGCGGGTGCATGAATACAAGTCACTAAATGATCAACCTGTTCTGATTTCGCTAAAGACTCGGCACGTTTGACCATTTCATGAGATAAATCACAAAAGGTGACTTTATGTCCTTTTTGAGCCCATTCAATCGCAAGTCTGCCATCACCACCTCCAGCTTCAATAATATTAAGTTGGCCTTTTTGTGCGATAGTTGTGCTATTTAACCAATTATCTAAATCCTCGTTCACAATAATTTGTCGAAGTTTGCCTTTAGTTGAACCATATATATTACGACAAAATTTTTCTGCGAGATCGTCAAAATTTCGGTCGTAATTTGCATTACAACCGAAAATTTGGTCTGGTCTAAAATACGGTCTGTTTGATTGATGATTAGGCATTATTTGATTCAGACCATGTATCCCTTAAACCAACTGTACGATTAAAAACAGGCATTTGCTCAGTACTAAATTTTTCATCTAAGCAGAAATATCCCTCACGTTCAAACTGAAAAGTCTGTCCGCTCGTAGCACTTTTTAAACTTGGTTCAATCAGTCCTTGCTTGATAATAAGCGAATCTGGATTGATGGTTGTTAAAAAATCTTCAGCTGCTCCAGGATTAGGAACACTAAAAAGGCGTTCGTAAAGATAAAATTTAGCGCTTAAAGCATCACGATTAACCCAGTGAATAACACCTTTTACTTTACGTCCATCAGCAGGATCTTTTCCTAACGTTTCAGGGTCATATGTGCAGTAAATAGCTGTAATCTCACCTTGTTCGTCTTTATCAACATTAATAGCTTTAATAACAAAGGCGTTGCGTAAACGTACTTCTTTCCCAAGTACAAGGCGTTTAAAATGTTTATTAGCTTCTTCTTTAAAATCAGCCCTATCAATATAAATTTCTTTAGTGAATAAGGCATCACGTGTACCCATATCAGCATTATTAGGGTGATTCGTTAATTTAATTGCAATATCATCAGATAAATTTTCAATAACAATTTTAACAGGATCAAGTACCGCCATAGCACGAGGTGCATTGACATTAAGATCTTCTCTAATACATGCCTCTAGCGCACTCATTTCAACAGTATTATCTTGTTTTGTTACCCCTATTCTAGAGCAAAATTCTCTTATGGAAGCAGGAGTATAACCACGTCTACGTAATCCAGAGATTGTTGGCATACGAGGATCATCCCATCCATTAACATGATTTTCCATCACTAATTGATTTAATTTGCGTTTAGACATAACAGTGTATTCTAGGTTTAGCCTTGAAAACTCGTATTGTCTTGGATGACAATCAATAGTAATGTTATCGAGTACCCAGTCATATAAACGGCGATTATCTTGAAACTCAAGAGTACAAATTGAGTGAGTAATTCCTTCTATAGCATCGCTGATACAATGGGTAAAATCATACATAGGGTAGATGCACCATTTACTACCAGTTTGATGGTGGTCAGCAAATTTTATGCGGTAGATGACAGGATCGCGCATAACGATAAATGAGGAAGCCATATCAATCTTAGCCCGTAAGCATGCTTTACCCTCAGGAATTTCGCCTAATCTCATTTTTTCAAAAAGTGCTAAATTTTCTTCAACAGTACGATTACGATAAGGGCTTTCTTTACCAGGTGCTGTCAAAGTGCCTCTATACTCCCTAATCTCATCAGCACTTAGTTCATCTACATATGCTAAGCCTTTTTCGATTAGCTCCACGGCATAAGCGTGCAGTGTTTCAAAATAATCTGAAGAATATCGAATGTCCCCGTCCCAATTAAAACCTAACCAAGTCACATCTTGTTTGATTGAATCAACATACTCAATATCTTCTTTAACAGGATTAGTATCATCAAAGCGGAGATTACACTTGCCTTTATAATCGCGAGCAATTCCGAAGTTCAAGCAAATGGATTTAGCATGGCCAATATGCAAATAACCATTAGGTTCAGGCGGAAAACGGGTCTGTATATGTGTATGTTTACCTGAAGCTAAGTCTTCATCAATGATTTGGCGTATAAAATTTGTTGGTCGAATTTCGTTTTCACTCATTAGATTTACCTTGCAGACAATATGAATTAGATGAATGTTATCAATACAGTAACAGTTCTCGAGTAACGGTAATATATCACTATTTGTCGTATTTACGAAAAAATAGCATTCTAATATTCGTTCTGTTTAGCCGCGTATGATGCACTATTTTGCAACTTTTCGCCAATATTTGTGACTTGAAAGTCATTTATGTTTATAAGTTTCGTTTTTACGCCTAAATTAAGGAATGCTTTCGCTGTAATTTCCAATTGTAATGCAATTCAATCATCCCCCAAATAGGCTTTGATCTCATCATCCGTATCAGGATAATTGCTTACCATATAAATTGATAATTCATGCCACATTAAGCAAGTAAATTGAAAATTAATCAATCAACTAAACTTCTAAGCTGGTATCACTACATAAGCCATTATCACAACAACTTACAAGAACAAACTATATATTAATCTCGGTATATTTTGGTTTATTTGCGTTAAGAGTGTAATCACAGATATATTTTTGTAGATAGAAATTCCTTTTTTAAGTTATTACGCCTATTTGCCACACTGGTTGGGGGTGATTTTTAATAATAAATTAATGAGTTAGTTCTGTTATTTAAGTTAAGTTTTTATGAGGGGGCAATCCTTAGTCTTGCGTTCGTTGAGCTAATCTATTAATCATTTATGCATTTAATAAATCTAAACAAGGTAAAAATATTTTGTTTAGTATTCATTTCGAATAATTACCCAAAAAAAACAAGTTATTGGAAATTAATTATTACAATAAGTTACATTGATTTATCATTATGTTTGTTTATTGTTCATTAGGTATGTTTTTTTTGGTTTTTTGTTAGCAAGGTGTTGAAAAGTATTTCTAATGTGTTAATTTTGGTAAAAAAAACTAAATGTGATATTTGAAAGAGTATCTTTAAGGGGAGTCTCAATGCCTGTTATCAACACAAATATATTTTCAATTGCATCACAAATGAATTTAATGCAGTCTAACTCAAGTTTATCAACAGCTATTGAAAGATTATCATCTGGACTTAGAATTAATAGCGCCAAAGATGATGCAGCTGGGCAATCAATTTCTAATCGATTTACGACCGGTATTAAAGGTTACTCACAAGCAAAACGCAATGCGGCAGATGGGATCTCAATTTTACAAACTTCTGAAGGTGCAGTTTCTGAAATTAATCATAATGTTCAACATATTAGAACATTAACTGTACAGGCAGAAAATGGCAGCAATAGTCTTACTGATAGAAATTCTATTCAAGCAGAAATTCGTCAGCGATTAGATGAAATTGATAGAATATCAGCACAAACTCAATTTAATGGGCGGTCTCTCCTTGCCAAAAATGAGCAACTACCAATCCAAACAGGCATGAATGATAATCAAACTGTTACAATTAATACACAAGAGATGAATACTGACACATTAGGGATTCGATATTTGAATGTTAACACAATCGAGAATGCTGAAGTGATTTCGAATGATGATGCACAATATTTAACGCAAATTTCACAATTTCCTTCTTCGGCTTTAAAAGTAGATTTATCATCAGCTAATGATGCACTAACAAACTTTGCGCTAGAGAGCGGGTTGAATCTGAGTACTTTTTTGCTAGATGACCAGATTTATTCAAATGGTAAAGGTAATTATTTTATGCGAATTGACATACTTAAGCCTAACAATGATGAGGCAACTTTAAAATCGCTTAGAATTCCAACTGACACAACCCCTACAACGGTATTATTTGCTCCTATTGATCCTACTTCATTTGATGGGGTGGATAGTTTTAAAGTTAAGTCTATAAATATTAATTCTATTAATCCAGGTAATGCAGTTGATAGACGACAATACTTTGGTCCAAATGGACCTGACTTTGCTTTAGATCCTAATACAATCAAGCAAGGAGAAACGCTTCGGGCATTTTTATTCGACCAGTATAATCTATCAAGCCCATTTCCTGGAGATGTGAATGCAAGTCAGGAGCAATTAACAGTCGTAGATTCAAATGATCCAATAGGTGATTTTCCAATTGGCGCGATTGATAAGCGAGTGGATAACTTACCTCTTTATACGGATGGAAACAGACTATATGCACTTTTTAAAGGGGGAAGCGCTGCAGGCGATATAGACTTGCTCACAGGTCAAGAGGTTTTGATAGATATTACCTATTATGTTGATGGGGATGATTTTAATACTATAAATAGTAGTTCACCGCCAGGGACATTACATGTCCTTGAGGCGAATTATTATATCAATGAAATTCAATTGACAGATATTTATACTTTTGCTCAGGATACTGCAAATATTGGTATCATGGATTATAAACCCATTGCTATGTTGGATAATGCGTTGTTAAGTATCGATACTTATAGAGGGGAGCTTGGTGCCGTAATGAATAGAATTGAGTCAAATATCAATTCGATAGATATAACACGAGTGAGTTTAGAGGCTGCCCGAAGTCGTATTATGGACGCAGATTATGCAGTTGAAGTTGCAAATCAGACTAAATATCAGATAATGCAGCAAGCAGGTAACTCCGTGCTTACTCAAGCAAACCAAATTCCAGATTTAGTCTTGCAGCTACTTAAATAACCCGTCCCATAATATTTTTTCATTAGAGCGTCAAACTTTCACCCATGAGCGCAGAGATTTTACACTTGAATGATAAATAAAAAGACAATAACAATAGGGCTGATGTATTTAATGGATAAAATCATCCACATTTTAGCTAAAGGATGCGTAATATTAGCCGCTTTAAGCATATTATCCATTCCCCAGATATAACCCGTAAATATGGTAATGAATAGTGCACCAAGTACAATTAAATAACCAGCTGTCAATGTATCCAAAAAATCAAATACGGATTGATTATAGATTGATAAAAATCCTGTAATAATGACTATTAAGAATGTAATTGTCATTGATTGATGCCTTGACAGTCTCATGTAAGCACTTAATGTACTGATTACTGCTTCAAAGACAGCTAAAGCTGAGGTAAACGCCGCAATATAAAAACCAATATAGAATACTGTACCTATTAACTGACCATATGGCATATTTTGGAAAATTAGCGGTAGTGTTATAAAGGTGAGTTGTGGGCCACCTGTTGGATCAAAACCATAAGCAAATACAAGCGGGAATATCATCAGTCCTGCTAATATGCCAGCAATAATAATAGCTAAACAAATCGTAGTTGACAGTGAGAGCAATGGTTTATCTTTCCCTTTAATATAAGAACCAAAAACCATTGAGCCAAGCATGCCGATGCCAATTGCAAAAAAGGCTTGTCCTAATGCTTCTTTGATACTACTTAAAGAAAATTCAGAGTGATTAAGATTAAATATAAACTTAACCCCTTCTATACCACCTGGTAAAGTTAATCCAACTATTGCAATGGCAATCATGATGACTGCTAGCATTGGCATTAAAATTTTAGACCACTTTTCAATTCCATTTTGTAGGCCCGCTTTTAATACTAAAAACAAAAGCGCCCAATTAATTACTGCAAAAATACTCAAAGCTGGAGTATCAATCTGATTTTCAAAAAATGATTGAACAGAATTTTGGTCAATTTCTTTAAAGGTGCCAATGCTTGTATTGTAAAGAAAATTTAAAATCCAAGTATAAACTGGTACTGTGTAAGAAATAATAATTATCGCAGCTGCGATATGTAGCCAACCAAAATAGTGCCATTTTGTATTGGGTTTAATCGTTTTGTAAGAATTACTACCAACACTCTTGGAATGATAACCAAGCGCCATTTCAGCAGTGAGTAGCGGTATACCAATAATTAAAATTAATAATGTGTAGGCGAGTAAAAAATATGAGCCACCTTGACTGCCCATAATGTAGGGAAATCGCCATAGACTACCTACGCCAACGGCAAAACCGATGATAACCATCAGAAAGCCGAAAATAGAGGTAAATTGAGGGGAGTTTTCTTTTGACATATAAATATAAAATCCTATTAATTTGGTTCATTCAATTTTAAATGGCAGCGAATAAATATGAATTAGACTCGAGTATGCGTATAGATTGAATCATACTTGAGTCTATTGAAGTCAGACTAGCGATAAATTATCTGCTCACTGAGTCGGTAGGCTGATTCAGTCGGTGTAATAGCATGCTCTTTAGCATAAGTTAGATTCTCAATTGTTTTCTTTGGTACAATCTCTTCTATTTTTGCGATTAAATTCTCATAAGTCGCATTTGGACCATGGAAATATTCTTCAGCCCCGCACAAAACCCCTGCTGTATTATGCCACCACTCAATTTGATATAATATGCCTGCTTTTTCAAGCTGTTTAGCTAATTTTATTTCAGTCTCTTGGCCTGTCGCGCGTAATTGATTATTAGCTGGACCAAAAATGAGTTTAAAGGGTAGGGTATTAATGTTTTCCTCTGTGATAATTCCGCCCATTGCACATGGACATAAGATATCTGCAGGAGTTGATAATATTTCGTCTGGCTCAACAATTAAAATCTTCGCCAGAGGATATTTAGTTTTTAATTGCGATGACCTATCCTTGTTGATATCGGTCACTATAAGTGATGCACCAGCTTCGATTAAGTGTTCAGCCATATACCAACCTACTGCTCCAAGCCCTTGAACAGCCACACTCATTGTTGATAATGATTTACTAGAGTCTTGATAATGAAATTTAACTGCTTCTTTTAAAGCGACAAATGTACCATAGGCTGTAGGTTTACCTGTTTCACCAAGAGGTGCATTAGGTCCTCCTGTAAATTGAACTGAGAAGTTTTTCCCCATAACATCTGCCATTTCTGTTGGAAAGTTCATGTCAGGTCCAGTCATTGAACGAGATCTATCGAGTGCAAATGCTAAAAAACCCATGGTATGCATATCGTTTAAATCTAAAGGATCCATGTGCACAGTTGTTTTACAACCGCCAAAGGCTAAGCCAGCGGCGACATTTTTAAAGCTCATTGCTCGCCCTAAATTCAGCCCATCAATAATAACGTCTTTCTCCGGTTCATCTAATGGGTGTCTTCTAATCCCACCAGCCATAATCGCATGTGATTTATTGTTGATACCAAGACCAAGACTATGTTGATTGCACATAAATCGAATATTACGATCAGCTAAAAAGTAACATTCAATTCCATGATGTCGCCCCTCTCTGATTAAAGATTTAATTTCATTTAAATACTCAGTTTGGTGATATTGATTAAACAGCTCCTCTACTTCATTTGTATTGAGATAAATAGCTTGATTGGTGTAAAGCCCATCTGCAAAAAACGTTTTATTATATTGACTAAAATTAAATGAATTTTCCCACTCCTTGGCAGCAAATAGGTTGAAAATATCAGTTTTATAATCATAACGAATTTTTAATGTTGTCAGGTTTTCTTGTTCTAAAGGATAAAATAGGCTGCGCGTCATAGTGAACTCCAAAATGAACTCTTAATTATTGAATGATATTAAAAAGAATGAGTTAGTTATAATGTATATGAAGAATGAATTAACAATATTTGTCAAATAAAATTTTAAGCATAAAAGTAAATTTTAAATAAAGCAATTATTCTTAAATAATAAATAAAAAAAGCCCTATAAAATAGGGCTCTTTTTGAATTCAAAAAATATTAACGGGGAAGGTTTTTCATAGCTGAGGCAATCGCTTCGGCTCTCATGCCAACTACGATTTGAACTGAACCTTGACCTGGTCTTACTACTGCTGCTGCGCCTAATTGACATGCTTTAGCATCTTGAACGATAGAATTATCTTTAACAGTTAATCTAAGGCGAGTAATACATGCATCAATTTCAATAACATTATCAAATCCACCAGCAACCTGTAAGTATTCTGCAGCTAGCTGTTTAACATCAACTGATGCCGTGCTAGATGATTCATTATCTGAATCTGAATCATTGCCTCGGCCTGGAGTCATTAAATTAAATTTTGTAATCGCAAATCTGAAAGAAAAATAATAAATTGCTGCGAATACTATCCCTTGTGGGATAAGCATATACCACTGTGTGGCGAGTGGATTTCTTGAAGATAACGCTAAATCGACTAGACCTGCACTGAAACCAAATCCAGCAATCCACTGCATAGCAGATGCGATATACACAGAAATTCCAGTTAAAATTGCATGTAGTAGATAAAGGGGTGGTGCAACAAACATAAAGGCAAATTCTAAAGGTTCAGTTATACCAGTGAAAAATGATGCAAATGCACCTGCTAGCATAATACCTGCGATTTTTGATTTGTTTTTAGGTTTCGCACATTGATAAATTGCTAAAGCTGCGGCAGGTAAACCGAACATCATGATAGGGAAGAATCCTGCTTGATAACGACCTGTTTCACCCACAACAGCTACCCCGTTCTTAATTGACTCAGCTCCTCCTAAGAAATTAGGAATGTCATTAATGCCTGCGACATCAAACCAGAAAACAGCATTAAGAGCATGATGAAGGCCAACAGGAATTAATAATCGATTGAAAAAAGCGTAAATGCCAGCGCCTATATCGCCCATAGAGGTAATTGCCTTACCAAATGACACAAGCGCGGTAAAGACAGTTGGCCAGATATACATCAGGATTACAGATAAACCTATCATGACGAATGATGCAATGATTGGGACAAGGCGTTTGCCATTGAAGAAAGATAATGCTTTTGGCAGTTCAACATCACTAAAGCGGTTATAGAGTATAGAAGAGATTACCCCTACTAAAATACCAATAAATTGGTTATCAATTTTATTATACGCCAGGATGTTAGGATGACTTGGTGTAGGTTGTAAAATATTATGCAGCTCACCGTTTAGCATTATGGTTGCATTGGTTAGACTCTCAAGCGGCATACCAAGAATGATACTGACAACTTGGTTATGCACAGCTTGCCAACTAGGTACATCAGGTATACCAATTATCCAACTCACTACTGTTGGGGCACATAGCGTTTTAACCACCATAAACGAAACAAATCCAGTTAACGCTGCTGAGCCATGTTTATCTTTTGATAGACCAAAAGCAATACCAATTGCAAATAACATTGGCATCTGATCAATAATCGCTGCTCCAGATTTGATTAACAATGCGGCAAGAGGATTTCCGCTGCCCCATCCATCTGCATCAATCCAATAACCCACTCCCAGTAAGATAGCTGCTGCCGGTAAAACTGCAACTGGCACCATCAAGGCTCCTCCAATTCTTTGGAAGTATTTTAATATATTCATAGATATTTCTCTTTTATTAGGTACGGTCATTTATGACCATACGGATAAAAAACATGTGTTAGTAGCTTTAATTCACTCCAACATTAAATCATGTTACGTGTAAAATTGCGAGGTATGAATGTTTGCCAAAATAACATAATCGTGCCAGCGAAAATGTTTACTTTTAAAATCGATCGTAAAATGAACTGTTTTGCTAAATACTTATTTATTTTCAATTGTTAAGGTGTGTTGGAAATAATTAATGGTAACTGTATACGGTATTATTTTTTGCAAAAAAAGCATGTCAAAGTGACATGTAGAATTAATCTTTAGTGTAAAAAGTAACTTAAATACGTAACTGTACGGACTTGAGTCTATCTGAGTCAAACTGAACAGTACAATATTAATGTATATTATGTGAGTTAAATCACCTATAGGCATACATTATTAGCAGATAAGTAAAATAAAGGTTGCTATTTAAGTCAACTTATTTTTTAATATAAAAAAAGTTTTTCTTTTACCATAAAGTAGTGTTTTATTTTCTTAAACAGTTTTTTTTGTCAACATGTTCGCACATGTATTGAGATACTAGGCTATCTCATGTGAAATAAGAGTAATCTAGTATTAAATTTCAAAATTATTCAATCTATAACATTAATTGGAGAATCATATGCGTTTAATTCCTTTACATAACTCTGCTCAGGTTGCTAAATGGGCTGCACAACATATTGTTTCACGCATCAAAGCATTTAATCCTACTGCTGAAAAACCATTTGTATTAGGATTACCAACAGGCGGTACACCTGTAGAAACGTATAAAGAATTAATCACTATGCATAAAGCTGGCGACATTAGCTTTAAACATGTCGTGACATTTAACATGGATGAATATGTCGGTTTACCTAAAGAGCATCCTGAAAGTTATTATAGTTTTATGTTTAAACATTTTTTTGACCATGTTGACATTCAAAAAGAGAATATCAATCTTCTTAATGGTAATGCACCTGATCTTGCTGCTGAATGCCAGCGTTATGAAGATAAAATGCGTCAATTAGGTGGCGTCCAATTATTTATGGGCGGAGTAGGTAATGATGGTCATATCGCCTTTAATGAACCCGCTTCTTCTCTTGCCTCAAGAACACGTCAGCAACCGCTTACAGAAGAAACACGTGTTGCAAATTCGCGTTTTTTTAATAATGATGTTAATCAGGTACCAAAATCTGCACTCACTGTTGGTGTTGCAACTTTAATGGAAGCTAAAGAAGTGATGGTGTTAGTGACTGGTAGAAATAAAGCGTTAGCGTTACAAGCCGCAGTAGAAGGTAATGTGAATCATCTTTGGACTATTAGTTGTCTGCAAATGCATCCAAACCCTGTAATGGTATGTGATGAACCTGCAACAATGGAATTAAGAGTTAAAACACTTCGCTATTTCCAGGAGCAGGAGCGTGAAAGCATTACAGCTTTAAAATAAAGCTTAAATGAATTGTTTAGGTAATAATAACTGAATGTGTATTATTACCTATTTATTGAATGATGAGGATGAAATATATGTTTGCGTTAGTGAATGCTAAAATTTATACAGGGGATAGGCTTCACTCAACCCCTTATCTTAATGATTTTGCTGTTATCGTTGATGGAAATAATATAAAGGCACTTTGCCAAGTTAAAGATTTACCGGCTGGCATCAATCAGATTGATTTAAAAGGACAAAATTTAGCACCTGGACTAATCGATTTACAGCTTAATGGGTGTGGTGGTGTGCAATTTAATGATGATCCAGAGCAGATCACTGAAAAAACATTAGATGTTATGCAGACGACAAATGAACGTTTTGGATGTACTAGCTATTTGCCTACACTTATTACAAGTGATAACCATTTGATGAATTTGGCCGTTAAAACGATGCGCGCTTATTTAAGTCAAGATGATAAACAACACCGAGCATTAGGACTGCATCTAGAAGGACCTTATTTGAGCTTAGCAAAGAAAGGAACTCATGACGCTAATCTTATCCGTCCTGCAGATGAAGAGATGATTACATTTTTATGCAATAATGCTGATGTGATTAAGATGATCACGCTTGCACCTGAACAAGTCAATCCTGATGTAATTACTCGTTTGTCTCAAGCAGGAATCATAGTGTCTGCTGGCCATTCAAACAGTACTTATCAGGAAGCTAAAATAGGGTTTGCAGCTGGCGTGAGCTGCGCGACACACCTTTTTAACGCAATGCCTTATGTGACCGGTAGAGAGCCTGGACTAGTTGGTGCACTTTTTGACACGCCTGAAATCTATGCAGGCATAATTGTTGATGGGCATCATGTTGCGTGGTCGAATGTTCGATTGGCAAAACAAATGAAAGCAGATAAATTAGTGCTAGTCACTGATGCAACGGCTCCGGCAGGAACAGAAATGGAAACATTCCACTTTGCGGGTAAAACAATATATCATCGCGATGGTGCATGCCTTGATGAAAATGGTACGTTAAGCGGATCGGCTGCAACCTTGATCAAATGTGTTGAAAATAGTGTGGAGAAAGTGGGTATTCCATTAGATGAAGCCATTCGTATGGCGACATTATATCCTGCTAAAGCGATACGAGTTGACGACAGATTAGGTTCAATAGAAGCAGGGAAAATTGCTAATTTAATGGTATTTAACGATGCCTATGAAGTAACACAAACAATTGTTGCTGGAAAATTGGATTAAGTGCGTCACTTAAAGGATCTGGACATAACTCTTTAACAGGGTAGTTAGAGCAAGCTATGACATGGCTTGCTCATAAAAAAAACAGAGCTCAGTAGCGCATTTAAAGTGAGAATCATCACATTTAGATAAGAAAACTTATCCTAAAAATAGGGAATAATGTGTGATTGAGATAAATAGTGCTTTCGAAAAAACCAACCGAGTAGTCGTCATTAGTTTAAATCCAGCTATCGATTTAACCGGTATGCTTGATTCAATCAATTTGGGTCATGTCAATGCTATCAATAATTCTGAGCAGCACCCTGCAGGTAAAGGCATCAATGTTGCCAGTGTGTTAGTATCCTTAGGCGCAGCTGTCACACTAACAGGCTTTTTAGGCCAAGATAATGCGAATGATTTTACTAACCTATTTAACTCTATAGGTATCGTTGACGATTGTATTAAAGTTCCAGGTTCAACAAGGACTAATTGTAAGTTAGTTGATAGTCATAATCAGGTTACAGAATTTAACTTCCAAGGGTTTATTGTTACAGAAACTTTGATAGAAAAACTGGAAAAAAGAGTATTGGCGCTCACTAATAATCATGACTATTTTGTGATTAGTGGAAGTGTCCCCCCTGGCTTTAAAGAAATGTATTTGTTTGATTGGATAACCAAACTTCGAAAAATGAATAAGCGTGTTTTATTCGATAGTAGTAAAGATGCGTTAAAGCAAGGCATGCAAGCATTACCTTGGCTGGTTAAGCCTAATGAACATGAGCTCTCATCATACTCAGGTAAGCTTCTCATACATGAACAAGATTATCTTATTGCTGCAAAAAATCTATTAGCACAAGGGATTGAGCAAGTTGTTATTTCAAAAGGCGAAAAAGGCGTATTGTGGGTCAATCAAGAAGGAATATTAATCTCAATTCCTCCCCCAATGAATATTGTCAGTACTGTAGGGGCAGGAGATACTCTAGTTGCAGGTCTATGTTGGTCTTTTATGCAGCAGTTTAGTCGTACTGAAACCTTATCCTTTTCAACGGCTCTTGCAGCATTATCAGTAACACAAGTAGGTGTTTGTTTGCCAAGCCTCGAAGAAATATACGTGACTCAAAAGAGCGTTGCAATAAAAAAATTTGACCGAGCAGGTTAATTGGTGTTTATAATATTTAATCACAAATAAGCCTATTAAATCATTTTTTGCATAATAGGAAATGGAAATAATGGAGGGAAGGGGAATTAATCCACAACATCATACTGCTGCTAGTTTGGATTTAGTGAAACAAATTAATTTAGGGACTGTCTTTCGATTATTAGATAAAGAAGAGCCCATATCCCGCATTCAACTTGCCAAATTAAGTCAACTTGCCCCTGCAAGTATTACCAAAATTATACGTCAATTTTCAGAGATAGGTCTAATTAAAGAAGTTGCAACGCAAGTGTCAACAGGTGGAAGACGTGCAGTTTCATTAGCACTCAATAAACATTCCCTACGGGCCTTAGCTATTCGACTAGGTCGCAGGAACATGACATTAGGCATGTATGATTTATCTGCAAAGCTCATAAAAGAGCATACCATTCCTATTTCCGGTCTAAATCAACAGGCAGTTGAGAGTGAGTTGGTTTTACATACCGAACAGTTTTTAACACAATGTACTTGCGATCAGAATAACTTAATCGCAATTTCAATTACGTTACCTGGCATTATTACTGATGTAGTTCATTACATGCCGCATATGAAAGTTAATCAATGGGATATTGCAGCTAGACTCAAACAACATTTTAAAGTTAATGCATTTATTGGGCATGATATAAGAAGTTTAGCTTTAGCAGAGCACTATTTTGGTGTGACAGCGTCATGCAAGGATTCTATTTTTATTCGTATTCATAACGGTATAGGAGCAGGGATTATTGTTGATGGTAAAATGTTTTCAGGAAAAAAGGGACATCTGGGGGAGATAGGTCATATTCAAATGGAACCATCTGGCATACAATGTCATTGTGGCCATATTGGTTGCTTGGAAACGATTTTGTCAAATCGAACCATTGAACAAGAAGCCCAAAAACGGATTGAAGCTGGTTTAAATACAAGTATTCCTTCAAATCCAGACATTCATGACGTAATCAAAAAAGCTTTATTAGGAGATGAATTAGCCTTAGATTTAATTAACCGAGCTGGATACTATTTGGGTAAAGTCATTGCGCAATTAGTCAATTTATTGAATCCCGAGAAAATCGTACTGTCTGGTGAATTGACTCAAGCACATTCATTGCTATTACCTAATATTAAGAAACTTATTCAATCTGAATCTTTGCCTAATTTTAACCAAAGTGTCGAGCTGGGCATCTCTACCTTAGATCATAATAGTGCTATAGGATCTTTTGCCATCATAAAACAAGCTCTTTTGGATGGTACTTTATTGATGAAATTAATCACTGATAATGAATGAGTGTTTTTGATTTTTCTCTCGTTTGATAAATAGCGATCTGCATAGATTATTAATATCCACTTTACTTCCATATGACCGATTAATTTATTCATTCACATTTACTTGGATGATAATCGTTACTAGCAACCCAATATCAGGCAATGCTATAATCCTCTGAGGTTAAATTACCAATTAGGTATTTGAATTATGTGTAAAATTGAAGTACAAAGGAGAATCTTTGATGAATGTGTACATGAAAAGAAATGTGCTGAAAAAAACTTTTTTATTGGCAGGTATAGGTGGCGTATTTGCACTTACAGGATGTAGTTTCGGTTCAAAAACAGAAACAAAAGCTGCTGAAGCATTAGAATTTCAAATGGAAGAAATGGCAACGGTGATTGCAGGGGGGACTTTTTTGGCAGAAAAATGCGGCGAACCTAATATGGTTACAGGCGCTGCATTACAGGCTAAAGTGGTTCAATCAGCTGCCTTAAGAGGATTAGATGTTGAAGCATACCGTGATCCAGCCTCGGAGCAATCACAAAAACTTGCGACGGTATCAGATCTATTTTATAAAAAAATCATACAAGATCCAAATGCGACGTTGCCTTATAATATTAATAAAAACTGCTTTAAATTAAAACAGATGCTAGCACCTTTTATTTGATATTTTAGTGTTACTTTTTGACTCTCTATGGTTTCTTTTTAATTTTAATTGGAGTGGTGGGTATGCAACAAACTGAATCTGGAAATGTTATTGATTTTAATAGTAAAGTTTATGTTTTTTATATCGGGGGGAGTGCGGGTAAATCAAATATCGAGGTTCACGATATTCAATTCGTAGTTGGCAAAACTCCTGAAAGTTGTTTCGATACCTTAAAACAAAATTGGTATGGCATACCTGCAAGTTTGCATATTGATGGTTACCGTGAATTAAATTGGGCAGATGGTTATCAGATAACACTAAGTGAAACTCCCTCCGAATCGGAAGAAAAACTCTTTTTTGTGAATGTAGGCGCTTATATGGAATCAACATTAGCTGAATTGCATGCTTTTGATTTTTTCGTTGGAACTGACATGCAAAGCGTAAAAAAAACGTGCTTTAGAAGTTTTATTAAAAGGTACAAAACAAAAGCATAAAGATGATCTTTTTGATGTTGATAATTGCCTTGAATTAACCCAGATTGACAAGTGCTACATTCATTTAACGCCTAATCCCACTGGTGAAGTTGATAAACCGCTGTTCCAAGGATATTTACCGATCGGTAAATAATAATTTTTCCTTGTATAAAGACAAAATCACTTAAGAATCCGATAAATGTCAAACCTCTTTTGCATTTTGTCCATAATTTATCTCGCACTAACAAGTTATTCATACCGCAATTCTTTGGAATGCTGTTAGTGCTAAAATTAATCGATTTTGATTAAAACATCCTAGCTGCCACACTAGTCTTCTATAGTCTTCTATACTTTTGCTTTTTGATAGGCAGGTCATACTGATTACTTAGAATTCCAATAATCTCTTTTAGTTAAGAATACAATCAAATTCCTTGAGTGCTCTAAGCATGCGTAGGCATATTGGTTATTGTAAATTGTATTTATTCACTAGCACAAAGGTTAATACGATAATAAAACTAACCTACTCTTTGTTTGTCTCAACTATTTGTCATGTATAACAAATGATTGAAGCATCAATACGTTTAGTGTTAGAAAAGCATTCAGATGAATTGGGTTAGGATTGCAGGCGATACAAAGCAGTCTTAATCCCTTAACAGTCAGGAAAGTATTCAGATATTGGAACGTATGAAAATGGTTCGGCAATTGCGTCTTAATCCCTTAATAGTCAGGGAAGTATTCAGATTAGCTAAGCCTTGTAGACCCTTCTGCCATAAGGGTTTGCGAAGCCCATTTATCTGATTTTTCAATTTACAAAAGTTCCGGTTTTTAAAGAGCATTTTTGTACGTATCCTTTTGAGCTTTTTTCTTGTAAATGTAAGTTAAAAGCAACTTCATTATATGCAAAAGTTTACATAAAGACAACTTGCTAATTCATTGCCTAATATTCTTAGCTGTTAATCAAAATTTAAATTAAATAACTTTTCTATTTGATTTTTGTTTTTACATAATAACAAATGCTTCAGGTTAATTTGAGGCTAATGCAGTACGAATAAAAGCACTGATATAAGGATGCATATTATCTTCCTCTCGAATGCCGATATAAATTGTTTTTATAATTCCCTTAATACCGAGCCTCCTGCTAACGATGGATTTATCAGTTCCCATCCATTCTTCTAGCCAAGATGGAAATGCGCTTACCCCTCTGTTAGCCTGAATCATTTGTATAATCATTTCGGTCGCTTCAAGTGTTTTATGCCTTTTAGGGAAACAGTGTGCTGGGATGAGAAATTGAGTAAATACATCTAATCGTTCAATTCCCACAGGATAAGTAAAAAGAGTCTGCCCTGTTAAATCAATTGGTTCAATAAATTCCTTCTGTGCAAGAGGATTATCTTTATGCATAAAAAGCTTCTGTTCATAATGTTTGATAGGTTCAAAATTGAGCGAAGGTCGCTTAATCGGATCTGGGGTAACTAATAAATCTATTTCATGTCTAAGTAATGCGTTTAATCCAGCAAATTGAGCTGCATGATTCACATCGATGTCGACATCTTGCCAAGCAATCAAAAATGGATGAATAATTTTCATTAACCATTCAAAACAAGGATGGCATTCAAGCCCAATTCTAAGCACTCCTTGTTTACCCGTCGCAAATTGTGTCAAAGATTCATCTATACGTTCTAATTGAGGGAGTAACCGTTTTGATTGAGTTAATAGCATTTCACCTGCAGCAGTTAATTTAAGTTTTCTACCTTCTTTCACCCATATACTGATTCCAATTTGTTGTTCTAATCTTTTTATGGTGTGGCTAAGAGCAGATTGGGTGAGGTGCAAACTTTCTGCGGCCGCGGTTAATGAACCTTGCCTTTCAATTTCACGTAAAATACGTAAGTGCATCCGTTCTATCATACTTTTCTATCCTAGTCATTGCAAAGCGTGAAACTTATAACAAAGCGATTAAGTTGGGTAATTAAACAATATTATAGGTTTACCTATAAATTGCATTAAATCTTTTGGTACCCGAATAAAATCTAACTTCAATATTAAAGCATGCGTATTATGACAAATTTTAACGAGTTTATTGATGAAATATACTCATCAAATAATGAAAAATTGCCATTTTTTATCTTTATATATCATATATATAATCAAAAGTGGTCTATTTGATTCAGCCAGTTGCCAAAAAGATAATTTAAGGCAACAAGCCACATCAATCCAAGGAGCTTGGATGATGGGCAATTTAACCTATCATGACAATGCATATCATTCAGGTGCACACAGGCATTTAATTCGATTGCAAGGAGGCGGTATGGTCAAAATTCATAGTCTTGGTTTTCCAAGAATTGGTAGTAAACGAGAATTAAAAATTGCACTTGAGCATTATTGGCAAGGAAAAATAACACAAGCCGCTCTTTTACACGTGAGCAAAGGGTTACGCAAAACAAATTGGGAGCTACAGGATTCTCTCGATTTTACAACTATTGGAGATTTTTCTTTATACGATCAAGTTCTGGATGCTACTTTTTTATTTGGTAATTTTAATAGTCGCGGAGCTAAATTTGCAAAATCACTAATAAATTTATCAGAAATTGACGCGTATTTTTTATTAGCACGAGGAAAAATAAGTGGTGATAATCAGGAATTGCATGAAGAATGTGGATGTATCGAAGCAGGACAAATGCGAAAGTGGTTTGACACTAATTATCATTACATTGTGCCTGAACTTTCTAGTAAATCAACGTTTACGCTTAACCCCTTAAAGTTACTCGCTCAAATCGATGAAACTAATGACATTGAGTGCCCCCTTAAACAAGGAAAAAAAGTAACTCTGATAGGACCTTTAACCTATTTATGGTTAAGTCAGGTATTAGATAAAATTGATGGTATGCTATCTACAGTTATTTGATTTATTAAAAGAAAAAGAGGTTGACTGGGTCCAAATTGATGAACCTATCTTAGTTATGGATATTTCACCTGATTGGAAAGCTGCTTTCATAGATACTTACCAAAAATTATCTTCAAAAGGTGTGAGTATACTATTAACTACTTATTTTGGTAAATTAGAAGAAAATTTAGAGTGGGTAGTCACGCTACCTGTGCAAGGATTGCACATAGATGCCGTGCGTGGTCTTGAGGAAGTTCAAACGATTGATGGTTTATGGCCTTGTGAAAAAGTACTATCAATTGGCATAATTGATGGACGAAATATTTGGAAAACGGATCTCAAGGCTGCATTAGAAATTCTAGAGCCTATTTATCAAACTAGGGGAGAACATCTTTGGCTAGCACCTTCGTGTTCATTGCTCCATGTGCCCGTTGACTTAGAACTTGAAAAACAACTCATTGATGAAGTTAAAAGTTCTCTTTCATTTGCCGTTCAAAAAATTGCAGAGCTCTCCATTTTAAAAAAAGGATTAGAACATGGGCGTGAAGCAATAGCTGAAGAGCTTGTTTTGAATCAGAATGATATAGAAAATCGTAAAAATTCTGATTTAATCCATGCATTAGATGTTCAGCAAACATTGAAGTATATAACGGGTGAAATGAGCAAACGAAATTCAACTTATGAGAGCCGCAAACTAATTCAACAAGATTCATTCATAAAAAAAGGAATTAATTTACCATTATTTCCAACTACGACAATTGGATCATTCCCACAAACTGATACCATTCGAAAAATCCGCAAAGAATGGAAACTCGGTGAAATCGATGAAGATAAATACAGGCAATTAATGCATGTTGAAATTGCAAAAGCCATTAAAGAACAATTAGAATTGGGAATTGATGTTTTAGTTCATGGTGAGCCAGAGCGTAATGATATGGTTGAATATTTTGCAGAACAGCTCTCTGGATTTGCGTTTACCCAATTTGGATGGGTTCAATCTTATGGTTCAAGATGTGTTAAGCCGCCAATTATATTCGGTGATATAAAGCGACAACATCCGATAACAGTGGAGTGGGCTAAATTTGCGCAATCGTTAACGAATAAACCTGTCAAAGGAATGTTAACGGGCCCTGTTACGATACTAAATTGGTCATTTGTGAGGGATGATCAACCTAGAGAAGTGACTTGTCAGCAAATTGCTCTGGCGATTCGCCAAGAAGTACTTGCATTGGAAAAATCAGGTATAAGTATCATTCAAATAGATGAAGCGGCCTTAAGAGAGGGATTACCCTTGCGACAATCTCAATGGGCTGACTATTTAAAATGGGCTATTGAGTGTTTCGGGATTAGTGCTAATGGTGTGAAAGATGAAACGCAAATTCATACTCATATGTGTTATTCAGAATTTAGTGATATTATGCAGGCGATTATCCAAATGGATGCCGATGTAATTACTATTGAAACGGCAAGGTCAAATATGTCATTGTTAGAAAGTTTTTGCCAATATGCCTATCCTAATGAAGTTGGGCCAGGGCTATATGATATCCATAGTCCTGCGATTCCAAGTGTACCAATGTTGGTTGAACGGTTAGAAAAAGCGATTCAGTATATTGATAAAGAACGCCTTTGGGTTAATCCTGATTGTGGATTAAAAACCAGAAAATGGCCAGAAGTGATTCTTGCTCTTAATAATATGGTTTTAGCAGCCAAAACATTACGAGAAACTTATGGAGCAAAATAACCTATTTCAGCCTCTCTTAACATATTTGATAAGCTAATAAGTGGCAGTCCAATTAAGGCATTAGGGTCATTACCTTCTAGACGGTTAAATAAGGTAATGCCTAATCCTTCGCATTTGAAACTACCAGCACACAAAAGAGGGGAATCTAATTCAACATATCGAATAATTTCTTGTCGACTCAACTCTCTAAAGTGTACTGTATAAGTTTCCACACTGATTAAATGCTTATCCGAATAGGGAGCATACAGTGCTAGTCCAGTATAAAATACGACAGATTGACCACTTGCCTTTGTTAATTGAGTGATTGCATTTTCACGTGTATAAGGCTTACCAGTAATTTGATTATCCAACACACAAACTTGGTCGCATCCTATAATTAAGTGATTTGGGTATGCTTCACTCAATGTTTTTGCTTTTGCAAGTGCTAATCGCTCCACTAATTGCGTAGGTAATTCATTTAATCTCGGCGTCTCATCAATATCTGGCGCACCGCATTGAAATGAGGGAATTATTTTTGACAGTAATAACTGTCTATATTTTGAAGTAGATGCAAGCAAAAGTGGAGAGGGGAGGGTAAACATATCATATTTTCCAGTCTAATAGAGAACAAGTAATCGCTTGATTGACTATTCATTAAGTTAATTTATCATGATTTCATTAACTTGATGAACAGAATAAAGTTGAACTCAATGTTCAATCGCAAGAAACCCCAAATTAGCGCCCTTATCTCCCCGCCTGATTAGGCAGGGTTTACGGACATTTTTTTAAGAGTGCTTGTTTGCTTAGTGATTTTGTTCTCTTTCAATTGCACGATAAGCAATATCGGTGCGATAAAAGGCGCCTTGCCAGGTGATTCCTTTTAAAACGGCATATGCTGCTTTTTGGGCTTCACTAACTGTGTTACCAAGCGCTGTTACACACAGCACACGACCACCAGAAGTAACGATTTTCCCGTCAGATAATTGTGTTCCAGCATGAAACACTTTAGTTGTCTCTTCAGTTGCTGAAGTAGTTGAATCAGGCAAACCCAAGATAGGGTGATGAGTTGTATAATTCTCTGGGTAGCCTTCTGATGCCATAACGACACCGACAGATGCTCTTTCATCCCATTCACATGTCCCTTTATCAAGCTCTCCTTTAATCGCAAGCTCGCAAAGTTCAACTAGGTTGCCTTGCATACGCATCATAATAGGTTGTGTTTCAGGATCACCAAAACGACAATTAAATTCGATTACTTTTGGTTGCCCTGATTTGTCAATCATTAGCCCAGCATATAAAAAGCCAGTGTAGGGCATCCCTTCTTTTGCCATACCCTCGATTGTTGGGTAAATGATCTCTTTCATAACTTTATCATGGATTGTTTGTGTAACAACGGGCGCAGGGGAATAGGCACCCATGCCTCCAGTATTAGGACCAGTATCGCCGTTTGAGACTCGTTTGTGATCTTGACTTGTAGCCATAGGTAAAACATGAACACCATCAGCCATAACGATAAAGCTAGCTTCTTCGCCATCTAAAAATTCTTCAATCACAACGCGGCTACCTGCATCACCAAATTTATTACCCGAAAGCATATCTTCAATCGCAGCAATCGCTTCTTCTAGTGTCATGGCAACGATAACGCCTTTTCCTGCAGCAAGACCATCTGCTTTAATCACAATAGGTGCACCTTGTGCTTTAACATACTCAATTGCTTGGTCTTTATCTGTGAAATTGGCATAATTAGCCGTTGGAATATGATGGCGAGCTAGGAAATCTTTAGTAAAGGCTTTAGAACCTTCTAATTGAGCTGCAGCTTGAGTAGGTCCGAAAATAGCAAGGCCTGCTTTTTTAAAGGCATCGACTACACCAATCACAAGCGGCGCTTCTGGGCCGACAATAGTTAAGTCAACGTGATTGGCTTTTGCAAACGTGATTAATGATTCAATATCGGTTGCACTAATGGCAACGTTAGTGATTTTATATTCGTTAGCAGTTCCACCATTGCCTGGAGCTACGTAAACAGTTTGGATATCATTTGATTGGGCGATTTTCCATGCAAGAGCATGTTCTCTGCCCCCGTTGCCTAAAATGAGGATGTTTTTTAGTGGAGAGTGAGCCATGTAAAGCATTCCTTTTAAATAAGTTGATGTTCAAGGTAAGAGACCATTGACTTAAGTAATAATAAGTCCTTTGAAGAGCCTGCAAGTTAGGTTAACGCATAAGGCATTTAATTATTTTAAACTATTTCTCGATTGTTTGATAAAAATCAGTAAATAGATTTAAGCTAGCCGTATGATACAATTAGAACCATATTATTCTATTATAAGGTTGCTAGGTTCAAATAATATACCAATACTGGTATTATCTAACATAGCAGTACTTTATTTCTTTTATATTCTACTTTAAATTATACCAATAAACCATATTAAGGAAATAGCAATGCAAACTTGGGATCATGTTTATACTCCATTTGGAAGTGTTTGGTTATCAGCTCTTGTTGCGCTGATACCGATAGTCTTTTTTTTCATCGCACTAGCAGGACTCAGGCTCAAAGGATATGTTGCTGGTGCACTGACAATGATGGTATCGATTGTTGTCGCTGTTATTGCATTTAATATGCCTGTTGCAAAAGCATTCAGTGCAGCATTATATGGATTTGGCTATGGTTTATGGCCGATTTCATGGATAATAATTGCGACAGTCTTTTTGTATAAACTCTCAGTGAAAAGCGGTAAATTCGAGATTATTAGGCAATCTATTTTAGCTATTACGAATGATCAACGCTTACAAGTATTATTGATTAGTTTTGCTTTTGGATCTTTTTTAGAAGGTGCTGCAGGATTTGGTACACCTGTTGCTATTTGTGCTGCGATTTTGGTTGGGTTAGGGTTTAAGCCATTATATGCTGCGGCTTTATGCTTAATCGCAAATACCGCACCTGTTGCTTATGGTGCACTTGGTGTACCCATTATTGTTGCTGGTGAAGTAACAGGCTTAGACGCATTTGACATAGGTGCTATGACGGGAAGACAACTCCCTATTTTATCATTATTAGTCCCATTTTTATTGGTTTTTATATTAGATGGATTAAGAGGGATTAAAGAGGTTTGGCCTGCCGCTATCGTTGCTGGTGTTGCGTTTGGTAGTGCGCAATTTATTACGGCAAACTTCATTGGGCCAGAATTACCTAATATTACTGCTTCTTTTGCAACGATAATTTCTCTCACTATATTTTTTAGATTTTGGCAACCAAAACGTATTATGAAGCCAGAAACTGCACAAAATGCTGACAATAATAGTGAACAGACCAATATTCGTTATTCTCTATTTCAGCAATTTCATGCCTGGTCACCTTTTGTATTACTAACAGTGATGGTAACGCTTTGGACAATGCCTACCTTTAAATCTATCGCTAAGGTATTTGATTTTAATTTTAATGTCCCTTTTTTATATGAAAGTGTGTTTCGTGTAGAGCCGATAGTACAAGCAAGAGAGGTGATGGATGCAACCTTTAAATTTAACCCTCTTGGGGCAACAGGAACGGCCATTTTCATCTCTGCTTTAATATCTATGCTAATTTTAAGAGTGACGCTCCCTAAAGCGATTGAAGCTTTTAAAGAAACCTTGCAGGAATTGAAATTTGCCATTCTTTCTATCGGAATGGTGCTTGGATTTGCTTTTGTTATGAATTACTCTGGCATGTCAGGAACATTAGCACTAGTCCTTGCAAGTACTGGGTTTATGTTCCCATTCTTTTCACCTTTCTTAGGATGGTTGGGGGTATTTTTAACTGGTTCCGATACCACATCAAATGCACTCTTTGGCGCATTACAAGCTTCAACTGCTAATCAATTAGGACTTGATCCTGTCTTAATGAATGCAGCAAATACAAGTGGAGGAGGTTCAGGTAAAATGATTTCTCCTCAATCTATTTCTATTGCTTGCGCAGCAACAGGATTAGTTGGGCGCGAGTCTGAACTCTTCAGATTTACATTAAAGTATAGTCTCTTTTTCGCCATGCTCTTTGGTATATTAACATTCTTGCAATCTTATGTGTTTACCTGGATGCTAGTCTAGTTGAGTTCTACAACTCACCTTGCTAAGCAAGGTGAGTTTGAAACTTTTATAAATCCTGCATTAATACCAAATTGATAATCTTTAATATCTCTAAATAAAGTTTCAATCCCCCCATCTTTTATAGAAGCAATATCTCTCTCATTTTTAGATCATGACGACTCGCTGCAATTATCCATGGTACCAAATGCTGGTTTCATATTTAATGAGTAATTAAAGAGATTTTATTACAGTAATTGCAATGTTATGATATTTTAATTACTCATTATTTGTGTTTTTATCATTTAATATCACTTACTATACGCATTAATTTTTTAAAAGGTTTTACATGGAAAATTTGACGATTCAGGCGTATCAAGATCATACATGGCGTGATGTCGCACTGCTAAAATTTTCAAATGCTGAACAACACAATTTTGAACAGGTCTTTATAGGTTACCTACGCGAATATGCACTCACTAATTTAGACAGAGACGATGAATTTGCTGTTTCAATTAATTATCCAGTCTCCTTATTTTTTAATTTTAGTACGCATGGATGCTTATCTTTTTTAGATGATTTGATACCCAATGGCGCAAGTCGACGATTTTAGATTAAACATTTAGGTATTCATGATCTATCCGACTTTGAAAAGAATTATATCTTATTAAAAAAAGCAACTATGGCACCGATTGGGCATTTACGGATAAAGGAAGCTGTGCCTTCTAAAGAAGAGGTTATGGATGACCTATATTTTAGCATTGACGAAGTCATTAATAGAGGCAGTAATTTTTTGGATTATGCAGCGCATAGAGGGGCTATCGCGGGCGGTGCAACTGGTGCGGGCGGAGAGGCACCTAAGCTATTGCTAAGACATTCAAAAGAAAAAGGAATTTGGATTGATACCTTACAGGATAATAGTATTAATCAAGATAAGCACTACCTAGTTAAATATCCTAGAGGGGCAAGAACTGAGATTGATTGTAATATTTTAAGAGCGGAATATTACTACTACCATGTATTGCATGAATTTGGTTTTAATACGATTGATATTGATCAGATGCGGTTAGAAGAAGGAATCGCCTATCCTTCACTTTGGATACCTAGATTTGATGTCCGGTTTAATCAATCAGGTCAATTAGAACGTCTTGCTATGGAATCAGTTTATTCAGTATTAAACAAAGAGCAGGGTAGTTATTTAGAGCATAGTGAAACAATTAGAGCACTGATAGCGATTATTGAAAATAGTGATATGGTGGTCAATCAGCAGTTTAAATTCAATAAAAGTGCTTTTGTAATAGAGTGGGTCAAACGAAATCTTTTAAATATTATATTTGGTAATAGTGATAATCATGCTAGAAACACCGCTTTTATACGCTACCATGGTGAGATAACGTTAGCCCCTATCTATGACTTTGCGCCAATGGCGGCAGATCCTGAAGGTGTGGTTAGAACAATCAAATGGCCTAAATCTTGTGAACTAGGTGGGCGTTACCATTTTGGTAAAATTGTGGCATTATTGAGTGATTTAGTCGATACAGAACAATTATGGACCGAATTGCGCGTGATAGCTAATCAATGTCTTAAATTGGAAAATATTCTAGCTGAAAAAGGTGTGCCAACTCAGATATTAACGCACCCCAATATTGGCTTTTTTGCGATTAAAGAAAGGTTAAATGCATGGGGTTTATTAGAGTAAACAGGTGAGGGTATGAAACAAAACAAAGAGATGATAAAAGGAAACGCAAAAAAAGTACAAGCGCAACGCGTATCGAAGCATCTACAACCCACAGAGGATATAGATAGGCACACAGAGATTTTAAACGTGATGCATGACTTACTTTTGGGCAGGCTCACTCAAGGCCAAGCATTAAAGGTTTTACGTATTCATATCGCTGGATTGAAACAAGCTGAATATGTAAAACTAGTTAAAGTATCCAGGAAAACCATTTCAGATATTGAAAATGATAGATCTTGTTTTAACACGGATATACTAGATAAGGTTTTTAAACCTTTTGGCATCAAAGTAGGGTTAGTACCGATCAATTCAAAGGTGATTCAAAGCCTAATGCAGCCTTAATAATAAGTGCAATATTTAACGTATTGGCTGAACATTTACGGCAAGCTATGCTTGAACGCAGCTTAGTAACTCTCCTCAACATGGCAATCAGATTCTAATCAATCCAACCATCTAATGTGATTCCAGCATCAGTAGTCCGACGGCCATAATCGCCATCCACAGGGTCGTAGCCGAGATCAGCGCAGCTATCTTCATAGATTGGCTATTACCCCATTTTTTAGTGTATGTATTGACCTTTTATACTGAGAAAGTTTGAAACGTAAAAATATGCATTTTTACATGGCTCTGATATATAATTTTAATCATACTAAAATTTGGTACAGTTGAAATTGAACTCTAACTTTAGGGGGAATATAAATGCCAAAAAATACCTTAATCTCTTTGGACGAATGTTTCAAAGAATTTTTAGACAAACAAGTGCAGAGCGGTCGTTACAATAAGGCGAGTGATGTTGTAAGGGTTGAGCTGAGATTGCTTGAAGGACATGAAACCCGTTTGAAAGCACTGCAAGATGCACTTTTATTGGGCCAACAATCTGGTGAACCAAAATCGTTTGACAGTGATGCATTTCTAAAAAGGATGCATTCAAAAACTGTTTCCTGATTAAATATTTAAAAAAATCAATCATATAAATATTTTGGTGTTTTGAACTGATTCCTCTTATTTTATCTTGATTAACCTAGATCAATATAGTTAATTCCCTGGACTAATATACGTTTTGATACTTGGCCACCGATTTTGTGCATGGTTTAGTTGCACTCTCAACCAGTATTTTCTCTAATGTGCTATCTATCCAGCCCTCAAGCGCTTCTATAATAGGCCGTGCGATGCTGTTTCTTATCATATGTCTGTATTGATTTGTTTTGAATTTAAGCCGTGCCTCAAGCCGATAAAGCTTTGTGACTTGTTTAATCAAGTACTGTGCTTCATCGCAGATCGTATTTGGACAAATGATATCAGTAAATTTACGTCTTTTAACCTTACAAAGCCAGCGAAACCTATCAGTCAATAAAATTAACAATGAATGATGTTTTATTCATAGTTCCATTTGGTAATGCATTGAATATTAATAGGTTGGGGAAGGTGATATTGAAAGGATGAATAGCCATTTAGACGAGTAGCACAATAAATGCACTAACTAGCTAATTAACCAGTTAGTGCAAATGAAATGAGATTAACCGGTATTACGCATGCCTGCTGCAATTCCAGCGATCGTCACCATAAGCGCATGCTCAATTCTATCATCAGGTTCGGTTTGTTGCCTTGAACGATGGAGCAATTCCGCTTGTAGCACATTTAAAGGATCCGTATAAATATTACGAAGTGCAATAGATTCAGCAATCCAAGGTAAATCTGCCATTAAATGTTCATCATTCGCTAATGATAAAACAGTATTGATATCTGCTTTTAATGCTTCACGAAGTTGTTTACCAAGTGGCCAGAGTTTTTCTTCAACGAGTCTTTGGTCATAATATTCAGTTAACCACAGGTCTGTTTTAGAATACACCATTTCTAGCATACCAATTCGTGTTGAGAAAAATGGCCAATCACGGCACATCTCTTCAAGCATGGGTTTTTTACCATCTTCAATGACTTTGGCTAAAGACGCACCAGCACCTAACCAAGCAGGAAGGATTAAACGATTTTGTGTCCAAGCAAATATCCATGGAATAGCGCGTAGAGACTCGACGCCTCCATTAGGTTTACGTTTCGCAGGGCGAGAGCCTAGTGGAAGTTTGGCAAGTTCTTGTTCTGGTGTTGCAGCCCTAAAATAAGGCACAAAGTCAGGATTTTCTCTTACATAGCTCCGGTAAATATCGCATGATATGTCTGATAGACTGTCCATCAATTCACACCATTGTGCTTTAGGCTCAGGCGGAGGTAATAGATTCGCCTCTAGCACGGCACTGGTATAAAGTGCGAGACTGTTAATTGCAACTTCAGGTACCCCAAATTTAAACCGGATCATTTCACCTTGTTCTGTAACACGCAGTCCGCCTTTTAAGCTACCAGGAGGTTGAGATAATAGTGCTGCGTGAGCAGGCGCTCCACCACGACCAATTGAACCACCACGGCCATGGAATAAAGTTAATTCAATTCCTAAGTTTTGACACAGTTTGATCAATGCATCCTGCGCACTATATTGTGCCCATGAAGCGGCCATCGCTCCAGCATCTTTCGCTGAATCTGAATACCCTATCATGACCATTTGTTTACTTTGTTGCTTGCTTAGCAAAAGTCCACGATACCAGTCAATATTTAATAATGATCCCATTACCGTTTCGGCATTATTAAGATCGTTGAGAGTTTCAAAAAGTGGCGCAACCATTGGCGGATTAATGCAGCCAGATTCGCGAAGTAAAAGGTGCACTGCAAGGACATCTGATGCCGTCCTAGCCATAGAAATCACATAAGCTGCAATCGCTTTTGAAGAAGAGCCTGCAACGAGCTTACAGGTATCTAACACTTCTTGTGTATCAGCAGAAGGCGACCAGACAGATGGAAATAAAGGCCTTCTTGAATTGAGCTCAGCAATTAAAAAGGCTTGTTTATCACATTCAGCCCAACTGTTATAATCGCCAAGCCCTAAATAGCGAGTGATCTCTGCAATCGCATCACTGTGGCGAGTGCTCTCTTGTCGGATATCAATGCGAACAAGGTGAACGCCAAAACATTTGATTCTACGTAAAGTATCAAGTAGTTGACCTTCAGCAATAATATCCATCCCACAAGCTTTGAGAGAGTCAAAACACGCTTTTAAAGGCTCCCACAGGTCCTCATCTTTAAGCAGTAAACTATGGTCAAGTTTTGCATCTTTATTCAGAACCGCTTCTAAATGCTCAAGAGAAGTTGTCAACTGCTTTCTGACACCTTTTAATATATCACGATAAGGCTCTTGTGAGCCCTCAGGTGCGATAGATTTAAGCGCATCAGTTGCATGACTCATGGATAATTCAGAGATAAGTTGCTGGATGTCTTTTAAAAACAAATCTGCAGCTTTCCAGCGGCCTAAAAGTAAAACATGCCTTGTTACGGTTGCTGTGACATTGGGATTGCCATCTCTATCGCCCCCCATCCAAGAGGTGAATTTGACAGGGTTTGCGTCGATGGGTAAGCGGTAATTCGTCGACACCTCGAGTTGTTCATCGAGTTCCCTTAAAAATTCAGGTACAGCTTGCCATAGGCTATTTTCAACCACTGCAAATCCCCATTTTGCTTCATCAACAGGGGTAGGGCGCACTTTACGCATTTCATCCGTATGCCAAGATTGTGCAACTAATTGGCGTAATCTTCTTGTCAGGTTACTTCTTTCATAGTCTGTGATATCAGCATGATCTAAACGTTGAAGACAGTTGTTGACTTCAATTAATTTATGAATCATGGTTCTTCGAGTAATTTCGGTTGGATGGGCCGTTAGGACAAGTTCAATAGAAAGCTCTTTAATCGCATCAACGACCTGTTCACTTGTCACTGAATGAGCTCTTAAACGTTCACGAAGCTGCTGAATGATTTGTGGCGTGGTTGTGTTCCCAGCTTTAGGGCTGATGCTATGGTATTGCTCAACTGTATTGGTCAAATTTAAAAATTGGCTAAAAGCACGGGCAACAGGCAACAATTCATCATTGGATAAATTTTCAAGTGCAGTTAAAAGTGCTTTTCTATCTTCACTATTACCTGCTCTTGAGGATTTAGATAGCAACCTAAGATTTTCAACTCGTTGAAGAATTTTATCGCCCAACGCATCTTTGATTGTATCCCCTAACATACTACCTAACATACTGACATGGCTACGCATAGCCGAATATTGCTCGTTCATGTTGCTCCTGATTATGCTAAAACAAAGATAAAAGTATTTCTTAGTGTTACATGTTCTATTAGAATGCAAAGAAATGATTGCTCTGTCAATCCTTCTTTTATGTTTGATACTTAATTAGTTTGATAAGTTTCATTTAAACAAAAAAATTGAATAAGTTGCGTCAGCACCTTACGTGTTGGCTCAATGAAACTCATATCTATAAACTCATCTGGTTGATGTGCTTGATCTATTGAACCCGGTCCTAGTACGAGTGTTGGACAGAGTGATTGAATAAAGGGAGCTTCTGTGCAGTAGTTTACAACATCTGTTCTTTTGGCTAATAATTTTTCGATTTCTTTGACTAAATGATGATCGGTCGGGCATTCATAACCTGGAATAGAAGCATGCATCTCTTGGATATTTAAACGACCAGGATATTTGTCTGTCACAGGTTTTAACGCATCGGTAACCAAACCATTTAATTCATCTAAGCTGAGACCAGGAAGAGGCCTGATATCTAAATGTAGTTCACAACAAGCGCAGATACGGTTAGCAGCATCGCCCCCATTAATATAGCCAAAGTTCATTGTAGGGTGAGGGACAGTAAAGGAAGCATTTTGATAGCGTGTTTTAAGCGATTCTCTTAGCTCAATCAGATGACCGATTGATTCATGCATTAAGTCAATTGCATTGACGCCAAGCGCAGGGTTACTTGAATGGCCCGATTGGCCAATAATTTTGAGAGCATGGGCAACATGACCTTTATGTGCCCTGATAGGTTCTAAGGACGTGGGTTCACCAATAATGGCAAAATCAGGTCTAATCAGTGCATTTGCAGCAAAATAACGAGCGCCTGCCATAGTACTTTCTTCATCGGCAGTCGCAAGAATATGAAGTGGTTTAGTGATTTTACTTAGGTCAATTTGTGAAAGTGCATCAAGAATAAAAGCGAAAAACCCTTTCATATCGGCAGTTCCTAAACCATATAATTTGTTTTCGCGTTCAGTCAGTTTAAATGGATCTTGCGTCCAGCGACCTTGATCAAATGGGACGGTGTCGGTATGACCAGTTAATAGTAAGCCGCCTTGGGTGACCCCATTTTTAGGGTAAATGCTTGCTAACAGATTGTATTTATCACGACTTTCTGGGACCTTTGATATTGTGATTTCAAAACCAAGTGTTTCAAACCAACTACTTAGAGCCTCAATGAGTGGTAAATTAGGGTTATCTAAATTAGTATCATCAGAACTGACAGTTGGAATAGCAATTAAGGTGCGATATAGCGTAAAAAAGTCTGGTAGTTGAGTCATGATTGGGTTCCTATTGAACATATATTTTGATATATTATGCTAATATTTTGCATAAAAATGCAAGTTAATGGTATCATTAATTTAAAAAAAATTTGAGTATAATGACTTTAATGGATCTTCAAATGACAAGCAAGCTGGCTTTGTATAATGTCGCATTTTTTTGAAATTTCCAATGACAGGTGATTAGCCTAGATGAACACTCTATTGGCAATAAAGCAAACTAATATACAATAAAATGACAAATATTCTTTTTGATTGGATGGTAAGTAAATGATTTCAATTGTACTGCAGGGATTTTTATTAGGGCTCTCATTAATCGTGGCGATTGGTTCACAAAATGCCTTTATTTTAAGACAGGGATTGATTGGTAGACATGTTTTTGCATTAACATTTTTTTGTGCACTTGCTGATGCGTTACTGATCACAATAGGTGTAAGTGGATTTTATTTAGTGGTACAACAGTATCCAATAGTGATTGATATTGCCCGTTTTGCAGGTGCAGCATTCATTACAACCTATGGTATTTTGAGGCTTATTTCAGCCTATAAAGGTACTGGTATATTAGACTCAGCAAACGCAAAAGAGACACAAAGTTTGAAAGTCGCACTATTAAGCTGCGCCGCGTTTACGTTTTTAAACCCTCATGTTTATTTAGATACGGTCATTCTACTCGGTTCGATTGCCGCTCAATTTGGGCAATATGCTTGGTTATTTGGGCTAGGAGCCTGCATTGCTTCATTTAGCTTCTTTTTCTCACTTGGATATGGTGCACGCTTTTTAAGACCGCTATTTGAGAAAAAAAGAAGTTGGCAAATATTAGATCTCATAATTGGTATTATGATGCTGATGATATCAATTAATCTTTTATTTTTCTTCAATGTATGATGAGTTTATCTAAAATTATCTTTTAAACGTGTTCTTCATCAATTAAATTTTATTCAGTGATTGTATGTCAAACTATTTTATTATAAGGAATGAATCAGGTGAATCTTAAAAAACTTAAAACAGCAATTATAGGGGCAAGTGGGTATTCAGGTGCGCAGCTAGCTAGAATTTTATCTCACCATCCTCACTCTGAATTAACCGGATTATATGTCTCAAAAAACAGTCTAGATGCAGGGAAAAAACTTCATGAATTATACCCACAATTGAGAAATGTTGTCTCATTAGAACTTCAACCGATTTTAGATATTAATCAAGTCGCTGAAAATGTCGACGCTGTATTTTTAGCGACGGCACATGAAGTTAGCCATGATATTGCAAAGTGTTTTTTAGATAAAAATGTGACTGTTTTTGATTTATCAGGTGCATTTAGGGTACCTGACCCAGCCTTTTATCAATCTTATTATGGATTTGAGCATCAATATCCAGATCTTTTAAACTCAGCAGTCTATGGATTAGCTGAATTTGCAGCAGATGCCCTTAAACAAGCTTCACTGATTGCTGTACCTGGGTGTTATCCAACAGCTGCACAATTAGCACTTAAACCCTTAATTGACGCATCGTTATTAGACCTATCTGTTTGGCCTGTTATTAATGCGACTAGTGGGGTAAGTGGTGCAGGGCGTAAAGCAACGTTAACGAATAGTTTTTGTGAAGTAAGCCTACAACCATATGGATTATTTAAACATCGCCATCAACCTGAAATCAGTTATCACCTTGGTACAGACGTTATTTTTACTCCACATTTAGGTAACTTTGATAGGGGAATACTTGCCACAATTACCTGTAAATTAAAACCAGGCGTATCACGTGATAAAATAGTGATGGCATATCAAAATGCCTATCAAGGCCAAGAGATTGTCAGACTCTACGAGGAGGGCATTCCCGCTCTTAAATCCGTTGTAGGATTGCCATATTGTGATATTGGATTTGCTGTAGAAGGCGAACATGCAATTTTAGTCAGTGCTGAAGATAACTTATTAAAAGGTGCCGCCTCACAAGCTGTGCAATGTTTTAACCTGAGATATGGTTTGGCAAGCTCTACAGGACTGGTTTGATGCGTTTAATCTTTTGGTAATCATTGAGTGATTATAACAAGGTGAGCCAATGATTAATGACATATTATTCGGTTTAAACTGTCATGTATGAATCATCATAATGAATATTAACTATTTTTCTAATTGAATTAAGGTCAGTAACCTATGAGTAAACAAACGCCTTTAGTACTTAAACTTGGCGGTGTGATTTTAGATACACCAGGCGCTTTAGAATCACTGTTTAACGCTATCAGTGATTTTTGGTCAGAGCAAATACGTGCATCACAGTCAAAAAGACCCATCGTGATTGTGCATGGAGGTGGCTGCGTAGTGGATGAATTGATGAGTAAGCTGAATTTACCCGTCGCTAAAATTGATGGATTAAGAGTCACTCCTCGGTCTCAAATTGATATTGTGGTAGGTGCACTTGCAGGAAGTGCCAATAAGATTTTAATGGGCAAAGCAAAGCAGGCAAATTTAAAGGCGATAGGCTTATGCTTAGGAGATGGAGACAGTGTTTTGGTTTCACCGATTTCTGAGGCACTTGGTCATGTGGGGCGTGCAACTGCAGGGGATCCTGAATTTTTAGAGTTACTGCTTTCTAAAGGCTACTTACCCATCATAAGCTCAATTGGCATTACAGAAAATGGGGAGCGTATGAATGTGAATGCTGATGAGGCAGCGGTTGCTGTTGCTAAATGTTTATCTGGCGAATTAGCGTTACTTGCAGATGTCAGTGGCGTGCTTGATGCTAATAAAACGCTCATACCCAAAATGGATAGAGCACTAGCTGATGAATTGATTCACGCCAAAGTTATCACCGATGGGATGGTGGTAAAAGTGAACGCTGCGCTTGATGCAGCGACTAATTTAGGCGCGCCAGTGGCGATAGCCAGTTTCAAAGCCTTTGATGAATTACCTAAGTTATTTTCTGGTCACTCGATAGGAACTTTGATGTTAAATACCCAATAACGTATGTTAATCTTGTCAAATTAGCATATTATTAGCATACCAACAGATAAATTGTATTTGATGTTTAGTGGCTTACTGCACGCAATATGATAAGTGACGAGAAAGCACGATAAATGAAATCATTGATAGAAATTAAAGGATAAAATATGGCACTTTGGGGTGGAAGATTTACGCAAGCAGCAGATGCTCGCTTTAAATTATTAAATGACTCTTTAAGATTTGATTACCGTTTTGCAAGGCAAGATATTATCGGTTCTATAGCTTGGTCGAAAGCATTGGTGACAGTCTCTGTGTTAACCGAGCAAGAACAAACAAATTTAGAAGTTGCTTTAAATGCACTTTTAGCTGAAGTAGATGCGAATCCTACAGCGATGATAGACAGTGATGCTGAAGATATTCATAGCTGGGTAGAGCAGCAATTGATTGCTAAAGTGGGTGATTTAGGTAAAAAATTGCACACGGGGAGAAGTCGCAACGATCAAGTAGCAACAGATCTTAGATTGTGGTGTAAAGCTCAAATTAATGAATTAATAGGACATCTCACACTTTTGCAGCAAGCATTGGTCCTAACAGCTGAAAGTCAGCAGCACGTTGTTATGCCTGGCTATACCCACCTTCAACGTGCCCAACCGATTACCTTTGCACATTGGTGCTTAGCTTATGTTGAGATGTTAGAACGTGACACGAGCCGGCTTCAAGATGCCCTTAATCGAATGGATTACAGCCCATTAGGCTCGGGCGCTTTAGCAGGAACCGCCTATCCTATGGATAGAGATCAGTTAGCAAATTGGCTAGGATTTAAGGGTGCCACACGCAATAGTCTTGATAGTGTTGCCTCACGTGATCATGTATTGGAATTATTAAGCACGGCTTCAATAAGCATGATTCATTTATCTAGATTCGCAGAAGATATGATCTTTTTTAATAGTGGTGAAGCAGGGTTTATTGCTTTATCAGATAGGGTTACTTCAGGATCGTCATTAATGCCGCAGAAGAAAAATCCAGATGCGCTTGAATTGATAAGAGGTAAGTGTGGCCGAGTCCAAGGTGCCTTATCAGGCTTAATGATGACCTTAAAAGGTTTACCTTTAGCCTATAATAAGGATATGCAAGAAGATAAAGAAGGTTTATTTGACGCGCTTGAGACTTGGTCAGATTGTTTACAAATGGCAACGCTTGTATTAGAGGATATTCGACTTAATGAGTCCAGATGTGAGCAAGCCGCTTCTCAAGGTTATGCGAATGCAACAGAACTTGCCGATTATTTGGTTGCTAAAGGAATACCTTTTAGAGAAGCGCATCATATTGTGGGTGAAGCAGTTGTTGGAGCTATTGCAAAAGGTAAAGCATTAGAGGCATTATCCTTAGAGGAATTAAAAGCGTTTAGTTCGGTTATTGAAGATGACGTTTACCCAATTTTATCTTTACAATCATGTCTTGAGAAAAGAAGCGCTAAGGGTGGGGTGAGTGATAAGCAAATGAATAATGCCATTTTAGCAGCTAAAACACGCTTGGGATTAGAATGATAGTCTATTTAGCCAAATGAACTCGTTAATCAGTTGAATGTAGGTAATAGTTTAGTATTGAATGAATATCACTAAGCTATTACCTAATTGCTAAAATGGAAAAAATTAACAATAAGCAAACTCAAAATCGCTTGTTTGTTAATAAAGTTATTCTTTTGCTACCCCAACCATTGCAGCTCTTAATAGTCTGCCGTTTAGTTGATAGCCTTTTTGCATGACAAAAGCGACATTATTTGGGGCGATTTCTTTAGTTGGCACATTGGTAACGGCTTCATGTAAATCTGGATTAAATGGAACATTTGTCTCTTCTATTACTTCTACACCATAACGCTTGACTGTATCAAGTAGTGATTTTAAGGTTAATTCAACCCCTTCAATCATAGGCTTTAAAGATTCATTCTCTTTATCTGCTACATCTAGTGCACGCTCCATGTTATCTATAACAGCAAGTAGATCTTTAACAATACGCTCAAGTGCAAACTTGTGTGCTTTTTCAATGTCTTGTTCTGTTCTTCTGCGAATGTTTTGCACTTCAGCTTGAGCACGTAATACGCTATCACGAGCTTGTTTTTGCACTTCAGAATCCGCAGCTGCAGCAAGTTGTGCTTCTAATTCAAGAATGCGTGCATCACGTGGATCGATCTCAGTACTCGTCTCTTGCTCGGTAGACGTTACATTCTCTTGTGCTGCTTGATTATCTGTCATGTCTTGATTGGTATCATGTTGACTCATTTAAAAAACTCCTATTTCATCAGCAAGTAAAGCCGTAATGGCAAAATTAAAAATCGATTGGTTTATTTAGTTCTAGGTTTTAAGAAATAAAATATCTGACTTTATTATGGGGATTAATTTAAGTGTTTCAACTCATATGTCAGAAGATTATTTTTAGAGTGCTAAAAAGAGTAACTATTTAGTTACCTAAATCTTAAATCGCTTTGTTCGGTCTGCCTAGTTAAAAAGTATTTGGGAACATTTTGAACTGGGTCTGTGCTTTGCAAAACCTCGCCTGAAACTTCTTTTTAGTGATGTTATGATATCACTAGTTTATATTAAAATGGGATAAAGAATATAATGGTATCACTTATCATGCCAGTCAATGTGGAAAAAAAGCTTGTGTAATAAGCTCGTGTACGACGTTAGCAAATGGATCTAACGAAGGAAGGTCTTGCTGAACGCTCAGGCGTTGCATTACCTACATTTTGTAAATTCGAACGCACTGGAGTTTTATCGCTAGGATCATTTCTAAAACTACATATAGAGCTTGGTGGGTTAGAAGATGTCCTCAGCGACGCAAGTTAAAGACATGCATTTGTCATCAATTGACGATGCAGCTGCGGCAGATTGCAATCTTACCCGTAAAAGACGGAAGCGCAAATGAGGCTGCTCACATCAGTTAAACCAGTGAAGCTTGACATTAACTTTGAATATTGTGTCAATCCACTTGTACGTTTGGTTATATGAAACTGCTAGCGCTATTTCGAACGTGATCAAACGCTTTGTTCATGGCATGCCATACCATATGCACAGGACTCGCGGATGGATTAAGATTTTCGTACACTCCCCTTTGATTACTAAGATTTGGCTGCGCTTACAGTATCCTGACCTTGTGATATGAGTTAGATTGATTAACTTTTAGTATAATCTTCTATAACGAGTGGATAAAACAGATATATATTCAAAATATGAATGTTTTTTGTTGGAAATTGTACATGCTAAGAGAGATATGTACATTTTTTGCCGAAAATTGTACACGTTAAGAGGGATATGTTCGTTTTTTGCCGAAAATTGTACACGTTAAGAGGGATATGTACGTTTTTTGCCGAAAATTGTACACGTTAAGAGGGATGTGTACAGTTTTTGCTGAAAATCGTACACGTTAAGAGAGATATGTACAATTTTCAAACGAAATTACACGCATCAAGGAACGTATGTGTAATTTATTAGGAATAAGGAAGACTAAAAGACATACCAAGGTTCATAATTAAGTAATTAAATTTAACAAGGAAAAGCAGTGCGTCATGACTATCGTAAAATTGCCATTAGCAGACAGTGAAAAATTGGAAACTCGTGCTGTTTTAAAAAAAACAGCATTAGCCCATCGTTACCTTGCCGAACTAAAAGGCAGGGCGGTAAGTATTCCAAATGAAGCTATTTTCATTAATATATTAACTCTACAAGAAGCAAAAGATAGTTCCGAAATTGAAAGTATCATCACAACCCATTATGAGCTCTATAAAGCAAACTTATTTCACAATAGTAGTATAAATGTGGCAGCAAAAGAAGTGCAAAACTATGCATCAGCATTAAAGCAAGGATTTTATGAAGCTAAAAAAAACCGATTAATTCGACTCCATGATATTATTGCCGTTCAACAAAAGCTAGAGCAAAATAATGCTGACATAAGGAAATAGCCTGGAACAGAACTTAAAAATGCTAAGACAGGCCAAGTCATTTATATTCCTCCACAACATTCAGATGAAATAGATAATTTAATGGATAATTTAGTCCAGTTTATTAATGATGATGAATTATGTGGGTGTGATCCTCTCGTGAAGATGGCAATTATTCATCATCAGTTTGAAAGTATTCATCCTTTCTATGACGGTAATGGTCGGACTGGACGCATCATCAATATCTTATATCTAGTGATTAAAGATCTGCTCAATTTACCCATTTTGTATTTAAGTCGATTTATCATAATGCACAAATCTGAATACTATCACCATTTACAAGCGGTTCGTGATACAGGTGATTGGGAGCCTTGGTTGCTTTTTATCCTAGATGGTGTTATCGATACTGCACAGAACACCATTTCTTTGATAACCGGAATGAAAGATCTTATGATTAAAATAAAATCTGAAATTCGCCAACAATTACCACATATTTATAGTCAAGATTTACTCAATAATCTATTTAATCATCCATATACAAAAATTGAATATCTAGTTGAAGAACTAGGGGTGACTCGTGCAACAGCGAGTAAATATTTGGAACAACTCACTGAACACGGTTTTTTAAGTAAGCATAAAATAGGGTGCGCAAATTATTATATTAACCAACCCTTATATGATTTATTGCTAGCGCATAGTTAAGTCTACTCAATCAAATTATTGAAAGAGTAGACGTATTGTTAATGGTTATCTATGATTTTAACGTATTCACAGTTGTAGAATAAACCTGTGAATACTTCATACTGACTAATCAGAAACTAGGGCCTGCGCCCTAGAGTGAATCTTTAATCAAATGCATAAATATTGTTGAATGTAGCTTATAGAAGCGTGTTGTGTGTTAATTTCTCCTGTAGCCATAATAATGTGGTGGTGCAAAGCATTTTTTACCCTTTTGAATGACTCTGGCATTTTGATCGGTTGTTTTGACATACACACATACAGTATATTGCTCATACCCATAATACCAATCTCTTCCTCCTTGCCAACTGTCTTGTACTACCGGTAATTTGATTACCATCTTTGGCGGTTGCGATAACAAAAATTGTTTTGCCTAAATCTGCATCTGTTGGAGTAAAACTGTTACCTTCTACAACACGAACAGTTTGACCTGATACAATACGCCACCTAATCAAAGATGTATCATTTCGATTGCTACCTGGTGTGAAGCTATAATCAGCAACTAAAGGTGTATTGGACTCACCATTTCCAGTGATACGATTGTAAGCACACGGTGAATACACCTACCTAACCGAGATTTTTTCAAAAAATAATGCATGCATCTTAAATAACAAGGAGATGTCCCATGCAGTTATACTCGTTAGATGAAAAAATAGTGCATAATGAACGTTACCGTGCAAGTGGCCTTACTAGAGCACAGTATGCTAATGAAAATGGTATTAAATTTGGTTCTTTTAAAAACTGGCCAACACACATTAAAAAAGCACAAGCTGTACAGAATGAGTTATTGATTGTTCCTGTTCAAATCCAGGAACCAGATAATAAAGATTCAAAGCCTTCTTCTAAATCTCATCTTGCTAATGATTTTAGTCAATCTCAACCTCATGATGATTTATCTATTTTGCTGTCATCTGGTTTGATCATAAAATGCAATTTAACTGTTTTACCACAGGTCGTTAAGATGATGGAGTCTCAACATGATGTTTAAGCCTAATTCTATTTATTTTGTCAATCAACCTATCGATATGCTTATGGGATGACTTAGTTTACCTTATTCGTTCAGGAACACTTTAAAGGAGTATGGCGAAATGGTGCTGCCTTTATTTTTATTAATCGTCGTGCAAATGTGATTAAAATCTTGCAGCTAGACTCTCATGGTGTTTGTCTCTGTCAACGAAAATTACATCAAAGCACATGGGCGGAAAGAACGCCGTAGCGCATATGCTTTGCCGATTGAATTAAATGAAAAGCTATTAAAAAAGTGGCCACATCTCAAAACAACTATAGCCATAGTGAGAGACAGACAAGTAAAAGGAAAAATAGGGACCTACGTTATATCTTATTACGTCTGTATAACTGAAATGACAGCAGAAGAAGCACTTAAAATTGTTCGTCTGCACTGGGGTATAGAAAATCAGTTACACTGGATATTGGATGTGACACTTAAAGAAGATCAGAGTGCTGTACATGATAGGATTGCTGCAAAAAATTTAGCTTCATTCAGAAGAATAACACTGAATTTATTGCGAATAACACAGCTTCTTGAAAAGAAGAAGGAAGCACCGATGACAGCTAAAATGATGAAATCAGTATTTGATATTAATTTTAGAGAATCAGTCATATTTAATTTAGCACGGGGGTAATTTTATATGAATAGCCTATTTACTAAAACTTACAGAGTTTAATCTCCCCCTGTGTATTAAGGGTATTGATGAAGAACTTAGACTTATTATTAGAGTGTTATGCGAACCCTAAAAGTCAATATATAGTGAGGCCGAAAAATGACCAGTTATTAACTAGGTAAATAATTATAAAATATAGTGAGGAAAGACAGTTAAATACCTACGGATGAACGTTAAGTAAAGTAAAGTTCTGCAAAAATAAATTGTAGTTGTTATTCTTTTTAATAATAAAAATTAAGGTTTATGTTATTTTAAGTGATTTATATTTATATTTTTTTAATGGTTTTAATTGATTTTTTATCTAAATTTTTATCCAATTTTTATTGAAAATAACATTGAAATGAAATTAAAAAAATATTTGTAATGTGGTAATCTATCTGGATAATCTACATGAGTGTAAATTAATCATGAATTATTTATCTGAGTCTATGCTGAATAAATTAGCAGATCAGTTAACACTAAAATGTAAATTAACCATAATCAAATTTATAATATTAAAAATATAATGGGAAGAACTTAAATGATTCAATATATAATAAATTTTTTGATTAACTATTCAAAAAATAAAGCAAAATTTATTTTTACAAATTTTGCTTTATTACTTTGTGTTTTTACAGTTGACGCAATACCAATGTCAGCTAATAGTTATAAAACAAAATCAATACAAGGTCACGCACCTTATATGCATTCTATCGCTGCACGATTAGATATTGATAAAAACCCTGCATTTACTGAAAATGGTGAGGCAATTTTAACTATAGGATCAATTGTTTATATTCCTTCAGAAATCTGTAATATACCTACAATTACGTTAGAATCAGGTGTGATCCCAATAGATCAGTTATTTTTTTATTATTTCCATGATCAAGATAGAGATGATTGTATCGGATTAGAACATGAAATTGAATGGTATATGTTACAAAGTAATGACAAACCATGGGAAGAAGTTAATAGTTGGTCTGAACTTTCTGCTACCTTGATCAGTAATCAAGATTATCCAGGGTCAATTTTAGAACCTAGTTTGATTTATCCTGGTCTTAGAACCGCAGGGTTAAAAATCCCGCAAGAAGCAGTGGGTAGTAGAATAGGTTTTATTTATAAAGCCTATTCTAAGCAAGGGGTACCATTTTTAGGTCCTACGATCAAAGTATGGGATCTAAATTACTTTTTTTCACAAAATGCCACGTCTAAAGATAAATCAAACCAAAGTTTAAATGAGGGGAGTAGAACTAATTTAATTCTAGATAACACTAAAGCAGGAGGAGTGGTTCAGCCAACGACCTTACCTCCCAGCATAGAATCACTCAAGATCACAGGTGAATTTGCACTAGGTAGGCAGCTTAAAGCAGAATATGTTTTTATTTCAAATGGAAGTGCTGATGCTGAGGATAGATCTCTATTTTGGTGGGGACCTGAAGGCACGACCGCTTATTTAGCTGCACAAGCACCTACATCAGGTGGTTTAAATGCTCAGTCTGGCATTTTAACTGAATCTGATCTTGGTCAAGTATTAGAGGTGACTGTTTTACCATCAAAACTAGAGTTAGGGCAAATAGTTAGGGGGCAGGCTGTTACAGTAACAACGCGAGAAAATAGTAATGAAATACAATTTGCACCAAGTTTATTAGAGTTGACAATAGAAAGCCGCTTTCCAGAAGCAGATGGATTAGTAGTGAATGATATGATTTATGGTCAATACCGAATGCAGTTTGGAACAAATGAACAAGATGCTTCTCGTTATGAATGGAGACGAGGCCTTACAAATGAAATAATTCAACAAGGTTCAACTTTACCTGCAGTCATTAATGCAGGTTCGCAAGGACTGACTGCACCTCTAATACTGATCCCAGATTTTATTGGTGATTTTATTACTTTGACCGTATTTCCTATAGATAGGAATAATTTACAAGGCAAATCTTTGATAGTTAGCAGTGGAGATATTAATCCATTGCCCTTTATTGATAACTTAACATTAATATATGAACAAACCGGCACAAGTGAGCCTCCAGAATTTGGTTTAGAAGTAAATCATAATATTTATGGTACTTATGAATTTACCAGTTTTACTCAATCTGTTGATCGCTCTATTTATAATTGGGAAATTGACGGAAGTAATGAGCTTATTCAAAGTGGTACAGCAAATAATGGCATAGTCCCTAGTATTCGAATTCAACCAGAATATTTAGGACAAACAATACGTTTAATCGTGACTGCTGTTGATAGTGTCAATCGAATTGGGAATGTTCGTAATGTAGTATCAGGCATTGTTAATCAAATACAACCCGAAGTAACCTCTGTTAGTATTATTTATTTGGATGATCAGTATATGCTTTCAGTGGATCATTCAATTAAAGGGCAATATAAATTTATCCCTGCGGTAGAAGGTACATCAGATAATTCAAGTTATATTTGGCAAATAAAATCGAATGGCGGAATCTTAGAACAAGGGAAAACGCTTATTGAAAATGGGTTAGGTGTCACTCCCGAATTTAAGATTCCTTTCAGCGCTGTTGGCGAAATTATTACCTTAACTATTTTACCTTTTGATAATGCTGGTAGAGAGGGAAAACCACAAACAGTTGATTCTTTGATTGTTGATTACAGTTATCCTGTTATTACGGATATTCAACTAATTTATCCTCGTGATATGCCACCTGAATCTGTCTCTGTAGGGCAGAGATTAGGTGCATTTTATGTTATAAATGAAGGTGAACAACCGCTGGATAATTCTGAATATGAATGGCGTCTCCTTGGTTTAGGTGTGGTATTACAGCAAGGACAAACAATAAAGCCACCAAACGATCCGCAAGGTTATATACCGCCTGTTGTTATTCCGGGTTATGCAATTGGAGATGTGGTTCAGTTAACTGTACAACCAGTTGATATAAAGGGTATTAGAGGGTTGGAAAGAAGAGTTCAGACTGGGGAATTGCAAGATTTATACCCGTATATAGAGCAATTAGCTTTTTTAAACCGAGATGGTCAACAACTTGATTTTCGTGTAGGGCAATCTTTGAGTGCAAGTTATCAATTTTATTCTAAGTTTGGTAGCGAAGATCGCTCCAAATATCAATGGTCATTGATAAGCAATGGTCAAGTTTTAAAAGAAGGTGATACGACGAGGTTTAATACAGGTCAAGGTTTAGTAACAGATTTTATTATTCCTAATGCTGCAATAGGCGATATCCTTCAATTGACGGTATTTCCTATTGATTCTAATTCACTAGAAGGTAGTGAAAGTAGCATTGAAACAACAGAAATATTTTATCAAATACCAGAAATTAGAAATTTGAGAGTGGAATTTATTGAATTTAAAAACTTAATACCAAGTGGAGAAAATGATATTCTCAGAGCTAGTTATCAATTTATAGGTACTGAAGGGTCAACAGATAAATCAACTTATCGTTGGAGGTTGTATTCAACAAAAGAAACACTTGAAGAAGGTATAAGTGTCGTAGATGAACTTAGAGGACTTAGCTTTATTCCAGATTTACCAATTATACCCAATTATTTTGGAGAGGTATTAGAGCTTACGGTCTTCCCTATTGATTCTAATGGCGTTGATGGAAGAGAGCAATCAGTACTTACGGATAATATAAATTACATAGCACCTCAAGTTACTGATATGTTAGTCCTCAGAATGAGTCCGTGGGATGAGAAAAAAATCTTAGTAGCTGGTCGATATCAGTTTGTACCAGGTTCTAATTCAATAGATGAATCAACATTCCAATGGATATCTGGTAATACTGGTAAAGTGCTCTCACAAGGACAAGTATATCGCTTTCAAGGAATGGGTAATGCTGCAATACCGAATGTAATAGTGGATCGCTTAGATACTATTATATTAAAAGTTACGCCAATTGATGGAAAAGGTAATAAGGGAGAGCCTAAAACAGCTTCGATATTTATAGACTAGAACCGCTAAGTTAAATTTTATTAGGTTGATTAGAGGAATCTAATCAACCTAAAGGTACTATTTATGCGTTCATTTTTTATGATTCTTGGACGAATTGAATGGTTTTAAATTGTTTTATGATTTTTTGAAGCAAACAGTGGGTGATTGTGTGTTGAAATGGACACAAAAGCCGAACACGTTCACATATTGATTGCTTATCCACCGAAACTCTCACTAAGTATGATGGTGAATAATTTGAAATCAATTAGCAGTCGTTGTGTGCGTATTTTAAATACACATTTACGCAAGGGGACTAATAGTGGCGTGCTTTGGTTACGATCTTATTTCACTTGTAGTGCTGGAGTTACAAAAATAGAAAAAACTAGAGCGTATGTACAATCGCAAGAAATCCCAAGTTTGCGCCCTTATATCCACGCCCGACTGGGCGATGGGTTACGGGCTTTTTGCTAAGGTTGATGACCTGTTTTAATTTCGTCTATACCCATAATAATGCGGTGGGGCAAAGCATTTTTTACCCTTTTGAATGACTCTGGCATTTTGATCGGTTGTTTTGACATACACACATACAGTATATTGCTCATACCCATAATACCAATCTCTTCCTCCTTGCCAACTGCCTTGTACTGCATTGTCATGGTGTCCTGCTTGAACAGGGAAAGTTCGACTCGAAACAACCGCTTTTGTCATTGGATTCACAAAATCGACTCGGTAACTTTCAGTTGTATCTGGAGTATTTCCAGGAACATTCGGATTAACATAGTCATATTCCACCCATTGTCCTGTGGGTTTTACTGCAGATGAGGCCGTCATAATTTGTATGAAATTCGCCTCTGGCCAATTTTCCGCTACTGTAATTGAATTGGCGAACTCATCTGTATTACCGGTAATTTGATTACCATCTTTGGCGGTTGCGATAACAAAAATTGTTTTGCCTAAATCTGCATCTGTTGGAGTAAAACTGTTACCTTCTACAACACGAACAGTTTGACCTGAGATAATACGCCACCTAATCAAAGACGTATCATTTCGATTGCTACCTGGTGTGAAGCTATAATCAGCAACTAAAGGTGTATTGGGCTCACCATTTCCGGTGATACGATTGACCTTGATAGAGGGAGCTTGATATGTAAGAGAATTAGTTGAGTAAATAGGTGTTCCCTCTACGCCCGAACGATCAATAGGGGTAATTTTTAATCTGAGTGTTTTCCCTGTATCTTTTGATAATACCGTATATGCATTAATGCCATTGACTTGATTGGTGCCGACTAATAGTCCTGTTTGTACAGTTTGGTCATCTGCAAGCCATTCATATCTTGATGCGTCGGCAGGATTAGCGCTAGAACCGGGTTTATAAAGATAGGTAGCAGTCATGACTGCACTTTGTTCAAAATTAGCTGAAATGACAAGTGAATCAATCGAGGGTGCATTCGATTCAACTGTATTCGCGCTTATGACCGAAACAGTATTCCCCCCAGGGGTATTAGCTGAGTCAGCAGCAGTAATTTCTAATTTAATATACTGACCAACATAGTCTTGACTAAGATTAAAAGCAGGTGCTAATCCAGATTGAGTGATTCGACTCTGTTGTTTTTGAACGTCATTAGCATACCAAGTCACAATAGAGGCATCTGTCGCATTCGGTCTACCGGTTCTAAAATCATACCTTCCTGAGAGTTGATTGCTGACCAATAGTTTATCAGCAGGATTACCATTTAGCGTAATGATTGGATTACTCACTGTCGGTGCTTGTATGACTACAATTGATTGATCTTGCGCGGTATTACCTTCGTTATTACTTCCATCCCGAGCCGTCACTCTTAATGTAATGATGTTGCCAACATCATTAATTCCAATGGTATAAGGTTCAATACTTCTAGCTGGACCTACGCTCCCTCGTAATCTCACCGTGTCAGCTGATAGCCAAGTATAAATCGAGTTATCCCCTCTAATTGAACCTTCAATAAAAGTTGTATAGCTACCCGTTAGCCTATGAGTTGGCAGAAGAATCTCTCTGGAATTTGCATAAGAAATCGTGACGCCATCGACAAATGGAGGGGTAAAAGCGGGTCTCACGGCTGTAGTATTGTTCGCGAATTTCTGATTACCAATGATGTCATTCCCATCAATAGCGGTCACTTGTAATCCGATTATTTTACCGACGTCTTGTGCGCTAAGTGGATAGGGTGCATCAAATGCTAATACTCTATCTTCTGTATTGTCTTTGAGCCAAGTTGCACTAGAACGATTGACACGATTATTGCCGAAGGTAAAGGTCGCATTAGCTCTCAGGGATTGATTTTCTATTGGGTCACCTGCAATTGAGAGCGTATCAACACTTAGAGCTTGATAAAATAGTGTGTTAGATAGCAAGGTTTGGCCCTCTAACTCAGAAGCATCCTTAGCAAGTATTTCGAGGCGAATGAGTTTCCCTACATCGGATTGGGTAACTTGATACGCATCTTCTCCACTGACACTACCAACTGTAGTTACTGGTTTAAAATCAGCAACAGGTAGGCCACCGACTAACCATCTATACATTGAAGCATCAGCATTATCAGCGCTGACACCAGGCTTATAAACATAGGTGCCAGAAAGCATTAATGAGCCTGGAACATTAAATTTAATGGATACCGAATCAATTGTAGGGGATTGATTAACCATGCTACCAATGACTGACTGGCTAAAATTACCTTCAATTCCAGCTGCATCTTTTGCGATCATCTCTAAACGAATTAATTGACCGATATCATCAGCCTGTATGGTAAATCTGAGTGGATTTGAACCAATAATACCAGATGTCACTCCTCTATTTGCTACCCATGAGAATAAAGAACGATCTTCATTGCTCTCAGAGCCGGGTTTAAAATCATAGGTTGCACTCAATATATGATTGGGTAAGTACCTATTCGTATTCGGCGCTGAAAGATTGGTGATGGTTAAATTGCTAATTTCAGGTTTGATGATGGTTGGAGCAGGAATTAAGTAAGTTGCTGATTCAGATTGTCCAACAATCCCTGCTAAATCTCTTGGGTGTATTGTTAACGTTAGCGTTTTCCCTGCATCAGTATGATTGATGGTTAAGGGCGGTAGACTTATTGTCCTATCGGCTATTGTTCCATCTGCTATTGGCGTTGGACGATTGATCTGCTCAGATGCTATTCCTGTCCAGCTATAAGTTGAATTGTTATTGGGATTCGATGATATCCCTTCTATAAACGTATAAGACCCTTCAACAGAAACATTCCAAGGATTTGTTGAGGTATTAATAGGCGTTATTTTAATATTTGAGACGCTAGGGGGCATGACAACTGTATTAGTCGCGGCATTAGCTTCATTACCAATATTACCTAACCCGTCTTTTGCTATCATTTCTAACTCAATGACTTGCCCTGCATCAGATGTTTGTATTGTAAATTCTATAGGGCCTTGAACTGTACCTAATTGATTACCTGATGTCGCTTTCCAGAGATAACTTGAAGCATCACGATTATCCATTGAACTCGGTGTGAAATCATATTTTGCAATAATTGTGTCATTCACATAGAAAAAGGCGCCATGTTGTTCATCTTTATTTTCTAATTTGAGATTGTCTATTTTAGGCGGTAATTGTTGAGTCGGTGCTCTTGTAGTCGCCGTTTTTGTTTCACCCAACCATAAATTACCATCCCTAGGTGTCATGGAAAGCGTAATAAGATTACCAGCATCACTAAGAGATAGAGCAACAGGGGCAATGTGACCGCTGTCTGATTCATTCGTAATGCTTCCCTCAGCCGGTGAAGTTAGCCCTGTCCAGGCATAGGTAGAGTTATCATTAGGTTTATCAGTCGTGCTTGGCACATAAGTATAGTTTGCATCAAGTATCACTTGATAGGGGGAATGGCTAATTACATCTGTGCGAATGGTTAAGTCTTCAATACTAGGGGGAACGGGCATGGTGAATGTTGCGGTATCAGCCTGCCCTGTTTGTCCCGCTAAATCTCTCGGTGTCACCGAGAGGGTGATCACGCGGCCTATATCAGTTGGACCAAATACATAATTTCTCGTATTAATGTTAGCATTGCCGCCAGACCAGAGATATCGCATGTCATGTGTTAGATCTTCATTCGCATTGGTTGAAATGCCTGGTTGGTACTCATAATTTGCGCTGAGCATGCCAAAGAAAAAAGGTGAATATGAAGTGGTCGCATTAATAATGCGCGTATTTTTTGCTGTAGGCGGCGCTGAATTCAGAACGTAATTAGCCTGAATTTCAGAACCAGCAAAGTCAAGCGCATTGATAGGCGTAATTTTAAAAGTAATGACTTTACCTAAATCAGCACTGGTAAATTGATATGTTTTGGTTTGTGACGCTACGAGAGTCTCATCAATCCAAAATGCGTAGGTGGATTTATCTGTAGGATCATTTGGTATATTCGAATCAAAATCATACTTTGCGGTTAATGTAGAGCGATAGCTTGGCAAGCGGACTTCATTGCTTGATTCAATTACAAGATTAGAGACAGTCGGAGTCGGTATGATGGGAGATACACTCTGCGTTAGTCTATTGCCAATACGATTATTTTTATCTTTTGCTCTGACTGATAATGTTATCTGCTGACCTATATCATCAGTACTAACAATATAGGATCCTGTTATGCCAGATTGTGTTACTGTTATTCCTTCAAAATCATTATTCTCAGGTTCATCCTTGCCCCAAAAATAGAGTGACGCATCTTCATTTTGTACTGTTGAATTTGACGGGGTGAATATATATCGCCCTGTGAGCTCTGTTCCTGTTGTGATGACCGAGGTATCCGCGTCAATGGATAAATTTTCAATTTGCGGTAAAGACACAGACGCTAAGCTTTCCAAACTGACAGAGTAGGTGTTGCTCCCAATTCCATATCCATTTAGTGCTAAGATACCGACTTCCATGACTTGCCCTAAGTCTTCTTCAGTCAGTGGGCGTAATTTAAAGCTATTATGCCCGATGATGCGATTTTCCCCTGCTGTTTGTGAAGCAGGGCTTAATTTGCCTATTGCTTGACCTAAAGGTGCAAATTCATAAACGGATTGATTAAGGTTACTTTCAGGATCATTTGAACTATCAGGTTCATAGACATAGTGAACTTCAATCACTTCATCTTTACCCAACAAACCTGTTAACCAAAGTGCGCTGATAGTAGGCTCTTGAGATAATCCATTTTTATCTTGGCGCATACCTAATGCATCTGTATTTAAAAACACTTGCATAAATCGTGTTGCTATATTTGCCCCAATTGGAGGAATAGGTTTGGGTATAGGCATTTTACAATCTCTTACAGGCAAAGTTTTAGGGTCAAGTAAACAGTCAAAATTGACAAATGCAGGCTTGATAACAGTATTTAGCGTAAAGAAATCCCGTCTGCTAGCCTCAGGAAATAATGGATTATTTGCATTGACAAGTTGTGGGTATGATGAAATAAGTTCCCCTGAACCACTTGGGTTATTTTGAATGAAATCACTATCAGGAGCGGCATCTTCTAGTGTTAATGGACGTGTTGATGGGTATTGTCCCCATAATTTAGATGCAACAAATGGGACTTTGATTTGTCTGCCTGTATCTGGATGACCAGATTTTGTTTTTGGGGTGAAAATAAAAGCAGGCCTCGCAAGGTGCGCTATTTTTTGAAAGCTGCCAGGGCCATATTCGAGTTTAATTGCACTTAAGAAGTTACCGCCAATAGCATCAAAATTATACAATCCACCCTGACCAGGTTTTATCACTTCAAAACTGATATTATCAACTACCTGTACATCATCCCAAGATTTAACTTCATTCCAAATGAATTCCGATTCATAGCCTAATAAGCCGATTAAAGCATTTGTCATTTCTCCCGATTCGATAAGGTCAGCAACTTTTTGTTTAAATGCAGCGAATTTTTCACTTTTGGGTTCAACGACAAACCATTCGATTTGATCTGATGAAATATCACAACTGTCGCCATCAGCGTCAGCAATCCAAAAGTAAGGCCTAAAGTATTTTAGTTTTGCTTTATTATCTTCTAAAGGCACTTTTAGTGCTGGAAAGTTTAATTGCTCTGCTAAATTATCTAGCTGTTCGTATGTTTCAATATCTTGATTTCTAAATTGACAAAATGCATCTGGTATATATGCCACTGCACCTTGGCGAGGCCTTGATTCTGGTAATCCACCATCGACAGCATGTTCACCAGTATATTCTATTGCCAAAGTTCTAAATTGATTACCGTGATATCCAATCATCGTTCCATTTGAGGCATAAAGTGCACCAATTGAACGAACATAAGGAGGCCTACCAAGCTGAACGACTCCCCCTGTTGTGCTTGGGGCGGTACCATCAGCTTGCTCTGTTGGATTATCTCCTAAAATAAAACCAATATTTTCTTCAATGATGTCACCTGATTGGCTCGGTGGGTTTTGGGCAAAATATTTACTTAAATCCCAAACTTGCAGTGGCATGCCATTTACAGGTAAACCATACTTAGATTTTACTTGTAAGGTGAATCCTATTCGCTTACCTAATGCCGCAGTGGGAATTTCGACTGCATCTAATGTATTTAAACTGATCGCTTTTTCTCTTAAAGGTGGGAAATTATGCTTGTTTTGATATTTTTTAGCCACCTCTGAACCTGCTTTAATCACATATTCCTCAGGGATCTCGATTGGATTTAACTCTTCCCATTTTAACGAATCAGTCCATGGAGTGATATTGTCTAGCATATACCATTTTACAGAAATACCTGTTCCTATCGTTGAATCACAGGGATCAAGGTCAAGATCAACAAAATTAAAATGGTTAAAAAAAGGAGCAAGAGAGGTATTTTCTTTTGCAGCAACCATATCAGAAGGAAGAACCGAGCAAAAAATATCTGGGACATAGGCAATGCTTCCAACAGTAGGTATTCTTACAGAAGAATCTTCATTTAGTGTCCATGGAAAATAGTGTGTTGTATTGGTTTCACTATCATGTACCTCAGTCAGTAATTTAGCACCAACAGATTGCATGTATGGATAATATCCACGGATTGGTTTTTGTTCTATTTTTTTTGACATGATTTCAGCATAAACATCACTATGTAATCCCATACTTAGCAATATAAAAGAGAAAATTGCAATTGGGTTTATATTTTGTTTTTGAAATTTAATTTTCACAATAATCATCCTGAAGTTTGAATTTTAAAATATATCCTTAATGTGGTTTTTATATCATATTATATTAATGATGTCCGTGAAGTAAATAAAAATAAGATATTAAATATTTATTTTTTTATATAATAAATTTATATTGTTTTTGCTTTTTATTTTGTTTTCTTGTTTATTTTTATATTGTTTTTTTTGGCTTGGGTGCTATATTCATTAGTCTTTTTGTTTGCTTGTTTATATTGTTTTTTTTGTTTTAATTGTTGATTTCATTGTTTTTATGTTTAAATAATTAATTAATAATTTTATTGGTTGTTGTTTAATTTTTATTGAATGAAGAACGAATAAATTAAATGTGCTAGACTTTTTTATATTATTTTGTGTTATTATTGATTTGACTTTTTTATATTTTATTTATACATATTTAATTATATTTTTCTTTTTGTTTAAAATATAAATTTTGAATGAATTAATTAAATTTTATTTGGTGTTTTTTGATTTTTAATCAAGGAATCTGTCTTTAGATGTGATATTGATTTCATGTCAGTTGAAGAATGCGGGGTAATTCTCGTAAAGTAAAAATTAAAATACTGGAGAAGGATATTCCATGAGGTATCAATGTAATTTAAAAAAAATGATCGTGTTAATAACGATTTTTAGTGAACCCGCTATCAGTGCCACCCTATATCAAAAACAGGCTCACACCGAGATTTATGGAAGTTCTCCTTATTTTGACTCAATCGGTTCTAAGGTAATAAAAAGTGATAGAGTCATTGACGGTGTATTGCAAATTAGCGTGGGTGCAATGATAGAAGTACCGAGTCATGAGTATGAATTTAATAGTCAGATTAAAAACCCATTTTTTTCATTCATTGATCATGATAATGATGTCGCAACCGTGCTGGGTAATGATTCACCAGGGAGCCTTCCAACCGATCTTATTCCTAGTAAATTTACCCAAGTTAGGTGGTTTATTATAGAGGCAGCAGAGGGATATAAATTTGCTGATGAAGTGTCTAAATCAGGTGAAATTATCACTAGATGGACGCCTGAGCAGATTCGTATTGTTTCCGAAATTACTGATGGGCGTAATGTCAATTTTTTCACAGATAATAAAAATAGTAAGTCACTTATTGTACCTGAAGCTGCAGTTGGTTATCGTATTGGATTTTGGGTGCTTCCTGAAACTGAAAATGGTATACCTAATGCTGGAAACTGGATTAAGGTTTTCGACCTCAATAAATTTTTTTCACAAAAAGCACCAAGTGGGCCTGGTCCAGGAGAGTGGACTGATACTAATCATCCCCATAATCCAGATCCTGATATTGCATGTATTAACTTAAATTGTGGTATTCCAAGTGTAGACAATCCTGGCGGAGGAGGGGGACTTGTCACTGGTGCTGATTGGATTATTAATATTTATGATGTCATAGACCCAGACGATCCAAGTAAAGATATCCTAGCAGACACTTCAGATACGGCTCGTGTTAATCATGAATATTACGCGACTATACGAATTTTAGAAGATAATTCTGTTGAAGGAATTGGGGCTGTTTATCGAGATCCAACAGAAAAAGAGTTAGAAACCTTAGAATGGGAAATTATCAATTTAGAGACTGATGAAACGATAGCGTCTTATAGTGAAAAGAATAATCCAACACGTGTTAATAACAATGCAGGCACGATCACAATTGGCGCACAAACATTTAAACGCTACTGGTTTAAAACTCAGTTTACCAATGCAGAGGCGCAACAAATATTACAAGAAACAGGACCTCAATATTCAGAGCAAGGTTGGGGGATTAGGGTGAAAATAGTTAAAGATGAATAATAGCTTGTAAAAATAGAGGCTATTTCTATTTTGAATGAGGTATTAGAGAACGCGTGATTAGTCTGAATTTGCCATAATATGACATATGGGCTAAGTCAGTATGGCAATATGAATCGTTTTGATGAAACGGCAGCTAATCTGATGTAAGTATAAAATAATGTGATGTATTACCTATCATTTTAATCGAGATATTCACTTAACTATAAACGATTAGCAAAATATTTTTCTATTGACATATGAAATCTTTAAAGACATAGTCTAAGCTATAATATGAGCTAATGACTAGATGATTTACTGAAGTGCTTTAGTAAATCATACCTTTTGAGGATTTTATTGGTATGTTAACAACATCGACTACTTATCATCAACATCATTTTGGTACCATCGCTTTGATAGGTCATCCTAGGTTAGCAGCGGCTCTCAGCACCCATCGACAGCTACATGATTGGTTGACTGTAGAAGGATATGATGTATTAGTCGAAGAGACCTTGGCGCCTAAACTGCAATTACAGGCTATGAAGTGTGCGAGTCTTGATGAGATTGGTAAGCTTGCAGATTTAGCAGTTGTAATTGGAGGGGATGGAAATTTATTACGTGCCGCCCGAATTTTAGCGAATTATGATATTAATGTCATAGGGGTTAATCGAGGTAACCTTGGCTTTTTAACGGATATTGATCCCGATGAAGCGGTAACGCAACTTAAACGCGTTCTAATGGGGGATTACATCAGTGAAAATCGGTTTTTGTTAGATGTTGAAATTAAGATAAAGTCCTCTAAAAAAAATAAAAATAATCAACAAATAAAATCTCATAAAGAAGACCACGAAAAAACGACTAGCTATCGCAGTAATGCTATCAATGAACTTGTGCTACATCCTAGGAAGATTGCACATATGATTGATTTTGAAGTGTATATCGATGATCAGTTTGCTTTTAGTCATCGCGCTGATGGGCTGATTATAGCGACCCCTACAGGCTCTACTGCTTACTCACTTTCAGCAGGTGGGCCAATCTTAACCCCTGATTTAAATGCACTACTTCTTGTCCCCATGTTTCCTCATAGGTTAACTGCTAGACCTTTAGTGGTAAGTGGTAATAGCCAAATTAAACTTAAATTTCCAAATATTAAAAATAAATTAGAGGTCAATTGCGACAGTCAGGTTGCATTAATGGTTCAGCCTGGTGATGAGGTATTAGTTCGTAAGGCAGAACAAATGCTTAAATTAATCCATCCAATTGGTTATAGTTACTTTAATACATTAAGTAATAAACTTAACTGGGCTAAATAATTTTTTAATCTTGCGATTATAGTTACTTATGATTAAACAAAGGGCGTAATCAACTAGCATAAAGTAGGTTTTAGAAAAGCTGATATGATTAACTTTTGGCTCATAAAAAGGTAAATTTAAGCATTCATGTTGCTAAATTCCGTGATTTAAAGGAGATTACTGCATTGAGTGCTTTTAATTATTCGTAATAAGACGTAAAATCTCCTAATTAATTAACATTTGTTGGAGAATCCCCATGACTTATCAACTTGCTCGTACCTTAGCCTATGTCAAACTTGTATCTGGATGGTTAATCTTTACTGTATGCTTGCTTTGGACTACGTGTGGTGCATTACAATCTTTGTTGGCTTATAGCAAAGTCACTACGACAGCCTCCGGTGCAAATGAAGAGGGTAATATCGCTTTTATTATTGGCATTATTCAATCTGTTATTGCAACGCTTGAGACCAGTTTAGCTAAAATGAATTTTATTGGTTTCTATTGGTCAACTGCTCCAACACCTACCATTGGCCATGGTTTTTTTGGTGATGGAAATTTTTCATTTTTTATTGTGTTTTGGGGAATGTTCTTGGGTATGGCATTAGTACAATCAAGTGATAAACTTTTCAGGCAAGTCAGAAATGTTAAGCAAACAGTTGAAAGTTTATTGCTTATTGAATCTGCTCGTGGTGAAACTGTTCAAAGCCGAGATGAATTAATTTCTCAATTAAAGTTAAGGCATCACTCTGTTTTCGTTCAATACTTTCCGCTTTATATTTTTCCGATTATTATTATTGCTATTATAAACTTTGCATTAGGTTTTTTAGGCATGTAATCAATTTTTTACGTGTTATTGCAGTTTCTGTAGTCATCAATAAAATGTGTGATTAAACCCATCTCAACTGCCTGAGTGAGATTCACTTAGGCAGATTTAGGAGTTAGCTATGGAATATACCCGTAAAGAGCTTAGCTCTACTGAATGTACTTCAAAGATGACCGTAGATGAAACTGAAATCCAGTCATCAAGTCAAGATGAGCTAGAATTATCCTCAATTCCTAATCCAATAGAGAATTCAACTCCTATTGAGACTGATATACAAGCAGAACTCACCCGAAAATTTAATCAAAAGCGAACGCCTAAGAGTAAGAAGGCAAAATGGATAGAGCGTGGATTGATATTCACAAGCCGAATCTTTACTGGTATGCATGTAAATGGGTTAGAAAACGTCCCTTCTGGACCTGTTATTTTTTATGCTAATCATCAAAGTCATTTAGATGGACTAGCTGTGTGGTCAAGTTTACCAGCAGATAGACGGCAGCAAGTTCATCCTATTGCCGCTAAATCTTATTGGCAAAGTTCTAAAATAAAAAGATATATTGCTAATGAAGTTTTTAACGCATTGTTAATTGACAGAGAAAAAGAGGGGCGGGTAGTTGATCCTGTTTCCCAGATGTCGGCTTTATTGGAAGACGGGGAAAGTTTAATCTTATTCCCTGAAGGAACTCGTGGGGATGGCCATGAAATTCATCCCTTTAAATCAGGTCTTTTTCATCTAGCACAAAAAATGCCTTCAATTCCGCTTGTGCCAGTATATTTACATAATCTTCATAGAGTCTTGCCGAAAGGGAGCAAACTCATCGTGCCGATTTTATGCCAAACTACTTTTGGACAAGCAATTGAACCTATTTCACCCACAGAGGATAAATTTACCTTTTTGGCGCGTGCGCGCTTTGCATTGGAGGCGTTAAAGCATGATATTTGAAGATGAAAAAATAAGATTTTTGTTATTAGGATTAGCCGTATTTTTAACGATAGCCTCTATGATTGGTTTTGCATTAAGCAAAAAGGTCAAATCTGAAAGTCAAATAGCCACGGTAAAGAACTTAAATGCACGAATTATAGCTTGGTGGGTGATGTGCTGGGTGTGTGTATTTGCAATGGCATTTCATACACTAGGGACGGTTTTATTGTTCACTGTGATTTCTTTTTTTGCGCTTAGAGAATGTATTACATTGATACCGACTCGTAGAGGGGATCATGAAGTGCTATTTTGGTGTTTTTTTATACTTCTACCTATCCAGTATATTTTAATTGGTCTAGGCTGGAATGCGCTCTTTACCGTTTTTATACCAGTGAGTGCCTTTATCTTGATTCCAACTCGAATTGCGATTGCTGGGGATGCTGAACATTTTATGGAGCGCACTGCTAAAATCCAATGGGGGGTGATGGTTGCAGTCTATCTAATTAGTTATGTGCCTGCGCTATTATTATTAGATATTGAAAACTTTCAACAAAACAATATTAGCCTTATTCTCTTTTTACTGATTGTCGTCCAACTATCTGATGTCTTACAATACATTTTTGGTAAATTATTTGGTAAGCATAAAATTGCCCCATTAATCAGCCCAAATAAGACGGTTGAGGGATTTATTGGTGGTATCTTATCTGCCATCGTGATTGCAATGACTTTGTCATGGTTAACCCCTTTTAATTGGTGGCAAACCGGAATGATCGCGTTTGTATTAACCTTAGCAGGCTTTATGGGTGGGTTATGTATGTCAGCTATAAAGCGCGATCAAGGTGTAAAAGATTTTGGTGTTCTGATTAAAGGCCATGGTGGCATGATGGATAGAATAGATTCATTGTGTTTCTCAGCGCCATTATTTTTCCATATTATTTATTACTTTGCTTAGTTATTTGAACGTTCATAGAATGCAAAAATTTAACTTGATAAGACTAATAGCAAGATAAATTAAAAGTAATGTTACACAATATGACTAATCAGTCTAAATATAGAAGAAATATAGACAAGTTGGTATCTAAGAAACTTAATTTTATACGGTTAAATGATCAAAAATAATTTTTATAGGACACTTAAATGACTCGACATGTATCAACCATGATACAAAAAATATCTCTATCAACACCACTAATGGATTGGTTTGAGTCTCAGATTGCATCAGATATGATTGCAGTAATTGATAAGCAATTAACATTTTTTTTAATGCGTTTTTGCCAAGAGAAACTGAGCGAGATTGAACGAGATCAACTCGCTATATTTTTGTGTTATCTCAGCCACAAAATGGCGCAAGGCGATGTCTGTATTCGTATTGATAACAAAATTAGTAAGACGATTCTTCCTGCTTTTTTTACAACCCTACCTCTTGAACTTCAACGCTCTTTAACACAATTAACAAGCATCATGTTGATTGACATTTTAAACAAGAGTGAACTTGCCATCATCGCTGAAACGGACATTGAAGTGATAGAAAGCTTAAAACAAGTTGACTCCATCCCCCCTATCATCATGGTTGGTAATCGTATTTATTGGCAAAGAATGTGGGAAGATGAGCACAAGGTAGCCGATTATCTTGTTAAGCAATCTAAACAAGCTGACACGTCGCCATTCGATTCAATGAAGTCAGTATTGAATCAGGTTTTTGCGAACTCTGATTGTCAAATTGATAGACAAAAAATTGCTGGCGCAATCGCACTAAGTAAATCTATTTCTATTATTTCAGGGGGGCCTGGGACTGGTAAAACAACCACTGTTGCAGGAATATTACTGAGTGCCTTGAGACTTAATCCTAATAAACGGTTGCGTATTTTATTAGCCGCTCCAACAGGTAAAGCAGCAGCCCGTTTAACTGAATCTTTACTCGGTGCAAGAAATCAATTTGTATTGTCAGAATCAGAAAAAGAAAATCTAGCCTTAGAAGCCGTCACATTGCATAGACTTCTGGGCGCGTCTTTAAATGGGGATGGATTTAGGCATCATAATGGTAATCCATTACATGGTGACATATTAGTCGTGGATGAAGCGTCTATGATAGATCTTCGTTTGATGTCTGCTTTAATCGATGCATTATCACCTACAATGAGAGTCATTTTATTAGGCGATAAAGATCAACTTTCATCAGTTGCGCCTGGTCGTGTGTTAGGTGATATTTGTTCTTTTGGCCAATTAACGTTTAGTCATCACCATGCGAATTATCTGGCTGAGTTAATGTCATTAGAGTTAGAAACGTTATATGATCCTGCTCTAAGTAATCAAAGTACGGTAGGGGATGTTATCGGATTATTAACTAAAAGTAGGCGATTTGCTGAAGATTCAAAAATTGGCAAACTCGCCACAGCCATTAATACGCAAAAACGTAAAGAGGTGGAATCATTATTATTAGATCATCAATGTGAGTTTGATGGTAAGTCAGCTCAATTTCTTGCGAAAGAACCAGGATTTAAATATGTTGATTTTGCTGATACAGAAAATTATGAGAAAGCCCAATGTTATGAAGCATTACTAAATGACTGCTTGATAGGATTTAAACCGTACCTAGAGCTAGTCGCTGCATTTGTTGAAGGCAAACCTTTAATCGATGTAAAAAACACACTAAGCACAATAGATGAGCAGAATACTTTATCACAAGAGAATTCTAAAGAGAGTGAAGCCATTATTGACATTTTGAAACAGTTTAATAAATTTAGAGTGCTTGCCAGTATTCATAGTGGGTTATTTGGCACAGATAGTTTAAATGAGAACCTAATTTTGCGTTTACAAGAAGCCAAATTAATTACTCGATCACGTGATAAGCATTTCATAGGGCGCCCAATTTTAATTACACGTAATGATGCAAGTTTAAAACTCTTTAATGGCGATATTGGTGTAACATTAAGAGATCTTGAGTCAGGGCAAATGCGAGTTTATTTTTTAAGCCCGACAGGGCAATTACAATCAGTTGTCCCTTCTCGATTGCCAGAACATGAAACGGCATTTGTGATGACTGTTCATAAATCACAAGGATCAGAATTTGAGCATACTCTTATCGTTCTTCCTGATGTCCCCAATCCCGTTTTAACAAAAGAGTTAATTTATACAGCAGTAACGAGAGCTAGAACTCAGTTAACCCTCTATAGTTCAATGCAAATATTACAAGGCACAATAAGGCAACTCACCCCGAGAACAAGTGGACTCATTGACCAAATTCAGGTATTAAGTCAAAGTGAATACTCCTGATTGAGGATAACAAGATGCCGACTATTTCTTTATTTGCCAAGTCGGGCATGGTTACCAAATAACGCCAACCATTCTCAGTATGAATGTACGTAATGTCACTACACTCATGCGTATTTAATTTAGGTTGGCGAATTCAAAATGTAGTGCTCATTTAGCTAAAGGGACCATTATCTAACCCTTGTTTGATATCAAGAATGTTATCACTAAATATTCTAGCGCATCAATTGATAGTGGGAGAATACTCAAAAAACATTAATATATCGTATCGACTCAACATGGATTGTGGAATTACCTTGATAAAACAATTTCTTGATTAGTATTGATAAAAAATGATATGCGACGACTTTTTTGACAGGTTCAGGTCACTAAGAAGCCAACTTTATGGAAGCATTCGAAACAAAGATAAAATCATATTTTTGTTTGGCAAGCGGGAATAGTCCACATATAGTCTACCACCATTACAGATAAAACATACTCATCCCTCATAATTGGCTTCATAATACACGCCATGATTACTGCATGATTCTTTTTTAAGATGCATTTAGTATTCGATTTTGGGATTTGATTTGCTCAACTTTAATGCTATTCTAAATATTAAAAATACGCCTATATCTTTCCACCACCCAATTCAACTTATTACTTTTTGACTTATGTTCAATCTTAACGCCGTCATTAATCAAGATTTAAAGCAATGGCCTAATATTACAATTAAACGAGAAGATGCAATTCATCCGGACGTGTCTGGTAATAAATATCGTAAATTGCATTTAAACCTTGATGCTGCGAAGAAACAAGGTAAAACGACATTACTGACCTTTGGGGGAGCCTACTCAAATCATATTGCAGCTACCGCTGCAGCAGGTGCATTATATGGATTTAAAACTATAGGTGTTATACGTGGAGAAGAGTTAGCCCATTCAGTTAATCTGAATCCTACTCTATCTTTTGCAGCTAATTCAGGCATGACTCTACATTTTGTCTCTAGGGATATGTATCGTAATAAAAATAATGAACAGATGATTGCTCAACTTGCAAAACAATATGGTGAGTTTTATCTCATACCAGAAGGAGGCACTAACCTGCTTGCGATTGAAGGATGTCGATCTATATTAACACATGAAGATGCGGCCTTTGATGTGATTGCAACGGCTGTTGGCACAGGAGGCACCATAACAGGTATCATCCAATCAGCATTATCTCATCAAGAAGTCATTGGGTTTCCGGCTCTCAGGGGCGATTTTTTGACAGATGAGATTAAAGCATGGTTAGATAAAGATGCGATTGAGGTTTTGGCTAAATGGTCCTTGAATCATCATTATCATTTTGGTGGTTATGGCAAGACCACCCCTGAGTTGATCGCATTTATTAATGCATTTTATAGAACTGAAGGTATTTTACTTGATCCTATTTATACGGGCAAAATGGTATTTGGCATAATTGATAAACTGAATCGTGGATATCTTAATAAAACCCAAAAAATATTGATTATCCATACTGGCGGACTGCAAGGTATTGCAGGGTTTAATGCGCATCAAAAATCGACTAACAAGCAAGATATCATTATACTTTGACACCATAATCTTAAAATACCTCAATGAGGCGCTAATTTACATGTGTAAGCGATTTTACAGTATTTACTTAATGTAATTAAAGGTGCGTAGTAGGCCTCCCCTTGCTTTAGCAGGGGGAGGGCGTCAATTATTCTTAATCATCACGATGTGGTTAGTATTTGGTGCGTATGTCAAAACGTGTATTATTAAGGTGCTAGGACATTAACCGGTAAAAAAACAGTTGGTGACATGTCATCATTATAGGGATTTTCTTGGAGTTTAAATTGTTTAATGTCCACAGGTAAGGCATCAAAAACCAATTTCAGTGATAATTCATTCCCTTCCCCTAAATAGTCTAATTCATTAGTGCATTCTTGAATATCTGTTACTTGCGATTTTAGCCGATAGGTTTCAAATGTATCCATATCTATTAATCTAAATGTATTTTTACTCTCAACTGGCCAGAGACAAAAGGTCATTTGACTGCCACCGATAAAGGTAAGATTAAAGATGGTTTGTGTTTTAGTTCTCGTAATTGTGTCTAATCGAATGAGATTTGACGTATCCATTTGACATATTGTCTGCTTAATCGTGCCTTCTTTATCAATCGTTAAAATATTAGGTCTGCACGAGGAAATTGTTTGGGCGGTCGAACGAATATTTTCATTTTGAGCTGCCGAGCTAAAAGTAATGGTAATCAATAAAGCGATAAGTAAATTTTTGAAATTCATAATGAAACCTTGTGATATGTGCTGATGATATTTTAAATAGAGTGTAATTAAATACAGAACAATTAAATACCGATTATGTTCTAGTTCAATGGAATGAATCTGGAAAATTCAAACCGTGACTACCAAAGCCTACCCACTAGAAAGGTTAATCTAATAAAGGTGATAACAGAAGATTCTTCTATTTGTAATTGGGTTTCAAGTGATTCAATTTTTTGATCATCTACAAATACAACAAATAGCCCATCAAGATAGGCTTCTAATGCACAAGCAATTGCTTTATCGGTTTCTACGACGTTATTGTTGTAATTAACATCAAAATGATATTTCCCCGCACTCATCATACTAATGAGTGAGGTTGGTGCAATTGGGGAAAGGGATAAATTATCAGCGCTCTCAAATTGATGAACTGGTTTTTTAACATATTCGTCAATTTGCTGAACAACTAAAGCTTCAATCAATGATTTGAGCGTAATAGGGGCGGTTAAGCTTGGTAAAGTAATTTGTTCTTGCTTGATGGGATGCTTTTTACCCAATTGTTTCATCGCGATATTAATGATCATATTTGGCCTTTTAAACTAGGGATCATGGAAACAGCATATGCATTGTATTTATGGGTCCTACGGGCTTATTGATTGTATCTGTAACCATCGCCATGCACTGTTTTTATTAATGTTGGACAAGTCGGATCAGTTTCAAGCAGTTTTCTCACTTTTAAGATAATTTGGTCTAATGCCCTAACATTAGGTAATCCCTCAACACCCCAAATAGAATTGATTAAAAAGTTTCTTGAAACAGTCGTATTTTTATATTGGTATAAACAGGTCAATAATCGAATTTCACGAATTGATAAGTCAACTATTTTGGTATTCGTTTTAGCTAAAAAAGCATTAGGATGGATAAGCCAAGGACCAAATGGAAAAGGAAGATCACCTTGTGTTTGCTTTTGTTTGATCGCTCGTCTTGCAATACTACGGATACGAGCTCTGATTTCATGAATACCAAATGGTTTTTCAATATAATCATCCGCACCAAGCTCCAGCCCAATCACCTTATCTATCTCCTCACCTTTAGCTGAGAGAAAAACGATTGGAATGTCATCATTATGTTCTCGTATATATCGACAGACACTGAATCCATCTTTTTCTGGCATCATGATATCAAGTAATACAAAATCTGGTTGAGTTTGATTAAATTTATCAATAGCAATGGTACCATTTTCTGCAGTGATGATATCATATCCCTCTTTAATTAGGATTTCATATAAGGCATTTCTGATATGGATGTCATCTTCTGCAATGAGTATTTTCATAATAGGCAAAGTCTCTTAAAATGGAACGAATAATTTACGAAAGATTACACTATTAAACCTCACTATGACAATTAATTTTATCAAATCGCCATAATACCGATACCGATACCGATACCGATACCGATACCGATACCGATACTGATACTGATATCGATATTGAGTTAGTTTGCTGTTCATTATTTTCCATTCTGTCATCTATTTTATTGAGGTTTTTATGAAAACACTGTCTGCTGTATTAAAAAATAAAATGCGTAAAACCATTCCAAGCCTTTTTGCAATCACTGCAATGTGTATGAGTCATCTTGCCGGTGCGCAAAATGTGACAATTAATGCGAAACTTGCTTCACCTGTCATCTTACCTAATGAGACACAAAGTAATTTTCTAAAAGTTGCATTAATAGGGGATAAAATAAAATCAGATGATCGTAAAGTCATTAATTTGACTTTAGTTATTGATAAATCAGGTTCAATGGAAGGTGATAGAATTCAAAAGGCTAAGGAAGCCGCTATTTTAGCTGTCAATCAGTTAGACAAACATGACATTTTATCGATAGTCACCTATGATGACGTTGCAGAAGTGATCATCCCAGCGACAAAATTAACCGATAAAGCAGAGATGATTCAGTTGATAGAAAATAGAATTGATGCTGATGGTGGCACTGCGCTATTTGCTGGACTCAGTAAAGGGCTGGTAGAGGTTGATAAATTTAAACATACTAATCAAATTAATCGCATTATTTTACTGTCAGATGGCCAAGCGAATGTCGGACCTAGTTCGACTCATGAATTAGGAGAGCTGGGCGTTATTGCGGCAAAGCAATCGATTGCAGTGACGACAATTGGATTAGGAGAAGGTTATAATGAATCACTAATGGCTGCAATAGCGAGTTATAGTGATGGCAATCATGCTTACGTACAAAATTCTGATGATTTAGATAAAATATTTGTGAAAGAATTTGATGATGTTATGTCTGTTATTGCTCAAAATGTGGTGGTTAACATAGAATTAGAAAATGGTGCTAAACCAATTAGACTTTGGGGAAGAGAAGGGACGATTGATGGTAATACGGTTCGAGTGAAACTCAATCAACTCTATGCTAATCAAGAAAAATATGTTTTATTAGAACTTCAATCTCCGACTGAAAAAACAACGCAATCAGTTAAATCTGATGGCAAGGTGAGTGTTGCTAAAGTGTACATCACTTATGACGATCTTTATCAAGAGCGAAGAGTTGAAGAGAATCAATTATTAGCGATTGAATTTAACGATGACAAAGAAAAAGTTCAAATGGCGCAGCAACAAGATGTTATTGTTGAATCATTGATTCAGCAAAATACGGAACGTCGTAAAGAGGCGGTAAATTATCTTAAGTCGGGTGATAAGGCTGCTGCGGAATCATCGCTCAATGCCAGCTATGAATACCTTGAACAAAATTTAAGTGGTATTACTGATGGCGCCGCAGCAGCAAAATTACGCACGCAAATAGAAAACGAAAAATCTGTTTTAAGCGAAATGCAAAATCCAGCGGCTTCTGCACCGGTGTTAGAGAAAAAAATTACAGAAGACGTTTATAAAACGAATCAACAACAAAGGAAATAAGACTATGGATTGCATCTTTTTAAATCATGAGGCGACAGATGACGGTTTATAAACGCTATCAAAGTAAAAAGATGCAAGCAAAATTGTTAGTAATGCTCATGACAATTTGTGGGCTTATTTTGTGTATGATTAGTTATCTTGCCGTTATGACTATCAACCAGCAACGTGCAATGGTGAAAATTCAATCAGATGCATTGGTGCAAAGCCGGATTGAAACCATACAGAATGTCATTTTTGATATCTTATTACAAAAAGAACATGCACTAAAATTGAGGCTGAAGACACAAAGCTTAAAACCTGAAGCGCTCAATGCTTGGATGGAAACAGATCCGAATATTAATCAAATTTTTGTGATGCGACTTAAAGCGGATGCAAAGCTTGACGACACACCAGTAACGCAGCATCAAATTGAATTTCCAATTGTCCATAGTGACAACAACCAAATAGACCCAAATAATTTAATCGGAGTAATTTCACCTATTATTCAAGATCCGTCTTTGCTTTTTCAACATAACCTCAAAGAAGGAGAAATAAGCCCCACATCAGGTTGGTATGTGAGTCAGTATGAAGGGCAACCTATTTTAATGTATTGGATGATCAACACGACAGATTCAAAATATCATCAATCAGATAATGGTTTCGCTGAGGGGACTGATTTTAATGGTGATAAGAATTCAGGGTATACCCTTTCTGGGACAAAAGTTTTAATTGGCATAAAACTCTCTTATGTGAAATTATTATCAGATGTTCTTGCCAGGATAGAGGCTAATTATGCGCCAGATAACCTGGAGATAGTGCAATCTGGCCGGATGTTATTTCAGTCCCAAACTTCATTAGTAAATGACAACAATACGCTTGAGAGCACAAGCGAATCCGAGCTGTTTACCAAAGTACTTCCTTACCCGCTTCATGATTGGCAGATCAATTACAAAAAGACATTAAGTACAACGCCAAGCCTATATGGCGTGACGCTTGTGATTGTCAGTGGGATTTGCCTGGTTATTCTCTTATTAACCATCGTTGTTTATAGAGACTTAACCAAACAACATAAAGCGGCCAGTATGCGGGTAAATTTTGTCGGGCAAGTCTCGCATGAATTAAAAACCCCATTAACCAACATATCACTTTATGCACAAATGCAAAAAGAACAATTAGAAGAATTTGATTCTGTTGCAGTATCGAATGAATACACCTTGCCACCCTCGCTACACCAATATAATGAAGTTATATTACAAGAATCACAAAGGCTTAGCCGTTTAATTCAAAATGTACTTGATTTTACAAAGCCATCCAAGGTCGTACTTAATTCAGTATTAGCGATTGATATCGTACGCACGCTGAGTGATTTGTTTCTACCTCTGCTTCACGCAAAAGGGCTTAAACTGAATGTCATATGCCAAGATGACATTCAGTTAACAACCGATGCAGATAAAGTTGTACAGATATTATGTAATTTACTTAGCAATGTTGAAAAGTATGCGTCAACAGGTCAAGCCGTTGATGTCATCGTTAGCCAAACTGAAGAGCGTGTGATATTTGAGGTAAGAGACTATGGCCCAGGCGTAGATGATTCTTATTTACCAAGATTATTTGAGCCGTTTTACCGCATTAATTCTAAGCTAACAGAAGGGGTGAGTGGAACAGGGATTGGGCTCACGATTGCAAAGCAGCTTGCCCAAAGTTTATCAGGAAAATTGATAGCAAGTCCGAGAACCCCCGGGCTTGCTGTGAGTCTCATCATCCCTAAGGTATGAGTGTTTGGATAAAAACTCAATAAGTTATCATGACCAATTTATCATTACTTTAAGAAAATGCGGCCAGCAAGAGCAATGCGGCAAGACTCAAGATAAATCCTTGAACAATTGCAGCAGGGACAATTTCAATGCCGCCATTTTTTTGAAGTATGGGCAAGGTGAAATCCATCGATGTTGCCCCAGATAATCCCAGTGTAATATAACGATATTGGGCGGTAAAAATTGGAATAAGTATAATCACTAATATTTCACGAGCTAAATCATTAAAAAAGGCAATGCTCCCCCAAAGTGGGCCATATGCATCACTGATTAATATGCCTGAAAGAGAGTACCAGCCAAATCCAGATGATAGTGCTAAGCCTAATTTCATGTCCATGCCAAGTATTAATGCAGCTAACATACCAGCGAGTAGTGAACTTGTTAAAATTAATCCACTTAAAAGCAGTCCTTTTTTGTTGAGTAAAATTTGTTTAATGGTTAACCCTGAATGCCTGAGTTGAATTCCAACTAAAAAGATTAAGATTGAGAGAGCGTATTGGCTAATATCGAGCGCATAATTAAGAAGTGGTTCAACTTTTGTATCGTTAAAGCTAACACCAATAATAAAACCTGCAATTACACAACCTATTAATTCAAGGGAGCCTTTTAACATCAACCAATTAATTTTCCCATGCCCTTTTATTTTACTGTCTCGCCAAGGAGTAATCCAAGATAACAGCATCAAAATTAGCAGATTTGCAAGGCAAATAAAGAAGAAAAAAGTACCAGAGTAAAGCGCAATACGTTTTAGATTAGTGACTAAATCTTCTAAAAATGCTAAGTTAACCCCCATACAAAATAATATGACAAAGACCATGTAGTTAAGAAATTGATTAATGAATTTATTGATTTGTGATGCATGGGTGAATTTATCGATTACAATCAAGTAACCGGCCATTAATGGCAATAAAATAACGAGAAAATTAAGTAACATATTTTTATGATATTCCTTTATTGTTTAATCTAATCCCTATGAAGAATTCGATAACATGTATATAAAACATATAGATATTTCAGGTTTTCGTGGTATCAATCGTTTAGCACTATCGCTAAAAAGTAATAGTGTTTTGATTGGTGAAAATGCTTGGGGGAAAACGAGTTTATTAGATGCACTTAGTTTACTTGCACCAAGCGATACGCTTTATCAATTTACTCAAAATGATTTTCATTTTCCGCCCGGAGATAGCGCAGCTAAGCACCGTAATTTGCAAATTATTTTTACTTATTGTCAGGATAATATATCAGCCGAGCTGCCAAAGCGCTATGTTTCGTTTGAAAAATTATGGGTTCCTCAAGAGAATGATAGAGCTCATATCTATTTATCTCTTGAAGCTGAGTTAGATGAGTTAGGCAATTGCCAGACTAAACGCTCATTCTTAGATATCAATGGTGAAAAAATTAGTGACGTTAAAACTGATTTTTTAATGGGTGAATTGATTAGATTTCATCCGATATTGAGACTAAGAGATGCTAGATTTATTAATAAATTATCGCCAGGTGCGTTTTCTGGTTACGAAAGCCTTAATCAACAAGCATTAAAACAACAATTGACTATTTTAACTGAACGACTAGCTCGTGAACCACAATCTCTGAGTAATCAAGAACTCAAAGATGGTTTAGGAGCAATGCAGCAATTGCTTGAACACTATTTATCAGGCTCAGGTATAGGATTTAAACCGTTTTATACTTCTCCAATTAACGATCGTCAAGCTTGGCAATCACTTGATGCGATTAATACCGTTATATCCCAGTCAAGCAGTCGTACAGTAAGAATGGTTTTGCTTGGCTTGATGATAACTTTAATAGAAGCTAAGAATAATGTACGTTTAGATATGGATGCAAGTCCCATTTTAGTGATTGAGGATCCTGAAAAAGGATTGCACCCTGTTAACCTTGCGATTGCTTGGGGTTTTTTTAATCAGTTACCTTTGCAAAGAATCACGCTTACGAATTCAGGGGACCTGTTGACCTTAACACCGATTAAGTATATTCATCGATTAATTAGAGAATCAACCAAAGTCACCGCTTATAAAATTAAAAGTGAAAAATTTGCAACTGATGAGCTTAGGCGTATTGGATTTCATATTAGAATGAATCGTGCAACCTCATTATTTGCAAGAGCTTGGCTGTTAGTAGAAGGGGAAACTGAGGTTTGGTTATTGACGGAACTCACAAGATTGTGTGGTTATAACCTTGAAGCTGAAGGAATTAAAATAATTGAATATGCGCAGTGTGGGCTAAAACCATTAATTAAGTTTGCTCAGCAACTTGGTATAGAGTGGCATGTGCTAACAGATGGTGATGAAGCGGGTAAGCGTTATTCACAAACAGCACTCTCTTTTGCACCAAAGCATGACGAGGCTAGACGATTAACGACACTACCTGCTTTTGATATGGAGCATTTTATGTATCGTTCTGGTTTTATGCATGTTTATAAACGAGTTGCTCAGCTACCTGAATCGCCTCATTTATCAGCTAGGAAAATTATAGATAAAGCAATTCATCGTAGTTCAAAACCCGATCTTGCCATAGAGGTCGCTTTAGAAGCTGAACGATTAGGCATTGAATCAATACCACTGATTATTCGCAAAGTGTTTGCGAGAATTGTTGGAGAAGCTAGGGGAAGGGCAGAGTAATGGGGAAAATAAGCGAATGTTCAATCAATCTGTTATTGGATTTAATAGGCATGACCAAGTAAGTGCATAGGCAAAGAGTGATCGAATGATAGAATTGATATCGGCAGAAGTACCCTATGGATCGTTTGATTTATCGGTTGAAAAAGGGGAGAAAATTGCAATTCTCGGCCCAAGTGGGGCCGGTAAAAGCACATTATTGAATATTTTAGCAGGTTTCTTAGTGCCTGATATAAAATTGCAATCTCAAAAACCGTTAGATAAGCGTTATAGATTACGGTTAAATGCAGAAGAACATTCTTATAGCATGCCAGGAAAACGACCTATTTCAATGTTATTTCAAGATAATAATCTATTTGAGCATTTATCTATTTATCAAAATATTGCGATAGGCTTGCATCCACGAATGAAAATAACGGCTCAACAAAAAGGATTACTTGACGAATTATCTCAAAAAATGGGGTTGTCGACATTTATGCAAAGATTACCAGAACAATTATCAGGCGGGCAACGCCAAAGAGTTGCACTCGCGCGTGCATTACTAAGAAAGCAACCAATATTGTTACTTGATGAACCATTTAGCGCATTAGATATTGAGTTACGTCAGCAAATGCTATCTTTAGTCAATGCTTTATGCGATGAAACCTGCATGACAACTTTAATGGTAACACATAGTTATGATGATGCGATGTTATTTGCCTCACGTATTCTCTACATTCAAGAGGGGCGGATAATTCATGATGGTTCGGCAGAACACGTTATGAAGGTATTAACGCCACTTGTCTTACAGCCCTCATAAAAATACATCATATACTATGTTAAAAATAACAGCACGTTATCGCCGTTTGATGGCAAATCTACTCGTAACTATGGTGATTGGACTGGCAATTGTATTGGGATTTCGATTCTGGCCGCATCCTCCTTTAAGTGAGTCATTAGCAAGCAATGGGCTATCAACGGTTTACTTAGATAATAAAGGCGAGTTATTACGTATTACAAGTGCTAAGGATCAGCGATTTCGACTTTGGACACCATTTAACGCTATTCCAAAAACATTTCAAACAGCAGTTTTACTCCATGAAGATCGCTATTTTTATCGGCATTTTGGGTTTAATCCTGTGAGTTTAGCCCGTGGATTTGTCAAAAGTTACGTATTTAATGAACCTTTGCAAGGCGGTTCAACCATTACTATGCAACTTGCCAGAATGCACTGGCAATTAAATACTCGTAGCATTAAAGGAAAATTAATTCAGATAGTTCGGGCAGTACAATTGGAATTATCATATTCTAAAAATGAAATTTTAGAAGCCTATCTTAACTATGCCCCGTACGGTCGTAATATCGAAAGTATTGGCGCGGCAAGCTTAATCTATTTTAATAAGCCTCCTAATCAACTGACACTCCCTGAAATTCTGACCTTGGCTGTATTACCCCAGTCGCCAAGCTTAAGATTAAAAGATAAAAGTGGTCTTGTAGGGGAGCGACTAGTTAATGCCCGTAATCGTCTCTATTCAAGATGGGTTGAGCTTTATCCTGATGATAGGCAGTATGAAGATTTTTTTAGCTTACCATTAAAGTTAAGACAGCCAGAGCAATTACCCTTTATTGCGCCGCACTTTACCGATATGTTGAAGTTGCAAGATACCTTAGAAACGGGGAAAAATTCTCAAATCAGTCAGTATGAACGGCATCAAACAGAATTAAATGCCCAGTTTCAAACTACAACACTGGATAAACAGCTACAAAATATCATTGAGCAACAAGTAAAAGCATTTATTGCTAGGCATCAAATGGTAGGGATTAAAAATGCCTCTGTTTTATTAGTTGATACGCGTGATATGGGGGTTAAAGCATTAGTCGGATCTGCGAATTATTTTGATACAAGTATTCATGGGCAAGTCAACGGAACATTAGCAAAACGTTCTCCAGGTTCAACCTTAAAGCCGTTTATTTATGCATTAGCACTTGATCAAGGTATTTTACACCCAGCCACTATTTTAAGAGATGTTCCCATTCAATACGGCGCATATAGCCCAGAAAATTATGATTTAAAGTTCCTAGGACCTATATCAGCGACTAAAGCGCTTAACTATAGCCGAAATATTCCAGCAGTCACAGTAGCCGCTCAGCTTAAACAACCTGATTTATACTCCTTTCTCAAAAAAGCGGGTGTGTCAAAATTAGCCAGTCGAAATCATTATGGCTTAGCGCTTGTTTTAGGCGGCGGTGAAATTAATATGCAGGAGTTAGCTAAGTTATATTCGATGCTAGCAAATCAAGGCATTAACCAGCCACTCAAATTTATACAATCTGATTTATCAAAATCAGTAACTCTTAACTCTTCTGGTGTCCAGTCTGCTAATCAGTTAATTTCTCCCTCTGCTGCATATATTACCATGGATATGTTAGGACAACATGCAAGACCAGGTGATACATTAGCGCAATCAGCAGCAAAAATCCCTGTTTATTGGAAAACAGGTACCTCTTGGGGATTTCGAGATGCGTGGACTGCTGGAATTTTTGGTCCTTATGTGCTTGTTGTTTGGGAAGGTAATTTTAGTGGTGAAGGTAATAATGCATTTGTAGGAGTAGAGGCAGCGGCTCCTCTGTTTTTTAACATCATTGATAGTATCAAAGCACATTATCCTAATATGAAACCAACCTATTTAACCGTACCAGATACGATAAAAAAAGTCGATGTCTGTTTGAGTAGTGGACAATTACCAACAAAATGGTGTCAGCAAATTGGACAGACCTGGTTTATCCCAGGTGTTTCACCAATTAAGGCCGATACCATTTTTAGACCTGTGGCAATCGATATTGAATCAGGAGAAGTGGCTTGTCCGCCTTTTGAAGCAGATAGGGTAAAAATAGAAATATTTGAATATTGGCCATCTGATTTATCATTAGCATTCAGTCAAGCAGGGGTTCCAAAGAGAACTCCACCACAAAATAATCGCTGCATAGGCGCACAAGCTAATTTATTGAACTTTAGTCCGCCTAGGATTATTTCCCCTCAGAAAAATGTTAAGTATACATTTAGACGTAATGAAAATGAACGAGAGAAAATGAAGCAGTTAGTTCTTATTGCAAATAGTGATAATATCAATACTCATTTATATTGGTTTATTGATGGCAGCTTTTTAGGCCATACTGTAGGTAAACAAACGTTAGTATGGGAGCCTAAATATAGTGGGGTGTATCAAGTTAGAGTGGTAGATGAGGTAGGTCAAGTTGATACTAGAAGTATTGAAGTCAATTTTATTGATTGATATATAGTCATCTACTTAAGGTAAAAGCTATCATCAATATAGAAAATATTTAAGATGTACGAAAATTAGACAAGTAAAAGAAAAATAATAATTTGGTGGATGATTTTAATCTTGGAGTGTGACATGAGTAGAAAAAACAAAATGATTATCTTATTTTTTGGATTACCATTCGCAGTTTTCATTAGTTATATTTTAGCTCTAATGATCTTTCTATCAACCGAGGATCGTTTTTATGTTGATTCATATAATAAAAAAACGATAAATGATATTTATTGGCTTTTAGGTGATCCTACTCATGATTTTAGTATGAAAGGATTTGTTGGATGGCAAGAAACACAATTTGGTTTTATCAGCAATAGCTTAACGATTAGAGGGGATTTTTCTGAAAATGCTTCACTTGATGTTTTGGCAGATGAGATAAAAGCGAGTAAATCACTTATTATTTATGATACAACTCTATTTTCTTTGACTGAAACGTCTAATATTAAAACGCAGCATAGTGAAATTAATCGGCAATTAATTGTTTGGCCTTTCGGTGTCTGGCCCCAGACAGTAGGGTTATTTTATTTATACCAGAAAATAGGAATTTAAAAGTATATGCTTTAAGCTAATAGTATGTACTATAAATAGTATCACGCTTTTTCTTCAGTATGATTCATTTCCAATACTTGTTTGTAATGCATTTTTAATTCACTTTCTTTTTAATCACTAAATATCAATAACCCCTAATATTTTTACTAATATACTTTTCATTACTTTATATAATTCATGCTAATTACCTGTCAATTAATTAAAAATCTAATTGGAGTCTATTAAATTTTATCACTTATAAAGTTTTTTCAGGCCATTTAATATTTATTAGTTAATTTAGTAAATACACTTGAATGCAATTAATAAAAGATGACTGATCATTAAGTGCTAAAGTGTGTCATAGTGTTTTTTATGAGTTTCAAAGTGTAAAATTTATTGCTTAATGTTTTTAATTGTGCAATATTATTTGTCATGTAACATTTTGACGCGGTTGTTTGCTTTGACCAAGATGAACAACTATAGAAATGTTTTTATATTTTATACAAGTGCGCATGTTCATGAATAATTTAATGGAATAAATAGATGAAAATTAAGTTTTTATCAGCATATAAAATGTTGATTTTTATGATTTTTTATGGTATAATAACGCCAACAGCCAACAGCCAACAGCCAACAGCCAACAGCCAACAGCC
>NZ_FOHV01000003.1:0-15851 GCF_900111395.1 Thorsellia anophelis DSM 18579 | reverse complement strand
GCCAACAGCCAACAGCCAACAGCCAACAGCCAACAGCCAACAGCCTATAATGTAACTAAGACAACTTCACTTAGTGAAATTGTTTCACTTACTGGTACCTCATTAGATATCCTTACAAAAATAAATCCAAGTTTACAAGATTCTCAGTCTAGGATTGAAATTGGATCAACGATTTTATTGCCCTATAGTGTTCCACCTCAATTAGTTTATGAGCTTCTTACCCCTAAAAATAATTCACTCATAGGCGTTAATGCTCTTCCAAGTTTATCAACTTCTGAGATTGCAAATTCACAAGATGATACATCTTCTATTGCGGAAATAGCATTAAGATCAACACCGATTGAATCTTTAATATCCAGTAATACAGAAGAAAATATTGCTACTCTTGCTCAAGGTGCAGCGACAACCAATTGGGAAGAACTGTCTGCTGAACAATTAAAAAATGAAGCTGAAAACTGGGCTAAAAGCCAAGTTAAATCTCAAATTTTCACGCCTGTACAAAATTTCACCGAATCGTTATTGGGTAAATTTGGTAAAGTAGAAGTAAATATATCGGTTAATGAGGATGGTAATCTTGAGGGTAGCCAATTTTCATTACTCTCACCTTTAATCGATAAAGAATCTAACTTATTTTTCTCACAAGTCGGAATTCATGGTCAAAATAGTGGTGGTGAAAGTCGAACAATAGGTAACTTTGGTTTTGGTTATCGTTATGATCAAAATGATTATTTAATTGGCGGAAATGCTTTTATTGACCATGATTTTACAGGAAGTAATACAAGATTAGGAATTGGTACTGAACTTTGGTTTGATTATCTTAAACTTGCAACTAACTACTATGCCCCTATCTCTGATTGGAAAGATTCAGATGTTTTAGCTAAATTTGAAGAGCGTCCTGCACAAGGTTTTGATATTCGTGCTAAAGGCTATCTACCTAGTTATCCTCATATCGGTGGTAATTTAATTTTTGAACAATATTACGGCGATGAAGTTGCGTTATTCAGTTTAGAGGAACGCCAAACCAATCCTTATGCTTATACATTTGGGCTTGATTACACACCGGTTCCATTATTCACATTATCAGCTAGCCATAGGCAAGGTTCTAATAGTATGAATGATAGTAAGATAGATGCAACAATTAATCTTCAATTAGGTACACCTATCGATGAGCAGTTAGATCCCGAAAATGTATCTTTAACTAGAAGTTTGAAGGGAAGCCGTTATGATATTGTTGATAGAAATTATGATATCATTTTTGAATATCGAGAAAAACAGCAAATGAAGGTGGAACTCTCTGGAGATCCAACCGTCTTTTTTAACACCGATTATTCGTTTGACTCAAAAATTATCAGTACATACCCAGTCTCAAGTATTGACTGGCAGACTGGTATTGATTTTTTAACACCAATCCAAGACCCTTCTAATCCAAATAAATGGATCATTCCTAAAGCTGATCTAAATTCTGGCAGAACGTACTACATCCAAATGCACATTAAAGATGAACAGGGACGTGCTGTTTCTTCTAATATTTTAACTGTATCAGTCGTAACACTAGGCAGGGCTGTTATTGAACCCAATCCAATCACTAATGATGAATTATTAAGTAATTTTCCTATTTCAGGATTAAATAATTCCAATACGTCACTAGCATTAGCAGATCCGACCCAAGATGCGGCTGAATTTATTGCATATGCAGAACTTGATAATACAGATGATCTAAAAGGGTTAGAAGCAATTGATGGTAAATGGCGAATTGAACCGATAATTCAATTCCATGATGCAGATGGTAAGGTGCATAAGCCTAATGATAGTAATGATCCGTTTAGTCAAATTATTAGACTTGCTAGCGTTGATAAAATCATTAACGAACAAGGTGATTGGGAAGGAAAGTGGAACATTAAGGTCACATCAAATGGCGCAGCCTTAAAAGTGAAAGTTGTTGTTATTTATCCTGGTCTTAATCCTGCATTTTCTTATGCTCATTTCTTGTTTGAGTATGAGCCTGGTGAATTGACAGTAAATCTATATGACATGGGGCCACGTGGAGATGGTTACTCAGGTAATCCAAAAGGTCGAAAATTAACCTTAACAACGGATATTTATGGAAATGGTGCTGATCCAATAAAACCTGATACATATTATCGAGTCGAAGTCGTACCAACGAGTTTTTTAAATAGCAATAATCAAACAATAGTAGATGTGACTTCATTGTATATCAATAGTGTTATGTGGCGATATTGGGATCCTAGAGTTGAGGTGATAACTCAAGACACTATTCCAGTAATTGAACGATGTAATGGTTATGCAATGTTTTCCACACAAGTCAATAACATTCAAAATAATGAATTTACAGATGAATTGAATTTAGTTGAAACTGCTGGGAAAGTAGAAAATGAACAAGGATTATTACTAGCAGTACAAATAGATACGGCGCAGAAAGAACTAGATCCGACAAAGCAGAGGCCAACTATCGGTGATGCAAGCAAGTGTGCTGACTTTAATTACTTTTCAGGGAATTAATTATGAAAGGACTAGATATACAAAATTGTCAAAATACATGCGAACAGGGCTTTTTAAACAGACTTTTTAAGGTAGGTTCTTTTGTTGTAATGAATTCAGTGTTAATAGTATTTCCAGCACAAGCAGAGGTATACATTTCGCCTTTTGATAATGACGAATTAGGTGATTCTATTGTGACTTCAGGATTTACCGGGATATTAGAAGGATCAGCACCTCAGTTAAATGCTCATATTGAAGGTGAGTTTAAAGTGGGAAGAGAAATTAATTTTGTTTATGAAGTAACAGATGCAGATATGGATAAAGAATTAAAAGAATCGATCATACTTGCTGATGGTACTACCTTGAATGGTACTCGCCAAAATATGGTGTGGTTTAGGATACCTGCTGATTCTTCAAATCTAGATGATGCTTTAGAAATAGAGTTGGCAGATGGTGAAGACATTCAGACATTATTTATTAAACCCGAATATTGTGGCTGGCGTATTGGCTTTGAAATTGAAAGAAATTTGACAACAGAAACAGGGGTTCCAGATCTAAATCCGCTAGAAAAATTTAGGCTAATAGTTAACGATGATCTTTCCACAACATGGATGCTTAATGAGCAGGGAGTGCAGACACCTAGTTTTGATGTTTTGCTTGGTGATCCTATCACTTTAAATGCAGATGGCACTGCATGTACCATAATGGAACTTCCACAGTCATCTGCACAGATTTGGGAACAAAATTTTGATACTGGAGAGTTTATCCCCCTAGGTAATCGTCCACCTAAAAATAATACTATTCATACAATTAAATTTTCAGCGGGTGGAAAAGCAATCAACGTAGAAATTAATGACAATGATTCAGAACAGCTCAAGATTGCTAAAAGAAAATTATTAGGGAGCATTATATGGCAATTGCACCAACCTACTGCATTTGATTCTAAAACTGGAATTCGCAAAAGTAATGATACCTCAAGGTACTGGGACGTAGCAGAAAAAACTCTGTTATTTAAAACACAAACCAATAATTCCATAACTTTAGTCAATAACGATAAAGATGGAAATTCATTAGATATTTTTGCAGGACATACTGATGTACACGATGAAAGTTACAACCGTAGTCAACAAGGTTTGAGAATGAGTGTCTCTTTTGATGGTATCGCATTGAGGGAGGTGCAGACACTCAGCTTGCCTTGATTGAAGTTATTTTATATTTACATTTTATCAATGATTAAAAAAGGGATTTAGTATGAAATTCAAAAAAAGTGTTTTATTACTTGCTTTAGCCGCTATATTTACTTCTAGCATGGTACAAGCAGCAATAAGAGAATCAGCGGAAACTGATCCAATACAAGGACGAAAACCTTATATAGATCAAATATTGATAACAGGGAAATTATATGAGGGACAAATCGTTTCTTTAAAACCTGATCCCAAAAGGATTTATCAGCCTTTAGATAAAGATCTTGATATTAAAGAATCACCTACGACAGCAGTAGATGGTATATTTTTAGGAGATCTTAGCTTATCAACTGTTGAATGGTTCTTATTAGAGAAAGATGATACTGAAATTTTAGGATCGTCGGTAAAATTAGGAGACGGAATTGAGATTCCAATTCCTGCTGGCGCAGCAGGCAAAAAATTAGCTTATCGTATTACTCCAAAATCTACAACTGGTATTCCTAAAATTGGGGATACATTATCCGTTCCAGATGTCACTCAGATTAGTGGTCAAGATGAAGATGGTGATCCTAAACCACCTGTTATTCCACCAGTAGATAAAGGGCCAGATCCAGGGCCAGATCCTGAGAATCCAGACATTATAGGACCTGATCCAACAACATTAGGAGTGCAAATTTTTATTGCTGATGCGTTAGGTAACGCAACTGATAAATATATCTTAGACGAGATAGGGCATCTTTCCTCTGAAAACAAAGTTGGTCTTTCTGAAGTTAACACAACCTACGTTGTCAAAATTGTTAGTAAGGGTAAAAGTGCAGATGGATCTGAAGATAGAGACTTTTCTGATGTCTACCAGCATTCTGTAATCTGGCGTTTAAAAGATGGAGATAATCCACACATTATCTTAGACGGTACACAAACAGTAGGGCCAGATACAACTGCCATAGATACGACTGGGAAACTTAGTTTTACAACTCAGTTAAATAACTTAGTTGCACAAGCAAAACATTCAACAAATCTAAGTGAGCAAGGGATGACTTTATCTGTTCAATTTAATGATGGTACTAAATAAATTTTAACTTTTTGAAATTTAATTAATTAACAATTTGAGGATATATATGAAAAATTTTACAAAAATAATTAAACCAACTTTAGTTGCAGTTTCAATTACGGCATTTTTAGGTCTATCGTTACCTACCTTTGCTGGTATTCAAAGTTCAGATAAGACTGAACAGATAAATGGTAATGCACCAAATATTCCACGAATTGGTGTAAGTGGTGATTTATTGGTAGGTAAAACCTTAACTGTACCAAAAGACAAATTGCATTACCTTTTTGGAGATAAAGATGATGGTGAAAACAGTAATTATTGGGATGTTGATATTAGTCGAAGTACTATTGAATGGCTGATACTTGCTCCTAATGCAACAGTAACAGAGGGTTTAGCAGCCCCTGCTGTATATACTGGAGAAAGTTTTTTAATCCCATCTGCTGCTATTGGTAAAGTGATTGGGATGAGAATCACTCCTACTACTAAATTTGGTTTGCCAAGAGAAAATTACCAAATTTTAATTATGAACGTAGTTAACTATGGTGGAGATGGTACAGATCCAAAAGAAGTTGATCCTGGCGATACAGGTCCAGGTCCAATTGATCCTAATAATCCTGCTAACCCTAAAGATCCTAATCATCCCAACACCGAAAATCCAGGTGGAAACCCTGATGAGAAAAATCCTGATGTCGGTGGTCCTGGTGGTAACAAAGAGGATGGCGGCGACGGAAATCCTGGTGATGGTTCGGGTATTGTTCAGGATGGAGATAGGTATAAAGTCATTATTAAATCTACAGATGGCACTGTGATTTTAGATGAGACCAAAGGAACTAACCAAGAGCGTCGACCTAATAAACCAGAGGTTGATACTGAGTATACAGTTTCAATTGTTGATAGTCAGGACAATAATAAAGATGTCACAAGCGATTTCGAAAAATCAATCACTTGGTACTTTAATGGTCAAATGATAACGGATCCTGATGGTGTCAATGCAGGTTCAACAACGTTTAGAACTCAACAGAACAATGACCTTTCACGTGCAAGAAGTCAAGATGAGCGCAGTGAACAAGGTTTAACAATATCAATTACATTTGATAATGATCCTGATGCCGCTATTAATAAGTAGCATTTACCTTTAGGGTCTAGATACAGAACCTGGCTTTTAGCCGGGTTCTGAACCCTAGGTCTTATATAATTTTAAACCACTAAAATTTGATGATAACGAATTTATGGGATTAATGTAGTTTTTAATAATGATAAATAAAAGGGATTGATGTATGAAAATTGTTCATCTTGCGAAGACGGCAATCATAACTTTAATAGGAAATGGAATTCAATTTCCAGAAAAACATAGCAAAATTAAATTGTTATATGGATTTCTGACTATTATTTTGGCAACTGCAAGTTGCATGCATATGGTTAATGCTGAAGTTATCTCAAGCAAAGATGCGCCTGAAATACATGGGAATAAACCTGTATTAACAGAAGATAGTATCCCCTATTTATTAATGCCTTATGATATTGGTGAAGTAACTAAAACAAATAGTGAAATTCCGTATTCTGTAGCACCTAATCAAGTCACAATTTCCCAAAATACAGATGGCATGATGATTTTTGATTTGGATATAGACAAACCTGCTGAAGAAAATGCGATTATTGTTAATACAGATCATCCAGGATCTGTCATTAGATGGTTAAATAATGGGATAGCGTTAAGCGCTGAACAGTTACAACAACCTTTTGCTGTTAGCTTTCCAAATGGTTCAAATTTAACCATAGAAGCACATGCCAATGTGGATTTAAAAACTGCAACAGGGTTGTTTGATTTTAATAATGTAATGGTTTCGAATACATTTGAAGTTACTACGCCGAGCTATAAACGTGTAATTGCAACTCAAATTAATCCTTTTGAATACGCTGTTAATCAAACTGGGGATGCATTTCCTACAACGGGTTTTGTGGGAGCTACTTTTCAGTTAGTTATGGATAAACCAGAAAATAACATCAATTATACCTTCACTGTACCAGAATCAATGCAAGATTATATTGCTATTGACGAAAATGGTATAGTTACTTTTATCAAAGAATTCCCATTAAGGACCGGCCCAGTTACTCTACATGCGGAACCTAAAGATGGACGAGGTATCGCATTTGATTATACATTTGAAATCAAAGAATGGTTTATTAATAAAGGACTAGGTCAAACAAGCGATTGGTCTGAAGCTATCACATGGTGTACTAATCCAGCTAGGGGAGAAAATTATTCACTTCCACCTTCTGCTATTGTCACGAATGGTAGCGATACTCGAGGTATATCATCTTTGGTAAATGAATGGGGAGACATTAGCCAATATCCTCTTTCACCTGCTTGGCATACCGCCGATGGTTGGGCAATTGATCTTAGAAGTGATGACAATGATAGAGCGACTTTTTCTTTGGAAAATGGTTCAGTAGGTATTGCAAATGGTAATACACTCGAAGAACAAGGGAGCTTAAAAGGTGTGACTTGTTCACGCAAAATGGATTCAACTGAACCAAGAGAACCTGATTTTAAAGCAAGACCAGAGATTCAAAATTTAAAGATTGACGGACAACTAATTATTGGTGGCCAACTTGATGCTACTTATGACTTTTTACCGAATGGATTAGCAGGTAAAGATGCCTCTCGTTATCTTTGGGGTGCAATTAACACTACGGCAGGACAGGTAAAATGGTCTACATTTTATAGTAATGATACCCATCGGATCAAATCCCCTATTTTAAGCTCAGAAGATATCAATCAAATTTATGAAATTTCTGTTTTGGCAAGAAACTCTGCAGGTATTCAAGCAATCACACCATTAACTGCGACAACGGTAGCTCTTCGTGAAGCACAAAAGCCAATTATTAAACCTATTGGTATTATTAGTAGTTTTGAGGCATTAACGACAGCAACAGGGTCTTATCAAATTGAGTTTGGAAAGGATGCGATAGGTAATAATTTAATTGATGCATCTGAATATCGCTGGGTTGATATAGATGGTGGTGAATTAACAGCTTGGCGTGCAATGAATGCCATTGCGAATAATTTTTATACCCCTTATTTTATTTTACCAGAGGCTCAGTTAGGGCGTAAAGTTCGACTTGCTTTTCAACCAATTACAAAAGGTGGTTTAAAAGGGGACCAAGTTTTCATAACAAGTTATGATGTTGTTTGGAAGAAACCACAAATTGAGAATTTAGTTATTGCATCAGGTATATACGCACCGGGTAATAGCTTAATCGCTGAATATGATTATATTGATAATTTTGCGGGTGCAGATGGTTCTTTATTGCTTTGGGGGCAAGAGGGTACAACCGCTGATATAATTGGAAAAGACTTTACCCAGGCTAGTGGTAAAACCAAAGCTAATGGCGGCCATATTTCACCACCATTAACACTTGCTGATATTAATACCGTATATGAGGTTTCTGCACTGCCTGAAACATTCGTTACCTTACGCAGAGGAACGATTGTTACGACTAAATCAACGGATGAAAGAAATAATATTACACCATTGGCACCGCCAACAATTGAAAACCTAAAAATAGAAACAGTATTTACTAACTCTGAAAGTTCGTTAATAGGGGAATATATCTATGTGCCAAGTAATTCTGTTAACAATGGTGATAATTCTACTTGGCAATGGTATACCAGTGAATATGAATCTTCAGACAAAGAAATAATTAGTCCAAGGACTAATGCGTTTGGTACTATTAGTACATCAGGATCTGTACCTGCAATTATACTCAATGATAATGACATTAATCGAGTGATTAAGCTTGGAATGATACCGAGAGATTTAGCGGGTATTACTAATGATGAAGTTGTCGCTTCGATTCCTAAATTTACCCGTCCAAGTATTGAAAATTTAGTGATTTTACCTTCATTTTATCTTGAAGGCGAGACAACAAGTGCTACCTATACATTTAATCGTGGAAGTTTTACACAATCGGCAGAAAATGGTTCAGTATATTCATGGGAAGATAAAGCAAGTGAAACCATTCGAGGAACAGATGGTACGGTTACTACTGAGAATAGTGGTAATATTCCAGGGTTTTTGTTGACTAGGGCGATGATTGGTGAAACACATGTTCTTAAAGTGTATCCTAAAAATGCCTCTAATATTACTGGCGCAGAAGTAAGAGCTGAGTCAGGTGCGGCATTGGGTCTACCTGTAATAACGAATCTAACTATTAAATCCGAATACGCAGGAACATACACTAAATTATCGGCTACCTATAATTATAATTTTGATGCAGCTACTGATCGTTCAACTTGGATTTGGACTAATAAAACCGATGCAACACGTAATCCAGTTGGTGTTAATGTAACAGGAACTGTAAATGTTGCTCAAGATTCTTCATCTGGGGTTATCCCTGGTTTTGTTGTAAAACCTGAAAATGTAGGTGATATTTATACCTTAACCGTGACACCAACACATGTGAATGGTGCAGTCAATTATTTAGGAAAGGTAGCAGCAAATTCTATTTTACCAATGAAACCTTCAGTTAAAAATATTGCTATTGCGCCTAGTAACTATTATGTTGGAGCAAACGTTTCTGCAAGCTATCAATTCGATAGAGGAAGTTGGGTAAGTTCTGCTGAAAGTGAGTCTACTTATACATGGCGTGTTAAGGGGACGACAATTGAAAGGGGAGTAGATGGAAGTATCTCAACTGCAAATTCAGGAAAAGTGCCTGGTTTTAAAATCACAGCACAAATGGCAGGTGAAATACATACATTAAGTATCACACCAAGAAATACTGCTGGAGTGATAGGGCTCACTGTAACAAAAGATTCAGCCACTATTCCGCTACCAAGCAATCCAAAAGTCAGTAATATTAATTTTATCGGTGGTGGTTCATTCTTCTCTACACTATCAGCTAGTTATGTTTATTTAGAGGGGAATTTTTTAACTGGTTCTCAGGATATTTCTTCTTATGTATTTTACCGTATGGATAACCCTGATGAAATTTGGGCCCAAGGAACAATTAGCAATTCAGGGATTATACCCGGCATTGTCTTAAATAACCCGGCAACCCCCGGGGTGGTTTTAAAACTTTCGATAACAGCAAAAAATTCATTGGGTATGACCGGTAATACAGAAGAGGCAAGTTTTACTGCAAATTGGCCTGCACCAGATTTAACTAATTTAAAAATCAATGGAAATATTGCTTCAGGGCAAAAAATAACAGGGAGTTATACATATCAACCTAATGCGTGGCCTGTTGCGAACGCCATGGATGTTACAAATTATACATGGACAACTAATCGTGGAGTTATTGACCAAGATATTGTTAGATCATCTGGAGTGATCCCTGAGTTTACGATCCAACCGATTGATGCTGGTGGCGTCATTCATTTGGATGCAAAGGCTTGTAATATTTACATTTGTAATTCAACAATAAAGAGAGCTACAAGCTCGACTATACCACTTGTTTTACCCTCTGTGTCTAATTTAAAAATAAATGGCAAACTCGCAGTCAATGAAATTTTGACTGGTACATATCAGTGGAATTCTGGAACAAGAACGGATTTAGCCGATTTTTCTTCTTATCGTTGGTATGTCGATGGATACAATTATGTGGTGCCGGAGACTAATATTTCTATTTCAGAACAATCGGGTTCGTTTTGGGTTCAACCTGATTTTGCTGGTAGAACTATTCAAATGGGAGTATTTGCACGTAATGCAGGTAATTTAACACCAAATACTTGGTTAGATGTCTCTACTACGGTACCAATCACTTCTCCATCAGCAACACTCTCTCCTCTAGCTTATGACAATGTGAAGAATGAAGTAAGCACGACATATATTTTTAAACCAGGGAACTCTGCAGCACAAGAGTCAGGATCAACCTATAGATGGGTAGTTGATGGAATTGGAGAAATTTCGCGTGGAAATATTACTGTTAATGGGATTGTACCTCCTGCAACTATCAAAGCAACTCATATCGGTCGAACTATTCGAGTTTATTTGACCGTTAAAGATACAAGAGGGCAAGTAGGTAACGAAATTTCTATGACAGCTGCAGTTAATGATTTAATTGTAGATGATACGACTATTGATGGCTTTGTTTTACCATCAGTTAATAATTTAAAAATTAACGGCCTTTTAGCTGCAAATCAAACGCTTGCAGGTAGTTATACTTGGAACCCTGGATCACGTACCGATATAGCAGATAAATCTCTTTATCGTTGGTCAGTTGAAGGATTTGGTTTTGTTGTGCCTAATACTGAAATATTGCTTTCAGGGCAATCAGGCTCATTAGTTATTCAACCAGATTATGTGGGACGAACCATATTAATGGGCGTTTACGCTAAAAATGCAAGAGAAATGTCACCAAATATTTGGCAGGATATTGTTACGTTAGTACCAATTACGCCTCCTTCAGCAACTACTCCACAGCTAACTTATGACGATGTAAACAATGTCATTAGTGCAACTTATACATTTAAGGCTGGTAACTCTGCTGCGGCTGAACTGGGCTCTACATACAGATGGGGAATTGATGGTCAAGGCGAAATTGCTAGTGGAAACATTGGTGTATCAGGTTTTATTCCAGGTGTGTCTATTACAGCTAGCAATATTGGTCAAGTTATTAGGACTTATCTAGTGGTTAAAGATAGAAGAGGGCAAGTTGGTGCTGAAGTTACCAATAGCTCAACTGTTAATGCATTGATTGGAGATGATACAACAATACCTGGGTTTGTACTCCCATCTGTTTCAAATCTCAAAATTAATGGTGCGTTAGCTGTAGGACAAACTTTAACTGGTACATATTCTTGGAATCCAGGCTCAAGAACAGATATTGCGGACGCATCATTATATCGTTGGTGGGTAGATAACTATGGATATGTAATTACTGATACGCAGATTACTTATTCACAACAATCTGGAAGTCTATTTATTCAACCTGATTATGTAGGTAGAACAATCCGAATGGAAGTGTATGCTCGAAATGCACGAAATATGACTCCAGATACATGGTTACAGGTTTCAACTTTAGTACCAATTACTCCACCGTCTGCTTCACAGCCACAGTTCGCTTATGATGCAGCTAATAACCTTCTTAATGCAACTTATACATTTAATAAGGGGAACTCAGGAGCAGCTGAAACTGGATCAACATACAGATGGGTCGTTGATGGAATTGGAGAAATTACAAACGGTAATGTAGGGGTTAGTGGCACAGTGCCTGGTCTTCCTATGAATGCTAGCTATATTGGCAGATTGGTTGATGTATATGTTGTTGTTAAAGATGCTAGAGGCCAAGTTGGGACTCAAGTAACAAACAGAACTTCAATTAATAATCAGATAGGCGACGATACAACTATACCTGGATTTGTTCTTCCTTCGGTATCTAATCTTAAAATTAATGGAGCTTTAACAGTAGGACAGAATTTAACAGGTACATATTCTTGGAGTCCTGGTTCAAGAACTGATATTGCTGATTCATCACTTTATAGATGGTCTGTTACCGGGTATGGTTATGTTATTGGAGATACTAATATCAGTACATCTGGTCAATCAGGTTCAATGAGCATCCAACCTGATTATGCAGGTAGGACAATTACGATGGGAGTCTACGCTCGAAATGCAAGAAATATGACACCTAATGTTTGGCGTGAAGTTAGTGTTGATGTGCCAATTACAGCTCCTTCAGCGACAACACCTCTAATAAATTTAGAGAAAACAAATTGGACTATAGGCGCAACGTATTTCTTTATTCCAGGAAATTCACAAGCGACTGAAACTGGTTCAACTTATGAGTGGCTAATAAATGGATCATCGATTCAAAGCGGTACGATAACGCAAGCTGGTCAGTTGCCAAGATTTGCTGCAAATGTTTCGTATATTGGTAAAACAATTACTGCGAGAATAATTGTCAGAGATACGAGAGGACTGGCAAGTCCATTGATTAGTAGCTCTGTAGCATATAATGATCTTGCAGGTACAGATCCAAATATGCCAGGTAATATATTGCCATCTGTCTCGAATTTGAAAATTAATGGAAATGTTGCGGTGGGCCAAACCGTCTCAGGTTCTTATACTTGGAATCCAGGTACTAGAACTGATGCAGGGGATTACTCAATGGCTCATTGGTATGTAGGATCAGAACTTAGAGCAACCTTTGATCCAGTACCAGCTACACAAAATGCAGGTACTTATACAATAAAACCAGAGGATGCAGGTAAGACACTCATGTTCTATGTATTTGCTCGTAATACATTCCTTCATGCACCTGGAACATGGGTGCCGAGTGCAAGTGTGAATGTGCCTATTCAGAATTTTAAGATAGATGGGCTTGATGGCGGCTCTTTATCTTGGGGGGAGTATGGTAATGCATGGGATAATAGTGCATCTGCTTCACTAGTTCTAGTTTTTAAACCTGATGGAAAATGGGGAACTTTAGTTAATGGTAGTGTATCTAGTTTCCAAGGTGATGGAATGTATACTGAGTATGGTGTTTGGTTACCGACTGGGAAAAATGCGGGTGAATTTGAAATCAATGCAAGTGTAATTTCAATTGTAGATACTAACTATGGAGATAATTCAGGTGGACATACTGTAAGCGATGATTGGTATAATTTGGGAGCTAGTAATGTAGCACTTTTGGGTGTTTTTGCTGACGCTTATACTAGAGAACCCGGTAGTGCTTCTGCAGCATACACTGTGGTAGCGAAAATATCGGTTCGCGATAGTACTTCCAAATATATTCTATCAGAAAACATAGTATCCATTTTCGTAAGTGCAGATGCCCCAAATGATTATAATTAGGAGCTGTTGATGCTTAGCAAGTAGTAATACACTCTTATAAAATATTTTATAAGAGTGTTAGTGCATGTTAAATAGATGCTTCTATTGTTTTTTGAGGGTGTTTTGTTTAGTGGCTATGTTAGTATATCTTGGCTTGATACTCTGAATGATTTTGATACTTAGGTGCTGTCTACGAAAGATTTAAAAGGTGGGCTCATAAATAAAGTTTAAATGGAACTCTAACCTAGTTTGTTCAAATAACCTATATATAATAGATGATTTCAGATGGCTCTGCGAATGATCATTGAACAATTGCTAAAAGCAAAGTGCTTATGGACAATCGACATCTGAATCTTTGTAGATTATTAGTAAGCATTAGGGAATTGAGAACAAAGTTCACAGGATATTAGATATTTCTTTAAAAAAGGATAGTAGTGCTATGCATTATAGGATATCTGTAAAAAAAACAGCATCATTAAGGTATTTTACTATTAATATATGAAAAACCATCCTTACGGAAAAAAACTCAATGACAGCTGAAATAACGAAATGTGTATTTGACATTAAATATCGCGAAGCAGCAATATGTAACTTAGCAAAGGTATTTGAATAAAAAAGATTATTGATTCACATAAATTGACAAAAGTTAGAATACATCCCAATTTGTAGGTTAGATATCTAAATTTAATATATGTATTTAGTAGCGAAAATTTCTTTATTTATATATAAATATATGCATGTATTTTAGAGTGGTTGATTATAAGTATTTGTATTTATTGTATTTGAAATATATTTCAAATTTATAATGTAAGAATATTATTTCAAGTGATTGCATATGAAAATTAATAGGTATTTTCTGAAAATTTTTAATTAAAAGTTGTTGGTTAGATGCTTTTAATATTTTTAAGATGAATATTCCAGCGGATTAATAACTTGAAGTGTTTATTAGTTACAATAAAATTTTATGTGATGATTTCGTAGGTATGAGTTTATATTCATTATCACTAGTTCTATTAATTGTTAAGGGTTTTAATGAAAATATCCAACTTTACATTTAATCAAAATCTCTTCTGAAGTGTTATTAAATGTAATTTTCATCGAAATTATAATTTATAAGGATGGAAATATGAATAAAAATAAAAAATTACTTGAAGTGGATTGTGAAAAGGTAATTGCTCTTTTTTTTAATGGTTGTGATGTTAATACTATATGCGATCAATTTACTATTACTCCTCACCAATTAGTTGAGTTGTGTAATCGTTCAGTTGGAACTGAAATTAAAATAGGAAAAATTAAGTCAGGCTTGAATATTGATTTTTTAATCCAGTTAAATTCTGAATTACAACGAAAAAATACAAGTTTAAAAAATGAGAATAATAGATTGAAAAAAAAAGTTGATTTGATTTCAAAGCTTGAGAAATCATTAAAAAAGCTATATCAAGATGAAAATGGTATTTAACTTTTTTGAGTGGATAGATTTTCATTTAATATTAATTATTTTGGTGCTCTGTTAGTAATATTTAAGCCAAGGGGGATTGGATTTTTGTCAATTTTTGTAATTTGGCTGCTCATGTAACATTATCCCCGCACCAAATTAACAGGGGGCGAGCAAGCTTTTTCATTATTAAATGAATCTTATAGTTAAGATGATTTTATCCCTGAAATTTAAATCATTTATCATACGATAGTTCTTAAGCTCTTTTTTTGTGTAGATCTGATTCTAAGTATTTGATTTGGCAGTAAGGGATCAGAACTGATGTAAACATCTCAGTTTCCTTATCTCGCTTCGTATTAGATCTCCTACAATTTTTCGAAATAAATGAGAATATTTCATCTAATAAACTCATATCTTGCTCATCTGAATTAAGGTAATTCATTAATTTTGGAAGCCAACATAAGCTGCTCCTGCAAGTTTTCTGTGTTGAAATAACCGTTTGCCATAAAATGCCTACAGATAAGGCAACATAACGTTTTATTATCAAAGTTAAAATGCTCGCCCATATTAACGTTGTAACAATATTGGCATTTGCTGTGTTGACTTTTTTTAGGCTACAAAAAGATTTTAGTTCTTTGAAAAATAGCTCAATTTGTCATCTTAAACCATAAAGGGACAGGACTTTTTCACCTGTAAATTGCCCCCTGTCGAGATTCGTAATTAGGTAACCTTTACCCTTTCTTTTTCTATCATAAAATTGAATGAGTCTGAGTGGGGTATTTGTTTTTGTCCATTGTGCATCCATGTCAACAAAATCATGGTCTTTAGATTTTAATTCTTTCAATTTCATTTCGTTATGAAAAAGCTCTGTACCCATTTCATTGTATTTTGCTACCACAAGA
>NZ_FOHV01000009.1 GCF_900111395.1 Thorsellia anophelis DSM 18579 | reverse complement strand
AAAAAGGTTGTTCACATAAACTAGTTAAAAAATAACTTAAACCATTGAAAAAAATTTATTTAATGTTAAATATATTAAATAATGTTAAGTTAACTCCAATGCTGTCAACTTTCTGGGAGGGTACTCTAGGGTTATTAGACACCAAGCGTAAAGATAGAATCTTAACACTTTTAGCGAAAGCACCTGACCAACTCAGGTAGCTTCAACATCCATAATCAAAAAGGCGAATATTGGAAGGTTTGTTGCTTCTACCAAACCTTGAATCGCATTTCAGCAAGATCTAGCTGAATTACAATCCATTTTCCGTTCTTGCCATCAACAGCTAATGATACTTCAAGCCAAGTCTAAATCCAAACTATTGCTCGATTTGAGATAGAGTTACCTATAATTCCTTGCAATTTACGTTCCATAGGCGTAATTTTCGTATTCCTGACTCTCGCACCAAATAGGAAACACAGGAATATCAACATTCTCGCATGAATTTAATTCATGCACTAGGGGCTATTACGCCAATTATAAAGCGCTATGGTAGCTGATTCCTTAGTGATAGCTACATGCTTCTGGAGAAACTCGATATTATCATTTACCGAAAACTCCAAATTACAAACGTTTTCAATGACTGCTTTTAAATTTCTAAATGGTATTTCATTAATAGAATACAAACTGTTCTTTCTGAACCACCCTTGATCCCTAGCATAAAGTCGTGCAATCGATGCATAAAAGTACTTTGAGAAACACTTTAAAAATCGGTTATTTAGCTCTTTTTTTATAATAGATGACTCTACAGGGATTTGGTATTTATTCAATATTATACCGATTTCAACTACGTAGTCATCTACAACAATATCTTTGTATGCGCAGCTAGGTGTAGTGTAGAGCATCCTGTCTACCTGAACAACCTTACCGTCCTCAATCAAAGCATCTAGATAAAATGCAGCATGATTACTACTTTTGCTCTTCAGTAAGTTAGCAATAGCTGTTTTTGTTAAAGGCCTCTCACTTCTATTCATTGCCTCAATAATTACATCTTTTTGTGTAATATTTTTGAAGCCTTTTTTCAACCCCACGGAATCGGATTGTGAACGACCATAAAAGTAAAATCCATAATCTTCGCCGAAATGCTTTACCAAGTGCCTAATTATAAAATAATCGTATGCCTGTAGCCCAGCGGAAGCTTGATAGCATTCCATCAAATGAAAAACGTCTCTGCAATCTGATTGAGCATATTCCATCACCGATATAAATATATCGTCCAGCGATATTGATTCAACATCAATAAATCTTGTATGTCTATATACACCCTTACCGGCCAAATATATGTAATCCGGCAACTTAAAAGCCTCATTATCTAGGCGATCCTCGTAAATATCAGTCCTAGAATAACATCTAGCATTCACCAGTCTAGCTACATCCAACCAAGGCAGACCACCCTCAAGATGAAATAAAATACATGCACTAGCCTCAGCTTTTCCAAGCTGCCTCGGCCAAATATTCTCGCCATCAATAAGCAAGACGCCACGCTTCTCCAAAAAATAAATAGCGTTATCGATATTTTTAATTTCACTTAAATTTAGTTGCGAAATGTACTCTCTAATATCATCAAGATGGAGTGGCGCACCATTTTCCGCAAAAAGAATATTTAATATAGTTTTGTCTAGCTCAGGGTAAACATACTCAAAAAGATTAGTCTGCCCACAAATCAAGCTTAAAAAATCGTAAAAGTCCTTTTCCTCTGTGAAACATGAGAAAACCTTATTGAATTTAGTGCGAAAACTGCTGGATAGCTCAGGCTCTATAAGCTGCCACATAGCCTTCGGATGAATACGCAAATGCCGAATAAAACTGCTGTTTATCTTTGATTCTTTTTGACGTATCCTCTCTCTTGTAACATCAAAGTTAGAGGCTATCTGCTCTAATGTCTGCTTGTCCTCTACAAATCCCCAGCGTTTTTGGGCAATGTCGGCCTCATCATCTTCAATTCGATCAATGAAATTATCGACATCCTCCAGCAAGATTTTTTCTGCTTTTTCAATTGGGACCATACTAAATACCTTTGGGGAGATTAACGAAGATTCAAATTCCTGATAGTTAATATTGCCTGCTAAAATAGACTCAATTTCTTTTCTAACAACATCTCTGAACTCAATCAGACAATGTACTATTTTTTCTCCAAAGCCCGGTAAAGCAAGCAACTTACTCCGATTAAAACTAAGAATGTCATCCAAATTTTCTGCAACATCCTCAGCACCAATGTATCTAGCGTACTTCTCCAACGCTTTAGCAAATTTTTGGTCTACCCCTCCCAAACATAGCCTCATATTACTGGTATCTACTTTTCCAAGATTAATTTTATTATCAGAAGGTGCGTAATTATCAACCTCAATATCAATCTCATCCGCAGTATTGGCTAATATTTTAAGCTCTTTAAAGGCTTCCACATAAGATAATCCAACCCCAGGAAGACAAGCAATATCAGAAGTGCTCAAACTAACAAGATCACCCAAAGTTTCACCAAGATGGAATGATTCATGAAATGAACTGATATTTCTTAATCTTTTAACCAGTTTCGAAAATCTATTTGGCAATATCAAATCATCAAGCCTTGTCACGAGCGAGGGTATTTTTATTATCCCCAAATCAAGGCTGATATCACTTCCAATCTTTGATTTAATCATATCGTTATCACTATTATCAACATGACCAACGCTCTCAGTGTTATCTTTAAATTCACTACAGGTATCCCCGCTAGGCGAAAATTCCACACCAAATAACCTAAGAAAGTCAGCAAAGTAAACGTTCCTTTTTAACAGCATGAAATCATCCATGCTCATATCTTCGATAATCTCCCACAAGTCCCTTTTTTTGGGCAAAGTGTCAGCATTATCACATAGAATCGACTTAATTAACTTTTTTACAGCACTATCCAAATTTATTTGGCGGATATCAATAGTAACAAAATCCATTTTCTTAATAACTCTTTAATTTCTTCAAAAACACAGAAATAGAACTGTATTTCTTTATAATCTCATCTCTTTCAGCGTCAGAAAGCTTTTTCACATCTAAACGAGATAATAAATTATTTCTGTACTTTTCGATTATTGGGCAAGGAGATGGAGCGCCAGAAATTGAACTGTTTTCTCCTAAATTAGTAGGGACATTCGGCGTAACTTCGCGGATAAATTCACTTGCTTCAGGAATCAGTGTTTTAATATCCTTCTCAGTAAACTCATTTAGATGATTCACAGTAAAATGAACTGCAATTGCTTTCAAACTAGGTTCCAGTTTATAATCTTCATAAAACCCACTTATATATTTTTTCATCCTTAAGATCATTTCCTGTTTGTCGAAATCACCATCAAATGCGGCTGTTAAATAGCCATAATAAGATCCAAAATGAGTAGCTATCTGATCTAAGCCCACGTCCTCTAGGCAATTCTCTATATTTGAAATATCTGGAATTGACTCATTTATCTCTTTGTACCGTCGCAGCTTTTCCAATAACAATTCACGACTATTGAGTTCTAGCTTCATATTCTCGATCAATTTGAGGACTTTCGCCGCTTCTTCACTATATTTGACATCCAGTGCCATATCGTGAAAGACACTATTTACTTCCGGCTCCTCCGCATCATCAATTAGATTTTCTCTATCAACAGGCATTCTATCGATAGACCTAGAAAGCTCTTTCACCTCGTTAAGCCTCTCAAGAGACCCTACAAAATCCAATACATGGACATAGTCTTTATTGGGTGTTTTTCTTAATCCTCGCCCTAACTGTTGAAGCCAAATGGTTCTGGAGCCCGTATACCGCATAAAAATAAGTAGATTTGTTTCTGGAATGTCAATGCCCTCATTAAATAGGTCACACACCAATATATACTTAACATTTCCCTCCCTAAAACTTCTAATATTTTCTCTTCTTTCCAGATCCTGCATTTTTGAATGTACAAGAGTAGCAGATCCGAGCTGAAAAAAACCTATAAGGTGGTACATGTGGCGGATGTTTCTACAGAATACGATTCCCTTTACTCTCTGTATCCCCTGTTCTTCAACAGTTTTCTCAACAATACGAACAACTTCCTGATCTTTTTTATGCAAGAATAATTTTTTATCCAAATCAGAAATGGATAGCCCACTTTCTAATTGATTAATTTTATCCTGATCAAGATCATCAAGAAGGACGAGATATCTAGGAAATGCCAATTTCTTATGCTTTAAAGCCCAAACCAAATCGAATTTACCAATATGCCCATCTGCCCCACCAAAAAAAGATATTACATCTTTGTTATCTGCTCGATATGGCGTGGCGGTTAAACCAACCAGCAGTTTCGGCTTAAATAGGGTGACAACTTCGGAATATGTTCTTGCCGCCGTATGGTGCGCCTCATCGACAACGATAAAATCATATGAATTATTGCATAGACTCCCCAGTTGGCCATACAACGTATCGAATGATGCAAATACAAAATCTGTGTCCTCTGGCTTCGTTCCAGAAAAGCAGGCAGAGAAACTGTAATTCCCAATACCTAAGACATTTTTAAATGCAGTAACTGACTGAAGCAAAATTTCCACTTGATGAGCAAGAAAGAGAATCCGTGGTCGCTCAGATGACTCATGGATTAGCCTCTTTATTAGATGAGCTACTGTATAGGTTTTCCCCAAACCTGTAGCCATTTCAATCAAAATCTTATTTTTTCCTGCATTATATTTGTGCAAAGCTTCATCAATGACATATTGTTGGTACTTCCTTGGTTTAATATCCCGACCAATTTCTGAGTGTTTTACTACCCAAAGATTCTGTAACTCATCTCGATCAATAAGCTCTACACCTAAGCGTAATGCTCGCGCTTTAACTTCTGAGGTGAAGTATGAATTGGTAACCAATATCTTGTTAGACACATTTGCTAACTTAGCACCTGTAACAATTTGGTTTAGGGCTTTTACGTCAACTGTAGTGCTCAAATTCCGTTGCTTAACTTCGATAGCAAATCTTCTCTTTCCTTTGTAAGCAAAGATATCCACACCACCATCACCGTATTTAAATTCTCTTCCAACTCTTGTAATTTCAGCATCCGACCAACCGGAGGCAAGAAATAGGTCCCTAACAAAAATCTCGAAATCTGCAGGTGCTAACTGGTCAATATCTTTAAAGTCTTTTACCATTTCAATAGCCTCTTAGTCAGCTTAAATCGTTTAATCAGATTATTCAATTTCAATGTCAACGTTTAAAACGTCGTGATAGATGCTTAGGGTTTAGTCCTACGGCTTTCAAACACCGAGTCAGATTGCACATTTTGTTAAATTCCGCACCGAAGCTGCTTCGCAACCACCCTTCACAAAACTCTTTTGCTGTAATGTTCCTCAGATCATTATCGTATTTGATCATTTGCAGATAAAGTTCAGCTGTATATTGATTACGAGGAGCATCCGCTAGTACCTGCTTGATTCGCTCGCAAATCTTGTTTTTATTCATTTTTCAGCCTGTGCGATTCTAGGCACTTGACAATTTAACTGATTTATATAGAAAATACATCAACCTTAATTAAACTATATATCAATCACTTACACTCTGCCTGATGGCGGTATTTCTTTATCAAACGGCCGGAGAATCTGAGCGGATTCAGTGTTAGAGGGTAGAACTGCCCCTTCTGGCGGCGCCCTATCAACACTGGCCATCTGTAAGCCTTTCTGCCGCACATGAAAGGCGATTTGCTGCCAGCGACGCAGCCACTGCTCTTCCTTTCGCTTGAAAGCTTCTAGCTCCTCTTTGAGACGTTCTACCTCGACCTGAAGCTCTTCAGCCTCTTTAGTTACCAGTTCTTTAGTTTTTACCAGCCCGCCTGAAAGAGCACGTTTAGCGTTATTATAAGCAGCCTTAATCTCAGATTTAGCTTGAAGCGATTGGCGACTAAAGCCAAAACGTTCTTCTAGCACAGCCCAAGTTAGTTTTGATCCAAGCTCGCCCAGTGCCCAGCGATCCAAATCAGCAACAATTGTTTTGATGTCACTATCAGACATGCGTCTAAAGCGCTTAACCATGCTCTATCTCCTTTAGATATTGTTCGGGATCAAAGTGCTCAACCCCGTTTGCGGCCAGTTGGGTAGCCAATGTTTTGAGTTTTTTATCGTTATGGGCTAGCCAATCAGCGCTTTTTTTCGGCTTGTTGCTACTCATTTGCTTTTCAGCATTTTTTCGTGCAAGCGCAGTAAGGGCATACTGGCGCTTTTGCTCATCCAGACGTCCCTTATCGTCTTTAACCCAAACGTAGTCTTTGCAGATTGCCGAACATTGCAAATGACGTTCACAGGGTGTTTGAGAGAAATTGTGGATACAGATTCCAGTGCCAACATCATGTACAGCCTGAATTCGCGCTTTCAGAATAGCATCCTGAACTTCTACCGGAACAACTTTGATTTGCTCAGCTAACTGCCCACTTACCAAGCCTTTTTTGATGTCTTCGCGGAGCATCAGCGCTCGTTTTTCGCGAGAAGTATGCTGGTATGCTTTGGTATCTTTTGGGTTAGTACGACCAAACCATTCGGTTTGTAGCAGGTCGCTTAACCCGCCCTCATCCAGCAGGGTATTAAGCGTGTGACGGAAATGATGACTGGTAAAATCCACCTCGATACTTTCTGAAGCGTATTCGGCGGCAAGTTGTGCAAAATAGCGAAGGAAGGTAGTAAACATGGACTGGCTACAACTCGTGGCCAGCCAATGAGCGTAGCTTCCACTGGAAAGTCCAAGAGGACGAATGAATAAAAGATCTTTTAGGTAATATTCTTTACCAAATTGGTCTGTATGGAAAGCAGATAAATATGCTTCAAAGAAATCACGCAAACAGTATTCAATCAATCCACTTTTGTAAGTGTAAAAAATGGGATTTGCAGGCTTAGCTACCTGCCTGGTTAATGTGTTATGATCTGGCCACGCGAGTTTTTGTTTCCTGAGCCAACCTGTTGCGCCCAAAACAGTGTGACTGATTCCTAATTCAGTCAAATCAGCTGCATAGAGCTTTTTATCTTCAGGTATACTATCCAAAAACCTTAGGTCTGGACCACCTACTTTATACATTTCTTCTGCTGTTAAACGCGCTTTAAATGTAATTTCCGCCAACTCAACGAGTACATCACCAACGATGGGGGCCACCTCTGACGGCAAGTAAAGCCTTCGTTTTGGTGTAAATACGTCACCACGACTTGCCTTTCGCGGAAAGTATTCGATATAGCGGTTACCTTCGTCATCAGAAGACAGCTGCTGAGCGGGTAATAGTGAAATTTCACTAAACCGCCTTCCTGTGGAAGCAAGTAGTGTCAAGATCAGAATATAGAAACGATACTTATGATCTTTGGGAACGTTTAAGTACAGTTCACCAATGACTCGAAATACAGCGGGATCGACCAGTTTGTCTGACTTCGTCTCCATAACCTCAGGATCATCTAACCTTTTATGATTTATTCCTCCAGTGCCAGCTGGACGCTTCATTTTTGCATATTTGTACTGTAATAAAACTCTGCACAAACCATTGGCATCACAGTGTGCCGCAAACTCTGCAACATGCTTGTGAAGATTGTAGGCGGTGGTATCACTGTAGTGTTTTGAGATTAAAACAGACGCATTATCCAGTGCTTCAGGCGTAAGCCTAAATAAATCCTGCCCTAGCTGTTTAGCTGCAAATGACACATATCCAATAGCGGTAATGAAATTACGCTGATTCGGTGCTGATTGATGCTTTCTGTGGAACCTGAGCACAAATAACGCTTTGGCAACCAGTTCCCAGCAACCGTCTAGTGACTCTGAATCCAGCTTCGGAGATAGCGAAAAACTAAAAGAGGCTGATTTCGTATTTTTACCAGTCAACCTGACTAGGCGGCCTGAAACGACTTGCCACTCGGGGGCATCCCAAACGACAGACTCAAACCCTTCTAACTTCATTAGCTTTGCTTTGCTGGCTAAAGATTTGAGGTTTTCATTCCTGTCACGCTCAAGACGATCAACGAAAGGAATAACCTTGGCCTTGCGGTTGGAGCGACCATCAGACATTACGCCCCCCTTCCTCACATAGTTTGGCTACTTGTGCTACCGCTGCGATTACCTCATCAAGCTGTATGCCTAATCGCGCATTATCGTACTTCTTCAAACGCTCTTCGCGTCCAGCCAGCAAACATTCCAAAACATGCTCGTGATTAGCGTGCCGATAAGGCTGAAATTTTGGACACAAATAACATGAGTAGGGCGGATCAAGGTGACAAACACTGGATTCGCCACACACACCAATATCAGCTTGATCTGTAGGGTTTTGCTCATCGATAAATATTAGATGCTTATCACCTCTTTCACCATTGACAGCATCTTCATCACTATCGATTAGCCTACCGTTGAAAAAATTGAGGTACTTCGAGAAGCCTTTCGCGGTTGCTTTGTCTAGATGTTCAACAATTCTACCAGCCATTTCAAAATAGACATGCACGTGCTGGGTATCTGTGTGATCAAGGATCCTCGCCAGCTCACGCTTACTGATCCCTTCAGCAGCCAAGCCTGTCGCCAATGTGTAGCGCAACCGTCTCGGAGTTACGCACATTAACTCACCAGTGAGCGGTGAGATAATATTGTGGCGTTTTACGAACGCACTGAGTAAACGTGATATATCGCTACTCGTCAGGTTAAATACGTTATCAATATCTTTGGATAAAATGGCCGCTTTATTTCCATTTCTGTTAATTAGCAATGGTCGCTTTTCTGGAATAACAAAGGCTCTATTTGCAAAACTCAGCGGCACCAATTTACTGATTTCTATCAACTGCTCAATCATGGCACCAAAATGTGGATCAAGATATTCAACCAAAAGATCGTCTCTTGGATTTACAAATCGTTTTTTAATTCTCGGCATGCGAATGATGTAGCATGGGTCATCACCTAAGGGAGCCAGCCGTTCAAAATCAGACTCTCGGAGAAATGTTAAGTTAGCAGGGTTTCGCCCAAATGCTATGGAAAGGGCAACTACAACCCTCTGCTGCAAATGCTCTAATGTTCGCCCATCATCTGATTTAAGTGCATTGATTAAGAGAGGTAGCTCAAGAGACTTGTGCAGAGGGCCACTTTCGGGATCTTCCATCCGAACAGCTTCACCTTTCGGATTCCCAGGCAATTCTAATGCCTCAAGTTCTTGCGCATAAGTTTCCGAAAAACCATATTCTGCCTTGTTGTCAGCGCTCCAGATGTACCACTGTATGGGCCTGTACATTGCCCATAGCCTTTTTCGTGAGCGAGCGCGATTAATAGCGGTTTCAAATAGATCTATTAGATGCGACTCTGAATCAACTTTAGATGCAGGGCTCCCCCAATATCTCAGAACCTCTCTCCAGACATCCTGATATGCAACATAGCCTGCATGTGTTGATATTCGTTTAAGTTGTTCGGCAACATGGTCTTTGAGCGCTTCTCTGATTTCGGGATTGATTATCTTTGTGAAATTCAGGGTTGAATTATCCCTCACAGAATACGGCAATCTCCAAGTATCACCGGATATATCAACTGCTTTTCCTTCACGGGTAATTAATTTTTCTATCTCAGGACAATACCGCTCGATAGCCTGTGGTTTCGATAATCTTATATTCACTCTAGCTTCTTCCCTGACATTATTTCAGCCTGATACCGTTTCAGTGACTTGATTGCTTGCTCTTCCACTTCTTGGGCTATGTATATATCTTGTGAGTCCAAACTACTATCGCCACGCAGCAAGGCTAAAGCTTCTCTCCTGCGCTGCTCATCCATTCCTGAAGCACGCAATACCCGCTCAAGCCGTGATGAGAATGAATGCCTGAGAGACTTGGCCGTTAAGTTTTCAGGAAGGTGGTCAGCGTATTGCAATCGCAACAACTGAAAAAACTGTGTAATTGAGGATTGCGACAAAGGCGCCCCCTCATCACTCAAGATTAAATAGTCTGATTCGTATTGGCTTTTACTTTCAAGCACTTCACGCCAAGTAACAATATACTCATTCAAAGCCAATTCAAGAAGCCTATTTTCAACCGGAATGACTCGGCCATTGCGTTTTATTTGAGGCCTCGGTCGCCTTAGATCAAGCGGGTCCGCTGGCCTACGTTCAACCTGTATCGACGAAATCGGACCAACCTGGACATCCTCCACCCTGAGACTAAGCAGCTCACCTGGCCTTAAACCACAAAATAACATCAGCCCAACAGATACATAATTTCTGAACTTTACAGCAGAATCTCTTCCGAACCCTTGCTTAGCATCGGGGTGCAATACCGCAAGCAAGAAATCAACTTCAGCATCATTTAGCCCCTTTTGAAGACTCTTTTTGACTGGTGTTGCAGACATAAAGCTACCATCAAGAGTTTTTAGCAAAAATGACTTTCTCTCCCTTAAACGCTCATAATCCAAGGAAGATAGAGGTAGCTGACTAGTCAGTACGTCCATGCACCAACTGAAAAATAGTCGGATAGTTGTTAGCCTTTGATTAAAGGTATTAGGCGCTACTGCTCTTATATGCCCATTGGCCTGGTCGATTCTTAACGCCTCGACCAAACTACCTTTTAATTCCGCTTCGTTGAACGAGTTTTGAGCCAGTAATCTAGCAGATAGGTCACAATTTGATTTGTCCAGCCAACGATAGAGCACTGACAGTTCTCTCAAATTCCGAACCAGTGTATTGGTACTAAGGGATCGCCTAGAAAGGATAAACTCATTGGGTAATACAACAGGCATACCAGAAGTATCTAGCATCATTGGTATTTGTTCACCCGTTTTGTGTGTGACTAGCTCTATTTTCATTACATCACCTTTATTGACAAAACAAGCATAACCCAAAAACTCTAAATTTACAATATAATAAATTATACGATTTCTTAAAATACCAAAATCATTAAAACAAAAAAAGCCCTTCAAATGCTTACGCACTAAAAGGGCTATATTTACAATTAAATTACTTTAAAAACAATGCAATGCAAATATTTAACTATGAATAACTTAACAATAATTATTTTATATCATTTAAAACGGCATTTCATCCTTAAATGTGGTTTGTGGTGGTTGATAAGTGCTTAATCCATCCAAAAACTTATACAAATCCTCATCTTTCAAATATTTAAATTTCCAGAGTTTCACTAACTTGATTAAATTAGACCAATTCCACCTATCAGCATATTTTTCAATCAATTTAGCTGACCATGGAAGTGAAACATAGCCACTTAAATAATTCCAATCCCATCTATCAGCATACTTTTCAATCAATTCTTCTGACCATGGGATTGATTTATTGCTGCTTAAAGACTCCCAGTCCCATCTGTCAGCATACTTATTAATCAATTCCACAGAGGTTGGAACTGATTCATTGCTACTTAAAGAATCCCAATCCCATCTATCAATAAACTTTATAATCAATTTCACTGACCATGGGATTGATTTATTGCTACTTAAATAATTCCAATCCCATCTATCAGCATACTTTTCAATCAATTTCTCTGTCCAAGGAAGTGATGTATTTCCACTTAATATATACCAATCCCATCTATCAGCGTACAGTTCAATCATTACCACTGACCATGGGAGTGATTCATTTTGACTTAATAGATCCCAATCCCATTTATTATCATACTTTTCAATCAATTCAATTGACCATGGAAGTGAATTATTGGATTCTAAATTACCCCCTTTATCGATAAACTTTTCAATTAATTCCGCTGACCATGGAATTGATTCATTGAGACTTAAATCAAACCAAAACCATCTATCAGTATACTTTTCAATCAATTCGATTGACCATGGGAGTGAAGTATTTGCACTAAAGATACCCCAATCACTTTTAGACTGACCGAGATCGCTAAGACGAGGCAAATGGAATGATCTATTTTGACTTCGATACCCCCATTTATCGGCATATTTTTCAATCAATTCCACTGACCATGGGAGTGATTTATTGCTACCTAAATAATTCCAATTCCATCTATCCGAAAACTTTTCAATCAATACCTCTGACCACGGGAGTGATGTATTTTTACTTAATTGATCCCAATTCCATCTGTCCGAAAACTTTTCAATCAATTTAACTGACCACTGGAGTGCTGTATTTTCAGTTAATAGATCCCACTCCCATCTGTCAGCGTATTTTTCAATTAATTCCGCTGAGAATGGGCGGAAGCTATTGAAACTTAAATATTTCCAATTCCACCTATCAGCAAACCTTTCAATTAATTCTATTGAGCATGAAATTGATGAATTGAAACTTAAATAATCCCAATTCCACTTATTTTCAAATCTTTCAATCAAATTTATGGACCAAGTCACATTTTTATTTTCACTAAGATAGCTAAAAAAATCTGATAAATAGAGACGCTCCTTAATCGCATACAAAATATCAAGTAATAATTGGCTTTCATTATTTAAACTTAATTCAGAAGAAATGCCTTTTGATATTGTCGAGGAGGAATTAATCAGTTTATCAGTGATATCGATCAGTGAACGTGCTTTCAGTAATGTCAAATCATTTAATGATGTATATACAGTCAATTCATTTTCTTTATTCATTAGAATTCCTCTAAAACATTTGTTATCACGATTTTCATCTCTTTATATATAAAGATGCCAACGGCCATCATAGTGAGATATTGACAATTTTCCATGTAAGCAGGCTTATCGTATGAGATATATACAGATTTTCTAATCTTATACTTAGTAGATTCAATTTGTTTAAAATCAAACAGGCTATCATGGGGATTGCATATTTGCTGGTAACTTGCCAAATCGTCAGAAGAGTAATCAGCAGGATCAAAATTGAAATAGAACAATTTTTAACGTGATTTTACCTATTTTATCTCGAAGATCTTGAACTGATTCGTCTAATTAGATTAACTCAAGTTTTAATGTTGCTAATTCAATGCTTTCAATCTCAACAAGCCCTTGTTTATTTGCAAGGAATTCATTAATTAATTGATGCACAATATTAAATTCAGCCAAATGCAATGCATCAATTATACAGGGAGAGATTAAATTTAAGGTTATGATTTTATTGATTTTTACATTAAAGCTTTTCTATTGCTTTGGGATGTTGTAATCCGATTATAAAAATTTTGAATTTTACTTAGGCATAAAGTCTAAAACGTACACTTGTGTAGTCATCAATTAGCACTAAAATGGCACATCATTTCTATGATATATGACATAAGATATTGAATGAAAATATTTAAATGGCAATTAAATCAAATCAACGATTATTTTTAATGTTTACATAAATTTACAAAAGTTCATTCTCCCCTATCAATTATATCCTTCAACTGATTTTTTTAAGGGTGTAAAATTAAGCTATCTAATTGTGAATTGATCAATGCTTTATCATTCAAAGATATTGCTAGTTGTATGACTTCAATACGTTTAATTAATTCATTCATAAATTAGGCTCAAATTGATAGATATCTAGTTAATAACGCTATATAACAATAAGAGATTTTGCAATATCTAATGATGCATTACTTATAAACTTAATGATAACATAGTAATGACCTAATATGCTATGGGTTGATGAAGTATATTATTTTTTTAGCAATTCAATCGTAATCGCACTTTAGTTAAGAATTATATTTACATGTAAATTACACATTATAATACCCTGTTTATTTTAAGTATTTGTATTTTAAACCTTTATGTATTAGGTGAAATTTTGCTAAAATTACCACTACTTATTCCAGAAAAGATAGAAAGAATGATATCGCAAATCGCTAACCTAAGCCCTGCCCACAAAATTATTCCTTTGAATACAGAAAATAATAATTTCCTCGCTAAGTCAGTCTATTGGACATTAGCAATTGAAGGTAACTGTTTAGATGAAAAAAAAGTGGCTTCAATTATGAATGGTAATTTGGTGATTTCGTCACCTAGAGACTTGCGAGAAGCTCAAAATGCGATTAAGGCTTATGGACAAATTAATACGCTAAATCCAGTTTTAGAGTCAGACCTTAAAATTGCTCACGGTTTATTCATGAATGGTTTGCTTTTCGATTCTGGTAAATATAGGCTGGGTTCTGTAGGAATATACTCTGATAGCAAATTGATTTACAAAGCTCCAGAAGCAGAGGTAGCACCTAAACTGATGGCTGAATTATTTAAGTTAATGGAGGATTCATCGGATTGCCGTCCTTTGGTGATGAGCTCTCTTTTTCATTATCACTTTCTTTGGATTTTGCCTTTTTCTGGTGGAAACGGTCAAATAGGGCGTTTTTGGCAAAAGCTTATATTATCAAAGTGGCATCCTGCTTTTTTGTATTTACCTTTTGAAGAATTGATTTTTGAGGATTTGGAAGGGTACCATAAGGCAATTAAGGAAAGTCACAATACTAATGATCCTATTTCATTTGTGAATTATATGCTCAAAATTTTAAGTCGTACGGTCGAAAAATATCTTTAATATTAACTCCCCATTTCGCCCCCATTTTTAGGCTAAGTTATTGTATTTTAACCTCTGCCATGTCCCGCCCTGGGCACCAATTTTGGTGATATAATAACATATTATGAAACAATAGCCGCTAATAAGCGGTTTTTTCTGCTTTATAAGTAATCAACTTCATAAGTTCCGACTCATATTAACGCATTCAAAAGGCTTATTATGAAGTACAACCCGCCATTTACAATAACACCTTCAATATTAAATCAAACCTCAGTAATTACTGAAAAAATTGTTACATTAGCTATTCAATCAGAGCAAGCAAAATCATTGAGATTACGTAAAGCAAATAGAATACGTACAATTCAAGGCACTCTTGCAATTGAAGGAAATACCTTAAGCGAAAATAAAATTACTGCGATTTTAGATGGTAAATTAGTCATCGCAGCACCAAAAGAACTTCTTGAGGTTCAAAATGCACTTGCAGCATATGATACTTTAGTTAAATGGGATCCTATTAAAGAAAGCGATCTATTGATTGCGCATAAAATGCTTATGGCCGGACTTTTAGCAGATGCAGGACATTACCGATCTACAAATGTGGGTGTCATTGAGGGGAACCAAGTGTTGCACATGGCCCCACCTGCTAATCAAGTGCCAAGACTCATGAATGACCTTTTTAGTTGGCTTGCTTATACCGAGCTTCCTCCGTTGATTAAAAGCTGCATATTTCATTATGAATTTGAGTTTATACATCCTTTTTTAGATGGTAATGGACGTATGGGGAGATTATGGCAAACACTTATATTGAGTAAATGGCAACCGATTTTTAAAGACATCCCTGTTGAAAGTTTAATCTATAAATTTCAAGAGGAATATTACCAAGCCCTTCAAAACAGCACAGATAAAAGCGACTGTGAACCTTTTGTTGAATTTATGCTTGGAATTATTAATACGACTCTTGATGAAGTTCGTTCTGCTGAATAGCAGGATTACTCAAAGCATGAATAGTCAGTGGTCTCATAATACAAATACATATTAAAAGTTTTGCAAAAATCTTGAATGCAAAAAAATTACTGTATAGAAATTAAAGTATATACTGTCTTATAAATCAATATCTTTTAACATGTTGCTTGATTTATTGCTTTTTGATTAACCTGCATGTCATAAAGATATTCGCAACATTTAATAAGCTAGACCAGTACACATCATTAACTTTGTTATGCTAGAGGGAACGTTGTATAGGGAAAAGTGTTGAGTCATTAAAGAAAAGAGATGAATGGTTAAAAGAATCCCACCGATCGATTAATTAAAGGAATTAATAGCAGCTTTTCACAAATCACGAAGGTGACGCTAAATCCTGATTAAAAATTTGATAAATAATATCATAAAATTTTGTGCCAGCTGTATTAGCAGCTATCGAGTATGCTTTATTTAAAAGAAGATATTGATGTGTTTTTTTCAAAAAAATTCACATCAATATCTGGATTTAGAATTCCTCTACAACATCATTATAAAATTATTGCTGTTGATAAAGAGGAATAATTTAATGGGGTAAGGGTTTGATTAAGTCACTCCTTAAGATTTTCAAGCAAACTTAAAGCATGAAGCCTTATTTTTTCTTTTAACTCTTTAGTTTGAATGTGAAGGTTTTCTATTGTTTTATCCATATGTAAATTAATTACTTTATCCGTATGAAAATTAATTGATTTTTCTAACTTCGGTATTAGATTTTCTGGTGATTCCAGTTCCATTTCCTCCTTAGACGTCAATTGCATCAGCAAAATAGTTGCAAAGTTATGCACTAAATCATTTTCAAATTCTTCTATTAGTTCATCTAGCATAAAAGTTTCCTATTAATCACGAAAGCCTAATCAGCCAAACTTTCGCAGGTTATACCAAAGGTCATTGGTGGGCTGATTGACTTATCTTACTAAATCTACAAGGCGATTAAGTTTTTTTTATGAATCTGCACTAAATGTGTTTATTTAATGTACAGTTTTTCTCGATATCAAGTAAAATAGCTTAAATTGTAACCATGAGCTCTGCTGATTTAACCGTTGTTAATGGTAAATCATCAAATGATCTCAATGGCTGTTAAAAAATGCGTAATTTTGGTTTTATAACGTACTTTTCAAATTTACGTAATAATTATAGTTACATGTAAAGTTTTAGTGAAAAATGTGATGTGGTTTATCCTTTCGATAAGGGGGCTTTGGGATTGATAGTTTCCGATGGTAACATGTAATGTAAGATTCAACTAATTTGACACATTCAAGTTTGAATTCAGCGCTAAAAGCACGTCTTGTCTTCTTGGTCATGATATTACCCTCATTATTTAATGATACTCATTCTATCACCTCTTAATGAGTGTCTGAAATCAGTATACAACTACATTTTTTGACATCTTTATATTTCGACATGCTAGGTTTACCTAGCAGGTTAATAAAAATCCTATGTTTTTCATTAACACTCTTAATATAACCTATTATTTATCCACTATCATGCATTTAATATTGTTAAATTTCAAAAACAACCAGTTTAAATGTACTTATTATAAACCACGCAATCAATTACGCTAAAAAAAGATATAGTGAGATTTAGGTCACTTTTCAGTTATATTTATTCCTAAATAATGAGAATTATACTGGTTTAAAACAAGAGTTTCCCATTAAACTGATATTTATTACTACTTGGAGGATTATGTGAGCAGCGATCGACTATTAGATATTTTAAGTTTTATTGCGAGGCAGCCAAATGCAACTACGCCACAAGCATTAGCTGAACACCTCAATATACCTGTATCGAGTGTCTATAGACATTTAGCTGTACTTAGGAAATCTCGTTTTATTTCAGAAGGTAAACAAAAAAATAGAATTACGATTGGTGCTATTGGATTACAAATGGCTAATCATTACTTAGAGCATACTTTACTTATTGACGTTGTAAAGCCTGATTTATTAAGACTCGCATTAAAAACACAAGAAACAGCTGCACTAATGGTACCGAGTAATTTGCAAGCAATTTGTGTCGAGATGATTGAGAGTCGTCAAGCACTTAGATGTTCTTTTATGGTCGGAAAAGGCACCCCTTTAAGCCAAGGGGCAAGTGCGAAGACATTATTAGCTTTTATGGATGAGGATGAGCGTTATGCGGCTGTCCAGTTGCTAATTACCAGTCAACATAAACAAAAAAATTTACTTGATGAATTAGTGCATATCCAGAAAGAAGGTTATGGTGTGAGCCAAGGGGAAGTCGATCAAGGGATATGGGGAGTATCTGTACCAATATTTCATAAGAAAAAATTGCAGGGTGTTGTGACTACTATGAGTCCTGAAACACGGATTGAGACAAGAGAAAATTTATTGATTGATGCTACTCTTCACTGTGCTGCATCTATCAATGAATATTTTTCATTATATTAACATGCTTGTTTTTATAGTATGGGGTCAATATGACATTTAAGTGGCAAGGCAGGCAAGATGGGGAAGGTAAGTTTCATCATAGATGGCATAATCAGATTGTCGAGTTGGATACATCTAATAATCTGTCTGAACTAGGTAATGCGGTAGTTCTGCTTGGTGTAGAAAGTGATGAAGGTGTGCGGAGAAATAAAGGTAGAGTGGGAGCAGCAAAAGGCCCTAAAGCAATCAGGCAGCAGCTCGCAAATGTAGCTTTGCATGATTGCTATACTCTCTATGATGCGGGTGATATTGGCGGTGATGCAGCCAGTTTAGAGAAAATTCAGATTGAACAGACTGAAAGAATTAGTCAAATTATTCAAGCTCATGGGTTTGTAATTGTACTAGGCGGCGGTCATGAAATTGCATTTGGAAGCTTTATGGGGATGTATTATGGGCTGATGCATAGATTAAATGAAATACCTCGGACAAAACAAGTTTCCTTAGAAATACAGGATCAATCCACGTTACCTCTTATTAATAAGAATCCTATTATCAGCCAAAACATGATCAAGGTTGGTATTTTGAATTTTGATGCCCATTTTGACTTAAGGCAACAACCAATTGCAACATCAGGAAGCCCGTTTTTTCAAATTGCTAAGCAGCTTGATATAGATAATGTCGATTTTAACTATGCATGTATTGGAATAAATGAAAACAGTAATACTGCTATTTTATTTGAAACGGCGCGTCAACTGGACGTGAGCTATTTATTTGACAATGAATTACAGGTGCTTGATAAAAAATGGCTTGCAAAATGGCTAGATGATTTTTTAAATCGTTTTGAACACTTATATATATCAATTGATCTAGATGTATTTTCGTATACACAAGCGCCAGGAGTCAGTGCTCCTGCTGTCTGTGGAGTGCCTTTATATGTCATTGAATGGATTTTGGGTTATCTATTTAGTTCAGGTAAAGTTCGTATAGCGGATATAGCTGAATTGAACCCTAACTTCGATATAGATAACCATACGAGTAAACTAGCAGCTTATTTAGTGACCGTGTTAACAAAATTGAAATATAAATCGAATGCATGATTAAAATTCTCATAATTTAGGAATTTTAATTGTTAACTTAGGCCAATTATCGATATCTTACCGTTAATCAAACTTAACAAATTTATAACATGCAGCGCTTTGTTGTGTATTAGTTATAACTCAAAGTGAATCTAAATTTTTATCACTATAGACAAATCAAATAATAGCTAAATTTCCATTGCAACGAATGGAAATATGGAGTTCTATTAAATAGCTGAATTAACTGGAACGAATGCATAAAACAGGAGTGATTATGAATAAGCGAGGGCCTAACTCATTTACTATAGATGAGCAGAATTTATGCATTACACAAGGCAGAATATGGATGCCTTCGCACCCTAAAGCGGATAAAGAGGGCGTTGTTACAGGTCATCAATTATTTATCAAGGGCAAGAAAATTGAGGCAATTTTGCCAGATAACGAAGTTCAATCCGAATTAAAATCAACCTATACAAATATCAAATTAGAAGGGGCGCTTATCACTCCAGGATTAATTGATTGTCATACGCATCTAGTTTTTGCAGGTAATCGTGCACACGAATGGCAAAGGCGATTGGCCGGTGAAAGCTATGAAGAGATAGTTAAATCTGGAGGCGGTATTCAAAGCACAGTCAATGCAACTATAGAGGCATCAGAACAGATGCTGTATGAATTAAGCTTACCAAGATTAGAAGCGTTAGTAAAAGAGGGTGTAACGACATTAGAAATTAAATCAGGATACGGTTTATGCTATGACAGTGAGTTTAAGATCCTATCTGTCATTAAAACGATTAAGGAAAATCACAAGTTAGATATCTCACCTACATTTTTAGGTGCACATGCTGTACCTAAAGCATATACAACTGATCCTGAGGGCTATTTAGATACTGTTATCAATAAAATGTTACCTGATTTTTGGCATAAAGGACTGATGGAAGCAGTTGATATTTTCTGTGAAACCATTGCCTTCTCGGTTGAAGATGCTACACGTCTATTTAAAGCGGCAAGAGAACTTGGAATTCCGATTAAAGCACATGCAGAACAATTATCTCATTTAGGTACAAGTGAACTCGTGGCAAACTTTAAGGGGTTATCTGTTGACCATATTGAGTATTTGCAAAAATCTGATGTTATCGCCATGCAACATTCTGGTACTGTTGCGACATTATTACCTCTCGCATTTTATTTTTTAAAAGAAACACAAAAACCGCCGATCGATTTATTGCGTAAGTACGCTATACCGATGGCGATATCAACAGATTTTAATCCAGGAACAGCGCCTCTAGCTTCGCTTAGATTAGCAATGAATATGGCTGCTGTAGAGTTTGGTCTAACAGTCGATGAAATACTTTTAGGTGTCACTACACATGCAGCAAAAGCATTAGGAAGAGATAATACACATGGAAAAATAGCCCCTGGATTTATGGCTAACTTGGCTATTTGGGAAGTAGATAAACCGGTAGAAATATTTTATGAATTAGGAACAAATCCGCTCATATACCGAGTGTTTGAAGGAGATATAACGAATTAGTGAAATATATTTGAATGTGGGATAAGACAGATTGCAATTTTAAGAAAAAAGTACAGTGATAAGGAGTCACTATACGTTATTTAGGGCACAACAAGTCTAATGGTTTTTAATTTCAATAGAAGAAGCATAGGGTATGGATAGACATTTATAAAGGAAAATACTATGACAAAACATAATCCAAGATTAGATGTAAATAGAGTAATCAAAGCCGATCGTGGTAGTGAAAAATCTTGTCTTAGCTGGCAAACCGAGGCAGCTTTAAGGATGCTACATAATAATTTAGACCCAGAAGTTGCAGAGCATCCGCAATCTCTTGTTGTTTATGGCGGTATTGGCCGAGCAGCAAGAGATTGGAATTGTTTTGATAAAATTACTGAAGTATTAAAGACTTTAAAAGATGATGAGACATTGCTTGTGCAGTCAGGGAAACCTGTCGGTATATTCCCAACTCATAAAGATGCCCCTAGGGTTTTAATTGCCAATTCTAATCTTGTACCGCATTTTGCAACTTGGGATCACTTTCATGAACTCGATAAAAAAGGGCTCATGATGTATGGACAAATGACAGCCGGCTCATGGATTTATATTGGTTCACAAGGAATAGTTCAAGGCACCTATGAGACTTTTGTTTCAATGGCTAAAACGCATTTTAATGGTGAAGCACTCAATCGTTGGGTATTAACAGGTGGGTTAGGGGGGATGGGAGGAGCACAACCTTTAGCTGCCACAATGGCTGGGTTTCATATGATTGCAATAGAATGTGATGAGACTCGTATTGATTTTAGAATCAAAACCCGTTATTTGGATAAAAAAGCTAAGACACTTGATGAAGCGCTTGAGATGCTTGAAGCTGCAAAAAAAAATAAAGTACCAACCTCAATTGGCTTGCTTGGTAATGCCGCAGATATATTTGCTGAGTTAGTTTCGCGAGGTATTACGCCTGATGTAACAACCGATCAAACGAGTGCGCATGATCCTATTAATGGCTATTTACCAAGTGGCTGGACAATGCAACAGTGGCAAACAGCTAGGGCTAATGCACCAGAAACAATCACACTCCCCGCTAAACAAAGCATGGCAAAACAAGTTAGAGCGATGTTGATTTTGCAGCAACGGGGAAGTGCTACTGTAGATTATGGCAATAACATTAGGCAGATGGCTTTAGAAATGGGGGTTGAAAAGGCCTTTGATTTCCCTGGATTTGTCCCAGCTTATATCCGGCCATTATTTTGTCAGGGAATTGGGCCTTTTAGATGGGTTGCTCTTTCCGGCGATCCAGAAGATATTTATAAAACAGATGCCAAAGTTAAATCATTAATTCCGAACAATCCACATTTACACCACTGGTTAGATATGGCAAAAGAGCGTATCGAATTTCAGGGACTGCCTGCTAGAATTTGTTGGGTAGGGCTTGCAGATAGGGCTAAATTAGGTTTGGCATTTAATGAAATGGTGCGTCACGGTGAGGTTAAAGCACCTATTGTGATTGGGCGCGATCATTTAGACTCTGGCTCAGTTGCAAGTCCAAATCGTGAAACTGAGAGCATGTTAGATGGATCTGATGCTGTATCCGATTGGCCATTGCTTAATGCTCTACTAAATACAGCAGGTGGTGCAACTTGGGTGAGTTTACACCATGGTGGTGGTGTGGGCATGGGCTTTTCTCAGCATTCAGGTGTCGTAATTATATGTGATGGAACGGATGAAGCAGCGGCGCGCATTGCAAGAGTCTTACATAATGATCCTGCCACAGGAGTAATGCGTCATGCCGATGCTGGATATGAAATCGCTATAAATTGTGCAAAGAATAATAATTTAAACTTACCCATGATGGAGGAATAAATATGCATACGGACACGCATTTTGATTTAAATTTAAAAGCAGGGGAATTAACTTTAGCTGATTGTCGTTCGATATTTAAACAGCCTATCAAAATATCATTAGATGCAAAATATAATGACGCAATTAATGCTTCAGTTGAGTGTGTCAATAAAATTGTTAAAGCTGAAAAAACGACATACGGCATTAATACTGGTTTTGGATTATTGGCTCAAACCAGAATACAAAATAAGGATTTAGAGCAGCTTCAAAAATCATTGGTACTATCTCATTCAACAGGGGTAGGGGAACCAATTAGTGATGATTTAGTTCGATTAATTATGGTTCTTAAAATCAACTCTCTTGCAAGGGGATATTCTGGTATTAGACGCGAAGTTCTTGATGCACTTATGGCACTAATTAATCATGAAGTTTATCCTGCAATACCAGCTAAGGGTTCAGTCGGTGCATCAGGTGATCTCGCACCACTGGCTCATATGTCTGCTTTATTGTTAGGTGAAGGGAAAGCAAGACATAAAGGTGAGTGGATAGAGGCTAAAAAAGCATTAGAGATAGCAGGTTTAAAACAACTAACATTAAAGCCAAAGGAAGGACTTGCTCTTCTAAATGGTACCCAGGTCTCAACGGCTTATGCACTGAAAGGATTGTTTTTTGCAGAAGAACTCTACGCTGCAGCCAGTGTCTGTGGATCATTAAGCGTAGAGGCAAGTATGGGATCAAGAACCCCATTTGATGAAAGAATACACGCAATCCGAGGGCAAGTTGGCCAAATAGATGCAGCAACAATTTATCGTCATTTGTTAGGGGATGAAAGTGAAATCTCATTATCACATGCAAATTGTGATAAAGTTCAAGACCCGTATTCACTTAGATGTCAACCTCAAGTAATGGGTGCTTGCTTGCAACAGATCAGATTTGCTGCATCTATTTTATTGACAGAAGCTAATGCAGTGTCTGATAATCCGCTTGTATTTGCAGACAAAGGCGATGTATTATCGGGCGGTAATTTTCATGCAGAACCTGTTGCTATGGTAGCTGATAATTTAGCACTTGCTATCGCTGAAATTGCTAATTTATCAGAAAGACGAATATCTTTATTGATGGATAAGCATTTATCACAGCTCCCTCCATTTTTAGTCGACAATGGTGGGGTAAATTCAGGATTCATGATTGCGCAGGTAACCTCTGCTGCACTGGCAAGTGAAAATAAAGCGCTATCGCACCCAAGAAGTGTTGATACAATCCCAACTTCAGCTAATCAAGAAGATCATGTTTCTATGGCGCCAGCTGCAGGAATGCGACTATGGGAAATGAGCGAAAACGCGAGATATTTATTGGCAATTGAGTGGTTAGCTGCGTGCCAAGGATTAGATTTTAGGCAAGGCAAAAAAAGTTCGGTATTATTAGAAAATGCAAGGAATAAACTGAGAGAGTTTATTCCATTCTATGACTGTGATAGGTTTTTTTCCCCTGACATTGAATTAGCTGCTCAGTTACTAAAACAAAATATTTTTTGGTCTTACCTACCATCAAACATGTTACCTAGCCAATGCTAAGTTCATTTCAATAAAAGAAGGTGATTTATGAATGCCGTGATTATAGCTGTGATTGTAATGGTTGCACTGAGCCTCTGCCGAGTCTCAGTTGTGTTTGCTTTAATTTTCTCCTCTATTTTAGGAGGAGTACTTGCTGGGATGCCTGTTGTTGATACTATTAATGTTTTCACAAAAGGCTTAGGCGATGGTGCCACTATTGCGTTATCTTATGCTATTTTGGGTGCATTTGCTGTTGCATTATCGCGTTCAGGGATTGCTGAAACTATGGCTCAGTTGGCAATTTCAAAGCTAACTGGTAAAGATGCGACAGAACAAACAACGAAAAGAGTCAGTTTTTTATTACTAGTTGTATTTATTTTAGCAGCTGTCAGTTCACAAAATCTTATCCCAGTTCATATTGCCTTTATCCCTATTCTTGTCCCGCCTTTACTTGGGCTAATGAATACGCTTAAAATGGATAGACGGCTTGCTGCATGCGTTTTGACATTTGGTTTAGTTGGTACTTATATGTTTGTACCAGTAGGGTTTGGTTCAATCTTTTTGTACGATTTATTGTTAAAAAATTTAAATATTGCAGGCAAAGATATTGGGCTTGTCATTGAGAGCTCTATCGTTGTTAAGTCAATGGCTATTCCTTTTGGGGGGATGGTCATCGGATTGCTAATTGCCTATTTTTATTCGTATCGAAAACCCCGTCACTATATCACTCAATCAACAGACCCTCAGATCGAAAACGGGAAAGCTAAAGGTCCTAAAATGGTTTTAGCACCTTGGCAAATTGTCATGCTTATGGTTGCTTTGATTGGTACCGTTGTACTTCAACTTAAATATGACTCTATGATTTTGGGCGGCTTATTTGGATTTGCGGTTCTCTCTGTTGCAGGCGTCTTTAAATGGCAAGATCAAGATAGCGTGTTTGTTGAAGGAATGCGCATGATGGCACTTGTTGGATTTATCATGATATCAGCAGCTGGTTTTGCAGCAGTAATGAAAGAGACGGGCCATGTTAATACCTTAGTTGCGACTTCAATGGATGTTATTGGAGATAATAAAGGGCTTGCTGCATTTGTAATGCTTCTTGTTGGGCTATTTATTACGCTAGGAATTGGCTCATCTTTCTCTACCATTCCGATTATTACAGTGATATTTGTCCCTATTGCTCATAATTTAGGTTTTTCACCTGCAGCAATTGTTGCTTTGGTTGGTACAGCTGCAGCGCTTGGGGATGCCGGTTCACCTGCATCAGATTCAACATTAGGCCCTACAGCTGGTTTAAATGCTGATGGACAGCATAACCATATTTGGGATTCAGTTGTGCCTACTTTTCTTCATTATAATATTCCTCTTATTATTTTTGGTTGGATTGCAGCAATGATACTATAGTTGATTATTAACAGTATTTTTCTGATTTTAATGCCTAAATAGGTAATATCATGAATTTAGGCGGCTGTAAGTCCTTTCTATAAATATTAAGATAAAGCTTTTTAATGATGTAATGGACTTTTCCCCTCTAAATCGACATTGTGGCAAAATATATACACTGTTGATAATTTCAGGAGGATGTATGAAAAAATACAAACGCATTGGTATTGATTTAGCTAAAAATATTATACAGGTTTGAGCAGTTGATCATAATGAAAAGCGTGTTTTTAATAAAGCCTTACGACGTGCAGAAGTGATGAAATTTTTCAGTGAGTGTGAACCTTGCTTGATAGGGATAGAAGCTTGTAGCAGTGCTCATTACTGGGCTCGCACCTTAAATAAATTAGGGCATACCGTTAAACTCATCGCACCTCAGAAAGTGAAACCTTATGTCACTGGTCATAAAAATGATATGAGAGACGCTGAGGCGATTTGTGAAGCAGTTAGCCGTCCACATATGACATTTGTTGAGGTTAAAAGTGAAGAGCAGCAAGCAAGATTAGTAGTGCATAAAATCAGGCAACAACAAATAAAAGAAAGAACAGCATTAATTAACGCCATAAGAGGGTTACTCTCTGAGTTTGGTTATCATACCAAAAGAGGTCTTAGTCAGGTCAGGCCGTTGATTGCTTCTGTACTTGAACCAGAAATCGATGTACCTTGGGTTTTAAAACAAGCTTTAGAAGTGCAAAAATTAATGCTCGATAATCTTGATGAGGCAATAGACAAATTGACTAAAATCATAGCTTCGCATGCAGATAGCGACTACAGGGTCAAACAACTACAAGCCATTGAAGGAATAGGACCTATTACTGCGTCTGCTTTAGTCAGTACACTAGGCAATGGTAGTCAATATAAATTTGGTCGTGAATTTGCTGCAAATCTTGGTCTAGTGCCTAATCAACACTCCTCTGGCGGTAAAACTAGATTAGGGAGTATTATTAAGCGAGGTGATAGTTATCTAAGAACTTTTTGGTTCATTGTGCTAGAGCTGTTTTAAGAACTATAGGAAATAAGACCGGACGTATAGCTAAATGTATTAATAACATGGCTATTAAAAAACAGTTTAATGTTGTTGCGGTCTCCTTGGTGAATAAAACCGCTAGAATTGTATGGGCTATATTGAATAAGGGAACAGGCTATAGAACCGATATAGGTATACGAGAGAGCAGTCAGCTTATGGGATAAAATGCCTCCCGTAGGGTCCTTCCTTGAAGCATGACTTAGCATAAAACAGCTAAGTCATGCTTCAAGGAAGGTTAAAATTAAAACACTTATGAATATCTGAATTAAAAAGTCGAACCTGCATGAGAGGAATCAGTACTTGACCAAGGCTCCCTGCTTTCAAAGCAGTTGTAATGATTAGACCTCATGCGCGGATTTCATCCTGTGCTCGAGACAAATGCTCACTAAGAAGCCGAATATATGGAAGCATTCGAAACCATTAAAAAATCATATTTTTTGCTTGGCAAACGCGAAGAGTCCATATAAGGTAATATGGGAGATTTGACTATTCCACAATTTCGGCAAGAGCACTTATTTCGGACATAGATAATGCTAACAAATTTTGCTGGAACAATCGATAGCTTTTCAGTGCTTGTTGTCCCAATGACCATCATTTCGTTACCACAATCCATACATTTGGCAAGGGCTTGCGTAAGGGGGGGTGGAGGTGAATCAGACGATTTTCTGTGGTTTGAAGTAGGCGCAGATGTACTATTAGCTGTAGACTCAGCAGTGTGGGTAGTATTCTTGTAGATATTTTCATCTGACATATTAAAAGTATTAATATCAACGCTATCTGGCGTAGATGCATCTGTGTTATTCATAAGATGCGCTTCACTTTTGCTCATAAAAGGCTCTGTTTGTAGAGCCCTTAACTGTGCACTGAGATTAGTATTGACCTGCTTAAGCTCAATATTTTCTTGATTAAGCTAGGTGTTTTCCAATACCAACAAAATATTCGTTTCAGTCAAAAGCCTTATCTGAGCATTTAAATCTAGATCTTGAACTGTTTGCACAGCCGTCATCGCCACTAGCTCGGAATGAGTCAGTGGTAAAAAAGGGCTCTGTATCAGGTTGGAATGAGATTGTTCCATGCATGGGTATAATCATTAAATGATTTTATATCAATAATTTAATTATTTTAAATTCAATTAAACACGAACTTAACAAATCTATTTTCTGATGCTGTTTCAGTTTGATTTGCACGCCATGAATGATGACTACACGCTTGCTCTTTTCATTAAAATCAGTGATGTTGACTTAAATTACCTCCTTCTACTTGACGATAATCAACCCCTTTGCACAACCACTCGAACTGACTAGTTGACAAAGATAAATGCACTTCACCAAAATTCAATTTTGGAAAACAACCTTGATGTAATTTTCTCTGACATAGCCAAACACTATGAGAGTCTAGCTGCAAGATTTTAATCACGTTTGCACTACGATTAATAAAAATAAAGGCAGCACCATTTTGCCATCCCCCCTTAAAGTTTTCCTGAACGAATGAGGTAAACCAAGTTATCCGATAACCCATATCGATAGGTTGATTGATAAAATAAATAGAATTAGGCTTAAGCATCATGCTGAGACTCCATCATCTTAACGACCTGAGTTAAAACAGATAAATTGCATTTTATGACCAAACCAGATGGCAGAAAAACAGATAAATCATCATGAGGATGAGATTGATTAAAATCATTAGCAAGATGAGATTTAGAAGAAGGCTTTGAATATTTATTATCTAGTTCCTGTATTTGAACAGGAATAATCAATAACTCATTCTGTTCAGCTTGTGCTTTTTTAATTTGTGTTGGCCAGTTTTTAAAAGAGCCAAATTTAATACCATTTTCATTAGCATATTGTGCTCTAGTAAGGCCACTAGCACGCTAACGTTCATTATGCACTATTTTTTCATCTAACGAGTATAACTACATGGGACATCTCCTTGTTATTTAAGATGAATGCATTATTATTGAAAAAATCTCGGTTAGGTAGGTGTATTCACCGTGTTCTTACAGAAAAGTGACACTCTGTTTCAACCCCTAACCAATAATTGGAAACACCCCCACATGCGTGGGGAAAAGAATTTTCAGAAAATTCAGGTGTTTTTATAACTAGAAACACCCCCACATGCGTGGGGAAAAGCTGATGATAAAGAGAGAGAAGTTGAGCAAGCGAGAAACACCCCCACATGCGTGGGGAAAAGACCAATATATTGTAAAAGAGCGAGTGAAAAACACTATATGTTGTAATTTTGAGTATCTATTATAATCGTGTTTTTTCTATAATTAACTGCAATCCGGATATTTCTATAAGTTCCTTAGTTGGTGAACCAATAAAACTGAGTTCATAGCCAGGAGCTCTAGAAATACTTTTAATAATAAGTACTCCAGCAGCTGGTGTGCAAAAATCATATAGATAAGAGACGACTTTATTGGCAACATGATCTGTTAAACCAGATATAAAAATATTTGGCCTGGGTTCAATAAACCAAAGTTTCATTCTACCTCGAACAGCAGGGGGCAAGTCATTCGCTATCACTATTAACATTATCTACTCCAAGTAAATTTGGTATATCTTTACTAATTTTAGCAAGAAGATTAAATTTAATTACACGCTCTCTAAATCTAGCAGAAACAAGCTCTTTATTATACATTCCAGCCATCTCTAGAGTTAATGCAAAAGCTAAATCAATGCAAAGATATTCTTTGTAAAGATCAGCTAAATCATAAACGAATGGCAGAGGGCTTCCTGAGTGTATAAAACCTAAATGTGGTGAATAACCCATTGCATGGACAGACGAGCAAATAATGCCATACAAAGCAGCATTTGCCGAAGTTAATATTTTATTTGTAGTATCACTCAGTTCCATTTTACCAGGTGTGAAATTCCTGCCTTTCCAACCTACACCATACTTCTGAGCTCTTTCTTGGTAAAGAGCTCTAACTCTAGAACCTTCCATACCCATCATTTCTTTAAGAGACTTAGCTGATAAATCAACCTCAGGGAATCTATAATTAAACATTCTTCTTGCTATTTCTAAACTATTTTTTTTATTACAGGATAGTATAGCTTGACGTCTAAAATTTCGAGTGCTTGCTGTAGGTTGAATACCTGCAGCATAAAATAATAATGAGTCTTCCCCTACCCAACAAATAGAACAATTAGAAGAAGCAGCTGTTTTAATGGCTTCATGCGTAACTGAAGTGCCCGGGCCAAGTAGTATAGTATTTAAGGTGGCTACTGGTAGACGAATAATATTACCATCAGCATCAAGCCATTTTAGACTACTATCATCAATCTCTAATCTTCCTCTTTCAAGGAATATAAACGGATACTTATCCTTAACTTGTGGAAGGGATTCTCTTGTTATTTTGACGAATAATCTCATATTTGACATGACAGAATATCACTCATTAATTATTGTAATTTGTCGGTTTCTATACCGTTTTTGATTACCAAAAGATATAGGAATATCATTTATAGTTATCACTTCCCCACCTGAGTGATATCCATTTTTTATTGTTAAAGATTTAAGAAGATTTTTTTCTTTAGCTAAGTTTAAAGAATACTCTTCGCATTCGGCAATAGACTGAAATATACCTTGATAAATAAACTCAGTGGGAATACAATTTTTACGCCCTAAAAACAAATCCCATACTGGGTTTTTAAGAGCTTCAATTAATTTAAGCTTCAGGTGCTCAGGGATGGCTAAAAATGCTGCAAATACACTATCTTGCAAGTAGTACCGATACGTGATTTTGGTTCCACCGCCCACAGCTTTTTTTGCATCATTTGTTTTAGGGATTAAAAGGTTTTGCCAAGGATCAGTAGAATCATACCCACTGCCAATCATATGAAAATCACACATTAGTGGCGGTATTGATATTTTGGAACCAGATTCGTTTTTTTTAGCAAAACCTATAATCTGTAGATCTAGATCTGCAAATTCGGCTAGTAAATCTTCTTGTGAACCACCAGCACCAAGAGCAGCACAAATAATCCCCATGATTCCAGATTTTGTTGGGAAATTTAACGTATCACGTCTGCCGAATAGTGAATCATGCCCCCAGCTTTGTAAAGGGCCTTCTAACCATAATAATAAGTATGGATATGCCATTATCTACTCCACGTGACTTTGTAAAATTTTAATTAAGTCATCTATGCTAAATGTTTCATCTTCACCCCATTCATAATCACCTAATTTACCAAATAAACTTCCTGAGAGTTTTTCTTTTAATGAAATATAATCTTTAAGCGATTGAATACTAGGTGATAAAAAACCTTCGTTATTTGATTTTATTGCTGTTTCAAAGGGCACTTGTATTCGCTGGCCGGTGCGAACTAAAACTTTAGCAAATTCCCAAGGAGATGCTGCTGATTGTGTTGCTTGACGAGCAGATGGTAGTGCAATAAATAATGCTTTTGTAAAAGCCTCAATTGCAAGTTTAATTTGCTCAGCAGTGTCTTCAATATCACCAAATGATTGAGCTAATTGACCTAAATCAAGACTGATATAGCGATAATAAGTTGCAGAGTTAAATTCTAGACTGCCCATATGAGCTGAACCTTGTGTTGTTGACAAGTCATCAAGGGCAGTAAAAAATTCGACTTCATTTGAAACTTTATGAGTTGATATTGCGTGACTAAATGACGCGGCTGCTTCAACGTTCATGTCGGTTGCTTTTGCAACCATGCGGCCAAATAAGGCAATGTCTAAAGCATCAATAGAAGGCGTTAGAGCTTTTTTAGCAACTTTAGCTAATTCTTTATCTTTAAAATCATCAGAATTGAAATTTAGTTTTTTAGCATAATCAATAAAAGCTCTTGCTTCAGATTCGCTTATAAATATGAGAGTGTCATTACCTAGTAGGTTTGCAATTTTATCGGCACAAAGCTGAGCTTGTTCTTCATTAGCTCCCTCGGATATTAAAATGGGGTGTAGAATTTCGAAGATTTTTTTAGTTCTCATTCCAAGTCTTATTCCTAGTTCTTGCATAGCCATTCTTACTTGTCTTTTCCAAGCTTGTGAGCTGACTCTTGCGCGATTAACTCCCCCAATGATCGCCGTTTTTGGGGCGCCAACATCATCTCGATTTAAGCAAGACACAGGGAATGATTGTAATATATGATATTCAATACGTAAGTTATTTTTTAGTAACATGATATTTTCCTTATTTAAAAAAAGTGAGGTTGTCAATAGGGGTTATTTGTAATAAACCACATCCAAAACTACGGCCTCGGCCAAGACCATTTTTAAAACTATTTGCAAATAATATTTTATTGGTAACTGTTAAAGTGCCTTGAATCGTTGCTTGATGCAAAGTAATCAAATGACTCGCTTTACCTTCGAATTGGTTCATCCGTATAGCTGAAACCTCTAAATTATTAGGTGCAACAACAAATCCCCAATTTTTAGAAGAACGGCCTGTGAACCACTTTTGTACTTCCGATTTTTCTTTAATAGGTATTAATTTACTTGTTAATTTATTACGAATTGTTGGAGATATGGTGATGGCGAAATTATAATGCTCAAAGTTAAGAAAATTTTCTGGAATTATTTTACTTTCAATCTGACCAATTTTAGGCGGAGAAGGTGGCCGATCAGAAACTATAATTATTTGTCTATGATCATTCTTAACGCCTTTATCTACCCATTGAATTCCACTCGATACACTAGTTTTTTTTTCTGATTCAGTTCTAATATCATTAAAAAGATCATATACAACACGATGTAATGAATAGGAATCCCTTATCTTTAAATTTCTAACTGCACGCCTATCTAGGCGTAGGGCTGTTGCATAAAGCATTATGCATCCTCCTGCTGAAGGTCATCTTCTTTTTTATAAAACTGCTGCGCCCACCGGGCTTTCACTCTCTCAGAATCTTTATAAAACCAACGAAGGTCATCTAACAGGCTGATATAATCAATCGCTGGAGTTTTTCTAGATTGAACTAATCTTATTAGGGGACGCAATATATGAAATAGTTCTTCTATATCACTGCAAGCTAGTAATCTACGTAATCTGGCAATTGCTTGCTCATTTTTGTTACCATCATCAAAAGCAAGAGCTAATGCTCGGCCAATTTTTAAATCTCCATTCATGACCTGATCAGAGCGAGCAATTGCAGCAGCTACTAACGTAAAAGGAAGTCTTTGATTAGTAAACTCAAGATTTATATCAAATGAAGCTAAAGTATCCCAGCATTGATACTCTGTTGCTGGATTATCAGCTTTTCTCATCCTAGCAGCAAACCCCTTATCTTGTTGAATTCGTTTAAACAAGTACTCAATAAATGGTCTACTAATTGATTTTTTGTTCATCTGATGTATCCTCTTGTAAATAATTACTTAAATTAGGCTTTGTTTTAGCCCACGATTCTAATTGCCTCGCGCTTTGGTATGGACAAGTTTGGTTGAAAATTTGAAATATGTAATCCGCAAATTTTTTCCTTAAAGAAAAGCGAATGGTAGGATTATCACAGCCATTGATTAATTCCTGAGATTGTTGCTCTGCAAGTTGCCAAAATAGATTGGATGCATGGGAAGCATAATTTGAGCCTTCAACTTTAAATTCACGATAATAATTAAACACACACCCATATAAGATTTTTGCTAGCTTGTCGAGTTGAATCATTTCGTGTTCAAAATATTTAAACCAGATTTCTCCTGTTTGACTTGGAATAAGAGAACTAAGAGATTCAATAAAATCATCCATACCTGAAACATACTGCTCTCCTGCATTGCTGCTTACCCTTAAGCCCCCTGACCAAATTGAAATAGCTTGATCTTTATGCTTGGCTTTTTTAAGAAATAAACGTAATTGAATGCAGTCAAAGCGGGAGCTGTTATTGGTGTCTATGAAACTCAAAAAACTTGTTAAGTATCGCCATGGTCTTTTATCAGGGTCACACCAACGTGTTTTAACTTCCTTGCCACTCAAATCAACAGCTATTGAAGGATCGTAAATACCCTCTTTGTAATTTAAATGAGCAATACCTTCTGAATAATGAATGCCTTCATCTGTTAAAAGACAAAATCTGCATAAGGGAATCAATCGACCCATAAGTGAATTTTTTAAATCAATTGCAGTACTACAATTTTCCCCTTCAGGCATTTTCTCCCATGGAGCCGTTCCTAAGCCATTTGAATAAAAGGATAGCTCTGAAATTTCATCATGAGTAAAAAGATTTAGCCAGATAGTTTCCATTAATGAGGAGCCGAGGCCATAGGTATGTAGTAACCCCATATGAGCGATACTAGGCCCAGGTTTTCCTGATGTTGGTTTACCATTTTCTTTGGATTTTCCTGTGTATCCAGGTGTAAGTACAACTCTATTATCTGTTTTTTTGCCACCTAGAGCAAACGCCATTTGTACAACGATTAAAAGTGCCTTTTCTGCATCAGTAAGGGCGCGTTCAGTTTGAGATTGTGTTAAAACGGTTGTATTGCCTGTTGCAATTTCTGGAATTAGTGTACCGAAAGATTTGATTTCTGCTTTAGAAATACTTGGCATTTGTAAGAATGGTTGGTTACCATACAGATTAAATTTATCGCTATTTTTTTCTAAATATTTACATACTAGTTCTGCAAGTCCATGTTGGCCAAGTTCTTGCCATTCTGATTGATCTTTAGGTGTTTTTGCAGCTTGTGCAATAGCTTGTAAAAGTTTGAATATCGCTAGTTTTTGTATTGGATTACCACCAATCATTTTGTATCGAGGCTGTGTAAATATATCCAAAAGGCTAACTAGACCTATATCTGCAATAGGAATCCAAGGATCATCAATTAGATTAAAATGCTTTTTCATGTGTTATTTCTCAATTTTGTGAATACGTAAACCAATGTCTTTCCTATATGTATATTTATAATTATTATTAATTAGGTTTGAATGGTTGTCAATAGATTTCAACTCAAATGTAGAAGATAGTATCCCAATAGCAAAATTAGTCTCATCTGCTTCTTTTTCACCAAGGTAGTGAACATTCCCTAGCCCTACTTTTTTACACCAATCTTTAGAAAGTGACTCTGGCATTCGATTGTAAGGACAGTTAACAATATGTTTTGCAAGGTGCACTGATAATTTTCGCCATTCAAAATTTGCTATCATATGTTTTTGCCATGGAATATTAATGCGACTCCCATCTGTAAAACCAATTTCAGTTATTTTTTTATCAGAATTGAAATTAAGGTGCTTCACTATCAATATTTGACCTGTGTTTTGTATTGAATAACGGGTTTGAACCTTTACATCTGATAAAGTCTTACCACCCCTTGCTATATTCATTTTCGCAAGTTGTTGAAGTGTATTTAAGCCTTTTCTATTTCTATTGCCATTGATGAGTTCATTGCGTAATGTTTCCATAACCCCTAATTCAGGTCTCTCTGAATAGGTTAGTTCTAGTAACAAACGAATATCACTTGGTAAAGTTACAACACCAGTTTTTAAATGCTCTGACCAAGCTAGTAAGCTGCGACAAAGGATATAGGGGGCATAAACACTAGAGGTGGGACCAAAAGCAGAATAAGGATCGCAAAGTGCTTCTTGGTAAGTAGGGCTCAATATCCATGCTTGGCATAATGCATTTTTAGGTCTAGGAGTGTTTCTGTGCCGCCATAATCGTCCTAAGCGTTGAAATAACATATCACATGGGGCAAAACGAGTTACTAAGAGATCGGCATCTATATCTAATGATTGTTCAAGGACTTGTGTACCAATCAAAATACGACCTGATTTAGTTCTATTGTTCCATCCATTCTTTCCAAACAGCTCAACCCAATAATCCTCATTAATTTGCCTGTCATGTTGTGTAAATCTTGAGTGTAATAAGCCACAATCGATGGAAAGTTCTTTGCAATGAGTAGCAAATTCCATATACAGTTGCTGAGCTTCATGAACCGTATTTTCTATCCATAAGATATGCTCTCCTTGCTCTGCACGAGTTAAAATATCATTTATTAGCAATTTATGATCCATTGATTTGAAATCAATTTTAATTCTTTGATGGCTTAATGATGGAAGAGGGTACTCTAGAATATTTTTGGGGTTGGAATTGTGAGATATTGAAATCAGTGGGTAAGAGTGTGACGATGTTTTGGATTCTAAAAATTTTGTTCTTCGAAATTGTGTGAGTGTTGCACTTAATATAATTACTGTGCAGTGTAAATTTCGAAGTAAGGAAATAAGTTCATCTAGTAATGTGCCAGTGTATGAGTCATAACTATGTACTTCGTCTAGAATAACTACTTTGCCAGCTAAGCCAAATGCTCTTACAAATCCATGCTTGACATTCATTGATGCCATCAAAGCTTGGTCTATAGTGCCAACAGCAAATGGGGCTAGTAATCCACGCTTATTTGAATTGAACCAGCTATTACCTGGACGTCCTTCTTCACCAAAGGAAACGTCTAACAGACTAGCGTTACTATGTAGTAAGAGAGAATTATTATTTGGGCTATCTACGCTTACGATAGCCGATAAAAATTCATTAAAACGGTCATAAACTTTATTGGATGTGAGCTGAGTTGGAAGGGCAAAATAAATACCATTTGATTTACCTGATTCTAATATTTTATATGCAGCAAAAAGTGCAGCTTCAGTTTTTCCTAAACCCATCGGTGCTTCTAATATATAAAGCCCTGGTTCTTTACATTCGATGCTTAATGTTTCTTGTGCATGATTAGGGGTGAATGGATTTCCATCTTGATCCTTGAAAATGTCACCGAATGAAAGATCTTTACGAATAAGTGGGAAGATAAATCCTGCTTGATCTAGGGCTTTTTCAATATTTGATTTCCAAGATAAATTTGGTGCCTCGAAATGATCCCCAGATCCTATCCAATCAGCTACACTTGTTAAACCAGACAAAAATAACGCTTGGTAATGGTCTTTGACAATAGGAAAATCTTCTACCAGTGCTTCTTTCAGTGCATTTACTAAAAGTTCTCTTTGTGCTTGCCATGTTTCGCCACCAAGACACTTGGAATTTGCATTCAACATGCCTGTATTAGGCGTGAAACCGTGGTGTTGCCCAGCAATAATTGATATGACTGAATCATCGCAAATTTTTTCTAATGTAAGGGCGCTGACGCCGGCATGACCACCCCATGAACTTTCATCAGGGATAACATTAGATATATTAAAATCTTTTGGCAAAAGATTAATATCTACAGCTTTGTATAGTTTTAAGTAAAATGATGGACTAACCTTTCCTATATCATGCAAAGATGCCATTAAAGCACTTCCTTGAGGAAATAAATTGCTAGCTAATTGCGCTGGAAAGCGTCTAATTAAAGCTTTTGCAATTTCACCGACAATTAAGCAATGTTCGAAAACATTATACCCGAATTGAGTTTTTCCTTGTTTATCAATGTAAGTTTTAGCTGGGCAGTCTTTGAATGAAATAATATTGTCAGTTAGCAAACTATTTTGTGTATTATTAGGTTTTCTATTTAGCATATCCATTTCTTAACAGTTAAAAAGGTATTTAATACAGATGACGGCAATTCATATTAATTATATTCTATTCTCGCCTTAAAAAGGCAAAGCAAACTCACACTTTGCTTAATGTTTAAATTTTCTTTAAATATCAAATTGTACTGCTATACTGATTTTGGACACTCATTAAGAGGTGATAGAATGAGTATCATTAAATAATGAGGGTAAAATTATGACCAAGAAGACAAGACGTGTTTTTAGTGCTGAATTCAAACTTGAATGTGTCAAATTAGTGACTGAGCATAATCATTCGGTACAAGAAGCAGCTCAAGCCATAAATGTGAGTTTATATGGACTAGGCAAATGGGTTAAACAGTATAAAGATGAACAAACTGGCAAGGTAGCACCTGGTTCAGCGATATCTCCAGAACTAGTTGAAATACAGAAACTTAAAAAAGAAATTGCAAAGCTTAAATTACATAATGAAATCTTAAAAAAGGCTTCAGCTTTGCTCATGATAGACACGCTGAACAATTCTTGATAATCAAGAAACTCGAGCAAAGCTACCCAGTAAAAACATTATATTCAGTATTTAACGCCAATCGCAGTAGTTATTATTACTAGCGAGAATGCATTGGTTCTATTAATAGGACAGAAATTGAATTGCGCAGTTTGATAAATAAAGCTTTCACTGATAGTCGAGGCTCTGCTGGGGCAAGAACCATATCGGATATGATTTATCATTCAGATGGGATTCATTATTCACGCTATATCATTAATAAGCGAATGAAATTAATGGGTTAATCAGTGGTATAAATTAATGCTATTTGGCAGATACTGAATATGTTGATATTCCAAATCATTTAGATAAACAATTTGCTGAAACTTAGCCAAATCAAGTCTGTGTTTGAGATGTGACTACTTGATTGTCTGTAATATAGTAACTGTAATTGCATTATCAACAATGAAGGCAATCAATCAATTAATGTATGATCAAATAATTAGATATTTAATTATTTAAAATCAATTATTTGTTGGTATTTCATCAGAGTCGAGTAAAAATAAATCAGTGATATATTGTCGATACATAGAGGAATTTTACCGATAGAACAGTGTAATTAAGAGTTTTTTTAGGCATGTATTTAGTCGATTTTACCTGTAATTAATTCTACTTAAATTTATTATTTGAATTCGCCACATTAAGTTTTAATTAAGTGGGCTAGTTAGTCACTTCAATACTATTACTCAATCTTCCGAACAAAGATGAGTTAGGTAATATGGTATGAATGATTTATATCCATATTTGATTTAAGATCATCCAAGGCACCCCCATATAATGGGGAAGTTTCGAGCGATTAAACTGAATAAGTATAATTATAAGAAACACTTCCACAAAAGTGGAAAATTTAATTTTAGTATTAAAATTAGTATTCTAAATGCATCTTGTACCTAATCATAAATATTGAGACAAATACTAGTATACTACGTACTATTCAATTAGTGTAATAGTATACTACTCTAATTTATTCTGTAAGTCACTCAAATTTGAATAATAATTTATCCAACATGCTGCTTTTAAACAATTTTATTTTTTGTATTACAGTACCATTTAATCGACAGTTTTCATTTGCAGATGCAGGGGAAAATTATTTCTCAAATTAATTAAATACTACGTTATGACATATGGTTGACTAATGTTTATTATCTATTAAGTAATATTCATTCGATGGATATTATAACTAATCGTATTTAAATGATTTATTTTAATTTTTGATTTTTATGCAGATTTATACGCTTTTTTACCAAAAAAATTGAAAAAAAGTAATTTTATTAATAAATGTAGTTTCTTACAAAACAATTTTCATAAAATATGTCCCTATTGCTAATGAATTTATTACATTTTCACGCCCACTTTAATACAATTTCGATTAGGTAATTTGCAAGAAAAATAAAGTTTATGTGGTGCTTACAAATATTACAGCCATTGCAAATGGCTCTGCTTGTTATTGCTTTATGTGGTACTGTCTTTAGGCAATTAAAGTAAGTTTCGATGATTCTAAGTGGGCTATTTATTACATTAGGAATTGGCTCATCTTTCTCTACCATTCCGATTATTACAGTGATATTTGTCCCTATTACTCATAATTTAGGTTTTTCACCTGCAGCAATTGTTGCTTTAGTTGGTACGGCTGCAGCGCTTGGGGATGCCGGTTCACCTGCATCAGATTCAACATTAGGCCCTACAGCTGGTTTAAATGCTGATGGACAGCATAACCATATTTGGGATTCAGTTGTGCCTACTTTCCTTCATTATAATATTCCTCTTATTATTTTTGGTTGGATTGCGGCAATGGTGTTATAAGTTAGGTTAAAATTTTTATTCATGAGATGAACGTCTTTATTTTAGGGTAAAGGCGCTCCCCCTCCTGTCAATATACTTTTATCTACCCAAACTTTTTCTAATATGAATAATTTCATTTAAATATTAACATGATGTTAACTTTTCAAAATAGACAAAAGCAAACTCTTTTGTTATGGTCTATATTAATTTGCTATTCGACTATCACAAGATGTTGTTCTACTATTGAATATTAATGAAGTTAAATTTATCAGAAGAACAAAGAGGACTTTATGAAGAAAAATTTGATTGCAAGCTTAATCCTTACTTTATCACCAATTGTAGCCTATTCAGATAATTTAATTGTTTGCACTGAAGCAAGCCCAGATGGATTTGATGTGGTGCAATATAACTCTCAAGTTACAACGAATGCTTCTGCTGATGTTATTTTTGATTCATTAGTAAGATATGATGAATCAAAAAAAGCAGTTGTTCCGAGCCTTGCTGAATCTTGGAATGTTTCTGAAGATGGGCTAACCTATACGTTTAATTTACGAACAGATGTATCTTTTCACACAACAGATTATTTTACCCCTACCCGTAAATTAACATCAGATGATGTAATATTTAGTTTTAAGCGTATGATCGATGAAACGCATCCTTGGCATAAAGTGGTAGGTCCAAATGGGTTTCCACATGCTCAATCGTTTGGTTTAGCTAAATTGATTAAATCTATTGAATCTACCTCTCCAAATCAAGTTATCTTAACCTTAAATAATCCTGATGCCACTTTTTTACCTTTATTAACGATGGGGTTTGCTTCAATTTATTCACAGGAATATGCTGAAAAATTAGCTGCTGAAAATCGTGAAGCCGATCTTAATAGACAACCTATTGGAACTGGTCCATTCATTTTAAAACGATATACAAAAGATGCCAATATTAGATATGTAAGTCATGACAATTATTTTGCTGGTGAACCTAAAATTAAGCAATTAACCTATGCTATTACACCAGATGCAGCTGTTCGAGCACAAAAATTAAAAGCCAATGAATGCCAAGTGGCGCTATCACCTAAACCTTCTGATGTGATTGAAGCTCAAAATAATAATTCCTTACAAGTTAGTACTGTGCCTGCATTTATGACTGCATTTGTTGCGCTCAATACACAAAAACCGCCATTTGATAATAGCAAAGTTAGGCAAGCTGTTAATTATGCGTTTGATAAAGCAACCTACCTTAATGCTGTTTTTGAAGGGACAGCTATTGAAGCAAATACACCTTATCCACCAAATACTTGGAGTTTTAATCAGTCTATTACTCCTTATAGTAAAAATAATGAACGCGCTAAAGCACTTTTAGCAGAAGCAGGCTTGCCTGATGGATTTAAAACAACCATTTGGGTTAGGCCAACAGGAAGTCAACTCAATCCAAATCCGAAATTAGGTGCAGAGCTATTACAAGCTGATTTAAACTCCATTGGTATAGAGGCTGATATACAAGTCATTGAATGGGGAGAATTAATTCAGTCTGCTAAAAAAGGTGAACATGAGATTTTATTTATGGGGTGGAGTGGGGATAATGGCGATCCTGACAACTTTTTAACCCCACAATTTAGTTGTGATTCAGTAACATCTGGAATAAACTTTGCTCGATTCTGTGATGAGAAGCTTGATAGCTTAATTCGGGAGGGTAAGCAAAATTCAGATATTGCTAAACGAACTGAATTATATTTAGAGGCTCAAAAAATTATTCATGAGCAAGCACTTTGGATACCTCTAGCACACCCTACCGCCGCGACACTTTTAAGTAATTCTGTTAAAGGATATCAAACAAGCCCATTTGGTCGCCAGTCTTTTAGTCAGGTGACTATAGAGTAAATTATACATGCGCACTAGTGGCATTCTTGCTAGTGCGTCATTAAGCACTCAACTTGATATTTCATTTCATAGTTTACTAAGTAAAGTGACAACCTATATGAATAGTCAATTTACTCACGCCTACCGAATACACCTAAATATGAATTACCTGCTTTAGTATTAAAATCTTAAACATATAATCAAAAAAATAATTAGTCGAATATTTTGCATAAATAGTTTTTTATAGGATGGCTATTTAGATGTCGCATCTTTTTTAGATGTTTAACATTACGTTAAACAATCTATTGTTCTTCTACTATTAAGCATCATGTTTTGATATTAGCTATGGTGAAAGATCCACGAGCTTCTAAATTAGGAATATTGAAGTTTATTGCAAATAATTGAAAGTAAATAAATGAATATAAATTCAAAAAAATATTACCACTCATGTTAGAAAAAAGTATTTTTTTATGTTACAAACTGATAATATTTTGGTTAATTTTTGATGATATTTTTTATTTTACATTAATTGTAGGGAGAAAAGGTGATGCTAAGTCAATTGCGAATAATTCGCGTATGCTGCGGTAGAGTTAAAAAAATATCTCAAATGGGAATTTTAATCGTTAGTCTAATTACATTACAAGCTTATGCAGATCAAAAACAACTTTATATCTATAATTGGTCAGATTATATGGGACCTGAAACTATCTCCCAATTTGAACAAAAAACCGGAATTAAAGTTACTTATGATACTTTTAATTCAAATGAAGAATTAGATACCTATTTAATGACTCAACCTCCTAAATACGATTTAGTCGCCCCTACTTCTAATTTTTTAGTAAAACAAATTGATGCGAAAATTTTTCAACCCCTAGATAAAACAAAACTTCCTGCTTATGATAAAAATTTAGATTCTAAAATGTTAAAGATGCTAGCTCAAGATGATCCTGGTAATCAATATTCCTTTCCGTATATGTGGGTATCAACTGGTATAGGTTATAATATTGATGAAATAAATAAACGATTTGACAATAACCCACCTACAAATTCATGGGCGTTAATATTTGAACCTGAAAACGCTTCAAAATTAGCTGAATGTGGTATTGCTTGGTTAGAGGCTCCATCAGAACTATTTCCTTTAGCATTGAATTATATTGGATTAAATCCAAATAGTGCTGATCCTGAAGAGTATGTTAAGGTAGCCAAATTACTTAATAATGTCAGTCCGTATGTTAAATATATAGATTCAACTAGCTTAATTGACGATCTTGCATCAGGAAAAGTGTGTGTTGCTATAGGATGGAGTGGGGATGTGTATCAGGCTATGGATAAAGCAAATCAACTTCATAATGGAACTAGAATAGATTATGTAATTCCAAAAGAAGGTACCTTTGCTTCGTTTGATGTATTTGCAATCCCACAAACGGCAAAAAATGTTGATGAGGCTTATCAATTTTTAAATTATTTACTTGATCCTAAAGTTATAGCTGACATCAGTAATTATATTTATTATGCAAATCCTAATCAAGTAGCAACGCAGTTTGTTGATTCTAACCTGACACAAGATTCTGATATATATCCACCAGATGAGGTTCTTGATAATTTATTCACACTTACGCCAAAATCACCAAGAATTGAACGGACGATTAAAAGGGCTTGGGCTGATATATTAGAAACTCGTTCGCTTGCTCATTTATCTAATGAAATAAATTAGAACTCAGCATTTGCTAATAGTTACCTAATATCTAAATTAACCAGTTAGCTTAAAATTTGAATGACTATAAATAATAAAGGTATATTTTATTAACCATATGAAAAATTACTAAAATGCTACTTTTAACTTTTTGAGAGCCTAAAAATATTTTTTATGTTGCACACTCATAACATAAATGTATTTGTTAAGTTTTTTATTAATGAAGGAGGAAAATTATGTTAAGAAAAGTACTTTTAAATGTAGTAATGTGCCATAAAACTAAAGGAATATCTCAAATTGGAATTTTAATCGTTAGTCTAATTACATTACAAGCTTATGCAGATCAAAAACAACTTTATATCTATAATTGGTCAGATTATATGGGACCTGAAACTATCTCCCAATTTGAACAAAAAACTGGAATTAAAGTTACTTATGATACTTTTAATTCAAATGAAGAATTAGAACATTTTTTAATGACTCAACCAGCTAAATATGATTTAGTCGTTCCAACCTCGAATTTTTTAGCAAAGCAGATAGATGCAAATATTTATCAACCACTCGATAAAACCAAATTACCTAGCTATTTGAAAAATTTAGATCCTGATATTTTAGAGATGGTATCTAAAGATGATCCAGAGAATACGTATTCATTACCTTATATGTGGATTTCAACCGGTATTGGGTATAATGTAGATGAACTCAATAAAAGATTTAATAATGCACCACCAGTAGATTCATGGGCTTTACTTTTTGAGCCAAACAATGCAGAAAAACTTGCTGACTGCGGCATTGCTTGGTTAGAAGCTCCTTCTGAACTGTTTGCGTTAGCATTGAACTATTTAGGATTAGATCCAAACAGTGCCACTTCCGAAGATTATGTGAAAGTATCCAATTTATTAAGTGCAGTCAGCCCCTATGTTAGGTATATTGATTCGACGAACTTAATTGATGATCTTGCCTCAGGGAAAGTCTGCGTTGCGATAGGCTGGAGTGGAGATATCTACCAGGCTATGGATAAAGCAGCACAATCTAATAATGGCATTAAAATTGACTATGTGATTCCAAAAGAAGGCACCTTTGCGTCTTTTGATGTATTTGCAATCCCGAAAACAGCAAAAAATGTTGATGAAGCGTATCAGTTTTTAAATTATTTACTTGAACCTAAGGTCATTGCTGATATTAGTAATTATGTGTATTATGCCAATCCCAACCTTGCAGCTACGCAATTTGTTGATGAAGCTATAGCGCAAGATCCGAATATTTATCCACCTAAAAATGTACTTGAGCACTTGTTTGCTCTGACATTAAAATCACCCCGGATTGAACGTGCAATTCTAAGAACATGGGCTGATATACTAGAAAGTCGTTCACTTGCAAACTTATCGAATGAAATGAATTAAACAGGAGTATAAGAGTATACATAGGATTTAAAGTGAAGGAGTGATTAGTATGAAAAATAAATAGGCCTAGATTAATTGTGCCAGATAAAGCATAAAATGGTATCATGACCATTCAAAATTGAATGATTGATGATTACTATGTGTAATTTAAATCCTTAACTGCAGCTTTAAAATAAAGCGCTATTATGAATAGGTTTACTTTAGGTTACATGAATATGCAGGTTAATTAGGCTTATCCTATGTTAAAAATATTAAAACCCTTTCTCTTATTATATAAAAACCATTTAGGATGGTTATTACTCGGTTTATTTTTATCTATCACAACACTTTTAGCTACAATTGGACTGTTAACCCTTTCAGGTTGGTTTTTAGCCGGAAGTGCGATTGCAGGAATTGTAGGATTTGCGACTTATAACTATCTCTTGCCTGCTGCATTTGTAAGAGGCTTTGCGATAGGAAGAACTGCATCGCGATACTTTGAACGAGTTGTCACGCACGAAGCGACTTTTAGATTACTTGCTCAAATCAGAATTTCAGTCTTTGAATCAATCTTTCCAAGGTATACCACCCTTACTCAAACCTATCGCCAAGCAGATTTACTCAATCGCTTGATTACGGATGTTGAAACATTGGATAATCTGTACTTGCGAGTAATTACGCCCTTGCTCAGCGCTGCAATTGTGATTATTGGATTAACTACAGTACTTGCATATTTTAATTTTTCCCTTGCCCTCATGCTCGGCTCAATATTAAGTTTTATCTTAATCACGTTTCCGTTTATATTTCATCATTTAGCCAAACCGGTTGGTTATAAAATAGTGCAACTAAGGTCGGATTATCGCCAAGCGTTAAATAGACTATTAAATGGTCAAACTGTATTGTTGATATATGATAAATGGTATTCTGGCATTAAAGATTTAGCTAATCTTGAATCTAACACAATGGCTGAGGAAGCCAAACAATCATTTCAAACCCAGCTAGCCAGTGCAGCTATTTTAATATTAGCAGGATTGACGGTCTGTATTATGATTTACTTTGTAGGGGCATTTATAATTGAAACAGGAACAGAACCTGTTTTAAATATGCCAGCTGAAAATTCCTTTTTTCATGTTCCAACTTATGACAATAGCGTTATTTTTTCTGCCATCGCTGCATTATTTGTATTTGCAACCTTATCTGTATTTGAAATGCTTGTACCCGTTAGTCAAGCATTTGTTCATTTAGGCTTAGTGTTAGCTTCAGCAGAAAGAATAAATAAGATTAATGAATTATCTCCATTTGTAGAATTTGCTAGCCCTACAACTAATATTAAAGAACGTCACGACAGTAAAGCGAAAACAGCTTTAAATATTGTTCAGTTGAGTTTTACTTATCCATCTCAAGTTGAATCAGTGCTAAATGACGTGACTCTAGTGAGTCAACCCCTGGAGAAAATAGCGATAATTGGTAAAACTGGTAGTGGTAAGTCAACATTATTCCAGATTTTAACAAGAGCTTTTCCTTATCAGGGTGGGAAAATTGAACTACTTGGGCGAAGGATTGAAGAGTATAGTGAAGCTGAGCTTAGGCAACTTATAACTGTCGTGCCACAAAAAATATATCTTTTTAATGATACGCTTAGAGATAATATATTAATCGCATTAAACCCTAAGTATGAATTAAAGTCAGATGATGCTGATGCGGGCCATGAGTTAATAGACAGGCACTTAATATCCATTCTAAAACAAGTTGGTCTAGAGCGCTTATTAGAAGGTGCTGGATTAGATCAAATAATGGGTGATGGCGGACGCAGTTTATCAGGTGGAGAGCTTAGGCGCATAGGTATTGCAAGAGCATTATTACATAATGGAGATATTTGGCTTTTAGATGAACCAACTGAAGGGCTTGATGCTGTTACTGAACAGAACATTTTAGATCTCATTTTTGAGGTAACCAAAGATAAAACCATGTTGATGGTAACTCATCGAAAAACTAATTTAGATAAATTTAATCGGGTTTTTTCGGTTGAAAATAAACTACTGATAATGCAATAAGTGCATATGTAGATACACAATAAAAGTGTGATAACAATAAGATGTCAAACTCGCTTACTTATTTAGATAACTTCACGCCTTTTCCAGATCCCAGTCATGCATTAGTTGATCCTAATGGATTACTGGCCGTTGGAGGCGAATTGAGCTCTTCTCGCTTAGAAGAGGCTTACCAAAATGGCATTTTCCCTTGGTTTAATGAAGGGGAACCCGTTTTATGGTGGTCTCCTGATCCAAGAGCAGTCCTTTTTCCAAGTAATTATCAACCGAATAAACGGTTTAAACGTTTTTTTGCCAATACTGCTTGGACGGTTACTTTTGATAAGGCCTTCAGTCAAGTTATCCGTCATTGCTCAATTCGAGCTGAGGGGACTTGGATTACTGCAGAGATCATAAAAAGCTATGAAATTTTGCATTCTATAGGGCTTGCTCGCAGCGTAGAAGTATGGGATGCAGAGCGCTTGGTTGGTGGTCTTTACGGAATTAAACAAGGTGCACTTTTTTGTGGTGAGTCGATGTTTAGTCTTGAAAGTAATGCTTCTAAAGTTGCATTTCATGCACTAGTCACAAAATTTACTGACTGCGGTGGAGAGTTATTTGACTGCCAAATTCTAAACCCATATACAGCCTCTCTTGGTGCAACAGAAATATCAAGAATGGAATTTTTATCCTATCTGCATAACCTAAAGCGAAAACAAATAAGTTTTTAACATTTATCTCACATAGCAGTACCTCTAATTGAATTCGCTTTTAATAAAATCAATTCAGAGGTTGACTATATTTCTCTAATTGATTAGAAGGGAATATCTAAATTATCTATAATTTCATATTTATTTGTATAGTCACCTGCATGCGTAAATTTACTCAGGTTGAATGTAATATTTTGTCCATTTAATGTGATGATTTTTTCTGAGCACAGTTTATCGATTATGGAGGTGATTTGGGCTCCAGATAGTGCTTTATTTGTTGAATTTATGACATTACGCAGAGCGGTTAATTTCTTTGGGTAGTTTTTAATTTTACCCGATCCCCAAAGAGTTTTCAGCGCTTCAACGGCTGCATCAATTTCGTCAGAGGATGATGGTGCTAGTGCTTTGAGAGATTGTACATTAATAGTTGTACAATTGCGGCCTAGAATCGACATATGCTTAGTTAAGTCTGTAAACCCACTGTAGTGAGAGAGAATAACGAAATCAATTTTTTTATCAGTTTGACTGTCATAAATGCCAATATACAGAGAAATAAATAGACTAATACTATTGACTTGATTTACAGGTACATTGATGAGCGTCATATTCACAGGTTTTTTTTGACGGTTGATGCTTAAATCAAGGTTTGGGCTATTTTGAGGAATAAATAAGATGATTCTAGTATATTCATCAAAATTGACAGCATTGATATTTGTCACGGCAGTTAAGTCAATAAATATCCATTTTTGGGTCATAGTAATGGGCCTATTTTGCTTTGGGAATTAATGAGTTTATGGTGCCATTTAGCAAAACTGAGTAAACAATTAATCACGCTTTATATTCTAATATTGATATGAACAGATAACTTAAAAAACATGCGAAAGTTAATGATGCATTGGTATAGTATGGTATTAATCAAGTTAAATCACAGCATTGAATTAAAGAAGAAATGATTTGAATTTGGGTTAGTTTAGCATAAATGGCATTTGGATCAATTACTCTATTAAATCACAGCATTCCCTTAGATCATGAGGCCCAGGGAATGCATAATTAAAAAATTAACTATTACGATGATGGTTGACTAGGTTCAACAAATCACTCACGTTTTGCTGTGCAAAGATTTCTTCAATCGAATGAGTTAGTTTTCTTCTCCAGTTAGGGTATTCTTCACTTGTACCAGGAATGTTAACTGGTGAGCTCATATCTAACCAATCTTCTGGTTGCAAACCTATCAATGCAGTTTTAGATTGTGCAATAAACTGATGTACTGCACGGTTAAGTGTTGCGTCCATCTGAACTTGTTTTGCATCACGTTGATAATCATGTGGCAAGCACCCATGTTGATGCAATGCATCTAACATCCCTTGCTTTTTCCAGTCTCTGTCTTCTGATAAATGATGAAGAACGCCTTCATCTTTATAAACTCCTAAACTGCGACCTAAGTCAAAGTCATTTTTTTCCCAATATCCACGAAGTGTTGGAAGATCATGCGTTGTAATGGTTGCAATCGCTTGTTGAATATAGTCATAAGGCGCAAAGAAATGATTATTCGCATTCTCGAAATATACCACTTTATAGGAATACACAGCACTGTTTTTAAGCTTCTCAACAATTTCAGGCGGCACTGTCCCTAAGTCTTCACCAATTAACATGCACTGATGTCTTTGACTTTCTAAAGCCAATATTGCTAAGAAATGGTCAACGTTAAAATGAACATAAGCACCTTTATCAGCAGTTTGACTATAAGGAATCCACCATAAGCGCAGTAAGCCCATAACATGATCCATTCGTAATGCACCACATGACGCCATATTAGCACGTAATAAATCAATAAAAGGTTGATAGGCTCTATCAAACATCACAGCAGGATGCATTGGTGGCAAACCCCAATTTTGACCTTGTGGGCCAAGGACATCTGGCGGAGCGCCTACTGATGCACCAAGGCAATATAGATCTTTATCCCCCCAAATTTCAGCACCACCTTCACCCACTCCAACAGCTAAATCACGATAAATACCAATTGGCATTTCTAGTGATTGACTTTCTTGATAGCAGGCTTCTAGTTGAGCTGCAGCTATCCATTGTAACCATAGATAAAAGTTGACTTTATCCGCATTTTGTTTGCAATATTCTGTAACAGCAGGAGAATGAAAATCGCTATAAGATTTATCCCATACAGGCCAACCCCATTGCATTTTATCGTGCTCAGCCAATTTTGAATGAAGCGCATCAAATGCAGCTTGTTGATATAGGCTATCTCCTCCTTTTTGGACAAACTCAGCAAATTGAGTATGTAGTAAATCCGTTTGAGGACGTTGTTTAAATTGTTTATAAGCAATTTCTAATGCTTCTAGTTTCAATTCTTGAGCAAGTGAATAGTCGACATACTCGGTATTTCTTGCCATTTGGAGCCTGTTTTGAATATCTTGACGTTTAAACCAAGTTTGTGCTTCATCACTATTTTGATAATCTTCAACCGCGGTGACATCAATATAAATTACATTTAACCATCTACGAGAAGAGGGAGCATATGGACTTGCACTTGCAGGATTAGCTGGAAATAGGGAATGTAAAGGATTAAGGCCTACATAAGCTCCCCCTTTTTCAGATACTTTGCGTACTAACTGTTTTAAATCACCAAAATCGCCTACTCCCCAGTTGTTTTCACTTCTTAGAGTATAAAGCTGGACGCACGCCCCCCATAAACGTTTATGTTCCTGAAGCGCTTTAGGTTCGAAACAGCGTTTAGGTGCAACTATAATGCGTGTTTCTTTTTCTGTAGGTGTACCTGAAAGTTTAGTGAGTGTAAGAGTATGGTAACCAAGAGGTAAATCACTTGGAAAATGTAAACTAGGCCAATCTTGTTGACCATTTGCTTTAAGTGTACCATCTTCTAATCTTAGCTCCCATTTAAATAGGTCAGCATTCCTAATGGTATAGTGCTGTTCATCTCCTTGGTAGGTTACATATACAGGATCAAGTAATCTATCTTTATCAATTTTATGTGCGGCATCTGTGTCAAGTGCAGCAAGTAATTTAGATAAACTTTCTTCACTGATTTCTTGAAGATGACCATATGCATTATAAAAATTAAGACCAATCCCTGCTGCAATAGCAGATTGGCGTAAACCATCATAAGAAGAATTATCCATTTAAAGCTCCTAATAAATAATGTAAAACGTATTTATGGTATTAATCATGCTCATATAGCGTACATAAAAGAATACATCACTTTTATAAGCCTATGGTGCATTGTTATCTGAATCACATGAAACGCTTAAGTTATATTGGTTTCAATAAAGCATACAACAAAGCCGCCAATATAAAGGCGGCATTTTACAGTAGTACACTCTGGTTTACTAAAAAAAGTAATACTATTTTACAGTTTTTGTTCCCAAATACGTTGCTGATAATCACGAATTGAACGATCTGAGCTAAAAATACCTACTCTAGCAGTATTCAAAATTGCTTTGCGTGTCCACTCATCTGGTTGACGGAATAAAATATCAACTTCTGTCTGAGCTCTGACATAATCAGCATAATCTGCAAGAACTAAGTAGTGATCGCCATGAATCGTTAAACTTTCAACTAGTGGCATGAAAACTTCAGTATTGCCATCGCTGAAAGTACCGTCAGATAATTCACCTAAAATGGCTTGTAAATCAGAATTTCCATGGACTAAAGCTTGAGGGTTATAACCATAAGTTTTAATCGCTTTAACCTGTTCTACCGTATTACCGAAAATAAAAATGTTTTCTTTACCAACCTCTTGTGCAATTTCAACGTTTGCGCCATCTAAGGTACCTATTGTAAGTGCACCATTTAACGCAAGTTTCATATTACCTGTACCAGATGCCTCTTTTCCTGCAGTTGATATCTGTTCAGATAGATCGGCAGCCGGAATCAGTAATTCTGCCATTGTTACACGATAATCTGGCAAAAATACTACTTTAATCTTATCTTTAATGCTTGCATCATTATTAATTTTTTCAGCAACTTTATTTATCGTATAAATAATATTTTTTGCCAAATAATAGCCAGGAGCGGCTTTTGCTGCAAAGAAAAAGACACGTGGCGCGATATCGAGATCTGGATTTGCTCTTAATTGACGATAGAGCGTCAAAATATAGAGTAATTTAAGATGCTGGCGTTTGTATTCGTGTAGACGTTTTATTTGCAAATCAAAGATTGCCTCTGGATTAATCGTAATCCCTAGTTTTTTCTGAACATAATTAGCTAATTTTTCTTTATTAGCCTGTTTAATGTTGCGATAAGCTTGTCTGAATGATTCATCATCGATGTGGTTTTCTAAATCAGATAGTTTATCTAAGTCAATAGCCCATTCAGTCTTAAGTGTCTTATCAATTAAGGATGAAAGAGCAGGGTTACATTGTTTTAGCCAACGACGAGGTGTGACCCCATTAGTTACATTATGGAATTTTTGTGGCCATAATGAATGATATTCAGGGAAGAGATCTTTAACGACTAAATCAGAATGCAACTGTGCAACGCCATTAACAGCAAAGCTACCAATTACAGAAAGATTAGCCATCCTTAATTGGTGATTATGACAGATGGCAAGTTTATGCCAAACAGCCTCATCCCCAGGCCATTTTGCATTGACAAGTGGTTTGAGGTGATGATCGATTGCGTGCATTAACTCTACATGACGAGGCAATAAGCGGTGAACTAAATGCTCATCCCAGCACTCTAATGCTTCTGGTAATAATGTATGGTTAGTATAAGCAAATATTTTACTAGTAATGGCCCAAGCATCTTCCCAGCTCATATGATGAATATCTAAAAGTACACGTAATAATTCAGGAATAGCAATAGCAGGGTGAGTATCATTAAGTTGAATGACTTCATATTTTGCTAAATCTTTTAATTGACGGCCTAAGGAAAAGTGTTTTTTCAAAATATCCGCAATTGAACAAGCGCAATGAAAATACTGTTGCATTAAACGTAGTTCTTTTCCTGCTTGATGATTATCATTTGGATATAAAACTTTAGTTAACTTTTCAGCATTATTCCCATCAAGCTCGGCATGCAGATAATGGCCCATGTTAAATTCATGTAGATTAAATGGAGAAGGGGTATTGGCTTTCCACAGGCGTAACGGTTGGCTGATACCATTGCGGTATCCAAGTACAGGTAAGTCCCATGCTTCACCATGCAAACTAAAAGATGACACCCATTTTTTTCTACCATCCACATCTGTTTCAACATGGCCACCGAAATTAACAACAACATCATTTTGGGCATTATGTCTAAACCACGGATAGTTATCTCTATTCCAATTATCGGCAGACTCCTGTTGATGACCATCTTTGAAACTTTGTCTGAAAAGGCCATATTGGTAATTAAGACCATATCCCATTGCAGGTTGATTTAACGTAGCCATTGAATCTAAGAAACACGCTGCAAGACGACCTAAACCACCATTACCTAGTGCAGGATCAATTTCTTCATCTAGTAGATCAGCAAGTTCAATGCCATGAGATTTCACAAGCTCAGCAACAGCATCATACCAATCTAAATTTAATAAATTATTGTGAGTTAAACGGCCAATTAAGAACTCCATTGACAGGTAATTAACGTGACGCTTATCACTTTTACTTATTTTTTGTTTTTCAAAGTGTGAAGGCAACAAATTTAGTTGTTCTGAAACTGCTATGCTGACAGCTTCCCACCATTGTTTTTGGTTCATTTCAGTTGCAGCGGACAGACCAAGTTTTTGGTAAACTCTAGCAATAGATGCATTAAACATTTCTTTATTAAAAGAAAGATTAGATTGATTGTTTGATTTATTACTCATGTTGTTATCCTCTTATTAAAGGGAATCCCCTTTTATTAAGTGCTAGCTAAAACGCTAGTTGGGTTTAAAAACAAAAATTAACTTCATGTTTGATATAATCTCAGAATTTAAAAGTAATACATCATCCTTAATAAATATAATAGGGAGGATAAGGGGGGAGGAGAATGAGTATTAAGACAATATTATCTTCTTTTGGGGAATGATTTGACTTTGTCATGGAGTGTTCGTCTGCTATAGATGCACTTACCATGCGTGCCTTATATCCCGTCCTTTAGGGCGCAAATATAAGGCAGCTTTTTATTTAATAGGGTGATTGTTGTTGCATAGTGTGCAAGTTTCGGGATATCCCTAAAAGCTGCACACTGTCGTTACTATAACGAGGGAATGACTTTTGAAGCCATTGTAATGGCGATATCTTTTTTAACTTCGATGACTTCATACGCGCCTTGGTCGTATAAATACTCAATTTCATCTAAATGGCTTCCATAGGTTACAATTTTGACATGACTTGCTAGTGATTTTGTCATTTGCATGATTTGTGCTGTTTCGTATGGATTATCAAGGGTAATAAAAAGCCATTTAGCTTTAGCAATCCCAGATAGTGTGAGTACCTCCTCTGAAATCCCATCACCAAGAATGACATGATGACCTTCCATTTTGAGTAACCTAACTTTCTCTTTTCCATGATCAACAATGACCACTTCTTCATTTGCATCATTGAGCTCTGATAGTAATTTTTGACCAATAATACCATATCCAACAATGACGATATGATCAGAAAACGGCATCATTGGTTGCTGTTTATCAATAGGTTTAGCTGTTTCTTTGCTAGTTGTGTCAGTTAAAGTTGTATTCTTACGTAGACGAGATAAGGCGAATTTATCCGCAATAGTAAATAAAAATGGGTTGATACTGATAGATAAAATTGCGCCTGCCAGCACTAAGTTATGTAATTTACTATCCGCAATACCTAGTGCTAATCCTAGTCCAGCTAATATAAATGCAAATTCACCAATCTGTGCAAGACTAATTGAAACTGTCAGTGCGGTTTCTTTAGAATGTTTAAAAAAACGGACTAAACCATAGGCAATAATTGATTTACCTAATAGAATAATGAACAACGTTCCTATCAGCGCAAATGGAGATTCAAGGATAACAGCAGGATTAAATAACATACCAACGGATACAAAAAAAAGTACAGCAAATGCATCTCTAAGCGGTAGAGTATTGTTCGTTGCTCTGTGTGAAAATTCGGTCCCATTTAAAATGACCCCAGCAAAAAAAGCACCTAAAGCGAATGAAACATCAAATAGTTCTACCGCTCCAAATGCAATTCCAATTGAAATCGCTAGGACTGCTAATGTAAATAATTCATCTGAATCTGTTCTTGCCGCACGTATTAATAACCAAGGAATCACACGCTTGCCAATAATTAGCATAAAAGCAATAAAAGCAATCACCTTTGTTAGCGTAATAATAAGAGAGTAAAGGATTTCTGTGGGTGACACACCTTCTTTTGAAAGCATTTCTGTGATAACAGGAAATAGAACCAGTGCTAAAACCATGACGAGATCTTCAACTACTAACCATCCGATTGCTATTTTTCCCTTTTTAGTCGTAATTAATTGCCTTTCTTCCATCGCCCTTAATAGTACAACAGTACTTGCAGTAGATAAACATAGCCCAAATAGGATCCCTGTTATAAGAGACCATCCAAGCATTTGACCTAAGCAGAAACCGAGTAATGTCGCTGCAGCAATTTGTAATATAGCACCAGGAATTGCAATATGTTTTACGGCTAATAAATCATTAATTGAGAAGTGTAAGCCCACGCCGAACATAAGCATGATTACTCCTAATTCAGCAAGCTGAGGGGCTAATGACAAATCGGCTACATACCCAGGTGTAAATGGTCCAACAATGATTCCGGCGGCAAGATAACCTACGAGTGGTGATATTTTAACTCTATGAGCAAGCATTCCGAGTATAAAAGCTAATACTAACCCACCTACCATGGTGGATATTAAAGGCATGGGTGCATGCATAAAACCTCCTTGTCAAAACAACATAAAATATAATAACTAGCTAATGACATCTTTTATAAAGTATTTTATCCTTAAAATTATGATAAAAGATGCTTGAGATTGTAACGTGGTGGTTTAAAATAATAACATTTATAAAATTATTAGCGTATTTTAGCGCTAGTGTGATGATTCTTATTTAGTCATATGCGTCATTCATTTTTTTTGCGAAAAAAAAGCTGTGATAAATCACAGCTTTTATACGAACGACATCAAGTGAATAATTAAAAACAACTTATTATTGTGTTTTTAAAACCTCTTCACCTAAGTTTTGAGTGCCTGGAACGGATAAACCAGCTTGAGCAGGCGTTTTTATCGACTCACTTTGTGTTTTACTGAGTCTTTTTTGAAGTTCGTAATCTTGTAGCATCGCATTTACACGCTTGCGCTGCTCTTGAAGTTGCTGCTGACTTTGGCTAAGTTGCTGTTTATTTGTAACTGAAGGTACACCTAAACTAACTTGGGTCGCATCACCAAAAATAGGCAGAGTATTAAAAGCTGGGTTTTCAGTAAACTGAATACTTTGCGAATCACTTGGTGCATTAAAATGTTGTACGCCTATGATCACAGCAAAAGCAACAGAAGCCGCGAATCCAAATTGAATAACTTGAGTAGTAAACGGTTTTGCTAGTTTTGTGAGCATAGATCTAGACGTTTTATCAGTATTTTCATTTTTACGAGCATTGCCGGTAAAAATAATCGGTTCATCTTTAAGTTGCTTTGCAACACATTCCGCAATATTAATGTCTAGTAATTGAGTTGCTTCGCCTTTTAAAGCATCACGAACTAGATGATAACGTTGCCATGCACCACGTAAATCCGCATCTTCTTTCATTTGATTGATCAGTGAATGTGCAGTTTCACGACTGTTTAACTCACCATCCATTAATGCCGAAAGAGCTTCTTTTTGCATACTAAAATACCTTTGTTTAGTTAAAATTTTAGTCTCTAGGGTTGTGTCTGGTTAATTATACACATTTTTTCACACTAGAAACGTCATTTTACCGATTTTTTAAATGCGGCAAAATTTGAGTGTCTATGATATCTCGGGCTCTAAATATTCTAGATCGCACGGTACCGACAGGACAATTCATTTTTACTGCAATTTCATCATAACTCATCCCTTCAAGTTCTCTAAGCACGATTGCTACCCTAAGATCGTCTGGTAATGATTGTATGATTGAAAACACTACATCATTTAATTCTTCTGAAATCATTATACTTTCAGGGTTATCAATCTCTTGCATTGAGCTGTTTGACTCAAAAAAGGAGATATCCTGTTCACCCATGTCTATTGCATCAATCGTTCTTTTTTCAGCAGTTAAATGATTCTTGGCTATATTAGATGCTACTCTATACAACCAAGTATAAAAGCTACTATCACCTCTAAATGAGTGCAAAGAGCGGTAAGCTTTTATAAAAACTTCTTGCGTCACATCGGCTATATCACTATAAGGAACATATTTGCTTACGACGCTTGCTACTTTATTTTGGTACCTAATTACGAGAAGATTGAAAGCTTGCTGGTCACCAGCTTGTACTTTTTCGACTAAAATTTGGTCTGTCAATTCTTCGCGTTTCATTTTCTGACATCCTGTGTCTGTACAAGGAACAAAGTCATCGATCACAGATTGAGCATGAAATCATTCCATTTAGTAAGTTTTTTTGGCAAAAAGTTCAATTTATTTAAAAAATATTATGCCAAAAAAAGGATAAAATTACAATTTTAGGTGTCAGATCGATGTAATTAGTTGTTATTTATTGAAATAAAATTAACGAGAGAATTGCTTACTTTCAAATCTTTACAATTGTTTTTTTGAAAAAATTTTCGCTCAGATTAAATCGTTCAACCAACTTACTATTAGTCATACACTATAATTGTTAATAGTCTAAAGCATAACATACTCAAACGTAATTGAGTGTGAATTAGTATATTTCAATATAAAAATAATCCAGGGGTTTATTGTAAGTACATTCATTATTTTGATGTACTGCTCTTTTTGTAATATATAATCGTGGTAATATCAGTACTGTTAGAAATCGAATCACATTAAGATCGCTTTTTAGATTTAACATTGACGTTATAACAAAAAATAAGGTGCTACTAATGCTCAAACCCTTTGTACAAACTAAAAAAGAATTGGAAACTAAGCATATTAAAGTCCTCATTTTAGGATCAGGCCCTGCAGGATATACTGCTGCTATCTATGCAGCTAGAGCTAATTTATCACCTGTATTAATAACAGGTATGGATAAAGGCGGGCAATTGATGACGACTACGGAAGTTGAGAATTGGCCTGGCGATCCAAGTGGACTTCTTGGGCCAGCGCTTATGCAGAGAATGCATGAACATGCTGAAACATTTGATACAGAAATTATTTTTGACCATATTCATCGAGTATCTTTGCAGGAAAAACCGCTGCAACTTTTTGGTGATAATTTCCACTATACTTGCGATGTGTTAATTATAGCAACTGGCGCATCAGCAAAATATATTGGTTTGCCTTCTGAAACAGCTTTTAAAGGGAAAGGGGTTTCAGCGTGTGCGACTTGTGATGGCTTTTTTTATCGAAATCAGAAAGTGGCTGTTGTAGGCGGTGGAAATACAGCAGTTGAAGAAGCGCTATATCTTTCTAATATTGCAAGTGAAGTGCATATTATTCATAGGCGTAACGCTTTTAAAGCTGAGAAAATACTGATTGACAGGTTAAATAAAAAAGTAGCAGAAGGTAAAATCATTCTCCATATGGAATATACGTTACAAGAAGTACTAGGAGATGACTCAGGGGTCAATGGCGTGCAAATAAAACATGTCAATTCAAATGAATTGACCACTTTAAATGTTCATGGTGTGTTCATTGCAATCGGTCATTCACCAAATACACAATTATTTGTCAATCAACTAGAACTCAATAACGGCTATATCAAAGTTAAATCAGGATTAGAGGGATTTGCGACACAAACCTCATTACCAAATGTGTTTGCTGCAGGTGATGTAATAGATCAAATCTATAGACAGGCAATTACCTCAGCTGGCACAGGATGTATGGCCGCGCTAGATGCAGAACGCTATTTGGATACGTTATAAAATGAGTAAAAATATTGAATTATTAATCAATGTCACCCCATCAGAAACTCGTGTTGCTCATATTGAAAGTGGGCTGTTACAAGAAATACATATTGAGCGGGAATCTAAACGTGGAATGGTGGGGAATATTTATAAAGGACGAGTCATCAGGGTACTGCCAGGTATGCAGGCCGCATTTGTCGATATTGGCCTAGATAAAGCTGCTTTTTTGCATGCATCAGATATTATGCCCCATACAGAGTGCGTTGCAGGGGAAGAACAAAAACAGTTTAATGTACATGATATTTCAAAACTAGTGAGCCAAGGTCAGGATGTGACTGTACAAGTTGTCAAAGATCCTTTAGGAAGTAAAGGACCTAGGTTAACAACCGATATTACAGTACCGTGTAGGCATCTTGTTTTTATGCCCGGCTCTTCTCATGTTGGTGTTTCTCAAAGAATTGAGAGTGAAGTAGAGAGAGAACGATTAAAGAAAATTGTTTTACCTTTTTGCGATGAACATGGCGGATTTATCGTTAGAACTGCTGCTGAAGGGGCTGGGGAAGAAGAGCTTCTTCATGATGCTTTATTTTTGAAACGACTTTGGCAAAAAATTTTAGAGCGTAAGCAAAGAAAAGGAACGAGTAAACAACTGTATGCAGAATTACCGCTTGAACAAAGACTTCTTAGAGATTTTTCTACTGGTACGTTAGATAGAATCAGAATAGATTCCAAAACCGCAATGCAAGAATTAGTTAAATTCACAGATGAATACATTCCTGAATTAAGCTCAATAATAGAGCTTTATACAGGCAAGCAGCCAATTTTTGAATTGCACGATGTTGAAAATGAAATTCAACGGGCATTGGATAAAAAAGTATTAATGAAATCAGGTGGTTATTTGATTATCGATCAAACTGAAGCAATGACTACTATTGACATCAATACAGGCGCATTTGTAGGGCATAGGAATCTTGAGGAAACAATTTTTAATACTAATATGGAAGCAACCCAAGTGATTGCAAGGCAACTTCGCCTTAGAAATTTAGGTGGAATAATTATTATTGACTTTATTGATATGAAAAATCCCGAACATCAAAAACGAGTTTTAGCAGCTTTAAATGCAGCATTATCTATCGATAGAGTGAAAACTGTGGTAAATGGATTTTCTCAACTTGGGCTTGTTGAAATGACGCGTAAACGGATCAGAGAAAGTTTAGAGCATGTTTTATGCCAAGAATGCCCTACATGTCATGGTAGAAGTACAGTCAAAAATATTGAAACACTTTGTCATGAAGTGATGCGTGAAGTTGTTAGGATGGATCAGTTGTATCGTGCAGATAGTTTTTTAATTTACGCGTCATCTGAACTTGGGCGTGCATTACAAGCAGAAGAAAGCCATAATTTAGCCGAGCTTGGTATTTTTATTGGCAAGCAAGTTAAAGTTCAAATCGATCCTTTATATTCGCATGAACAGTTTGATGTTGTTTTAACTTAATTGATTTCTTCAAAATTATTAGGTAAAATTGCACTTTATTTTGGCTAGACTGCGAAAAAACTGAGCAGATAAGCATAAAAAATCAAATTAAAGTTTGCGAATTACCTTTATCTCTGTATAATTCGTCGACTTTTTGTGTATTGGTGCGCGAACAGAACTGATAAAAAGACATTAGATTGTCTGCGTACCGATCTTTTAGTAGTTAAATTTACATTTATAGGTGATTAAAAATGAAACGTACTTTCCAACCTTCTAATACAAAGCGTCTTCGTACCCATGGTTTTCGTGCTCGTATGGCAACTAAAAATGGCCGTAAAGTGCTTGCTAACCGTCGTGCTAAGGGCCGCGCACGTTTAACAGTATCTTCAAAATAAGATTATTGTTCCATTTTGTAACTTGCGTTAAGTATATTTTAGCCAAGTGTAAGTTAATTAAGTGTAAATTCACCTAAATATATTAACTTAACTCAAATCGCTGTATAAATTAGGTAAGCTTTTTAGGTTACCTAATTAAAATAGAAATGTTAAACGCAATGCTAGTCGTCAGTGTATTGGTTATTGCACCCATACACTTACCAACGTAAGTTTCAAATTGGTGGTAATTTTAAAGTGGTGAAACTGTCATTCCCTCGGGTGTTAAGGTTATTAGCCCCCACACAATTCAGTCTTGTGTTTCAAAATCCATCACGAGCTGGTACCCCCGAAGTAACTATCCTTGCCCGTAAAAATTCAAATACTCATCCTAGGCTCGGTTTAACTGTAGCTAAAAAACAGATTAAACGCGCACATGAGAGAAATCGCGTGAAGCGTATTGTTCGAGAATCGTTTCGATTGATACAGCACGATTTACCGGCAGTAGACTTTGTGGTAATTGTGAAAAAACCAGCTGAAAAGCTATCTAATGATGAATTAAGAGTAATATTGGATAAATTATGGCGTCGTCACCGTCGTTTGGCGCAAAATGCTTAATTGTGGTTATTAAAGGTTATCAGTATATTATTAGCCCATTACTTGGCCCGTCATGCCGATTTCATCCAACCTGTTCTCATTATTCAATAGAGGCAATAGAAAAATTCGGATTTGTTAAAGGGTTTTTATTGTCTTTAAAACGGATATTTAAATGCCATCCGTTACACCCAGGGGGAGATGACCCAGTGCCAAATCACCCCGTAACGAATGAACAGAAAAAAAAGCGCACTGACAAGTCAGATACTAATTAGTCTAATCAGTAGGAGAGAATTGTAAGCTATGGAACAACAACGTAATCTTTTTTTGATTGCCTTTCTTGTTGTCACCTTTTTGGTTTGGAAAGCCTGGACGGATGATGAAGCGAAAGCCCTCAATCAAGCAGCGATAGTCACAAGTGCACCGGCAGATCCATTGCTTGCTGCAAAAACAGACGGTAAGCTCATTACAGTCACAACAGACGTTTTAAGATTGACAATTAATACCAGCGGTGGTGATATTGTTCAAGCATCTTTGTTGAATTATCCTGAAGCATTACATTCCGATACTCCGTTTAATTTACTGACGACATTACCAGGATATACCTATCACGCACAAAGTGGACTAACAGGACCTGATGCTATTGATACCAATAAGGGTAGAGCACAATTTGAAGTAGCTCAGTCAAGCTTTGATCTTAAAGAAGGTCAAGACACGCTTGTTGTACCGATGACGTTTAGAAATACAAACGGGGCCGAGTTTACGAAAACCTTTACTTTTAAACGTGGACAATATGTTATAAATGTTGATTATTTAGTTGATAATACGACAACAACTCCCCTTAATTTAAAACTGTATGGTCAACTACAACAATCGATTTCATTACCAGCAGGGCGCGAAGGTGAAAGTGATAATTTTGCATTGCACACCTACCGCGGAGCTGCGTACTCAACTGTTGATGATAAATATAAAAAGTATGGTTTTGGTGATATAGAAGATGCCAAATTAAATATTGAAACACAAGGTGGATGGATTGCGATGTTGCAACAATATTTTGCGACAGCATGGATCCCATCTGAAACTGATAGAAATACATTTTCAACCTATTTTAATAGAGATACCGGTATTGCCTCTATCAACTTTGTGGGGACACCTGTAGAAATTTCTCCTGGTCAAAGCCATACTTTTTCTTCTAAATTATGGGTAGGACCAGAGTTACAAGAAGAAATGGCATTAGTTGCTAAACATCTAGATTTGACAGTTGACTATGGTTGGTTATGGTTTTTATCTCAACCTTTATTCCATCTCCTTAAGTTCATCTATGGATTCGTTGGTAATTGGGGTTTTGCAATTATAGGAATCACCTTTATAGTGCGCGGTGTCATGTATCCATTAACCCGTGCTCAATACACTTCTATGGCTAAAATGAAACTATTGCAACCGAGAATTCAAGAAATGCGTGAGCGTTTTGGAGATGATCGTACTCGCATGAGCCAAGAAATGATGAAGTTGTATAAAGAAGAAAAAGTTAATCCTCTAAAAGGATGTTTACCAGTTATTATTCAGATGCCAATTTTCTTATCACTTTATTATATGTTGATGAGCTCTGTTGAACTGCGCCATGCTGAGTTTATTTTCTGGATACAAGATCTTTCTGCGCGCGATCCTTACTTTATCTTACCTTTGTTAATGGGGCTGACTATGTTCTTCATTCAGAAGTTCTCCCCAACAACTGTAACTGATCCTATGCAACAAAAGATTATGACTTATATGCCTGTTATCTTTACCGTATTTTTCTTATGGTTCCCATCAGGTCTAGTATTATATTATACTGTGAGTAACTTAGTGACGATTATTCAACAACAATTGATTTATCGTGGGCTTGAGAAACGTGGGCTACATGTACGTGAGAAAAAAGTAAAATAACAGTAATCACTTTTTGAAACGGTCTTTTTAGACCGTTTTTTTTGCGCGTAATATTCATCAGAAATTAAATAAAGATTATTACTAAACTATTTCAAGTTTAAATCCTAAGTGATAGGATATTAATTTGTTAGCATTCCTTTGACTGAGGATTTTGAATGAATTTTTTAGCGCATGTTTATTTATCTGATGATATACCGAAGCGGCAGATCGGAAACTTTATTGCTGATGCAGTCAAGGGGCAATTGTACCAAGCGTATGAAGACGAAATCCGGTTAGGAATTTTATTACACCGTAAAATAGATACGTTTACAGATGCTCACCCTTTTTTCAGGCAAAGTGTAAGGCGCTTATTTGATAAGTTTAGACACTTTAGTCCAGTGATTGTTGATATGTTTTTTGATCACTTTCTTGCTAAGCACTGGCATAAATTTCACTCGGTGCCTTTAGAGCAATTTGTTGATAGTTTCTACACATCGCTTAAACAACATGAATCGGTATTGCCAGAGAGAACACATAGAATGTTACCTTTTTTGTTTTCAGAAAATTGGTTGTGCCAATATCAAGATGTACTTGGCTTAAAAACAATATTAATACAAATGGATAAGCGTACACAGAATAAATCAATGATGCGCTTTGCAACTGAATCACTCGAAACTGATTACGAATCTTATCAAGCTGATTTTTTTAATTTCATGCCAGAAATACAGCAATTTGTTGCAAATACACTAGATGAAATTAAGCATAATATTAAATGCAATAATGTAAATTAAATAATAGGATACACAATATGCAAACGGTAAACCCTCAAAATGTAACTGAATTGAGCGCAATTATGAGGATTTTGGGGAATTTATATTATAGGCACCCAAGTTCACAAGAATTAAGTGGGTTATATGACTTAATTAAAACAGGTAAACTCTATGACTCTTGGCCAATAGAACAAGCGGAGCTTTTTAAACGGTTAGAAAAACATCCCCTTACTGAGATTGCAAAGGCGTATGATGATTTGTTTAATGAAAGACTTTCCCTTCGCTTGACACCAGAGTTGAGTGAAAAATATCAAACGCTTACAATCGAACAGATAAAAGAAATCGTTGCAACGATAGATATGCCCGTGACCGAGACAACTGACTATGCACATTATGGATTTCATTGGCTTATACTTGCTTGGATTGAAACAACTTTATATCATAAACAATCTGAAGAAGTAGAAGATGAACGTGTGGAAGAATTACAAGAGTTAATGAATTGTGTGTTCAGTGAACTCATTGAGCCATTTAGTCTAGGTATTTTAGGTAAAATCGAAGCTTATACAGATCATGACTTTTACAAAGTTGTCGCCATGATAACAAGAGAAGTGATTGTTGAAATTAATATTATTTTGACAGAGTTAGAGCAAGAAAATTCGTAATTATTTGAGTCAATATCGCTTAAGTCAAGCGTAAGACGATTATTTAACAACTATGAACGAGCGCTGTAAAGGCTCTGCGGACCATTTATTGACAATTTAAGGAGTCAGTATGCATCAAGTATTTAATTTTAGTGCCGGACCTGCAATGTTACCAGAAGCGGTATTAGAAAAAGCACAAGCTGAATTACGTAACTGGAACAATCAAGGCACCTCAGTGATGGAAGTTAGCCACAGAGGCAAACCTTTTATGGAAATTGCAGCAAAAGCAGAGCAAGATCTACGCGAGTTGATGAATATACCGAATAATTACAAGGTGCTTTTTGCTCATGGTGGCGCTAGAGCACAATTTGCGGCAATCCCCCTTAATTTATTAGGTTTGAAGACTACTGCTGATTATATTGATGGAGGATACTGGGCACATAGTGCAGTTGAAGAAGCTCAAAAATACTGTAAGGTCAATGTGATTGATATTAACCATGTCCACCCAGATGGCATGCGTGGTGTGAAGCCGATGCGCGAATGGCTATTAACAGATGAAGCTGCTTATGTTCATTACTGCCCAAATGAAACTATTGATGGAATTGCAATTCATGAACAGCCTGATTTTTCTGGAAAAATTGTTGTGGCGGATTATTCTTCATCAATTTTATCGCGTGAAATTGATGTCAGTCGGTATGATGTTATTTATGCTGGCGCACAAAAAAACATTGGCCCTGCAGGTCTGACCATCATCATTATAAAAGAAGATTTACTTGATAGGGCTAACTCTGTTACTCCCTCTATTTTAAATTATAAAATCCTTGCTGAAAATGATTCGATGTTTAATACTCCGCCGACTTTTGCTTGGTACTTATCTGGTTTGGTGTTTGAATGGTTGAAAGAAAACGGTGGTATTAAAGCGATGGAAGCACGTAATGAAGCTAAACAAGCATTGCTTTATAAAGCTATAGATTCCAATGATTTTTATATCAACAGAATCTGCGCGAATAATCGTTCATGGATGAATATCCCGTTCCAATTAGCTGACAGTAAACTTGATGAGTTATTCTTAAAAGAAGCAGAAGCATCTGGCTTACAAGCTCTTAAAGGGCATAGAGCATTAGGCGGGATGCGTGCCTCTATTTATAATGCAATGGGGCTTGAAGGCGTGCAGGCATTATGTGACTTTATGGATGTGTTCGCTAAAAAACATGGCTAATTATCATGACTTCGCCAGCTATTTGGGTTAAGCAGATCTAAAAAGAAGTAGGGCATTTCATAGTAAGGTAGGCTGATTGACATTACCCCGCTCTGAAGGACGAGGGTACGGCATACTAGATAAGTTAGCGATTAAAATAAAAAGCCGGTACTAACCGGCTTTTTGATCAAAGAATGCACATAAATTGAATGAATTAACTTAAAGCTACCTAGCCAATCGTCATTAAACTTGCGTTACCACCTGCAGCGGCGGTATTAACACTGAGCGATCTTTCAAAATAAAACAATTCTAGCGGAATATTATCTTCAAATGCAGGTAACGCGACTATAGGTATAATCGGTTGCAGCGATTGTGCTATAACCTTCTGCAAGTTAAGCAATATATCAGCATCACCATGAAACAAAATCGCATCTGGTGCAATCACTGAACTTGCCAAACTATCTTTAAAATGTTCGACCATATGGATAGAAGCTTGAATAGGTTTAGGCAGCATTGAAAAAAGATGTTCCGTATGAGTGTTGCGCTCCCAAATCACTGAAGCGCCAATTGCTGTCATGGCAAGTAATTGAGTCAGATAATCTTGCAGTGAGTTAGCTTGTGTATAGACAGAATGTCTCGGCTTGATTAAGTAGCTATTTTTCTCACCAGTTGGGCCAATTAATGTTCGTTCAATACCTGATTGACTTTCAATTAAATAGCGTTCCGAAAGTTTAGCAAACGTTGGTAAGATAGACTCAAACTGATTAGCGTTATTAATCATTAGATAATGATTTTCGATAAGTTTATCACGCAGTGTTCTTGATACAATATTTTCTCTGCTCGCGTCAACGTGTTCAGAAATGGTTTCTTCAAGATTATTAAAATAGCTATAAACTGAATCTGAAGATTTATCTTTGAGTAAGCGGTATAAGTAAAGAGGTCCGCCTGCCTTAGGCCCAGTTCCAGAGAGACCTTCACCACCAAATGGTTGCACACCCACGACTGCACCTACAACATTACGATTGACATAGTGATTACCTGCATTGACTTTTGTGGTGAGCTTATCAATGGTTTCATCTATCCGACTATGAACTCCAAAAGTTAACCCATATCCTGTCGCATTAAGCTGTTCAACTAAATTTGCAAGAGAGTTACGTTTGTAACGTACAACATGCAATACAGGCCCAAATATTTCTTGTTTTAAATCAGAAATAGAATTAATTTCAATTAAAGTAGGAACAATAAAGTGACCATTTTCCCAAATTCGACTGAAGTGGGTTGAGTCAAAAGCACCTTGGAAAACTTTAAATCCATGTGTTCTCATAGATTCAATATGAGTTTCAATAATCGTTTTTGCCTCTTTATCAATAACAGGCCCTATGTCAGTAGTTAATTTATCTGGGGTATCTATTCTGTATTGTCCCATTGCGCCACGTAACATTTGCAAGGTTTTTTCCGCAATATCGTCTTGGAGACAAAGAATTCGAAGTGCTGAGCATCTTTGCCCTGCACTATCAAAAGCAGACACAATCACGTCATTGACAACTTGCTCAGTTAATGCTGAAGAGTCAACTATCATGGCATTAAGGCCACCCGTTTCAGCAATAAGTGGAACGGATTTGCCATCTTTACTTAATCTGTCACTCAGTGTGCTTTGAATAAGTTTCGCGACTTGGGTAGAACCGGTGAAAATGACACCGTCTGTGCGATCATCTTTAGTGAGTGCAGAACCGATTATTTCTCCACTACCTGGTAATAATTGGAGTATGCCAATAGGCAGACCCGCTTCGATGAATAGTTGTACTGCCTTGAAGGCAATTAATGGTGTTTGTTCAGCAGGTTTAGCAATCACACAATTTCCAGTCACTAAAGCCGCAGCAATTTGGCCTGTAAAGATAGCAAGAGGAAAATTCCAAGGGCTAATACAAATCACGGTTCCAAGAGGCCTAGTTGTACCTTGGGATAAGTGTAATGTAGCAAACTCAGCATAGTAACGTAAAAAATCAATCGCTTCACGCACTTCGGAAATACCATTCTGATAGGTTTTACCTGCTTCTCTAGATAAAATAGCCAGAAGCTGAGGAAGTGCATTTTCCATTAAGTCTGCAGTGTTATTTAAAATATCAGCCCTTTTTTGAATTGGGGTAGAGGACCAAATCATTTGATTGTTTTTAGCTATACTAAATGCTTGATCAACATGATCGATCGTCGCCTCTTGAACTAATCCAACCGTATCTTGCAGGTTAGCAGGATTGATTATGGTAGATAATACTTGGTGTGAGTCATTTAAGTCAGATTTTGAATGACTATTTGATTTTGAAAATACCTCAGTGTCATTTAGAACTGGGTATGCAACGATTTGATCTTGCGTGCTTTTAAGTAATGCAGATGAAAGAGATGCCAGCCTGTGTTCGTTAGAAAGATCAAATCCGCGTGAATTTAGGCGATTATCTCCAAATAGGTGCCTTGGCACTGGGATTTTAGAGTGTGGTAAGCCAAGTGAGCCTTCTTCTTGTGCAAGTTGCTGAGCGATTGCAACTGGACTTTCAATAAGCGTTTCAATCTTAATCGTTTCGTCAGCAATTCGATTCACAAATGAAGTATTTGCGCCATTTTCAAGTAAACGTCTTACCAAGTAGGCAAGTAAAGTCTCATGGGTACCCACAGGAGCATAGATGCGGCAAGGGCGGTTTAGTTTACCTTCTTCTGATGAGCCGACTACTTGTTCATATAAAGGCTCCCCCATACCATGAAGGCATTGAAACTCATACTGACCAGGATAGTAATGGTTGCCGGCTAGGTGATAAATCGTGCTAAGGGTTTGAGCATTATGAGTTGCAAACTGAGGATAAATATAATTTGGCTCACTGAGTAATTTTCGTGCACAGGCGATATAAGCGATATCAGTATGATTTTTTTTGGTATATACAGGATAATCTTCGAGTCCATCTAATTGTGCTCTTTTTATTTCACTATCCCAATATGCACCTTTAACTAATCGGATCATAAGCCTTCGTTGGCTTCTTTTAGCTAAATCGACTAAATAATCAATTACATAAGGACAACGTTTCTGATAAGCTTGAATAACAAAGCCGATACCATGCCACCCTTTTAATTCAGGTTCAAAACATAGCTTTTCAAGTAAATCGAGAGAAATTTCTAATCTATCTGCTTCCTCTGCATCAATATTCAGACCTATATCATAGTATTTAGCGAGTAGTACAAGATTTTTTAAGATTGGGTATAACTCTAGCATGACTCTATCAAAATTTGCACGATTATATCGTGGATGCAATGCAGATAATTTAATTGAAATCCCAGCACCTTCGTAAATACCCTTACCATCAGCCGCTTTGCCTATTGCATGGATAGCTTGTTCATAAGATGCCAAATAAGCTTTTGCATCTTGCTCTGTTAAAGCCGCTTCCCCTAGCATATCGTAGGAATACCTAAAGCCCTTAGCTTCATGTTTTACTGCGTTTGCAAGAGCCTGATCAATGGTTTCACCTGTTACAAATTGTTCACCCATTAATCTCATCGCCATGTCAACAGCTTTACGAATAACAGGCTCTCCTCCTTTGCTAATAATTTTTCCTATAGAAGATGAAAGCTGATTTTCATTATGAGTAGAAACTAATTTACCCGTTAGCATCAATCCCCATGTTGCAGCATTAACAAAAAGAGAAGGGCTATGACCAATATGCGCTTTCCAATCACCACCACTAATTTTATCTCTGATTAATGCATCGCGGGTTGCTTTATCAGGGATACGTAGAAGCGCTTCAGCAAGACACATTAACGCAACTCCTTCTTGTGAAGATAGCGAAAATTCTTGTAAGAGATTTTGAACAATACCCGCTTTTCCAGATTGAGTCTTTTGATTACGAAGTGTAGTGGTTAATTTAGTGGCTAGCTGTTGTGCCGATACTTGTAACTCATCTGAAAGTTTAGCTTGTTCAATAAGTGTAACAATACAATCAGATTCTGAGCGTCTGTATGCACTTGTTATTGCAGCTTGTAAAACAGATTGTGGGTGAATGTATTGTGCAAATTCAAGAAAGGGTTGCTCTGGTTGGTATGATAGGTTTGTTTTTTCTGATGATGAGTTCATATCAGACTCAATAATTTCAATATCTGAATCAGATAAATTGCTCCCGTGTATTGATATTGATTCTAAAGAGAGGTTGCCCAAATTATCAACATAACCATGATTAAACGCTTCTATATAATTAAAAATTGCCTGCTTAATTACCCAGTGAGGGGTTCTATCTAATGCTGAAGCTATAGTTTTTAAGTGATTTTTTGTTTCATTATCGAGTTTAACCCCGGTTGTACTGGTGGTGTTTGACATAAGGACCTCATGGAAGTTGTCTGAAAATATATTAATAGTTGAACAAATATTAGTGTTCTTTGTAACGTTCAGTAACTAGCTTAAAAATCGTAACGATTGCGAGTTATTCTTCTAATAAACAAAATACGTGAAATTATTTTACATGTCTAGTTTCGAGTGCAACTAGGTGCAACTTAATTGTAAAATTGAGTCAGCGATAACAAATTTGAACTTATTTTAATTCGCATATTATGGTGTTGTGCCCGTGAATTTTCATCTAGCCCGTAAATACACATGATAGATGCAGCATTAGGCCTTACTATTAAGCCAATAATCATCTCTGTATCTCATGACTGATAATTAATTAAATATAAAGTAATGTCATTAAATTTAAAGTATTGGCAATTTAAGTATGCTTTGTTAATATAATCGTGCTGAAGAAATATTTTAATACATTTAAAATAGATAGAGCTTTGGCATTAACTTTAAATTTAATACATAAAGAGATTATAATGATTAATAAAAAATTAGGATTAGCGCTTGCAGCAGTATCTGTAATGGTATTAGCTGGTTGTAAAAACATGTCGCCAGATGCTATGCTAAGTACTGGTATGAAAGCATTTGAAGCTGCCACTTTGAGCGATGCTGAAATTAAATCAATCGCAAACGAAGCTTGTATGGCTTATGATGCAGAAGCAACAATTGCATCACCAGACAGTAAATATGCAAAACGGTTAGAAAAATTAGCTGGCAAATTTGGCACTAATGTTGACGGTGAAACTTTGAATTATAAAGTTTACATGGATGAAGGTAATATCAATGCATGGGCTATGGCAAATGGCTGTATCCGTGTTTACAGTGGCCTTATGGACTTTATGAATGATGATGAAGTTTCTGGTGTTATTGGTCATGAAATTGGTCATGTTGTTGAAGGTCATCGTAAAAAGGCAACTCAAGTAGCTTATGCTGCAGAAATTGCTCGTGATGCGGCAGCTCAATCAAGCAATAATGCAGTTGCAGCGTTATCACAAAGTGAATTAGGTGATATTGCACAAGCATTAATTAATGCACAGTTTTCTCAAGCTCAAGAGTTTGAAGCTGACGACTATGCACTTGCATTACTTAAAAAGAATGGTTTAAACCAAGAAGGTATGGCTAGCGCGTTTGAAAAATTAGCGACGTTAGGTGGAGAATCTTCAATGTTCTCAACGCATCCTGACTCTGCTGAACGTGCTAAACGTATGCGTGAGCAAATCAAAACTCAATAATCTATGAGACTAGGTTATTATTTTAAGTACAATTAATTGTCTTAAAAAAAGCTATAATCATTAAGTTAAACTTTTATGCATATCGCAGTATTAGACGTTATGGATGAGAGTTTAGCTTTGCTGATTACTAATTTGAGACTGTAATATTAATTTATACCTTTCCGTCTGAAAAATCCCTACTTTCAATATAAGTAATTTTACGCATTGCTTTAGAACGTTCTTTAATATTCCATTTAAATCTTAATCTGTATTTATGCTGCGTTAAGCCACAGGCAGTAAGCTGGCTTGCCGTATAGTTTTACTTAAAAACTTTTTTATAGCGCTCAAATTTATGCGAATTTTGGTAATTCTAAGGCTTTAAGTTGACTATTGAACTAGCCATTACAAGCTTAGAGGAGTGTTTATGCTAATTCAGTATTGATGATTTCTTTATATTCGCCAGATTGAGATTTTAAGCTAACAATTAACCAGTCAAAACCATCTTCTTGTACTTGTGTAAATGTTACTGCACGACCATCGATAAGCTTAAATAAACCTAACTCATTTGTTTCATAGATTTCTTTTTCTGATTCGTAATCAATACCATATCCAAAGCTTATGGTGACTTCTGCTGGCATAAAGTTAAGCTTTTTTAGCGGTCTATTATTTTTTTCATCTTCACTTACAGGGATGCAAAACATACCATCATAACCTTGTAAACTTTCATCAAAAATTATAATTTCTTCTCCTGAAACTATACACTTTGCCACGATTAGTCGGTTGCTAAAGCTCGGTGGTAGTCCATGAATATACCCATCATTACTTTGGTCACCAAAAAAATGGAGTTCAAAAAGTTGATTACCGACTGATGACTGAAGTTCAATAACGGAAAAACACTCTTCTTCAATTCTTTTGTTAATTGCATATGGATGCAAGGTTTTAGGAATAGTTATATTCATAGTATTGGTATCTCATTATTAGTATATGATGTTAAATTAACATTTCATCCATTCTGCCTTAAACTCTCTTTCTTAATAAGGGGGAAATGTGTAAACGATTTTCTTGACACCTTCCCCTCATAATCGTGAGATGTATCACAAAACAAGGACTGTGTTTTCTGAAGATTTAACTACACCAATGTGAAAAAAAATCATTCAGTTATGTAGTAAATTAGCATAAAATATTACACGCTACATCTTTTCGATTTTAAAATATCTCATCAAAAAATAGGCCCTGAAGGACAGGGGCGGTTAAATGGATAAATTAGTCGAAAAAAAACCTGCGATTGCAGGTTTTTAAATAACGACACTATCAAATAAACTAGATAGTGCTTAATTAAAGCGATTTATGCGGTAGTATTGATTTGGCTACCGACAGTATCCGTTTGACTTAAGCTAGGCATTTTTTCAACTGCTCTAGCAGTTTCAATCGTTTCATCTGTCATCACTTTTCTTAACTCTGTTGCCTGATTTTGCTGAGCTAATACGTTAGCTTGCATTTTTGATGACTCAATAGGCATATCAACTGCTGAAATATCCATAACGCCTCCTATATAATTAATGCTCTAAAGTAATAAATTATTACTTGATGAAAACTTAGTGTCAGTCTAGAACTAAATTGTATAAATTACAAGCGCATTTATCATGAATAAGCGCAATTAAATGTAAAGTTTTACTTATTCACTTGATGAAAAGAGATTGTGATAAGTTCACTTAAGCATCAGAAGTAAGATTAAGATGAAATTATATAGGATTTCAAGTTATAATAGGGATCATTACCTAATTTGAATGAAATGAGACTGATAAAATGAATCCGCTTTCCTACATACATCCTGATAATCCACAGCCAAGACTGATTAATCAAGCCGTTGAAATTGTTCGCTCTGGTGGTGTGTTGATTTATCCTACTGATTCTGGTTATGCAATCGGATGTCGAGTAGGTGAGAAAAATGCAATGGAACAAATCTATCGAATTCGTAAAATCGATAGTAAGCATAATTTTACATTAATGTGTAGAGATTTATCCGAGCTTGCGACTTATGCATATGTTGATAATAGTGCTTATCGACTTATCAAAAACAACACGCCTGGTAGTTATACTTTTATTCTTAAAGCGACTAAGGAAGTACCTAGACGTTTAATGAATGAAAAAAGAAAAACGATAGGTCTTAGAGTACCCAGTAATCCTATTGCATTAGCTTTACTTGAAACATTAGGTGAACCTATGATTTCTTGTAGCTTAATATTACCTGATCATGAAGACATGCTGAGTTCACCTGAAGAAATTTATGATTTATTAGGTAAACAAGTTGATCTTGTTATTCATGGTGGTTTTTTAGGAGAGAAGCCAACTACTGTAATTGATTTGACTGAAGATAGCCCTGTCATCATTCGCTATGGTATAGGTGATACGGCTCCATTTGAGTAATAAGCCTCTAATAAATTTTATCCACATAATAATCAAGCTAGTTTTCTTTGCTGTTTTAGATAAATATTTTTATAAATTGGTTAGAAGTAACATATCAATTTCCCCAGGTTTTATCGATTACTTAAAATAGAGTTGAATCTAATCTTATGAAATTAAATGATGCGCAGCAATCTGCGGTTGAATTTGTCACAGGGCCTTGCCTAGTATTAGCTGGTGCAGGTTCTGGTAAAACTCGGGTAATCACCAACAAAATTGCTCATTTAATTAGAGTGTGTGGATATGAAGCTAGGCAAATCGCAGCTGTAACGTTCACAAATAAAGCTGCGCGAGAAATGAAGGAGCGGGTGGCAGCAACGCTTGGCAAAAAAGAGGCAAGAGGGCTACTGATTTCTACTTTTCATACGCTTGGCTTAGAGATTATTAAACGTGAACACAAAGTGTTAGAACTAAAATCTAACTTCTCATTATTTGATGACCAAGATCAACTTGCCTTATTAAAAGAGCTTACTGAACCTTTTCTTAAAGAAGATAAAACGCTTCTTATGCAACTGACTAATCGTATTAGCCGTTGGAAGAATGATATTATTTCCCCAAAACTGGCTTTAGAAAGCGCATTAAGTCAGGAAGATAAAATTTTTGCTCACTGTTATCAGTTATATGAAACCCAAACAAGGTCGTTAAATGTACTTGATTTTGACGATTTGATTTTATTACCTACAAAATTGCTCATTGAAAATCAAGAGGTCAGGGAGCGGTGGCAACAAAAAATTAAATACTTATTAGTAGATGAGTATCAAGATACGAATACAAGTCAATACCAACTGATTAAAATGATTGTAGGAACAAGAGCTAGATTTACTGTTGTGGGCGATGATGATCAATCTATTTACTCTTGGCGTGGTGCGCAGCCACAAAATATGGCATTACTTAAGCGTGATTTTCCTAACTTGAATGTAATTAAACTTGAGCAAAACTATCGTTCCACAGCTAGAATTCTTAAAGCAGCAAATATATTAATTGCTAATAACCCCCATCTTTTTGATAAAAAGCTATTTTGCGATATAGAGCAGGGGGAGCAAATTAAGGTATTAGCCTCTAAAAATGAGGAAAATGAAGCAGAAAGAGTCGTTGCTGAACTTATCTCTCATCGGTTTTTACAAAATACTGATTATAAACAGTATGCAATATTATATAGAAGTAACCATCAATCTAGACTGATTGAAAAAGTATTAATGCAAAATAGGATCCCTTATAAAATTTCGGGAGGTACTTCATTTTTTGCCAGAGCTGAAATCAAAGATATCATGGCTTATTTGCGTGTTTTGACTAATAGCGAAGATGATACTGCTTTTTTAAGGATAGTGAATACTCCGAGACGTGAAATTGGCCCAACTACTTTGCAAAAATTAGGTGAGTTTGCTAAAAGTCAGCAAAAAAGCTTGTTCAGCGCAAGCTTTGATATTGGTCCTACAGGTTTATTAACTTCCCGTCAATTAGGCGCACTTCAACAGTTTACTATTTGGCTTGATAAACTTTCTGAACACGCAAAAAATGAACCGTTAGAATCTGTTAAAACTTTATTGACGAGTATTAATTATGATAGCTGGTTATTTGAAACGTCGCCAAGTCAAAAAGCGGCAGAAATGCGTGTAAGAAATGTTAATCAGCTCTATGAATGGTTAGGTGAAATGCTTAAAGGAGATGAGCTCGAAGAACCAATGACATTAACTCAAGCAGTAAATCGTTTTACTTTAAGAGATATGTTAGAGCGAGGCGAGGATGAACAAGATGCAGATCAAGTGCAATTAATGACGATTCATGCATCAAAGGGACTTGAGTTTGATTTTGTTTATATCCTGGGAATGGAAGAGGGCATAATGCCTCATCAAAATAGCATCGATGATAACCAACCAGAACTTATTGAAGAAGAAAGGCGCCTTGCATATGTTGGGATTACCAGGGCTAAAAAAACGTTAACCTTATCCCATTGCCTTGAAAGGCGGTCAATGGGAGAGGTAATTAAACCTGAACCAAGCCGATTTTTAGCAGAGCTGCCCCAAGATGATTTAGACTGGGAATCAAAAAAAGCAAAGGATACCCCTCAACAAAGAATGGAAAAAGGCCAAGCACATTTAGCTATGCTAAAAGCTAAGTTTCCTAAAAAAGGCTAAATAATTTACAAACTGATGTGCACGCGATGCCTAAATTTTTAAAAAGAAACTTTGAGTAATGTTAATTTAGGTGAAGTGGTTCGAAAGTTAGAATACACAATATACTGGTATGACCGTACTATTAGCAAAATCTAATAATGGTTTTCTAGCTCTAAAAATAGAGGCACTTTTCGTTGCTTGTATTGTGGTGAATGCCATGGGTATGATTTTAATGCTGCTATAACCTCCCTGCTTACCGATTGCCTCTTGCTGCATAATAGAATGGGTGGCGGTAGAGGAACTACCGCCAAGTTAAACGCTTTTAAGAACCGATAGAAGACTAAGAATGTTAATCATCTATAATGGCTGTGTCTTCAAGAAGCGATACCTATTTAGGCGCGATAATTTAAAAAGCGTTATCACTACAAGTTTCGCATAAAACAAATACTTTAGCGCCACCGACTGATGGTGTCGTCTGAGAAAGTAATGCTTCATACTGTGAAAGTGATTTTACATAGGGCATTAAACTTTCAGGAATGTATGAGCTTAATTTGCTATCAACGGCCGCATTCATTTGCAACATAATTGATTCAAAGAAAGTTGGCTCTTTTTTATACCACTTTAATGTTAGCTGATTAATTTCAGTTAGAGATTTCATTTTTTCTAATGCAATATCAAAATTACCAATTTCATCAATTAATTTATGTTTAAGTGCATCTTTAGCAATCCAAACCTGGCCCTGTGCAATTGCATCAACCCTTTCAAATGACATATGACGTGATGCTGAAACGAGCCCAATAAATCTCTGATATCCATATTCTATATTCAGTTGAATCATTTGCTTTAGCGCGTCAGGTAACGCTTCTGTTACGGTACCTGATCCAAACTCAGTTGTCGCAACACTATTTGAAAATACACCTACTTTAGCCAAACTGTTTTCAATTGTTGGTATTACACCAAAAATACCAATTGAGCCTGTTAACGTGTTTTCATTGGCTACGATATAGTTAGCAGGCGTTGCAACCCAGTATCCACCAGAAGCAGCCAAACCACCAAATGATGCGACGATCGGTTTACCAGCTAATTTAAATGCTTCTAGTTCAGCATGAATCACTTCTGCTGCTGTAACAGAACCACCAGGGCTGTTGACTCGTAAAATGAGTCCTTTAATATCAGGGTCTCGTCTTGCTTCGCTTATCTGTTCGCTAATCGTGTCTGCACCAGCATAACCAGGACCATTAAATCCATCAACTATCGGTCCGTCGATTGTAATAACTGCGATATTTGGTTTGCTTGCTAATGTCTCTAACGTATTATTGAGCGTATAATCGTAAATACTAATATAGTTAGAAGAATTTTCTTTATCAGTAATGCCAAACTTAAAGTCTAATGTATTTTCTATTTGGGAACGATCTGAAAGTGAATCGACCCATTTTTTTTCATATGCTAATTTAGCCATATTTCCATTATTAGCTTTAAGCTCCGTTATAAGTGAGTTCGAGTCCGTAAAAAACTCCTCTTTTTTTAGAAAATGCCTGTTATTTGAAACAGTTTCTAAATAGTTATCCCAAAGCCCGGTTAAAAATCGATTTGTCATCTCTCTTGCTTCAGGCGACATATCGTCTCTTAGATATGGCTCTACTGCTGATTTATAGGTACCAACTCTAAAGACATGAGTATTGACTCCCAAAGTATCTAAGAGAGATTTAAAATACAGATTACTAGTGGCAAAACCATGAATATCTACCGAACCATATGGTGCGATATGGATCTCATCGGCGAAACTAGCTAGATAATAATCCTGTTGAGTTAAGCTATCAGCAAATGCAATGACTGGTTTTTTCGACTCTTTAAAATCTTCAATAGCAGCGCCTAAAGTTTGTAAGTTGGCACTATTACTGCCATAAAATTTGCTGAGTGAAATTATGAGTCCTGTAATTCGGGTGTCAGATTTCGCTTGTTTAATTTTTTCAACAAGTTCAAAAATACTATTTTCACGTCGAATCGAGGTGTCTTCTCCCATCATCTCAGCAAACCAAATTTCTAATGGGTTTTCTGGTACAGGCTTATCTACTATGGTACCTGTTATATTAAGTAATAAGGCACTTTGTTTGGGTTCAATTTGATTTGAACTGCTTATTGAACCTATCATTGAAACGATAAAAAATATCATAAGGAGATTCCAAAAGGTTTCTCGCATATAACGTAATGTCAGCCAAATGTATTTAGGTATGTTTTTTATAAACTTCCACATAGTGATTAAATTTCCTAATTTGCTAAGGGATGGTTCGTGCCTCTTGAAACATAATATAGAATCAGATACGGAGTATTTCACAATCGAAGTTGATCATAGCTAAACTTGCGCTAAAATGCATTATATTTGACGCTAATCTTAAAAATAAGTCGCTATTTTAGGTACATATTAACCTGATTATGTCTGTTTTAATTGTACTTATCTGTGAAATCATTATTTTTTTTAAAACTTGTCTGAAGTTGGTTGTGAATGGCTATTGTTGATTGAAAACTCAACTCATCTTTTTACTGAGTCATAGACATCAATTATTTAAACAGGCCATAATAATTAAGTTGATTGCAATATTTACTATGGTTCAAATATTAGGTGCGATAATAATTCGATAAAACTTTGGATATTGTAGTAAAATTAAATCATAGTGTCATAAAACTCACCTTTAACATCAAAAGGAGTCAAAGATGCAAGCGATAGATTTATTGTTAAAACGTCAATCTCAATCTAAACTTATAACGCCAGCACCATCTGGTCAATCATTAGAACTTATTTTACAAGCGGGTCTTAGAGCGCCTGATCATGGTCATTTGACCCCATGGCGTTTTGTGATTATTCAAAATGAAGGATTAGATAGATTAAGTGATTTATTTGTTCAAACTGTTTGTAGTCAAGACAGTGATAAAAAGCAAAGAGCAGCGTCATTACCTTACCGAGCACCTATGATTATAGCTGTTATTGCAAAGGTAGTTGATCATCCAAAAGTACCTTATTGGGAACAAATTGTTTCCGCAGGATGTGCTGTTCAAGCTATGCAAATGGCTGCTTTTGCACTTGGTTTTGGTGGGATTTGGAGGAGTGGGGACTGGTGTGACAATGAAATCATTCGAACAGCATTTAACTGTATGCCACTAGATAAAATCGTTGGTTATCTTTATTTAGGTACTCCTGAAGGTGCTTTGGCAAAATTGCCTGAAATCAATACTGAAGATTATACTGAATACTTATAAATTTTGCTTTTAATTAAATATCATTAGCGAGATCAGTTAATGATTTAAACTGAATATAGGAATAGCAATGAATGTAGATCCAAAACTTGTAGAGCTTGCCGCATGTCCAATTTGTCATCACAAACTAGATTATCATACTGAAACATCTAGTTTTATTTGTCATGCCGACAAATTAATTTATCCTATTCGTGATGGAATAGCGGTACTAATTAAAGAAGAAGCAACTCATTTAACTGAGTTATGAAAACAAAAATAATACTGTGCGAAATATACTATGCGTTTTTACAAGCGATAAAGTATCAATTGCGCTATGATTAATTAAAGAGTGATTTATATGAGCACCCCTATACCTGATTTTACAGCTATCATTCCAGCAAGATATGCATCTACAAGACTGCCAGGAAAACCTTTAGCTGATATACATGGAAAACCTATGGTAGCACATGTTATTGCGAAAGCTAAATTAGCTGGCGCGAAAAGAATTATTGTTGCCACAGATCACCAAGGTGTTTTTGATGCGGTTAAAAAATTTGATGCTGAGCCTTGTATGACAAGCGTACAGCATCAATCTGGAACAGAACGGCTCGCAGAGGTGATAGACAAATTAAGATTGCCTGATGATGAAATTATTTTAAACGTTCAAGGTGATGAACCTTTAGCACCTTCTGAAATTATTCAACAACTCGCTAAAAATCTGAATTCTCTACCTTTCGAAATGGCGACACTAGCAACTCCTATTTGTTTATCCTCAGAAATTTTTAATACCAATGTTGTGAAGGTTGTTAGAGATAAACATGGGGCGGCTATCTATTTTTCAAGAGCGACTATCCCTTGGCATAGAGAGAGTTTTAATCCCTCTAATCAGCAACAGCCTGTTTTAGCAAGAACTAGCGCTGAATTAGAAAAACTCGGACTATTACGTCATCTTGGTATTTATGCTTATCGAGCTGGATTCATAAAACGCTATGTTACTTTTGAACCTAGCCCATTAGAACATATTGAATTACTGGAACAATTAAGGGTACTCTGGCATGGTGAAAAAATACATGTCGATATTGCTGAAGTCATTCCAGAGGCTGGGGTAGATACACCTGAAGACTTAATAAGAGTAAGGGAATTTTTAGCAAAATCTAGTTGGAAGGATGATTAGAAGATTCGGGGCATTAATTCTTCATTTTAAAAACCTCTTGAAATATTATTCTGTTGTATTTCAAGAGGTAAGTTGCTTATTAAAGTTACTTAAATAAGTCTACATAGATAGTTTTATTTGTACCGTTACCGTCTTTTTCAAGTGTAATACGATAAAATTTAGCACCTTTTTCAGCCGCTTTTTTTGCAACGGCTTCAGAAATATCAACTGAAGTTCTAAAACGACCTTTTACTTCAATTGAATCGAATGCTGTCATTTTAGCAGCGGTTGCACGATTGACTTCTTGTATTTTTGAACCATCATCTAACGTTACGGTATAACGTTTTTCTGGTGCACTAGAATCACCTTCCCAGAATTTTATACCGGTTGATCCAGCTCCTACTTCTCTAGGCATTTCAACTAATTCTGGCTTTCCTTCTGCTATTGCTTTCTCGGCTGCCTCAGACCCAGCTGGTATCAAATCATAAGCTTTTCTTGGATTACGAGGGGCATCTGCTTTATATACTAATGCTTTGACTGCTTTACGTGTGCCACTCTTATTCATTTCTCTTGATTCAATGATGAAAAAGGAAGCTGCCCCTTTAGCTTTAGCTAGTTCAGCGATTTTTTCATTCAATTGTACATGATTGGTAAATGTACCCTCAAGTTCAATATAATCAAATGGTTCTAATACTTCGTAGTCCGTACGAGAAATTTCTTTGATACCATTGTAGCTAATACGTGTATCCTCAGTATTTTCTTTTGCATCACGATTATAGAGTGCAACTGTAAGGTTATATCGGCCATTTTTTTCTTCAAATGCATCTGTAATGTAAAAACCGTACGCACCTTCTTTATCAGCCCTTTTATTGGCCGCATTCGCTTGATCTGCAATTGAGGCAAATCGGCCTTTTATTGTCACAGATTCATAAGGTGTCAGTTTTGATGACTCTTCTTGAGTTAACTCAACCGCTGCAAGGCTAGAAAAAGATATTGCGCACAATACCGATAGAACTGTACCTTTTAAAGTTTTATTAATTAGTTTTCCTTGATTCAAATTTTTATTTTTCATTAGATGTATGCCTTATTATCCATTCATGTTTAAAATTATATGACTTGTTGATTTAGTGTAACTTTATATTCAAAGAGTTAATCATATCTCTTCATTAAGAGTTATAGGTGTATTATAACCATCAGGCTTAATGACCAATAAATCACATGTGATATGATTAATGACTTCCTCAGCTGTATTGCCTATGAAAGCAGCTGACAAGCCTGTTCTCCCCATTGTGCCAATCACGACTATACCAGCTTGTAATTTTGTGGATATTTCAGGGATGACATCTTCAGCAAGACCTTTAGATAGATGTGTTTTATTTTCATCAATATCAAATTTTTGACGTAATGACTTCATTGCGAGTAAGTGTTGCCCACGGATTGCATCATTATAGGCACTTGGATCAAAATCTGGTAGCTCAATCGCAATATTAATAGGTGTAATAGGGTAGGCGCTCACTAAATGAACTTCTGTTTGATCAACATGTGATGCAAGTTCTATTGATTCAGTAATAAGCTTCTCATTTAGAGCTGCATGATAAGATTCTTCGGAGGAAAGATTAACTGCAACAAGTGCTTTCCCGCCTTCAGGCCAGGGTTTATCTTTAACCATCCATACAGGACAAGGGCATTTACGCAAAATATGCCAATCTGTTGGTGTGAATATAAGTGATTCAAGCTTATCATGTTGCTTGGCCATTTTAAGGACTAAGTCATGTTTTTCACGAATCGCTTCTTGAATAATCGCTTCAAAAGGTCGGTTATGCCAAATAACCTTAATTTCGATAGGGATGCCAGCTTCAATATAATATCTTGCTTGATATTTAATCCATTCAGCCCTTTGGTCGATAACACTTTGTCGCATAGCTTGCCTATCGCCAGGGGATAACAATGTCGTCATTTCATATGAAAAGTCATATATAGGCAAGAACGCTTTTATTTTGCCGCCATTTTTTTTAACTAAATAGACCGCTCGCCTAAGAGCAGGTTGTTCATCCTGATTAGGATCGATTGCTACAAGCAAGTTTTGATAAATTGACATCTTGCACTCCTTTATGTTTGGGATAAGCTATAAACGCATTGGCATGATGACATATTTAGTACTGTCATTCATTTTATCAGTCACAAGTACGCTAGAAACAGTATCAGTCAGATGGATTTGTGTTTCACCTGTTTTAATCGTGTTAAGTACATCTAATAAATAAACAATATTAAGCCCAATTTCAATCTCAGGTCCATTGTATTGAACATCTAACACTTCTTCTGCTTCTTCATGCTCTGGATTATTCGTTTGAATGATTAATTGTTCATTAATTAATGATAACCGAACGCCTTTAAATCGGTCATTGGATAAAACGTTTGCCCTAATTAATGCTTGTCTTAATTCTTCTGTTTCTACCGTTATAATTTTATCTGGAGCTTTAGGCAAGGTTCTACGATAGTCCGGGTATTTGCCATCAATTAATTTAGTGGTAAAGATTGTCTCGCCAAAATCTGCTTGTAAGTTACCTTGGTTTACTTTTAGATGTAACGGTTGCTCTGCATTATCAAGTAATTTTACTAACTCTAAGATGCTTTTTCTTGGAATAATAACAGAGTTATCAGCTATAGGCTCTTCTAGAATTTTTTCACAAAGCGCTAATCGATGACCATCAGTCGCGACTGTTCTGATTGTATGATCATTAATTTCCAGTAATAAGCCATTAAGATAAAATCGAATATCTTGCTGAGCCATCGAAAATTGAGTGCTTTCTATTAGCTGTTTTAGAGTGTGTTGTGGAATGTAAAAGCTTGAATTAGATTCAAATTCATTTAAATTCGGATAGTCGTCTGCAGCAAGTGCATTTAAACTATAACGGCTTCTGCCTGAGGAAATAGTGACTCTATCTTCATCTCTGACTATTTTTACCTCGACTCCTACTGGAAAGCCACGGATAATATCCATAAGCTTTTTTGAGGGAACTGTAATTTCGCCCTCTTCACAGGGTTCACTTAATGGGATATTACATAACATCTCAATTTCAAGATCTGTACCGATAAGCGTTAAATAATTATCTTTTACCCTTAATAGAACATTCGCCAAGATTGGCATTTGATGTTTAGGGGGGATACAGTTATTGACTAACTGAAGTGGTTTGATAATTTGTTCACGGTTAATTGATATTCTCATGTCTCTTTCCAATAAATTTTTAGCCAAACATCTATATATTATGAGGAGAGTATACGAATTAAATTTGCATAATCTTCTTTGATATCATTGCTCTCTTTTTTTAATTCATCAATTTTACGACAAGCATGAAGAACTGTTGTATGATCTCTACCCCCGAAACCGTTTCCGATTTCTGGCAGACTATGGTTTGTTAATTCTTTTGCAAGTGCCATAGCAACCTGCCTAGGTCTAGCAACAGAACGAGATCGTCTCTTAGAGTGTAAATCTGCTACCTTTATTTTATAGTATTCAGCAACAGTTTTTTGAATGTTTTCTATTGTGACTAGTTTTTCTTGTAAAGCTAATAGGTCTTTTAATGCTTCTCTCACAAAATCAATCGTTATTGGTCTGCCTGTAAAGTTCGCATTGGCTATGACTCTATTTAATGCACCTTCTAATTCTCGTACATTTGAGCGTAAGCGCTTTGCAATAAAAAAAGCAACTTCATTTGGAAGTTTAATACCTGTTTCATCAGCTTTTTTCATTAGAATAGCGACGCGAGTTTCTAATTCTGGCGGCTCTATTGCAATGGTCAATCCCCAACCAAAGCGTGATTTTAATCTATCTTCTACACCATCAATCTCTTTAGGGTATCTATCTGAAGTCAGAATGATTTGCTGATTGCCTTCAAGTAATGCATTGAAAGTATGAAAAAATTCTTCTTGAGAACGTTCTTTTTTCGCAAAGAATTGAATGTCATCAATTAATAATGCATCGACTGAGCGATAAAATCGTTTAAAACTTTCAATTTCATTTTTTTGTAATGCTTTGACCATATCTTGCACAAATCTTTCAGAGTGCATATAAATGACTTTTGCATCCTTTTTATTAGCACAAATCGCATTACCTACTGCTTGTAGTAGATGAGTTTTCCCAAGTCCTGTACCGCCATAGATAAATAGAGGGTTGTAAGCACCCCCAGGATTATCAGCTACTTGTTGAGCAGCAGCTCTCGCTAATTGGTTTGATTTACCTTCAACAAAATTAGTAAATTTGTGTTTAGGGTTTAGGTTTGAGCGGTAGTTTAGACCTGTTGTTTTTATCTCTTGCTGCCAACTATTTTTAGCTGTGTTATGAGAGTTATCATCTTTCGCACTAGATTTTGCTGTATTTAAGGATTCTGAAGAGGTGTTTTGTTGTTTAGATTGTTCTTGTGAACGCTCGTTTGTTTCATTCGTGTCAGTTAGCTTCGTTGTCGTTGAGGTTCCTGATTGTTTCCTTTGTTTTGATGCGCTGTTAACTTCAATGTTTTCATTGATAATAGGTTTACTACCAATAGCGAAATCAATACTCGGTATTTTATCATGTAAGGTGTTTTTTAAATAGGCAGTAATAACTGATAAATATTTATCACGAACCCATTCAAGGACAAAACGATTAGGTGCATAAAGCGTTATATTATCCGCACTCACAGAAGCTTGCAGTGGCCTAATCCACATATTAAATTCTGTAGTGGTCAGCACTTCTTGTAAGTGCGTGCAGCAAGATGACCAAAGTGTGGCAGACATACTTAAAAACTCCGTAAATGTGCTTAAAAAGGTGTGTAGATGGGTATATCTACGTTATACCAAGACTGACTAAGTGAATATAACGTGTATCATTGGATATGTCATTTTCATCATTCAACTAGTACTTATATTCATATAGGAAAATTGTTTATGCGAACCAACTTTTTAAAAGACTGTGGATTATACTCAAGCCAGTCTAAAAAAGAAAATTAAATTCTATTTTAGCATTATTTGCTCAATTGAGCTTAAACAACTAGCCATTTTAAAATCATTAATCGGGAATTTTATCAAGCTGTGCTTTTGTTAAAACAAAAACACCTTGCCCGCCTCTTGTAAAATCCACCCAGTCAAATTCAATATCAGGAAATGCTTCTATGAGATGGACCATGCTATTACCCACTTCACACACTAATATACCTTTATCTGTAAGGTAGTGTTTTGCCTCTTTTAAAATTCTTCTTGTGATATCTAATCCATCTGTGCCTGAACTTAAGCCTAATTCCGGTTCATGTTTAAATTCAACTGGCAAATCTGACATATCCTCTGCATCTACGTAAGGAGGGTTGGTGACAATTAAATCATAGCGTTCCGATCCTAAGGCATCAAATAGGTCCGATTGTATTGGAAAGACTCTATCACTAAGTTGATGTGAATCGATATTAATTTCACTGACAGCTAAAGCATCAAAAGAAATGTCAACAGCATCAATTATTGCGTTTTCTAATGCATAAGCCACTGCAATTGCAATACAACCACTTCCTGTACATAAATCTAAAACACGTAACGCTCTATTACTTTTATTAGCATCTGATATAGCGTCATCAAAATAGGGTGAAAAATGTGTTTCTATCATTTGCGCTATAGGTGATCTTGGCACTAGAACTCTTTCATCTACGTAAAACATTAAGCCTGCAAAAAAAGCTCTTTGAGTTAAATAAGCTGTTGGTATTCTATCTACAATTCTTTGATGTAATAATTCCACGATAGAGATTCGTTCCGATTTAGTCAATCTAGCTTCTAGATCTCCATCTGATAACGTAATTGGCATACTAATTGAAATTAAGACTAGATGCCTAGCTTCAGTAATTACATCATCGGAACCATGACCTAAGAAAATATCTGAATTATTTAGCTGTGATGCAACCCAGCGAATCATATCTCTTATAGTTCTTAAATCAGTTAACGCCTCTTCTTTTAAATGTTCAAGCACACATTAATCCTTCAATAATAAAAAGTTTAAAATTTATAAACTTGATTGATAATTTTTAAGCCAGTTTGTCACGGCTTTTCCAAGTTTTGCATCACGAGTGGCATATTCTATGAAAGTGGTTATATAGCCAAGTTTATTGCCACAATCATGACTACGGCCTTTGATATGATAGGCCTCTAATTTTTCGTTTTGTAATAATAGCCTTAATGCATCTGTCAATTGAATTTCATCACCAGCGCCAAGAGGTGTTTTTTCTAGCATGTCCCAAACCTTTGATGATAAAACGTACCGACCTACTATCGATAAATTTGAAGGCGCATCCTCAGGCGTCGGCTTTTCGATTAAACTAAAAATGGGTTTGCTTTCGCCTGGCAAGAGTGACTCTCCATGACAATCAACAATACCATAATTATGGACTTCAGAAGGATCTACTGGTTCGACTAATATCTGGCTTGTGCCATTTGATTCAAAACGGTTTATCATTTCCGCAAGGTTATCTTGCTTGAGGTTAGACTCATATTCATCCATGATAACATCTGGTAAAATTACAGCGAAAGGTTCATTGCCAACCAACGGTTTTGCGCACAATACGGCATGACCTAAACCCTTAGCTATACCTTGTCTTACTTGCATGATGGTAACATTTTTAGGGCAAATAGATTGCACTTCTTCAAGCAACTGACGTTTAACACGTTTTTCAAGAATGGCTTCTAGTTCAAAACTAGTGTCAAAGTGGTTTTCGATAGAGTTTTTAGAAGAGTGCGTAACAAGAATGATTTCAGTTAAGCCTGCACTGATACATTCATTGACAACATATTGTATTAGTGGTTTATCTACAATAGGCAACATTTCTTTAGGGATAGCTTTAGTTGCTGGTAGCATGCGTGTTCCTAAGCCTGCAACTGGAATAACCGCTTTAGTTATACGAGATTTTTTTGCTTTCATAATTAAGCCTCAAATAAATAGATTTACCCTGCGTACGTGAAACCTCGTTTTTCAGGATGGGGACATAAGGCACGCTTTTTAGCTTACTGGGTGCATGTTTTTGCTCTATATACTGCCAGAAGATCAATCTTAGCGTACCACCACAACTACTGGCAAAGTTGTTTGAAGTGTACACAATGCTCTTTAGTGATAGGGTGCAGCGATATGTGGACAATCACATCTGACTAATCGATTGGATCCTCCTAATTTTGGTGAGGAGTTTACTTGCCAATAACATTACCGCTCTCACCATTCATTTTGACTAGCATAACGTCAAAATCGATAAATGCACTGATCAAGTGACCACTTAGCGTCATAATAACATCTTGGTCGAATGTTTGTTGCCTGCACTATGATTGAAATATAATAAGTGTAATACAGGTCAAGTGAACATGCATCAGTACAAGTATAATACCACACATGAAATAATTATAAGTCTTCAAATTTCAGTTAAGACCGAATGTTCAGCAAGCGTGCGAAATAGATCGCTTTGCTATGGATTGTTTTTGGGTTTAACACATCAATGACCTTGTACAATGAACATCTTCCACGATAAGGTTAACAAATTTATTTTTCGCTAAGCTGTAAAACTAAGTGAATTATTTTCTTTTGATTGGTTTACTTTTGACCGGTCATCGTAATTTATATAATTTAAACGCCATTATAGTCTATTAATGGCCACAATAAAATTGTTACACTACAAAATTATCCTGCAAAATAGATTGCTATCCCATATAGCATCAGCTAAAATGCGCCCGCTTTTCAACTGTCTGAAAAGTGCTTTTTTATTGCTGGGTCGCCTGCGATAAAAATGCTCATGTTATGATTACTTTAAAGAGATATACAATGTTAAAAATTAATGCAGATGTTCGTAAAGAGCAGGGCAAGGGTGCGAGCCGCCGCCTGCGTAAAGCTGAAAGATTCCCAGCAATTGTTTATGGTGGGACTGAAGCACCGGTTTCTATTGAATTAGATCACAACCAAGTTATCAACATGGAACCAAATCCTGCGTTCTATGAAGTATTGACTTTAGTGATTGATGGTAAAGAAAGCAAAGTTAAAGTACAAGCTGTTCAGCGCCATCCATTTAAGCCAAAAATTACTCATATTGACTTCGTACGTCAGTAGTCGTGATTTAACCCTATCTAAAATCATTTTATAGGTGAATGTTTAGATAGGGGGTTTGCTTTAGTTATCATTCAAATCCATTATTCAACATTAAATTGATTTAAAATCCCTCAAAAATTATTAGCAATAATAAACACTTTTCTGTTTTATTCTATTTATACTTATTTTCATGTCTATAAACATAAATGGCTAAAACCAAGGTGGCTAATGCAATTAGTGCTATTGAAACTGCTGCGTAAAAAGCTCTCTACTTTTAAGCGGTTTACTGCCAATATAAGGTCTAAGTGCCATACGGGTAAAGCGTTTTGCTGCAAGGCGAGTTAATTCATCTGGAAAAGATTGGTTTGCTAAGGCTAATAACTCATAACCTGTAAAACTCTCTCTTTTTTTCATCAAACTAGCAATAAATCCTTTTTCAGGATAATAAATATAACTCATCGATTCACTGACAGGCTGGCCACTACCTGCACAATGTAAAAAATCAACGCCATATCCAAGATGCTTTAATAGTGTAAGTTCAAATCGTCTCAGAATTGATTCAATATGATCAGCTTGTAATGCAAGCTGTTGAAGTGAATTTAAATATGCCAAGAATAACTCGGAACAGTCTGTATTATGCTCAAGTACTCGTAAAATTAGTTCATTGAGATAAAATCCACTATATAAATAAGTTGTGGATAATGGAAGTGATAATGAGATAGCCTCAATACCTGTTAATGTTTTTACTTCACCTTTGCCAGTATATCTCACAAGAAGAGGAGTAAAAGGTTGTAAGTTGCCTTTTTGAGGAGAACGGCGACTCCTAGCCCCCTTTGCTAGAACAGTAACAGATCCTTGCTTTTCGCAAAATAAAGAAACAAGCAAACTACTTTCGCTAAAAGGCTTGCTATGTAGGACAAAGGCACGCTGCCAACTTAGTGCAGCGTTTTGAATTTCTGTCATGTCTGTTAGTTTTAATTCTAGTTGATGATTAATTCAGGAAAGCTTTTTACTAAATCATCAATAGCTTTCATCTGGTATAAAAAGCTTTCCAATTGGTCTAATGGCAATGCTGATGGCCCATCACATTTTGCATTGGCTGGATCTGGATGCGATTCTAAAAATAGTCCAGCTATTTTAACTGCCATACCAGCTCTAGCGAGCTCTGCAACTTGTGCTCTTCTGCCGCCTGAAGCTGCACCAAAAGGATCTCTGCATTGTAATGCATGAGTCACATCAAAAATTACAGGTGAGCCTTGGGTTGCATTTTTCATGACGCCAAAACCAAGCATATCAACAACTAAATTATCATAACCGAAATTTGAGCCTCTATCACACAAAATGATCTTATCATTGCCACATTCAGCAAATTTTTCGACAATATTACCCATTTGGCCTGGACTCAAAAATTGTGGTTTTTTAACATTAATCACAGCATTAGTTTTCGCCATTGCTTCAACTAAATCAGTTTGTCTTGCTAAAAAAGCAGGTAATTGTATAACATCGACAACTTCACTTACAGGTTGTGCTTGATGAGTTTCATGAATATCTGTGATTAATTTAACACCAAACTTTTCTTTTAAGGCAGTGAAAATACGCATACCTTCATCTAGACCAGGACCGCGATAGGAATGAATTGATGAGCGATTAGCCTTATCGAATGATGCCTTAAAGACTAAAGGAATAGCTAGTTTATCTGTCACTGTCACATAATGTTCACAGACACGCATTGCCATATCATAAGATTCCAGCACATTCATTCCGCCAAATAAAACAAAAGGCTTATCGTTAGAGACGTTAATGTTGTCGATCATTACAGATTTTTGTGGTGTATGTTGCATTGTGATATTCCTTAATAATGATAAAAAAGTTTAACTGAAGTTAAGCATCAAAAGTGATTAGTCAATTTGAGTAATCGCAATATGTTTTTCAGTCATAGATTTACATTTTAAATAGTTTAAAGCACTAATTTTTTCACTCAGAGATAAAAATGCAACTGATACATCGGTTTCTTCTCTTGCAATAACAGTTGGACATCCTGCATCTAAATCTTCTCTGACTGAAATATGAAGAGGGATTTGGCCTAATAGCTCCACTGCAAATTCAGAAGATAATTTATGAGCACCGTCTACGCCAAATATTGACTCAGCATGGCCACAATTAGAGCAAATATGCCAACTCATATTTTCAATTATACCTAAGATGGGGACATTTACATCATTGAACATCTTAATTCCTTTGCGAGCATCAATTAGGGCAATATCTTGTGGAGTTGTGACAATGAGCGAACTACTTAAAGGTATTTTTTGCCCTAATGTAATCTGAATATCACCTGTTCCTGGTGGCATGTCGATAATCAAATAATCTAAATCAGGCCATAATGTTTCTTCTAATAACTGAATTAATGCTTTGCTTGCCATAGGGCCACGCCAAATCATTGCGTTTTGTTCGGATGAAAGATATCCGATAGAATTAGTAGCAATATTATAAGCCATTATAGGTTGCATATGCTGGCCATCAGGCGAAGTAAGCTTGCTGCCTTCTGTGCCAAACATAGTTGGAATAGAGGGACCGTATATGTCAGCATCAAGTACGCCTACTTTTGCTCCTTGTTTAGTAAGTGCCGCTGCTAAATTAACAGTCACACTTGATTTACCTACCCCGCCTTTACCTGAGCTGACAGCTAAAATATGCTTAATGCTTTTAATTGATTTGTTTATGTTAAAAGCCTCAATAGCGTGTGAATAACGCCAAGATATGCTATTTAAGCCTAATCTGTTGATGAGTGTTTCATTAAGATCCTCTTGCATCTTTTTAAAGCCATATTGCCAAGCAAATGGGAATTTCCACTCTAATAATAGATTGTTATCTGTATCAAGTATGCAATTTATTAACCAACGTTCTGTTAAAAGGCAGTGCGATAAAATGCCCGTGTTTTGGGAGAATGTGTGATAATTTGAAAAAATATCAGATAGTTGAAGTTGAGTGAAAGCGGGTAACTCGATAAAGTGACTTAGAAAGTTAGCGTTGTTCTGGATTGACTTATCAATCATAAAGAATCTTACCTATTAAATGGTTGAATATTAGCCTGAATATTACTAAAAATGTTTTATAAACATATGGTTAACGCCAAGTTTAAATAAAGTTAAAGGGCGCTAAATAATTATCCGATATTCTACACTAAATACGAGCAATAATTGAGAACAGCCTAGTTTATTTATGACAATTTATCCAAATAGTTAATGTGATTATATGTCTAATTATAAAATTTTACTAAACTCACAGCTGAAATAATTTACTACCGCTCACCTTAATGATATTGTTAAGCTATATTTAAGTAAAATAATTCAGCTAATAGAATGATAAAATATCTAAAAGGGGCTTAAGATGACAATACAACAAAATAACCAATTAACTGAAAATCATGATTATTCAAAGCTATCTGTTAATCGTTCGTGTTTTGACGAGTGGATTGTGCCAACCTATGCCCCTGCTGATTTTGTTTTAGTCAAAGGACAGGGTTCTGAGTTATTTGATCAAGAAGGAAAGCATTATATTGATTTTGCGGGTGGGATTGCCGTGAATGCACTAGGGCATGCTCATCCTGAGCTTGTAAAAACATTAACAGAGCAGGCTCAAAATGTATGGCATTTAGCAAATGGTTATACAAATGAACCAGTACTTAGACTAGCAAAGCAATTGATAGATAATACTTTTGCTGAAAAAGTTTTTTTCTGTAATTCTGGCGCTGAAGCCAATGAAGCAGCATTAAAACTCGCGCGTAAATATGCGTTAGATAAGTTTGGTGAATCTGCGAATAAATCTGAAATTGTAGCCTTTAAAAATGCCTTTCATGGCAGAACATTATTTACGGTAACAGCAGGTGGTCAACCTAAATATTCTCATGATTTTGCTCCATTACCTACTGGTATTCATCATTCACCTTATAATGATTTAGCCTCAGCAGAGGCATTAATAGGTGAAAAGACTTGTGCCGTAATCGTTGAACCAATTCAAGGTGAAGGCGGAGTTATACCTGCTGATCCTGGTTTTTTAGCAGGTCTAAGACAATTGTGTGATAAGTATGATGCAATATTGATTTATGATGAAGTCCAAACTGGTGTGGGCAGAGCTGGTAAGCTTTATGCTTATATGCATGGAGACGTCATACCTGATATTTTGACGACAGCAAAAGGATTAGGTGGGGGTTTTCCTATAGGTGCAATGCTAACTACTGATAAAATTGGCAAATCATTTGGAGTGGGTTCACATGGCACTACTTATGGTGGTAACCCTTTAGCAACTGCTGTGGCAGGGAAAGTTATTAGCCTCATCAATCAGCCTGAACTGCTTCAAGGCGTCATTGCAAAACATGAATTATTTAGAAAGGGACTTGAGAGCATTAATCAAAAATATAATATTTTTAACGCGATAAGGGGGCAAGGTTTACTCATAGGTGCAGAGTTAAAAGGTAAGTTTACTGATAATGCAAAAGATATTATCACACATGCTAATCGTGAAGGCGTGCTTGTTTTAATGGCTGGACCTAATGTTCTTAGATTTGCTCCCTCTCTTATTATCCCAGACGAATTAATCATTGAGGGGCTCAAAAGATTAGAAAAAACAATTGGTATATTAGTTTAGAATAAAACGATGAAGTTGAGATTCTTTAATAAAAACAAACAATTTTTGTAATAGCGGGTAAAGAGCTGGAGTGAAATCACAAGGAGGATATGATGATAATTATACGACCTGTTAGGAAAATGGATATTGATGATATTTTATCGTTATCAACCCATACAGGAGGTGGTCTAACATCCTTACCTCATGATAGAGAGACTCTTGAAAAACGTATCATTCGCTCTAAGGATACTTGGCTAGAATTGCTTGAGCCCGATAGTCAGGGTTATGTTTTTGTTATGGAAGATTTATCAATAAGTAAAGTGGTTGGTATCTGTGCTATTGAAGTTGCGGTAGGATTAAGAGAGCCTTGGTATAGTTATCGAATTACTCAAGAAGTTCATGCATCTAAAGCACTAGATGTGTATCGTTCTCTTTCAACTTTAGTTTTGAGCAATGACCATACTGGGTTTTCTGAGTTATGTACGTTATTTTTATCGCCTGAGTATCGAAAAGGGGTATTGGGTCGATTATTATCAAAATCTAGATTCTTATTCATTGCGTCTAATAGAAAGCGGTTTCCTAAAGACATTATCGCTGAGTTAAGAGGTTATTCAAATAAGTATGGACATTCTCCTTTTTGGGAGCATGTTGGTAAGCATTTTTTTGCAATGGATTTTGAGAAGGTCGATTTTTTAAGTGGAACGGGGCAAAAGGCATTTATAGCTGAGCTGATGCCAAAACACCCGCTTTATGTCGATTTTCTGCCGGCAGAAGCTAAAAGTATTATTGGGCAAGTACATCCTGAAACCGCACCAGCAAGAAAAATGCTTGAAGGAGAAGGGCTCAAGTTTAAAAATTATATCGATATTTTTGATGGCGGTCCGACATTACAATCTAAAATTGACAAAGTATATAGTATTAAAAATAGTCGATTATTTGATTGGCAATCAGATGACGATATTCCTTTATATGATTATAATACCCCCGCAAATACATTTCCGACAAATGAAACGAAATATAGACTATATTTGGTATCAAATGAACAATTGTCTGTTGAGTGCTATAAAGTAACAGTAAGTTTTGCTTATATCGATGATTCAAATAAACTTAACTTACCGGTACGAGTCATTGATGCATTAAATTTAAAAGTAGGTGAGCCTGTTAGAGCCGTTTTGTTAAAATGAACTCTAAACTAAACATTTAAAAAAATTCAATTAGAGAAGGTAATGACAAATGAGCAAACTTATTTTTAATTCAGAAAGAGCTGATATATTAAATACAGGGATGTCTTTATATATTGATGGACAATGGCAGGTGGGGAAAGGGGAAAGGCTTTCTAAAGCAGATCCTTACTATCAAAAATTAATATGGGAAGGTACGACTGCAGATGAATCTGACGTTAACTTTGCAGTTGAAAGTGCTGCAAAAGCAAGTTCTATCTGGTTTTCAAAGGGACTGGAATATAGAATTAATAAGATCAAAGAATATGCTTTAGTGCTTTCAGAACATAAAAATGAATTGTCCAAAGTCATCTCTAAAGAGACTGGAAAACCTTATTGGGAAACATTAACAGAAGTTCAAGCCATGATTGGTAAAATATCGATTTCTATTGATGCTTATCATAACAGAACACCAACTAAAGAAACTGAAACAGGTGTAGAAGGCACGTATTTAACCCATAAACCACACGGTGTCATGGCTGTTTTTGGGCCTTACAATTTTCCAGGCCATCTACCTAATGGACACATTATTCCTGCACTCATAGCGGGTAATACTATTGTATTTAAACCAAGTGAACAAACGCCATGGACAGCCGAATGTTTAGTTAAGCTTTTTGAAGCTGCAGGTATGGATAAAGGCGTAATTAATTTAGTTCAAGGAGCTAAATCAACAGGTATATCACTGAGTGCCCATTCAAAAGTTAATGGAATTTTATTTACTGGTAGCGCTCAAACAGGAATTGCTTTGCATAAGCAATTGGCAGGGCAGGTCGATAAGATGTTGGCATTAGAAATGGGTGGAAATAATGCTTTAGTCGTAGAAGATTTTGAAGATTTAGATGCTGCTGTACATGTTGCTTTGCAATCAGCATTTTTATCAGCAGGACAACGATGCACTTGTGCAAGACGGTTGTTAATAAAAAAAGGCATACAAGGGGATCGCTTTTTAGCCCGTTTAATTGAATTAACTAAACAACTCACAATTGGTGCATGGGATAGTATTCCAGAGCCTTTTATGGGGACAGTGATTAGTGACGCAGCAGCTGAGAAATTACTTGAAGCTCAAGATGCAATGGTAGCTTCAGGTGCAAATCTTTTGCTTAAAATGACAAGAATAAATGGAGTGAGTGCATTAATCAGCCCGGGAATAGTGGAAGCAACAGGTATGACTCTTCCTGATGAGGAGTATTTTGGTCCTCTTTTAACCGTTTATCGATATAGTGATTTGCAAGAGGCGGTCATTCTTGCTAACAAGACACGCTTTGGATTGTCTGCTGGGTTAATCTCAATTAATTCTACTAATTTTGATTATTTTAAAATGAACATCTTAGCTGGGGTAGTAAATTTTAACAAACCGTTAACTGGAGCGTCAAGTCATGCACCATTTGGTGGGGTGGGGCTTTCAGGTAATCATAGACCTAGCGCATATTATGCTGCTGATTATTGTGCTTGGCCAATGGCTTCTATGGCAACTAGACACCTTTCATTACCTGAGTCTTTTGCACCTGGACTACCTTTTACACAATATAATAAAAATCAATAAGTAGGATATTATGTCAGATAATCAAATAATTGATAACAGCAACCAAATTCCCAAAACTCACTTAGCTGGTTTTGAAGTTAATTTTGACGGTTTAGTCGGATTAACACACCATTATGCTGGCCTTGCTTATGGCAATAAAGCTTCTATTAATAATCAATTTCAGGTATCGAATCCAAAGCTTGCAGCAAAGCAAGGCTTATTGAAAATGAAAGCATTGATGGATAGGGGATTTAAACAAGCAGTATTACCCCCTCATCAAAGGCCTTACATCCCTGGCTTAAGACAACTTGGATTTAGTGGTACAGAAGCACAAGTACTTCAAAAAGCAGCAAAAGAGGCGCCTGAATTACTCTCAATGCTAAGTTCAGCTTCTAATATGTGGGTTGCAAATGCAGCAACAATATCTCCCTCATCTGATACATTTGATGGTCGTATGCATATTACACCTGCTAATTTGCAAAATAAATTTCACCGTTCATTCGAACACGTAACTACAGCTGCTGTATTGCAAGCAATTTTTAATAACCCTAAACGCTTCGCCCATCATCCAGTTTTACCTCATAATCCTCTTTTCGGTGATGAAGGTGCAGCTAATCATGGACGTTTAGGTTCTAATTATGCCGAAGAAGGGATTGAACTATTTGTCTATGGTGTGGATTGTCATCATTTATCAAATGGTCCAAATCGTTTTCCAGCAAGGCAAACGTTGCAAGCAAGTCAAGCGATTTCTAGATTGCATCAACTCGATAGTAATAAAGTTGTATTTGCAAAACAAAATCCGATAGCAATTGATAGTGGCGTTTTTCACAATGATGTTATTTCTGTGACCAATCAAAATGTGCTTTTTTACCATGAATTTGCGTTTGAGCATCATGATAATGTGATTGCTGAATTAAGCGCTAAGCTTGATCAAATTGGCGTAGAATTTCGGCCCATCATGGTACCTAATGAATCAGTTACCTTAGAAGAGTGTGTTGATAGTTATTTATTTAATAGCCAATTATTGACTAAACCGGATGGTAGAATGATGCTTGTTTTACCTAAAGAGGCTCAGAATAATACCCGTGTTTGGCGGTATATAGAAAATCTTTTGCAAAGTAACACACCTATCGATGAAGTTATGGTTTTTGATCTCAGAGAAAGCATGAAAAATGGAGGCGGTCCTGCTTGCTTACGGTTACGGGTTGCGATGTCGCAAGCAGAGTTTACTTCAATCAACCAAGGGATTATTTTAACTGATGAGCTTTATGAAAAATTAGACAAATGGATTGATGCGCATTATAGAGATAAATTAGTTATTGAAGATTTAGGTGATCCAATGCTTTTACAAGAAAATTATCGAGCTTTAGATGAATTGACCGTTATTTTAAATCTTAATTCGATATATGATTTTCAAAAAAATGATTATTAAGTAGACTCGAATACTCTAAAGAGGTAAAAATTATGTATATTGCAGACAAGTCGTTAAGTGCTGAAAAATTAATGTTAGAGGCTTCATTCACTAGATTAATCAATTTGTTTGAAGAATATAAGCGCACTACTGAAAATGAAATAAATTCGCTCTCTGAAACTATCGTGGAAAAAGACCGGCAAATCGAAACTTTTCATTTAGATTATCAAATGCTCGTTGAGTCGTTAAAAGATATCACTGTTTTACCTGAAGAACATGAATGGGCTCAAAAAGTTAAATCTCTTAGACAAAATGTTTCTGATTTATTAGATGAAGCTCATGCTTTTTCTCTTTATGCAAATGAGAGATTAAATTTGTATAAAGATATGCATAAATCAAACTATTAAAGTAATTCATGGCTGAAGATGAAGTCTATATTCTTTAGTGCTAATGAATATTTTGATGAAAAATTAATCTAATTTAATTAACAGCATGACTAGCATTTTTTAATTATTTTTTCTCCTAAAGTGTCAATATCAAGCTTAGTTAATAGTTTAAAAGGTGTTGTATCTAGTCGAATGATTAGAAAAAATGTTATGCCGAACTAAAGAAAAAACTTTGGAGAGATCGTTTGTGGTTGCTTTCTTATTTTGCAATAAATTGTGATGGAGTCTGAATATCTATTATCCAGCAATATTTAGAACAACAAGCAACACCACAATAATAACGACTAGGTAGTTACGTTTTGTATACTCGCCTTGAAGGACTAGGTTTTATGGCTAAGTGGATAAATACAAGGGAATAATTAGTAAACTTTCTTTATTTTGATTGGTGTATGTATGCATACTCTTAATTGATTTGTATGCATACATATAGATATAGTATCTAGGGTAATAAGGCTTCCTGATCAGCGCCTTCTTTCTCAACTTTAGTCTGAAGCATATGTTCTCTTTTAACACCCATGCTTAATGTAAGTGCGCAAGCAACATATATTGAAGAAACAGTCCCTAGTGTAACCCCGATTAACATCACTGAAGAAAATCCTTTTAAAATCTCACCACCAAAGATAAACATCATAAGGACAACCATCAATGTCGTACCAGAAGTAACGAGAGTCCGGCTTAATGTTTGTGTAATGGATAAATTTATAATATCGTAAGAAGAGCCAATTCGTAATTTTCTAAAGTTTTCACGAATTCTATCAGAGATAACAATACTATCATTCAAGGAATAACCAATCACAGACATGAGTGATGCTACGATGGTAAGATCGATTTTAATTTGAAAAAGGGATAAAATGCCAATTGTGATAATGACATCATGTGCTAAAGATAACACCGCTCCTAATGCTAATCGCCATTCAAAACGGATTCCTACATAAATTAATATCGCAATTAATGCAGATAAAAGCGCAAGTGCACCACTTTGTGCTAATTCAGCCCCAACTGATGGACCTGCTAGTACTAGGCTATCAAAGACTGGTTTGCCTCCAATTTTTGTCTCAATAATGTGTCTTAAATCTTCACTGATAGTATTATTTTTAGTTTCATTTTTGATAGGCGGTATTCTAAGTAGCACCTTGTTAACACTACCAAAATGTTGTACAACTGCATTATCTAGTCCATTTTCTGCTAGCACTTGCCTAATTTGATCTGTATCAGCAGCTTGTTCAAAGCTAACTTCAGCAACTAGACCACCGGTAAAATCTAGCCCTAAATTGAATCCTTTTATTGAAACAATAATAACTGATGCAATCAGTAGCAGACCAGAAATAATGTAAGCCGTTTTAGACCAACGCATAAAATCGTGAACTTTACGTCCATTGTTCAGATCTTCAAGGTTATATTCATTTGACACAAAAAACTCCTTTACTGTATGAGTAAATTATTAGTGGGTTAAATTGATAGCTTGTCAATTCGTTTGCCACCATAACGTAAATTTACAATTGCACGTGTTCCAGCTATTGCTGTTATCATAGAGGTTGCAACACCAATTGTTGTGGTAATAGCAAAGCCTTTTATTGAACCTGTGCCAACAGCATAAAGGATAATAGCTGTTATGATAGTGGTTAAGTTTGCATCCAATATAGTTGAAAATGCACCTTTATAACCTTCATGAATTGCTTGTTGTACACTACGACCATTTTTGAGTTCTTCTTTAATTCTCTCATAAATAAGTACATTCGCATCTACTGCAATCGCAACTGTCAGCACAATCCCTGCAATCCCAGGCATAGTTAATGTGGCTCCTGGTATCATTGACATCACACCCACAATCATCACTAAATTAATTGTTAATGCGATACTAGCGATAAATCCAAAGGCTCTGTAATAGACCAGCATAAAAATCACTGAAGAAATAAACCCCCAAAGAGAAGCTTTAAATCCTTGTGCAATATTTTGTGCCCCAAGAGTAGGACCAACAGTACTTTCTTCGATTATTTGGATAGGTGCTATGAGTGCACCAGCACGAAGCAATATTGCTAACTGTCTTGCTTCTGCAGGGTTATCTAGACCAGAAATCTGGAATTGACTACCAAATACACCTGCTATATTAGCTGTATTGATGACTTCTTCATGTTTCTCTAGAATAGGGCGTCCACGTTCGTCTACCTCTGTTCCTTCTTTATATTCCACAAATAATGTCGCCATTGGTTTATTGAGGTTCTGCTGACTGACTTTTTGCATAATAGTGCCGCCAGCACTATCTAGTGTAATACTAACAGTAGGAAGTCCTTTTTCATCAACAGAACTTTTTGCATCATTAATATGATCACCAGTTAATGCTGCGCGTTTAAATAAAGCAACAGGATTACCATTACGATCGTATTTAATTTCTGTATCTGCTGGAATACGACCTTTAGCAATATTCACACTTGAAACATTTTGGTTGATTAAACGAAATTCTAAGGTTGCTGTAGCACCTAAAATTTCTTTTGCTCTTGCAGTATCTTGAATCCCTGGTAGATCAACAACAATTCTATCCGTGCCTTGTCTTTGGACTATTGGTTCTGCAACGCCTAGCTGATTGACGCGATTTCTTAAAATAGTCAAGTTTTGTACAAGTGCATTTTCTTTGGCTTCTGCAATTCTTGCAGCACTTGGAATAAATGTGATTTCGTTATTTCCTACAGCCGTTGCAGTAAACTGTTGAGCTAAATTTGATACAGAGGCTAGCGCTTCATTTCTAACTGTCTCTGTTTCAAATTGCATCTTTATTCCAAAACCATCAATTTTTTCAATTTTTTGAATTTCAATTTTTTTAGCAACAATAGCATCTTTAGCTGAATCACTTATCTGATCTTGTAATTTTAACAGCACAGTATCAGTATCAATTTCCATGAGGAAATGAACTCCGCCGCGAAGATCTAAGCCAAGTTTCATGGGTTCAGCATTAATTGCCCTTAACCAAAAAGGGGTCGCAGGTGCAAGATTAAGTGCTATTATGTAATCTTTTCCTAGCTCATTTAATAAAATATCTTTAGCAGCAAGTTGCTCATTTTGATTGTTGAACCTGATGAGTATAGAGTTTTGTTCTCGGTTCCAATCACTAACAGCATTGGTAATATTATTTGCGACTAAGACATTCCTAATCCTGTCATTCGTCGCTAAGTCAATATTAGCACCTCGAGTACCTTGGATCTGAATTGCTGGATCTTCACCATAAATATTCGGTAATGCATAAATGCCACCGATAATAATGGCCACAATTAATAAAATATATTTCCACAATGGATATTTATTTAGCACGGTCGTTCCTTGAAACACAGTATTGTTCGAATGACAAATTATACAAGAAGCTTATTAATAAGCTTCTTACTAAGTTCGTACAACAATAAATTGTTGTACGAATTATTTTTTAATTTACTCTAATTCTTTCATTGTACCTTTAGGCAATACAGCTGCAATAAAGTCACGTTTAATGATTACTTCATTATTTTCATTTAATGCAATAGATATATAACCAGATTCAGAGACCTTTGTTACACGACCGATAAGTCCACCATTAGTCAATACTTCATTGCCCTTAGAAATTGAATTCATCAGTTCTTTATGAGCCTTAGCTCTTTTTTGCTGTGGGCGAATTATCATAAAATAGAAAATTAGACCAAAGGCTAGCATGATAATGATTGTGCCATAATCACCATAGGCTGGTGCTGCTCCTGCTGCAGGGGCAGCGGCATGGGCCGACGAAATAAAAAAACTCATAAACACTCCTTAGTTAAAAAAAATTAGCCAACACACTTGTAATATACCACAAGATAGCTGAACATTTGGTTGAAAACTTTGACCTATCTACTTTGTATTTGGGATAGGTTTGCCAATTTTGGTATAAAATGATGTAATATATGTATCTAAACTATTTTCTTCAATAGCTGTTCTTAATTCACTCATCAATCGCTGATAATATCGTAAATTATGTATGGTATTTAATCTGGCACCTAGTATTTCATTACATTTATCTAAATGGTGCAGATAAGCTAAGGTGTAATTTTTACACGTATAACAGTCGCATTCTTCATCTAGCTTTCCTGTATCATTTTTGTATTTTGCATTACGAATTTTAATGACGCCTTTCGAAACAAAAAGATGGCCATTTCTAGCATTGCGAGTTGGCATCACACAATCAAACATGTCAATCCCTCTTCGCACTCCTTCAACTAGATCTTCTGGTTTACCTACTCCCATAAGATATCTAGGTTTATCTTCAGGTATTTTAGGACAGATGTAGTCTAATATTCTATGCATGTCTTCTTTAGGTTCTCCTACTGCAAGTCCACCTACAGCATAACCATCAAAGCCTATATCTATTAGACCGGATAAAGATTCGTCTCTTAAATCTTCATAAATTCCACCTTGTATGATCCCAAAAAGTGCATTTGGATTGTTTAATTCATCAAATTTAGCACGGCTTCTTTGTGACCATCTCAATGAAAGAGCCATTGATTTTGCGGCATATTCTCTATCTGCTGGATAAGGTGTGCATTCATCAAAAATCATAACAACATCAGAGCCTAAATCAAACTGTATTTCCATTGATTTTTCTGGGCTTAAAAAAATGGTCGAACCATTAATTGGATGTTTAAATGAAACGCCTTCTTCAGATATTTTGCGCATAGCGCCTAAACTAAATACTTGAAACCCACCTGAATCAGTAAGTATTGGGCCATGCCATTGCATAAAATCATGCAGATCTCCATGAGCTTTAATGACCTCTTGCCCTGGGCGTAACCAAAGATGGAAGGTATTTCCCAATAATATATGTGCTCCCGTTTCAGCAACTTCTTCTGGTGTCATTCCTTTTACAGTACCATAAGTCCCGACTGGCATAAAAGCTGGTGTTTCGACTACGCCACGATGAAAGTGTAATCTACCTCGACGAGCTTTACCATCTGTATTAATCAATTCATAGCGCATTTTTGATTTACTGCTAGACATATCAATCTTCTCACTTTTTATATATTCATATTCAAAAAAATCGTCATTTATTATATAGATTTCTTAAAAATCATTGCGCTTATGAATGAACATAGCATCCCCATAACTAAAAAATTTATATTGTTCATCAACTGCATGTTTATATGCATTCATAGTATTCTCATAACCAGCAAAAGCACTTACGAGCATAATCAAAGTTGATTCAGGTAAATGAAAATTAGTAATTAATGAATCAACAATCTTAAATTGATAGCCTGGATAAATAAAAATATTAGTATCTCCCATAAATGCAGTCAGTTTTTCAAAATCAAAATTGACTTTTGGGGCATCTGAAAGTGCCATAGATTGAAATTCTGGAAAAATAACTGCATTTGCCGCGCTCTCTAATGATCTAATAGAAGTGGTTCCAACAGCAATAACGCGTCCCCCTCGTTGTTTACAGAGCTTTATTGCATCGATTGTTTCTTGTGGAACAATCGCAAACTCACTGTGCATTGTATGGGTTTTTATATCTGTTACACGAACTGGCTGGAAAGTGCCTGCACCAACATGTAAAGTAACAAAAGCAGTTTCAATACCTTTATTTCTGATTTGCTCAATTAACGACTCATCAAAATGTAATCCCGCTGTTGGCGCAGCAACTGCTCCTTCATCCCTAGCATATACCGTTTGATATCTATCTTTATCCTCTTTATCATCAGCCCTATCAATATATGGTGGTAACGGCATATGGCCTATTTTGTTCAAAATATCTATTATTGGTATGCTTAGAGATTGAATTTCAAATAAAGTATCATGTCTAGATGTCATTTGTAATTCAAAAATAGATGTGTTTTGTTCTGTTGATAATGCTTCTAAAGTGCTGTCATTTTGTTCACAAACGAGAAGTTTAGTGCCATTTTTAGGAGATTTTGAAGATCGTATGTGCGCTAATGCTGTATGAGCATCTACAATTCTTTCAATTAGAATTTCAATTTTACCACCACTTTGTTTATAACCAAACAGCCTAGCAGGGATAACTTTGGTGTTATTAAATATAAGTAGATCATTCGTACAGAGGAGCTGAAGAACATCAATAAAAGTTTTATCGTTCACCTCACCAGTATTCCCATCAAGTTCAAGAAGACGGCAGTCTGTGCGTTGTTTGCTCGGGTATTTAGCAATCAGCTCCGTAGGTAAATCGAAAGAAAAATTTGATAAGTTCATGTTTTTAATTTTGCTGATTATTAATTAATATTGATATTTATTAGCACTTCAAACACTACAGTTTAAAGCTCATTTAGTACTTGTGCAAGCTTTGCTAGATTTTCTTTTTTGTACGTTTTATGGTTAAGCATTTTCTATCATTACTTTTCGCATGTATTTCGTAGCAAGTAAACCATGAATTAAATACACTAATATAAATGAGCTTTTTATGATCGTCACTCACTCTTAGTATTTAATAGCTTCCAATGAAATTCTAAGAGTTTGTTTTATATGCATTATTGATTAAGTGAATCAAAGATGGATTTTAATGTCTCTGTTGGATTTGATGAACCTGTAATAGGTCTTCCCATTACAATATAATCAACCCCAAATTCTTTTGCTTTTTGAGGTGTCACTATGCGTCTTTGATCATCATTAGAAGACATGTTTTCTAGCCTGATACCAGGCGTAATGAGTTTAAAGTTTTCCCCAAATTTATTTCTTAAATCGATAGCTTCATGAGCAGAACATACAACACCATCGAGACCTGCATTTTTAGTTAATTCTGCAAGCGTTAAAGTATGATCAAGTAGCTTATGAGTAATCCCAACTAAGGTTAAATCTTCCTGTTCCATGCTAGTTAACACTGTAACGGCAATTAGCAGGGGAGCATCTTTACCATAACTTTCAAGTGCAGTTTTAGCAGCGCTCAACATTCTTTCACCTCCACTGGCATGGACATTAACCATCCATACCCCCAAATCAGCGGCAGCTTTTAAAGCAGACGCAACGGTATTAGGGATATCGTGGAATTTTAAATCTAAGAAGACGTCAAAGTGTTTATCATGTAATAATCTAATAAATTCAGGCCCATAACGAGTAAACATTTCTTTCCCGACTTTTAATTTAGCCATTTTAGGATCTATGGTTTCAATAAAAGATAAGGCTTCATTTTTATTATTGTAATCAAGAGCAATTATGATTTCAGACATTGTTTCTCCTTGTTAAATATAAATAAATATTTTCTTTAAATGAGTCAGCTTATATAACTTATTGACCCTCAATATTTTTTATGATGCTGATGGTAGACCAATTGCGACATGATGGACAATGCCAATATAGTGAATGAGCATTAAATCCACAGCTAATGCACCGATATTTAGGTTTATTAATAATCTGTTCATTTAACATATCCCTTAAAATAGTCAAACTACTTTGTTCTTGATAATGCTGAGTATGAGTAAGTTGAAAATTTATGAATGCTTTAAATAGTTTAAGGGTAGGACGTTTGAACATTGCTGTTTTCAGATGTTCATAAGCAGTTTCATTTCGACCTTGTTGAATCAAGTAATTAATATAATAAACATGCGCATCACTTCCAATATCTTTATCGATACATTTTTTCAAAAAATCTAGCTTACTTAAACAATCTATATGTGCTGGGTTTAAATTGAATTTTCTTAATAGGTTAACTCGATTTTTTTCAAAATTATGTGCGCTAAATTCTGTTTTGGTTTCCCCTTTTTCTTCAAGCTTATCATAACATAGGTCTAAAATAGGGAGCACATCAATAGCAACAAGGGGATCTTGGTACAAAATATATTGGTACATCATGATGCCATCAACTATTTTATCTTCTTTTACATATAACTGCCCTAGCATTAAAGAGGCTCTAGCGCAATTTTTGTCAAAACGAAGCGCATTTTTTAAATGTTCATAGGCTTCAGATATCTTTAATTCTAGCTCTGCTTTTAAGGCAAGTTCACAATAAAAATGGCCTATCATTGTACGATAATTATAGGAGCTCAATTTAAGTAAAGTTTGAGCATATACAATGGCCTGCTCCCACTCTCTGGTTGATTGATATATTGTTAATAGTTGCTTAAGAGCAAATACTCGATATTCATCCTCTTCTAGTAAAGAGATGAATATCGCTTCTGCACGATCTAATAAACCAGCTTGCAGGTAAGTTTTGCCTAAATGTTGCTTGATAAGTAATCTTTGTTCAAATGTTAGTAGTTCACTTGCAATAATTGATTCATGAATTTGCAAAGCGCTATCAATTTGACCTCTAGATCTTAATAAATTACCTAAAGTAAGATGAGCTTCAAAATCATCCCCTTTTTCCTTAGCAATCGCGCTAAATAATTCTAAGGCTTCTTCTTTTTGATCGCTTAGTAAAAAATTAACGCCCGTTACAAACTCACGCGATATTCTGTTTTCCTGTTGGTGCTTTTCAAAACGTGCACTACGTTTTCCCATATACCAGCCATAAGCTGCAGCAATAGGTAATAGTAGGAACAGTAATTCAAGCATTATTCTTGTCCATAGGAAGCGATACAATCTACAGAGATGAGTTTAAACGCTCAGTATTTTGTTTCTTAGTTAATAAAAAATCTGCATCTAATTGGGACTTGCGAGATAGTTTTTGAATATCTTTATCTTTTTTATCAACTTCTTTAACTAATTTATTGACTTTTCTTTTTAATAATCGTCTTGAGAATAAAACTTTAAAATAAAGTAATCCACAAAAGCACCAAGCGATAAAAAAACCTAATCCAAAACTGATAGCAAGAACTAATGATAAAGAAAGTTCACTTTTTGCGATTAAGTAATTTACTTCAACAACACTATTATTTTGACTACCAATTGCAATTCCCAAGGCAATTATCAATAAAAATATGATAATAACTATAATTGATTTCATATGACTCCCCAATAAAAACATCCTTGTTTTAATTGAATATTTGTATCACTAATCATTAAAATAAACGATTAAGCCCATTTAGTGCTGCAACCCGATAAGCTTCGGCCATCGTAGGATAGTTAAAGGTTGTATTAACGAAATATTCTATTGTATTTCCACCATTTTTTTGCTCCATAATTGCTTGCCCTATATGTACAATTTCTGCAGCTTGTTCACCAAAACAATGTATTCCTAATATCTCTTTTGTATCCCTATGAAATAATAATTTTAAGCTTCCCACATCCATTCCAGCAATTTGCGCTCTAGCTAAATGCTTAAACTGAGAACGCCCAACTTCATAAGGAATCTTTTGTGCTGTCAACTCCTGTTCTGTTTTGCCTACAGAGCTAATTTCAGGTATTGTATAAATTCCAGTAGGGATGTTCTCAATAAGTCTAGCACTTTCTTTACCACTAATAATTGCTTCAGCAGCTATACGCCCTTGATCATACGCAGCTGAGGCAAGGCTAGGGTATCCAGTGACATCCCCAACTGCATATATAGTTTCAATATCAGTGTGATAAACATGATTTATATTTAAAAGGCCTCTTAAATCAGGATGAATTCCAACTGACTCTAAATTTAAATCTTTTGTATTACCAGTACGTCCATTTGCATATAAAATACAATCAGCTTTAACTTTCTTTCCGGATTTTAAATGAACAATAACTGAATCATCAAGACCTTCAATACGTTCAAACTCTTCATTATGCCTAATTACCACACCATTATTCCAAAAATGATATGACAAAGCATCTGACATTTCTTGGTCTAAAAATGACAATAATCTATCTCTGGTATTGATAAGGTCGACTTTAACGCCTAGTCCTCTAAAAATTGAGGCATATTCACAACCAATTACCCCAGCGCCATAGATGATAATATGCTTTGGTGCGTGTTTTAAGTTTAAAATAGTATCACTGTCATAAATTCTTGGATGAGAAAAATCGACTGAAGCTGGTCTGAATGGAGTAGAGCCAGTTGCAATCACGATATTTTTAGCTGTTATGATATCGATAGAATCATCAGCATTAATCACTTGGATTGTTTTTTCGTCTATAAAACTTGCTTTGCCAAAAAAGATAGTGCAGTTATTTCTATCATAAAAATTTTGACGCATGGTAGTCTGTTTACCTATGACCTTTTCAGCATGTTTTAATATCTGAGGGAAAGTGACTGTCAGTTTTTTTGCAGAAACATTAAATAGAGGATTTTGATTGATCTCAACTACACGGCTAACAGTTTGTCTAAGTGCTTTAGATGGGATAGTGCCCCAATGTGTACAACCACCACCAACTTGCTCGTATCGCTCAATTACTGCAACCTTAGCTCCTTTTTTTACTAAACCCATAGCGGCTCCTTCGCCACCAGGTCCAGTTCCGATTACAATAGCATCATATTTAAAATGTTGAGGCATAAACTTACTCCAAGCATGAATGTTACATGAAATTAACAGATTTTCGGGTTAGAAAAATATCATGCATTTTACCATATATTTGACTAGAAATGATTAATTAATTTAAATTACAATATTTGTTGATTTGATCAGGTTGATTATTGGTTTAATTGACTTATTTTTATAGCATTTATTTGCAATCATTTGGATAGAAGTAATGATTGAACTTGTATTTAAATTATGATCTAGTTGCTTTTTTCAGGTTCTAATTATTGCAACAATTTGAGATTCGGAACAATATATCAGTTAGCCATGACAAAGTATGGTATGTGGTTAACGGTGTGATATACTGTACAAATAAGTGTTGTATTCTTAGATTAAAGGATGACTTTAAACTGATATAGTAAAACATCATTTATAATTTAAGTTGTCAATTTATCAATAATATAGGTGTATCGTGGAAATAATTGAATTACTTGTGTTTTCATTAATTGTCTTAGCATCCTTAGTGTTGCTTTTCTTTGTAATCAGGCTCTCAACTCGTTCAAGTAAAAAAATTGAGCTTCTTGAAATTTTAGTGGAACAACAAGACTATCAAATCCTATTATTAAAGCAGTTGCTAAAAGCTTCAGGTGTGGAGATTATAAATGAAGAGTTAGAACAAGCAATTCCTTCAGTAGATAAGCAGGTTAAAACAAATATCCCAGACACAAAAGAGCAACCCATCAAAAAGGAATTTGAAGATCTAGGAGTAAGTGAAATTTTTCCAGAAAGATAACTATGAAATATAACAATCCTTATTTTAAAGAAAATAAACCTCATCACACTAAAACTGGATTTATCAATAGAGGCCTTAGTTGCACTCCTGCGCAGTTGGAAAGAGCAGTTTGTTCAGGAAAAGAAATTGTTATACTTGATGAACACTCTAATCATAGTCATGCTGATGTGCAAAAATGGCAAGCAAATAGGAAAAAAAATAAATTGCCATTACCTCCCAAAAAAGGTTATGACAATTTCATTTCTGAATGGATGCAGCCCGTAGAGCTAAATGGACATCAGGATGCTGTTTGGTGGTTAGGACATGCGAGTATGATGCTCAGGCTCGATGGTCAGATTATTTTGATTGATCCTGTGTTAACTGATAGGATTTCTCCTGTGAGCTTTTGGGGCCCAAAACGACTTACTCCTGCTCCTATATCTATTGATGAGCTTCCTTCAGTTGACTTAATATTAATTTCTCATAATCATTATGACCATCTTGATAAAAAAACGATTACATCAATATTCAAAATTAACCCTCAAGTTAAGATTTTTGCTCCACTTGGACTTAAATCATGGTTCAGTCAATTAGGTATTTCAAATGTAATTGAATTAGACTGGTGGGATGATGATTCTTTTGAAGGAATTAAGATAACGTTTACCCCTGCTAAACATTGGAGTGTAAGAACACTTTTTGATAAAAACAGATCCCTTTGGGGAGGGTATACAATTAAAAATAGTAATGTTAATTTTTACTTTTCAGGAGATTCAGCTTATACAGAGAGCTTGCATGCCATTTACGATAATTTAGGACCATTTGATCTGATTTGTCTCCCTATAGGTGCTTATATGCCAAGGTGGCTTATGCAATTAGCCCATATGGATCCACAAGGTGCGGTCAAACTCTATCAATACTTTGGACAACCAAAGGTAATTCCTATTCATTGGGGAGTATTTGAACTAGGAGATGAATCATTAGATGAACCACCTATTGAGTTATCGATCGCCCTAAAGGACGCGGGTTTAGCTGAAAGTAACTTCTTTCCTTTTAAGATTGGGCAACGAATCGATTTACCTTTATTATAAACCGAATCTAGTCTGTTATGAATTAAGCAAGACTAGTTGATATCGATTCAGATTATGTGTTGTGTACGATAAAATTATTCTTGTATTCCAGGAGGAAGCCTACGCCATGGGATTGTAGGCTGCGACAATTCAAATCCTGCATCATAGAGTTTTCTCATCAAATTAGGGTCGAAAATTTGTTCAGCTTCGGTCAAATCAACTTCAAGCGGTATAGTTATCCAAGCAAAATCATAGTTCTGGCGAAGGGATGTTGCATATATCCTATGAATATCTCCTATCGCTGCGGCTTTAGTGACTGAATCAAATGTCCTAGCTGCAATACCAGCAATTGAACGGTTTGTTGGATCTGCAACAGCACCTAGTTGACCATTATGAATTATATATACAGCTTCTGTAGCATTAATTATGCCTGCCTTTTCCCTAGCTTGTACGGTGTTAAAAACACCACCACTATAAAACATATTAGCACCAACAGCGCCGTCAACGTGAAGTTCATCATAAGTTACACCATTATGTTCAACATCAAACATAACAGGGGGGAATGCAACTGGAATAGAGGCTGATGCTAACATCACTTTTCTAAATAATTCAAGGGCTTCTTTGTTTCCTATTTTTGCAATGACACCCATATTCCAGATCATAAGGCTCTGAGCATCTAAATTTGAAGTTGCGACATATAATCTTCTACCATTATCATGTTCTTTAGCAATTTTAGACAGTAAGGTCATATCGACATCCAATTCAATAAGCCTCTGCAATGGTGTAGTATCAGCAAATGAATCACTAAATAATAACCTGAAAAATGGATTGCTTAGCAAAAAAATATCACCTGACTTAGTTGTCGTATAAAACCGAAAAAGTTCATCGTCATATTCACTGCCAAGAAATGCAAAAGGCGCCATAAGTGCACCAGTCGAAACGCCTGTGACAATTTTAAAAGTTGGACGTTCCTGTTCACTCCATCCGGCTAATAAACCCGCACCAAATGCACCGTTAGGTCCACCACCAGAAAGAACTAAATGAGGGTAGAGCTTTCGCGTTGGAGTATTTGGGTCAATAAATGAATCTTCGCTTTCTTGTTGATAAGATAAGACTAAATCATCCATGAAATTATCACTTAGCCTGCCTGCTGTAGCCCTAAAAGGCTGATAATTCGATTGGCTAATTTCAAAAATTTTCTCTGCAGGAGGAGGAGTTCTTGGTATTTCGCTGCATGCAGATAAAAAAAATGGAAATACAGATACATACAGGATAATTTTGAAATTTTGCATACGTCTCTCAGTTATAAAAAATACTTCCATCTTTTATCTAGTGTTAAGGTGTTTTAAAAACAATTAGGATGATATGTTTAAGAATCAAATTCTATGGATTTTCATATCAATTTAAAATATAAAGACTTTTTTCTATACATACAACACTTATCTTCTTTGTCAATGAATTTTATACGGTACGTAAAAATTATTATACGGAGATAATGTTAAAAGACAATGGTAATTTAGGCATAGACTAATGAAGCTATGATGCTTAATTTTAACGATTTGTATCGTGCTAAGTTTAAATTAGAATATTAATTTAGCTAAGTTCGAATGTGTGATTAATCCATATTTGAAGTGGAAAAATCTATATTTAATTTGAAAAAAAATGACTTAGATAAAATGAATCATTTAAATATTGATTGTATCTTAAATAATGATTACTATCATCTGTAATGACATCAAATTTAGGTTATAATTTGAATTATTAGTCGCAAGTTATGTGTTTTACAAATACTCAAACTTTTTGTAAGGTAGTGATGTTCGGTATAATTAACAATAGGGTATGTATGTATCGGGTTATTCTTTTTGATGTTGTTATAGATTTTTTGAAAAATAAAATTTTAATTGGCTTTTTACTATTTCTAATTTTTAGTATGGCTCATGCTTATGATATATCTAATGGTATAAAAGGAAAGCCAATATTTATACAAATATTTAAAACTGAATCAATTCTAGAACTTTATGAAGAAGATGGTGACACTTACAAATTAGTACGCGCTTTTCCAATTTGTAAGTTTTCAGGTGGCTTAGGCCCTAAAAAACAACAAGGTGATTTTAAAAGTCCAGAAGGTTTTTATACTGCAACCTATAGCCAACTTAAACCAGATAGTCAATATCACAGGGCTATTAATCTAGGTTTTCCAAATGCTTATGACAAATCTCAAGGTTATACAGGAAATTATTTGATGATACATGGTGATTGTGTTTCAGTAGGGTGCTATGCGATGCAAGATGCCCCAATGGAAGAGATATACAATTATGCTGAAGCAGCACTTTTAGCCGGTCAAACACATATACCTATCCATATTTACCCATTTAAGATGACCAAAGAAAATTTAAATAAGTATAAGTTTTCTGAAAATTATACTTTTTGGCAGCAGCTAGCTAAAGGATATGAATATTTTCAGAAACATAGCTATCCTGCCATGGTAACTGTTGAGAGTGGTCAGTATGCAATTTCACAAATGCTACCTTCTGATTTACGCTTAGCGGCAAATCAATCTATTAACAGTTTATTTGTGTCAGCCCCAAATTCATTAGAAGTTATGGTAAACTCATTAGAGACTAGTGAACGTTCTGATTCTTTACCTAATAAAGAACAGGAAGACGCATTACTAAATAGTATTAAGCTTGCAAAAGATAACCACTAATTTTAAATTTAATAGGAGCATGTTATGTCAAATCAGGGCCAAAACCGTCAGTTATATGCTAATGCCATTCGAGCACTTAGTATGGATGCAGTTCAACAAGCAAATTCAGGACACCCAGGTGCACCAATGGGAATGGCTGATATGGCTGAAGTGCTATGGCGTGATTTTTTAAAGCATAATCCAAATAATCCAAAATGGGAAAATAGAGATAGGTTTGTCCTGTCTAACGGACATGGTTCAATGCTACTTTATAGTGTACTTCATTTATCTGGATATGATTTAACAATTGATCAAATTAAAAATTTTAGACAATTACATTCTCCTACTGCTGGTCATCCTGAATATGGTTATATTCCAGGTATTGAAACAACAACAGGTCCACTTGGACAAGGTATCGCAAATGCAGTAGGTTTTGCTATTGCAGAAAAAACGCTTGCTGCTCAATTTAATAAACCTCAACATGAAATTGTAGATCATAACACTTATGTGTTTTTAGGTGATGGGTGTATGATGGAGGGAATTTCACATGAGGTTTGTTCTCTTGCTGGTACACTTAAACTAGGCAAACTTATAGCACTTTATGACGATAATGGTATTTCAATTGATGGTGAAGTTGAAGGCTGGTTTACTGATGACACTGCAACTCGTTTCGAATCATATGGCTGGCAGGTTATACGTGGTATTGATGGACATAACCCGTCAGAAATTGCTCATGCTATAAAAGAAGCACAATCTGAAACTGAAAAGCCAACGCTAATTATTTGTAAAACAATCATAGGATTTGGTTCACCTAATAAACAAGGTAAAGAGGATAGTCATGGAGCTCCTCTAGGAGAGTCTGAAATTGTTGCTACGCGTGAGAAATTGGGGTGGCATTATCCTAAGTTTGAAATTCCAGAGGAAGTTTATGCGGCTTGGAATGCCAAAGAAAAGGGTTCGAAACTCGAACAACAATGGCAAGAAGTTTTCAGTGCTTACGAAAAAGCTTATCCTGATTTAGCTAAAGAATTTAAGCGAAGAATGAAAGGTGAGCTACCTACTAACTTCAAAACATATGCAAATGAATACATCAATAATTTACAAGCTAATCCAGCAAAAATAGCAAGTAGAAAAGCATCACAAAATAGTCTTGAAGCATTCGGTAAAGTGTTACCTGAATTTTTAGGAGGATCAGCAGATTTAGCGCCAAGCAATTTAACTATGTGGTCAGGTTCTAAGCCTATTAATGAAGATAAAGCAGGTAATTATATCCATTATGGTGTGCGTGAATTTGGCATGAGCGCAATTATGAATGGCATCGCATTACATGGTGGTTTTGTTCCTTATGGTGCAACCTTCTTGATGTTCATGGAATATGCTAGAAATGCACTCAGAATGGCTGCACTAATGAAAATTCAGTCTATTTTTGTCTATACGCATGATTCAATTGGGTTAGGAGAAGATGGACCTACTCACCAGCCAGTTGAACAAATGGCGAGCTTACGCTTAACACCTAACATGAGTACATGGAGACCATGTGATCAAGTAGAATCCGCAATTTCATGGCAATATGCGATTGAACGTAAAGATGGGCCAACTTCACTAATATTTTCAAGACAAAACTTAGCACAAATGCAACGAAATGAAGTTCAACTTCAAAATGTCTATAAAGGAGCATATGTGTTAGTAGATTGTGGATCGGTACCAGATTTGATTATTATTGCTACGGGTTCAGAAGTTGAACTTGCTGTTAATTCAGCTGTAGCAATTACAGATAAAGGGTACAAAGTGAATGTGGTTTCAATGCCGTCTACTGATGTTTTTGATAAACAAGATGCGGAGTATCGTGAATCTGTTCTACCTAGCTCTGTAACAAAACGTATAGCAATTGAAGCTGGAATAGCTGATTTTTGGTATAAATATGTTGGGCTTGAAGGTGATATCGTAGGCATGACTACTTTTGGTGAATCAGCTCCTGCTGATTTATTGTTTAAAGAATTTGGTTTTACCGTTGAAAATGTAGTGTCTAAAGCAATTAATCTATTGAAATAGATTAATTATTTAGTTTGTTAGCTTAAAATAGGCGGCGCCAATCATGGTGCCGTTTTTTAGTTTATTGACATTAACTCTATTCAATAAATCAATGAGTGTAAATTAATTTGGATTGAATTAAATGGATACAGCCTTAGTAATTGACGAGCTTTTATATGCGAATGATTTAACACCAGAATCTCTTAATCAATACCTATCATTACTTAGTGAAAGAAATATAGATTATGGTGACTTATTTTTTCAATCAAGTTACCATGAAGCTTGGGTTTTAGAAAATCAAATTATTAAAGAGGCATCTTATCATATTGATCAAGGTGTTGGTGTTAGGGCAATTGTAGGTGAAAAAACAGGGTTTGCTTATACGGACTTGATCTCTGATGGGAAAATTTGCCAATCAATTCTTGCAGCTCGAACCATATCACAAGTTCAATCGTCTCCTAAAAATAAGATATTAAAACATCAAAATTCTCCATACCGCTATGCGCACATCAACCCATTAACCGGTATTACACAAGAAGATAAAGTTTCACTTTTACATCTAATTGATAAAACTGCTAGAAATGCAGATAGCCGAGTCAAGGAAGTAACAGCAAGTATTACAGGGGTGTATGAATTAGTATTAGTAGCAGCTACAGATGGAACGTTTAGCTCTGATATAAGACCTTTGGTTAGATTATCTGTATCTGTTCTTATGGAAGAGAATGGAATAAGAGAAAGGGGTTCAAGTGGTGGAGGGGCTAGAAAAGGATTTGATTATTTTTTACAGTATCCAATGTCAAACCATGTTGTTTTTACATTTGGTTTATTACAAGGTAGTGCCCAAAAGAGAACTAAAATGACATTTGCTGAACATTATGCATATGAAGCCGTCAGAATAGCAGCAACCAATCTTAAAGCTAAAGCAGCACCTGCAGGTAAATTACCAGTTGTTCTTGGTGCAGGTTGGCCAGGTGTTTTATTGCATGAGGCCGTTGGTCATGGGCTTGAAGGTGATTTTAATAGGAAAGGAACATCTGTTTTTGCAGGTAAGCTAGGCACTCAAGTTTGTTCGAAATTATGTACAATTGTAGATGATGGTACGCTTCCAGATAGAAGAGGCTCTCTAGCGATTGATGATGAAGGCACACCAACACAATACAATGTATTGATAGAAGATGGCATTTTAAAGCGCTATATGAAAGATAAACATAATGCGCGATTAATGAAGACTAAACCAACCGGAAACGGTAGGAGGGAGTCTTATGCTCATCTACCTATGCCAAGAATGACTAATACTTATATGCTACCAGGAGAGTCTACTCCTGAATCTATTATAGAAAGTGTAGATAAAGGTATCTATGCACCAAATTTTGCGGGAGGACAAGTAGATATTACATCCGGAAAATTTGTTTTTACAGCCTCGGAAGCTTATATGATTGAAAATGGAAAGATAACTTACCCAATTAAGGGGGCTACCTTAATTGGTTCAGGAATCGAAGTTATGCAAGATATTTCAATGGTTGGGCGCGATTTAGCTCTTGATCCTGGAGTTGGTGTGTGCGGTAAAGATGGGCAGAGTGTGCCAGTGGGTGTAGGACAACCTACTATCAAAGTAAATTCAATTACTATAGGTGGTACTCAAAGCACTTAAAAGCAATTAGCCTGAATTTGATTATAGAGAAATTGAAATGAAACAAGAAAATGAAACAACTTCTGCGCTATTGGAATTGACAAATCGTTTTATAGTAGCATGGCAAGAACAAGTAGGTTCTAATCCTTATAATACGGTTTACGATTCCATGGATTCTCCATGTGTACAGAAATTCAATGATGAAAGTGAAGTATACTGGTTGCCCCATAAGCGCCGAAATACCATTAAACTCGAGGGTGTAGAGCGGGGAATGGAAATGAAGATCCAAAATTCAGTTCATGATTTTTATGGCTCGCAGTATTCAGGCAATATAAGTATAGTATTTAATGAACAAGAATATTTATTATTACAAGCTTGGAATGAAGATGATTTTATCCGATTACAGGAAAATATAATTGGTCATTTAGTCTCACAAAGAAAAGCAAAAAGGCAACCCTCTGTTTTTATTGGCACAACTTCTGATGATGATTATGTGTTAAGTTGTTGTAATTTAACAGGTCATGTTGTGATTGATAGATTATCAAAAAAAAATCAAGTTGTGCTAGCACCAGATATCGCTACATTTTTAAACCAATCAACTCCTCATGTAAATATATAATAAAAAATATGAATGAAATCAATAACCAATTAATTAAGTTATTATATGATATTGAAAATGAGCTTCGCAAGTTAGGATTATGGATGGAAGTTCAACCGTCTAAAGAAAATCTAATGAGTAAAGAGCCGTTTAGTATTGATAAATTATCACCATCAGAATGGTTACAATGGATATTTATACCTAAAATGCAAGACTTGCTGGCAAATCAAATACCAATTCCTAAACCCTTTTCAATATCTCATTATTTTGAAGAATCATATAAAGATGAAAAAGATAAAGAGGAGCTGATCAAAACATTACAGGTAATGGATGGAATGATCAATGAACAATCATAATGTTGAGTTAACAGTAACTATTCCAATAGCATATAAAGACGATTATATTGTAGTTGTCAATAAGCCCACAGGATGGCTAGTACACAGGAGTTGGCTAGATACAAAAGAAAATAAGATTTTAATGCTACAATTAAGAAATCAAATAGGACAACACGTATTCCCAATCCACCGTCTTGATAAACCTACATCTGGTTTACTTATCATGGGGTTAAATCCAGATGTTGCAAATCATTTATCGAAGCAATTTGAAAATCAAGAAATTGAAAAAACATATCACGCAATTATCAGGGGATTTATTCACGATTCAGGTACAATTGATTATCCTTTAAAAGTAATAAAAGATAAAATAGCCGATAAATTTTCTGATTCCGAAAAAGATCCACAAATTGCAATTACACATTATAAACCACTTCACAGGTATGAAGTTCCAATTCCAAATGCCAAGTATGATACAACACGCTATTCTCTGATTGAGCTATCGCCAAAAACGGGACGTAAACACCAATTAAGACGACATTTAAGGCACTTAAGACACCCAATTATAGGTGATACAGCCCATGGTGATTTGAAGCAAAATAGGGCGTTTAGCGAATATTTTAAGCTTAAACGATTAATGCTACATGCATCTAGTATGAGTTTTATTCACCCAATCACTCATGAAAAAATATCAGTTGAAGCAGAATATAAAATTGAAGCTGATTGGCAAGCTGTAATGAATAAGCTACAAAACTATAAGATGGATTTGTAGGTAATCTTTAAATAAAAGTAAGAGGCAATGTGGTATGAAACCAGCAATTTTTTTAGACCGAGATGGTACGCTTAATTTGGATAAGGGATACGTCCATAAAATTGATGATTTTAAATTTTTTGATGGTGTGATAGATAGCTTAAAAAAATTGCAAGAAATGGATTATTTGCTGGTATTAGTTACCAATCAATCGGGAATTGCGAGAGGGTTATTTTCTGAATCAGATTTTATACAATTGACAGAGTGGATGGATTGGTCTTTAGCGGATAGAGGTGTGAATTTAGATGGTATATATTATTGCCCGCATCATAAAGATTCATTAATAGATGAATATTGCTTGTCATGTGATTGTAGAAAGCCTAAGCCAGGTATGTTGCTAGATGCAGCCGCTGAACTTGAGATTGATCTTTCAAAATCAATAATGGTAGGGGATAAGATAGATGATTTAGTTGCTGCGTTTGAGGCAGGTATCAATGATAGATACTTAATACAATGGGAGGAACAAAAAAATTATAATCGATTACATGAGGTAAAAACACCTAAACTTGAAAGTTATGAAAAAATTGTTACTGCTCACATTACATCTCTGGATGAATTGATAAAATTAATTAAGTAGTCTGAAGAAATAACCTGATTATGTAAGTTAATTTACATTTTGCGATCTAATATGACAAAATTTGATTTTTAAAAATCAATTACTTAATAAAAATATTTTTTTTAATTGCGTGAAAAGGTTTATTTTTAGTAAGAAATGTAATAAATTGTAGGGGTAAAACGCTTTTTAACGGTATGATTTATTGAAAAAAAGATTTTTTAGAGTTGAAAACTGTTTCTAAAAAAATCAAATTTGCTAGTTTGTAAAAAAATAGCGAATTCATACTGTTATTTTTACGCGTTAGCTCTTATACTTAACATAGAAACGTAAAGGTATTAAGTTATATAGATTGTAGTGAGTATACCTATCAGTTAAATCAATAAGATAAAGGGAACTATTGTGTTAATAATCATAGGCTATTTAGTAGTAACTTTTTCCGTATTAGGCGGATTTGTATTGGCTGGTGGACATTTAGGTGCACTTAATCAGCCTCTTGAACTATTAATAATTGGTGGTGCAGCAGTTGGTGCTATGATGATTGCTAATACAGGTAAGTCGCTTAAAGCAAGTTTAAAAGCTGTTCCTGCTGTACTAAAATCATCAAAGTACGATAAGGCTCTTTTCTTAGATGTTATTTCAGTTCTGTTTTTGATTCTTTCAAAAGCAAGACAACAAGGAATGTTGTCATTAGAGTCTGATATTGACTCACCAAATGAAAGTGAAATTTTTTCTGCGTACCCTAAACTTTTAGCAAACCATGAAATTATAGAATTTATTACAGATTACCTAAGATTAATGGTAAGTGGTAATATGAGCGCCTTTGAGATAGAAGCGCTTATGGATGAAGAAATTGAAACACATGAGCATGAAGCAGATATTCCTGCTACAACATATCAGACTGTAGGGGATGGTTTGCCAGCTTTTGGTATCGTAGCAGCAGTGTTAGGGGTAATTAAAGCACTTGGTTCGGCAGATTTACCTCCAGAAGAATTAGGCTTACTTATCGCACATGCAATGGTAGGTACATTTTTAGGGATTTTATTAGCATATGGGTATGTAGCACCATTAGCATCTATATTGAGACAACGAAATGCTGAACATGCTAAAGTATATCAATGCATAAAAGTTATTTTATTGGCAAGTTTGAATGGTTATGCGCCACAAATCGCAGTTGAATTTGGTCGTAAAACGCTTTATAGCACTGAAAGACCAACCTTCACACAACTAGAAGATCATATAAGGCAAGTAAAAGCATCTTCCACAAAGGCACAATAAAATAATTAAGATATGAAACAACATAAACCCATAATAATCAAGAAAAAGAAAGGTGGTGGCCATGGCGGTCACCATGGTGGGAGTTGGAAAATTGCTCTAGCTGACTTTTTTACAGCCATGATGGCCTTCTTTTTAGTGATGTGGTTAATTGCTGTAGCGAGTCCTCAGCAATTAACTAAAATAGCAGAGTATTTTCGTACACCTTTAAAGGTTTCAGTTACTGGAGGCGAAAAAAGTAGTACAGATGACAGTGTTATTCCAGGTGGCGGACAAGATGCAACCCAAACTGAAGGTGTAGTAAGACGCACTCTAAGTTCGACTACACAAGTTGAAAATGCTACAAAAAATAAGCAAGAAGATTTTAAACAGAATATATCTGGTAAAAATCAAAATGATAAAGCTAAAGCTGAAGCAAGGTTAGAACAATTAAGGTTAGAGCAATTACAATCAGACTTACAACAAGCAATTAGAATTGACCCAAGATTGAGAGAACTACAACCACAGTTGTTGATTGAATTAGTCGATCAAGGATTAAGAATTCAAATTGTAGATAGTCAAAATAGACCTATGTTTCAACGTGGAAGTGATGTTGTTGAACCTTATATGCGGGATGTATTAAGAGCACTAGCACCAATTATTAATGCAGTGCCTAATAAAATTAGTTTGGCTGGACATACAGATGATTACCAGTTTGCAAGAGGCGATCTTGGATATAGCAACTGGGAACTTTCTGCTGATAGAGCAAATGCATCTCGTAGGGAGCTAATGGCTGGTGGTTTGTCAACTGGGAAATTACTCAGAATAGTTGGTATGGCTGATACAATGAACCTAAATCCATTAAATAGTTCGGATCCAGCCAACAGACGAATAAGTATCATTATTTTGAACAAACAAGCTCAAGAAAATATTGAGTATGAAAACCAACAAGGTACTCAAAATAAAATTACGTTGGATTAGTGTTAAGCTTAACTTAGTAAGTTAATGGTTAGATTTTTTAAGTATTTAAACATCAGATATAAAAAGATAGCTTTTTAAATTTGAATAAATTTATTTAACTCTTGCAAAAGGTGGTAGCCAGTGAGTATGGATATAAGTGCTTTTTATCAAACATTCTTTGATGAAGCTGATGAATTGATTGCTGATATGGAACAGCATCTTTTAATGCTTGATCCTGAAGATCCAGATATTGAACAACTCAATGCTATTTTTAGAGCTGCACATTCTATTAAAGGTGGTGCTGCTACGTTTGGTTTCACAGTTCTACAAGAAACTACCCATATTTTTGAAAATCTTCTTGATGGTGCTAGAAGACAGCAGCTAACCCTTAATACTGATATTGTTAATTTATTCTTGGAAACTAAAGATATTATGCAAGAACAACTCGATGCTTATAAAAATAGTCAAGAGCAAGATCAAGAAACATTTAAGATAATCTGTGATAGATTAAAAGCCCTTGCTGAAAGTAGTCTGAAAACATCTGAAACTTCAAATGTTGAAACTCCTAAAGCTGTAGAATCTAACATTGAAGAACAAGAAGTATCAAAATTACCAGAAGCAGAATCAACCGAAAATATTAGTTCATCTGCAATACGTATTGAATTACTTAATATTTCGAATGAAGATGAATCTATTTTAATTGAAGAGCTTGGGAATTTAGGGAAAATCGTTAATCAAGAAAAAATAGACAAAAAACTTGTTGTACATCTTGAGACCGTTGTTCCTAAAGACGATATAGTTGCAGTTTTATGTTTTGTTATAGATGAAAAGCAAATAACTATTATTGAATCTAATACAGTTAATCAAGCATCAACTGTTTCAGAAACTCTTGCTAATGATAAAGCAGCACCTGTAGTAGAAAAACAAGTTAAAGAAGCACCAGTAAAACCTAGCATTTCTGATGAAACTGAAAAAACAACAGCGACTGCAAAAGCTAATACTGCTAAAAATTCACCAGTTAAAAATTCAGAATTAACCAGTATCCGCGTAGCTGTTGAAAAAGTTGACCAAATTATTAATCTTGTAGGAGAATTAGTTATTACTCAATCAATGCTTGCACAAAGATCTGACCTTTTAGATCCTGTTCAACATGGAGAGTTGTTATCTAGTATGACTCAATTACAAAGAAATGCTAGAGATTTACAAGAATCTGTCATGTCTATTCGAATGATGCCTATGGAATATGTGTTTAGTCGATTCCCAAGACAAGTTAGAGATTTAGCAGCTAGATTAAATAAAAGAATTGAACTTGTTTTACAAGGTAGCTCAACAGAATTAGACAAAAGTTTAATTGAAAGAATTATTGATCCTTTAACGCATTTAGTTAGAAATAGCGTTGATCACGGTATTGAGTCACCTGAAGTTAGAGCATCAAAAGGAAAACCTGAATTAGGTATCCTAACATTATCGGCAGAACACCAAGGTGGTAATATTTGTATTGAAGTGAAAGATGATGGTGGTGGTTTAAATCGTGAAAAAATTCTTAAAAAAGCGATTTCTCAAGGTATGCAAATTCCAGAAAACATTTCTGATGAAGAAGTTAATATGCTGATTCTTGCCCCTGGATTTTCTACTGCTGATACAATCACGGATGTTTCCGGCCGTGGTGTGGGATTAGACGTTGTTCGCCGTAATATTCAAGAAATGGGTGGGCAAATTGAAATTCAAACAGTTGAAGGTAAAGGAACATCATTTAAAATATTGCTGCCTTTAACATTAGCAATTTTGGATGGGATGTCTGTAAAAGTTGGAGAAGAAGTATTTATTCTTCCATTAGGCTCTGTAATGGAATCATTACAGCCACAGTCTGAAGATATTCATTCAATGGCAGGAGACGAGAAAGTTTTACAGGTCCGTGGAGAATTCTTACCACTAGTGGAACTGTACCAAATTTTTGATGTTAAAAATGCTAAACCGGAGCCTACAGAAGGGATTGTGGTAATCATTCAAGCTGGTAATAGACGTTACGCTCTATTAGTTGATCAATTGATTGGTCAACATCAAGTTGTTGTAAAAAACCTTGAAAGTAATTATAAAAAGGTACCAGGTGTTTCAGCAGCAACAATTTTAGGTGATGGTAGTGTAGCACTTATTGTCGATGTATCAAGCTTACAATCCTTGCATAGAGATAAGCGTTTTATGCATAATTACTAATCAAGGCTAAATGGTAAATTAATATTAAGTGCGAATCATAGCAAGTTTAAATTCAATTAATTGATTAGGTGGAAATATGTCAGTAAATATGCCAGAAAAAACAGCTGAAAAAGAGACTAAAGAAAATGAAGAAGTAGGTCATGAATTTCTAGTTTTCACTCTTGGTAATGATGAATATGGTATTGATATTTTAAAAGTCCAGGAAATAAGAGGATACGACCAAGTAACAAGAATAGCGAACACTCCAGATTTTATTAAGGGAGTAACTAACTTACGTGGCGTGATTGTACCTATAGTAGATCTGCGAGTTAAATTCGTTCGTCAAAATATTTCTTATGACGAGAATACTGTTGTAATTGTTCTCAATCTTGAGCATAGAATAGTTGGAATTGTGGTCGATGGAGTTTCTGATGTATTATCTTTACCTACAAAAGAAATACGTTCAGCGCCTGAATATGCAGTTACATTAGCAACTGAATATCTTAATGGACTTGGGTCTATTGGGGAAAGAATGCTTATTTTAGTTGATATTGAAAAGTTAATGAACAGCAAAGAGATGGCTTTAACAGATCAAAATATAAAAATTTAATTGGACGAAATTAATGAATCGAATTCCCCTTACGGACGCGGATTTTAAATATATCTCAAAATTGATTTATCAAAGAGCTGGGATTGTATTAGCAGATAACAAAAGAGAGATGGTTTATAATCGGCTAGCTAGGCGAGTTCAGTCTTTGTCTTTTGAAAGCTTTACTGAATACTTAAGGTTTCTTGAAATTAACCCTGGTAATGATGAATGGCAGAGCTTTACCAATGCTCTTACTACAAATTTGACTTCTTTTTTTAGAGAATCTCATCATTTTGACGTGCTTAAAGAGCATGCCGAAAAATCACGTAGTAATTATAAAGTTTGGTCAGCTGCGGCTTCAACAGGTGAAGAACCATACTCTATTGCTATCACTTTAAGTGATGTATTTAGTATGAAACATGATGCTTATCAAATAATAGCTAGTGATATAGACACGAATGTATTAGAAACAGCGGAAAAAGGTATTTATAAATTAGAACAAGTACGTGAGCTTTCACAAGAAATGGTGCATAACTATTTTTTAAGAGGAACAGGACAGCGTTCTGGAATGGTGAAAGTTAAGCCTGAATTAGCAAGTAAAATTAAATTCCAGCAAGTCAATCTTTTGGCTAACGAATGGAATGTCCCAGGTCCATTTGATGCTATTTTTTGTCGAAATGTCATGATATATTTTGATAAAGAAACACAAGAACGCATCTTGAAGAGATTTATCCCTCTTTTAAAACCAGGAGGAATTCTTTTTGCAGGACATTCTGAAAATTTTACTCAGTTAAGTAAAGATCTATACTCGAAAGGGCAAACAGTTTACGGTACTCTAAAGGATAAAAAATGAGTAAGATTAGAGTTTTATGTGTTGATGATTCTGCCTTGATGCGTCAAATTCTGACTGAAATGATTAATAGCCAGCCGGATATGGAGGTGATTGCTACTGCGCCAGATCCTTTGGTTGCTAGAGATTTAATTAAGCAATTAGATCCTGATGTACTTACGCTAGATGTTGAAATGCCAAAAATGGATGGTCTAGATTTTCTCGCAAGAATTATGAGATTAAGACCAATGCCAGTTGTTATGGTTTCAACATTAACACAAAAAGGATCTGATATTACATTAAAAGCTTTAGAATTAGGAGCGATAGATTTTGTCACTAAACCACAAATTGGGATTAGAGATAAAATGCTTAGCTATACAGAGTTATTAGCTGACAAAATTCGTATTGCGGCTAAAGCAAAAATTAGCAAAACAAAAGTACAGCAAACAACACCATCAGTTTTAAAATTTCAATCAACAGGCTCTGTTAATACAGTAATTGCTATAGGTGCTTCAACAGGGGGTACAGAGGCCATTAGAGAGGTCTTAGAAAGAATGCCTAACTCTGTACCTCCAATTGTCATAACTCAGCATATGCCAGCAGGTTTTACGTATTCATTTGCAGAAAGATTAAATAAAATATGTACTATTCAAGTTAAAGAAGCTGAGCATGGAGATATGCTTCAAAAAGGTTTAGCGTTGATTGCACCTGGGGATAAGCATTTAGAAATTAAACGTGTAGGAGCAGGTTTTCAGGCTGTTTTAAACGATGGGCCTAATGTAAATAGACACAAACCTTCTGTAGATGTGTTATTTAACTCAGTTGCACAGCAAGTTGGAAAAAATGCAGTTGGTGCTCTTTTAACTGGTATGGGGGCTGATGGTGCTAAAGGTTTACTTGAAATGAAAAATAAAGGTGCTTGGACTATAGCCCAGAATGAAGCGAGCTGTGTAGTTTTTGGTATGCCACGTGAGGCTATTGTATTAGATGCCGCAAGCGAAGTTCTTGATATAAAAGATATTACAAAACATATACTTGCTAAAGCAGGTAGATTTTAGTATTTTTAAATATAACTAATTTTAGCGTTTTATGGATATATTACATATAATTTGTTATGTTCATTAAACAATTCAATTTATTGATTTTTAAACTAGGAGTTTTAATTTTATGGCAAACCCAGATTTACGTTTTTTAGTTGTTGATGATTTTTCTACTATGCGTCGTATAGTAAGAGGACTGCTTAAGGAACTAGGTTATAATAATGTTGAAGATGCTGAAGATGGTGTAGATGCATTAAATAAACTTAAAACAGGTGAGTTTGATTTCGTTGTGACTGACTGGAATATGCCGAATATGGATGGTTTAGAGTTATTAAAAACAATCAGAGCAGATGCAACATTATCTTCATTACCAGTTCTGATGGTTACAGCTGAAGCTAAAAAAGAAAATATTATTGCAGCAGCCCAAGCAGGTGCAAGTGGTTATGTTGTTAAACCATTTACAGCCGGAACACTTGAAGAGAAGTTAAATAAAATCTTTGAAAAAATTGGAATGTAGAGGTCACTATGGAAAAGCCGGTAATGCCAACAAATGATTCTGCATCTGCTATAGATATTGTTTCTAGGATTGGTCAATTAACTAGGATGTTAAGAGATAGTTTAAAAGAATTAGGGTTAGATAGAGCAATTAGTGAAGCTGCTGACGCAATACCAGATGCAAGAGATAGACTAGATTATGTTGTGCAGATGACATCACAAGCAGCAGAAAGAGCTTTAACATGTGTTGAATTAAGTCAGCCTTTACAACAAGAACTAGAAACAAATTCTAAAGCATTATCGCAACGTTGGGATGAATGGTTTGCAAATCCAAAAGACTTAAAAGATGATGATGTTGCAGGTCTTGTTGCTGATACACGTGAATTTTTAAAAGTTGTACCAGATCATGCTAGTTTTACTAACGCTCAACTTCTTGAAATTATGATGGCGCAAGATTTTCAGGATTTAACGGGACAAGTTATTAAAAAAATGATGGGTGTAGTACAAGGAATTGAAAAAGAACTTGTTTCAGTTCTTATGGAAAATATTCCTGATAAGCCTGTAACGAAGCCTAAAGAAGAAAGTTTATTAAATGGACCGCAAATGCCTGGCAGTGTGAATGCAGTTTCTGATCAATCTCAAGTTGATGATTTATTAGATAGCCTTGGATTTTAGGATGCTTTTGAGTAGATATAACTAATATGCGACCATAGAAAGTAGATGGCTGAAGATAGCGATTTAGAAAAAACAGAGTCCCCCACACAGCATAAAATTGACAAAGCTCGTGAAAAAGGTCAGATTGCCCGCTCACGAGAATTGACATCAGTTTTGATGGTGCTAGCGGGTCTTTCTGTATTTCTAATATTAGGTAAAGAGCTTGCACTAGATTTAAGTAAGATATTTATCACTTCTCTTAATTTTGACGCATCAATTGTCCTTGATACAAATCAATTGCTTAATTCAGTTGTCTATATTGTTGAATTAACAATTACTGCAATGTTGCCCATTTTTTTAACATTAGTTATCTTTGCAATTTTCTCTCCAATGCTTTTAGGGGGTGTATTATTTAACCCCTCTTCAATAAAATTTGATATGAAAAAGTGGAATCCTATTTCGGGTTTAAAACGTATTTTTTCAAGTCAAATGCTAGCAGAATTAATTAAAGGGATCTTGAAGGCTGGCTTAGTCAGCATTGTAATCTATTTATTTATTTCATCTCATTTAGATGATTTTCTGGCCTTGATGTATGAATCACCAGTTAATGCTTTAGGCCATTTTTTAACTTTAATTATTTTTTGTGGCTACTATGCTATGCTAGGGTTAGTCCCCATGGTTGCTTTTGATATTGTCTATCAATTATGGTCACATTTTAAAAAGTTAAAAATGACTAAACAAGAAATCAAGGACGAACATAAGCAACACGAGGGTGATCCGTATTTAAAAGCTCGAATCAGGCAATTGCAAAGAGCTATGGCAAGGCAAAGAATGATGGCTGACGTACCTACTGCAGATGTAATTGTTACAAATCCTACACATTTTGCAGTTGCTTTAAGATATGATGAAGCTAAAATGCAAGCACCTAAAGTTGTAGCTAAAGGGATGGGAGAAATTGCACTTAAAATTAAGGAATTAGGCATTGATAATAAAGTCCCAATCCTTGAGGCACCTCCTTTAGCAAGAACTTTGTATAGGTATACAGAAATAGGTAGTTTTATCCCTGCAAATCTTTATGCCGCTGTTGCTGAAGTTTTAGCTTGGGTATATCAATTAAAATACTGGAAAAAATATGGTGGAGATAAACCTAAATCACCAGAAAATTTACCAATTCCAGAAACAATGTTAGACACGATAAGGGGAAGCGATGGCGAATCTAGCCTCTAAATTAAGATTACCAACAACATTAAAAGATACTCATTGGCAAATTTTAGCTGGGCCAATTTTAATTATGATGATTTTAGCAATGATGGTATTGCCTTTATCACCATTTATGTTGGATCTTTTATTCACATTTAATATTGCCATTTCTATAATGGTACTTTTAGTTGCAATGTTCACAAAACAAACACTTGAATTTGCAGCTTTTCCGACTATTTTACTATTTACGACTTTATTGAGATTATCCCTTAATATTGCCTCTACACGTATTGTATTACTACACGGTCATGAAGGATCTGCTGCTGCTGGACAAGTTATTGAAGCGTTTGGACACTTTTTAGTTGGTGGAAATTTTGCTATTGGTATCGTTGTATTTATTATTTTAGTTATTATTAACTTTATGGTAATAACTAAAGGTGCTGGGCGTATTGCAGAAGTAGGCGCTCGATTTGTACTTGACGGTATGCCAGGTAAGCAAATGGCAATAGATGCTGATCTAAATGCAGGCTTAATTGGTGAAGCTGAAGCTAAAAAGCGTAGACAAGAAGTTACTCAAGAAGCTGATTTTTATGGTTCTATGGATGGTGCGAGTAAGTTCGTACGTGGAGATGCGATCGCTGGTCTTATTATTATGGTCATTAATGTGGTGGGCGGATTAGTGATTGGTATGCTTCAACATGATATGGCTGCGGGGGATGCAGCAAAAGCCTATACCCTTTTAACAATTGGTGATGGACTTGTCGCTCAAATTCCAGCTCTAGTCATTTCTACAGCTGCTGGTGTGATTGTTTCTCGCGTAAGTACTAATGAAAACGTTGGTGACCAAATGGTCAATCAACTATTCAAAAATCCTCAGGTAATGCTTTTAACTGCTGCAGTGATTGGTATATTAGGTTTAGTTCCAGGTATGCCAAACTTTATTTTCTTACTATTTACAGCCTTATTATTAGCTGCTGCTTGGTGGGTTAAAGGAGATAGTAGTAAAACTGATAAGGCTGTTACAAAACAAGAGATTCCAGAATCTATAAGTCCTCAAATGCATAACATTGAAGCAAGTTGGTCAGACGTTCAATTAGAAGACCCACTTGGGCTTGAAGTTGGGTATAAGCTAATACCAATGGTTGATTTTCAACAAAATGGGGAATTGTTAGGCAGGATTAGAAGCATACGCAAAAAATTTGCACAAGAAATAGGCTTTTTACCTCCTGTTGTTCATGTAAGGGATAATTTAGATATTGCGCCAGCAGCCTATCGAATTACCCTAAAAGGAGTTGAGGTCGGCAATGGAGAGGCAATTCCTGGTCGATGGCTTGCTATTAATCCAGGAAATGCAGTTGGTACCCTTGATGGTGAGAGTACAGTAGATCCTGCGTTTGGTTTACCGGCAATTTGGATTGATGGTAGTCTCAGAGAGCAAGCGCAAATTCAAGGGTATACTGTCGTAGATCCAAGCACTGTCATTGCAACTCATTTAAATCATCTTATTAGTCAGCACTCCAGTGAATTATTTGGTCGACTCGAAGCGCAACAGCTTGTTGATAGATTATCACAGGAAATGCCAAAGTTAATTGAGGATTTAATTCCTACTATTGTAAGCCTCACAACTTTTCATAAAGTTTTGCAAAATTTACTCTCTGAATCAGTTTCAATCAGAGATATGAGAACGATTCTTGAAACACTTGCTGAACATGCTCCAATACTTACTGATCCTGTTGAATTAACAGCAGTTGTAAGAGTTGCGTTAGGCAGATCAATCTGTCAGCAATATTTCCCTGGTACAGGTGAAATGCAAGTAATTGGCTTAGATACAGGACTTGAGCGTTTATTATTACAAGCTATGCAAGGTGGTACTGGTATAGAGCCCAATCTTGCTGAGAGACTATTACACCAAACTGCTGCTGCGATAAATACTCAAGAGCAGGCTGGGTTACCACCAGTTTTAGTGGTTAACCATCCACTAAGATCTCAATTAGCAAGATTCCTCAGAAGAAGCATTTCTAATATTGTTGTATTATCAAATCTTGAAATAGGTGATAATCGACCAATTAGAGTGACAGTCAGTATTGGTAATTAAATACGCTTAATTGCAAAAAAAGCATAGCTAAATAGGTTATGCTTTTTATTAATTTATCATGTTTAATTAAGATATATTTTATACCTCTCCCCTTGTTGAAATATTAGCTTACAATTCTCCACATTAAATAAAATAAATACAATTGACTAGTGATGATATTCAAGTGCATTTTTATGCCTATTGATCAATTGTTTAATCAATGTGAGTAATAAGAATTATTTTAAAAGTATTATGTTTATATTTAATTACAATTTCATGTTTTGTGCTGTGTTGACTTATTAGTATGCTATAAATTACATTACCCGATAAGATAACTTAGTAGTGTGAGTAATTATTGTTAATTGAAATATGATTTATATCTTCAATTGATTAATAACTTGATAATGCATTAGCTATAGTTACTTTTTCATACAATAATCATTCCAGGCAGATAAAATACCTCATGAAAGAAAAAAAACATTCCAAATCTAAATTATGGGCTGAATTGATCTTGATTAGTTGGTGTTCAATAATTTTATATATCTTGGCTGGTAATTTAAATCAAGCAATACGTAATGTTATAGTGCTGGTTAGCTGCTATATTGTCGTAAAATTTTTGGTATATACAATGTTTAATAAAAATAAATCAGTAAAGTTACCTATTAAAACTGAACTTGAAACAACTACTCAAACAAATGTAATTAATGATACGGAGATAATTGATATTCAGGAGCATAAAAGCCAAACTGTCATTGCCAGCCATGTTAAATTTGAAGGTAATCTACACACAGAAGGTACGGCAAATATTTATGGTGAACATACCGGTAATATAGATGCAAAAAATGGACAAGTTAATTTAATGCGAGGAGGCATTGTAACTGGAAATATCATTTGCAAAAAATTAGTTGTTGATGGCATTATTACAGGAGAGTGTGTTGCTGATGCAATTGAGGTACTTTCAAATGGTGTTATTGATGGGGTAATAGAATATTCTTCTATTTCAGTTGTTAAAGGTGGGGTTATTAAGGGAAGGATAAATGTCAGAAATAATTTGACCCCGGAAATGGTATCTGGAAATAATCGTATATTAAATACAAAAGAAAAAATATCATCACAAGCTAATAAGCAACATAATCATCCACAAATAGATGATTTACCAAAGCTTAAACAACAGATAAGCTGATCTATTAGCTAAGTCAAATGATCAAAAACTAGTGTTAATACTAAATTATTTTTTTTATATGAGATGATTTTCGAACATCAGTTTGGCAAAACGCATTAAGATTTTTATATTCGACTTAATTTTGTTATATGTTTCTACTTATCCAATAATCATAGTAATGTGTAGTAAACATTTGAATGACATTATAAGCTTAAATTGGGCAGGATATGGGAATATATACATTTGGAGTGGGTATTAAAGAAAATGAGCTATCTCTTTTTAATACCCAAAATCAGAATCATGTTTTTCAAAAAGTTACATTTTCAGATATAGTTAAAAATTATGCTAGCTAGACAGATAAAAGGGAGGGGATAATTTGCTAGCAGATGCTGTGCATGCTCTTATTTTTAATAGGTCACTAAGTCAAAATATGTCTATAGTTATGCCTATATTTCTTTGTGTTTAACTAAAGATCTAGAGTTACCTTACCAGCAAGTAATCAAAGTTGGATATGAAATTAATCTAAAATAGATAGATACTTAAAATAAGATTTTAATCCTATTTTAGATTATAAGACATTTCTAAATAATCAATTTATACTAGAATTTGATGATGAAAATGGTGCACCATAATGTTTCTTTTTTTTGAATTTAGAATCTATTAAAGCAATATTAAGATCTTTAGCTTCATAAATATTCCGTAAGCTTGTACTGGTATAGTTTTCTTGTAGGCAATTATAGCCTACAATGACAATCAAACTGGAGACATTACATGACAGATAAAAACAGAAAAGTGCGCCAATCTTTTACCCCAAAACAAAAGAATGAATTCGCTAAACTCATCGTTGAAGATAATCATTCAATTAAACACGTTATGGAAATTTCTGGTGCATCTCACTCAGCTGTTACGCGCTGGAAAAGTCAGTATTTAAATGAGACAGCCGGTAATTTAGCTGAGGGTAAAGTTCCCCTGAATGAAGACAAAAGAGAAATTTATGAGCTCAAACGCCAGTTAGCTGAAGCCCGCGAGG
>NZ_FOHV01000016.1:55717-56959 GCF_900111395.1 Thorsellia anophelis DSM 18579 | reverse complement strand
CGTGAACTAATTTCTAACACCTCACATGCGGACTCGATTCTGGCACCATGGTTGACGGCTTCTTTGATGCTGTTTATAGCCATTTGGCGGTCTTCACAGGTGATTAATCTTCCTGCGTTTCCCCCCAAATGGCTTTGGCCTTTTTTGAGAGTACCAACAACGCGGCGGTTTCAGATAAGGCTCGGTCTTTACGGGCAAGCTCTTTCTTGTAGTGGTTGATTTCTTTATCTTTTTCAGTTAATTTATGGCTCTCAGCAATCACATTCATTTCTTTCATGGCAAGCGCTTCTACGCACTCACTCAAGAGCGACTTAACCATGGCAATGTCATATCCATTTTCTCTGCAGTATCTTGCTAATTCTGCTTCATTTAATGTCGATGTAGCAATGATGATATTGAGTTTTTTCTGCGCTTCAGTGAGCTTATTAACAGGGATGGGTGATTTAGTTTTACTGTTTGTCTTTTTAGATGTTGTTTTATTTTTCATGCCGTTATCATTCAATCCTGCTTTAAGCTCAGTTTGCCATTTATAAAGTGTGCTTGTTGAGATGTTATAGTGTTGGGCTAATGCGGTGATACTCGTATAGTCACCATCCAATAATTTTGTCAAAATTGTTTCTTTGAATTCTACGGTAAATTTACTCATTTGTCTGTCCTTATTATGATTAAGTTATCAATGGACAGGTAGTGTGACATAGGGGGAAGCGAACCCTAAAATCTTAAGGAGCAACTAGCACTTAAAGAAGTAATGTCTGATCCAACAAAAGGAAAAAGGATAAGAGTGCCAATGACAGATAAAAGGTGACCAGGCTCAGAGGGATGGATTAAAATGAGTTATTATGTGAATGGAATAGAAATTCATTATGTCATAAATAAAAAAAACAGGTATGGTTGATGATTTTAAATTCAAATATTAACCACCTAAAAAAAATTAAAGGAGTGACAATTATGTTGGTAGAATGTATTTTTAATAAAGCAGAAGATTTTGGTGTTGAATATTTATCAGATAGTGAAACTGGTAAAAGTGTGTATTTCGACTATGAAATAGGTACTGAATATAAAGTTTACGGATTAAAGTTTCGTTCATATAGGGTCGACTATTTGGTTTGTAATAAATATGGAGATCCCAATTGGATTCCAGCTAATTTATTTAAAATTAAAGACAGTAGAATACCTTCTAATTGGGCAACATGTGTTACCTATTTAAGTGAAGAGTTTAAGCCACTGTATGATTATTTCCAG
>NZ_FOHV01000016.1:53765-54892 GCF_900111395.1 Thorsellia anophelis DSM 18579 | reverse complement strand
TATTTAAAATTAAAGACAGTAGAATACCTTCTAATTGGGCAACATGTGTTACCTATTTAAGTGAAGAGTTTAAGCCACTGTATGATTATTTCCAGGTACTGGCAATAATAAGTTACTCTGAATTAATTACTTCTATATCACATTACGGAGGTATTTTGGAAAGAGAATCAGATGATTTGATCAAATTCTTTATAGAAAAGGAAAAAATGGATAAAGAATTTGATGAAGATGATGAGTTTTACTAAAAGCGAAACAAAAAATAGAAATAATGAGTGGTAGTGCAAAAGGTGTTGTAATACCCCCATTTTTAACTCGAATTAAAAATATGTGTCATTGAATTAATATGAGAGCTTTGCATTACCCTGAAAATAATTCTGTGTATCTACCATTGATAAAAGTAAGAATTCGGTGGAGAATAATTGCCTCTTCTAGAAACAGGTGGGTAAAATCATGAGTATACGCCCCTATGTCACACTACCTGTCCACTGATAACTTAATCATAATAAGGACAGACAAATGAGTAAATTTACCGTAGAATTCAAAGAAACAATTTTGACAAAATTATTGGATGGTGATTATACAAGCATCACCGCATTAGCCCAACACTATAACATCTCAACAAGCACGCTTTATAAATGGCAAACTGAGCTTAAAGCAGGATTGAATGATAACGACATGAAAAATAAAACAACATCTAAAAAGACAAACAGTAAAACTAAATCATCGATCCCTGTTAATAAGCTCACTGAAGCGCAGAAAAAACTCAATATCATCATTGCTACATCGACATTAAATGAAGCAGAATTAGCAAGATACTGCAGAGAAAATGGATATGACATTGCCATGGTTAAGTCGCTCTTGAGTGAATGTGTAGAAGCACTTGCCATGAAAGAAATGAATGTGATTGCTGAGAGCCATAAATTAACTGAAAAAGATAAAGAAATCAGCCACTACAAGAAAGAACTTAACCGTAAAGACCGTGCCTTATCTGAAACAGCTGCGTTATTGGTACTCTCAAAAAAAGCCAAAGCTATTTGGGGGGAAACGCAGGAAGATTAATCACCTGTGAAGACCGCCAAATGGCTATAAACAGCATCAAAGAAGCCGTCAACCATGGTGCCAGAATC
>NZ_FOHV01000016.1:0-53316 GCF_900111395.1 Thorsellia anophelis DSM 18579 | reverse complement strand
ACGTATAGACGCTGGATAGCTGAATTAAGGGAGTCAGGCCGCACTGGTGATGCAAGACCTCAAGCAGCCAAAGCGCGTGAATATAAGCATGCAATTACACCTGAAGTCAGACAGGTTATTATTGATACCTGCCTTTCGGATGAGTTTGTCATGCTGCCACCTGCACAAATCGTTCCAATCTTGGCAGATAGGGGTGTTTATATTGCTTCAGAATCATCATTTTATAGGATAATGAGAGCTGAGAATTTGCTTGTTAAAAAATCAATGTCAACAATTAAAAAGAATTCACCGAAACCTATTCGTACCTATGTGGTAACCAAACCCAATCAGTTGTGGTCATGGGATATTACTTACTTACCCACACTCATCAAAGGTGAATATTTTAAACTTTATTTAGTGTTAGATATTTACAGTCGGTATATTACAGGCTGGGAGATCTATGAAACTGAGTCAGCTGAATTAGCCTCACAATTAATTGAAAAGATTGCGAAAAAAAGAGAATATTAACAGGGATGAATTAACACTACACTCTGATAATGGCAGCCCAATGAAAGGGTACACGATGAAAGCTAAATTAGAACAGCTTGGGATCATCGCTTCCTATAGCCGTTCTGCTGTCAGTAATGACAATGCATTTTCTGAAAGTTTATTCGGTAGTATGAAAACACGTAAGCAATACCCAAGACAAGGATTTAGGGACATAGAGGAAGCAAGAGAATGGGTGCTCAGTTTTGTTTATTGGTACAACAATGAACATAGACACAGTGGCATTAAATACGTGACGCCTGCTCAGCGCCATCAAGGTATTGATGGTGACATACTGGCTAAACGAAAAGAAGTCTATAGGGTCGCTAAATTAACCTTTCCAGAGCGTTGGAATACTCGAGATACAAGAGACTGGGATTATGAAGATGAAATAGTATTTAACCCAGTTAAAGAAAATAAGGCAAATAGCAGTGAAAAAAACGGACAGGTTGCTTGACATCTATCGCATTTTATGTCTAGACTGTTGAGAAAATCTTGAAATTTATCAACACCACTACCATTAATTATTTGTTCTTGTATAGTGGAATAAGAGTGAGGTTTTAAACCATGAAATTCACTTGCTTTAGCCATTGTTTTAAAGCACACCATACCCTTAGAGAAGCGCAAGAAATCAAAAAATAAATGATTAGTAGAATCCTGCAGAAGAATCGCGTTATTTTTAATATAATTAATTGCTGAGCCATTATAATCTGATAAATCGCTGTTCAACGTCTCTGTGCCAAGCAATGATGTTTTTAGTCTACCACCTTGATTTTTATCCCATTCAACAACTGTTTGGTTATCAATTTCTAGTCTTTCATATTGAATAATTCTAGATTCATTTTTACCATAACTATAGGTAACATTATGTTTATTTAGGTAAAAATCAAATGAAAACTCCGCCAATAGATCTTCACTTGCGGCATTAAGAAATGTATTGCCCAATTCAGCGTATTTAGTATCCTCAAGGTGCAAATGTGAAGTTAATTCAACTAAAGCTAAACCTAAATTACTTTTTCCCTCTCCATTTTTTCCGTATAACATGCCATGCTTAACGCACCCATCTTTTACCACATCGGTATTAAATTCATATTGTTTTTGCGTTGCAAGATCAAATTCAATACGTTCTTTAAAATTTCTGAAATTCTTAACCGAAAATTTAGTGATCATAATAACTTTTCTTCTATTAAATATACAATATATCCTTCATTCTAGACCGTAAGAAAATTACGGCAAGTTTTTAACTGTAACATAATTTTCCATTTCAATCGTGGTACTTTTTTTAATCAAGCTGTTTCACTGCTATCAATGTTTTTATCAACAAAGAAACATAACTATCAAGCTCATTGCTCTATGCCTACAGCATACCTCATTGCAAAATTAGATATAATTAATTATCCGACTGATTTTGATAGTTTTTTAGGAGTATCAAAAATCTATGATTTCATCGATTTGTTATCATGTACAGGTTAAACTAGTAGAACTAAATTTTGTTACTTAGGCTTATAAGCGCTACAAAAACACATAGGGCTATTATCCCAGCAATTACCAAAGTGAGTATAAAGGTGAGTATAATTTGAAATGAGAAATTAAATATAATTACAATACAATAAGTTAAAATGAGAATTGCGCTTTAATGTGTAGGGATTTGTATTGAAAAATTTTATCCTAATATGTGGTGTTCGCTTTTAGAACACCTATCAATAAAATTGGCAAATACACAGAATTATTTACAGGGTCCACTTATTACTTCAAAAACCTATTTTTAAGGATCAAAAAATTGACGATGATAGCTCATTTCTTGAGTGGCAGAAACAAGATAGCTCTCATCGCGCTGATTAATAAATTTTTTATGTATGCCCGTTCTCTCAGCAAAAACATCTAATACAATATCAAGTAATTATAAACTGATATAGCTGTTTTGGTACCGTAATGAATTACGATACCAAAAAACAAATCCTTAAACTTTCTGAGTTGCTCGCCTGTAAGCAAAGCGTAGCAATTACTTTTTAATTCATCTGCATATTTAACCAAATACTTCTTAATAGTACCTTCACTTACATCAAATAAATTAGTGATTTGTCCCTTGGTAAATACGATTGTGCCTTCAAATTGTACACTCCCTAATTCTAAATGACTTTCTGCTTGCTCAAAAGCATAATGGTTACTCATTATATTCTGGCGGTCAAATAATCATGTGGTCAAGTCTTTAGCCATTTAAACTCAACCTTGTCTCTTGTAATTAGGATATGATGCAAAAAATGTTTATTGTTAGTTGGCTAACACGAAGTTTTTAAAAACACAAAAGCTGTTGGGCAATTGTCCGTTATTTAATCAATACCTTAGAAATTTAGATAGTCTAATGCTAGCACGAGTTAAAAAACATTCTAACGATACTGGCCAAAATAAACATATAATTATCATATTATTGCGATGCAGAAAAGTACTCTCCAGACATTCTACATTGTAGAAATGTCTTTCTACAATGGTAGCCTTTTTAACTATTTTACCAGACAAGTGGTTATTTATAATCGTTTTGCCAGCAGCAATAACAGTTTCGCCAGCCAAATACTAATTTATAGATGTCAGCCACTCATTCATAATTATTTTACTAGATAAAAGCCTATTTATAATTATTTTACTAGACAAAAGCCTATTTATAATTATTTTATTTACAAATAGCCTATTTTTAACTATATTACCAGCAGAATAACAGTTTTACGAGGAGACCGCATGGATATAAATGTTTTGGAATCTCGCCCAGCAGGCTACGCGTATCTGCTTGATATGATGGATCTGACAGGCATGCCCCATTGGCATACCTCGTTTGTGTCCTCATCAGGAACTCATAAATCGAAGGTTCAGAATGGAACAATAGAAGACATCTACCCTATAAGGTACTGGCCTGGGGAAAAAGTCGGAGACCATCTTGAATTTGTGCTGAAATATGACGGAGTCAATCTGGGCTTACTAGTTCGAATCTTCGAAAAGGTTTCTCAGGATGAGCTCACCGAGTTCATCAAATCCAAACCTACTGGGAAGTATGCTAGGAGAATCTGGTTCTTTTATGAGTTTTTGACCGGCAAACAACTGCCTATCGATGACCTAACTTGCGGCAATTATGTTGATGCATTGGAAGCTAAAGATTATTACACCGTTCAGGATGGTGAGAAATCTTCACGTCACCGCATTGTAAACAACCTTCTTGGTCCCAAATCGTTTTGTCCTGTCGTAAGAAGGACCGAAAAGCTTGCCAAGCTGGATTCATCTGACCTGCGTAAAAGGTGCGAGGATATCGTCACTGCATATCCACCGGAACTGCTTCGCCGAGCACTGAGCTACCTCTACAACAAAGAAACAAAGTCATCCTTTGAAATTGAGCACATCAAGCCCAATGCTTCTCGAACTGAAAAATTTATCACATCACTGGAGCTTGCCGAAAAGGAAGACTTCTGTGAAAAGGAAAGACTGATAGAGCTTCAGAACCGGATAGTCGATCCGCGTTTCAAAGACAGTGACTATCGGGTGAGCCAGAATTATGTCGGCCAGACTGTTGCCTATCAAAAGGAAGTCATACATTTCATTTGTCCAAAACCTGATGATCTGCAAAGCCTAATGGAGGGATTGATCGAATCTCATAAGCGGATGAAAGCGAGAAATGTATCCCCGATCATTCATGCGGCGGCTATCGCGTATGGATTTGTGTTTCTGCATCCGTTTGAGGATGGGAACGGTCGAATCCATAGATTTCTGATACATAACATTATGTCGCTGCAGGAGCTGGTGCCACGTGGGCTCATGTTTCCGGTTTCAGCTGTTATGCTCAAAAATCCGGCTGACTATGATGCATCGCTGGAAGCGTTCTCCAGACCATTATTGCAACTCATCGATTATCGGCTGGATGAAATGGGACAAATGACCGTCGAGAATGCAACCGCATGCTGGTATCAATATATGGATATGACAGCTCAGTCAGAAGCCTTGTATGAGTTTGTAACTAAAACGATCGAAGAGGAACTCGTGGAAGAGCTTAGCTTTCTGGCTAACTACGACAATACTAAGAAGGCGATACAGGACATCATTGATATGCCTGACCGCCTGATTGATTTATTTATCCAGTTATGCCTGCATAACAACGGTAGCCTTTCCACAAGAAAGAGATCCTCTCACTTTGACTTCCTGACCGATGAAGAATTATCAACAATGGAACAGGCAGTAAGGGACGGTTACAATAAGACGGAATGATAATTTCTGGGTATAAAAGCTGGATTTACAAGTTTTACTCACCCTCCCTTTGGTTTGTCGGGACGTTACTTAACAGGATTCTTGGTACACTTCCCAACCTTTCTTGGATATAGCTTTTACGAATATCCTTGTCATACGGATATCTTTATAACCACAATGTCAATAATTGCCAAAAAATTTTTCACCTTTTTAAGGACTATTAACGCTTCATGCTCAAAAATTAAATATTATGAACATTAATGAATAGCCACTTGGATTGGTAGATATTGAAAAAGCTGCATGACATCTACAGATATCCTTACCAATAAATTTGAAAACAATATCAGGAGGAGGAAGTTGAGTAAAAAACTAGCCCTATTATTCTTTTGGGTGCTTATTCAGGAACCCTACTCGTCTTCACTGCCTTGATTTAGCCGATGAATAATAATATAGAGGAGATATTTTAAAACTCGGAGGCGATAAACTTGCTATCAATAAACACAACAAGGAGAACACCTATACCAAATTGTACATAATGGTTATTACGTATTTCCATCTACAGGATTGAGAAAATGATAAATAATATCATACCGATTTTTTTGACAGGCATATAAAAACAAATTGTAATCATCCCTAAAATAACAAGACCGAAAAGTAGAATTTTCTCTTAAAATAAAGCAAAGGAGATTCTAAATAAAAACATCAAAATTTACTGACAGCCAAATAATATCGATATTAAAACAAAATGAAGCAGGTATCTCAGTTCAAAATGTCTGCCGTGAGCATGGGGTATTAGCTCAGCTACTTTTTATAAATGGCGTTCAAAATTTGCTGGTACGGACATGCCAATGATGAAAAGACTTAAGGAGCTTGAGAAAGAAAATAGTAGACTTAAAAAAATGTAAGCTGAAGAGCGCTTAAAATCTAAAATTAAGCAAGAAGCGCTCGAGGGAAAGTGATAAAGCCATCAGATAGAAAGATGATGGCTCGAGACCGTGAAACAATTAGGAATTAGTATACGATTAGCGTGTGAAATTTTCGGAATTAGTCAAACGTGTTATAGCTATACGACTAAATTATCTGATGAAAATGCTCAAATTGCTGATGAATTAGTTGAGCTCATTGAAAATTATAAGCAATGGGGATTCAAACTTTGTTTCGATTATTTGCGCAACGTTAAAGGTAAAAAATGGAATCATAAATGTGTTTATCGTATTTACTGTGAACTTAAACTGGATCTTAGAATAAAACCTAGAAAGAGACTTAAACGTGATACTCCAAAAGAGCTTAAGTCTCCAGAACAGCCAAATATCGTTTGGTCAATGGATTTTATGTCCAATGCATTATCGAGGAGAAAAGCAATAAGAGCATTTAATGTGATTGATGATTTTAATCGTGAAGGGCTATGTCTGGATATTGATTTATCATTCTCTAGCTCCCGAGTAATTGATTCATTGCAACGAATTATAGAATGGAGAGGCAAACCCCAGACATTAAGGTGTGATAATGGGCTGTAATCATCCCTAAAAATAAACACATTCATATCATACTTGATGGTGCAAGTTACCATCGTTCGAGTGTTGTCAATCAGTTGATGTAGCAGATTGCAGTGTCAACTGTGTGTAACTTCCGTGCTGATCAGTTGAGAATGTTATCCTTGTTGAAGTTAGTGACATTGTTGTTCAGTAAACGGTGTTAGCATCACTGCATTACGATGAGCCAGTACCCCCCTAGCTCCGTATATTGGCTAAGTTGGGCAAATCCAGCTAGGCAGTGCGCGCTAACTACTACTCTATTCCACTAGCTAGTCCAACTTTCATATCTTAATAGAGAAAAATCTTAATAAGCATTCAGTATTCCAGTGCACCAACAGATAATTCTAATTAGTTTTTTACGTGTATATTAGTCTCAATTGAGAATAAAATAGTGATAATCCTTGTAGGTCTGATTCAAATTTATATGTTAAGGATGAACTACCTAGCATATCATTCAACAAACAACCACTTAATATTACTCTACCTAATACATCAATTAAGATATTTAGTTCATAATTACCATTCTCATTAATGAAATTAATATTTAATTTTTTTCTTAGTATTAATTATTCTAATGGTACGATGAATGCTTTAATCCGTTCATGCGATGAACTAAAGTTAATTTTAGCCTGATACCATGAAGATTTTATACTTACATAAGTAGAGAAACCACCCTTCTCAATTGAAATGTCATGTAAACTAAATAAGTTACCATTATCACCTTTAATTATCATATCTAGCATATTGCTTCCTTAATTTGGTATATCTCCTAATTTAAGATGCCAACCGAAACTTCGACTACGCTATCCCAAGCTCCTACAGTTAATCATTTCACGATGGCTAATTTTTCCATTTTGAACAACTATATTCCTTAATTTTCGGGAAAATTATAAAGCAGTATATAATTAAGTCGGTTATACATAAATTGGCGATTTAACATTCACAAGAATAGTGCTGAATACTTATTTTCCTAGTATAACTTCATGACTTATAATCAATTTATAAAAAAACAGTTGCTTGAATCTATAATCCTAATTATAAGCCTACTATTGGTTTATAATTAGAAAAGGATAATTACTGGATGCTGGTTGTCGATAAAAAATACTTACTAACATTACTTAACTACTAATTATTTTGAATCAAAAGCATAATAACAAAGCAAAGATAAAAATATTTTGTTACGTTTACTTTCATTTGAAAATGTAATAGAGTTATTAAATGAATTATCGTTCTGTATAATGAAATTCGTAACTAATTTAGCCATTAGCATTAAACTAAATCAATCGCTTTAAACACTTTTGAAGGATGCATTTCTATGTTTAAAAACATCAAGATATCAACCAGCCTTATTAGTATCTTTATTATATTTGCAATACTACAGCTAATAAATAGCGGGCTTAGTTTTAGTAGTGCAAATCGCTCACTAGTTGATTTTGATGAAGTTGTTGTATTAAACCAGCAACGTGAATATCTAGCATCAAGTGAAGAAGCACTTTTACGTGCTAGAATTGAAACTCATAGAACGATGCTTCATATTTGGTACAAATTCGACGACAAACTCCCTGGATTAATGGAAAGCTCCGAAAAAGAGTTAAAACATGCCCGTGATAACTTTAATGCATTTTTGAATTTACCAACAATTTCAGAGAATGGAAGAATTCTAAAAGCGTCAGTAGAAAAAGCTGGCCTGGCATTTTTAGACGTATTAGATCAACAAATGGCTGCGTTAAAGTCTAGAGGAGCTGATGGGTTTATGGAATTTAACCCACAACCTTACCAAATTGCTTACGAACAGGCATTTAAAGAGTATATTGATAATATTAACGCCCAACTAGAAAAAAAGCAAAATGAAAAAATAGCAGATTATCGCATTGCGCTTTTACAAATTATACTTGGAAGTATAATTGTCCTTTTTATAGTTATATCTGCAATCATTTGGCTTAAAAAAGTAATTATAAATCCACTCGATACCCTACTAGAGCAATTTGAATACATTACTAATGGCGATTTATCAAACCATATCCATGTAAGTGGAAAAAATGAAATTTCAAAATTATTTCAATTTTTTGACAAAATGCAAAACTCTTTGATTAATACAGTGCATACAGTAAGGGAAGCTTCAGATATCATAGTGAAAGGTGTACAAAATTTAGCATTAGTCGGAGAAGATTTATCAACTAAAACTGAACAACAAGCTGCATCACTTGAACAAACCGCCGCAAGCATGGAAGAAATCACTCAAACAGTTAAGTTAAATGCTGATAACGCACGCTCAGCATCTGTTCTAGCTGAAGATACTTCAGGAACAGCTAAAAAAGGCGGTGAAATCACATCCACTGTTATTTCAACAATGAATGAAATATCTGAAAGCTCACAAAAGATTGGACTCATTACTAATGTAATTGATAGCATTGCATTCCAAACAAATATTCTTGCTTTAAATGCTGCGGTAGAAGCTGCTAGAGCAGGAGAACAAGGAAGAGGTTTTGCTGTAGTAGCGAGTGAAGTTAGAAATTTAGCTCAACGAAGTGCACAAGCTGCTAAAGAAATTAAAGAACTAATTGAAGATGCATTACAACGCGTGAGCACAGGCGCTTCACTCGTGAAAAATTCTGGCGAGACCATGGAAGTAATAGTCAATTCTGCTGTTAAAGTTAACGCTATAATCGCTGAAATATCAAACGCATCTGATGAGCAAAGTAAAGGAATTGAGCAAATTTCAGAAGCTGTTCACCAAATGGATCAAGTGACTCAACAAAATGGCACAATAGTCCATACAGTTGCGTCCTCAACTAGAACACTAGAACAGCAAGCTAATAACTTAGCTCAAGCTGTTTCGGTATTTCACCTACCATAACTTACAAGTAAGCTTTTTTTAAAAATCATTTCAATCCTAGCCGCCTAATAGGCGGCTATCTCCTATAGTAGATGATAAAATACATAACAAGAAAGACTTTAATTTTTAATGATGAATAATTATCTATCAAAATTATGCAAGAATCATATAACAGCAAATAATTTAATAATTTTTATCACATTGGTTTAAGCAAGCAAATAACTTTCAAAATATAGACATCCAAATATACTAAACATATTTAAAAATATTTTTAATATATAACCATACAATCATTCAGATATTAAATAAGCCTGCAATACAAATTATAAACTTGCCAAAATAGACTGAGTCTAGTAATCTTTAGAGATAATCCACACACTTAAATAATTATACTTAGCATATGGACAATGCTTATCCAATTTTGGAAATATAAGAATGTTCTATTTGCAAGAAGAATTTTATGAACTAACTCCAACACTTCAAAATTATTGGCGCGCTATTATTTTATTTGGCAAAAATACAGCGTGCTATAAATTTGCGCTAGCAAAAGCACTATTCAAGTATGCAAACTCAAATAATGATATTATAAACATTAATGAACTTGCTAAAGTATACAGTTATGAGATTTGTAAACATCTAAGTTATTATGATAGGCAAACCACGTCAAATTCAAGTAAATTTTTAGATATCTGTAGACTTTATAACCAAAATGCAATATCTCAAACTCAATTAATTGATAAAACAGTACAATATGGATTTAAAGATGTTTTAGATGCCTTCCATATTGTTGCTAAAGAGCCAATTAAAAAATTATTTTTTTTGGATGAGCGTAAAACGAATAAAGGAATTAGAATCACAGAAAACCTTTACAAACTCCATGAAATGTCTAATTATTTTGATTTAGAACGTGAAATAGAAGCAAGATGGCAATTAGTTGAATTCGCTTGGCATAATAAAATATCTAATTCAATAATCACTTACGATAATTTAGATGGTTCATTATTTGGAACGGATATTAAAAAACGAGTTAACTTAGCATCTTGTAGAGATGCATTAAATGGTTATCAAAAGGGGGTATGTTTTTATTGCTATGGAAACATTAATTTAATTCAAGCTTCTCAAGAATATGCTGATGTAGATCATTTCCTCCCCTATACTTTACAACAAAAATCACAGATTAATAACTTAAATGGTATATGGAATTTAGTACTTGCGTGCCGCGATTGCAATAGAGGGGTTAATGGAAAATTTGATAAGATACCTGATATATGTTATTTAAAACGCTTATATAAACGTAATGAATACCTTATTACAAGTCATCACCCACTAAAAGAAACTCTAATTAAACAAACTGGTACAACACCGGATAAAAGAAAATTTTTTTTACAAAACAACTACAATGAAGCAAAATTAAGACTCATTCAGAACTGGACAACAAATACAAAAGGAACGGCTATATTTTGAATACAAATGAATATTATGAAAAACATGCAAGTATATTTACTAACGCAACATTTAATGTCGATGTATCAGATCTCAGGTCAGAGTTTTTAACTTATATTTTACCCAAAGGACATATTCTTGATGCCGGTTGTGGTTCTGGTCGGGATGCTCTAGCTTTTATACAAAATGGATTCATGGTTACAGCTTTTGACGCCTCTCCTTCCATTGCGAGCATTGCATCTGAAAATATTGGTCAAAAGGTCTTATGTCATACATTTGAAAATATGGATTACGATATCAAATTTGATGGTATCTGGGCCTGTGCTAGTTTATTGCATGTACCAAGAATAAAATTAAATGAAATTTTTATAAAATTGGCTGATGCACTTAAGGATACGGGAATTTTATACCTATCGTTTAAATATGGCACATCTGAAAGATTCGATAATCACGGGCGTTACTTTAATGATTTAAATGAAAACGCACTTGAAGTGTTTGTGAGTAAAAGTGAGCGCCTTGAAATTATCAAGACCTGGATTACTTCAGACAAAAGGGCTGATCGCGCTAATGAACTTTGGTTAAATGCACTAATTTGTAAAAAATTCTAATTTAATCAATCAAATCCTGAATCAGACTTAATCATTATCCATCTCAAATTCAATTTGTCAAAATAGAAAACATGCCAAGATTAATATTCGTAGATTCTTAAAATAAATACACAAAAAAACTGATAAATGAGGAATAGTTTTTTTCTTGACTACTTTTATAAGGGGGCTTACACTCCTATTTCTGCCTCATTCTTCTGACGCCCCTTATAAAATTGAACATTAGCTTACAATTTCATAATCAAAAAGACATTCTCAATAGTACAAACATTATAAGCAGTTCAATACGTAACATCAGCAAGTTACTGAGAATATTTTTGCTTAGTGGTTTTAATCAGCGCATAAGATTGCTACAATCTGTAACAAATATCATAAAGAGTCAAGATTTAATACCGATAAGACTTTTATACTATGGCTAAGTTGTGATAAAATGATTTAGAAAACAGTATTTTTTGATTTATAATGCAATAACCATGTAAGACACACTACAAGACAAATTCAATTACATTGAGAAACTAACTCTTACATTGATGTCAATTGCTTTGATTTATTGCTGAAACAGAGCTAAAAAACGGCTCATTAAGAACTTTTAACTAAGAAGATACGAAGGTAAAATATGTCCAAATCATATAATACAATGCAAGAGATTGACGAACGCGCCAATCTAACAAATACCAACAAATTTGAACTTCTTCTCTTCAGGCTTGATAATACAGATGAACTTTACGGTATCAATGTTTTTAAAGTTCGCGAAATTATGGTAATGCCTCACATAACTAAAATTGCGAGAGGCCCTGAAATGTTGTTAGGTATGGCTGAAATACGTGGACAAGTTCTGCCTGTAATCGATCTTCCTAAAATGATTAATGGTGAAAGTGAGCAAAAACCTAATATTTTGCTTGTAACTGAATATTCGCGTTCAACTCAGGCTTTTGCTGTAGAAGCTGTTGAGGAAATAGTCCGTTTAGAATGGAGCCAAGTTGTCTCGGCAGAACAAAATACTGAAGGTGGCTTCGTTACAAGCATAGCAAGATTTGAAACAGAAAAAGGACACCACTTAGTACAAGTATTAGACGTTGAACAAATTTTAAGAGAAGTTATGCCTGGGCGTCAAAACGAAGATTCAGCAGATAAACTTCAACCACACCATGTTAAAATTAAACCTGGTAGTAAAATCCTTGCAGCAGATGACTCTGGTTTCGCAAGGGCACTTATTGAAGGCAGCTTAAAATCACTGGATCTACCTTACATAATTGAAAACAACGGATTAGATGCTTGGAATACTCTATTATCACTTGCTGCAAATGCTGAGAAAAATGGTAAAAACATTACTGATGAAATTGCACTAGTATTAACAGATTTAGAAATGCCTGAAATGGATGGATTTACACTTACCCGTAAAGTTAAAGCACATAAAGACATGCAAAATATTCCAGTTATTATTCATTCTTCTTTATCTGGAAATGCAAGTGAAGATCATGTACAAAAAGTTGGTGCGGATGCTTATGTTGCTAAATTCGTAGCAAATGAACTTGCTGATGTAATACAAGATGTATTAAAAAACTTTAAGCCTAAATCACAATAAGTCATCTAAAACTAGATAAACTAAAAAGCACAACTATGTTGTGCTTTTTTTATGTTTAAGATTAAAAGACTTATTCTTCGTGTAGAGCAAAATAATTACTTCGCATTTTTTACACAAACGAATCACTAGGCTAGTTATATCTTTACCAGCATCACACAACATTTTTTTGATAAAAATAAAAAAACAAAGTTAAAACCACCAAGATAATGAATATTAAAACTTTATTAAGGATTACTCTCTAACACTATCAGAATTACTTCAAAATCCATGCTTATTCATTTTCTTAAAATAGTTAACCAGTACAAATAAATAAATTTTATCGAATAGCTAATTAATTTGATATGAAACATCTATTAAGAATCATAAAAATGAATAGATATTCACTTATATTACATGGACTATTGATTTTATCTCGATTTTAAGGTTTACTAGAACTTATTAAACAAATAATTAAAACATCATGACTTACCTCAGTGAATGGAGAGATCATGAGTCACTTTATAACACTCTACTACTAAAATAATAAGGAACGATATGTCTGTTATTCTTCAATCTGTACCAGTTAATGAAAAAGTTGGCATTGCCTTCTCAGGTGGATTAGATACTAGTGCAGCTTTGCACTGGATGCGTAAAAAAAATGCTCTTCCGTATGCCTACACGGCAAACTTAGGTCAACCTGATGAAAGTGATTATGATGCTATCCCACGAAAAGCAATCGAATACGGAGCAGAAAAAGCAAGATTAATTGATTGTCGTTCACAACTAGCAGCAGAGGGCATTGCCGCCATTCAAAGTGGTGCATTTCATATTTCAACCGCTGGAATAACCTATTTTAATACAACCCCACTAGGCCGTGCAGTAACAGGCACAATGCTAGTTGCCGCCATGAAAGAGGATGGCGTTAATATTTGGGGGGATGGAAGTACTTATAAAGGCAATGACATTGAGCGGTTTTATCGTTACGGCCTATTAGTTAATCCAGAGCTAAAAGTCTATAAACCATGGTTAGATCAACTGTTCATTGATGAATTAGGCGGAAGAGCAGAAATGTCTGCATTTATGACAGAAAATGGTTTTAATTATAAAATGTCTGCTGAAAAGGCTTACTCTACAGACTCTAATATGCTCGGTGCAACGCATGAAGCCAAAGATTTAGAGTTCTTGAATAGTGGCATAAAAATTGTTGATCCAATAATGGGGGTCGCGTTTTGGAAAGAAGACGTAATAATTAAACCTGAAACGGTATCCATACGGTTTGAAGAGGGTTTTCCTGTAGCTTTAAATGGTGTTGAATTTCGTGATCCTGTTGAATTAATTATGGAAGCAAATCGAATTGGTGGTCGTCACGGATTAGGCATGAGTGATCAAATTGAAAACCGTATTATTGAAGCTAAAAGCCGGGGAATTTATGAAGCTCCTGGTATGGCATTACTATTTATTGCTTATGAAAGACTTGTTACAGGTATACATAACGAAGATACCATTGAGCTATACCGTGAAAATGGGCGTAAAATTGGTCGTTTATTATACCAAGGTAGATGGTTTGATTCTCAAACGCTTATGTTACGTGATGCAGCACAAAGATTTGTTGCTAAAGCAATAACAGGTGAAGTGACACTAGAATTAAGACGCGGAAATGACTACTCAATTTTAAATACTGAATCTGTGAATTTAACCTATCATGCAGACCGTCTTACTATGGAAAAAGGCGAATCTACATTCTCACCTTTAGATAGGATTGGTCAATTGACAATGAGAAATTTAGATATTGCTGATACAAGAGATAAACTTTCAGTTTATGTTAATGCTGGGGTATTGAGCTTAAGTCAAGATAAGAGCTTACCTTTTATTAAGGACTAGCTGATAACTTAATCGCTCAATTTGATGATTGAGCGATTATTTATAATTATTTGCAGGATCACTTTAAGCTATGTAATAGATGGACCAAGCTATTTTCAGCTTGAACTGGTTAAGTTTAACAAAGCAGATGATTATTAATCACCCTCAATTCAATAAAACTACTTCATATCCCCTGCTTAGATTCAGCCCTACAAGACAAAGTTTTACGCACACATTGAAGTAACTTAATTAATTCTTCCAGTTTAATTACCCTCGACTAATATTGTAAGATAATGCACATTAAAGGATTATTTTGGAAAATAAAGTGCAATCAAACGGTACCAAGCTCTCACGAGTCGAGAGTGTCACTCTTGTCTGGGCTGAGGCCCTTAACTGCATAAATAAATTATCTTATTGGATTTTTATGCAATTATATCGAATAATAAATGATGTAGGATAAACTAAAAAATCTCATCAATCCCACATGAAATAACAAAAAGCCTACTAAATTAGCTTAGTTTAATAAAGTGATTAAGTCATGTAGTGGCATATTAAATGTTTGAGATACACCCTCATGAGTAATTTTACCTTTATAAATATTCACACCATGTTGCAAATGAATAGATCGTTTTAATGCTTCATTGGTTCCTAATTGAGCTAGCTGCTGAACAAAAGGAAGTGTAGCATTACAAAGTGCAAAAGCAGCAGTTCTAGCTACAGCACTCGGCATATTACCAACACAATAGTGTACAACACCCTCGACACTGTAAGTAGGTTCATCATGAGTTGTCGGCACTGATGTCTCAAAACACCCTCCTTGATCGATTGCTACATCCACCATTACTGAACCAGGTTTCATGTGTTTTAACATATTTTTTGTCACAACCTTAGGGGCAGCTCCACCTGGCACTAAAACAGCTCCAATCACTAGATCTGCATGCTTTAATGCATCAGCGATGCATTGTTCAGTTGCATATACAAGATCAATACGACCTTGATATTCATTATCTAAACGGCGTAGTACAGCAATATTTTTATCAAATAAAGTAACATTAGCCCCCATACCAACAGCCATACGGGCAGCATTACTGCCTACACTTCCACCACCTAAAATAACTACATTACCAGCAGCAACACCTGGTACACCAGATAATAAAACACCACTTCCTCCATTTGATTTATGGAGGGTTGTTGCGCCTGCTTGGACAGCCATTCTGCCTGCAATTTCCGACATTGGAGATAAAAGAGGTAACATACCATATTGATCAGTAACTGTTTCATAAGCAATACAAATTGCATTACTATTTATAAGATCTTGAGTTTGTAATTCATCTGCTGCCAGATGCAAATAAGTAAATAAAGTATGGCCTGAATGAATAAAAGCTCTTTCGCTTGCCAATGGCTCTTTCACCTTAACAATTAGCGATGCTTTAGAATAGACTTCCTGTGCATTTATAGCAATTATTGCACCCGCTTCAACGTAATCTTCATCAAAAATTCCAATTTCGGCACCCGCGTTTGATTGTATTATAACTTGATGACCTAATTTAACGAGTTCTTTTACTCCACTAGGTATTAGTCCGACTCTATACTCATGGTTTTTAATTTCTTTAGGTACCCCAATAATCATAAATTTCTCCAAAGTTTTTCTAATTAAATACGGAAATCTGATAGAATATACTCTACCAAAAAATTAGGAGCGTTAAAATGCTAAGTGCCCTTTATGTTGCAATAACTGCTTTACTGATACTTAAACTTGCGTATGACGTGATTAAACTGCGTACGCAATATGGTGTCTGGCATGGAGACGGTGGATTTTACGAATTGCAAATTGCACTTCGAATTTATCGTTATGCTGTTGAATATATGCCAATTGCATGCTTATTGATGCTAATGATGGAAATGAATGGCGCTGTCAATTGGATGTTGCACGTTTCAGGCATTTCACTTATAGCTGGCAGATTAATGCATGCTTATGGTTTAAAGCAACATGATTTTTACTTTAGAAAACTTGGCATGACGCTCACATTCAGCTCATTACTCATCATGATTATATTTAATTTGTACTATCTTCCTTGGGATATGCTTTACCCAAGTGAATATACCAATTAACACTAAACTGAGTAAGAGCTAGTAAATGCTCTTAAAGTCGATTCAACTAAAAATTTCAAATAATTCAAATTACTCTTCAGGTAAAATAGCGTCTAATAAGATTCTTTGTGGTGCTTTTGCAAACTTTATCTGCCCAATACGAATTTGGTAATCATCATCTTGATGACACGCTTCAGTTAATGAATCCCACTCATTTTGTCTTTCATCAAAATATTCAAGAAAGCTCTCGAGCACATCACTTAATTCATCTTGCTGCATTAAATTCTCAATCATTCTGTCAGTCATATTCACTACTTCAGTTTCCGGTTTATTATTGTCCCCTACTACAGTCAGGTTATTTTTAGCCGGTAAATTTTGCTCATAGTCTATATCATTCAACGATTCACTTATCGCATCTAGTTTAGCATTTTCTAAAGCTGAAATTTCAGGTGTAGGATAATATAGACCTTTTTTGAATAACCCTTCCAAAAATGTTTTTAGCTTACACGATTGAACAATTTCAATATAGTTACCATTTATTGCATGTTTTTTTACACCACTGTAACGCTGATTGAATAAATGTGATTTACTTTCTTCATTTTGATAATCAAGTAAGTAATGAAAATCATCAATATAAACTGGTAAATTTTTAAGTGACTGAATATTACAATCAATTGCATATGCATTCGGATCGTCTTTAATATACCCATGTGCCCTTGTGCTACTATCCATAAAAAAACCTTTTGCTAGACCTTCTAAATTCGATAGCATAGCACCAACACTTTCCACTATGCTTGGGTTAACGACATTATCTGGTTTTGCAAGTATCGTAATAGTCGAAACACTAATCCAATCAAGATCATTTTCGATTTCAGTTGGCTTTCTAATTTCAGTTAAATACGATTCCAGATCAATACCCAACATTTTAGATAAAAATTTCTTCCATGGTTCAATTGCAAACATAATATTTGCAAGGGTCACCCCTTCCTCACATCGTACAATGTGATTAAGATAATCGAACATGAAAAGGTCATCATTCTCTGCATGAGCAAATTTTTGGATAAATGCGAGTGGGATGGCCTCCTTATCATCAAAATCAGCTTGCAATCTTAATACGCCATCTTGGCAGAAAATTAATGTACCTTCCACACTTACCTCCAATTAATAACTAAAATTAATACACTTAAATGTGCATTTTATCTGTTTTACACGCTATTGTAGCCTAGAAATGGACTTTACTGGCGACTTTGTGATGAAAAATAGATTAAAGCTTTAACATAACTTATAAAATTTGATAAAATAGATCATTAATGCGAATTATATGGGATAAGCGCTCAAAAAACGCAATAGAATTGTTTCAAAACTAATCAATCACTCTAAACAGCCAAGCAATTAGTTCAATAAAATAGTTCAGAAAAGCTAAATAAAGCTTTACAAGCTTTAACCATACCACCCATATTTCTATTTATATTAATTTTTACTTCAGTAAAGCAATTTTTTTTGATGCCATTAATCATTTTTGGGAAATCCAGATAACCATGTCAACTTTAGACCTAGACACTAACTTAAACTCCTCTTTAACGCCTAAAAAAAACGATATTTTAATCCATAGCGCTAAAGACACACTTTTTTCAGTTCCAATCTCAGAGCTCGGCGATTGGACATTTGATGATAAAGTTGCGGATGTTTTTCCTGATATGATAAAACGTTCAGTACCAGGTTACTCAAATATAATTACTATGATAGGTATGTTAGCACAACGAGTCGTCACACCTAATAGTCAAATATATGATTTAGGATGCTCTTTAGGCGAGGCTAGTCTTTCTATTAGAAAAGCCCTCTCAGCTCAACTATCAACCTCAGAACATGGTTGTAAAATTATTGCCGTTGATAACTCTGAAGCAATGGTTGAAAAATGCAAGCAACGCATTTCAGGGTTTATCTCTCCTATAGAGATTGATGTAATAGATGCCGATATTAATGAAGTAGAGATAAAACAAGCGAGTTTAGTGGTCTTAAATTTTACTTTACAGTTTATCAAACCAGAAAAACGCCTCGCTTTATTGAAAAAAATCTATCATGGCTTGAATCCAAAAGGGGCTTTAATTATTTCTGATAAACTGAGTTTCCAAGATATGCTTATTGATTCCCTTTTATTCGATATGCACCATGATTTCAAACGAGCAAACGGCTATAGTGAACTAGAAATTAGCCAGAAGCGTAGTATGCTCGAAAATGTTATGATTCCTGATAATATAGAAACACATCTTACAAGATTAAAACAGGCTGGTTTTGAACATAGCACTGTTTGGTATCAATGTTTTAATTTTGGTTCTATGGTAGCTATTAAGCAATAAATCATAATTTAATCTCTTAAATCTTAGATTATTAATTTCTCTTTGGGATAATGCATGTCCATTACAACAACGCAACTAATCGAGCAACAATACAAAACTTTATATCAACACTTAGCTTCAAGCCACTTATCACACTGGCTTGAAACGCTTCCAGCACAGTTAGCACTTTGGATTCAAAATAATCCAGCTACCTTACTTAATTCACCAAATTATAAATGGCATAAGGCGATTGAAAATATGCCTCTCATTGAACCTAACGAAATCGAATTCAAAGATAGTGTTAGTGTAAAAGGAACAACCCCACTTTCTGAAGGGCAAATCAAAGGGTTAATGCATCAACTGAAAACATTGATGCCATGGAGAAAAGGACCATTTTCTTTACATGGGATCGATATCGATACTGAATGGCGTTCTGATTTTAAATGGAACAGGTTAATTCAGCACATTTCCCCTCTTAAAGATAGATGGGTACTTGATGTGGGGTGTGGAAGTGGATATCACCTTTGGAGAATGCTCGGTGAAGGTGCGCATACCGCAATTGGCATCGACCCTACTGAATTATTTTTATGTCAATTCATGGCAGTAAGAAAACTACTAAACCACCCTTTTAATGCTTTTCACCTGCCAATTGGCATTGAGATGCTTCCTGAATTAAATGCTTTCGATACCGTATTTTCCATGGGGGTTTTATATCATAGACGCTCTGCACTTGACCATTTACTACAACTAAAAAATCAACTACGTTCAGGTGGCGAATTAGTGCTAGAAACACTTGTTATTGAAGGTGATGCTACAAAAATACTTGTACCGCATAATAGGTATGCTCAAATGAGCAATGTCTATTTTATTCCATCATGTGATGCGCTTATTCTATGGCTGGAAAAAATGGGATTCACAGAAATTCAACTAGTTGATAAAACGATTACAACTTTTGAAGAACAGAGAAAAACTGATTGGATGCAAAATGAATCTTTACAAGATTTCTTAGACCCAAACAATTCAAGCCTAACAATTGAAGGGTACCCAGCGCCTTTAAGAGCCGTGTTTATTGCTAAAAAACCCTAGTAAATAAATATTCATAGTCAGTACGAATTTTTTCAGGAAAAAATTGCTTAGTCATAGCATAAAAATTTAGGATAAATTACCACTAAATTGTTTAAATGGTACTATCATACACACAGCCATCGTTTGTAAATACTTTACTGATAGGCTTTAAATTGTTAAGATTGACTGTATGTGTAATAAATATAGCACTCACTATAGCTAAATGCTTAGGCATTAAATATATCAAGTTTAGGTATAAATCGTCACTCTAGACTCGATAATTTTTTGTACCATTTCTAGCTAATATTTTAAATAATGAATTAAATGCACGATCTAACAAATAATAAAACGTGCAGTTTTTTGTATCTTGCTTTTTTGATGTTCAAGTAATCAAAAAAGCATTATTGAGTATTGCTATATTAAATGAATGTAGGATCCCTAATTTTTTGAACGTTGTCAGACAAGAGAGAATGAATTTATGACTATACCAGTATATTCTGTAGTAGATGTATTAAAAGGGAAAGCCGAAATTGGCAGTAAAATTAAGGTACGTGGCTGGGTTCGTACCCGTCGCGATTCTAAAGCTGGGCTATCATTTGTTAATATCTATGACGGCTCTTGCTTTGATGCGATACAAGTCATCGCAGCTAATAGCTTAAGTAATTATGACAACGATATACTTCGCCTGACAACTGGCTGTTCAGTTGAAGTCATAGGTACTGTAGTTGATTCACCAGCTGAAGGCCAAAATATTGAATTATCAGCTACCGATGTCTCAGTTGTAGGTTGGGTTGAAGATCCAGATACTTATCCTATGGCGGCTAAAAGACACTCAGTTGAATATCTGCGTGAATTTGCTCATCTACGCCCACGTACTAATTTGATAGGAGCTGTTGCGCGTGTCAGAAACTGTTTATCGCAAGCAATTCATCGTTTTTATCATGAAAATGGGTATATTTGGGTTTCTACACCTCTCATTACGGCAGCTGATACAGAAGGCGCTGGGGAAATGTTTAGAGTCTCCACCCTAGATTTAGAAAATCTTCCTCGCACGCCTGATGGTAAAGTGGATTTTGATAAAGATTTCTTTGCTAAAGAAGCATTTTTGACCGTTTCTGGTCAGCTTAATGGTGAGACTTATGCATGTGCCCTTTCAAAAATCTACACCTTTGGACCTACCTTTAGAGCTGAAAACTCGAATACAACTAGACACTTGGCCGAATTTTGGATGGTTGAACCTGAGGTTGCTTATGCAAACTTAGACGATGTTGCTGAACTTGCTGAACACATGCTGAAATATGTTTTCAAAGCCGTGCTAGAGGAAAGAGCGGATGACATGGCTTTTTTTGCAGATAGAATAGATAAAGAGGCTATCACTAGATTAGAAAAATTTGTTACTTCTGATTTTGCGCAAGTTGATTATACCGATGCAATTGAAATTTTGAAAAATTGCAATCACCCTTTTGAAAATCCGGTAGAATGGGGAATTGATTTAGCTTCTGAACACGAACGGTATTTAGCAGAAAAGCACTTTTGTGCTCCTGTAGTCGTTAAAAATTATCCTAAAGATATCAAAGCATTTTATATGCGTTTAAATGAAGATGGAAAAACCGTTGCTGCGATGGATGTTTTAGCACCTGGCATAGGAGAAATCATAGGTGGTTCTCAACGTGAAGAGCGTTTAGATAAACTAGATGAACGCCTTCTTGAAATGGGATTAAATAAAGAAGATTATTGGTGGTATAGAGATTTACGCCGTTATGGTACAGTACCTCATGCTGGATTCGGTTTAGGATTCGAACGTTTAGTCGCCTACGTAACGGGAGTGCAAAATATTCGTGACGTGATCCCATTCCCACGTACACCACGCAATGCCTCTTTCTAACCTCAATAAGGTAATTTATTCTACATTTCTAGACGATTAAAATCTAGAAATGTAGCTTCTTCCATCGATTAATGTAAGCATAATGTCAAAAAATGAATTTCAGCTGATATTATTGTATATTATTCGGTGCATTAAGCAGTACAGTAGCCTAGCTAAAATCTTTTGCTATTTTATTGTTTAATGCCTTTATTTGACTTTTACATAGATGATTGCATGAGCAAACTTAATACTGACAATACACAAACATCAATTGATTCTGACTTAACGACTTGGCAGACTTTCAAACGCCTATGGCCAACAATTGCTCCTTTTAAAATAGGCATTATTATTGCAGCAATAGCGCTAGTTATTAATGCTGCTGGTGATGCGCTGATGATTTCCATGCTACAACCTCTACTTGATAATGGTTTTACTGGTAAAGATCCTAGCCTATTTGTCTGGCTACCTCTATTAATCATTGGTATTATGATTATCAGAGGTGCAAGTGGTTTTATTTCTAGTTATTGTTTAGCCTGGGTATCTGGTCATGTAGTTATGAATATGAGGCGCAATTTATTTGCTCACTTAATGAAAATGCCCGTATCTTTTTTTGATCAGCAATCAACAGGTTCACTTTTATCAAGAATAACCTATGACTCTGAACAAGTTGCATCTTCCTCTTCAGGAGCGTTGGTAACAATAGTAAGAGAAGGTGCTTCTATTATTGTGCTATTTTCAATGATGTTTTATTTTAGTTGGCAACTTTCCCTCATTCTTATAGTAATTGCCCCTTTCGTCTCATTCATAATCAGATTTGTTTCAAAAAGATTCAGACAAATCAGCAAGAATATGCAAAATGCTATGGGTTCAGTTACCACTAGCGCAGAACAAATGCTAAAAGGACATAAAGAAGTCCTCATTTTCGGTGGACAAGAAAATGAAAAAATCCGCTTTGATAATGTAAGCAACCATATGCGCCAGCAGAGTATTAAACTGGTTGCTGCTACTGCTATTGCCGATCCTATCATTCAACTGATTGCATCGTTTGCACTTGCATTTGTACTTTTTGCCGCAAGCTTCCCTAGCGTAATGGAAAGTGTGAGCCCAGGTTCTTTTACAGTCGTATTTTCTTCTATGTTTGGATTGATGAGACCTCTTAAATCACTCAGTAACGTAAACGCCCAATTTCAAAAAGGTATGGCGGCCTGCCAGACATTATTTTCCTTATTAGACAATCAAACAGAAAAAGATACTGGCACAACTGAATTAGTGCGTGCAGAAGGAAATATTACTTTCAAAGATATTACCTTTACCTATCAAGGAAAAGACAAACCTGCGCTTGAAAATATTAATTTTTCAATAAAAGCAGGGCAAACGGTAGCATTAGTTGGCCGTTCCGGTTCTGGAAAGTCGACTTTAGTCAGTTTATTAACCCGCTTTTATGATTATGAAATTGGCAGTATTACCTTAGATGAGGCTGACATTACATCCCTTACATTAAAATCTTTACGCAACCAAGTTGCACTTGTTTCACAGCATGTCCATCTATTTAATGATACGATAGCGAATAATATTGCTTACGCTACATCCGATAAATACACTAGAGAAGAAATTGAGAAAGCTGCGACGCTAGCAAGTGCAATGGAATTTATCAATACGTTTCCAGAAGGATTAGATACCATGATAGGTGAAAATGGCGTCTTATTATCCGGAGGCCAACGTCAAAGGATAGCAATCGCAAGAGCACTTTTACGCGATTGCCCTATTCTTATTTTAGATGAAGCAACTTCGGCACTCGATACAGAATCTGAAAGAGCAATACAAAGTGCACTTGATGCCCTGCAAAAAAATAGAACTAGCCTTGTTATAGCCCATCGTTTATCAACTATCGAAAAGGCAGATTTAATCGTAGTTATGCAAGATGGGCAGATAATTGAACAAGGTAAACATAATGAACTCATTACTCATCAAGGTGCATATGCTCAGTTACATCGTATGCAATTTGGGGATGCATAAAATGAATCATGACACAGTTGCTTTGTATAGATGAATAACATGCAAAAATTAGCTCATTACATTTGGTTTGAAAATAGATATTTATTCTGGCTACTTTGGCCTTTGAGCCTTGTGTATGGATTTGTAGTACTTATTAGGCGTTGTTTTTATCGTATCGGAATCTTTAAAACATATCGTTCGCCTGTCCCTATTATTGTAATAGGCAATTTAACTGTTGGTGGTAACGGAAAAACGCCAACAGTTATCTGGTTACTTGAACAACTTCAGCAAAAAGGGATTGAAGTTGGTGTCATAACAAGAGGCTATGGTTCAAAAGCCCCCTCCTATCCTTTATTAGTAACTGAAACAAATAATGCAATAGAAACAGGAGATGAACCATTTTTAATTTATAGGAGAACGAAAGCTGCGATTGCTATTTCGCCGAATAGAAAAGAAGCGATTGAATTATTGCTAAATACCCATCCGAATATACAATTAATTATAAGTGATGATGGCCTACAACACTACGCCTTTGAACGTGATATTGAATGGGTAGTAATCGATGCCTATAAACAATTTGGTAATGGCTGGTGGCTTCCTGCAGGCCCAATGAGAGAACGTGCAAATCGTCTTAAGCAAGTTGACGCGCTATTATTTAATTATGGCACATCAAAAAACGACCTTAAACCTTACCATGATGTACAAAGAATTAACTCTGTTGAAATAAAACACCTTTCAAACCCGATAATGTGTGCTGCTTTATATTTATCGCCTTTAAATGCAGTGAATCTAGTCACTAACGAACAAATACCTATTACTCATTTTACAGAGGTAATTGCAATTGCTGGAATAGGCTTCCCTGATCGTTTTTTTGATTTATTGAAACACTATCGTGTAGACCTGCATAAGTGTGTTCCCTTTCCAGATCATCATCAATTTAAAGAAACCGATTTAACCTATCATCAAATAAAATCTAATTCCCTACCTATTTTAATGACTGAAAAGGATGCGATGAAGTGTCTTGATTTCGCTCATGATTCATGGTGGTATGTTCCTATTAATGCCATTATCACACAAGAAACTACCGAAGCATTATTAAGTCAAGTCTGCTCACAAATACATAAATAGTCTAGGTTGCGATTGCCATAACTACAATATTAAGCAATATAGCGTAAAAAAATGCATTTTTATAAGTTTTTTCATAAATTTAATACTAAAAATCTGTATTTGAAGTTATTATCAAACTATAAATTTTTTTTTAGCGTATAATGTAAAAATGTAAATAAACAATACAAGACTTAAATATTGCAAATTAATAATACATCTGAGGGGAGTTAACATGCCACATAAAATGAAAATTGATGCCGTTATTTTTGATATGGATGGCTTGATAATAGATTCAGAACCACTTTGGAAACAAGCTGAAAGACAAGTACTCATGAACTATGGTTTAGATCCTGAAACTCAAGCTCGCCTGCTTGATACACGTGGACTAAGAGTAGATGAAGTTGTAAGACTCTGGATTAATGCTGCGTCAAAAACAGGTCTAGACTTAGTTAATATGGTTGATGAAATCAATGATACGGCAAGTAAACTCATCCATGATCATAAACCTGTTTTACCAGGTGTAGAATACGCACTTAGCCTTTGTAAAGAAAACGGCTTACTAGTTGGTTTAGCCTCTGCCTCCCCTACTAAACTAATCGAAAGTGTATTAGATTCACTTGGCATAAGCAGTTTATTCGATGTTGTGGTCTCAGCTGAAAATATGGTTTATAGCAAGCCTCATCCTGAAGTGTATTTAGAAACAGCCAATCAACTTGAGGTCTCGCCTCTTGCTTGTGTCTCTCTTGAAGACTCTATTAATGGTATGATAGCTGCAAAAGCAGCAAGAATGCGTTCAATAGTTGTATCAAATGAAGATGACTTTAATGACCCTAGATTTGGGCTTGCTGATTATCACTTAAGTTCATTACTTGATCTTAAATTAAAGCATATATCTTAATAAGATACCTAGCCATAGCAATTGCTCATTACTGCAGTTGCTATTTGCTAAAATTATGCAAGCTTAGTATCTTCGATTACCATTTTTACTATCGGTTAACCTTCTTAAGCACCTTAATTGTTCTATTCTTATTCGAATTCAAACACACCTTACATTATCTTCAAAACAAACATTAAATCATATTTTGTCATATTAGATAAATTTGCTAATAAACCAAACTACCTAATAAATTAGAATTACATAATACGCTAAAAAAACATAGAACGAAAATACTCCCTGTGTTTTCAAAAAGCGCGGTAATAATATTTAAAACTACGCTTTAAGAAAACTATCAAGAAGAGCTTAACTATTTTTCGTACAACATTTCAAAATTGTTACGTAATTTTATTTACCTGGCCAATTTAAAAATGATTAAACTGTATTTGTTCATCTAGAATTAAATAAGCAAATTGCTGTGATGTTCCACCATTAGTAACCTGATACACGTCATAAAATTCATGATTAACTATATTTTCAACCTTACCAATCGATTTCACTTGCTCATGGCCTAATATTGAATCTAAAGAAACTAGATCATGTTCACTACCTTGAATTAACATGATAGATGCATCTTGCTCAACCCCAAAATCTGCAAAATCAAATTGACTTAGCAATTCATTATTCTGAGTTCCTATTTTCAAAATATCAGCATAGGTTACTTTAAGCTCACTACCTGTATTATTTAAATCAAAGATTTCAATATTATCAATAGCATCGTTAAATAAAGACAGATCGATGCTTAGCTTATTTTCCACCTTTAACGTATCAAGACCAGCATCTCCACTTATCTTATCAAAATTGAGATGAGCTAAGCTTAAAACTTCACTTTGTTTAGTTCCGATAATGTTTAGGTTTTCTAAGTCATCTGGCACTAGATCAATCAATATTTCAGAAGTGGTTGTTGCTAAATTTTCCACATCTGGATTCACAACTTTGAAATAGAATGGTTCAGTAACCTTTGCTTCATAACTGACATTAGGAAATTGTGCACCTGTAACAGGATTAATTGCTGGATTTGTTGATAATAAATTTAAGCTCATGGAAACTTCATAGTTACCTGCTTTAAGTGCTGGTATATCAAAAGACCATGCGCCTGTTACCAAATCTACTGGTGCGCCAACTAAGAATGGTTGTCCATTAAGATGAATTATCACAGTAATACCAGCTATAGTATAACCATCAGTTCCAGCCGGAAGACTGATTTTACTCATATCAAGGTTTCCACTTAATGTTAGAGTATTATCTTTTACTTCTGCATCAGCTAGAACCTCGCCTTGGTCAGAATTAAGCTTAAATTCTCCAAAATATCCGTCCTTATACGGAGCTGTATTGATTGCAACAATCTTAGCGTAATCAGGAGGAGAAACTTGCGCACGGTTAAATTCATCTACAACCCTAAATTCAATATTGATTTGAGGCTTACCATTAGATGCACCTGTACCTAAATTCTTATCACCATCAGCAAGTGGTAATTTACCATCAATGATACCTTGATCAATCGCGGCCTGGGATTTTGCGTAATCTGAATTAGCAAAATCGAATACCCATTTAAGCGTGCCATTATCAACATCTTCAGCTTTCACTGTAATCCAGCCTGTATCTAATGCAATTTTCAAATTAGGATCAACCACATAAGCAGACCCATTAAAAATACTCGCACTATTTTGCCATAACCGGATTTGTAAACTTTCACCCTCTTTTAAGGCTTGGCTTATTTGACCGTATAAGATCAGTGATTCATCACTTGTTCTACGATTCCCCGCATCACCTGAGTCCACACTGATCCCTGTCATATTAACCATGACATTAGGTGGCGTCGTATCCACTACATATTGTTCGGAATTTGTTGGTCTAGAAAGCGTTGATTTATCTAACTCTCCTAATTCATTAGCTTTACCACTTGCCACTGAAACCACATAGGCGCCATCAGTCTGATAAGGCATATTAAATTCCCACATGCCATCTTCATAGACGGTTGTTGTACCAATTTCAATTCCATTAGAGTAAATAACAATAATGTCGCCAGGCGTGCCTTCACCTATGATAGTAGGAGTATTATCATTAAGATACAAATTATCATTAATAATGCTCTCTCTATCAGGCGCATCAGCGTCTACCGAGGTTATTTTTAAATTCGGATCGATCTGGTTTGCTTGTGTCGTATCAATCTTAAATGTATAACCTTCATCTGCTCCGCCAATAGTAGTATTGTCAGATTCATTTACTCTGCCAAACTTATCTATAACACGGGTTTTTATATCATATTCACCATCAGGAAGTTCAACAGCTGTGTTATCATATACCCAGCGCCCATCTGGTAACTGCGAAGCATCCACCCAGTCGTTATCGCCAATCTTAATTTGAACTTTTTCGCCTCTGGCCAATTCACCTTCGACATTCAAGAAGAAATAAAGCGTATTATCATCTGTAACTGAGGCATCTTCACCTGTGTTAGCACTAATGTTATCAAGCGTCACCGTTGCTGTTGGCGCTGTCGTATCTACCACAATCTCGTAATTATCAGTCGGAGCTGATTCACTTCCATTGTTAACAGCACTAACTGACAATGTATGTTTGCCATCACCCAAAGCTTGAGATAATTCATGTTTCCATTTGCCATCAGACCCAACAGTTGTAGTCTCCCCAGTAAATTTACCATCCACATAAATTTTAATTGTATCGCCAGGCACTCCTGTTCCTGAGAGTATTGGGGTACTATCAGATGTCATTGATTCTTTATTAACCCCTTTTATAGGTGTAGAATCTTGCTCAATATCTTCCTCAATCACCAAATCAAACGTTGGTTTTTGAGCATATGCAGGTGCAGAAATAGCAAATTTTGGTGGGTTAGGCATTTCTGAAACTCTACCAAAAGCATCTATCACTCTAACTCGTAAATTATAAGTCGCTAAAGCAAACGGCTGATTACTATTGTCATAACTCCAGTGATATTTCCCATCCTCTCCTAAAATAATATCCTCTGGATTAATTTTACGCCAACCACCTTGTAAGAATACTTCCATGGTTTCATGCTTATCAAGCGGCCTGTCAATCGTGCCATAAAATATCAATGTTTTATCGTTAGTACCAAATATATTTGTTGCATCATCAAATTGAGCATTGCTGATATTGTTAACTGTAATACCTATGGCAGGTGGAGAATTATCGATGATTAAATCTAATGGTGGTACGACTAACTCATCGCCCCACTCATTTTTACCTGTAACATAAACTTGATATGGTTTATCAAAATCAGTCGTTGGTGACAAAGTAGATGGTGATGTGACAGACCATTTTCCATCTTCACCTACAGTTGTTTCTTGTGTAAATGCAACTGTACCATCTGGGTTATTCACTGCAACGGTAATTACATCACCTGGTTTTCCAAGTCCCGAAATAGTTGGTGTTGTACTTGAACTAATATCACCAAACACACTATCAGAATATTCAATGTTACTTGGATAAAACAGATCAGCATTCACGCTAAAGTTAATTTTAGCATCTTCATCAACATCACTCGTATTACCTGCTTTATCTGTTTGGGTGGTAACTATCTGATAGTCACCATCACGCATCACTGGGATGAGATAACTCCAGTTACCCTCAGCATCGACAATCGCTTTACCTGATAAATCAGGTTCGAGTAGATTCCCATCTTTATCCATTACAAGTACATTAATGGTATTACCAGGCTCAGCTCCAGAACCTTTGATTTCAGGGCGCTTATCATTAGTTCTATCACCTTTAATAATCAATCCTGTGCCATCTGTATTTGGATCACTGTCATTAAGTTTTATTTCATCTGTCTTATCATCATTCACCGTAAATGTCACATTACCAGGCTTAATTGTATCAATAATGATAGGTGCTGTTGTCACTGGTGGTGACTGATTACCTGCTGGATCTTTTGAGGTAATTTCAAATTTGTATTCACCATCAGGCAATTGCCCTGGATTGATACTAAAATCACCATTCTCATCAGCTTTACCCATTACGACAACATCATTTCCAGTATCATCCAAAACTACGTTACCGTTTTTATCTAATACTTTTATCTCAATATCGGCATCTGGATCTGATTTGCCCGAAATAGTCGGATTATTATCATTGGTAAAACCATCAATAATGGTTGGATAAATTGCAGAAGGCGGTGTCGGGACCACATTAACAGTGTAATCTCCACCTGTCGGAGGCGTAAATGTCCCCCCTTCTTTGACTGGTGGATTAGTAGCTAGATCTAACTTCCAGTTACCATCTGGGTCAACTTTAGTTTCCAAATGTTGTGTATTACCTTCATCATCCGTAACTTCAATCGTGATCGTTTCATTTGGCTTACCTTTACCTTCAAGTAATGGAGCGTTTCCACTTGGAATAGTTTCAGATTCCTTTGGAACGCCATCTTTGCCAATCCAATTAACATCATCTTCAAGCTTAATATCAGTTAACCCCCCATTTGATGTATCTATGGTGAAGTCTTTTTCTATTGTATTGCCTTTAACGCCAGTATTAGGATTAATTGGCGTTATTTGGTACTGATAATCACCATCAACAAATGGTGTCGTATTCTCAAACTGCCAATTTCCATTCTCATCTATAGTGACTTCTTTTGTTTCAAGTACGGTTTCAGTCCCAGTTTCAGGATCGATTTTCACAACGGTTATCTCAACTAAATCACCCGGTGTTCCCTTTCCTCTCAATGTAGGGGTTATATCATTAGTTGAATTACCAGCATATGTATCGTCAAAAACGTTACCCTCAACTCTCGCATCAACATTATCTACCAATGTTAAATCCGTTACATCACCGGGTTTAGCAGTATCAATCACTAGTGGGAATGATTCAGGTTCGCTAGGTTTACCATTCGGACCTATCTGTTTTAGCTCAATAGTGTAGTCACCATCATCTAGTGGACTTTCTGGTGTGTAACTCCATTTACCGTCTGAATCCACCGGAACTGTAACAACAATATCAGGCTGCCCATCACGTTTAAGAGTAACTTCTACTTCTCCGCCAGCAACAGCGTCATCGCCAGAAATAGTAGGCTGATTATCATCTGTTGCATTACCAATAAATGATCCTTCTGTTGGCGGATTACTCAATACATCATCCTCTTCACGAGAGCCAACATCATCACCAACCTTAAAACCTTCTAATTTAGGAGGTATAGTCGTATCAATCGTTAAATCAACTTCAGTGACAGGTCCTTTAGCACCTGTTTCAGGTTTTGTTGGGAAGATCTCCACTTTATAATCGCCATCAGGTAACGCTACTGGCGGAGTAAATGCCCAGTTTCCATCTTCACCTATGTCAGTTTTAGGAACATTATAGATAACTGGTGGTTTTGTAGGATCCGTCGGTTTAATGACAATCAACACGCCGTTTTCAGGATCAGTTTTTCCTGAAAATGTTGGATTTGTATCATCTGTTATATTGCCAAGATATCCGCCCGATGACTCATCGGTGAGAATATTATCTTCAGTCCTAGGTCCGATATCATCACCTATTTTAATATCTGTAACAGGATCAGTAGGTGAATTAGTATCAATTTTAAATCCAAACTGAGTATCAGGTCCTGGTTTACCGTTTTGTCCTGATTGATTAATTGTTACTTCATAATCACCATCAGGTAATTCTGGGGATGGTGTAAATTGCCAATTTCCATTATTATCAATATTGGCTTTACCAGTAAAAGTCTCGTCTGTGTCAGTATTTTTAAAGGTAATATTAACTTCACCATTTGGCACACCACTTTGGCCTTTTAAAGTTGGCGTTGTATCATCAGTGACCTCGCCTGGTAAGGTATTATCCAAAATATTATCTTCAGTAATACTGAGCTGATTATCTTCTACTTTCGGTTTCATTAACGCAGGCGGAACACTTGTATCAATAGAGATATCAACTTCTGTAGCTGGACCTGTTGCACCTGTAGCTTGATCGCGTTCTTTAGCGATGATGGTATACTCACCATCACTTAAACCTGGTTCAGGTGGTGTATATGTCCATTTACCATCAGTATCCACAGGAACTGAAACTTTAATTTCAAGTTGACCTGGTGTTTTTGGTTGAATAATGAGCTCAATAATATTACCCGGTTTGCCTGAGCCTGATATTGTTGGCGTTTTGTCATCTGTTGATTCACCAATAAAGGCATTATCTAAAATATTATTTTCAAGCCTTGGGTTCTCATTATCACTCACTTTCATATCACTAACAGAATTACCATCAGTATCAATCTTTAACTGAAATTTCTCATCATCGCTAGCAACACCATTTGGACCGGTTTGTTTTATGGAAAATTCAAAGTTACCATCTTTGAGCATTTGTTCTGGTGTGTATAACCAATTACCATCTTTATCTACTGGAATATTAGGATAATTCGCGACAATATCACCCGTAGCTAAATCGGTAACGGTTATAGTAACAGAACCGCCTGGTTCACCTTTACCTGAAATCGTTGGTTTATTATCATCAGTTGCGTTGCCTTGGTACGTATTGTCAAGGACATTATTTTCCGTGCGATCGCCTATATCATCTTTAACTTTAATATCCGTAACCTTAGCAGGCGCCTCGGTATTTAAATTGATGATATGATCTTTAGGCTGACTCTTATTACCTGCGGCATCTGTTTGTGTAACACTTAAGGTATATTTACCGTCACCACTTTCAAGTTCTGCATCCACCTTCCAGTTACCATTTGCATCTGCTTTAGTAATAACAGAAGATTCATTTCCATCTTTATCTTTAATAACGATAGTAATGTCTGCATTCGGTTCTGCTTTGCCACTCAATGTAGGAGATATATCGTTAGTGACACCATTATTTAAAATGGTACCTGTTATTCCCTCAACATCATCAACGACTTTAAAGATTGGTGCGTCAACTTTAGTATCAATAGTTAATGGAAAATCAGATTTGGGGCTAGATTTTCCACCAGCATCTTTTTCAACCATTTCAACTTTATAATCCCCATCTGGAATTGGATTAATAGGTGTAAACTCCCAATTTCCCTCTCTATCTACTGGTACTTTGAATATTAAGTTATTACCCTTATCATCTTTAGCAATTGTACCGTCTGGTTTTTTTAGAGTGATTTCGACGATATGATCTGTTGTACCTGGATAATTTGTATCTTCTGGTTTGAGCTGACCTGAAAAAGTCGGCTTACTATCATCAGTTGCATTCCCTAAATGAGAATTATCTAAAATGTTACCCTCTTGTAGCAAACCTTGATCATCTTTTACGCTTACGTCTTTAGGATTGACTCCTGCTAACGGAGAATCCTCACCAACGGTAATTTCAATATTAATTGGAGGACTAGGTCTATATTCAGGATCTAATGGATTTTTTTGTAAAACCTCGATGATATATTCACCAGGAGGCAATTCTATATCAGGTGTAAAGCTCCATTCACCCTTATCATCAGCGTCAGTATCGCTCACTCTTATTTCAGGGGATTCTAATACAACTGTTCCATCAGGTTTCTTAATTTTAACAATGACATCATTTCCAACCTCAGCTTCACCACTAATAGTAGGTTTGCTGTCATCGGTTTGATTACCTAAATATCTATCATCTAGTACATTGTCTTCTTGACGAGTACCAACATCATCTCCTACTTTTATAGAATCAATATCAATTGGTTGGGGACGAATTGATTTAATTTCGATTTTATGTTCTTCAGTTTTACCTTCATTTCCCGCTTTATCCACCACAACAGTTTTGAAATTATAAATTCCATTTGGTAATGGATTGTTTTCATCCCAGAAGTATTCCCACTTACCTGTGGAAGGGTCAACTTGACTACCAGGTACCATGATTGTGATATCTTTACCAATAACCACCCCATCTTTATTAAGCGGAGTAACCGTGATATTAATATAGCCTATTTCTTCCCCATTACCGAGCTTAACGCTACCAGTTAATTTTGGTGTATCATCGTTAGTTAAAGCAGGTTTAGTAGTATCATCAATAATCAGATTGCCTTGTACTTGATCCTTTTTCGGTGCATTCAAATCTACAGTAATATTCTTGATATTACTTCCATCAACTACCTTGCCTCTAAAAGTAATCTCTTGATCTGTCGCTTGATTATCTTTAATTGTGAAACTGTAGCTGGTATCGCCAGAAAATCCCTCAGGGAATGCTTCTTCAAATAAATTTCGTGTTGCTTGATCAGAGAAATCCACACTCCAAACACCATTTCCGTCTTTTTTGAATTCAATTTCAATACTCGGGTTTGACGTTCTTGCACTTAGTATGGCTGTTTGAGTTTCTGGAAGAGAAATAATTAATGTTCCTCCTTCATCAGAGAGCCCAAAAGCTTGAATCAATGGGGTGTCCGTTATTAAATAATCAGAGCTAACGTCATTATCCGTAATGCTAAAAGTAGTTGAAATTGGATTTACTGTATCAACGGCCACATCAACTGTTTTATTGTCTGTACTTCCATCAGGAAATTTTTGCTTAATTTCAAATTGATAATCCCCATCCGGTAGACCTGGTAATGCTAAGGTTGGCCCAGTGACATGAGTATTTGGATTCCCTATTTCAATTTCCCAAGTCCCATCAGGTCCAGCCTTAGTGGTATAGACAAGATCAATTTCAGTGCCAGTACCATCATCAACTTTTATTGGGTTTCCATCATTATCTTTAATGACAATTTCAATTGTGGCACCTGGTGTTGTCGTACCTTTTAATATCGGCGTTGCATCATTAGTATCAATTGGTGAATTACTTTTTCCTAATGAGATTTCTCTATCATTCGCATTGGTATTTTCACTAAATATCACACCCGTGGGATTTTGCTGTGTAGATACAGATCCATTTGAATCATTTGAATCACTATTACTTGCAATAATCACGCCTGCACCAACTAAGCCTGCTAATCCTAAAAGGGTCAAGGGAGAAAATGCGCTTTCAAAATCCCCTTGTAAAATTTGCCCACTGAGATTGCCATCTTCTAGCTGTGCAATAACACTCGCCGCATCCCCTTCTTCTGGGAAATAAGAGACCCATTCACCTTCAGTGACTTCACCTTGAATATCAAATAATTCAGGATTTAAGTAATAGCCTTCAACGATAACATCGACTAATTCATCTCCATCTTCGAAGTAGATATGCAAATCATCGCCAACCCTTTTTGCAACAATTCTTTTAGGTCCTAGGCCTGTTTCATCGTCTTGTAATCTTATAATTGTGCCCTTCCCAATTTGAATTGGAATCGGATTAGTTGAATTAAGGGGTATGGAAAGTGTTTCGAGCGTTTGACCAGTAGTATTAATAAGCGTTAACGTAAATGTGTTCAAATTATGCTGTACCATAAAAAAATGTAATCTCCATGAAACTTATCTATAAAAATCCATTTGCAAAATAGACGCGAGCAAAAAGGCAATACTCTACGCAAATTTTGACCCAGGTGTTTTTGTTGCAAAATAAAACAAAAATAATAACAAAAGTAAAAAAGTAATGAATTATGTTACAATAATAGCATTTAATAGATACATGTGGAATAATTTAACAAAAAAATACATATTATTACGATTTAAACATTAATCATCTGGAGCAATTGGAAATAACAATGTGTCAACTGGCATAAATTCTTCCGTCTTCTCTATTTCGAGAATAAAAAATAACAAAAATTTACTATCAACCAGCTTAGGAAAATTATTTACATGCTAAACATGCGCCATTTTATTGACAGTTCAAAACCTGTGCTTTTTACATCACTTTTTACATCACTTTCAGTCATAGGAGTGTTGTTTATACCATGTTCACTTTTAGCTAATGAAGTATCTTATTATGATGCCCTACGAATTGCTGCAGATGTCAGCCCTACAACCCAAACCGCTATTGCAAGAGATAATCAGCAAAAATCATTATTAAGCGTAAGCCAGGCTGGTTACAAACCAAAAGTTGGCATTTCAATTAATCCAAGTTACAGTGAATTCAAAGATGAAACGTCTATTACACCTGAACTCACAGTCACTCAAACTGTTTATGATTTCGGTCGTACAAGAAATCAAATAGCGCAAGTAGGCGCAGAGTCTAAACAAGTCAAGGCAATTAATAATCAGGAGCTTGAGAGCATTATCGCAAACACGTCTATGGCCTATATCCAAGCGCATAGATCATTAAGTGCAATACAAGAAACCAAACAACATATTAACGATATAGAACAGGTAGTTAAAATTGCAAATGATAGGGCTACTGCAGGGGCAGGAAATGAATCTGATACGACGCAAGCGCAGGCCAGATTGGTTAGTGCAAAATTAACGGCATCTCAGATAGAGGGGGATTACTTACAAGCACTAGAAAGTTTAAAAATATATTTAAACGTACCTAATGCGCTCGAGGTAATTTCAATGCCTGACGATTTAAGTGATAAAGCTAACTTAACCAAGCCGATTCGTTTTGAACAAATTGCAGAGTATCGAAATCAAGCAGCAATGTTGGAAATATCTGATGCACAATTTGAACTTGCTAAATCTGATAGCCTACCGAATGTTGGTGTTCAACTGATAAGCAATAAAACAATCGAGGGAACTAATCCAAGTACTAACGAAAAATACGGACATGATAATAAGATCCAATTAACCATGTCATATGATATTTATCAAGGCGGAGCCGCAACATCGCGGGTTAGCGCTGCTGCTGCAAATAAAGAAGCAACAAAATATCAGCTACAACAGCTCAAACAAACTCTCAACCAAAGATTATCGACTGCAAAAATTGCCATTAACCAATTAGAATCAAAACAATCTTTGCTCAATGAACGTATCAATGTACTTCGCAAAACACGGGACATCTATAAAGAACAATATACTTTGGGAAGTCGTTCTATTTTAGATGTACTTAATGTAGAACAAGAAGTCTACCAAGCTGTTGTAGATAAAGTAAATACGGACCATGACTATTGGCTTGCCGTATCTGACTATATATTTATGTCAGGCCAGTCCGCTGATGCATTTGGTTTAACAATTCTAATGAGTGAGTAATATGTCACTGAGCCAAATCCAAAAAGACAAAATAATTCATGTTTTTTCCTTAATAGCTAAACATTACAATATTCATGTGTCTGAAGAAAGAATTAAAGTTGATGCAGCTTGGTCTGACTCGAAAGAAGAAAAAGAGTTTTTAAACCAATTAGCGTTACAAATGGGGCTATCATTTGATAAAAAAACCTATAGTAAAAAGTTAATTAATGCAATGCGTCTTCCTTTAGTTATCTATTTTAATGATGGTTCCATTGGTGTTATAGAAAGCTTAGATAAACGTCATAATGTCAGTATTTCTTTGCAAGATGAATTAGGCTATCTTGTCTTACCGATAAAGTCATTAAAAGAAAAAGCTAAAGAAATCTGGGTCTTGAGGCCATTAAATGCAGTACCTGATGCTAGGGTAGATGAATACATCAAGCCATATCAATCTAATTGGTTTAGAAAAATCATTTTTCATGACAAAAGAAGATATTTAGATCTATTCACTGCATCTTTAATTGCAAATGTATTAACTCTTACTACTACACTCTTTTCAATGCAAATCTATGATAGGGTCGTTCCTTCACAATCTCATTCGACGTTATGGGTTTTATTTACTGGTGTGATGATTGCATTAATTTTTGAGTTTTTACTAAAAGGTGCACGCTCAAAATTAACTGATGTAATAGGAAAACGCGCCGATTCTCGGATTACAGATAAAGTATTTGGGCATGCGATTAGAATTAAAACACAAGCAAAAAGCCAGTCAACAGGCTCATTTATAGCCCAAATAAGAGAACTTGAGCAAGTAAGAGAATTAGTTACTTCCACGACTTTAGGTGCTTTATTAGATATCCCATTCATATTGTTATTCTTTGTTGTTTTATGGATGATCGGAGGATACTTAGTGATTGTTCCATTAATTGTGGTTCCCTTGATTTTAATTGCAGGGCTAATTGCACAGTGGCCACTATCTAGACTAGCAAAAGAAGGCATGCGCGAATCAGCGCTTAGAAATGCTATGTTAGTAGAAGCTGTTGAAGCATTAGATGACATCAAATTATTAAGAGCCGAGCAAAGATTTCAAAACTTATGGAACCAAATTAACGATGTATCTTCAGATATTTCAAAAAAGCAACGCGCTATTACAAATTTTTTGACCCATTGGACTCAAACACTTCAATCTATGACATTTGTAGGTGTATTACTGGTAGGTGCATATTTAGTTATCGCCGGTGAATTAACAACAGGCGCTTTAGTAGCAACATCCATTCTTTCCTCTAGAACATTAGGACCTATAGCACAATGGACGGGGGTTTTTGCAAGATTACAAAGCACGAGATCGGCTTATCAGGGGCTAAATGAATTAATGCAAAAACCAGTTGATCAACCGATTGAAGAAAATCGGTTACAACGCCCCGTAATTGAAGGCGAGTATATTTTTGAAGATGTGAGATTTAAATATGATCCTAATGCAACCCATCTCACTTTAAATATACCTAAACTACATATTAAGGCTGGGTCTAAAGTTGGAATCATTGGAAAAATGGGTTCGGGCAAGTCAACTTTGCTTCATCTTTTTTCCGGCATGATCACACCTGAGGAAGGAGCTATCTATTTAAATGGTGATTTAATTAAAATGATTGATGTATCCGATCTAAGAAGAGATGTCGGATTTTTAAGCCAAACTTCAAGGCTTTTTCATGGTACCTTAAGAGAAAATCTCTGTATGGGCAGACCACATGCTTCAAATGAAGAAATGATTGAAGCATTAACCCTTACAGGAGCATGGTCCATGCTTAAACAATTAGAAGGCGGACTTGATTATATGGTAAGGGAAGGCGGTCATGGACTATCTGGTGGACAAAAACAGGCTTTATTATTATCAAGAATGCTGATCATGAATCCCCGCACACTACTTTTAGATGAACCAACTGCAAGCATGGATCAAGCAAGCGAAATACATATTGTTAATGCGATGAGAACCTGGTTTAAAGATAAAACCGTAATTGTAGCGACTCATCGGCCAGCAGTTCTAGATTGGGTAGATACATTAATTGTAATTGATGAAGGAAAAATCATATTAATGGGTGAAAAAAGTGCTGTATTAGCAAGACTCGATTCACTAAATTCAGCCAATCAAAAAATATCAGGTTAAATCCTATGCGTAAAACACTTTATAGAGATCAACATGAAGTACTTAAATCCTCTTCTATAATTCGTATCATTGCTTTATTAGTTATTGCTATCGTAGTATGGTCTTATCATGCAAAAGTATCAGAAGTATCTAATGGGACGGGCAAAGTTATCGCTTCTTCAAAAGAACAAGTCATTCAATCCCTTGAAGGTGGTGTATTACGAGAGTTAAATGTTGCTGAAGGCGATATTGTAGATATCGGTCAAGTACTTGCATTACTTGACCCTGAGCGCGTTTCTTCTAATGTAGAGGAAAGTAAAGTTCGCCTTAATGCCGCATTAGCAAGTGTTGCGAGGCTTGAAGCCGAAGTTAATCAAACTGCTTTAGTATTTCCTGATTCAATCACTGATCAATCAGTGATTGAATCAGAAACCGCATTATTTAACTCAAGAAATGAAGCTTGGCAACAAACATTAATTGGATTAGAAGAAACTAAATCTCTCATTGAACAAGAGCTCAATATAACTGAACCTCTTGTTGCTCGCGGTGCAGCGAGCCATGTTGACGTCATTCGTTTAAAAAGACAATTAAGTGAAATTACATCTAAAATATCAGATACTTATGACCAGTTTATTGTAAAAGCCCAAGAAGAACTTAATAAAGCCAGAGCCGATGTCGATATTCAGACTCAAATTGTAAGAGGAAAAAATGATGCATTGACTCGTACAAGTGTCATATCTCCAGTTAAAGGTATTATAAAAAATATTAATATTCATACTATTGGAGGAGTTATTCCACCAAATGGCGAAGTAATGCGGATTATTCCGATTGATGAAAAACTGTTAATAGAAACTCAAATATCACCAAGAGATATTGCTTATATTCACCCAGGACAAGAAGCTACTATCAAAATTACTGCATACGACTATTCTATTTACGGTGCACTAAAAGGAATAGTTGAAACCATATCTCCAGACACCATTCAAGACGAAGTAAAGCGTGATCAATATTATTATCGTGTCTATATTAGAACAGAATTAGATACTTTAACGACTCCTAATAATCAAAAATTACCAATTACCCCAGGGATGGTAGCAACAGTAGATATTAAAACAGGTGAAAAAACCATATTTGACTATTTAATTAAACCGTTTAATAAAGCAAAAGAAGCACTACGAGAGAGGTAGATCAGTTTATGTAATTGAAGGTGCGTAGTATGAAATCCCTTTGCTTTAGTGGGGAGAATGTCAAAACATAATTAAAGACCCCATAACAATTTTAACTATCATAGGGTAACATAATTATACTTCTTAGAGAAAGATGACAGAGGGTACTTCCTAATGGATATTGATAAACAAGAGTAATTTTATTTACCAATGCAAAAACTTGAGAAAATCCTTCCTAATAAATCATCTGATGTAAATGCACCTGTAATTTCACTAAGCGATTGCTGAGCTAATCTTAATTCCTCTGCGGCTAATTCTAATGCCCTTGCTTGTTCTAACTGATATTTTGCAAACGTTACATGCTCTAATGCTGATTCGATTGCATTGACATGTCTAGCTCTTGCTATAAACCCACCCTCATTAGTTGTTGCATATCCAATGGTTGATTTTAGATGCGTTTTAAGTATATCCATGCCTAGGTGTTTTTTTGCGCTCAACGAAATCACTGTTTGAGGATGAGACATAAGTGAATCATTTTGCAAAACTGTTTGCATGCCAATCATTTCACCTGTCAAATCAGCCTTGTTTCTAATTACCGTAAAAGGTAAATCTTTTGGTAACTGAGCTAAAAAATCTGGCCAAATATCATTTTCATTAAGGGATTTATCAAGTGCTAATTCTGTTGCATCAACCATCAGTAAAAGATGATCAGCTTGTTTAATTTCATCTATTGCCCTTTCAATTCCTATTTGTTCTACTTTATCGCTTGCCTGGCGAAGACCAGCAGTGTCAATAACATGCAAAGGCATGCCATCAATATGAATATGCTCTCTTAAAATATCCCTAGTCGTGCCTGCAATATCAGTCACAATAGCTCTTTCTTCACCAGCCAAGGCATTCAATAAACTAGATTTACCTGCATTTGGCTTACCAGCAATCACAACCTTCATACCTTCTCGTAGTAACACACCTTGCTTTACTGCATTTTTAACAAATGAAATTTTTTCTAAAATTTCATTTAATTGTTTGGCTAAAAGGCCATCTGATATAAAATCAATTTCTTCCTCTGGAAAATCAATTGCTGCTTCAATCTCTATACGAATATTAATAAGCGCATCTAAAAGAATGTCAATTTGAGTTGAAAACTCTCCTTTTAGTGCATTTAAAGCTGAGCGCGCAGCTTGAGTTGAAGTTGCATCAATTAAATCTGCAATTGCTTCAGCTTGTGCTAAGTCTAATTTATCATTCAAAAATGCACGTTCTGTAAACTCTCCAGGCTTAGCAATTCGAACACCTTTAATTTTCAGGATCTCACCAAGAAGCATGTCTAATACAACAGGGCCACCATGCCCTTGAAATTCAATAACATCCTCTCCTGTAAATGAGTTAGGTCCTGGAAAAAACAAGACAATACCTTGATCGATTACCTGATCGGTATCATCATAAAAGGGTAAGTATTCAGCTGTCCTTGGAGTGGGTACTTTTCTTAGTAATGTTTTGGCAACTTTTTTAGCCTCTTCACCCGATACCCTTAATACCCCAATTCCCCCTCTGCCAGGTGCCGTTGCTTGCGCTACAATCGTGTCTTTATGTGACATATGTATTCCTTTTATACCATTCATTTAATTAAGTCAGTTTTATCAATTATACCTTGTTTGCCTCAATTATAGGTAAGACATCAAGCATTAAGGGGTATTTTAGGTACCAATCACTCTGTTCATAATATGCTAACTCTTTCTTACGCAGTGCGTCACACTCCTTTTTACAAGGACCGGAAGAATATTAAATAGTAATTAAATGTTGAAATTGAAAGAGTTTAATGGTGAGCATCGATTATGCTCACATTCTAAATCGTTTGGAAAACTGCGTTACAAAATATGAATCAAATGCTGCTGAAGCCTAACAGATCACTAGAGTGATATTTTAATATTACGTTCTGCTTTTTGTAAAAAATCCTCGATTGCATGACTCATACCCCAATTAACAAAGTGGGATATCATATCATTTTAATTATCTTAAAACCCATTTTTAATCGAAGGGAGTTACCAAAAGAATCACCTCTTTTTAATTCAATTTATGCCTTTAAAGGCAGACGCTTTTCATACACTCAATAAAAATTATTATTAAAAATATAGATAAGAAAAAAGTTAAAAATATGTAAACTTTCAAATTTTTTACTTTTCAGTTAGGCTTAAAAGGCATATAGTAACTAATGTTATTATAACTAATTACACTTTAACTTTAGTTACTTTAAAACGTAACTTATCTAAATAAATATTCTAATTAGAGCCTGCTATGAACGAAAATAAAAATCTATCATTTCAATCTATTGAAGAAAAAATCAGACAGTATGCGTCTCGCTATGAAGATTACCCTTTACAGGCGATGTTAATGTATCGCATGCATGTCCATATTCACCACAAAATGCAAGACGCTAGAAATGCAATTTTAAAAGAGAATGACATTAATGAAACACTATTTATGGCATTAATTATTATCGATTCAAAACCGGATAGAGTAATACAACCATCAGAGCTAAGCTCTATTCTTGGCTCATCAAGGACTCATATTACTCGAATTGCCGATGAATTAGTTGCAAGGGGTTGGATTGAAAGATATAGCACCGAACAAGATAGACGTTGTTTGTTTTTAAAATTAACAGAATCTGGTGTCAATTTTTTAGCCAAAATCAGTCCTAAACAATTTGCTAATTTAAATCATGTTTGGTCAGCATTAAGTTTTGAGGAACATATTATATATGAGAAGTTATCTAGAAAGCTTTTAAGTAAAATTGAAGAATTAACCCTTTAGGTATTCTTAAAAAAGTAATTTTTAGTTTAAATAATTAAGTAAGGAGTATCCTATGAGTAATGAACATACTAGCACTTCAAACAAAATAGACTTACATACAAAAGAGAACTCAGCGGAAAATATCCTTAATAAAGATAAATTAGCTAAAACTAGCGAGGTATCTAAGAAAATTAAGCGAAAAGTTGCATTTAGCATATTAATATTAACCATCATAATATTACTTGGTTTCTACTTATTTCATTGGTATCACACTGGCAGATTCGAAGTGGAAACGGATAATGCATACGTATCAGGTAATCAAGTTCAAATTATGTCTGAAATTTCAGGTACGGTTTCGTCAATTCATGTTGATAATACTGATTTTGTTAATGAAGGTGATGTACTTGTTCAATTAGATAAAACGGATGCTGAACAATCATTCGAAAAAGCCCAAGCATTGTTAGCAACTCAAGTCAGGCAAGCACATCAATCAGTGATTAGCTTAAAACAGAACCAAGCTAATATTGAGGAAAAAACAATAGCTTTACAGCAAGCGCAAAGTGATCTCGCACGTCGGCAAGCCTTAAGCCAGTCGAATGCAATCGGCAAAGAAGAATTACAGCATGCCCGTGATGCAGTTACCTTAGCAGAAGCGAGTCTTGAGTCAGCAAAAGCACAATATAATGCCAACCAAGCTCTCGTTTTAGATACACCAATTGAAAAACAGCCAGGTGTAGTCAAAGCAGCAACAGAATTAAAAGAGGCTTGGCTTGCTTTACAAAGAACAACTATTACCAGTCCTGTTACAGGTTATGTTTCAAAAAGAAGCGTCCAAGTAGGAGCTCAAATTGCTCCAAACACACCATTGATGGCAATCATTTCAGCAGATAATCTTTGGATAGATGCAAATTTCAAAGAAACACAACTAAACCAAATGAGGATTGGACAAAATGCGAAAATTACAACCGATATTTATGGGGATAAAGTTGTTTTTAATGGCAAGATAAAAGGAATCGAGATGGGCACTGGAAGTGCATTTTCTCTTTTGCCTGCACAAAATGCATCAGGTAATTGGATTAAAATCGTTCAACGCGTTCCTGTAAGGATTGAGCTTGATGCAAACGAACTAAAACAATACCCACTTCGCATAGGTCTTTCTTCAACTGTTGTTGTAGAGACTAAAGATCAATCAGGTCCTATCTTAGCAAGTAAACATCCAGATGGAGCTTTGTATAAAGTTTCTCAAGGAGAAATTGATATGACTTCAATTAATGCACTCATCAATCAAATCATCAAAGAAAATGGATAACACAAACAGATAATCAATTTAAAAAGATGATAAGGAAAATCGTATGAAACCATTAGAAGGCAGGCAACTCGGTTGGCTAACTATCGCCCTATCTTTAGCAACTTTTATGCAAGTACTCGATGGGACGATAGCAAATGTAGCCCTCCCTACAATCGCTGGTAATCTAGGGGCATCAACGACACAAGGTACATGGGTTATTACATCTTTTGGTGTCGCAAATGCAATTTCCATTCCAATTACAGGCTGGCTTGCAAAACGAATTGGTGAAGTCCGCTTATTTTTATGGTCAACTGCTTTATTTGTACTTGCATCTTGGTTATGCGGAATATCAAGTAGTCTTGGCATGTTAATATTTTTTAGAATTATCCAAGGGTTAGTTGCAGGACCTATGATGCCTCTGGCTCAAAGCTTACTTCTTAACAACTATCCTCCACTGAAAAGAAATATGGCACTAGCACTTTGGTCCATGACCGTAATTGTTGCCCCTATTTTTGGTCCGATATTAGGCGGCTATATTTCTGATAACTATCATTGGGGCTGGATTTTTTTCATTAATATCCCTATCGGTTTACTAGTAGTGCTCGCTGTATTTAAACTATTACATAATCGAGAAACTAAAATTGAAATTCGTAAAATTGATTTTATAGGCTTAATGTTATTGGTATTAGGGGTAGGTTCGTTACAATTAATGCTTGATCAAGGTAAAGAGCTTGATTGGTTTAATTCACCCCTTATCATTGGATTAACGATTTGTTCTATCATAACATTAATTGCGTTGGTGATTTGGGAATTAACCGACGATAATCCCGTGATAGATTTGAGCCTATTTAAATCACGTAATTTCACAATAGCAACATTATGTGTCTGCTTAGCATTTGTTTTTTATTATGGCAGCATGGTACTCATTCCTCAATTATTACAGTCAGTCGTAGGATTTAATGCGACATGGGCTGGATTAGCTGCTGCCCCTATTGGTTTAATCCCTATTATCCTTGCACCAATTATCGGTAAATTGGGCACTAAAATTGATATGCGGATTCTAGTAACATTCAGCTTTATCGTATACGCAGCAACCTTCTTATGGCGAGCATTAACTTTTGAAACCGGGATGGGATTTGCAACAACTGCTTGGCCACAATTTTTTCAAGGTTTTGCTATTGCTTGCTTTTTCATGCCCCTTACTACAATTATGTATTCAGGATTATCATCCGATAAAATTGCTGCAGCCTCTAGCTTATCTGGGTTTATGCGCACAATGGCAGGTTCGATAGGTGCTTCAATTGTTGCAAATATGTGGAGCAGTAACGAGGCTACTCATCACACAATACTTGTTGAATCGATATCACCTTATAACCCACTTTCAAATGAGATATTTGCAAAAATGATGTCTTTAGGGATGAGTTATGAGCAAGTAGCTGCTTATTGGGCGAAAGAGATCACTAATCAAAGTCTAATTATGGCCGCTAATGATATTTTTACAATCGCGGCAGCAGCGTTTATTGCACTTATTGTATTAGTTTGGTTTGCAAAACCACCATTTACTCCTGGAGGTAATAGCACCAGTCAAACCAGTAATGCTAATCATTAGATACGAAACCATTAATAATGATGACTATTTTTTCCAAAAAAAGAGGATTGAAACTACCAATCAATTCCCATTTGAGCTTGAATGCCTGCATCAAAAGCATGTTTTACTGGTCGCATTTCAGTCACCGTATCTGCCATTTCAATTAAAGATCGGTGGCATGCCCTTCCTGTTAAAATAACGGTTTGATGCAATGGCCTATTTTTAATAGCTAAAATTAACTCATCTAGTTCTAAATAGTCATAGGTTACCATATAAGTAATTTCATCTAATACGACTAAATCTATTGCAGGATCTGACAATAATTTTTTTGCATCTTGCCAAACAACCTGGCAAGCGGCTCTATCTGTTTCTTTATTCTGTGTATCCCAAGTGAATCCTGTTGCCATAACATAAAAAGGTACGCCTAGTGGTTCTAATAAGTTCCTCTCACCATTCGCCCACTGCCCTTTTATAAATTGCACAACAGCAGCCTTTTTACTATGTCCTACTGCCCGAGTAACTGTTCCAAATGCAGAAGTTGTTTTTCCTTTACCATTGCCTGTTAAGACAATAATAATTCCTCTTATTTCAGTTGCAGCTTCAATTCTAGCATCAACCTGCTCTTTTAATCGTTGCTGACGCTTTTGATGTGATGAGTTTTGATTCTCACTTAGATTATTCATTTTTTCCCCCGAATGCTTATTTTGTTCGATAGTAATTTATAACTTTATCGTAAGCATGACTATAAGTTGTTTTTGTTATGAGTAGTACTTTGATTATCGAATAAGTGATACAATTACCACAATTTTACGAAGCCAATGTATCTATTTTTATCTATTACCATATTACTTATTTATCACACTTGATTAACAATCGCAATTATCTCATAATCGACATAATTAAGGATGTTCTTTGCATAACTAGAAAATAAAAACATGCCGCTAATATTACCTTAGATTCATGTTTTTTAATCCTATAACTGGATAAATAGTATTTAAACACTCTATTTTTAACACGCACACAATGGCACCTAAATTGATAATCAATGGACATCCATATAGATTACTAATTTCTAGATATAAAATTGATAAATCCTATTTTTACCTCAACCCATAGACAGGAGCAAAACAATGTTAGATCGTAATATGAATATTGCAGATTATGACCCAGAACTTTGGCAAGCGATGCAAGATGAAGTCGTTCGCCAAGAAGAGCATATAGAATTAATTGCCTCAGAAAATTACACTAGCATGCGTGTAATGCAAGCTCAAGGCTCACAGCTAACTAATAAATATGCAGAAGGCTACCCTGCAAAACGCTATTACGGTGGATGTGAACATGTTGACATAATAGAAGATTTAGCGATTGAGAGAGCTAAAAAACTATTTGGTGCTGATTATGCTAATGTACAACCACATTCAGGCTCACAAGCAAACTTCGCTGTCTACTCAGCTCTACTCCAGCCTGGAGATAAAGTCCTTGGTATGAATTTAGCTCATGGTGGGCATTTAACTCATGGTGCTCCTGTGAATTTCTCTGGTAAATTCTATGACATTATTCCTTATGGTATAGATGAATCTGGCAAGATTGATTATATTGAATTAGCTAACTTAGCGAAAACCCATCAGCCTAAAATGATAATTGGTGGATTTTCTGCTTACTCCGGAGTAGTAGACTGGGCTAAGATGCGTGAAATCGCTGATAGTGTTGGAGCGTTTCTATTTGTTGATATGGCTCATGTCGCAGGCCTTGTAGCTGCAGGTGTTTATCCAAATCCAGTTCCACATGCTCACGTAGTTACCACAACAACACATAAGACTTTAGCAGGTCCACGCGGAGGTCTAATTCTTGCTAATGGCGGTTCTGAAGAATTTTATAAGAAGCTAAACTCATCTGTTTTCCCTGGTGCTCAAGGCGGCCCTTTAATGCATGTAATTGCAGCTAAAGCTGTTGCTTTTAAAGAAGCAATGGAACCTGAATTCATTTCCTATCAACAGCAAGTAGCTAAAAATGCAAAAGCAATGGTTGATGTCATCAAAAATCGCGGCTACAAAGTTGTCTCTGGGGGAACTGAAAACCACTTATTTTTACTAGATTTAGTAGATAAAAATCTTACGGGTAAGGACGCTGATGCTGCATTAGGACGTGCTAATATTACCGTTAATAAGAACTCAGTACCAAATGATCCTAAAAGTCCTTTTGTCACTTCTGGTATTCGTATTGGTTCACCTGCCGTTACTCGCCGTGGGTTTAAAGAAAATGACGTACAAGCTTTAGCGGGTTGGATTTGTGACATACTTGATGCTATGAATCAATCACCTGAAAATTTAGAATCAACAATTTCCAAAGTAAAAGCAGAAGTACTGAGTATTTGTAAGAAATTACCAGTTTATCCATAATTGTAACAATAAACGACGCATTTGCGTCGTTTTTTAAATGTTGTACTATCAATGTGTCATTTAACATTGTTTCTGCATTAAGTCATGCGCCTTGCGCACTAGATTTAATATAATAATAATTAATGAGGAGATGTCATGCAAAGTAAAGTCACTATTCCTGCTGAAGGTCAAAAAATCACTCAAGATAATACTGGTAAATTAGTTGTTCCCAATAATCCAATCATTCCTTTCATTGAAGGTGATGGTATTGGTGTAGACGTTTCACCTGTCATGATTAAAGTTGTAGATGCTGCTGTTCAGAAAGCTTATAACGGCCAGAAAAAAATCTCTTGGATGGAAATTTACACAGGCGAAAAATCAACTGAACTTTATGGCAAAGATGTTTGGTTGCCAAAAGAGACTTTAGATTTTATTCGTGACTACCGCGTTGCAATTAAAGGCCCATTAACTACGCCTGTAGGCGGTGGTATTCGCTCTTTAAATGTTGCATTAAGACAAGAATTAGATCTTTATATTTGTTTACGCCCTGTTCGTTATTATACAGGTACTCCAAGCCCTGTTAAGCAACCTGAATTAACTGATATGGTTATTTTCCGTGAAAATTCTGAAGATATCTATGCAGGTATCGAATGGAAAGCTGGTACACCTGATGCAGAAAAAGTAATTAAATTCTTACAAGAAGAAATGGGAGTAACTAAAATTCGTTTCCCTGATAATTGTGGTATCGGAATTAAACCTGCTTCAGAAGCCGGTACAAAACGATTAGTTAGAGCTGCTATAGAATATGCAATTGCCAATAACCGTGATTCTGTCACTATTGTTCATAAAGGCAATATTATGAAATTCACTGAAGGCGCATTTAAAGATTGGGGATATGAAGTTGCACTTAAAGAATTTGGTGCTGAATTAATCGATGGCGGCCCTTGGATGAAAATTAAAAATCCTAATACTGGCAAAGATATTATTGTTAAAGATTCTATTGCAGACGCTTTTTTACAACAAATCCTACTTCGTCCTGCTGAGTATGATGTTATTGCCTGTATGAATCTTAATGGTGATTACATTTCAGATGCATTAGCAGCGCAAGTTGGTGGTATAGGTATTGCACCTGGCGCAAATATTGGCAGCGAATGTGCGCTATTTGAAGCAACCCATGGCACTGCACCTAAGTATGCAGGGCAAGATAAAGTTAACCCAGGTTCAATCATCCTATCGGCTGAGATGATGTTGCGTCACATGGGCTGGTTTGAAGCAGCTGATTTAATCGTCAAAGGAATGGAAGGCGCGATTGCTGCTAAAACGGTAACTTATGACTTTGAACGTCTTATGGATGGCGCTAAGCTATTGAGTTGTAGTGAGTTTGGCGACGCTATGATTGCTAACATGTAATTCAATCCAGTTATTTGATTGCATAATTAAGGCGCCAATTGGCGCCTATTTTTTTACCTAATTGTTTCTTCTCCAAAATCCCTCCAAAATTCCTCCAAAACTCTTCTCCAAAACTGGTTAATTAAAATACCAATTAAGTATAAAAATAGATCAAAAATCGATTAAATATTGATACTCTATTGAGCGATTATCATTGTATAGATCAGTTTGTCGTTGTGATTTATGGCCCAGTAAGATTTTCGTATCAACACCCTGCTCTCTATATAATCTTTCAGATAAAGATCTTATTTCATGAAATGTTGGTTGGGTTTGTTCACCATAATCAAGCCCTAACAAATCAATATTCTTTTTGAAATTCATGCTTAATGTAGATGCTAAAACGCAACTTCCTTTCTCTGCTGAAGTTGTAGAATGAGAAAAATGTATTATATAATCACTTTTTACGCCTTGAGCATCAATCTCTGCAAGCAACTGAAACAATGATTTATCGATTACATTTAATTGCAGTGGTATCGTTACTTTAAAACCAATTTTTTGTTGCTCAACTAAAAGATGAATATTGTTATATGTCTTCCTATTTCATTTTTAAAATGTCGACAGCACGTTGTCCAGTGATGCGTATTCTCATCCACTTAGATCACTAATTCTAACATGGTTTAGATCATTCAATATCATCCATGCCGATCACTTTAGGGTGGTATTAGGATCTGTGATTTGGCGCTAATTATTCATTCTAAGATTTCTTTTCTAAAATCTATCAATAAACTCTGAACTGATCTAAATACCTAAGGTTGCTTTACAAAAATTCATCTTTATCTTCATTAAAATTTGAATGAAGCCTTACATAGCCAATAGCCCAACAAGTTATAAGCATTCAACATATTCATGGTCACCAATAGTAATTGCTAATTCCTCTAGGCTATTCTCTAGGACCTTAGGTTGCTATCAAGACCGAAATATTTGATATAATAAGCAACTATATATTTATTAGCCTGACGTTGTTGTAGAGCTGGATTTTTAAAAATGTTAACCACTCTGTTAACCACTCTTGATTATCCATCAACAGCGTTTGTATTACACTTTCACGACTCTCCGTAAAAAGATCAATCCCCTGAATGTTTTTTTGTACAGACAACTGGTTTCTCAATATTGATGAATAAACTTCTGTGCCTTAGGTAAAGACTGCCTCCCAAATCGAATGAGGCGATATTCTGCTGCCTAAGTTCCTCTTTAGCGCCAGGGCTAAGCACGTCTGCTGCTAGTAGTCTAATAGCTTCTTGATGACAAGAGTGTTCTTTCATGAACCTTCGGAGTTTGTGAACCAGATTCCTTAGATCCCTAGGGTATACTTTTCTTTTTACTTCGACAAATACCAACAACTTTATATCCTTAGTATTGATCTCAATCAGTCCATCAACCTCATATCTATAATTCATACTTCTGGAACTAAAGCTTCGGACACTGAGGCTTCGGGACTAAATGCTTTAGCAAGTGTATCCATCAAAGCATCAAGAATTTGTCTTTCAAATACTGATCGTAAACAATTTAGATAAAGTGTCATAATATTAGTCTCTAACTCATTATTAGCTGTACAGCAAAAAAGGCTTTTATTGCTAATATTAGATTTAATTATAAAAATAATTTTACAACTAACAAGCCGATTCAGATAAAATATCTCTTTAATGTATTTCAAAGATTACAACTACTTGCATATAATAAGCAAAATCCTTAAAAACTTATAAGGGCGATAGAAGTTATAATCGCAGCTAAAAACGGTTACTTATGATTTTAAGCTTCTTTTATACTAAATAATGAAAATCGAGAATAACTTTTATGCCTAACTTATGATCATGCAGGTATGTACTGGTAAAGGATTAAGTGTTGGAAACGGTTATAAATGGATAACTACAAATTATAACATACCAATTATAATGGAAATAAAATGAACCTCATTTTCTATTATTTACCCGATGAATACATTTTACACAACGTCAAACAGTTCGCACTTGAAATTACTTTAAAAAATAAAAAGAGGGTATTAGGCTTATGAATACGACTAATTCAGTTTACGTAGCTTGGCAGGAGCCAATATTACACGATTGGTTTGTTGTTGGCCTTTTACAACAAACTGATTCAGGTTATGTATTTAATTATACTGAAGGGGCCTTAGAAAAAAATAATTTTGTTCCATTTAATGGTATGGAGGAATTAAATAAAACTTACTATTCTCATGAACTTTTCCCTCTATTTCAAAATAGAGTGTTATCAAAGCACAGACCTGAATATCCACATTTCATTCAATGGTTAGGACTAAATGCTCAAGAGGCAACGCCTATTGAAGTAATAGCCAGAACAGGTGGCTTGCGCAATACAGATCAACTACAAATGTTTAAGAGGATTAACTTTGATAAATCAGGAAATTTTGAATATTTCTTTTTTGTTCATGGGGTTGGATATCTAGACCCTTCCGCTAAAAAGAGGGTTTCAGACCTGGACAAAGGTGATAAACTTTTTTTACTACAAGATTCTCAAAATCAATATGATAAGCTTGCTGTTGCAGTAAGAGCGGAAAACCCTGCTCAGTTGATTGGCTATTGTCCCCGATATTTGGCACGTGATATCAGGTATTTATTGGATAATTCACCCCATTTAATTGAACTGAATGTTGAGTGTGTAAATAAAGATGTTCCAACAAATTATCAGTTACTCTGTAAACTATCAGGTAAAGGTATATCTTCTGAAGTGATTGACTTAATTAATAAGCATAGAGATTTTGAGACTATACGCCCTTAGCTCGAATAGAATTGTGATAAATTAGTAATTCACTCTCCAAAACTACTTTTTATTTGATTACATAATTAGGCGGCCGATTAACATTTTTTTATTTTTCATGCTTCAATAAGCTTTCAATCATTGAACAGTCCAACTCATTCTACTTTCGATACATTCGTAGGATCTTATAAGTTATTGATTTGGTTTTATTTGTTTTGATGTGTGGTTTTTGTGTGCTTTTTATGCAGTTTTTGGCGTATATATTAAATTAAAAACTTGAAGAGATGCTCGATTTGTGATCAAATATAGGTTACGAATCAACATTTTAAAACAAAGGAGCATCTCTTGGAAAGTCAATTTACCACATTTACTCAATCAATTAAAGCAGTTTTTAATCCTAGCCATATTCTTAAGTTATCACGTAAAGTAAAATTCACTCAGAAACTCAGAACACTACACCCTGCAAATCTTATAGGAGCATTGATACATGCATTAAGCTGCCAAGACCATGCTAATTTAACCGATATTTTAAGGGTACTGAATGAACGCTATCAAGAGCTGTTAAATTATAAACCTTACCACAACCAAATTAAAAAGCCTGAGTTTACGAACTTACTTCAATCTCTGACGGAACAAGCCACTAAAGAACTATTAATTCAGCCTTTTCAATCTAGCTTGCCAGCTGAGTATCCATTTAAACATATTCATTTACATGATGGTTCTTCATTGACACTCCATGAAAAATTAAAAGATGTCTATCAAGGTAGATTTACTAAAACTGCACCCGCAGCAATTGAAATGCATCTTACACTTGATTTAGTAGC
>NZ_FOHV01000040.1 GCF_900111395.1 Thorsellia anophelis DSM 18579 | reverse complement strand
CAATACCCTCGACAAGGATTTAAAGATATAGAGGAAGCAAGAGAATGGGTACTCAGTTTTGTTTATTGGTACAACAATGAACATAGACACAGTGGCATTAAATACGTGACGCCTGCTCAGCGCCACCAAGGTATTGATGGTGACATACTGGCTAAACGAAAAGAAGTCTATAGGGTTGCTAAATTAACCTTTCCAGAGCGTTGGAACACTCGGGATACAAGAGACTGGGATTATGAAGACAAAATAGTATTTAACCCAGTCAAAGACAATGATGCAAATAGCAGTAAAAAAATCGGACAGGTCGCTTGACATTTATCGTCTTGCCATCAGATTTTGGTATCTCAACACGCTTTACTGGTGGTGGAAAATAGGTTCCTGAACTGAGTCGGTTCCAAATTTTATATAAATTCTTCCCCAGATTTTGCTCATAGGCATCAATGCTCACTTTATCGATACCTGCTGAACCTTTATTCGCTTTTACACGTTGCCAAGCCTCTAGTACTTTCCGTTTACTAATTGAAAAGGGGTTCGCGGGCTATGCACTTATGACTTGAATTCGCCACTTTTAAAAAATGCATTTTGGTTGATTATAAAATCAGTGTGAATTTTTACGTAAAATATAAGTAGTCGGTAGTCCAACTTTATCATAATCTAGAAGGGTTCCATCAACGTGAACATGTAAATAATTTCCTACCGCGGTAACTCCCAAAATTTTTCTAATATCACCATCCTGAAAAATAATATCATCACTAGATAATAGCTGAGATTTCAAATCTGCTGTATTTGGCACTAAGAAACCTGGCCATTTTTTAGATATACCATTATTCCAATTTAAATCACTAAGAAAAAAATTTATATTAATATTTTTCATATCAATAAATTCAAGAGAAAAACTGCTACCACCCTTGTTTGTAACAACTGCATTTTGGTATTTCATCAAATCAGTAAAGGCACTAGTTCGGTCAAAATAAATAGCATTACAAGCTCCTGTTTTTTTAATTAATCCCAATGAATCAACAAGGGTTTTATGTTCATAAATACCTCGATTAAATAATAAATTATCATAACCTCTGACAACAGAATTTGATAGTAGAACAGAACAATCAATATTTATTGATTTATTTAATGCATTAGAAAGCAATTTATTTTTAAAATCAACATCCGACCATTTAGCGTATTTCTCAAGATCTGATATATAAGATGTGTATCCCTGAATTGATGCAAATAGAAGTAACACAAAAAAAACTAATCTTAAATAATTAGAAAATCTAGCAAAAGAAATTGCAAATATTATAGCAAGTGGAAATAATAATTTTAAACGATCAAATGAAAATACAGATGCATGCTGCAACATAATCAAATTTTCTAATAATGGAATACTTGCAACAAAAAATAAAAAAATACTTTTTTTGCTATTAATACTATTTGAATCATTAGTATTTCCTCTCCAGAAATATACAATTAAACCCCAAAAAGCCAATAAAAGGAAAATGCCAAAAGAAAGAATATATCCATACATCAAACTTAAAAAATTACCATTAGTCGAACTACGAGCAAAAAATCGATTTATAAAGGCTTTTACCATAGGCTCAAAACCAATGACTAGTCCATAATGAAAAATAGTAATTATTCCAGCAGAGAAGAGGGCCAATATCAATAAAATTGAAACTTCTTTATATCTTCTTTCAAGAAAAAAACCAAACCAAAAAAAAATTACTAATCCCATTCCAAAAACATAGCCTGTCCACTCAGTCCAAGCACATAAAAAGATAAGTACAACAAGTAAAAAAAGATATCCACTTTTGATAGTATTTGAATTTTGAGCTTTATTTATAAACTTAAATAAAGCAAATAAAGATGAAACAAATAAAAGCTGAAATAGGCTATGCGGCCAATAAACCAAACCATGAGATTGAAGCACTTCTCTACTAAAAATTGAAACTATAGTTCCAAAAATTGCTCCTAACATACTTACACGCCCACTATATCCTGTGTTTTGAAGAATTTCAATTAATAATAAATATAGTATAATAGATACTAATATACTTATCATGACATTAAACAGCGCGATATTCTTTTCAGATATAGCAACATTAAAGGACTTGAAAAATAAATATGGAACAATAAATCCTGGTGGCGTAAAACTTGTATATATATAATCACCTGTTTTAGTAGGAACAGTAGCACCCCATGATATATTTTTATCTAGAGCAGATGACAAACTCACCGTTGGTAAAAACCAATGATTTTCTAATGGGTTTTCATCAATCGCCCGAATTGTTAATAAAGCGTGGTAAGTCGCTTCTAAATTTTGAGAACCAGTTACATTATTAAAATGATTTATTCTAATTAATAGTGAAATAGAAAAAAGTATTAAAATTATAAGCAGTCCGAATATTTTAAATCTCAAAAAGAAACCACAATTCAAGAAACCAAGATTTATTTTTCTCATAGGATAAAACCCATTAAACTCATCTAATCACAATAAAAACCATTGCTTATCAAATTTTTCATTTAAGATTAAAGCTACCTAAGTAAGCTTCAAATAAAATTCTCAAAACAAACGGTTGCCTTTTTAATACAAGTAAGTTAAAACTATCATTAGTAGTTTAATTTCCATTTCGAAATGCTATTCTCATTTAAATTATAATCTGATCTAACTTTTCCAAAACATCATAAATATTATCAATTTTGCCACCAATAACCGAATACATTCCTGGTAAATTTTCGTGTGTTTCAAAAAGAATAGGTCGCCCATCGTCACCTTCATTTTTCATTAATATTGTCTTAACCTCAAATAGCGAATCAACATATTGAGCTAGGCTGATTGCAGGAACATAACGTGCAACATCCCTTATCATTCGATCAAAACGTGTCTGACAATGATATTCAGCTAGTTTATGATATGGATTAACAGTTTTATCGTCTATCCAGTTTAAATGTGGTGTATATCTGACATGTGAAAGCGTATGTAAGTTCCTAGCTGGAAATGGCATGGTTGAAAAAAAAGGACCATCCATAACAGTTATGCCAAGATTAACTAAACATTCGGGCATTTTAATCAGTGCCATTTCTGTTATTTCATGTTTAATCTCAGCAGATACGCCCATTTCATAACTAAAAATCTGATTAATCCCACTGTAAGTACAGTTAAAAACACGTTTTGCAATGACTTGGTGATTTTGATTTAAGTCTTTTTGCCTAGAGTAGATTACTTCAAGTAATTTATCCGTTCTAAGACTAACTGAAGTAGCCGTTGAACGATAGAGACACTCAATTTCATATTTATTTATTTTTTGAGCTGCCCACATAGCTAATTCAGTTGTATCAAATGCATATTCCTTTACAGAAAAAACATTTTCTATTAAATTTGAATTAAACATTTTTTTAATACTATCTCTTGCTGGAGTGATTTCAGCGCCTATTTGGTAGCAAAATCTTTCGAATTGTTTTGCCGTAACTTTCGAGTTTCTCCGAGCAATTGCGTATACTTTATCAAAATCTATTTTTACTGCTTCTGGCCAATCAGTAATAAATCGTGGTAAATTAATTCTGCTACGATATGCAGTTGTAAAACTCCTAGGGTAATGGTAACCGTTATGAACTCGAGCTTGATTTGTATACGATGCTCGTTGTAATAAGCTATTTTCCCGTTCAATAATGAGAATTTTTTTAAATTTATGTTGCTGCGCCAAATAAATTGCTATGGAAGCACCATAAAACCCACCACCAATAATAATTGCATCATACACAACAGAATTAGTCACTTTCCGAATTTCCTTGTTGTTGGCGCGTTAAAGAACTATCAACAATTTCAATATTTAGTTTTTCTAATCGTGACATCTTTGCACTGGTAAATTCTTTCCCTATATGGTAGAGCGGAGCATTTCCTGCAATATTCACCATATTAAGGATATACTCCCCAATAACCAATAAAACTAAGGACAAGAAAAAAAACATACCTGATTGTTGTAGTGATAAACTGACCCATCCTGGCGCAACATCTGATTTAAAAAGAGCAACTGCAACAACATAAACAGAGTAAATAAGATTAGCGATTGCACTGAACATTAATGAGACAGTGACCATTCTCATAGGCGTCCGACTATTTGAAATAAGTAATCGCATACCATTATCAATACTTTCAGAAATCTTCTTTTTTTCTGTCATCCTAATCGGAGAATTGTAGTCTAAATGATATAGTTTAAAGCCACTCACAGCTGGTAAAGTTCTATAAATAACTGATGGTTGTGAATGTTGCAAAATAAAATTTATAACCGATTTATTTAATAGTCGAAAATAAGGTGCCTCTTTGGCTAAATGTATTCCATTTATTAATTTATAAGTACGATTAAAAACTGTAGAGGCAAATTTATACAATAATGATTGTGTTGGTTTAGTTAAATTATGTGCAAATACGATATCAGAGCCATTTAAAGCATTTTCTATCATCCTAGGAATAACACTTATATCATCTAGTAGTGGATCGATAACTGCAACATAATCACCTAAAGCATTCTCTAATCCGGCCCAAGCTGCGGTATCAGAATCGACTTCTTTAGTTAATCCATAAATCTGTAAATTATGCATTCCTGCTTCGCTTGTTAGGTCTTGCATCAAATTTAATGTATTGTCATTAGAAGCATTATCAACAATAATAAATTCATAATCACTAACAATTGAGGCTATGGTATCTTTCGCTAGTAATAATGTTTCTTTAATTAAATGTGATTGATTACGTACAACAAATACTACAGATAAAAAAATTGGGTAAGTACTCATAAATTTAGAACCTCAACTAAATACGATTGCAATACAACAAGTAAACAAATTAATTTGGATTAAACCTGCCGAAACAGGCGCTGATTAGAGTTTTAAAAACAGTAAAATTTCCTCTAAAACTACTGATTTTTGTCGGAATTTCACCTTTAGGGTATATTCTTGTGGTAGGTAGCTCTATACATTTAAATCCAAGCTTTGGTACTCGGTAAGATAAATAAGCTAACAATTCATATGAATCAAATACATTTCTAAATATCCCTATATCCTTATCCGAAAGCATAATGCTGCTATATGCTCTAAATCCTTGAGTAGTATCAGTCCATTTAAACCCAGAAAAAAAACTTAGCATAGGGGCATGAATATATTTAATAGCAAAATCTCTAGATTTTGGAGTATTCACTGCAACACCACCTTTAATAAATCTAGACGCCTGAACAAAATCATATCCACGCTCTAATGCATTAATAAAATCAATTATTGCTACTGGATCATCTTTGTTATTACCGTCAATTGTCACAATTCCGCGATATTCATATTTCAATGCAAACGCATACGCACAACGTAATTGAGCACTTAATTTTCCCGCCCCCGTTTTCAATAATAATCCTTGAACATCTAATTCTAGAAGTTTGTCCACTATTAATGAATTATCACTACTCCCCCCGTCAACAATAATAATATCCGCAATATTAGCAATGTTGTTTAATTTCATTTTTTTTAATAAGTCAGTGATTCGAGTTCCTTCATTGATAACTGGGATAATAACACAGTATAACTTTTGCTTCCCACCCCAATGTTTAATTTCAAAATCTGGGACTTGCCAAGTTGGATCAAATGAGAAAGTTTGTTTGTTCATTAGTTACGCTGCCCGAAAAGTAATTAAAAGTACGCCAAATATAATAAGCATTAATCCTAGTAAAGTTGACCAATAAAATGTCTCTTTAAAAATAAAAAAAGAACAAAGAGCAACACTTGCTAGTGCGCCTGCAGTTAACACTGGATGAGCTATATTTAATGGGAATTTAGCCAATGCAATAACATAAAGAATAAACGCAATTCCATATAACAATACTCCTAGTAGCAATTGCCAATTAGTTGCAATAAGCATAGGTTTAGCTAGTGAAATAGGCTTGCTTGATGGACCTAATGCCATTTTAATCAACACACTCGCTGATGCATTCGTTAAAATACCTAAAACAAGGATTATCCATTTCATAACACATTCCTAGGCAAAAATAAATTTTTCGCTGCAATAATAGCACGATTAATTGATTCTAAATGAGGTTCATTTTCCGTCTGAAGCATTTCAATAGTAACAATATGATCAGATAAATATTTTTTTATTAGACCATATATTTGGAAGTTATTATCAGTCAAATAATCTCCAAATGGTACAAGGTTAGGTTCACTGGCATGAATATGTCCAATATTATGTGCATGATTAGACAGTATAAGGCCCAATTCTTCCTGATTAATTTTTACAGCTCCAATATCTAATTGCATCTTAATCGAATCATGATTGATTAGTTTCACAATATTAATTGTTTCTTGATGAGTGGTCATAAAATTAGCACCATAACAAATAGGATTGGGCTCCAAACAAATAATTACCCCTTCCTGTTCAGCAATATTTCCTAATTGATTGAAAAATTTTTTTGCTATTTCTAGAGCTTCTTCATCTGATAAATTGCCTCTATCCCTATTTTTTGGAGATCCAAATACCAGCCGTCGAGCACCAAGTATTCCACCAATGCGGCATACATTGGCTAAGTGCTTAAGCATTAACTTTTGTGTTTCTTCATCACTAAATAAATTAAGTCCAACAGTCCCAAATAACAACGCTTGCATACCAACTATTTCAACACCGCGCCTTAACCACTGTTCCTTTATACTTAAAATCTCTTTTACTGACACTGTTGAAAAATCATTAAAATATTTTCCTGGTGCAATATCAATTGCATCAATATTATGACTTTCCAATAAATCAGCAATCTGGATATCTTCAACAATATCCCATGCTAAATTTGAAATACTCAAACGCATGATAATATACCGTTATTAATTTAAAGATAAGCTCTCTGATTGTGCATAAGCTCTGATAATCGTCATAATTTCTCTTTTGACATATTGATATTGTCCACTAGTATTAAATAATTTTGAATACTTTGTTTGTAAATCATATTGCGATGCACTGGATAGCTCTGATGGAACATTATTGAAAGAAAAATTGAAACATTCACTAGCAATATCAGATACACGCACTGGTTCACTCGTTAAATGAATTAAACGCAATTTACCTTCTAATGCGATTTGGATATCAGACCATAAATTAACCATTGGATAAAATTGAAAAACAGAACGGCAATCAATTGATTCCAGATTATTACCATTTAAAAAATCAAAAATAATATTTTTCTTAAGTCCAGGTCCAACTAATCCGGGTAACCTTACAATCAAATGATTTTCAAAATGAGACTCCACAAATTTTTCCAATAATCTTCTATGTAAGCCATAAGGATGCAAACCTTCTTCATCAATTACTGTATCTTCATCCACATTTTGAGGTTTCTTGAATACATCAACAGTACTGATTAAAATAAATCTCTTAGCATTTATTTGTTTAATATTTTCAATCAATTGATTGATTTTCATCAAATCCGCAGACGGTTCTTTATTTGCAAGCCATTTTTGTGCTGGTGCGCCTGCGCAAACAACAGTATCAAATGAATGGGATCTTATATCACTAATATTCGTGGAACGATAAAAATCAGTAAAATTAAACTGCTTCATTAACGTTGAGCCTACAAAACCAGTATAACCAATTAATGCATGTTTCAAATTACTCATCCTTATAATTATTTTAATAGCACCTAACAAAAAACAGGTGCTATTTTACAACTATTTAAACCCACACTTAAATCAATAAAAGTCATAAAGTTAACGTTCACATTTATTTGAGTTAAAATCATTCATAATAATTGTTTAATTTAAGTTGATATGGGATGTGAATTAATACGCCTAGAAAAATAATAACTTACTTTGTAATTTATACAAAAAGAAATCAATGTAAAGCCAAATAATAAAAATGGTAAATACCAAAGTACATGATTAATACTAGTATGCACATACGAATGACCTTTAGCTAAAACATACCATGAAATAGGTGCTAACATTGAAAACCAAGTAGTATAGACTAATGCATAAAGTTGATTTTTACGTTCTCCTAAGAAGTTCAAATCATTTTCCCTTATCTTTCTTAATACAAATCGACTTAAAAATAATAATAATATTAATATCATAAAAAATCTAATTTGAAAATTAAATCCAATTAACTGGGATAGATCAAATATTTTACTCTTAGAATAAAATTTAAAAACTGTTAATAAACTCCCTTCAAGAGACTCACGATAAACCTCTGGAAGTTTTGACGGTTCCCCATATGTCCTTTTTGCAATCGTAAAAATAATATGTGAAATTGCAGCCTGCCATGATGATAAATAAAATTTAAGTTGAACGACATGAAAGATAATTGCAACTAAAAAACCAATCAAACCACTAGCACCAATTGCAATTGAATGCACGACAAATCGTTTTACTCCCCAATTGTTTTTCTTTGTAAAATACAGAAGTGGAACGATTATAGAAATCAGTATTGTTGAGATATATTCATACCCTGCTAGGGATTTTAATAAAATGCTAATAAATACAAATAAGCAACAGAATAAATTAATTTTTTTTCCTTCTTCGTTTTTTCGATAAAAAGATAAAACAATAATAAACGGAGATAATAATAAAAAAAACATCCAATACAAATTATGAGAGAAAACCACTAACCATTGAGAAAATAAAAAAAACAAAAACGTTATTAAACTTGTTAAAAATCCAAATTCTTTTAAAACAAATTGTATAAACATAACCAATAAAATACTAGTCAATAAAACAGTTATTAATTTCATAAAAAACATTTTACTAAAATTATTCTTTACATTAATCAGCTCCAATATTTTCATAATAGATGTATAAAAAAAACCTTGGAAGCCTGCACTTTGCATGTAAGGCTCTAATTCCAAATTACCAATCCCCCCATTATAAAAACTATCATACTGATAATCAATCATGTGGGCATTATCGATGAATTTAGCACCGTCAGGTTTTATATATCCAATAAACCCACCATCTGAAAAATAATTTTCAAATGATGTATGCAAAAGTTTCCCAACTACCAGCGCTTCCGAATCGGTTTGGTGATTCTTATAAAAATCATTACTACTCGCTCTAAATAGATTGAACTGATAACTAAATAAAAAAAGTATTAAAATAACCAAAGAATAAAAATAAAATTTAAATAGAGTCACTTTTAACCTTCTTTACTATCAATCATTGCTTGTTTAGAGGAATCATTAAGTCTAGAAACTATAAATATTAAACCAACTGCCAGACTAAATACAGTACCAAGATAGTTATGGTATGTATTTGTATTTGTTAAGCTTGCAGTTAAGAATAAGAATGTCACTCCTAATAAACCAAAAGATGTATTAGGATAATATTTGCGTAATTTAGCAGCGACTATCAATAAGCCTAATGGAAAAAGCATGAATGATATTAATCCTAAAAGCCCATAGGATACCAATGCCTGCAGATACTCGTTATGAAGTTGGTTAAGCCCATTTAGCATAGGTGCGCCTGTTGTTTCTGAAAATCTATTAATCATAGCTTCAGTCCCCTCTATCCCTAACCCGAATAACAAATTACCATCTAAATTAAGTATTGAATTATGCCACATATAAAGCCTTGCTCCAACAGATGTGTTAGCGGCTAAAATTGGATTATTAAAGTAAAAAATAATTTCATTATAACCTAAAAGTATTCTTTCCCATATTTCATAATAAAATTGATAGAAAAAAAAGCAGCTGCCTGCAAATAGTATTACCAGAGGGATCAAAATTTTTAAAGTATATTTTATCGTCAAAACTCTATTATTCCATATATAAATCATATAGACACCATAACACACTAACCAAACTAAGTAAAAATAGGAACCTCTTTTACCGGTCAATAAAATTGCAACAAGTACCGCAATTGAAGTTAACCAGCCTAATAGGATAAAAACTTTATTAGGATTCTTGTTGCTAATTTGATTCAGCATATGAATATGTAATACAACAACTAATATTGAAATAGAAGCTGCCCAAGGAATGGGATGAGTACCAAATTTAGCCGATGCACCGAAAGGTAATGTAATAGCAAGTGCACTGATACCAAAAAATAATAAGCTGTATGGTAAAAATCTAAACAAATAAAGCGTATAATTATGTGCATAGATTTTTTTACAGAGAAAGTAAGATAATACGGTAATCACTAAAATTCGCATATAAAAATTAGATGCCTGATTAAACTCTCCCAAAGCTATTTGTGGAACCCATCTTATCACTAAAGACATTGCACAGAAAAAAATTAGATACTTAATTGCTGTAACTAAAATTTTGTCAGAATATTTTCGTTTTCTATTAGGACACTTATTAATAATAAACAGTGAAAATACAAAAAAAGAAACCCAAGCTACACCAGATATTTTGGTGTGAATTGGTGTTAAAGCTAAACTGATTAAAAATATTACATTGCAGAGTTTAAACCAAAATTGGCTACTCTTGATATTAATCATAATCATTCCTTATTATTCGTTTTACTGCATCCTGCCAATTAGAGCTTAATACTCCAAAGGAAATAATTTTTTGATTATTTAATACTGAGTAACTAGGTCGTTTTGCTTTTTGGGGATAAGCGTTAGACGTTATTGCTTGGAGCTTTATTTGTTTACCGGACAAACTGTTGAATTGTTCGTAGATAAACTTAGCAAATTCAAACCAACTTACCACATTATCCCCCGAATAGTGGTACACGCCCGGTGGGATTTCTTTAATAATAGAGTGAATTATCGCATTAGCTAAATCCCCTGCATAAGTTGGCTTACCGATTTGATCTGCTACGACGGATAGTACATCTCTTTCTGCAAACAGGCGCAACATAGTCTTATAAAAATTATTTCCATGCTCACTAAACACCCACGCAGTTCTGAATATCAGTACATCGTCCAAAATCTGCTGTGCAACTAATTCACCCTCGAGTTTTGTCTGCCCATATACCGACTTAGGATTGGTAGTATCGGTTTCTAAATAAGGCGTAACAGATTTGCCATCAAAGACATAATCAGTTGAGATGTGAATAAAACGAGCCCCTACCCTCTTCGCGGATTGCGCAAGATTCTTCGTGCCAATCACATTCACATTTTTTGCTAGTTGAGGCTCATCTTCTGCTTTATCTACCGCAGTATAAGCAGCCGCATTAATTATCACATCAGGGCTGAGATGAATAACTTTATCTTGAACGCTGTTATAGTCGGTAATATTTAATTCCGATGAATCAAACGCAAAAACGCCCCAATGTGTAGGGAATCTATCTAATAAACTTTGACCTAGTTGCCCATTGGAGCCAGTTAAAACAATTCTCATTATTCCGCCCATTGTTAAATTTTATTTATCTCGATTCGTTCTTTGTTCAACTAATAACTTATGGTAAAATAAGTTGGAACCTGCTATCTAGGAACACTTAACTCATAAAATCTATCTTATTGAAATTCAGTACAAACGGATACTTTTTTGTCTTATTTTTTCCTAAAGATAATTTAAGTTATAAATTTCTCATTTTAACAATAATATTTTTTTGCAATCCATGCTATTTTTTCATGGCCTAGTTTGCAAAAATAAGACAAAAGCTTCTTATAATCGTAATATTATTAGCACCATTATAACTTGTTATTTGGCTATCACTTTATGATTTTCTCCAAGTGACGAATTTAAGTCATAAGTACATAACACTCAAAAATTTTTCACTGGTTATGCCAGTTAATTCCTAGAATGCTTCATAGGGCGTTCTAGAACCCAAATATTTTCTTGATCTACTATTTAGTTTATCAATAGCATCAAGTACTTCTACTACTTCAATATCATTCAGTTGCCTCGATTTATGGAAGTATTGCCTTAAAAGGCCATTTGCGTTTTTATTTTGTCCTCTTCCCCAAGAATTATAAGACTTTGCAAAATAAGTTTCACATCCTAATATACTTACTATGACTTCACGCGCTGTAAACTCCTTGCCATTATCAAATGTGATACTTAGTACTACTTCTTTAATAGGCTCAACGATAGATGTCAAGCGACCTGTCCGTTTTTTTCACTGCTATTTGCCTTATTTTCTTTAGCTGGGTTAAATACTATTTTGTCTTCATAATCCCAGTCTCTTGTATCCCGAGTGTTCTAACGCTCTTGAAAGGTTAATTTAGCTACCCTATAGACTTCTTTTCGTTTAGCCTGTATGTCACCATCAATACCTTTCTTCAAAACTCAGGTGATTGTAGCTCATTGTGTAGCCCTCAGCTTAGTTTAGTCGCTTAGCATTATATCTCTGAGTCTCGATCTTTTCGACTCTCAATTAGTGTCATGCGACTAACGGCTGCTATGCGCTTATTATACGAATACACGGTTCATCATTTTCTTTTCAATTGTATTTACCTAATCGATAGAGCATTAATTAAATTCATATGGTTTGATTAACATAATCACTCGTGCAATCTTATCATCGGCTAGGATACATTTTTAAATTACCTAAATTGTTTAAGCCGTTCTAGTTTTTCGACACTAAATTATTTGATATCTTTCCAACATAGTGCACCTGAAATAATTGCATCACTCTAAAGTAAAATCACAATTTAAATCATCACCTTTCCTAAATACCCCACTATTTCAAAAGAATTCCATGAACTGACTCTTGTTTTATTTTTCGTATTATAAGCAAGAAACAAAAATGGAATTAATTAAAAGAATAGCATCTTAATTGTATTGGTACTTTGAAGTTAATAATTTAGTATGATCTTACCCTGATTGATATTCTAAAACACTGTAAACAATTTGCCTAATTTATCTTTATCCGATAATAGTGGAGTATTACCATTTAAAGGCAAATCGATATCCACAGTTGGATCATTCCAGATTAAACAACCTTCATTATTTGGCCTATAATAATCAGTACTTTTATATTCAAAGCCAGCAATATCTGTTAGTACAAAAAAACCATGGGCTAGACCAGGCGGGATCCAAAGCTGAGACTGATTCTCTTCTGATAATATTAAACCATCCCAAGCACCGTATGTAGGTGAATCTTTGCGGATGTCCACAGCAACATCAAATACAGTACCTCTTACAACCCTTACCAATTTACCCTGCGCATTTGCCGTTTGGAAATGCAACCCACGCAAGACATTTTTTCCTGAACGCTAATAATTATCTTGCACAAAATTGTAATCAATGTTAAGTATTTCACGATACCGTTCTTCTTGGAAAGTTTCTATGAAGAAACCACAATCATCAGCAAAAACTTTTGGTTGAATAATTTTCACATCGTGAATTTTTGTCGAAATTATTTTCATATAATATATTTATTATTAAAAAGATAATTAAGAAATTTATTTTACCTCTGTTATTTTTCAGTAGGCATAATTTCAACAATTTTCTAAAGCAAAGTAAATATTATTTTTTTCATCTAGTACAGAGTTCATTCATAGTTTTTTTGTGTGAATTAAATAATATTGTACGCCTACCATCCATTGACAGAGTTAAAAAAGTTCTATAGAAAATTTAACTGGCTATCTGATAAAATCAATATTCACATGACATTTACTTTTTATAATATCCTTTCCAAGCTAATTATAAGAGGCTATGCCTCTCCTTTATGGTATTTAATTTAAAATCAATTACTTACAAGTGTGTCATTTTATACTAGTTAATTTTTGATTCGCACTCCCTAATTACACAGATTTACCTCAAATAAACATGACTTTATAATTTTAAATGTTCGTCAAAGAATTTATGAATGAATCCTTAATTGCCAAGATTATAAGTATCTTTACATTTACATTCAAAATTAGCAACATCTGTTAAACACAAAAAAGAAAATCCTAGAGAAATTTAAAATGTTTTCCTCTAGAATAATTAGACTTTCCCGCTGACGAGAAGTAGTAAAACTATTCAGAATACCTATCGAAATAAAAAGAGACAGTATCTTGAGACATGAATTAATTTACCTTGCATTTTAGATATTTAGAAATGTAATCCTCTCATAAATTTTTTCTAAACGTGAATAGTTATACTGTACAAATTCGTAGCCAATTTTTGGAATATCACGATAACATTCAGCTTAGGGACGCGATGCTCGACTTTTAAAATGCTAAAACTGAGACCTTTAAAATAGGCCTAACCTGTTCCTTATTGAACAAGATAGCCAGTTTATGTGATAATATTTTTCTGGTTAATCTATTAGTAAAACTTAATATTGTGCTTGCTAATGTCCTTTCAATATTGAAGTTTTCAGCCAGTTGACCAATTGTGCTTTCAATCACTCTTCTTTTATCATTTCAAAAATTTCTGAGATTTTTAGAAAGTTTATCCCTCATGTTTTTCCTAACTAGCGTTTCAATAGCAATACCTATTTAAGCACATTGTCCTGCTATTTCTCTAGCTAAATAGCCTTTATCTCCTAATGTAAGACCCGTTTTGCCTGCAAGTAACTCTATCTGTCTCTCTTTCATCAATATTTGAGGGAGTAACATTAAAATTAAAAATTTCACCATCTTGATTAACAACAAGATATCCCTTAAATCCATAATAGTGCCGCTCTTTAGAGGCACAGTAACCTCTAGCTGCCTTTTCCTTACACTATTTGCAATTAATAATGCGTTTATTATAACAAACAGCGATTGGAAATCCGTTAATAATATGAAATAAATATCCTGACGAATTAATTTTTTCCAATATCTTTTGCTTAACAACCCAAAGGTTTTGATACTGTTTGGCAAACTGACTGCGGGAAGCGGAATAAGTCACTCCAATGTTTTTTGGTATATATCCAAATCCCTACTGTACTATCAATGCTACATAATTCATCAATAATTTTAATAGTGAACAATTCACTATCTGAAAGCTTTGATTTAAATCCTCTTGCTCGAAGTGGATTTACATATTCTTTCAGTATGGAATTTGAGTGACCGTCTATTTTAATAAAAGTTTCGGTGATATAATTTAACAATGATAGCATAATTTTACTCCTAATTTTGATTGGTCTTTTAATTAGTTCTAAGTTATGCCATCTCCCTCAAAATTATGCAACAAAAAAAGTCGAGCATCGCGTTAAATTCAATCCATTTATTCAGAACCCCCCTGGAAACTCCATTCGCATAACCTTATAAGCTATTGGCTTTATTTATTTTTACATGTAGTTTTTGTGTGCTACTTATGCAGTTTTTGGCGTAAATATTAAATACAAATCTTGAAGGAATGCTCGATTTTTTAGAAAATATGAGCTATGATTCAACACTTTAAAAAGGCGCATATCTTGTAAAAATAATTTATCACATTTACTAAAACAATTAAAGCAGTTTTTAATCCTAGCCATATTCTTAAGTTATCACGCAAAGTAAAGTTCACTCAGAAACTCGAATACTACACCATGCAAATCTTATAGGAGCATTACTACATGTATTAAGCTGCCAAGATCATGCTAATTTAACCGATATTTTATATGGTACTTAATGAACGCTATTAAGAGCTATTAATTTACATTCTAAACAATAACTTGGTCAGTAATTGATTATTAGTTAACCTTAAGTATCTACGAATGTGTAAAAACTTGGCTTACAATGAAGATAATAAAGTAAATACTAATATCTTTTTCGCAAGGATATGTTCTTTATAAAAAATGATTCACATTCCTGTGGAGTAATTAATTCTATATTTAAGTTTTTAATTTTCTCAAGCAAATACCATCTTGGTGATGAATCTAAAGGAATTATTAGAAAACCATCATCAGCTGTAAAAAATAATTTATTTTGTTCAGAGTTTTTGGAATCCATATCATCAGACCAAGTAATTTGGAATTTGACCTCTTTTTTAGGAGATATACATTCAAATTCAAATACTAAAATTCCTGCAGATTTTCCAGATAGTTCATAATCAGATAAATCAAATGTAATATATGGTTTTTTTCCCGTAACTTTATAATAACCTGATCCTTGAACCGAAAGGTGATTAAGACTATAGTTTTTTGTGTATAAATCACTAATGACTAGTTCCATTTGATTAGACAAAGTATTAATTGATCTCCCCCAAGAAATTGGAAGTTTTTTAATGTCTAAATTAGTTCTAGAGAAAGATTTTACAAATAATTCTTTCCTACGTTTATCATTTGGGATATCCATACCTTTCCAATCATTATTCATGAGTGATTCTTTTGACAGACCTATTATAAAATTATCTATCATAAATGGCTCATAATTCTCAATAATAAATCGATATAAATAGTAGTTACGTAATGCCAATCCACCACCATCATGAATAATGTTACTCCCTTCAAGTAATGCCACTCTTGGTAAATCCTCCTTGAGCTTTTCAATTGTATCGATTTGTTGCTTATAACTCGGCATATTATATGGCGCTGTAATTGGTATTACTGGAAGTCGATCTAAATAAAAATACTGAGCATTCCTTGATGTTAAATCTAAATAACTCTCGTTAGGTTTTAACTTTTCATCAAGTAGCTTAGCTAAGCTATTCAATCGTTTCCAATGTTCATCCTGAACCTGAGCATGACCTATGTTATCAAGTAATCCATCTTTACTTTTCTTTAGCTCCCCAACATAAATAAATGAGTTAGTTAATTGAAATAATCTAGCAAATGACATTGAATTCATGTTTATAAGTGACAACACAAAAACAACACAAACAATCAACCACAATCGTTTATTTTCATTTAAAAGACTCCAGAGAACTAAAGGCATAAATCCAGAAATTAAAAATACACTAGCAGTGCCAGGGCGAGACAAAGAGCCCACATCAATTCTTCCCATTGTATACGGAATTAATAATAACGAAAAAATAAGGACTGCACTGACACTTAACAGTTTTTCAACCTCAATACTTTTATATTCGTATGCATAACATAATATAAAAAACATAACAAAGGGTACTGTAATCCAACTCATTCTTATTAGTTCAAATAAAATTCCATCAGCATTAAAACTATTATACCAAGGTATTCCATAAGCTATCTGATTTATCGAACCATTTTGAACGACATACTTAATCGCATAAAAAAGCATATCCCCAACAGTAGTTACAAAAAACAGGGGAAAGATAATTAAAATTATTAAAGAAATATATTTAAGCGTTATCCAATCTCTATTTTTTATAATTTCAAATAAAAAAAAGAATGGTATAACAGCAGAAGAAATTACAAATAATATAGCCTGTGGTGGCAATCCTAAAATAGCAATTGGAGCAGTAATTAACCATATGATGGTCCACTTTACTTTCTGTTTGAGAAGCCTACCATCAAACCAAACAGTAAAGAAAGGAATTAAAAAAAGCCAAAATATTCGACCACTAAAATACATAACACTTAAAGAGCTTAATAACAAGCTTTTAGTATAAATATAAATTGATACGATTACAACTATTAGTAATATGGCATAAGCCAATCTCTGAGCTTCTCTTAAACTAGAAGCAGTGCCATCATAAAATATAAAATTTACTACCCCTGAAAAATCATTAAAAACCAACCCATGTGAAGGAATAAAATCAACATAAGGAATATAACCATTAAAATATGCCCAGGAACCAATCAAATTTTCACCAAAATGATAATCATCAGGTGAAATACTGGGAGTTAAGGTATTTCCAAATTTAATCGCAATAATTAAAGCTGTAATTGCGAATGGTGAAAATATTTTAGGATTAAAATCGGCTCTACCGTACCTAAAATATCTTAATAAAACGTCACCAGATGATAGAAGGACTAAAAATACAATAAAAACAACTAGAAATATATTTGGATTATAGCTCTCAACAAGGCCTTCTTTTGTCATTAGTTTGGCTGGATATAATGTTACAAACAGAAAAGTTAACGCAATTTGGCTAGCCGTTATATATTTTGAAATATTCTTGAAAAGCAATTCATATTTAAAAAGCAAACCATAAAAATACACTACAATATTAACAATAAAAAAAATTATAGTGATTTTTTTCACCTCAAAAATATTAACACTTTCATTATTGATATCTGATATACTTTTATTATAAATCATAGATACAACTAAAGGGTATAATGAAAAAAAGAAAACAGCTATTAAACCTGCAGAAATTACTTCAATATCATACAAAAAATTTTTTTTAAGGTTATACCTAGAAAAAAATAAAATAAACAGCATTCCAATCAAAGAAATATAGACAAAATGCAGCTCCAAACTCTTATAAAGAAGTAAAGAACTAAGTATTGAAAGTGTTGGCACCCCCCATATTGTTAAATGGAAAGCAATCTTTTCACTTTCACCTACATCATAAGCATTTATTTTTTTAAACAGATTATTTAACCACCAACCAACACCTACAGTTATAGTTAAAGTAATAGGAACTATTAGCAAATCTTGTATTTTAGTTGCTGCTCCCCATGAAATATTACCAGCAATCAATTCAGGATAATTTACTGGGATGTTAACTCCCATTATTGCAATAAAAATTATTGATATAAAAACCAACAATACTATTAATATTGCTAGTTTTTGAATATTAGAAATGTTCATGTAACTTCCTATAGCAGCAAACTTAATTAAAAGTAAAAATTCCCTACTGAATTATTTTATTCAAAATAAACACATACTGAAAATAACATCATGGAAGAATAAAATTTAAATTATGATTAATACATTTAATTTATGGATTTCCTGTTACTTTAGTATTTTACTTTAAATAATATAAGCCCTATATGGACTTTTTTCCTATTGGCAAGAAAAAAATGAGATTTTTAACAAAACTCGAATTCTTCTATATATTCGGCTTCTTTGTAGGCCACTTTAGCCTAAGCACAGGATGAAATTCGCACATGAGGCCTTATCAATGTGACGGCTTTATTTCTAGGGAGCCTTAGGCTTAAACAGATTTCTCTCGTGTCGGTTCGACCAGTTAATCATCTTATCTTTTTATGCGCAATCTGTTGGATTGTCTTTAATATTTACTTCTTTTCTATCGCAAAAAACTTCACTTCTTTTAATTTTATCTTAGTCGTGGCGGCTTTAGCTTGCTAAGGTTGCTACGACTAAGAACCCTGCGGGAGCATTTGCTTTATCGCGCGTCATTTAGGCGGCCTCCTCAATCGTCATCTCACAGCGATACTCAGTGCTTTTATGCAAAATAGCCCATACCGTCCTCGCCGTTTTGTTAGCCAAAGCGACCGCTACTACATTTGAGGATTTTCGCACTAGTAGCGAATTTAACCAATCTGCTTTGCGCCCCGTTTTATTGTCAATCATTCGAAGCACTGCGCGTGCACCCTGGATTAGCAAATTTCTAATATACACATCACCACGTTTGGTGATACCACCAAGTTTATCTTTTCCACCTGATGAATGTTGCTTAGGCACTAATCCCAAATTCGCAGCAAACTGTCGACCTGAGTTGAATTAGATACCATTACCTATCACAGCAACCAGCGCTAATGCTGTGATAGGCCCTATGCCTTCAATTACTTGGATTTGCTTAACTCTTTCATCTGCACTACCATGCTGATTAATTGAAACTTCTAGCTTTTTACTGTTTTCATCCAGTTGTTCTAGTCATGCCTTTTGAACAGCAAGCGCTTCTTTTAAAACGCCGGGTATGTGTGATTCTGGTGATAATGTTTCGCTTATGAGTTTATATGCATGCGCTCTTCCTTGAGTTGCATGGTATCCAAATTCACTTAATAATCCTCTGATGACATTAATACAAGTACGTGCTCTAACGTAATTTAGTCTCATCTTATGAATAGCAAGATAGCCTCGGCATCACGCATATCATTCTTATTACCAACCACGTAAACTTTTACTTTCTGTGATGCTATCAATTTTACTTTATGACCTAACTTTATCAATTCTCGAGCCCAATAGTGAGCTGTTCCACACGCTTCTAATCCAATCAGGCAGGGTTCACTGTCACTGAAAAATTTTAGTACTTCTGCACGTCTTAATTTTTTGTTTATCACTCTTTTTTCAGCATGATCAACTGGGCACACTTGAAAATCATTTTTAGCTAAATCAATACCGATGCGTTTAAACTTTTCCATGAGTCTCTCCTTTTAAAAACAAAGATAAGTATGTAGTTTAATCTTGTCTTTGTAGGGGAAGGAGTTCATTACATCAATGTAGCTTTAATTAGCTATGTAAGTCTAAATCCATAGTATTACCCATACATTTAGCTAATACCATTTTAAGTTAACCCGTTGTTTTCAATTTTCCAAATCCAATCCAAAAGAGATTAAAATAGTTGTGTGGCCACTTTTCTTTTAAATCTTTATTTAACTTTGCGTCAATACTTTGCTCTATTCTGTCATGACCACGGTAATCCTGAACTAATGCATGCTTCTCTGATTCCTCTTGATTACACAATGTTTGAAATTCTTGATCTATTGCTTCATACAATTTACGTTGATTGCCTTTAACTTGGATAAGTGCAATCCCTTTGCCTTTAACAATTTCATTGACGGTTTCAGTTTGACAGTGAAGCGCATCAAGTGTCACGAGACATTCTTTAAGATTGAGTGTTCTAAGGGCCTCAGTACCATCTGGATTTCTTGGTCTTTACCAGCCCTTATCTCTGTACTGCATGAAATGCCATTATCGATATCAAAAACTGTCACAGCATTTAGAACTTCACAACATAAATGTCAAGCGACCTATAGGTGCTTTAACGCCCTTAATCTCTTTCCCATCAATTGCAAAAACAGAGCGTATTCTATTAATTTTCTCATCCGAATGGGCTACATTGGATTTTTTTGAATAGGCATTAGCCCATGTAATTAAAAGATTATTTAGTGATTCTGGCTTAATCATTCGAATAATTCTAGCAACATTATATCGAGTCGGAATACCTTGCTTGTAAGGCATGAATTTCCTAAGCTATTTGAGGTTATACTCACCAAATTCGGTAATAGAAGTCCATGAAGAATAACCACAAATTAATCCAGCAAGGACCAAAAATGCAATTTCTCTAACTGGATATCTCTGGTTTGTTATTTTTCTATTTTCTTCAAGCGTGTCTAATATTTTTATTAATTTCATTTTTATCACCTTATATAATTTATTAAGATGACTTAATAATAAATCACTCAAAAACTCAATGAAATTTCATTAAATTCAATCTATTTGTTCAAGGTCTGATCGCTCCCTGAGCACACTCAGTTTTTTTTAAGCTTGAGTCAATGACTGAGCGCAATACTGCATATCATTGTGCGCCATCTATAGAAGAAAAAAATCCCAATATTTTAATTTTAACTTTTGCATTACGGATTGCTCTATTTGACGCATTATTATCAAGAGGCACATCGTGATACAATAAAAATTGGAATATTGAGTCAAGATTTTTAACCAATCTGCGTGCGAAAGCAAACACCTCCGAATGCGAAGCAAGAGGAACAGCCTTCAATAAAACCTTGTGAAAAATTTCTTTTATTTTTTCATATCTCTCAATCGGTATAACCGCTTGTTGCTCTTGTAGCTTAGCATTTTCTTCAAGTAAAATATAAAAGAAAGTTTGCACATTGTCTTACCAAGGGCATTTTAGTGATTGTATAAAGTTTTCTGTTTCACGCAATAAATGTTTGATACAGAGTCGATGCCTTTTAGCATTAACTTTAAGCTGAGCTGGCAAACAGTCAGTGACATAAATTGATTCAGGAAAGCCACCTAAAAAAGTCTGTTCAATTGTATCAAAATCGCGTTTAAGGCTCGATTTAATAAAAGTAGCAGTCGGTGTTTAGAAGACAAAAACCAACCACGCTCGCCATTAATTTTAATACCAGTTTCATCAGCGCTAATGGAATTTGCATTCGCTATTTCACATTTAATCTCTTCATAAAGCGTGATTTCAGCTTTAGCTGCCATATCTTTAAGGGTATTAACAATGGTACCTTGGTTAATTTGGGCACCTAGCAAGTCACTTAATAAGCGGCTTAGCCTTGAAATCGGTAAATAGTGATATATCGAGAGATCATACGATAGTTCTTAAGCTCGTTTTTTGTGCAAATCCAATCCTAAGTATTTGATTTGGCAGTAAGGGATCAGATCTGATGTAAACATCTCAGTTTCTTTATCTCGCTTCGCATTAGATCTCCTACAATTTTTCGAAATAAATGAAAAAATATCATCTAATAAACTAATATCTTGCTCATCTGAATTAAGGTAATTCATTAATTTGGGAAGCCAGCATAAGCTGCTCCTACAAGTTTTCTGTGTTGAAATAACCGTTTGCCATAAAATACCTACAGATAAGGCAACATAACGTTTTATTATCAAAGTTAAAATGCTCGCCCATATTAACGTTGTAACAATATTGGCATTTGCTGTGTTGACTTTTTTTAGGCTACAAAAAGATTTTAGTTCTTTGAAAAATAGCTCAATTTGTCATCTTAAACCATAAAGGGACAGGACTTTTTCACCTGTAAATTGCCCCCTGTCGAGATTCGTAATTAGGTAACCTTTACCCTTTCTTTTTCTATCATAAAATTGAATGAGTCTGAGTGGGGTATTTGTTTTTGTCCATTGTGCATCCATGTCAACAAAATCATGGTCTTTAGATTTTAATTCTTTCAATTTCATTTCGTTATGAAAAAGCTCTGTACCCATTTCATTGTATTTTGCTACCACAAGA
>NZ_FOHV01000018.1 GCF_900111395.1 Thorsellia anophelis DSM 18579 | reverse complement strand
CACCTCACACTCAATTTATTCTTGATTTTCGTCTTGTAATAAATTGTCCTCTAAAAAAAAGGATTCAGTGCCAGGCTTCCCCAGTTATTGTGCTGACGCCCTGTATATGACTCCATCCTCAAACACATAATAGATTTGACTAAGTATTGGGCTTTGCGCTATTTTGCACGCTTACCCATCTACTATGCCGAAGCAGGTTCACTTTCGTTATGTGCCATATACTTCCTATGACTTCCTTCAGACCCAACCGTTGGCCAGTTACGCCCTTGTCATTCGGATTTACTTCCCCTTAGTCAGGGTGTTTCCACTTTCTTTCAAGTGGACGGGTTTGCCAGCTTTGCTGGGCAAACAAAAAATGCCATGCTTTAAATTTAAAAGCATGGCATATCAATCCAACAAATTAAAATAATAAGTTAAAAAACCTAAATAATCAATGCTATGCTTTTTGCAAATTAGCCTCATCCTTTGCTTTATTAATGTTCACTCGATTACTGACTAGGACAAAAGGCAAGTAAACCAAAATAGATATGCCTAAACATAAGAATCCAACTAATAATGCTCCCCAATGGCCACCTGTTCCTAAAAAGGGAATGAGTGGACCTGGTGTTGTCCATGGGACCTGATATGCAACTGGAGGAATAATACCAGATGTAATGAATAAATATCCAACCACAGTATTAACCGCAGGCGCCAGAATAAATGGAATAATCAAAATTGGATTTAGGACAATTGGTAATCCAAAAATAACCGGTTCATTGATATTAAAAAAACCTGGTACGATAGATAGCTTAGCAATATCCTTGTAATCTTGACGACGAGAGGCAATGAAAATAGCAATTAACAACCCTAAAGTCATTCCTGAGCCACCATAGTTTGCAAAAGCATCGTTAAGCCCGCCCCATGTTGAGATATAAGGCGCCCCCCAAGAAGTACCATGTTCATTAACGAAATTTAAGTTAGCAGCATTTGGTTCAGCAAAAATCGTATCACGGATAGCAGCTATCGTATTAGGTCCATGAATACCCAGCACCCAAAAAACATTAGAAATCAATCCTAATAACATAACAGTAAATAATGTCGTCGCCATGTCTTTCATTGGTGATTGAATCAGAGTATAAACTAAACTATTAATTCCTGAGACTGAAAACTGTTTTATGATGTAATTTAAGATTGAAAAAATAATCATCATAATAATGACCGGTATTAAAATCTTAAATGATCTCGCGACTGCAGGAGGAACCTGATCAGGCATTTTTATCATTAGTTTGGGACTGGCAGCTAATCGACTGAATATTTCCCCCGTAACAAGCCCAACGAAAACAGCCACCAATAAACCAGCAGGGCCAAGATAATCGATCGCTAAATAAGCTTTACCTTCAATGACTTGATATGGGGTGTAAATAATAAAAAAAGCAGCAATAGCAGTTAATCCACATAGTAGATCATCTTGTTTGTGGCTTTGTGCGAGGTTTCTAGCAACCAAAAAAGCCACTAATATGGCTATAATATTATTTGTCCCCTGCAAAACAGGCGAAAAAACCTCTTTAGCATCATTTAGATTAGGAAAAATGCTTTTTAAAAATAGGATTTTAGCAATAAACCCTTGTTCATCTAATACCGCAAAATTCAAAAGGACAATAATGGAACCTGCCATTATTAATGGAAACACTAACACAAATGCATCCCTAATTGCTGATATATGCACTTGTGAATTTAGTTTTATTGCAACAGGCACAAGAACTCTTTCCATATTTTTTTCAAACGATTGCATAAAACTCATAGTTCACCTCACTTATTGAGATAATTAAATGCGACAAATCCCTCAGCAGTTACGAATGAATTCAGCAAAGCATAAAGGCCTCACTAATTCATCCCATATGCCCAACATTTCAAATCGATTATTTTGCCTCAGTAATTTGTTTACCATTTTCTTTTATGATTTGTTGATACCAATAAAAACTCGCTTTTTTATATCGCTTAAGCTCTTTTTCATCTAACTCATCTCGATCAATGTAAACAAAGCCATAGCGTTTTTGGTAGCCATTTAGCCAACTGAGAAGATCAGTAAAGCTCCATGTACAGTATCCTAATACGTTAACCCCATCAGATATCGCATCATTAATCGCCACAAGATGCTGACGTATATATTCAATACGATAACTATCATCAATAGTGCAATCGTCATTCAGCTTGTCATACTCACCTAAGCCATTTTCAGTAATTAAAATTGGTAGGCGATAACGACTAGCGATACGCCTTAAAGCAATTCTCAATCCAGTTGGATCAATATCCCAATCCCAATTTGTTTTATCTGTATACGGATTAGACACATGTTTATATAAACCAGGCTCGCCACTTTCTACCGTGCTTCCTTTAACGCCTGTTGTGTTAATTTTGCCAAGACCGACTCCATCTAATGGGTTATCTGCATTGACGGTTGTACGATAGTAGTTAAGCCCCATAAAATCGGGTATAGCATGTTTTAATAAATCCATATCCCCGTCTAATACTTCTGGGGTAAGATTATTATCTTTGAGCCATTGCCACACCATGATTGGATATTCTCCAAATCGATATACATCCATCCAAAAATGAGCACCAAAGTCCTCAGCATTTTCAGCGGCAAGGACATTTTTCGGATTTGAGTCAATTGAATAATTCGGTCCATATGCAAAACTAGGGCCTATTAAGCCTGGAATGTTCAATTCCCTAAATTTTGTAATCACAGAAGCATTCACTAGGTTAGCAATATGGTTTGCTTGAAACATTCTTTTCGCATTATTAACATTAGGTGGATGATTTTGTAATTTATAACCATGAATTATAAAAATATTTTGCTCGTTAAGTGTTACCCAATACTTTACCTTCCCAGCAAAACGTTTAAATAAAATTGTCGCGTAATTCGTAAAATCTTCAATGATTTCACGTGATTCAAATCCACCGTACGCATTTTGCAAAGCTTGTGGTAAATCCCAATGATATAAAGTCACCATTGGTTCAATTTTATGAGCAATTAATTCATCAATAAGATTCTCATAAAACATCAAACCTTTCTCATTCACTTCACCTCTACCATTTGGTAATATGCGTGTCCATGCGACAGAAAAACGGTAGGTTTTAAGGCCCTGTTCAGCCATTAAAGCAACGTCCTCTTTAAATCGATGATAGTGATCAACTGCCACATCCCCATTTGTCCCTTTAAAGGTTTTACCCTCTATTCTGACAAAATTATCCCAAATAGAAGGTCCTTTTCCATCTTTATCCCAAGCTCCTTCAATTTGATATGCAGCAGATGCAGATCCCCATAAAAAATCTTTAGGAAAAGGCTTTCGTTCAACATGATACATATTAGACCTCACTTAACAGAACATTAACCATAGCTAAGAGCATATTGACTAAACTTTTTAGCCAAATATAGCCTCGAATATGCTAAAACTTACCAATCGCGTTACTAGTTTAATTAATTAATTATCAATACCTAAGATACATATTGACAGTTTTGATGATGAAATTGAGTGATTAACATCACAATTTTCAATCTACTGTTTACCTAAAAAGATATAATTGATACAACACACAATTAAAATGCATTACGCAAGCATTTACAACAGCGATAAATATTGAGTGCATTTTTATCTCATCAGGATGACCCTTAACGGCAAAAGAATGATAATATCTGACTGTCAATAATTTAATATTAAGGAATAGAGAATGGCTTTTTGGCAATATTCTTTTCATGCAATGCCTAAAAATAATATAAAGCAAAAATATCAAACCTTACCGACTAAAATAACTGATGATGATTTTAATAATTTAAGTTGGTTCAATGAGTTTAATTATCAAAACTTTATTCAATCTATTGATTACTTATCGCCAAATACACATTGGTGCAAATCCACTATTTTTTTTGGTACGTATGACTCTGATTCAATTGAAATTGGTTTTGATGATTCTTTGGTAAGTTATATTTATATGCGCATTGATTTGAGAGAAAACCATTTATTAATTTTAGATAAAATGCTCTCATCCTTAGCGTTGAATCAATTAATGATAATAGATAATGAAATGGTGATTTTGGAACCTCTTTATGAGGATATTATGAAAAAAATTGAAATTGATATTCGCCATAAAAATAACTTCTTCAAAACGACTAATTAACAAGCAGCTTTATTATTTTATTTAAATTTATCTAATAACTCATCTGGAAAAAATAAATGAATAAAAAAATTCATCATTTGACTAATTATGATCCAGTCATATACACTGAAATCACTAGAGGTTTTTTATGCAAGTGTTCACTCTATTGACTTGAGTGAATACTCATTAGCTCAACAGCAAGCATGGGCAGCTCTGCCTATTAATCATGAAAAATGGGCATCTCGATTGCAAAAATCACGCCCTTATTACTTAACTGTAGGGAATAAAGTTGCTGGGTTTATTGAATTTGACATGAATGGAAAGATTGATTGTTTTTATGTCCATCCACATTTTCAAAGGCAGAAAATTGCAATGCAGCTTTATCAATATATAGAAAATATCGCTTATCAAAATTCAATACCCTTGTTATCCGTTGACGCTTCAAAAGTAATTAAACCGTTATTTGAAAAACAAGGCTTTATGGTTATTAAAGAAAATTTGTTTCAAATAAACGATGTAGATTTGATTAATTTTACAATGCAAAAGATTTTGAATGTTAATCACATAACGCAAGTGAAAAACTAAATCTACTGCCTTTACCTAACTGACTCACGATTTGAAGCTCACTTTGGTGTCTTGAAAGTACATGCTTAACTATTGCAAGACCTATGCCGCTCCCACCTGATTCTCTTTGCCTGGCTTCATCAACTCTATAAAAACGCTCTGTTAGGTGAGGGATATGCTCTCTTGCAATACCTTGCCCACTATCTTGAACTGAAAACTTCACTTTAGTTCTATTATAGTTAGCCTCAAGTTTCACCACTATTTTTGCTTCTTTAGGGGTGTGTTTAATGGCATTTTCGATTAGATTATTCATCGCACTTCGAAGCTCTTCTAAATTCCCAAGTACGAATAGTCCAGGTTCAATATGAAATTCAAACTCATGTGCGTTTTTATTTAAAGCCTCAGCACTTAATTGTAAGGCAATTAGCATCTCTGATAATGAAATTTTTTGTTTATATGAAGCTTGTACTTGGTACTCTAATCTTGATAATGCTAAAAGTTGTTTAATCAACTTATCCATTCTTTCAGATTGAGCCCGCATAGTCAGTAATGCTTTAGGAGGTAGGCAATGATTCAATGCATCATCCTCAAGCATATCTAAATACCCTTTTAAAACAGTAAGAGGAGTGCCTAATTCGTGACTCGCATTATTAAAAAAGTTTCTTCTTGCTATTTCAGCCTGTTTAACTTGGGTGACATCCCTTGCCATCACAATAAATTGATCTTCAGTATAGGGCATAATCCTAAATTCAACATCGCGTTCTGTAAATAATGATAAAGTAAGGGGGGATTCAAAGCGTTTACCTTCAACATAACGGGCAAACTCTGGATAGCGGAGTAAATTAATAATATTTTGGCCATTATCAGCTGGCCATTTAAAACCAAGAAGATTCTCAGCCAGCTTATTACACCAAAAAATAGTACCATCACTGGTTATCATAACTAATGCATCAGGTAAAGATTCTGCGCCACTTCGAAAACGCTTAATCAATGTAGCAAGTTCTTTTCTACGTTTTTTATTCCGTTTTTGTAGCTGAAGTAATCCATAAAAAATAACCTCCCAATGACCTTTAGCAGTTGGGGGGGTCATACTTTTATCTTGCCATAACCAATAAGAGAGTTTCAGCTGATGAGCGTAGTTCCAGCCTAATAATCCTAATAGCCCCACACAAATCCACCAGGGTAAATGACCAAATATCAACCCCACTATCACACATGGCAGTAATACCAAAACAAAAGAAAATATAAATGATTGCCAAGTTAATTTTTGAAGCAAAATACGATCCTTTCCAAATACAACGTAAATTGAGCCGATTATCTCATAAGTAAACAAACATAGGCTACCATTATCAATTCCTTCAACCATTAAGTCAAATAACTAGTCCGCCTGAGTAGAAAATCGATACCCACTTCCTCGAACAGTTTGAATATGCTTATCATGACCAGTAGGCTCAAGTGCACGCCTTAATCGCCTAATATGTACATCAACTGTTCTGTCTTCCACATATACGCCATCTCCCCAAACGTGATCTAATAGTTGCTCTCTACTGTAGACTCGTTCTGGACGACTCATAAAAAAATGTAGGAGCTTAAATTCAGTGGGCCCTAAAGTAATAGGCGTATCTCCTGCAAAAACACGATGAGCTGCAGTATCTAATTTTAAATTAGCCAAATCAATTACATCAGCTAAAACCTGCGGTGAAACGCGTCTTAACACAGCTTTAATTCTAGCGATAAGTTCTTTTGGAGAAAACGGTTTAGTGATGTAATCATCTGCACCGATATCTAATCCCTGAACTCTATCTGATTCTTCATTTTTAGCGGTTAACATCATAACGGGTATCGATTGGGTTTGCTTGTCTCTTTTTAGTTGCCTAAGAAGTTGGATACCAGATCCTCCAGGTAACATCCAATCAAGCAAAATAAGATCCGGTAAAGGGGAAGTTAGCATAGACTGTGCATCTTGGATATTTGAAGCCGCTTTGACATCAAATCCAGATTGCTGCAAAAGAAATATAAGCATCTCGCTGATTGCTTGTTCATCTTCAATGATCAGTATCGTTATTGTTGCTGCCATAAGTCTTAGCCCTGTGTTCATTAATATAAAAGTTTAATCATGTCATATAAAACACACTACAAAATTAATTACTAAAAACATCAATTTTGTAGTTAACACAATTTGATATAACATGCCTTTACTAGTATGAAACACTTATGTGACACTTTTATGAAACTATAGCATTTATCTATTAAATCAAAGATATTATTTATAATTCATCCGCAGAGTGAGATTCAAGGTGACTAATATCTCCTGCTGTTTCAACAATCCATCCTTCAGCTAACCATTCACCAGCTTGATAATCTATTCTTGATAAAGAACAATTGCGTAAACGTATCCGTCTTGGTGCATGAGCGGGTAATCCCATAACAGTTCCAATTAAACATCCTAAAGCCAACCCATGGCATACAAGTAATGGGACACTTCCGTCTGGAAGCATACGTAGATCATCAATGGCATCATGTAATCTATTTGCTAATTCTTGCATTGATTCGCCATTGGGTATTCTAGCATCTGGCGTACCGGACAAAGGTGAGCGCCTAATCATATCTTCTTCAGGAGTCAATTCGCTAACACATTTGCCTTCTAAAATACCCATATCTAGTTCACGCAACCTTTTATCTGTTTGAACAGGTAGCATCAACACTTGTGCTAAAATTTCGGCCGTTTCAACAGCTCGCCCTAAATCACTGCTGATTAGGTGTGTAATCCCTAAGTTTTTAACTCGCATAGCAACTTGCTTAGCCTGTATTCTTCCTTCTTCGGTCAAAGGGCTATCAGCTTGGCCTTGGATACGCTTTTGCGCATTCCATTGAGTCTCACCATGTCTTACTAAATAAACAATTGTCATGAAATTACCTTTTGATCATTTAAAATTCAATGATACCTTATATCATTCTAAAATCTGATGGCATTATACCATTTGTTATTCAATCGATTTCGATAATATACAAAAATGACGTTAAAGACTGACAGAAATGCCATCGAATCAAAAAGTAGGTCAAACTATTTAAGGAGTTAAAAGTACAATTGCCATTATTTAAGAATAATGGCAATTGTATGAACATATAAAAATGCAGGACAACTTTTTATTATAATAAGTTTTTAACAGACGCTCGAATTTCTGGCGTCCAAACACCACACTGTACTTGGCCAATATGAGAAAGATGCAGTAATAACATCACTAAACGAGATTGGCCAATCCCCCCTCCAATTGTTTGAGGCATTTCACCATTTAGGAGAGCCTTATGCCATTCAAGTGATAATCTGTCTTCATCCCCAGTGATAGCGAGTTGTTTTTTTAACGCATTCGCATCTACTCTAATTCCCATAGAGGATAATTCAAATGCATCTTCTAATATTGGATTCCAAACCAATATGTCACCATTTAAGCCCTTAAATCCATCTTGATTATCCGTACTCCAATCATCGTAATCTGGCGCACGAATATCATGATATTCCCCATGAGTTAGTTTTCCACCAATACCGATTAAAAAAACTGCTCCAAGTTCTTTTGCAATTGCTCTTTCACGGCTTTTAGCATCTAAATCAGGGAAACGCTGCAATAAAGTTTCACTGTGTATAAAATGAATCGTATCTGGTAGAAAAGCGCTTATGCCAAATTGACTTTCAACCGCTTTTTCCGTTTCTTTAATTGCAGCATAAATATCCGTTACCGTTTTTTTAAGATAATCAAGATTACGCGAATCAGCTTGCATTACTCGTTCCCAATCCCACTGATCGACATACACAGAATGAATTGGACTTAATCTATCTTCATCTGGACGTAAAGCTTTCATATTCGTGTAAAGACCTTCATTTTCAGTAAAATGAAAACGACCTAATGTCTGACGCTTCCATTTTGCAAGTGAGTGAACAACCTCAAAAGTTTCTGTTGGTAACGCTTTGACTTTAACTTGAACTGCTTTTTCACTTCCTGATAAGTTATCTTGTGTTCCATCGCCTAAACGACTTAAGATAGGGGCTTGAACTTCTACTAATCCTAATTTTGTTGCTAACGCCTCTGAGAAATGTGATTTAACAAAGCTGATCTGTTTTTGTGTTTCAATAAATGAACGACTCATAATGTTTCCTATTCTTTTTATATTCTATTGTGTATCAATCCGATTATCTTAACTCGTTTGATTGCGTTTTGTAGTTTCTATTGCGTATTAAGCAACAAATCACTTATTAAAATCAATAATCAATAATAAATAAAGCTATTAGGTAATAAATTCGATAAAATAAGCATCATTATTTTATCGAATTCTTAATTTTAAGAGGAAAATATGATGCAAAATTATCAAATTGATAATCTAGATAAAGCTATCTTGGTAGCATTAATGGATAATGCCAGAACAGCATACGCTGAATTAGCAAAGCATCTGAATGTGAGTGCTGGTACCATTCATGTTCGCGTAGAGAAAATGAAACAGGCTGGTATCATTACAGGCGCACACATTTCAATCTCACCTAAACAATTAGGATTTGATGTCTGCTGCTTTATTGGTATTATACTTAAAAGTGCTAAAGACTATCCTTCAGCATTAGATAAACTAAATGCACTTGAAGAAGTAGTGGAAGCGTATTATACCACAGGCCAATATAGTATTTTTATCAAAGTCATGTGTCGCTCTATTGATGCACTACAACAAGTCTTAATAAATAAAATTCAAAGTATTGATGAAATACAATCCACTGAAACACTGATTTCATTACAAAACCCTATTTGGCGTAGTGTTAAACCATAATAGTAAAACATCTATTGCCTCACTCTATCTACCTAATTTAAGGATATTTATTTACCATGCTCAGTTATCGCCATTCTTTTCATGCAGGCAATTTTGCCGATGTACTAAAACACATTGTACAACTACTGATCCTAGACTCATTAAAAGAGAAAGAAAAACCATTTATGTATCTTGATACTCACGCAGGCGCAGGGCGTTATGCACTTCATAGCGATGAGTCCACTAAAACCAGTGAGTATTTAGAGGGCATCGCTCGTTTGTGGGAGGCAAAAGATACACCTGAACTAATCAAACCGTATCTTGATTTAATCAAATCATTGAATCTAAATGGTGAACTACGTTACTATCCAGGCTCACCTTTAATTGCCAAGCTATCTTTACGAGAAGATGATAAATTAGTCATGGCAGAATTACATCCTAGCGACCAAATTTTACTTAAAAAAGTTTTTTTGCATGATGAGCGCGCCACGATTAAATTAGGTAACGGTTTTCAACTACTAAAATCTCATCTTCCTCCTCTTTCAAGAAGAGGGCTAGTCTTAATTGATCCCTCCTATGAACTCAAAGAAGATTATCAACTTGTGATTCAAGCAATTAAAGAAGGTCATAAACGATTTGCAACAGGAGTTTTTGCGCTTTGGTATCCAGTCGTGTTTAGGCAAACTATCAAAAAAATGAGTGCAGAACTCAAAGCAAGTGGAATTAAAAAAATATTACAAATTGAGCTTGGCGTTAAACCTGATAGTGATAGAAGAGGAATGACCGCATCTGGCATGATTGTGATTAACCCACCTTGGAAATTAGAACAACAAATGAAAAGCATATTACCATGGCTCACAAAACAACTTGTAACTGAAGGAAGAGGGCATCACTTAGTAGACTGGATTGTCCCAGAATAATTTTTTCATCTATGACGATACTAACCCATCACGCACTAAAAGAATATTCATCACATAGAATGTGTATAAAATAATAGGCAATTTAAACAGCATTATTCAAAAAATTTATTGCTATCATTATAATATCGAAATATTCGAATAACTATTTTTATTGTAAAGTAGGTTATCTTAAGCATTCTAACTATTAAAAAGGAATAAATATGAAATTTAATAATAATGCATGGCTATTTAGCGCTAAAGGTAATCCTTTAAATTTTGACATAAAAACAATCAAAGCACTAGAATCAAACCAAATTGTAGTTGAAAACTTCTATGCTGGTATCAATCCTGTTGATTGGAAATTCATAGATCATAATCCTATGAATTGGCCAGTAGGACAAGTACCGGGAGTCGATGGTGTTGGTAAAGTAATAGCTGCGCATGATGCAGAGCATCAACACCTTATTGGACAAATGGTAGTCTATCACTGTAGTCTTCAATCTGATGGCAGTTTTGGTACGCATACTGTGATTTATGCTGATAGAGCAATGATATTACCCGAAGGGCTAAACCTAGCTGTAGCAGCGGCTCTACCTTGCCCGTTGTTAACTGCATGGCAAGCATTTTCAAAAATACCCGTAAAAAAAGGTCATAGAGTTTTATTAACAGGGATGGGTGCAGTTAATAAACTTTTATCTCAATTACTGGCACGGGCAGGTTTTCATGTCGATGTCATTTCTAAAAGTTTAACCGATGAGCAAGCGGATGTACTCAATATAAAAACTATTTACCGTGAGAAGCCAGAATTCCATCACTATCATGCAATTTTTGACTCTAACGGACAAGCATCAGCAACAGCTCTAGTACCTTATCTTAGGGCCAATGGACATATTATTTGCATTTTAGGAAGAATAGATACTCCAATTGATAGTGCCTTTTCAAGAACTATATCTTATCATGAAATTGCATTAGGGGCACTTCATACCTACGGTGATAAGATACAGTGGCATGAGTTAATGGTGGATGGACGAAACTTACTAGAATCAGTAATAAAAGGAGATATCTTTGTTGAAACACCGACAGAGTTTAGATTTGAATTACTTAATGATGCGCTTGAATTTTCTAAACACCAGCAAAAAAAAGCTGTTGTAAAAATACGTTAATGCTCAACAAAAATATCGCTTAGATGCGTCTTATTTTATAGCGATTAACACCAATAAATTAATTGAACATTTAAAAACATGCTTATTTATTAGGTTGATATTTAATTTTAAATCCAAGAGCTTGTAATTTTTTAGCAGTCTCAGAGCAACTTGTAATCACATTTAATGATGACCATTCTCTACGCACTGAATAGTTTTTTCTTAAATAATCAAACCGGTGGTGGACTTCTATTGGCAAATCAATCGCATCTCTTGTTAATAAAGTATATCTAAATTTAGCATCATCGGTTTGTACATCATAGATAAGATTCATCAGTCGATAAAAAATGGCTAGACTAAATGGTTCATTTAGATAAATACTTTGGTACTGAGGTTCAGGAAGTAGTTCTTGTAATAAAGATTCTGAAACAGGTTTTTCAAGTGATTCAATTTGCAAAGGCGAATGTTTTGCTAAATAAGAATAATATTGCTCGACTAAAAGCGTTGTGCCACGTATTTTCCCCTCTAAGCTGTGGCCCGCTATATGAGCAGTTGCAATTTGAATATATGGTAATAGAGACAAGTTAATATGAGGCTCATTTTCAAATACATCTAATGCAATTTGCCACAAACGTCCTTGTTCTAAAGATCTTAATAAAGCAATTGTATCAATAACTTCGCCTCTAGAGGCGTTAATAATCATTTTTCCGTCTGCAAATTCACTCATTTTTTGGTGATCAAAAAGATGATAGGTATTATCCACCCCTCCTTGGATTAAAGGGGTATGAAAGGTTAATATATCCGCATGTTCAATTAAATAATCAAACTCATTAAATACAGTCAATCCTTCATTTCTTGCTCTAGGAGGATCGCAAAGCAGCACCTTTACTCCTAAAGCTTGTAATCTTTGTGCTAAAATTTTCCCAACATTCCCAACCCCAATAATTCCAACCGTTTTATCGGTTAATGTAAATTGGCCTTTTTGAGCAAAATAAAATAAAACAGAAAAGACATATTCTACAACTGCAATTGCATTACACCCTGCAGCTGAAGTAGCGTAAATTCCTAATTCATCAAATTTATCAGTATTAATATGATCGGTTCCCGCTGTTGCAGTTCCAACAAATTTGACATTAGTGCCTGACAATAATTCAGCATTAACCTTAGTAACCGATCTTACCATTAAAGCATCAGCATCAGTCAAAACACTTCCATCAAAGGGCCTACCTGGAACAGAAATCACCTCCCCAAACCGCGCAAAAAGAGATGTGGCATAGGGCATATTTTCATCAACAACAATTTTCATACTCATTTACCTGTCTATTAAAAGATCTGTATCATTCAGTTAAGGCCTAAATCAATTAATGATCAATTTATGGTGCCATGACTCTCGCTCTAATTGCATCTATATCAACATGTTCAATATAACGTTCAATATTGGCATAAATATTATAATGATATCCATATTCAGGTTTACGTAATTCGGCTAATACCTCTTCTCTTGGCGTATCTTCAAAAACTAACCGGTACATTGCAACAACAGCACCAGTTCTATCACTTCCATGCCAACAATGAATCAACACAGGCTTCTCAGCTGTTTTTAAAATTCTGAGCGCTTCAACAATATTATCATCATTCACATCAGCCGCATCCATAGGAACACGACTTAATTGTAAGTTCGTTCCCTCAGCTTCATTCGTATCAGAATGCCATTGTCGTAAATTTAAGACTGACTTAATTCCCATAGCTTCTAGGCCCTGCATTTCCAGTGCATTAGGTTGGCCTGAACGAAATATCCCTTCAGTCACAGGATAAAAATTATTAGGGATAGGAAATGAATCTTCTGACCATATCGGTAATGATGTCATAATCATCATTACCCCTAAGCTAATCTGAGCTTTAAAGCTAAACAGTTTTACTATTGAGGTTTGAATAAAACTCATCTTTTTAAAATAAAATTGCATATGTGGTATCCCTAAAAATAAAACATTATTAAATAATAACTTAACCTAAAATTTGAATTATCGTAAATTGGATCTGGATTTGTTTTTTTATTCCAAATTTTTTCTTAATCATTTAACCAATTAAACCATGATTTGATATGGTCGGTTAAGGTCATGATACAAATGATACTTACAGATTATTCAATCACTTTTGAATAAATATCAAATCGGTGATTTTTTGTTTTAACAAATCCTTGTGGTGATTGGCCATTGAGTACTGGGGCATAATCAGCCCTTTTAACAACAACACGTTTTTTAGCTAAAGCCAAGGCTGGGGGTAAAAGTGTATCAGCATCGACATCAGCGCCTACCAAATATTGAAATACCCGCATCTCTTTTTTAACTAATGCTGTTTGTTTTTTGTGCTCTGGATGCGGGTACATCGGGTCAAGATAAACCACATCAGCAGGCTGAAGTGTGGTAAGAAGGGTTTGACTTTCTTTAATACCCTCAGTCGGGATAATTTGCTGCATTCGAACCTGCATCCAATCCCCTATATGTGAATCTTGATAAGCTCTAGTTAAACCATCCTCAAGTAAAGCTGCGACAACTGGATGTCGTTCAAGTAACTTAACCTCACACCCAAGGGAAGCTAAAACAAATGCATCTCGACCTAATCCTGCGGTTGCATCGATGATAGAGGGCAAATAATTCCCTTTGATACCACACGCTTTAGCAACCGCCTCTCCTCTGCCCCCTCCAAATTGACGTCTATGTTTTAATACACCTTCAACAAAATCAACATAAACCGGACCTTGTTTAGGCTCATCAGCTTTAGTTAATTCCAGTCTACCAGATTGATAACTCAAAACTAACAAACAATCAGGTTGATCAATTAGCTGCCATTTTTTCGCTAAATTCGATAAAAAAAACCTAGAACCTTCATTAAGATTTAAGGCGATATGATAAGGCGATATTGGTGGAGAACATGTTTGAGTCAGCATGATATAATCAATTAAAAGAAAGGAAAAAATAATCTATCCTGCTCATTACTTGATGATCAGGATAGAAACTACGCTTCAAAAAAGAGGCTACGCAGCGATTCCATAGTGCCTGAGCAACGCATCTAAACTCGGCTCTCTACCACGAAAGCGTTTAAATAAAATCATCGGCGGTTCAGATCCACCTTTAGATAAAATATTTTCTAAGAAATCACGGCCTGTCTCTGAGTTAAATATCCCTTCCTCCTCAAATCTTGAGAATGCATCAGCAGATAACACTTCAGCCCACAGATAACTGTAATACCCTGCTGCATAACCACCGGCAAAGATATGACTAAATGAATGAGCAAATCGATTAAATGAAGGCGATTTGATCACAGCGACTTGAGATTTAACTTCTGCTAATAGACCTAATATATCAGCACCTTTGTTAGGGTCATATTCATGATGGAGTCTAAAATCAAATAATCCAAATTCGAGTTGGCGTAAAATAAACATGGCTGCTTGATAATTTTTCGCTTCTAGCATTTTATCTAACATCGATTTAGGAAGTGGCTCGCCCGTTTCAACATGTCCAGATATAAATGCTAACGCCTCTTCTTCCCAGCACCAATTTTCTAAAAATTGGCTAGGTAATTCTACTGCATCCCATGGAACACCATTAATACCAGACACACCTGAAGTGTCTATCTTAGTTAGCATATGATGAATACCATGACCAAACTCATGAAATAACGTAATCACTTCATCATGCGTAAAGAGGGCAGGCTTATCACCAATTGGACGGGTAAAATTACAAGTCAAATAAGCGACTGGTTTTTGCAATTCACCTTGAGCTAATTTCAAAGCCCCAACGCAATCATCCATCCAAGCCCCACCTCGTTTATTCTCACGAGCATATAAATCTAAATAAAAGCTTCCTCTTAGCTCACCTGTTTTATCAAATAAATCATAAAATTGAACTTCTGGGTGCCAAACATCCACACCATTTCTTATTTTAGCTTCAATACCAAAAACACGTTTTATAACCTCAAATAAACCGGCAAGCACCCTATTTTCAGGAAAATACGGACGTAAATCTTCATCATTAATAGAGAAAAGATGCTGTTTTTGTTTTTCACTATAATAGGTGATATCCCATGCATTTAAACTATCCATACCGTAATGAACTTTAGCAAAATCAAAAACGTTTTTAAGTTCAGCTTCACCCTGTGGTTTTGCTCGTTTTGCTAAATCATTTAAAAAATCAAGAACTTGATCTGGTGATTGGGCCATTTTAGTAGCAAGCGATTTATTTGAATAGTGCTCAAATCCTAACAACGTTGCTAGTTCGTGTCTTAACGCAACTATTTCGGTTATCAAATCACTATTATCAAACTGGCCTGCATGTGGTCCTTGATCTGAGGCGCGAGTCACAAATGCAGTATACATCTCCTCGCGTAAAGATTGATTATCCGCGTACATCATCACTGGTAAATAACTAGGCATATCAAGAGTTAATAACCATCCAGTTTGTTCTTTAGCAATTGCTCGTTCTTTAGCAGCAGCGAGAGCACTTTCAGGTAATCCAGCTAAAATTTGCTCATCTGTGATTAATTTACTCCAAGCCATAGTAGCATCTAACACATTATTACTAAATGACGCAGAAAGATCGGATAATCTAGCGACAATCTCTCCATACCTTTTTTGTTTTTCAAGGGGGAGTCCTATTCCTGATAATTCAAAATCTCTCAACGCATTATTAATCGCAGTTTGTTTTGCTATCGGTAAATCATTAAAATCAGCGCGCTCTTTAATCGCAACATAGGCTTTAAATAACCCCTCATGCTGGCCAACCCAAGTTCCATATTCAGACAGTAATGGCAAACAAGCTTCATAAGCCTCTCTCAGTTCAGGACTATTTTTAACTGAATTTAAATGACTAATCGGAGACCAAGCACGAGAAAATTGATCATCACACTTAGCCAATGCATCACAAACTGATTCCCAAGTATAAGGTGTTTTTTGATTAACGACAGCTTCCACATTATCTCGGCATAGTTGAATAAAATGTTCTACAGCGGGAACAATGTGTTCAACTTGAATCTCAGAAAATAAGGGTAGTGTTGTATTTTTTAATAGTGGATTTGAAGTACTCATAATATAATCCTAATAGAATATTGATGACTAAAAAGGAAAACTAAATGCGTTTTCTCTTTCAAATAAAAAGCTAAACACCCATTAAAGCGTGATTAATCCTAACGCAGCTTTAACTCGATTAAGAGTTTGATTAGCTCTTTCATTTGCTTTTTGCGCACCCTCTTGCATGATTTGATTCAATAAAACCTCATCATTTCTATAATGATGGTATTTTTCTTGTAAAGTTGTCAACATTGAAACAACAGCTTGTGCAACTTCAGTTTTTAAGTGCCCATACATTTTTCCATCAAAATGCGTTTCTAACTCAGAAATAGATTGGCCTGTTACACCAGATAAAATATCTAATAAATTAGACACACCCGCTTTATTGGTAATGTCATAGCGTATCACAGGGGGATCTTCAGAGTCAGTGACTGCGCGTTTTAATTTCTTCTCTACTGATTTAGGATCTTCTAACAAACCAATAATATTGTTTCGATTTTCATCTGATTTTGACATTTTTTTAGTTGGTTCTAACAATGACATTACCCTTGCCCCTGATTTAGGGATAAATGGCTCTGGTACTTTAAAAATATCACCATATAAACTATTAAATCGTTGTGCAATATCACGACTAAGCTCTAAGTGTTGCTTTTGATCCTCACCCACTGGTACTTGGTGTGTTTGATATAACAAAATATCTGCAGCCATTAAAACAGGATAACTAAATAAACCTGCGTTAATATTCTCTTCATAGCGCTGTGACTTATCTTTAAACTGTGTCATACGCCCTAATTCACCAAAATAAGTATAGCAATTGAGTAACCAAGCAAGCTCAGCATGCGCGGGAACATGTGACTGAACAAAAATGGTACTTTTTGAAGGATCAATTCCACACGCTAAATAAAGTGCTAATGTATCTAACGTTGCTTTTTTAAGTGCGGAAGGATCTTGACGCACAGTGATAGCATGTAAATCAACAATACAATAGATACAATCAAAACTTTCTTGTAATTGTACCCATTGACGAAGTGCTCCTAAGTAATTCCCTATCGTTAATTCACCAGATGGTTGTGCTCCGCTAAATACAGTAGGTTTATTTGTTAAGCCGCTGTGTAACATAATATCCTCTTTAATTGTTTATAAGACGTATAAAACGAATTTTATTCTTTAATTAATCAATCACTCTTAAATGAGATGTTTTTTTCGTTTTTTTCTTTTCTGGTACTAAGCTTTCATCTTCTGATTTTACTTTTGCTTTTCTTCGTGTTGATTTTGGCTTATCAGAAACTTCATCAGATTGTTTTATAGCTTTATCATCCTGATTATGAATATCTACATCAGGCTCAACATGAAGATTACTTTCCTCAACTAATTGAATAGACTGCCTTGCCTCAGCGTCTTTAAGCTGCTTTTCATAAAAAGGCTCAGGTGGGAATCCTATCCCAGCATTATTTTCCCTAGCATAAACCGCAATAATTGCTCCTAGAGGAATACTTAAATTTCTTGATTTACCGTTAAAGCTTGCACTAAAACTCACTACATCATTACCTAATAATAAGTTACCTAATGCATGAGGTGCTATATTTAATACAATTTGACCGTCCTTTGCGTATTCAAACGGCACATCAACACCTGGATAGTTTATATTAACTAAAAGAAACGGGGTTAATTGATTATCACATAACCAATCATAATGTGCTCTTAAGAGATAAGGTCTTAATGGTAATAATTCTTTTCCTTCTTTCATAGCTAGTCCTAGTTAAATAATATTCAATACATCATTTAAAAATCTGATCGGTTATATAGTGGTCAACAAAATATAGTGTGTGGGATCTATTCTAGCACAAGAATCTTAATAGCTTGAACGCATCTCTTTTTCAATTGGTGTTAAAGAGTTTAAAAATCCATCTCTATTAAAAACTCGTTTCATATAGGGTCTTATATCTTTTGCACTCTGCGTGTCAAGAATCTCAATACCAATATGAGTAAGTCGCCATAAAAGAGGGGCTAATGCACAATCTATAATAGAAAATTCGTCATTCAAGAAAAATGGCGTACGCCTAAATATAGGAGCTAATGATAATAACTCATCGCGAAGTCTTCTACGAGACCTATCCCCTTCTTCATCTCTAAAAAGTGCTTTATCAGCTAAAGGATACCAATCTTGTTCTATCCTATTTAGCATAAGCCTAGTGGAAGCTCGGTCTTGTGGATAAACAGGCATAAGAGAAGGGTGGGGAAAACGTTCATCAATATACTCGGCTATGATATGAGTATAGTAGAGTGTCAACTCTCTATCAACTAAAGTAGGTATTGTTCCATAAGGGTTAAGTGCTAATAAATCATCAGACATCCGATTTGGTGTTACAAGTTCTAGCTCATACATCACCCCTTTTTCAGCTAGCATAAACCTAATTTGATGACTGCGAATATCACTCTTACCTGAAAAAAGTGTCAAGGCAGACCTCTTATTAACAGATAGCCCCATAAAGCCTCCAAAACAACATTTTTTTATACGTATTCATTCTATAAACAATTCCCTGAAAGATGCCATTAGCAAATTTAGCTAACAGCATACCTAAAATAAAAACAGATTTAAATAAAATTTTAATTATTATTTCAATGATTTATCAATATCACTTTGAACTCTTTGCATCATATAATCATAAAATGGATTAGAAGAGGCTCTTAAAAGGGTATCTAAATCAACTAATAAAACAGAGCGTTCCCCTCTTACAGCCAAACTTCCTAAATTGATGCCATATTGAGTTGGATTACTTGGTTGACTTCCATATAGTGGATCGTTTGCAGCGAAAGGGATAGCTACATGAGAAAGAGAAAAGAAATCATTAGGGTAACTGACCCCTAAAGGTTCAACTATTTCTTCGTTTGTTAATGCTCTTTGAGTCCTAGCGACAACTTCGCTATTAAACTTTTCTCTATTTGTTACTATAGTTGAATCATACTTTCTAGGAGGAGCTGGAAGTAACTGCCCAACATTTGATATTGTAGATGAACGCATTAAAATATCGAAATTAGCCGCTCTATTAAGATCAAATAAAACTAATTCACTTCCATTATCGGGCAATTGATTATAAAGAGCTGTAATAACTGCCCTCGTACTGACAGTGAAATCAACTACAGATTGAAACGTTATCACTGGTGGCAATGAAGTTAACTTACCTTGCTGTGCATAATCAGAAATTTGCTGCTGAAGTACACTGGTTAAAAGATGAGATTGCCTCGCTCCATTAACAGGGAATGAATTATACTTAAATGGATTAAATTCAGGCAAAACACTTAGCCAAGCTGCTTTTGCAAATGGGGGGAAAACTGCAGGCCAACCAGCTATACCTGCAAAACGAGCAAATGCAGTAATACCTATCATTGGAGAAATTAACACAACATGATCTGGCTTAGCTAATGAATCATTATCAATTGCATCAAGGGCATATTTCATAGCTAATGCCCCCCCATTAGAAAAACCAACGATATGCAAAGGGGATTTTTCTGATGTTAATCTTTTTGCCTCTCTGACTCCAAGTCTTGTTGCTGCTAACCAATCTTCCCAGTCAACCTTACTTAAGGCAGCGGGTACTGTACCGTGTGCAGGTAATCTTAATCCGATTGCAACAAACCCATTAGAGCGATACAAATCAGCCATATTCCTAAGGCTGTAAGGCGTATCAGTTAATCCATGGAGTAAAACAACCGCACCTTTTGGAGTAGGGTATAAACTAGTATCAGGCATCATGACGTATGAACGATTCCAATCCTGTTCAAAATTGCCAGGGTAAACTGCACTTTGCTCAAGATAGCGATTCAAAGGCACACCATTTGATCCTAAAGAATTAATGATAGTACGGTTTGTAGAGAAATAATCATCCCAATCAGTTTCAGAAACATTTTGATCATCAAAATCAAAATCTTCATTAAGACCATCAATATCAGCCACGGTGAGAGTTTGCCCTTGCTCTAAAGGCTTAATCACATTATCGATTACTTCCTGGAAAATACCCTCTTCAGCTTTCAAATAATCAGCAAAAGTCATTTTATCAATTTCTGCCGCTGTCATTTCATTTGGAACATAACGATGCCAAACTTCTAATCTCAATCCTCTTTGAGAATCATAAATTCGAATCACCATAAACGTTAAAAGTGCAACTAATATTAGTAGCAAAAAACGCTTACACCAGCGTTTCAAAAAATTAATTGGCATACAACACAGCTCCTCAGTATAGAATTATGAATATATATTCATTAAAAAATAGTTTTCTAGTATAAATGCTTCATTTTTAGTTTAAATTTCAAACAAATAATGTGATCAACTTATAAATTCGAACAAAAAAAACACAAACAATGTTAAATTTTACTTCTTTTTCATAAAAATGTGTCATAGCAGACAGATTTACTCTTAGTAAATCGGCTATTATCCAATTGAGTTTACCTTATTATCTCGGTTTTAGATTACTTAAATCAATCTTTAGCCTTAATTATTTTAGTGACACCTATCGATTACCATAATTTAATATATTGTACTTAAGGAATATGACATTGAACACTCGACTTAGCCTTTCAACTACAAATGAAAGTATTAAGCTTTTACAAATTAGCGACATGCACCTTTTTGCAGATAAAAAAGAAAAGTTGCTTGGTGTCCCTACCTATAAAAGCTTTCAAGCTGTGATCAATACAATCAAAAAAAATAATACTATCTTTGATTTGATTGTCTGCTCTGGTGATATAACTCAAGATCAGAGTATTGAATCATATCAACACTTTATTAATATTATGGGTACTTTTAATACACCTGTTGTTTGGTTACCCGGAAATCATGATAATCAAAATAACATGCAAGGCATACTTAACACCTCAAACTTATCTGAGGCAAAACATATTTTAATAAACGATAACTGGCAATGTATACTACTAGATAGCCAACTATCTGGTGCACCTAAAGGAGAATTATCTGGTCCTCAACTAGATTTTCTAGAAAAAAGCCTTAGTTCAGAAAAAAATCGCAATACATTAATTTTTGTTCATCATAATCCTAAACCTTGTGGTTCACAGTGGTTAGATCAACACAAGTTACAAAATAGTGATACACTTGCTACAAAACTAAAATCCTATGATAAGATAAAAGCAATCATATGTGGCCATATTCATCAAGCGATAGATGACTGTTGGGAGGATTGGTCTTTTTATTCTACCCCCTCAACTTCAATCCAGTTTTTACCTAAATCAAAAATATTTTCACTTGATACAATCAATCCTGGCTGGAGAGAGTTTATATTAAAGCCAGATGGAAATTTAGAGACATGTGTAAAACGCATCGAAAATATTAATTATTCAGTAGACGTTTCAGCTAAAGGCTATGAGTAATTTAACTGATTAAATATTATTAGGATCATTATGTCAAAACTCATTTATCTTCACGGTTTTAATAGTTCACCACTTTCAATTAAGGCTACACTTTTAAAACGCTGGATATCTGAGAATCACCCTGATATTGAAATATTTATTCCACAATTACCTTTTTCTCCGCAGCTGTGTGCAATGTATCTAGAAGAACTATTTTTTAATCAACAAGAACCAATTGGTGTAGTAGGGTCATCATTAGGTGGTTTTTATGCCACTTGGATATCATCAGCTTTTGAAATTCCTGCTATTGTCATTAATCCAGCCGTTAGACCATTTGAACTTCTTCATGATTATGTAGGGATAAATACAAACATCTATACAAAAGAAACTTATGAATTAACAACAAACCAAGTAGATGAACTCAAAGCAATTTATGTTGAGCCTATTGAATACCCTGATTTAATTTGGCTTTTACAACAAAAAGGAGATGAGATATTAGACTACCAACAGGCGGTTGACTATTACAGAGATTGTAAACAAACCGTAGAAGAAGGTGGGAACCACTCATTTCCTGGTATAGAAAAATACTTCCAAGAAATGGTGGATTTTTTAGCATTAAACTAACTGATTCGTTAAAAGATTAATCGTTACTTCTCAGGATTAAAATCTTCCCCCCATAGATCACTTTCATCGATGATAGGATCCCCTGGAATCGATTTTTTTTCATCAGCCCATTCACCTAAATCAATTAATTGACACCGTTTAGAACAAAAGGGCCTATATATACTAACTTCTCCCCAAACGACCTCAGCTTTGCAAGTAGGGCATTTTACAGTAATCAAATTTTCCATTTTTAACTTATACCTTTAAAGGTAATACCTAAATTATAATGTAAAAGGATCAGGTCCAAAATGATTATCACCTTCACAGCCTTTTAAACAATACCAATATATCAATAACACAGTTCCTATAATAGGAACAAAACTTAATAAAAATAACCAACCTGTTCTATTAGTATCATGCAAACGCCTAATTGAAACGGATACAGAGGGCACAACCAAAACTAAACTGAGTGAAAGAGATAGGACTAATGCGCCACCGGCTAAAGTTTCGTTATATTCACTTGAAAAAATAAATACAAAATACAAAAAATAAATTATAAAATAATTTACAAGTGTAAATACCCAAAATTCAGAACGTGAAGCCCTACCTTTAAAATTAAAACAATTTTTCAATGCCATTAAATAATAACGCATACTCTTCTCCTTAAGATTAATTTCCATCCATGAAAAGTTTAACTAAACAATATAATGAATCATTTTATTGCTCTCTTACTGCTCTTTGCGTTTAAATACCCAATTTAAATCCGTCGACTCTTTGTCACAATATTGGTAGCCTGAAGCATTGAATGCTTTGATATCATCCATATTTTCACATTTTGATTGAATTAAATATCTAGCCATCATCCCTCTTGCCTTTTTAGCAAAGAAGCTAATTACTTTATACTTACCATTTTTCTCATCCTGAAAAATTGGTTTTATAACAGGTACAGTCAAGGCTTTTGTATCTACCACTGAAAAATACTCATCAGAAGCTAAATTAATCATTGCGCTAATAGCGTCTGATTCAATTCGTGAATTTAAATATTGTGTGATAGTTGATCGCCAGTATTGATAAAGGTTATCAGCAAAAGGTGTTTTAAGTTTTGTACCCATTTCTAATCGGTATGGACGCATTAAATCTAAGGGTCTTAATACACCATAAAGGCCGGATAAAATACATAAATTTTCTTGTGCATAATTAATTTCAGATTCAGATAAAGCATGGGCTTCTAATCCTAAATAAACATCACCTTGAAAGGCATAAATAGCTTGCCTTGCTGTACTAAAATCTGCCTCTTTATTCCATTGTGCAAATCTTGCAACATTAAGAGCTGCTAATTTATCGCTGATTCTCATCAATTGACTTAATTCAACGGGCGTTAACTTTCTGCAAACATCTATTAATGTTTCACTTTTTTCTAAAAAAAGTGGCATAGTATGATTTTCGCTAGGTAAGGGTGAATCATAATCTAATGTTTTAGCAGGAGAAATTAACGTTAGCATCTTCATAATATTACTTTATATCCTGATTGATAATGTCACTGTTTTGCGGTGCGCTCTGCGCGTTTACGTCTTAACTCTTTAGGATCAGCAGTCAATGGCCTATAAATTTCTATTCTATCCCCTTGTTTAAGGGTATCGGTTAATTTAACAATACGACTATAAATCCCGACTTTTGTCGTTGCTAAATCGATTTCAGGTCTAATTTTAAGGATACCTGAAGCAATAATTGCAGTTTCAACTGTTGAGTTTTTAGGAAGATTAACTCCATACACATATTGCTTTTGAGGTAAGGCAAACACTACCTGAACACTTATTTCATCCATAAAAATTACCTTCGATATACCAGCTTAGCTCTATCCGAAAATGCACTTACCATATTGACAGCTAACTCATTAAATACCTTACCAAAAGCAAGTTCAACTAATTTATTAGTAAATTCAAACTGTAACGATAATTCAACTTTAGAAGCATTTTCAGATAAACTAGTAAATGTCCAGCCACCAGTTAATTGCTTAAAAGGACCTTCCACTAATTCCATTAAGATTGATTCACCTACAATTAACCTATTTCGAGTCACAAATGATTTTTTAATCCCAAATTTTTCAACTTCTACTGATGCAACCATCTCATTTTCTGCTTGGCTTAAAATACTCGCACCAATACAGCCAGGTAAAAACTCAGGGTAAGATTTGATATCATTGACTAAGTTAAACATTTCTAAAGCACTAAATGACACTAAAGCAGAACGAGTTATATTAGGCATAAGCATTTATTCACTTAAATTAAGTTCGCATAATAATTAATAAAACCATAAAAAAACAAGCGCTATACTTTAATCTTTACTTATTTTTAATAGTAATATCAAAAAGTATAGCGCTTTGCTAAAAGCAATTTTAAACTATATTATTTTTTAGCGCGTTCAAATGAGCTTAAAATCTCTTCTCGAGCAGCATTAGCATCTGCCCAGCCATCAATTTTAACCCATTTACCTTTTTCTAAATCTTTATAATGCTGAAAAAAATGTTCTATTTGTGCTTTAAGTGACTCAGGTACATCTCCTATATCTTGGATATGACCATACTCTTTACTCATTTTTTCATGTGGAACAGCCAGTAATTTAGCATCTTCACCAGCATCATCTGTCATTTTAAGTACGCCAACAGGACGACAACGAATTACAGAGCCAGCCTCTAAAGGAAAAGGAGTGGGTACCAGTACATCAACAGGGTCGCCATCTAAAGATAAAGTATGATTGATATAACCATAATTACACGGATAAAACATAGCTGTACCCATAAAACGATCTACAAATAACGCACCTGTCTCTTTATCAATTTCATACTTAACAGGATCAGCATTAGCTGGGATTTCTATTATCACATAAATATCATCTGGCAAGGATTTGCCAGCAGGTACATTCAATAAACTCATTTGTCATTCCTATTAATAGTTTAAAAATTCATTAATATGTTAAAAACAATATTAATATAAAAAATTCATATGCTTATGCATAAATGCGTGATAGCAGTAATCAAAAATAAATATTTTTTACTATCAATTATTTAATGATTTAGTACTAAAGCTCTTGATCAAAAAGTACTAATATTGATTGATACAATTCTTTCACACTCACTTTTTTGGTAGGGGTTGTGAAAATAGTATCATCGCCCGCAATACTCCCTAAAATCCCTTCATTTTTACCAAGTGAATCTAATAATCTTGCAATTAACTGAGCAGCACCTGGACTAGTATGAATCACAACTAAAGAATCGTTGTAATCAACATCTAAAACCAAATTTTTTAATGGGCTTGATGTTGCGGGCACACTTGCATCTTGAGGAAGGCAATAGACCATTTCTTGTTTTGCGTTTCGAGTTCTTACGGCTCCAAATTTTGTTAGCATTCTGGAAACTTTTGATTGATTTATATTATCAAAACCCGCTTGTTGTAATGCAATAACAATCTCACCTTGAGAAGAGAATTTTTCATCTTTTAAGATAGCTTTAAAAACTTTAATTAACTCATCAGCTTTAGCTGGCATTCAGTCGCTCCTGCATTTTGTATGCTCAATAAAAAGTCAGATTATGCACCATTAAAGATCCTGCAAACAAGTTTGTTTACCTAACCTAGATGTAGATTATACAAAAAAAATATAACAATTACTTCATCTATATTACCTATTATCACTATGGTTTCATAGAACACATAATATTAACTTAAATTTATAGAAGTTTTTCTCAAAAAAAAACGCTCAAATGAGCGCTTTTTTAACATTAGATCAATATATTTACTTATTTCTTTTTGATTTATTTTCTTGGAGCTTAATCAGCTCAATTACGCGTAACTTGGCAAGAGCTCTAGAAAGATGAGCCTCTGCTTCAGCATTATCCACACTACTTTGATTTTTAGCCAATTGTGCCTCAGCACGTTGTTTAGAAGCAAGCGCACGCTCCTCATCAATATCTTCACCATAAATAGCAGCGTCAGATAAAACAATTACACGCTTAGGTTGTACCTCTAAAATACCACCGCTAAGATATACTAACTCTTCAGTATTATCTTCTTTCACAATGCGCACTAAACCAGGCTTAATCGCTGTAAGCAAAGGAGCATGTTCAGGGCGTATACCTAACTCACCCTCACTGCCAGTAATTTGGATGCTTTGAACTTGTCCTGAAAACAACAATGCTTCAGCACTTACTACATCCAATAAAAATGTCTTTGCCATAATATTCTCCAACGCCTATTGATTTTACAATAGGCGTTACATCATTTTTCGATTACATTTTTTTCGCTTTTTCTAACACTTCATCAATCGATCCAACCATATAGAAGGCTTGTTCGGGAATATTATCATACTCACCTTCCATAATACCTTTAAAGCCTCTGATTGTTTCGCTAAGAGGAACATATTTACCAGGGGAACCTGTAAATACCTCAGCAACGAAAAATGGTTGTGATAAGAAACGTTGAATTTTACGAGCTCTAGATACAACTAACTTATCTTCTTCAGATAGTTCATCCATACCTAATATTGCAATGATATCTTTGAGTTCTTGATATCTTTGTAAAATAGTTTGAACACCACGAGCTGTATCATAATGCTCTTGGCCTACAACTAATGGATCTAATTGGCGGCTAGTTGAGTCAAGTGGATCCACTGCAGGATAAATCCCTAATGAAGCAATTTGACGGCTCAATACAACTGTTGCATCTAAGTGAGCAAATGTCGTAGCGGGTGATGGATCGGTTAAGTCATCAGCAGGAACATATACAGCTTGTACAGAGGTAATTGAGCCTGTCTTAGTAGACGTAATACGCTCTTGTAAGGCGCCCATTTCCTCTGCTAGTGTAGGTTGGTAGCCTACTGCTGATGGCATACGTCCTAATAATGCAGATACTTCTGTTCCTGCAAGTGTGTAGCGATAAATATTATCAACAAATAATAATACATCACGACCTTCATCACGGAACTTTTCTGCCATTGTAAGACCTGTTAAAGCAACGCGCAGACGATTTCCTGGTGGTTCATTCATTTGACCATACACAAGTGATACTTTATCAAGAACATTTGAATCATTCATTTCATGATAAAAATCATTTCCTTCACGAGTACGTTCACCCACACCAGCAAATACAGAATAACCAGAATGCTCAATTGCTATATTACGAATTAGCTCCATCATGTTAACTGTTTTACCAACGCCCGCACCACCAAACAGACCTACTTTACCACCCTTAGCAAAAGGACAAACTAAATCAATAACTTTAATACCTGTCTCTAATAGCTCTTGAGAGTTAGCAAGTTCTTCATAACTTGGCGCAGCACGATGAATTCCCCAGCGTTCTTTTTCACCAATAGGTCCTTTCATATCGATAGGATCACCAAGAACATTCATAATACGACCTAATGTCTCAGTTCCTACTGGTACTTCAATAGCATGACCTAAATCTTTAACAACTAAACCACGGCGTAAACCATCCGAAGTACCCATAGCGATACAACGAACAACACCACCACCTAATTGTTGTTGTACTTCTAAAATTAATCTCTCTGTAAAACCTTCGATTTCAAGCGCGTTGAAAACTTTTGGAACTGAATCCTGTGGGAATTCAACATCAACTACAGCGCCTATAATCTGGATAATTTTTCCAGTAGCCATTTTCTACCCTCTAAATATTTGCGTTAATTTTGTCAAGGCTAATCAATATCAGCCTTAAACCGCTGAGGCACCTGACACAATTTCAGTTAATTCTTGCGTGATACTTGCTTGGCGAGCTTTATTATAAACTAATTGAAGCTCTTTAATCATTTCACCAGCATTATCTGTTGCAGCTTTCATTGCTACCATTCTTGCAGCTTGTTCACTTGCTAAATTTTCAGCAACACCTTGATATACCTGAGATTCAATATAACGACGAATCAATAAATCTAATAACATTTTAGGATCAGGCTCATAGAGATAATCCCATGGGGTTGATTTAATTGATTTATAATCTATTTCTTCAGATGGTAAAATTGGTAATAACTGAGTTACTTTAGCTTCTTGAGACATGGTGTTGACAAAATGATTATGTGCTAAATACACACTATCAATTTTTTCTTCATCAAATTTTTTAATCATCACCTGAATTAATCCAAGCAAATCATTTAATGTAGGCGCATCACCAAGCCCTGTGTTCTGAGCAACAATATTTGCTTTGATAGAACTAAAGAAACTAACAGCTTTAGAACCAATCAAAGCTAGATCAACCTTGATGCCTTGAGAAATTTTCTCATTAATATCAATCAATACAGCTTTGAATAAATTTGCATTTAATCCGCCGCAAAGCCCTCTATCAGTAGAAACAATAATATAACCAACCCTTTTTTGTGAGCGAGTTTCTAGATATGGGTGTTTGTATTCAAGATTACCTTTAACAACATGATTGATAACGTTACGAATCATTTCAGCATAAGGGCGACCAGCAGCCATGCGATCTTGTGATTTACGCATTTTAGAAGCAGCTACCATTTCCATTGCTTTTGTGATTTTTTGAGTATTTTTCACACTTGCAATTTTAGAACGTATCTCTTTTGCTCCAGCCATAATTGCCTATCCTTAAGACTTAAAAATAATTTAAATGCGCTAGTAGCATGTACTTAACGCATTCTAAACTTTACCAGTTAGCCGATTGCTTACAAGATTCTAAGATTGATTTAAATTTAGCTTCAATCTCATCATTGTAATTGCCTGTTTTATCTAATTCAGCCATAAAGTCAGCATGAGCAGTATCGATATATTGCATTAAAGCTTCTTCAAAAGGTACGATTTTATCAACTGGAATATCATCTAAAAAGCCTTTTTCAGCTGCATATAATAAGATAGCTTGCTTAGAAACAGACATTGGCGCATATTGTTTTTGTTTCAATAGCTCTGTTACTTTTTGCCCATGATCTAACTGTTTACGAGTTGCATCATCAAGATCAGATGCAAATTGAGCAAAAGCAGCTAATTCACGGTATTGTGCAAGGGCGGTTCTAATTCCACCTGAAAGCTTCTTGATAATCTTAGTTTGAGCTGCACCACCAACACGAGAAACAGAAATACCAGGATTAACTGCTGGACGAATACCAGAATTAAATAAATTTGTTTCAAAGAATATTTGACCATCAGTAATGGAAATAACATTCGTTGGTACAAAAGCAGAAATATCACCAGCCTGAGTTTCAATAATTGGTAATGCTGTTAGAGAACCAGTTTTACCTTTGACTTCACCTTTAGTGAATTTTTCAACATATTCAACATTAACACGTGCTGCACGCTCAAGTAAACGCGAATGAAGATAAAAAACATCTCCAGGAAACGCTTCACGACCAGGTGGGCGACGAAGTAATAATGAAATTTGACGGTAGGCAACTGCTTGTTTTGACAAGTCATCGTATACAATCAATGCATCTTCACCGCGATCACGGAAATACTCACCCATCGCACAACCCGCGTAAGGCGCTAAGTATTGTAAAGCTGCTGATTCAGACGCAGATGCAACAACAACAATAGTATTTGATAAAGCGTTATGCTCTTCTAACTTACGCACTACATTTGAAATAGTAGAAGCTTTTTGTCCAATTGCAACATATATACATTTAATGCCAGAATCTCTCTGATTGATGATTGCATCAATTGCTAATGCTGTTTTACCTGTTTGTCTATCACCAATGATTAATTCACGTTGACCACGTCCAATTGGAATCATAGCATCAACTGATTTATAACCTGTTTGCACAGGTTCATCAACTGATTGGCGATCAATAACGCCTGGAGCTATCACTTCAACAGGAGAAAAACCATCATTTTCAACTGCACCTTTACCATCTATTGGTAAACCCAATGTATTAACAACACGACCTAATAATCCGCGCCCTACCGGTACCTCTAAAATACGACCAGTACATTGGACTTTCATCCCTTCAGCAAGATCAGAATAAGGTCCCATTACAACAGCACCAACTGAATCTCTTTCAAGATTCAGAGCTATTGCATAACTATTACCAGGAAGGGCAATCATTTCACCCTGCATTACATCCGCTAGGCCATGAATACGGATAATCCCATCATTTACAGAAATAATGGTTCCTTCATGGCGTGCTTCGCTCACGACATTGAACTGAGCAATTCTTTGTTTGATCAGTTCACTAATTTCTGTGGAATTCAGTTGCATACTTCAGTCCCCTTAAGACTGTAAGACATCGGTCAGACGATTTAATCGTCCACGAATACTACTATCAATGACTAAATCACCAGCACGTATGATTAGCCCGCCCATAATTGATGTGTCAATTTTACAATGTAATTTTACATTACGTGATAACCGCTTCTGCATAGAAGATATAATTGATTCTTCCTGAGATGCACTTAATTTATTTATCGCTATCACTTCAACATCAATCGTTCCTTCATATTCAGTTTTCATTTCAATAAATTGAGCAAAAACTTCTGGAAGAGCGAGTAAACGGCGGTTTTCAGCCATGACTTTAATTAAATTTTTACCAGATTCACAAAGCGTGTCGCCACAAATATTGATGAACAAATTTGCTGACTCCTCAGAAGAGAGAGAGCCTGTTAGCATCTGAGCTATCTGGTCATTTTGTGCAACTTCCATTGCAAAATTTAACATAGATTCCCAGTGCGTAATGGCTTGCACATCACCTGCACTCTTTTTTTCAAGTGCAAAATCAAATGCAGCTTTTGCATAAGGCCGGGCTATCGTTGTAAAATCAGACATATGCCCCATCCTCCTTAAAGTTCAGCAACAAGTTTATCAACAATATCGCTATTTGCTGATTCATCTATTGAGCGTTCAATAATTTTTTCAGCACCAGCTATTGCTAATCTAGCAACCTGCTTACGTAATTCATCTTTTGCTTTTGCACGTTCAGCTTCAACTTCTGCTTTAGCTTGCTGCAGTATTTTACTGCGCTCATCTTCAGCTTCTAATCTAGCTTGATCAATAATTTGCGCACGACGTTTATTCGCTTGCTCAACAATCACTAATGCTTCCGCTTTAGCTTTATTGATTTGATCGTTCACATCAGCCTTCGCTTGTTCCATCTCTTTTTTGCCTTGCTGAGCAGACGCAAGTCCATCAGCTATTTCTTTCTGGCGTTTTTCTATGGCACCTATAATCGGTGGCCAGACAAACTTCATACAGAACAAAACAAACAAGAAAAAACATATAGCTTGACCGAGGATTGTTAAATTTATATCCACAAGGAACTACCTCATTTATCGTTGCTTAATGATTATCCAATATTGTCTTAAGACAATGTTTAAAAAACATTGTCACTAACTTTGCTTAATTTATATTTTTAATTAACGCTAAGACTTGCTTATTGTTAAATAAGAATTAAGCAACGCCTGGAATTGGGAAACCAGGTGCAACAACGAAAAGAACATAAAGTGCAATACCAACTGTAATCATAGGAATCGCATCAACAAGACCCATTACGATAAAAAATTGAGTACGCAAAAGTGGAACAAGATCAGGTTGACGAGCTGAACCTTCAATAAATTTTGCGCCAACGATGGCAATACCGATAGCACCACTAACAGCTGCTAAACCAAGCATTACTGCCACAACGTAATAGATAGTATCCATGAAAATCTCCAAAAGTTAATGTTAAAAGAAAAATAAAACCAAAAGTAAAAAACCAAAACTCAAAGAAAGAAACACTACCAAACTATTGTTTTTTAATGATTATAACCATAGAATGATATTAATATTCTAACTTAGATTAATGCTCTTCCGATGCCATCGATAGGTAAACTATCGTTAACACCATAAAGATAAATGCCTGAAGCGTAATAATCAATATATGAAATATTGCCCAAGGCAAACTTAACAACCATTGTGACCACCAAGGTAACAATGCTGCAATAAGGATAAAAATCAATTCACCAGCGTACATGTTTCCAAATAGACGAAGTCCTAAAGAAATTGGTTTTGATACAAGAGCAACAACTTCAAGCACTAAGTTAATTGGAATAAAAATAGGATGATTGAAAGGTTGCAGTGTAAGCTCTTTTGCAAATCCAAGCGCACCTTTCATTTTTATACTATAAAAAATAATTAAGAAAAATACGCCAAATGCCATAGACATAGTAACATTCACATCTGCCGTTGGTACAATTCTTAAGGCAGGTAATCCACTTAATGTTGCTAAATGTGGGATAAAATCAATTGGGATTAAATCCAATGCGTTCATCAATAGTACCCAGACAAAAACAGTAAGTGCTAATGGAGCAATAACTTTACTTTTGCCACGATACATATCTTTTACATTGTTATCAACAAAACCAACAATCATTTCTATTGCACATTGTAGTTTACCTGGTACTCCAGAGGTAGCTCGTTTAGCAACTAGCCTAAATACCCAAATAAACAATAATCCAGTTAAAATAGAAAAGAACATTGAGTCAATATTAATTGACCAAAATCCTTCTCCCACCGTAAGGTGTTTAAGGTGATGCTCAATATAATCTTGAGGAGTTTCAATTACAGACGCCATACTTAAATAACCTTTTATATTAATATGTTAATGTTAATATTACTAAACCATAAATCATATTGCAGTTTGTTTAGCGAATAGTGCATAAAGCACTTGATACAGTAATGAAGCAAAATATCCCGCTAATAGTGGTAATAGAGGAAAACCAAAAAAACCCAAACTAAAACCAAATAAAACAACAATTATCAAATACTTAATAAAAATCATTACAAAATAACGTATTGCAATACCCTTTATAATGGTTTGGTTTACATCACCTAGCCACGCTAATGTAAAAAAAATTACATTTGGAGTTATATAAGCTAATGCACCAATTATAAATGCTAACCCCCAATTAATCTCATAAAATGATAACAAAAGTGATGCAATACTAGCTAAGGCAAAGTTGATTATGCTATTTTTTAGATAAAATAAGTTAGACATAAATTTACCTTAAAATAAGTTATTAACAGGTTAATATTTAGCCATATCTATAACTTTACTTAAATTTCGTGAATTATACGTTTGATTGGTATGAATTCAACGCTTAATCTTTAAAAATGATGACTTTTACCATTTTTTTATCTAAATTTTAGCATTTTGATAAAATTTTCATCACTTTTTTATAAAACCACTTAATTAGATATTAAATTTATGTGATCTAGATCACTTTTTTAATTATTTTGATTAAATGTCTTTCAACATTACTCCCAGGTAAATTTAGCATAATCTTTTCAGTCACAATAAAATCTTTGGATTCTATTTTTTCAATTTCATCAGTTGGTAAAGTCCCTTTCATTGCATAAAAAACACCACTAGGTGCAGATAAGTGATAACACCAATTAATCATATCATTCAGAGATGCAAATGCGCGACTAATGATGCCATCAAAAAGTTCATCTGGTTGATATAACTCAACCCTAGAGTGAATTATTTGTACATTATTTAATTTTAGCTGATTAACAGTTTCAGTTAAAAAACGAATTCGTTTACCTAAACTATCTAATAAAACAAATTTCTTATCTGGAAAAAAAATTGCAAGAACAATCCCTGGTAAGCCAGGGCCTGTGCCAACATCAATCATCCTCTTACCAACTAAATAGGGTGTAATTAATAAACTATCAACAATATGTTTACTTAACATTTCGAGTGGATTACGGACTGATGTTAAATTATAGGCTTTGTTCCATTTGTCGAGCAAATGTACATAAGTAATCCACTGATCAATTTGTTGGTCTGTGGATTGTATTTTAGCTTCTAGTAGCAATTTGATTAGTGTTTCTCTCACGAGCAAAATCTCTTATTAATTATTTATGTTAGCTTTTCCTAAATTTTTTCTTATCTCACTATTTTTTTTAAGCCAGACTAAAAGAATAGAAATTGCAGCAGGTGTAATACCTGAAATTCTTGATGCTTGACCTATTGATACAGGTTTATGTTCATTCAATTTGCTAATAACTTCTTTTGATAATCCTTTAATTAAATTGTAGTCTATATCAATGGGTAAAGGAGTATTTTCATTTCTATCTTGCCTTTCTATTTCTTCCATTTGACGCACAATATACCCTTGATATTTTGCTTGTATTTCAACTTGTTCTCTAACATGTTGGTTCTCAACAGCTGGTGAAAAGTAAGCATGACTTGTTAATTTATCATAAGTCATATCTGGTCTTCTTAATAGTTCCTCACCTGTTGCTTCTTTACTCAATGGAGCTGAAAGTAATGAGTTAAACGTTTCAATATCTTTCATTGCTGGATGGATCAATATTGATTTTATTCTTGATTTTTCTTTTTCTATTGATTCCATTTTTTCATTAAAACTCTGCCATCTATTTTCATCTACTAACCCCATTTCTTTAGCAATAGGTGTTAAACGAGAATCAGCGTTATCTTCTCTAAGCATTAGTCTATATTCGGCTCTTGATGTAAACATACGGTAGGGTTCTTTAGTTCCTAGTGTGCATAAATCATCTACTAATACTCCAATGTAAGCTTGATCACGTTTTACTATCCAAGCTTCCATATTTTGTGCATAACGTCCAGCATTGATACCAGCAACTAACCCTTGTGCAGCTGCTTCTTCATATCCAGTCGTTCCGTTAATTTGGCCTGCAAAAAATAAACCATGTATAAACTTACTTTCTAAAGATGGTTTTAAATCTCTTGGATCAAAATAATCATATTCAATTGCATAACCAGGTCTCATAATATTTGCATTTTCTAAGCCTGGTAATGAACGTACGATTTTGAATTGAACATCAAAAGGTAAGCTTGTAGAGATACCATTAGGATAAATTTCATTGCTGGTTAATCCTTCTGGTTCCAAGAATACTTGATGGGAATCTTTATCTGCAAAACGCATTATTTTATCTTCAATTGAAGGACAATATCTTGCTCCTACACCTTCAATTACACCAGCATACATAGGACTTCTATCTAAATTTTCTCTTATTACATCATGGGTTTTATTATTTGTGTGCGTAATATAGCATGGCATTTGTTGTGGGTGCTGGTTAACATTACCCATGAAAGAAAAAACAGGTAAGGGATCATCTCCACCTTGAATACCTAACTTGCTAAAATCAATTGTTCTAGCATCAATTCTTGGTGGTGTCCCTGTTTTGAGTCTATCCGTTCTTAAATTTAAATCCCTTAATCTATTTGCTAATGTAATAGCAGGTGGATCACCAGCTCTACCACCACTATAGTTTTCCATTCCAATATGAATTTTACCATTTAAAAATGTTCCAACAGTTAATACTACTGTTTTAGTAGAAAAAATTAAACCCATCTGAGTTTTTACACCTGTTACGATATCATTTTCTATTATAATGTCATCAACAGGTTGTTGAAAAATAATGAGATTTTCTTGATTTTCTAATGCTTGTCTTATGTATTGTTTATATAAAACTCTATCTGCTTGTGCTCTAGTAGATCTTACAGCTGGACCTTTACTGCTATTGAGAATCCTAAATTGTATACCAGCATGATCAATAGCTTTTGCCATTAACCCACCCATTGCATCGATCTCTTTAACTAAATGACCTTTACCTATTCCACCAATTGCTGGATTACAAGACATTTGACCTAATGTGTCTATATTATGAGTTAAAAGTAAAGTTTTTAGTTTCATCCTTGCACTGGCCATTGCAGCTTCAGTACCTGCATGACCTCCACCTACAACGATGACATCAAATTTTTCTGGGTAAAGCATTCTTTTTATCCTTCGGTTTTATATACATTCTGGTTAATTAAAAATAAGTTAGCTTTAAAATAAACTTGTATAAAAATCAATCAAATTGTGTATAATATTTTATTTATCAATATTTTAAAAAAATAAGCATGATTTTTAAGTACTTAATTTTAGCCTTGAAATATACACTACGTTAGGAAATTAAGCACTAAGTCTTATGAAAATTTTATCAAGATCACTTATTGAACAATTTTTGTTATTTAGATTTTTTCTTATACAATTTGAAAAATAGAACTGTTTAACTATTTTAAAGTATTTTTCTTTTTTATTATTTTTGTTATTACCTTTATCATTTTCTGTGCATAAGTGATTTTTTTACTATAAAAACAATTAGATTATATACATTAAATCTTGTTAATAATGACAATATAAACCTATAATAACTGATGTATAACTAAGCAAGTTATCAACAGAAGCCCATTCAAGTATTTTTTCTCACAGATTATTAACACCTTTAATATCATGATATACAATATTTATACATAAAAATAAGGTCAATGATTTTGTATGAATTTTAACCTGTTTGCTTGGGGGTAACTACCTTTAATCTCATGTATAACTCTTTTATAAATGATGAATAAGTCGATGTGATTATCAATCTGTGGATAAATAGCTATTTTACCCACAGCTTTTGGCAGGATACAACCACAGTTTATCGACAACATTTAACTCTATTAACCTTATGTATTAAAATAAAAAAATATGCTTATCAACAGTTTTTCATCTATGTAATAGTAGTAAAAATAAAAAAAGAAAAAAGATATAAATACTATTAGTTAAGAGACTAAAAAAAATAATAGCACGTAATATAAAAATTCAAATTCACTAAATTTAAGTTTGAGCAAAAAAATGTAAAACAAACAATCAATATGGAGTATATTAAATTGACAAATAGGCTCTTAACTCAATTAGTATGAAAGAGATGGAAAATTATAAAAGATTAATATTACAAGATTTTTCTAAAAATGGACTACTAGCTCATAGTATAGAAAATTTTATTCATAGAAAATCACAAGCAGATTTAGCTGAACTTATAGCTGAAAGTATCCAAAGTAAATCAATACTAATTGCTGAAGCTGGTACAGGAATAGGTAAAACATTTGCGTATTTATTACCAGCATTAAGATCTAATCAAAAAATTTTAATCTCTACAGGTTCTAAGGCTTTACAAGATCAATTATTTAATAAAGATTTACCATTAATACTAAACGCACTAAAAAAAGAAAGCTTAGCATATGATAAAGCTATAGAAATTCAAAATGTAGTTTTACTAAAAGGCCGGAGTAATTACCTTTGTTTAGAAAAACTTGACCAGTATATGCAATCTAGTAATCTAATCGATAAAACTTTTTTATCCTCAATTGTACAAATTAAAAACTGGTCTATAAGCACATCAACAGGTGATATTTCACAATGTTATGATATTACTGAAGATAATTTTATTTGGTCATTTTTAACAAGCACTAATGATAATTGTTTAGGAGCTAGTTGCCCTAGATATGAAGATTGTTTTGTTAACCAAATCAGAAAAAGAGCATTAGATGCAAATGTTGTTATTGTTAACCATCATCTTTTTTTTGCAGATATTTCTTTAAAAACAAATGGATTTGGAAAAATTATACCTGATATGGATGTTTTAATTTTTGATGAAGCACATCAAGTACCTGATATAGCATGTCAATACTATGGAGAACAGTTATCTAGTAAGCAGCTTTATAGCATTGCAGATGATTTACAATTATCATATAGAACACAATTAAGAGATGTAAAACAACTTCAAACAAGTTCAGATTATCTGCTACAAACAATTAAACAATTAAGACTAGTACTTGGTGATAATAGTAAAGGGAATTTTCATATAATAAAAAATCACAAAGAAATCAAACCATTAATTAATAAACTATTAGACGCACTTAATTTTTCAAAAGAAGTTTGTTCAACTATCTCAATTAGAAATGAATTGATAGAAAGCTGTTATGAGCGATTAGATAAGGCATTAAATTTTTTAAATAAATTAAATCAAACAAATATGCAAGGCTATAGCTATTGGTTTGAAGTCAATCGTTCAAACTTTACTTTTGCTTGTACACCATTATCCGTAGCACCTATGATTAATGAATTAGTATTTAAAGAAAAGAGATGCTGGATATTTACCTCTGCAACATTAACAACAAATAATTCATTTCAGTATTTTAATAATAAAATAGGCTTAACATTAGCTAAAACAGCAATTTTTGATAGTCCATTTGACTATCAAAATCAAAGTCTTTTATATGTGCCAAGATATCTTTTAGCTCAAAATCATTCAGAATCAGCTCATCAATTAGTTAATATATTAAAACCTATTATTGAAATGAATCGAGGAAGATGTTTTTTCTTATGTACGTCACATCTAATGTTAAAATCTCTTGCAGTTGAATTTCGCAAAACAATTAATAACTTTACTCTCTTCGTACAAGGTGAAATGAGTAAAAGCAAATTATTAGAAAAATTTATTGAATCTGGCAATGGATTACTGTTAGCAACTAATAGTTTTTGGGAGGGTATTGATATAAAAGGAGATATTTTATCATGTGTTATTATTGATAAGCTCCCATTCCAATCTCCTGATGATCCGATATTAAAAGCTAAGATTGAAGATGCAATGTTAAGAGGTTTGAATGCTTTTGAAGAAATTCAAATACCAGAGGCTATTATCACTTTAAAACAAGGTGTAGGCCGTTTAATTAGAGATGCACAAGATCATGGAGTAATTATTATTTGTGATAATAGATTAGTAATAAAACACTATGGTAGTCAATTCATAAAAAGCTTACCCTCAATGACAAGAACACGTGATTTACATAAAGTGATGAAATTTTTAAGTGAAAAAAATAAGTGATAAAGTTATCAAAATGTGTAGTTATAACTTAATTTAAATTATTGATATATAAGCTTAAAATTAAAAATAAGATACAATTAAGTGATTGTTATAATTAATAATTGTTTTCTAACTAAATAATTTCACTAATAACTCATAAACTAATAAATTATTTTAATAAACAGTTTGTTAACCTATTTTTTAAGCCACATTGTTGCTATCTTTTAAATGTTTTGATAAAAATATCTGAAACTTTTTGACTAACACGCTATACTTTAAGGATACTACGATACTAATCTTTTTTGTTTGGGTACTAATTTTTGAGTAACCAAATTAATTGTTAATCACCTTAAGTTATCATAAAACTATTATGCAAAAATTTGATATAAAAACATTTCAAGGCCTTATTCTTATTCTCCAAGACTATTGGGCTCAACAAGGATGCACAATTGTTCAACCACTTGATATGGAAGTTGGTGCTGGAACATCACACCCTATTACATGCTTAAGAGCGCTTGGACCAGAACCAATATCTGCAGCTTATGTACAACCGTCAAGACGACCTACAGATGGTCGTTATGGTGAAAATCCTAACCGGCTTCAGCATTATTATCAATTCCAAGTCATTTTGAAGCCTTCACCTGATAATATTCAAGAACTCTACCTTGGGTCTTTAAGAGCATTAGGGATTGACCCACTAATCCACGATATAAGATTTGTAGAAGATAATTGGGAAAATCCAACACTAGGAGCATGGGGATTAGGATGGGAAATTTGGCTAAATGGAATGGAAGTAACACAATTTACTTATTTTCAACAAGTTGGTGGTCTTGAATGTAAACCAGTTACTGGAGAAATAACGTATGGTTTAGAGCGCTTAGCTATGTATATTCAAGGGGTAGATAGCGTTTACGATCTTGTTTGGAATAATGGTCCATTTGGTAAAACAACTTATGGCGATATCTACCATCAAAATGAAGTTGAGCAATCAACCTATAATTTTGAATATGCGAATGTAGATTTTTTATTTTACTGCTTTGAAGAATATGAAAAAGAAGCACAAAAGTTATTATCTTTAGAAAATCCATTACCATTACCTGCTTATGAAAGAATATTAAAAGCAGCGCATACATTCAACTTACTTGATGCACGTAAAGCTATTTCTGTGACAGAAAGGCAACGTTATATTTTAAGAATTAGGACGTTAACTAAATCGGTCGCTGAAGCTTACTATGCATCTAGAGAAGCATTAGGATTCCCACTTTGCCAGAAATAAACTTAAATTTTAAGTTATTTATGGATAAATAAACATCTTCGTCGAGGCTCAAATAATGTCTCTAAATAAAAGTAATGATAAATTAACTATGAATCAACATGCAACTTTACTGATAGAACTAGGTACTGAAGAGTTACCTCCAAAAGCATTAAAAACGTTAGCAACTGCATTTTCTGAAAATTTTAAGATTATGCTAGATGACGCTGAGATCAATCATGAACAAGTTACTTGGTATGCAAGTCCAAGAAGATTAGCTTTACTCGTTGATAAAATTAGTAAAGCTCAAGGTGATAGAGAAATTGAAAAGAAAGGACCAGCTATCAGTCAAGCTTATGATCAAGATGGTAATCCTTCTAAAGCAGCATTAGGATGGGCAAAAGGCTGTGGTATTGACATTAAAGATGCAAAAATAGTCAAAACTGATAAAGGTGAATGGCTTATTCATAAAGCAACTGTAAAAGGTGCTAAAACATCAGATCTTATACCTGACATGGTTACAAAAGCGTTAAATAGTTTACCTATCCCTAAATTAATGCGTTGGGGAAATAGTGATACACAATTTGTGAGACCAGTGCACACTTTAACCATGTTATTAGATGATGAGATTATATCAGGAGAAGTGTTGGGTTTATCATCAAATAGAGTAATTAGAGGCCATCGATTTATGGGGGCATCTGAATTTGAACTTAAACATGCAAATGACTACGAACGTGAGCTTTTGGAAAAGGGTTCTGTTTTAGTTGATTATGAGAAACGTAAAAATTTAATTGAGCAAGAAGTAAAAAAAGCAGCCGATGCGCTAGGCGGTATTGCTGATATATCTAATTCACTCTTAGAAGAAGTGACCTCTTTAGTTGAGTGGCCTGTTATTTTAACTGCTAAATTTGAAGAGAAATTTTTAGCGGTACCAGCAGAAGCATTAGTTCATACTATGAAAGGTGATCAAAAGTATTTTCCAGTCTATCATAAGGAAAGTAAAGAATTATTACCTAATTTCATTTTTGTCACCAATATCGAATCTAAAGATCCTAGTCAAATTATTGAAGGAAATGAAAAAGTTGTTCGACCAAGGCTATCAGATGCAGAATTTTTCTTCAACACTGATCGCAAACAAAAATTAATTGATAGGTTACCAAGACTATCAACCGTTCTTTTTCAACAGCAATTAGGGTCACTTAAAGACAAAAGTGAGAGAATAGCTATTTTATCTAAGACTATAGCAGAAAAAATAGGTGCGGATCCTGAACTTGCCTACCGTGCAGGTTTGCTTTCAAAATGTGATTTATTGACTAATATGGTATTTGAATTCACTGAAACACAAGGTGTAATGGGAATGCATTATGCTCGTTTTGATGGCGAAAATGAGGAAGTTGCAATTGCAATTAAAGAGCAGTATCAACCTAGATTTGCAGGCGATGACCTACCTAAAACATTGATAGCTTCTTCTGTAGCAATTGCTGAAAAAATGGATACTTTAGCTGGTATATTTGGCATAGGACAACATCCTAAAGGAGATAAAGATCCTTTTGCCTTAAGACGTGCATCATTAGGTATACTTAGAATTATTGTTGAAAAAGAATTGCCATTAGATTTATCTATATTGTCTCAACAAGCAATAGATTTATATGGGGATAAACTGACTAATAAAAAAGCAAAAGATGAGATTATTGAATTTATGTTAGGCAGATTCAGATCTTGGTACCAAGATGCTGGTTACGCAATAGATACTATCCAATCTGTACTTGCGAGAAAACCCACTGCTCCTGTGGATTTTGATAAGCGTGTAAAAGCTGTTACTTATTTTAGATCATTAGATGCTGCAAATGCTTTGGCTGCAGCGAATAAAAGAGTATCGAATATATTAGCTAAATCTGAAGTGGATTTGTCAGAAGGGCCACAAGCAGCTCTTTATCAATCCATGCAAGAAACTAGATTAGCGACACATTTAGTCGTTATAAAAGATGAACTCATACCACTTTTCGAGAAAAATGATTACCAATTAGCTTTAGAAAAATTAGCTGAACTACGCGAAAATGTTGATGATTTTTTTGATAATGTGCTTGTTATGGATGAAAATATAGATATTAAGACTAATCGATTAAGATTACTTAATCAATTGCGTGAGCTATTTTTAAAAATAGCAGATATTTCATTGTTGCAATAAATTTATATCTTTGGCATGTTTACCTTGCCGAGGGTATTGTGAGGTATTAAGAAATGGATAAAATAGTCATGAAAAACCGTTTATTTTTTAATCGATACATTGTTTTTTTTGTAATGCTCTTATCTTTGACGTTATTGAGTGCTTGTAGCGATCCTGAAGTAGAACATAGAAAAGCATTTATAGATTATTTAGAAAATACAGTTATGAGAGCAGGTAATACGTTACCTCAATTAAGTGAAGATCAAAAAAATAAAATTGGAAATTATGCAAATGATTATCTTGTTTTAAAAAATTTTTCAGAAGGATTTAACCAAACAATTCAAACAAGTTTTAATCCTATGATAGAACACTTAGGAAGCATCAAAGCTCCAGAAGATTATGCAACGGCTCAACCGCTTTTAAGCGATGATTTAGCAAAAATATTTTTTTTAAAAAGTGATATTGAAAAATTAAAAAATAAAGCAGATCAATCCATTAAAGATGCTGTTTACCCTAGTGATTTAAAAGTTGTATATGAAGCAGCTTACAAAAAAATTATTGAAGATAGAGCTAATCCAGTCCTTTTGCAAGTAGATAGCATTATTGATTTAACTAGAGAAGTCAATTCATTGGGAAATTATTTGATTGCTTATAAGGATAGTGTTAATTATATTGAAGGAAAGCCAAATTTTAAAACAGCAGAACAAGCTGAAGGGTACAATCAGTTAATTAATTTGATTGCAAGTAAAATTAAGGTTCATGAAGAAGCGATTGCTTTGTATAATCAATTAAATCAACAATAATTATTTTATTTTTTTATGATGGATCACACGTTGTTTATTTTGATAAGGAGATTAATATGCAATATCAAAATATTATCGAAGCTGAATTAACTGAAGCAGCAAATGTATTAACTGCTTTTATGTCTGATAAAAATAATTTACAGATGATTGAACAAGCCGCTATTATGATAGCTGATAGTTTTAAAAGTGGTGGTAAGGTAATGTCTTGTGGAAATGGAGGCTCTCATTGTGATGCCATGCATTTTGCAGAAGAGCTTACGGGACGATATAGAGAAAATAGACCAGCCTACCCTGCAATTGCTATTTCAGATGTAAGCCATATATCATGTGTTAGTAATGATTTTGGATATAATTATATTTTTTCTCGTTTTATAGAAGGAGTAGGCAAGCAAGGTGATGTGTTATTAGCAATATCAACTTCGGGAAATTCAGAAAATATCATTCAAGCGATAAAAGCTGCTCGTGAAAAAGAAATTAAAGTCATTACTCTTACTGGAAAAGATGGCGGAAAAATGGATGGTAGTGCAGATATAGAAATCAGAGTTCCCCATTTTGGTTATGCAGATCGTACACAAGAAATACATATTAAAGTTATCCATATCCTTATGTTACTGATTGAAAAAGAAATGGTTGCAAATTAATCTACTTAACGCGGTGCTCGACTTTTTAAAATACGAGATCTACAATGTTTAAAGTAGACTGGCCATGTTCTTTGTTAAATAATGTGTTTGTTACGACAAAACAACAATTGGAAATCATTCAATAATATAAAAAAAATCCCCTAACAAATTAAGTTTTTACAATTTTTTTGCTTAACAAACCAAAGATTTTGCCAATGTTTGGCAAGCTGACTACGGAAAGGGATACTTAGAAACAAATCATTCCAATGCTTTTTAATGTATCTCCAAATCCTTACCGAACTATCAATAGTGCATAATTTACCAATTACCCTAATTGTCATAACTTCACTATCTGAAAGTTTGGGCTTGAATCCTTTTGCTCTTAGAGGATTTCCATATTTGTTCAGTATTATATTTAAGCATAAATAGTAGCGATGATTTTACTCCCAATTATGATTGCAGTCTTAATTAGTTGTAAGTTATGCCGTATCCCTAAAAATTATGCAACAAAAAGTCGAGCATCTGGTTATATACTATATTTTTTGCTGCCTGATCGCCCTTTTAATCTACTCATTCCCCCAAACTCAGCCAGTAAGTGCAATCAAATTTCCGAAAAATTAATAAAAATTATCTTTTAAAGTAAAAATAACGTAAAACTACTGTCTTAATTCTGTAGTAATACGGATACGTTTCATTCTTATAAATCGTTAAAGTGCCTATCTATATCGAGCGTTTAGCTCTTTATAACTATTTGACTTGAGAAAGTATTTATTCTGAAGGAGCTTTAGTGATGAGATTTAAAATTTTAACATTTAGCGCTTTAATAAGTTTTAGCTTAATAAGTCCAGCTAAAAATTTTATGGAACAGAAAAATATTACTTTATCTTTTGCTAAAGAATTAACTACAAATGTAATTGAATCTTGTTCTGAGGCTGGTTATCAAGTTGCAGTTACTGTCATTGATGCTGGTGGGAATGTAAAAACAATTGAAAGAATGGATAAAGCAGGACCACATACTATTACCGCAAGTCAAATGAAAGCATTTACTGCACTTACAACTCAATCTCCATCTCTTCTTGTTATGGAAAATGCTAGTAAAAATCAAGGTGCACAAAATTTGGTTAATATTCCAGGCTTGCTTTTATTAGGTGGTGGATTACCAATTATAATCGGTGCTGATATTGTTGGTGCTGTTGGGGTAGGAGGTGCACCTGGTGGTCATTTAGATCATGAATGTGCAAGTTTGGCATTAAATAAAATGATGAAAAGTGTCGAATCTTAAGTCTTATCCTAAATCATTTTTAGCTCGGTATTGACGCTAATTTTTAGATTGATGTTGTATTCATCAATTGTTGTAAAAATAAAATGTGTTTAATTTACTTTTTAAAGGAATGAAAGGTATGAAAAAAATTCAATTTGGATTAATGGTTTTACCCCTTAGCGTTGTTACGTTTGGGATTGTTAATGGAGTGATGGCTGCCGATGTACCAACAGGATACTATGCATCAGGTAAGCTTGGTTATCAAGATCAACGTGCTGATAATATGAATTTGAGTGCAAGACCTGGAATAGGTGCATTTGTTAGAGGTAACGAGAAAAAAAGTGCTGTTACAGGTTCTATTGCAGCAGGTTATCAAGTAGGAAATGGTTGGCGTACTGAGCTTGAATACACCTTCCCTACAACAGGGCACTATACAAGTGGTTCAACGGCTTTTCCAACTAGTTTTAATCATCATGATATTCGTTCTGAAAGAATGATGGTGAATGCTTACAGAGATATAGGTATAGGAGCTGGATTTGGTTTATATGGTACAGCAGGCATAGGTGTGAGTAGAGTTAAATCTGAGGGTTGGCAAGGTAACCCTTCCCGTCGTTACGAAGTACAACGAGATCATAATTTAACTTATGCAGTTGGAGCTGGGGTTAATTATACGCCAGAGCAAATTCAACAACTCTCGTTTGATTTGGGGTATCGATATGTAGATATGGGTAATGTACAAAGTGGCTATAATTTATTTGGCAATGCTAGGGGAATTCAAGACGAACAACTAAGGGCTCAGCTACGTAATCATGAGTATGTATTTGGCGTAAGATATTTGTTTTAATTTATAATTATTTGAATCGAAAATAATTTAATTAAATCAATCTAACTGGTATATTAATGTCTTTAATATTCCAGGTAGATTGATTAGTTTTGAATTTAAGAGAAATGAAACTCAAATTTCAATTTCATAAGGTAGTGGTAAAATAGAAAAGATGATTTGAGGTTGATTTGGCAATCTAAAAAGAGTTTCTTTTTGAATGCTATTACTCATGACTACTTGTAGGTATACTTCTTCTTCTATTTGGGAATAAGCTAATATTGCGCCAGTTTCACGCCAGTTGTCTTCTAATTGAATTTCCACAGATGAACCTATTTCAAGATTGGATATTTTTCCTTTTCCTATCAAACTATAAAGAGCTCGTTTATTTGCACCACGATACTTAGCTCTTGCAACCATCTCTTGACCTGTATAGCAACCTTTAGTGAAACTTATTGCATCAAGTGATTGTAAGTTAAGAGCTTGTGGAATAAATTGCTGTGTTGTTTCGTTAGTAATTAAAGGTTCTCCTCTAATTATTAACTTAGAGTACCAATATGAAGATGGTACGTTAACGCGCTTAAAAACGCTCTGGTTCTCTGTATTAATTAATGGATCTTGTTTGTTGCCAGTTATACTAATTATAGTCAACTCATCCTCTAATATAAGATAAGTTGTATTATGTTCTAAATTTATCAGGATGGACCTAGATAAATTATGACTTATATCCTTTTCCAAAAGTGATTTTAGATTGTTTTTTAAAATAAATTGTTCTATCGAAGCTTTATCATTAAATAATAAGGCATTCAAGAGAATATCATCCATAACAGTAAAACTTACTTTTGAAAAAACAGCATATTTTTTTAATTCAGTTAGTTGCTTTTCTAGCAAATTGCTTGGGATTAAATAATAGAAGACATCTTCTCTGATTTGCCAAATGCGTAAAACTGCATAAACTTTACCTTTTGGATCGCAGTGGGCTGTTAAATAATGTCGATCTGTGGCTAAATTATCCATATCCAAAGTTAATTGACCCTGCAGATATTTTTTTGCTTCTAATCCGCTTACTTGAATAAGCTTATAGTCATCTAGATTGCATATATTTAAATTCATATAATCACCTTTTTAGAGCTATGATGGTTTTGGATCAAAGCTATCATAGCGTACAGAAATTTTTAAATGTCAAACCAATATCTGTAAAACCTAATTATGTTTAGACTGAGAAATCTAATTTCGATTTTTACTTACTGTCACGTATACTATAGAGACATCATAATTGATTCTAGTTTACTATATGCTAATTTTGAATCAACCTTTATCAAAGTATCAGCTTAATTTAAAAGCTGATTTCGATATTTGTTTTATGATTATCTAATTTCATTAGAAATCTTTTTGGTTATGAATAATTTATATTTTTTTTGTAATACTTTGCTATAAAGGCTTAATTTAAATGAATTTTGAGAAACTACCAATTGAATTATATCAACAACAATTAAGTGATAAAAAAGAAAAGCTACAGGTTTTGCTTGAAGACTTTGGCACTCCTGATATTGAACTTTTTGAGTCCCCTGTTTCTCATTATAGGATGAGAGCAGAATTTCGCATTTGGCATGAGGGAAATGATATATTTCATATCATGTTTGATAAAAAAACTAAATCCAGGATCAAATTAGACCAATACCCAGTTGCAAGTAAGCTTATAAACCAAATAATGCCAGTTATGATAAGTTATTTGAAAGATAATTTAATTTTAAGGTTTAGGCTATTTCAAATAGATTATTTATCTACCCAAAGTGGTAAGTTATTGGTTTCTTTATTATACCATAAACCTCTTACAGATGAATGGGCTGCTGCTATTGAAATAATGAAAAGATCATTGAATAGAGATGGATTTGATATAGAGATAGTTGGAAGAGCCCATAAACAAAAAATGAAGTTTAATCATGATTATATTGATGAGGTGTTCGTATTAGATGATAAACCATTAATTTATAGACAAGTTGAAAATAGTTTTACTCAACCTAATGCTGTAATTAATCAGAAAATGTTGCAATGGGCAAGATCAGTAACATTAAATAGTCAAGGATCATTATTAGAGTTATATTGTGGTAATGGGAATTTTTCGCTTGCATTAGCAGACAATTTTAGATCTGTGCTTGCGACTGAAATAGCTAAATCTTCAGTTCAAGCAGCGCAATATAATATTGCAGTGAATCAAATAAAAAATGTCAACATCATTCGCCTTTCTGCAGAAGAGTTCACGCAAGCTATCAATGGTGAACGAGTTTTTAAGCGATTATCAGGGATAGATTTGAGTGATTATAAGGATTGTAATACTATCCTTGTTGATCCACCAAGAAGTGGATTAGATCAAAAATCATTACAAATGATCCAAGGTTACTCTAAAATAATCTATATTTCATGTAATCCCAATACACTTGTTGATAATTTAGCCTATCTTACCCAATCACATTATATTAAAAATATTGCTCTTTTTGATCAATTTCCGTATACCGAACATATCGAAACAGGTGTTGTTTTGGAGGTTAAATAAGTGCAATTTAAACTAGAAATGGAGTTTTCTGACAAAGTTATAAAATGGTACGATAAAAGTGGACGTAAAACATTGCCATGGCAAATTGAAAAAACACCTTATCATGTTTGGGTATCTGAAGTTATGCTTCAGCAAACCCAAGTTGTTACTGTCATAGGTTACTTTGAACGTTTTATCAATAAATTTCCGACAATTGAAAAGCTAGCAAATGCGCCTATTGACGAAGTGTTACATCTTTGGACTGGTCTTGGTTATTATGCAAGGGCAAGGAATTTGCATAAAGCTGCTAATCAAATTATGGCTCGATATAATGGGCAGTTTCCAACCGAATTTGATGGTGTTATTGAGTTACCAGGTATAGGTCGCTCAACTGCAGGTGCGATATTATCACTATCTATGAATAAACATTTTCCAATTTTAGATGGTAATGTTAAGAGGGTACTTGCTAGAGTTTTTCATATTGAAGGTTGGCCTGGGAATAAGAGTATAGAGCAACAGTTATGGAGATTAAGTGAAAAATTGACCCCAAAAATGTCAGTAGCTAAATATAATCAAGCTATGATGGATCTTGGTGCTTTGATTTGTACACGATCTAAACCATCTTGTGATTTTTGCCCGTTATCAAGTATGTGCTTATCTTATGCTAATTATGATTGGAATAATTACCCGTCTAAAAAGCCTAAAAAAGATAAACCAAATAAAATTGAGTGGTTTTTAGTATTGGCAAAAAATACATGTAAAGATAAAAATTTTAAAGATCAATATAATTCAGTTGCTTTAAAAAAGAGACCTGATAATGGCATTTGGGGGGGATTATACAGTTTTTTTCAGTTTTCAGAAAAAAAAGAAGTGTTAGAATTTTTAGATAATCTAGGTTTCAAATTTAAAAAAAATGAACAGATAGAAGCATTCCAGTTTATGAGCTCTTTTAAGCATGTGTTCACTCACTTTAATTTAGAAGTAGTGCCTATTTTAATTAATTTAGATAGATTAAATGTAGAATTGGAATTTGAAAATTTGAATGACGTAATATGGTATAATCTTGATAAACCGAGTGAAGTTGGAATTCCTATACCAGTTGAAAAAATAATTGGTGCACTAAGGAATAGTCCTTATTTGAATTAAAAAGGAGATCAAATGTCTAGAGTTATTTTATGCACCTACCTAAAAAGAGAAGCACCAGGTTTAACATTTCAATTATATCCAGGTGAGCTAGGCAAGCGTATATTTAATGAAATATCTGCAGAGGCATGGGCACTTTGGCAACAAAAACAGACCATGCTAATTAATGAAAATAGATTAATAATGACTAATAGCGACCATAGAAAATTACTTGAAAATGCAATGGTTGATTTTTTATTTGAAGGAAAAGATATTCAGATAGAGGGCTACAAACCAATATCTTAAGATTTAAAATTGTGCTGAAACTTATATAATTCAGCACAATCTTAGATAAAACTATTGGTGCCCTTCTATCAATGGAAGTATTATTGCTTTAGAATCTCCATGAGAAGCAGCTTGCTCTAGCTGTTCAAACTGTCCTTTGCATATGTCAGATAACCATGAAATTACCCCACTAGACTTTCCACTGCTTAATGCTCTCAAAGTCAAACGCATTGTTTGTACATCAGGTAATCCAGAGTTAATTTGGATAAATTTATCTAGAGGTAAATTATTTTTTTTAAACCAATTTTTATCTAGCTTCCTAGGTGCTCCTATAATTGTGATAAATTTATTTTGGTTACAAAGTGCTTTTAAAATAGAAGGCAGCAGTAATTCAATTTCATTTTTATTAGTAAGCTCAATAATAGAGTTATTAGTGTTGATACTTAGCGTATCAAATTTGTTTTGCTCACTACTAGCTTGGTCAGATTGTATTAAATGCAATGGTAACTTTGTATTTTGAAATACATTCATATTTTTTAATGATTTCATTGTTCATTTCCTCTTCTAGTACTGTTTATATATACAGTATAATTATATAAAATAAAAACTCAAGTGATAAATTTTCGAAAGGAAAAGGTAAAATAAACGTAAAGTGCATACCTTGTTGATTTATATTATTTAATTTTTGATACTATTTGTGGATAAATAGTAACCTTTACCTGAATGATTAACGTTTATCATGGGTTATCATAAAAAGAGGTAGTCAATCTACAAATGGATTAAATGGGGTTGTAGCAGTGAAATCTAAAAATATGTTTATAGAATACATGTATAGTCTAATAGCGATGTTTAGAAATAAAGATTTATATATAAAACAGAATTTTAATGTGTATACAATTTATTTGTTAGATCAATCAATAGCCTTTTTTACTATTGATAAACTCTATATAAAAAAATATCAATCTGATTTGGAATTACTGGAGTGTAATTTTGTACCAAAAATAAAGAAGGGAAAAAGAAATTGGGAAGATGAATACAATACTTATTGGGGTATGAAAAAACAAGAGGCAAAATTTTGTCTTGTTGATCATGGTTTTAGTGAAGATAGAATCATTGAGTTAATAATACAAACGGTAAAACGGCAGAATCAAGAAAATTGTAAAAAAGATCTTCGGCAAAAGCGAGTTAATATGCTGCCAAATATTGATCAAAAATTAGCAAGAATTTTATGTGAGTTAGGCGTGAGAGTTTATGATGATTTAAGTGTATTTGGTTCGAAAATGGTTTTTTTTATCTTAAAAGTGCATCATAAAGATATTTCACCAAGCACACTTTATAAATTAGAAGCTGCACTTCAAAATACAAATGTTAAAAATTTGGATATCTATGTTGTAAACCATCTAACGCAATGGCTAAAAATAATAACTGAAAAGATGGAAGAATTGCTATGATTAATTTTAATAATGCAAATATTATATTGTATTTTCACGGATGATTCACATTGATTTATATCAATAACTTACAGTTTAGTTTTGCATATAAAAAATAATATTAGAAATAATTTCATTAAATTAGTTTGTTTTTTGCTCATATGATACGTTTTATTTAAAAAAGACTTGCGCAATAAAAATTATCGCCTATAATTCGCCGCCTGTTAGCCACTAAGCAAATTCTTAACAGAATAAACAAATAGAGCCAACAAGCGGTTGATTTAAGTTTCGTGAAATAAAATAGCAAAATTTAAACGCAATCGTAGCGAGAAAAGTTAAAATAATTTTAAAAATTAACTTGACACGCTAAATTGGGTGAGTATAATACGCGCCCTGTCGATGAGAAAAAAACTTCCCGACACCTTCGGTCAATATACCGAACGCTCTTTAACAATTTATCAGACAATCTGTGTGGGCACTCGCAAGATATGACAAAAACAGATGA
>NZ_FOHV01000025.1 GCF_900111395.1 Thorsellia anophelis DSM 18579 | reverse complement strand
GGCGCACTTTTCTGTTTTTATCTGTCATGTAATGTCTCCAGTTTGATTGTCATTGTAGGCTATAATTGCCTACAAGAAAACTATACCAGTACAAGACAGGGATTGTTAAATATAGAATTGGTCTCCCACCAACAGATGTTTTATCCTCTATTACTGAATATGAAAATGGTTTAAAGACATATCCGTTAATAGCTGCTACATACCGTTTTATTTTGGAATATATGGAAGGGAAAGATGAAGATATACCTAAACTACGAAAGTTAATTTATAGTTGTTTGCCTATCGATAAGCATAAAGAAACCCCTTATTGGAGTGCTTTAATATGTTTAAGGATGTTTGATCCGACATTTAAAACTATCAATCAGCCGTTGAGTTTTTTAAGTCAATTATCATTAACTCCTATTTTTTGGCCATTTCGAGTTTTGGCTAATTTAACATGTAAACGACCTATATGGAGTGATGAAATTGAACATTTGTGTCGTATTGAAAAAGATGACCCCAATGAAATTGATGGAAGTAAAAACCCTAAAGGATTTAAATTATTTCGTTATGCAGTAGGCTATCTTACCCTTAAAGAATACAGTCAATTGATCCATAATATAGATGAAGCTAGTCAACTAAATATTCCTTCATCTAATTCACAAAACATTAGAAAAAATAACTGATTGTTTTATCATATTTATTCTATCACACTAGCCTGGGTAAACGGATGATGTTCATACAGTTAGTTCTCCTGTATCGTTACGCCTTATATCCCCGCCCTAAAGGACGGGGTTTTACTGTAAAATGGATAAAAATCGTCACTTTTCACTTAAATTTTTGCTATAGTAACCTTACAAGGTAGACATTTTAACCATTCCAATGATTTAAAATCAAATGACGATAAGAGTAAATTATGACAATATCAATTAAAACGGCTGATGAATTACAAAAAATGCGTGTTGCAGGCAAACTAGCTGCTGAAGTATTGGAAATGATAGCGCCGCATGTAGTACCAGGCGTGAGTACTGGTGAACTTGATAGGTTGTGTGCAGAGCACATTACCATTAAACAAGAGGCGATTTCAGCATGCCTTAATTATGGTCCTAGAGATAATCCATTTCCAAAATCAGTTTGCATCTCAATTAACGAAGTGGTTTGTCATGGGATCCCAACTGACGAAAGAATTTTAAAAAACGGTGATATCGTTAATATAGATGTAACCGTTATCAAAGATGGATATTTTGGTGATACATCAAAAATGTTTATTGTAGGTGAAGGCTCAATCCTAGCTAAACGTCTTTGTAAAATCACCCAAGAAAGTTTATATAAAGCAATCAGGATCGTTAAGCCTGGTATTCGTTTGAAAGAAATTGGTGAAATCATCCAACCCTATGCTGAGTCAGAACGTTTTTCTGTTGTTCGTGATTTTTGTGGACATGGTATTGGAAATGTTTTTCATGAAGAACCCCAAGTATTGCATTATGCCGCTAATGATGGTGGTGTTATTTTACAGCCAGGAATGACATTCACAATTGAGCCTATGCTTAATGCTGGTGATTACAGAGTTAGAATTATGAAAGATGGCTGGACTGTTAAGACAAAAGATAGATCACTTTCAGCTCAATATGAACATACTCTTGCGGTGACAGAAACTGGATGTGAGGTGTTTACACTAAGAGAAGAAGAGGATTTTCCTGCGATAATACACCATTAGTTTTTCACTTTTCAGGTAAACCCGTACAGCATACCCTATATTTATTCCAAGCCAGAATGCAGGTAATATATAGGGTATGCAATCTTATCTTAAGGTATTGTTTAATTTGCTCCACCCTTCTATTCTTATCAATTGTTTATCAACGTGTTAAAAAACATTCACTTGAACATTAATTAGTCAGATGTGAAAAATTCTGTTAAAATCTCCTGCACTTCATGCCCTATTAATTGTTACTTTTAACAATCGAGATTTTTCTACCCAAGATAACCCCTATCAATTCGGAGGCTGTTTGTGAACTTACTGCCATTTGCTGCATCTAAATGCGAATTATCCGTAAATTAAACAAACTGCATAAATTATGAATGACACAAAATTGATTTCTAAAGATGAACTTAGAGCACTATTTTCAGCTGAACTATCAAAAATGTATCAGTCTGAAGTCCCTAAATATAGCACCTTGATTTCATTAACCCAAAAAGTCAATCAAGATGTATTGTCTAATCACCCATCGCAAAAAGAAGCTTTGATCAAAAATAATGAATTTGATAGATTATCTGAGGAAAGACATGGTGCTATTCGAATCGGTTCTGCCAAAGAATTGGGCATATTAAGACGTTTATTTGCTCTGTATGGCATGTATCCTGTAGGATATTATGACCTTGCACCTGCTGGGATACCCGTCCATTCCACTGCATTTAGACCAATAGAAAAATCTTCTTTAGAAGTATCTCCTTTTCGCTTATTTACATCATTATTAAGACTTGAACTTATTGATGATGCTGAAATAAAAGCCTCAGCAATACACCTATTAAATCAAAGAGAAATCATCTCACCGGAACTTTATCATTTATTAGTTAAGGCTGAAAATCAAGGGGGAATATTTAAAAGCGATCAATTACAATTTATAGCATTAACAGTTGATATCTTTAAATGGCACCAAACTGCGACAGTCACTGAAACACTTTATCAGAAACTTCTAACACAACATAGATTAATTGCTGACGTAGTTGGATTCAAAGGCCCACACATCAATCATCTCACACCTAGGACACTAGATATCGATGAAGTACAACGTTTGATGCCAGATTATCAGATTACTCCTAAGGCGACGATTGAAGGCCCTCCAAAACGTAACTGTCCTATTTTATTAAGGCAAACAAGTTTTCAAGCTTTAAATGAAGCTATTTTATTTTTAGATGAAAAGACAAATAACTGGGTAAAAGGAACACATACTGCTCGATTTGGTGAAATAGAAGCCAGAGGAGTTGCATTAACGCAAAAAGGAAGAGCTTTTTATGATGAGTTAATTCAAAAAGTTAAAGAGTTTTTCCCTGGTGAAATAAAACCACATGAAAGCCACCTATACAATGAAAAGCTCGCTTCAATTTTTAGTGTGTTTCCTGATAATTGGTATGAATTAATGATTAACAAATTGGCTTGGTTTAATTTTTATCCAGTAAAATCAGAGATGCATCACATTTTAGATAACACACATTCGCATAATCTGCTAACGCTTATTGATAATGGTATGATTGAATTTAGCCCCATTATATATGAAGATTTTCTACCTGTTTCCGCTGCGGGTATATTTCAATCGAATTTATCAAACAAAAGTACCATGCCACTAAAAGCGATTTCGGCTAGAGCTGATTTTGAATCAGCATTAGGACAAAACGTTTTAGATGAAATGTCACTTTACGAAAAAATTCAATTAGATTCAATCTCTCTATGTGAATCGGTGCTAAACATCCGTATTATTTATTAATTTATTTTCTTGTTTAAAGGAGCCTCATGATTACCTTAAGTGAATTTGTTTATGCCAAACAACATGAATTTTCTTCTGCTACAGGAGAGTTATCCGCTCTTCTCTCCTCTATAGCGACAGCAGCAAGATTTATTAACAGAGAAATCACTAAAGCAGGATTGAGCGACATATTGGGCTTTAATGAAAGTTCTAATGTACAAGGTGAGGCTCAGACAAAATTAGATGTTCTAGCAAATGAGCGAGTAAAAAAAGCGCTTTTATCAAGAGGTGAAGTTGCTGGTATCGCTTCAGAAGAAGATGATGATGTTGTCATATTTGAAGGAGGACGAGCTGAAACATCCAAATATGTAGTCTTAATAGATCCCCTAGATGGTTCATCAAATATTGATGTTAACGTGTCAGTCGGAACAATTTTTTCAATTTACAGAAGAGTGACGCCAATTGGTCAACCCATTTCTAAAATTGATTTTCTTCAACCCGGAAATAAACAAGTTGCCGCAGGGTATGTATTATATGGGTCATCAACCATTCTAGTTTATACTACCGGCCAAGGTGTACATGCATTTACCTATGAGCCTGCTCTTGGCATGTTTTGTTTATCGAACGAGTCCATGAAATTTCCTACAAAAGGTTCTACCTATTCAATTAATGAGGGTAATTACCTTAAATTCCCTTCTGGTGTAAAACAATATATGAAATATTGTCAAGAAATTGACACCGCGACTTCACGACCTTATAACTCAAGATATATTGGTTCTTTAGTTGCTGACTTTCATAGGAATTTGCTCAAAGGTGGGATTTTCATGTATCCTAATACTGCCTCTTACCCTCAAGGTAAATTACGTCTATTATATGAATGTAATCCAATTGCTTTTATAGCGGAGCAAGCCGGAGCTAAAGCAACTGATGGATTTCAATCTGTACTAACAATTGTACCGACGAGCCTACATGAACGGTCGCCATTTTTTGTAGGCAATGATCACATGGTTGAAACGTTAATGGACTTTTTATCCCTTCCTACAACTTAACTTTATTTATTTTCCTTGGTGATTGTCTATTTATGCACTAGGGAAATTTCTTATCTTAGATTAAGATCAAACCAATTAATTTCATTCTTGTTATGATCTACAAGGATTAAATCATAATTTAATCTTAATGATAATTATTATCATTTGCTATTGATTCCTATTAGCGTTTAGGTGTAAGATAACCACAACGCACTAACACACCATTAAAGGAGATAGCATGCAGATTTCACCCAACCAAGATACCAAGCTTCTTAATTCTGAGGAACAATTAGGCGTAACTGAAACCAAAATCATTAATAGTGCTTTACTGTTTAATGACGCTAATGTTATTTATATTCAACACCAAAATGGTTTATATCAATTAAGAGAAACTAAATCAGGAAAGTTGATTCTCACTAAATAACTGTAATTTTTAATATCTCATCTTGCTTTAGCCCCCAAAATATCATTAGGCAGCCAAAAGTAGGTTTAAACACTTATGTGTTCAAATTTATATTGGAGTTTTTCATGCTGTCATATATGCCTACTATTAGTTGTCATTCAAAAAAATCACTTTCTAAAGGGAAATTAAACCCAATCGTGTCCTTAATATCAATGTCGCTTGTCTGTGCAAGTTTGCCAGTTTTTGCACAAACAGCAAAAGCTGTTCCTGCTTCCAATAACTCGGAACCTAGTAATAAACAAGAAACCATTACAGTTGTTGCTACAGGTAATGCGAGGGATACATTTAATCTTCCCATGCAAGTTGCAGTAATAGAAAATACTGGCCCTAAAATTCATGCTTTTACAGCAACCGATCTTTTAAGGCAGCAAGCAGGATTGCAAATTACGGGAACAGGCCGTGCCAATGGACAAAATATTACGCTACGTGGCTATGATAAGAGAGGGATATTAATCCAAGTTGATGGTATTAAACAAGGAACTGACACTGGTCATATCGATGGTACATTTATCGATAGTAGCTTAATTAAACGAGTGGAAATAGTTAAAGGACCAAATGCATTACTTTATGGCAGTGGTGCTTTAGGCGGCGTTATTGCTTATCAAACAGTTGATGCTAATGATTTATTATTAGACGGACAACAATTTGGTATGACTCACTTTATACAAGGGGCAACTGGAGATAATAGTATTGGGACTGGTGTAACAGCCTATGGGAAAACGGATAATTTTGATGGCCTTATCTCTGGAGTCTTTCGCCAACGAGGAGATTTGAAGCAAGCAATTTTAACTTCTCCGAATGATGAGCAAATTGGAAATGTCTTAGCTAAAGCAAATTGGTATTTAGCACAGGGACAAAAACTATTTGCTCAATTGAGATTCTATGACAATGACGCACAACAGCCTAAAAACCCACAACAAAATGAAGCAAGTAATGGCCCTACTCCAACTTTAAGCGATCTTAATAATAGCTTAGTGCAACGCAAAACTAAACAGACGGATATCAACTTAGGTTATACCCTAAAGCCAATCAATCAAAATCTAATAGATTTGAGCCTCACAGGTTATCATCAAAAAATTACAATCGATCAAACTGCCTTTATTAATCCAGTTTTTGAATCTCGGGAACAAACAAAAAATGGACTTAAATTAGAAAATAAATCTATTTGGCAAAGCAGTTTCCTAGCTTCACATCATTTTACCTATGGAAGCGAGGTTTACCGAGAGGAGCAAACACCAAATGCACCAATTCAAAATGTCTTTCCAGAGGCTAAAATTGATTTTACTTCAGCTTGGTTACAAGATGAGATGACGCTGATTGATTTACCTGCATCGCTAATTATTGGTACAAGGTTTGATGATTATCATGCAAAAAATCCAAAATATGATGATGTAAAAGCAAATAACTGGTCCTCAAGAGCTGGAATATCCATCAACCCTCTAGATTGGTTTATGGTTTATGCATCATATTCTGAAGCGTTTCGTGCTCCTGGCCTAGCAGAACTTTATAACGACAGCAGGCATTTCGCAATAGGTCCTTTTTATACAAACAATTGGGTCCCAAATCCAAATTTAAAACCTGAACGCAATGAAACATTGGAATATGGCATCGGGTTTCAATTTGAAGATCTTGTCTTGCAAGATGATGTATTTCAATTAAAAGCTACCTACTTTGATACAAAGGCAAAAGATTATATTTCAACCACTGTAGATATGAATTTTTCCGCTCCCCCTCCTGGTTTTCCAGTAGGTATGCCTTATGGTAAAGGCACAACAATGGCTAGCAATATTGATAGAGCGTCTATTCACGGTTATGAAGCGGAACTGACTTATCAGACACCTTACGTTAATACAATTCTCAGTTATAGCAGAGTAAGAGGAAAGGATGATAGGACTAACCAATGGATTGAAGCACTTTCACCTGATGCTTTAGGTACACAAATAGATATACCTATTTTTGATTCCGGTTTAACCCTGTCTTGGTTGGGCAGATTTGTTGATAGATCGACCCGTGTAAATGGTTCAACTGATCATCAATCTGGATATGGTATTAATAATTTTTACCTCAGCTATGAGAACACAGATTGGCTGCCAAATGCACAAATGAGCGTTGGGTTAGAAAATGCCTTTGATAAAGAATATTTTTCACCACAAGGGATACCTCAACCGACACAAAATGCTGTTTTTAAAGCAAGTTATCGATTTTAATTTTATTTAAATTTTTATAACGTAAATTATTACAAGGAGTTTTACTTATGAGTCAATCACACAATTATCAAACCTACTTAGACATTAAGAAAAATAATCCAAGACTATATGCGGTCGATATCGCACTGAAGATGGGGATAACAGAAGCTGAACTGGCTCAAATTCGCATCGGTTTTGAAACAACTAGACTTGATATCGACCCAAAAACATTACTGACTAGACTAGAATCTTGTGGAGAGTTAAAGGCCATCACTCGTAATCCTTTTGCAGTGAGTGAACAAGTTGGTGTATATGGAAATGCTACATTAGATGGTCATGTTGGACTCATTCTTAACCCAAGAGCAATCGATTTGCGTATATTTTATAGTCAATGGAAGTATATTTTTGTATTTAATGAACCTTATTTTGACAAAGATAATCAATCAAAAATAAGGACTAGTTTACAGATATTTAATGCTGCGGGTTTAGCTATTCATAAAATTTATGTAACAGAAAATACCGATACTAAAGCTTTCAATCAATTAATCTCTCAATATGAGTCGAAATCTATTGATTCACTGCCTATAAACAATCAATTATTAGCAACAGAAACACCTAAAGAGTACGGAATTGATCTTAATATTAATAAAGAAGAGTTTGAATCTAAATGGCGCGCCTTAAAAGATGTTCACGATTTTTATGGGTTACTAAAATCTTATAAACTAACAAGGCAACAAGCATTTAATTTAGTCAGTAGAGATCTTGCCTATCAAATTTGCCCATCTGAAATTGAATCATTTTTGAATACGATTTTTCGTGCACAAAATGAAATTATGTTTTTTGTCTCAAACATTGGATGTGTTCAAATTTTCACGGGTAAACTTGAAAAAGTAGTACCTATGCATGGATGGTTAAATATTTTTAACCGTTCATTTACCTTGCATATGCAACATAATGAAATACATGAAGCGTGGATTACTCGTAAACCTACTCAAGATGGTATTGTAACGAGTCTAGAGCTTTATGCAAAAGATGGCACCCAAATATTGCAAATGTATGGTCAAAGAACAGAAGGATCTCCTGAACAAATAATTTGGCGTGAACAACTTCAAGCTTTATCTCCACTAGAAGTCGCTTTGGAATCTTAAAATGAAAATATTATCCAAAAACAAACCTATTGATAACATTATCCGTTTAATATTGCTAAATCTATCCTTGCTTTGTTTGGTATTTTTTTCTCATCCAATTTTTGCAAAAGAACAGCGAATTGTATCAATAGGAGGTGATTTAACTGAAATCATTTACGCATTAGGTGCAGATGATAAATTAGTTGCTCGAGATTCAACGAGCATATCTCCAGAACAAGTTTTGAAATTACCTGATGTCGGGTACATGAGAATGCTTAATGCGGAGGGAATATTAGCACAAAAACCTGATCTGATCATTGCTTCTGAAGATGCTGGACCTGCGTCAGTATTTACACAGCTAAATGCAGTGAATGCAAATGTTTTGCGTGTTACTTCTGAAAAAAGTGTAGAAAGTACAAGAGAAAAAATTATCGCACTTGGGAATGCGCTTGACCTTAAGGATAAGGCATCAATATTGATTGGACAGTTTGATGAGGAGCTATCACAAGTGACAACGTCACCATTAGGGGTTAAAGCTGTTTTTATTTTGACCTTTGAGGGAGCTGAAGCTAGTGTAGCAGGTACTCAAACAGCCCCAGATGCTATGTTTAATTATATAGGAATTAAAAATGCAGCCCAATCAATGACCCGTTATCAAAAATTTTCAGCAGAAGGCATGGCAGCGATGAACCCAGATGTCATAGTCGTTAGTAAAAGAGGAATAGATAAACTTGGTGAAGATAAAATATGGGAATTACCTGGCGTGAATGCAACTTTAGCAGGAAAGCATAAAAAGCTAATTGTTGTTGATGATATTGGTTTTTTAGGTTTTACGCTACAAACACCTAATACACTAAAAGATTTTAGATTAGCGTTAGAAGCATTATAATCCTCTATTTTTATCAACAAAATGTTATACTTTTACTCATCAATCGCCTTAAATGATGCAATTTAAGACGGTTGATGCATAGCTATAAGTAGCTATAATTTTACTTTACTACTGATATTATATTAAGAGTTTATGAAACCACCACAACCAAATCAAATTCTATTAAATCAAAAGAAACAACATAAAAGAGTTTTATGGTTTTTGTTAATTATAACAATAACGGTTTCTCTAATCGCCACTCAATTAGGGGCATTACCCATTAATTTATGGGCACTTATTAATGGGACATTGGATGATTATTTAATCAACATTTGGTTTGATATACGCCTACCTAGGGTACTTATGGCAGTCATCATCGGTTCCGGACTTGCTTTATCAGGAGCTGTATTGCAAGGCTTATTTAGAAATCCCCTTGCCGATCCTGGTTTACTTGGTATAAGTAGTGGCGCTGCTCTTATGGTTGGTGTTGCAATTTTACTACTTCCTATTCTGTCATTACAGGATAGCGGATTGAATAAACATGTTATGTTTTTCATAAAGCAGTATTCAATGATTATAGCTGCCTTTATAGGTGGTATAAGTGTTGCTCTTATATTATTTTCATTTTCTAAAAATAAGCAAACTTCTCTGATTAGATTGCTTTTATTAGGCATAGCAATCAATGCAGTCAGTGGTGGGTTAATTGGTCTATTTACATATTTAAGTACAGATACACAATTGCGTCAATTTTCACTTTGGACATTAGGCTCATTAAGCAACTCTAGCTTAACGTCCTTATTTGTCACATCAATCATTATAATTCCCGCTTCAATTGCACTATTATGGTTTGCAAATAAACTCAATCTACTCCAGTTAGGACAAGAACAAGCCTATTATTTAGGTATTGATGTCAACAAAACACAATGGCAGGTTTTACTTCTTTGTACATTAATAGTGGCTGTTTCTGTTTCAATGACAGGAATTATCGGGTTTATTGGGCTTGTTATTCCTCACTTATTACGCTTAAAATTTGGTGCAGATCACAAATTTTTATTACCTAGTTCACTGATTTGTGGTGGATTATTTTTATTACTCTGTGATACCTTAGCCCGAACTATATTAATACCTGCTGAGATGCCTGTAGGCATTATAACAAGCTTAGTAGGTGGACCTTATTTCATCTATCTCATTATCACAATGAAGCCTAATGGTATTGAATAATCTGTAATCTAAATTTAGTGCAGATAAAGGAATTATAATTAATGGAAAATTCATTAGAAAAAGCAATATGGCTTAAAGCAAATCAGCTATCGTTCAAGATAGGTTCAAAGTATTTGCTTAAAGACATTAATCTATCTATTGAAAATGGTGAATTCGTTGGAATTTTAGGCCCTAATGGTGCGGGCAAATCAACGCTAATCAAACTTCTAAGCGGTTTTTTAAAACCATTTGAAGGCGAGATATTTATTAATGAAAAGAAAATAAATGAGTATCCGTTAGCGAAATTAGCTCAATTACGTGCTGTCATGCAGCAACATCTCTCGATGAATATCGGTTTTAACGTTATTGACGTCATTTTATTCGGTCAAGTTAGCATAAAATCAACATCAAGTAGCTTGATGTTAGATACACATTATCATTCATTAAAAACTGACTCTGCACTGATAGAAATCATTGAATTAACAGAGTGCAATGCACTACTTAACCGAAATATTCAAAGCCTTTCGGGTGGTGAGCAACAGCGCGTGCATCTTGCAAGAACGCTATATCAAATATGGTCAAATACATCAGATATGGTTGGAATTTTTTTAGATGAACCAACCTCAGCTTTAGATTTATATTATCAACAGAACTTGTTAAGATTATTAAAAAATATAGCCAAAGAAAAAAAAATAGCTATCTGTGCTATATTACATGATGTGAATTTGGCTGCGCTTTACGCTGATCGATTAATTGTTTTAAATAATGGAGTTGTAAAACTAGATGCTCCACCACATTTTGTATTAACACACCCAGAGTTTTTCAATTGGTACAGACTAGATGGGGGGATTACTTATCATACAGAACATCAGAGTATCCCACAAATTTACTTAAAAAGATAAATCTGGTTTTATAATTAATCTAATATCACCTAATCATGGATATAAAGGCAATGCGTCAGTTTGATTTAAATTCAGCTATTAATTATAAATATCAAAATTCTGTGATGGGAATGAACATATCTCAAGCTAATATATTGCATAAAGACACAAATACGCTTAGCACAACGACTTCAGCTAACGATCCGCATCTTTTTGATCCAGACCAATCTTGTTTTGAAATTTGTGATAATAAAGCCTGTCAAATTAGCCAAACATGTATACAAAAATCACAGCTAGACACATTAAATGATAAAGAAAAATCCTATTTACCATCAATTGGCATACTGCCAACTGACGACTATATGGATAAAAGTGATGACAGTTCAATTGCTACACCTTCAGTTTTTAAAAGTTTAAATCAATTTGTACTAACCTCTTTTTTCCTACACGCCATGTTAATTAGCACGGCAATTGCATTAGTTATCTTTATAGAGCCGTTTATAGGTACATTACCCAATCACTCAAGCAATAAAACAGCTATGATTGACGTAGTTATGATTGATACGACCACAATGAATATATTACCAATAAACCAAGTAAAAGTTAGTGAATCCTTCGCTCAGAGTATCAATGATGTATCTCGTCAAGAACATTCAGTTCCAACACCTGATACTGATTTAATAGATAATAAAGAAACTAAGCAAATTCAAAATAATGAAATTTCAACTATTAGCAAGGACGACTCTCCACTTACAGATATTACACAAAAGCCTTCTGCCCCTGCTATCTCACCAAATACTTCGGTCAATAAGGAAATCATTAAGCCTAGTGCAGTGGATATCAAAAAAACGCCTGAAGCCTTCGCGCCTTCCTCTTTAGATACAAAGCAAAATAATCAGAACAACACTAAAGCCATTAATGAGCCGATTGAATCAAATATAAACATCGATAAGAAAAAATCAGAACCAAGTCAGCATAAGCTGAAAAATAATCAAAAAACAGCAAAAAAAGATACCCCAAAAAAGCAACTAGTTACTTCAGAGGTTAATTCGGTACAAATTAAAAATGAGCAATTAACTGCATTAAAAGTACAATCAGCACAATCAATTGCTACAAGTAGTAGCATAGAACAAAATCATGCTGATGAATCTACTATGAATAAAAATATTCAATCAAAAGAATCAAATTCTAACGTCTCAAATAGCCAAATGGCTAAACCCATCAAACGTCCCTACCCTGATTATCCCCAAAGAGCCGCTGCACTAAATTTAGAGGGTGCAGTGACGGCTAAATTTGACATCAATAGCAATGGTAAGGTAACCAATATTAGAATAATCTCGTCTTACCCTGATAATACGTTTGAGAAGGAAGTTAAACGAGCTTTACGAACCTGGGTTTACGAACGTAAACCAACACAAGATATTATGGTTACATTTCAATTCAAATTAAGTGGGGTTGTGATAAACTAATTAAAAACTGACTGAACCGAGGAATTTTATGATTATTAACACGAAAAAAGATACGGCAAACACTTCACAAGAAAATCTAAAAATACAACCACGTAGTTTTATACTGTTATTGATTAGTCAATTAACAATTTTTTCTTGTCTATTTGGCATAATCTTTTTTTATTCAATTCAACGCTTTTTTGAAACTGATAATAACCAACTTGAAGAAGTTTACCTACTCATACCGATATGGTTTTTATTTGTTTTTGCAATTATCTATGGTCTTCAATGGGCATGTTTAAGAAGTGAAAATTTTAAAAATCAACGAAAAGTCTCAAAGTTTTTAACAATAATTATAATCACACTTATCATTAATATTTTTACAGCTATTGATATACTTTATTATGGCAATAGCATTTTTGACCAATTTGTATGGTAAAAATATTTTAGTCCAAGCCACAATTTTATCAATATCAGTAATCTCAACTTTTTTTGAAATTCAAAAAATTAAAAGGCGCATAAATGCGCCTTTTAATTTTATATTAAGTTTTAAGACTAAAGTACATCTACCGCATTAAGCTCTTTAAATGCTTGCTCAAGTCTTGCAACCATCGCAGTTTGACCTGATCTTAACCAAACACGTGGATCATAAAATTTCTTATTTGGTTTGTCTGCACCTTCTGGATTGCCTAATTGCCCTTGAAGATAAGCTTCATTCTTTTTGTAATAATTTAATACGCCTTCCCAAGTAGCCCATTGAGTATCGGTATCAATGTTCATTTTAATCACACCATAGCTAACAGATTCTTTAATTTCTGCAGCAGATGAACCTGAACCACCGTGGAAAACAAAGTTCAATGTATTTTCTGGTAAACCAAATTTTTCAGAAACATATTTTTGAGAGTCTCTTAAAATGGTTGGTGTTAATACTACATTACCTGGTTTATATACACCATGAACATTACCAAATGAAGCAGCTATGGTAAATCTTTCACAAATTGCACTTAATTTCTCATAAGCATAAGCGACATCAGCAGGACTTGTGTATAAATCAGAGGCATCCAGATGTGAATTATCTACACCATCTTCTTCTCCACCTGTACATCCTAACTCGATTTCAAGCGTCATTTTCATTTTATTCATGCGCTCAAGATATTTTGCGCAGGTAGCAACATTTTCTTCAAGTGATTCTTCTGATAAATCAATCATGTGAGATGAGAAAAGAGGTTTACCCGTTTGAGCAAAATGTTTTTCACCAGCATCTAATAAGCCATCAATCCAAGGCAATAAATTCCTCGCACAATGGTCAGTATGTAAAATTACAGGCACGCCATAGAGTTCTGCCATATGATGCACATGCATAGCTCCTACTATTGACCCAGCAATTGCAGCAGCTTGGCCTTCACCTTTAAAACCTTTACCTGCAATAAATTGACCACCACCATTAGAGAATTGAACAACAACAGGTGAACGGACTTTAGCTGCTGCTTCTAAAACAGCATTAATAGAATCTGTTCCGACACAGTTTACAGCAGGTAGAGCAAATTTATGCTCTTTTGCAATTGCAAATATTTTTTGTACATCATCACCAAAAACAACACCTGGTTTCACAAAATCGAATACTTTTGACATAATTTAGTCCTTAATAAGTTAAAAATTGTTCGTGTTAAATAAAAAATTATCAGAATTATCTTCCTGTTTTATTTGAAACATAATTCAAAAAGAAGAAAATTAATCACGAGCTCTTTCTTCTAAAATAGCAACAGCAGGTAATTTTTTACCTTCAACAAATTCTAAGAATGCGCCGCCACCAGTGGAAATATATGAAATTTTATCTTCAATTCCAAACAGATCAATTGCAGCAAGTGTATCACCACCACCAGCGACAGAAAACCCTTCGCTTTGAGCAATCGCGTTAGCGATAATTTCAGTACCCTTACGGAAATTAGGGAATTCAAATACTCCAACAGGGCCATTCCACAAAATGGTTTTTGCATCGAGAATAATTTTAGCAATTCTATTTGCTGTTTCATCGCCCATGTCTAAACTTTGTTCATCATCTTGTATTTGTGATGCAGGTTTTAATGTCGCTTCAGCTGTTTCAGAGAATTCTTTTGCCACACGAACATCAGTTGGAACAGGGATATCACAAACATCTAGTAGTTTTTTTGCTTCTGGCACTAAATCTTCTTCGTAAAGTGATTTACCTACATTATTACCTTGAGCGGCGATAAATGTATTAGCAATACCACCGCCAACTATTAATTGATCTGCAACTTTTGAAAGTGAATCTAAAACAATCAACTTAGTTGATACTTTAGAACCTCCTACAATTGCTACCATAGGACGAGCTGGATTATCAAGCACTTTAGCAAGCGCTTCTAATTCATTTGAAAGTAATGGGCCTGCACAAGCGATAGGGGCAAATTTAGCCACACCATGGGTTGAAGCTTGTGCTCTATGAGCTGTCCCAAATGCATCCATCACAAAGACATCACATAACGCAGCATATTTTTTTGCGAGCGTTTCATCATCTTTCTTCTCACCTTTATTAAACCTAACATTTTCAAGCACTACTAGTTCATTTGCCTCAACTTCTACACCGTCAATGTAGTCTTTAACTAAACGAACAGGTACATCTAACTTATCACGGAGGTAATGTGCAACTGGCGCTAAAGATGCCTCTTCCGAGTACTCACCTTCTGTTGGTCGACCTAAGTGTGATGTAATCATCACTTTAGCACCTTTTTTCAGTGCCTCTAATATAGTCGGCATAGCTGCCCTAATTCTAGCATCAGATGTCACTTTACCATCTTTAACTGGCACATTAAGATCAGCACGTATTAATACGCGTTTACCAGCTAGTTCGACATCACTCATTTTAATAACTGTCATACAGTTTTTCTCCTTCATTGTTAAATAAAAATGCTTTCTTATAATTATAGTGTCATTTATGCGTCATTTTAAACTATTACATATACATTTTGTGCTTAAATTGCTATTCATGGATTGACTAGAATCACATTTATGTAAGTTTACGCCTTTTAAGTGCAAATAATTATTTTTTTGTTTAATTAATGATAAACATCTAGTCAATTTAAAGTATTTGAGCATTTCTCGCACAGATAGTAGCCTTAACATTACCGATCGTAGATGAAGACATCTTATAGAAACCACTCTTTCGACTCAAGCTTACTGCTAATGATTTACAATCAAACATTGAGACTTGTCTCTTAAAAATATGCTCATTACATAGCTAATGTCAATGCCATAACAAGTGCATCCTCCCGTGACTCACCTTTCGGATAGTAACCAACTCGCTTATTAACTTCATTAAAACCTAGTTTTCCATAAAGCGTAATTGCATTCTTATTTGATTCTCTTACCTCAAGCCAAACTGTTGAAATATTATATTCTACTAATTTATCAATCAAATAGGATAATAAATAATAGCCTATACCTCTGTTTTGAAATTCAGGTGTAACAGCTATATTATATATTGATGCTTCGTCAAGTACGTATTGACAGATACAAAAGGCAACTAAAGTATCTTTGTCATATACACCAAGATTGATATAACGTTCGGCAAAATTAAGTTCAAATACCTTGCGTGTCCATGGATGGCTATGAGCTTTGATTTCAATTTCAAAAGCCTCAGGTATCTGCTCTACACTAAGCGTTCGAATTGTCAACATAGTCAGAAAGTCCTTTCCATAATTCACGTTTTGAGTAAGATTTATTTCTAATATCTTCGTAAGACACTTCAAAGAATTTATCTTTTTTTCTTACTTTTAGTAAAGATAATATTTTTGCATTTTCCTCTAAATCATCATCAGAAATAGGTTGATTATCTTTAACAATTATTGGCAGATAAAGAAAAAAAAGCGGGTGATGATGTGAAAAAATTGCTTGATTCAGTAAGGGGATTTTTCTAAGTGAAAAAATCATAAGATTTAGATGGCTTAATCCAATTGATTTTAAAATATCTGAAATCAATTTATTTTCAAATGGAATGGTACTATTTGTAATAACAATCATTTTAGCTTCTGGTAATAACTCAACTGCTACCTCGCCATTAAAAATATTAGGTCTATTTATTGTCCAAGTCTGAATACCTAAGGCATTTAATGCACTTTGATATTTTAGCCTTTGCAGATGTGGCATATTGATGCTCCTAATGCCTATTTAAAGCTTAGTATTTTTTTAAGTATATGTGACACAGCCACAAACCCAAAGCTTGCAGTGACCATTGTAACAGCCCCAAAGCCATTACTACAATCCATGCGCATGCTTCCATCTAGCTGTTTTTTTTCAAAACACACTTCACCGTTTGCCTCCGGATAGCGTAACTGCTCAGTTGAAAACACACAATCAATTCCAAATTTGCCTTTTTTATCCTGACTTAATTTATGCTTTGATTTTAATATTGAGCGGACTTTTGATATCAAAGGATCTTGTACAACTTTACTAATATCTGCTACTTGAATTTGGGTCGGATCAATTTGCCCACCTGCTCCGCCTATTGTAATGACTTTTATTTTATTTCGCCTACAGTAGGCAAGCACCGATGCTTTAGTGCTAACGCTATCGATTGCGTCAATCACATAATCAAATCCTAAAGACAACAATTGAACCATATTTTCTTCGCAAATAAAGTCATCAATCCCTGTGACAACACATTCAGGATTAATAGAAAGCACTCTATCACGCATCACACTTACTTTTGATAAGCCTATTGTGTCCTTTGTTGCGTGAATTTGACGATTCGTATTAGTCAGGCAAATTTCATCAAGATCAATTATGGTAATAAAGCCTATCCCTGTCCTAGCTAGAGCTTCTACAATCCAAGTACCGACTCCACCTATACCTATCACACAAATATGTGCTTGATTAAATCGATTTAACGCTTCAAAACCGTATAATCGACCAATACCACTAAACCTTCTTAAGTATGCTTCTGTTAAATCAGGCTTGGTCTTAATATGATTACTCTTAATTATCCCAGTCATAGTGGATGAATCAATCTTAATATTTTGATTTTGATGCATATTCAATCTGTAGAATTCCATTATTTATTATCGATACATATATTATTTCTATATCTAGACAATTCAGTATACTTAAGAATAACGCTATTGTCCAAATTTGCTAAAGGCAATGTACAGCCTCATTAGTTTTGGCTAATTGCCAAGCGTCACCTTTAAATTTATTATTACCAGCTTGTAACCCAGCCTCATCACCTAAACCATGGTATATATCAAAGTGGTTATTTTTTATAGCACCACCAACATCAAGTGCAAAAAAGAGCCTTGGCTTATACTGACCAGAAAATTTCCCTTCAATATCAACATGAGGAACATGCGCATAAATAATGCTTCCGAAGGGAAAAATAGATTTATCGGCTGCTACTGCACCATGCCCAATAAGCGGGATATTAGCAGCACCTTTTACTTCTGCCTGTTCTTTGGGTTGAAAGAAAACCCATGACGGATTTTGATTAAGTAATGCAAGGACCTCTTCCTCTGAGTGTGATTGTGTCCATTCGTATATTGATTTAAGAGAGACATTTTCTAAGGTTAACTCGCCTTGTTCGATAAGGTATTTGCCAATTCCTTTAAATTTATGACCATTTTGTCCACCATAAGCAAAATACGTTGGGGGATTTCCATCCTCAAAATCGACATAACCGCTACCTTGTACGCCCATAATAAAGTTATCCACTCTTGATTGGGTATAAGCTAATTCAAGACCTAAACCTTCAAGCGCTCCACCATGAATTTCAGTACGAGTTGGCATTTTACCTTTACTTATATTAGGTTTACTATAAAGAGGATAAATGAATTCACCCGATTTAGTTTTTCTTCCTTTTAAGACAGGCGAATAATAGCCTGTGAAAAGTGCTTTATTATCATCTTTTGAAAAAACACTTACTCTTGTTAATCCAAATTCTGATAATTTGGTCTCATCTGCACCTGATTCTAACCATTTTTTAGTGCATTGATATAAAGATTTATTTTCATTTGTAAGCTTTGAGGAATACTCTTGAATAATTTCGTATTGTTCGATAAATGCTGTTTTATTAATACTCAAATCCACTTCCTGTGTTTGTATCTTTACTGGCTCAATTTTTGATTGGCATGCGCTTAAAACAAACAAGAAAAAAATAACAAAGCTGTAATAAAGCATTTGTTTAGTACTTATGTATCTATCTATTTTTCTTACAAAATAATACGTTAACATTATCACTCACTTCCTTAGACTAATATTCATAATAGTTTTCAAAATTTATACTATTTTAACGATATTATCTTCTTAAGCAAATTATAATGATAATGAATAAACTTAAACCTATTTTTTAATCCTTATCGTGAAGAAAAAATCAATTAACATTAGGTTTTGTTGTGTATATAATGAGAAGATTAATTTATGCGACTCTCATAAATACAACAAAAACCCACCGCTTTTCCGAGGAAACACTTTGCTCATAAAACCTATTTTAAGCATTTTAATTCGTCAACGATTTAATGTTCTAATTCCCATATTTTCGCTTATGATTGGCTGTACACCAAGAATTGAAGTTGCTACTCCTACAACACCAATAACAATTAACTTAAATGTTAAAATTGACCACGATATAAATATTAATGTCGATAAGCAGGTAGCTGCTCTTTTGGAATCAAATAGTGATTTATTCTGATATCTTTGAAAAATCAATTTAAAAATAGAAAAAGGCTTAACGTCAAATCATTTGGATTCAGTATAGGCATATGACTTATAAAAATAAATTAATAATCATTCTAATTTTTTCCATTTCTTACTGCCTTTTTCTAACGGCGTGTATATCTCCGGTTTTTGCTGATAACGGCATAGTTAATCTCAAATTAGCTAAAGAAAACAATTGGGTTGGTGAAACGCTTGATGGCTATATTGATATACTGGATGAAACTTACCATAGCTCGCCCATGACTCGTGAACGTTTATTAAAATTTGTTGATGAAATTAATCATAAGAGAGCTGAAGCTTATCGAAAAATAGCCAGTGAAAATCACCTTTCGACTGAAATTATTGCTAAAATTGCTGGTCAAAAGCAGATTGAAATGGCATCTAAAGGTCATTATATAAAAGGCATTAATGGTCAGTGGACACAAAAAAAATAGTATCAACATCAATTTTTCATCCCTAGCGTTTGTATATAAAATTGCTTGTTGAGATACCAATTGGATTAAGCTAAATACTCATAATTGGGTATTTTTCACTAAAATGTATTATGATATAGGTGTTAACTCATATAAAGGTGAAATATGCCAGAGAAATGTCTAACTAGTTTGAATCATGTTGTTGCTCTTGGTGGAGGACACGGTTTAGGTCGTGTCATGTCTTCACTTAATGATTTAGGCCCTAAACTGACAGGTATTGTTACAACAACAGATAACGGTGGTTCAACAGGCCGCATTAGGCGCTCTGAAGGTGGAATTGCTTGGGGTGATATGAGAAATTGTTTAAACCAATTAATCACTGTGCCAAGCACGGCATCTAAAATGTTTGAGTATCGTTTTGCTGGAAATGGTGAATTATCAGGGCATAACCTTGGCAATTTGATGTTAAAAGCATTAGATCATCTTAGCATTCGTCCACTTGAGGCTATCAATTTAATTAGAGATCTGCTTAAAATAGATTCTTTCCTAATCCCAATGTCTGAACAACCTGTTGATCTAATGGCTTTTGACCAAGACAATAATCCTATATACGGTGAAGTAAATATCGATGCACTTAGCTATTACCCTAACAATATCCAACTAACTCATAAAGTCACAGCAACTAAAGAAGCAATTACCGCAATTGAAAAAGCACAATTAATCATCATTGGTCCTGGAAGTTTTTTCACAAGCCTGATGCCACTTTTTTTAATGGAAGAACTTGTCATAGCACTTAACAAAAGCACAGCCATACTTTGTTATCTAGGTAACTTAGGTCCCGAAATATCAAAAGCTGCTGCAGCATTGTCCCTGTTCGATAAGCTTGGCATTCTCGAAGAAAAGATGCTTAGTAGAAAAATTGACGCAGTGGTGATAAGTGATTGGGGTAATAAACCCTCTAGATTAGAAGATAAAGTGCTTATTAAAACACCATTAAGCTCTTTAAATGAGCCTAATTTACATGATCGCAAGCTTTTGCGATTAGCATTAAATGAGATGATAAATCGATATCAAAATCAGTGAAGGATATGTTGTGATGCAAGATCGGGCAAATAGAAGAATCAAATCAAAACTTAAATCCAAACTTCTCTTAAAATGGATCGTAAAACTATTTTATGCAAGTATGATATTCGGACTGTTAAGTGGTTTGTTTTTATTTTCTATTAATTACTGGGTAACTTCAAAAACCAGTGCATATATATTCACAACAATAGATGAGATTCCTATAAATCAAGTCGGATTAGTACTTGGTACATCTAAATATTATCGTAACGGTAATTTAAACCAATATTATCAAGCAAGAATCGATGGTGCGGCGAACCTATTTTTTAATAATAAAGTGGAGTATTTATTATTAAGTGGGGACAATAGACAAATCAATTACAATGAACCTATCACTATGCGAAAAGATCTGATTTCTAGAGGAATCGATAAAAATAATATCATACTTGACTACGCAGGTTTTAGAACATTAGATTCAATAGTACGTGCAAAAAAAGTATTCCAACGTGAAAGTTTCACAATCATTACTCAGCGATTTCACTGCGAACGAGCTTTATTTATTGCTATGTTTGAAGGAGTAGATGCGGTATGTTTAGCTGTTGAAGACCCCTATTCTGGTCCGTTCCATTTTAGAGAAGTGCTTGCACGCGTTGCTGCAGTAATCGATCTATATCTTTTAGGTAAAGAACCGTACTTTCTTGGACCTGTGATTTCAATTCCTTCATTCCAGCCAATCAAACCTGAGGATGAAAACGCGGTTGAAATGCCACACACTCGTCAGTCACTGAATTAATATTATATGAATAAAACCAAACGCATCGCTATATTAGAAAGATTACGGGAAAATAACCCTAGTCCAACAACTGAGCTGAACTTCAATTCTCCATTTGAACTGCTAATTGCAGTGCTTCTTTCTGCACAAGCAACAGATGTAGGTGTTAATAAAGCGACACATAAATTATTTGCTGTGGCCAATACTCCTCAAGCTATTTTGGATCTTGGGTTAGAAAAAGTTAGAGAATATATTAAAACTATTGGTTTATTTAATACAAAAGCAGTAAATGTCATGAAGACATGTGAAATTCTAGTTAATAATTACAATGGACAAGTGCCTGAAAACAGGGATGCGCTAGAATCATTACCTGGTGTAGGAAGAAAAACGGCTAACGTAGTTCTTAATACCGCATTTAAATGGCCTACAATTGCAGTCGATACTCATATTTTTAGAGTCTCTAATAGAACAAATTTAGCGCCAGGAAAAAATGTCGTGGAAGTAGAAGAAAAACTCCTAAAGGTCATTCCTGATGAATTTAAATTAGATTGTCATCATTGGTTAATTCTCCACGGAAGATATACCTGTATTGCAAGAAAGCCACGTTGTGTTTCTTGTATTATTGAAGATTTATGTGAGTATAAAGAAAAAACAAATTAAGTGTTTTTTACAAAATGTTTATGCTAATTGCCACTTCTCGATGATATGGCCCAAAATAGATATTACTTTAACAAAAAAACTGGATGAAATATGACCACTAAAAATTTTGATTTAACGAAAATACTTTTTTCACTAATGTTTATTGGTTTAATGCTCGTAGGTTGCCTATGGATATTACGTCCTTTTTTACCAGGTTTAATTTGGGCTTCAATGGTTGTAATTGCAACATGGCCTATGATGCTAAAACTTCAATCTACCTTAAAGTGTAAGCGTATTGTCGCATCAACATTAATGACTCTTATTATCTTGCTTATTTATGTTATACCTGCAATATTGATTGTGGCAAGTGTGATTAAAAATAGCGGATTTATTCTTAATTTCACCTCTAATAATCAAGCAGTTGAAGTACCAGAGCTCCTTATCCTAAAAGATTTACCTTACATCGGTGAGAGTGCATATAACACTTGGCAGTCAGTGATAGCATCAAATGGTAAAGTTATCATCAACCAAATACAACCATATGTAGGTCAAGGAGTGACTTGGCTAGTATCTCAAGCAGCAAACATAGGTAGATTTTTACTTTATAGTGGCCTAATGGTAATGTTTAGTTTTATTCTATATCTAAACGGAGAATTGTGTGCAAACGCAATAAGGCGTTTTGCTATGCGTTTAGCAGGTAATCGCGGTGATAATACAGTATTATTGGCTGGTCAAGCAATTAGAGCTGTAGCGCTTGGTGTCGTAGTAACTGCACTAGCCCAGTCAATTTTCGCAGGTATTGGTCTTGGAATAGCAGGTGTTCCTGCAGCAACCTTACTCACGATGATTATATTCATTCTATGTGTAGCACAACTTGGCGCTTTACCCATATTAGTACCTGCCGTGATTTGGTTATTCTTGTCAGGACAAACGACACTTGGTTGTATATTGTTAGTTTGGACTGTTATAGTTACAACGATGGATGCAGTATTAAGACCATTTTTGATTAAAATGGGAGCTGATCTCCCAATGTTGCTTATTTTAGGTGGTGTTATTGGCGGTTTATTAGGTTTTGGACTAATTGGTTTATTTATTGGCCCTGTAGTCTTAGCTGTTTCATTCCGTTTAATCCAAGCTTGGGTGAGCGAACAAGATGAAATGACGGAACAACAAAAGCAAGAGTAAGCCAATTGCATAACGTATAATAAAATATTAATTTGATTTGCTAAGGCGTAAATTACATTGCTATATTAACAAGCATTTATTTATGAATTAGTTGTAACATTCTAAACTTCTGTAAGTTTAGCATTATATAAATTTCCGCAATGCGGATAATTTTTTTTGGAATAAACGCCATGCAAACTTTTTTATTTATTTCAGTTACATAACATCCCCAGTTTGATTATCAGCACAGGCTATAGGTAACTACAAAAAAACATACCATTTCAACCGTTATATAGATGGCAGACTATCCTTATAGGTTTGTATGGAATTTAGTAATATGTACCATCAAGATTCAGTGCTTAACATTAGTAAATACTATACTTAAAGTAAAATTGCAGTTAGATCGTACGGTAATCAAAACCACCTCTTCCTCTTTAAAATCAATACAATAAAAATCAATAATAGTATCAATGCAATAGAAAAAATAGCAAATGCAATTGCGCTATCTGCACCTGGTATCCCGCCTAGATTTATACCGAAAAGACCTGTAATTAATGTTGCAGGCATAAAAATTACCGTAATAATTGACATTACATATAATCTTTTATTCATTGAATCAGATAAAAGATTATTCAATTCTTCAGATATTATTGCTGTGCGGCTAATGCAAAGATCAATTTCTTCTAGCTCCCTTCTTAGTGCTTCACTTTGTTCATGCAAGTGTTTATGATGATCTCCTTCTAACCAACTAAGTTTTTCTGTCGCCAATCGAAAAACAAGTTCAGTGATAGGTACTAAATACCGACGTGTTAGCGTCAATTGTTTTCTAATTAAGATTAATTCTGTTCTATCATGCAAATTACTTTCAAGTAGTTTATTTTCAATATCCAGTATTTGGTCATGTAAGTAATTAATGTCCTGGCTGAATCTGTCCGTTAATGATTTAAGTAGTGTAATTAACCAATCTCCTACTTCAATATCTTGGTCATCTTCCACAATAATTCTCTGTAAATCATCAAACATTGCTGATTCTAAATTAAAATCTGAAAAAGATTGATTATCACCTTCAAATTCAGTAAGTGAAATAATCATTGTTTTTTTGATTAAAATCCGAATCAAAACATATCGATCTATTTTAGGGTCTTCCTGCTTTTGTGATGTGCTAACTGTATGGTACTTTAAATAAATGACTAAGCCATCAGTAAATCTAATTAGCTTTGATTTGTCACAGTTACTTGCTAAGAAATTTTTTTGTGCTGCATTCAAAAAATCTAATTGTTTAGTAATTTCGCTTTTTCCTATTTTATAGCGATTAGCATTAATATTAATCCATACCGGCTCAGGTATTTTTTTGCTTTTGAGCATTTCATTAACATCATGCACCGATGTTACTTGCTTAATGTACTCTGAATTGCTTAAATTAAATGCAACTATAGGCTTATTTAGCATTTTGAATATTCTCATTTCGTTATACAGTGTAATTTATATCTATTATACGAATTTGCAATACTAATGCTATCAGTTCTAGAATATAGTGAATTATGATTACATAAACCCTTTTGTTTTAAAGAGACTTTTAAGATTTAAATTAATAACATTAACTATTGAAATTTCATTACTTATACTTGACATCCTCCCACTGCTAAAGCAAGGGGATCCTTACTGTGGACCTTCAATTACTTAAATGAGTCACTTCGGTGGGTTCTTGCTTTACAGAGATGTCTAAATTAAGACGTGCAGAAGTATTAAAATTTTTCAGTGACTATGAACCCTGCCTGATTGGATTAGAAGCGTGTGGAACAGCTCACTATTGGGCTTGAGAATTGATAAAGTTAGGTCATGAAGTAAAATTGATAGCACCACAGAAAGTAAAAGCTTACATGGTTGGTAATAAGAATGTTATGCGTGATGCCGAGGCTATCTGTGAAGCAGTTGGTAGACCTCATATGAAATTTGTTAGGGTGAAAAATGAGACCCAGCAAGGCTAACTTGCTATTCATAAGATGCGATAAAATTACGTTAGAGCACGTACTGCTTGTATTAATATCATCAGAGGATTATTAAGTGAATTTGGATACCAGGCAAATCTAGGAAGAGCGCATGCATATAAACTCATAAGCGAAGCATTAGCACTAGAATCACACATACCAGGCGTTTTAAAAGAAGCGCTTGCTCTTCAAAAGGCATGACTAGAACAACTGGATGAAAACAGTAAAAAGCTAGAAGAAAGCGGCCTAAATGACGCGCGATAAAGCAAATGCTCCCGCAGGGTTCATATTCGTAGCAACCTTAGGTCACCACGACTAAGATAAAATTAAAAGAAGTGAAGTTTTTTGCTATAGAAAAAAAGTAAATATCAAAGACAATCCAACAGATTGCGCATAAAAAGATATGATGATTAACTGGTCGAACCGACATGAGAGAAATCTGTTTAAGCCTAAGGCTCCCTAGAAATAAAGCCGTTACATTGATAAGACCTCATGTGCGAATTTCATCCTGTGCTCAGGCTAAAATAGCCTACAAAGAAGCCGAATATATGGAAGTATATGAATTTTGTTAACAATCTCATTTTTTTCTTGCCAATTGGAAAAAAGTCCATATATGTGGGGGGGGCGCATTCTGGTCACCAAGTTACTTTGCGGGTGGCGGTGAGCCTATTACTGTTGTACGTCTGTATTCAGTATATTGAACAGCAACGTACACCTCACTAATTACCAAAAGGGCTGCGAGGCAGTCCGTGCTTACCTCTCTGCCCTAAAGGGCAAAGTTTTACACACTGTTGATAAAAATTGAAATTTGTACCGCTTAAGCATGCATTTTAGTATTTCACCACAAAGCGCTATACCTAAATTTAAAATATAATTAAGAAGAAAGACTCCAATTATGTTTGAAGCGTCCTGATATTTATTCTTACCGCTAGGCTTATTTAAATTTAGCTTAAAATTAAGGAGAGTAACCATTATGGCAAAACAGTCAAAATTAGAGAATGCTTCACAGTAAAGATAGAATTAAAAAACATTTAAATTCAAAATCATACTACGCCACTAGCATTTTTTTGAGCCATTGCGTCGAAAATTAAATTTTAACTCTAGCGCTAGTATTTTTACTTACAAATTAATACTCTATAATTCCAGCATATATAAATATCGTAAACTTTAGTTCTGACACTTCAATACCCCCTATGCCAAACTTCTTGCTTGATTAAAATCTAGCTAGAAAACAAACTGTTTAAAAAAAACAGTTTGTTTTCGTCACTAACTAAATCAATTAGGTTGATTAATTAATCGCGCAGCCATTACATTTCTTATCAAGAATTTGTGTATAAAAATCATTACCTTTATCATCCACAAGAATGAATGCAGGAAACTTTTCAACTTCAATTTTCCAAATCGCTTCCATTCCCAATTCAGGATATTCAACGCATTCAAGTTTTTTAATGCTTTGTTGAGCCAATACAGCTGCGGGGCCACCAATGCTGCCTAAATAAAAACCACCATGTTTATGGCAAGCATCTGTCACTTGCTTACTACGATTTCCCTTTGCAAGCATCACTAAACTTGCGCCATGGGATTGTAATAAATCTACATATGAATCCATTCTACCAGCAGTAGTAGGACCAAGTGAACCTGATGCGTATCCAGCTGGTGTTTTTGCAGGACCCGCATAATAAATTGGATGATTTTTTACATAATCAGGCAATTCTTCACCTGCATCTATGCGCTCTTTAAGTTTTGCGTGAGCAATATCCCGAGCTACAATAATGGTTCCTGTCAATGATAATCTTGTTCCTACTGGGTATTGAGAAATTTTATTCAAGATCTCTTTCATCGGTAAGTTTAAATCAATATTAATTTCACCATGCTCATTGTCATTACGTAACTCATCTGGAATATATTTACCAGGATTAGATTCTAATTTTTCAATCCAGACACCTTCAGCATTTATTTTTGCTTTAATATTCCTATCTGCTGAACATGAAACCCCCATACCAATCGGACAAGATGCGCCATGTCTTGGTAGTCGTATCACACGGATATCATGAGCAAAATATTTACCACCAAACTGTGCTCCTAACCCTAATTTCTGAGCTTCTTGAAGTAACTCAGCTTCAAGTTCTTTATCTCTAAATGCTTGACCATGCTCATTTCCAGTAGTCGGCAAAGTATCGTAATAATGAGTTGAAGCTAATTTAACCACTTTTAATGTTGATTCAGCAGAGGTTCCGCCAATAACGAAAGCTATATGATAAGGGGGACAAGCTGAGGTTCCTATAGACTTCATTTTATCCAATAAATAATTTTTTAATGTTGCAGGGGTGAGAAGTGCTTTTGTTTCTTGATATAAAAATGTTTTATTTGCTGATCCTCCGCCTTTAGCAATGCACAAAAAATGATATTCATTCCCATCAGTTGCATAAAGATCGATTTGAGCAGGTAAATTAGTGCCAGTATTCACTTCGTTATACATTGTCAGTGGAGCATTTTGTGAATACCTCAAGTTATTTTCAGTAAACGTTTTATAAATGCCTCTAGAAAGCGCCTCTTCATCATTTCCACCAGTCCAAACATTTTGCCCTTTTTTCCCCATAATGATTGCAGTACCAGTATCTTGACAAGTAGGCAAAATACCTTTTGCCGCGATTTCAGAATTTCTTAAAAACTGTAATGCAACGTATTTGTCATTATCACTTGCTTCTGAATCCATCAATATTGATGCGACTTGCTTTTGATGGGCTACTCTTAACATAAATGATGCATCATAAAATGCTTGTGCAGATAGCAAACTTAAAGCTTCTGGTTCCACCTTCAAAATTTTCTGACCATTGAATTCATCAATGCTGACATGCTCTTTTGTCAATAAGTAATATTCTGTATTATCTTTTGCAAGAGGAAATGGTTCTTTATATATAAAGGGCTTAGTATTCATGTTGAAAACTCCTAGCTAGTTCTACCTGACAATCTAAAACATGCCTTATTGCAGGAACTGAGTAATGCTGTGTTGAAAATAAAAAAGGGTTATCTATAAAAATAACCCTTTTAAGTTTTTTATATTTAAATGACCAATAGCATCCAAGGATATGCGATAACAAACAAGCCTACGAGGAAGATTAATCCAAAGATAGTTCCAAGTCTCCAATAATCCTTAGTTGGTAAAAATCCACTGCCATAATAAATAGGGCTCGGTCCTGTACCATATGGTGTAATAATCCCCATTAAACCTAACGAAGTTACCATCATCAATGAGAAGACTTCTATATTAATACCTGGCAAAGAAATAGCTATAGTCAAAAATGCAGGTAATAATGCGGTTGTATGTGCGGTAGTACTCGCAAATAAATAGTGCAATAGATAAAATGCAAGAATTATCGCAATGGTTGCAACTTGAGGATTTACGCCCTCTAAAATAATTGCGCCTTCTTTACCTAACCATGTTATGAAACCAACACGTGATAACCCACCGGCTAATGCAACCAATGTAGCAAACCAAGCAAAAGTATTCCAAGCAGGCTTATTTGAAATAATATCATTCCAATTCAAAACGCCTGTCCACAGCATTAAAACAATAACAAATAAAGCTGCCATTGCAGGTTCAATCCAAGCTGTTGCAAAAATCCACATAAATAAGGCTGAACAAACAAATATTAGTAATAAAATTTCATTACGTGTTAAACGACCTAATTTCTCTAATTCTTTACTTGCCCACTTTGGTACATCAGCATTGACTTTTACTTCTGGTGGGTATAGCCAGTAAGCTAATAGCGGTACTGCTAATAACAAAATGACACCTAAGGGTAAAAATGCCAAAAACCACTGTCCCCAAGATATTTTAAATCCTACTACGCTATCAACAATCGCTAATGCTAATAGATTGGGTGCTAAAGCAGACAAAAACATCGAACTTGTCACACAGGTGGTCGCAATAGCTACCCACATTAAGTAAGAACCAATTTTACGAGCACTTGGATCATTAGGTTTAGAACCATATAAAGGTGGCAAGTTTGCTATGATTGGATAAATAGTACCACCACTTCTTGCCGTATTTGAAGGTGTAAATGGTGCAAGTAATAGATCAGAAAAAGCAATGGCATATCCTAATGTTAAACTTCGTTTACCTAAATGCTTTACCAAAATTAATGCTAATCTGCGACCAAACTGAGTTTTATCATATCCAGCTGCAAACATAAATGCACCGAAAATTAACCAAACTGTTGAATTACCAAATCCACTCACAGCCCACTTAAACGCTTCACCAGTAGCTTTAAATTTAGGATCTGCTAGCTCTTCAGGGCTAAATAAAACCCATTGATTTAACATCGCAATCGCGACGATACCAGTTAAACCAATTACAGCTCCAGGCAGAGGTTCAAATATAAGTCCAACAATTACGCCTACAAAAATGGCAAAAAAGTACCATGAATGTGGTGATAACCCATCAGGCACAGGCAATAGAGCGATTAATATCGCGACTATCACTGGTAGTAAAAGCATTATAAGTTTCTTAATAGAAACTCTAGGTTTATCCATGGTAGTGTTCATGATTGAGACCTAATTAAAGTTATTGTTAAAAGAAAGATAATGTGATTTAAGATGCATTTAGCATAAAACACATTAATTATTATTTTAATACAAAAAAAAAAAACCATTCAACCAACCCAAAATAAAAAATGTTACATTAATGTTTATTTTTAAATATACTTAAAAATAAATTCACATTAACTGAATTAACAAATTAGGATCACTTAAAATGTATTAACAGCTAAAAACTGTTTTATTTAATCTTATCGCTTCCATTAATTAGAATCAATTTGAAATATACAGAACAAATGAAAAGTTGATATTAATCAAGTTGCATTCTTTTTTTTTACATAAGTGTTTATTATATGCTACCAGAGTGAACAATCAGAAACCTAAGCCTTTTAACATTTTTAAGTTACTTTCACTGTATATTACTTTGCCTTCACTTAAAGAATTTTAGATTTTTTGCTTAATGCCATTTAATGACTAATCAATTTGATAAATTAAATTAAAATGATATATGACTTATATCAAAAACTGTAATAATTTAATTAAATTTAAATCCAAAACAAGGTAAAATTAATATGATAATTATAGCTATTTTTATTTTCTTACAGAATTTAACCTAACTCAATTTATCAAAACTTGTATGACTAGATTGAGCGATAACATGGATGGGAAAAAACACTTTAACTATGCCTTTTTTAGCTAAAATCTTAGTATGAATTAAACTTCAGGATGGTGAAATAACGATGGATAACTTAAACCAACTGATCAGATAAGGGATTTTATAATACTTTATTAAGTCCCTCCTTTTTCGGAGAACAACCAGATGAATATACAAAACTTAGCGTTTGAACCAATAAAATTACCAAGAGGTGCATTACTAAAAAACCGTTTAGTAATGGCCCCTATGACAACTAGCTCAGGATTTTATGACGGCTCTGTAACTGATGATCTTATCTCATACTATAGCGAGCGAGCAGGTACTATAGGTGCAATTATTGTAGAGTGTTGCTATATTGATAATAAAGGACCTGCATTTCCAGGCGCATTAGCAATTGATAATGACAAAATGATACCTGGTCTTGCAAGAATTGCAAAAGCAATTAAGTCAAAAGGTTCTAAAGCTATTTTGCAGATTTATCATGGCGGGAGAATGGTTGAACCAGAGCTCATTGGAGGCAAAACTCCTGTAGCACCAAGTGCGGTTGCAGCCCCTCGTGAAGGAGCAACAACCCCAATCGAACTAACCGCATCAGAAATTGATATGATGGTTACTAAGTTTGGTGATGCCGTCAATCGTGCTATCAAAGCAGGCTACGATGGTGTTGAAATTCATGGTGCAAATACCTATTTAATCCAGCAGTTTTTCTCACCTCATTCAAATCGCAGAGAAGATAAATGGGGAGGCGATAGAGAGAAAAGAGCCACCTTCCCAATGGCAATTTTAGATATTACTCATAAAATGGCTGAACGTTCGGCTAATGATAACTTTATCATCGGATATCGTTTTTCTCCTGAAGAGATTGAAGTTCCTGGAATACGATTTGATGATACTATGTTCTTGTTGGAAAAATTAGCAGCACAAGGCCTCGATTACGTCCATTTTTCTATGGGACATTATAAACGTTCCTCAATAGTGAATACAGAGGATATGACTCCGCTTATAACCAAATTCATAAAGTCTCGTTCTGAAGCGCTTGCTAAAGTGCCAGTTATTGGTGTAGGTAGTGTAGTAAATACCGCAGATGTAGAACAAGCATTAGATCTTGGCTATGACTTAGTTGCTGCAGGAAAAGCTTGCATCGCTCATCCTGATTGGGCAGATAAAATCACTCAAAATGAAGAGCTTGATTTATCAATGGATTATAACCAAAGAATTGCACTTAAAGTGCCTGAGCCACTTTGGAGATTTTCTCTTGTAGATGCGATGATAAGAGAAGTTCAACCTACAACTCGTAATTATAAAGTAGGTGTTTATCAAGAAAAAATTGAATTAGAGGCTCAAAAACTCAAAATTAATGTTGAATTATCCACTGATAGAATTACAGATATTACTATGACAGTAGATGACTCACTTGATGTTGATTTTACTACTACCTTTGAAGAATTACGAACTCGCATGCTGGTAGCCAATAGTCCATATGTTGATGCCATAGCAGGCGCTACCGCGCAAAGCGAAGCCTTAAAAAAAGCTGTTTCACGTGCATTAACCACCTCTAGCAAAGATCATATCATCTCAACAGGTGGTAACCCTAATGAAGGGGTTGTCTATGATGTCGTTGTAATTGGAAGTGGTGGCGCAGGTTTATCTGCTGCCATTCAAGCTCACGATGAAGGTGCAAATGTTGTCATTATTGAACAAATGCCAACAATTGGTGGTAACACCGTAAAAGCTTCCGTTGGTATGAATGCTGCTGGGACAATTTATCAAAAACTAAAAGGTATAGATGATAATGCACAGCTTTTCTTTGACGAATCCTTAAAAGGTGGCCAATTTAAAAATGATCAAGAGCTTTTAAGAAGTTTTGTTGATTCAGCCCCTCTTGCAATTGAATGGCTTGCAGATCACGGCATTGAATTATGCGACATCACCATTACAGGCGGGATGAGTATTGATAGGACGCACAGACCGGGTGATCGTTCAGCTGTAGGAGGGTATCTAATTAGTGGTTTAGTTAAAAATATTGTTTCTAGACAAATTGAAGTATTGCTAGATACTAAGGTAATTGAAATTTTAACTGAAAATAATGAAATATGTGGTGTACGTGTCGAAGACGAATACAATGAACAGACCATTATTAAAGCAAAAAGTATCGTAGTTGCAACAGGTGGATTTAGCGCTAATAAGAAAATGGTTTTAGAATATCGACCAGAGCTTGATGGTTTTGTTACAACTAATCATAAAGGTGCTAATGGCTCTGGAATTAGTTTACTTCAAAAATTAGGTTCTGGTGTGGTCGATCTGAAAGAGATTCAAATTCATCCTACTGTAGAGCAAACAACTTCATACTTAATTTCAGAATCAATACGTGGTGGTGGAGCCATTTTAGTCAGTCAAGCAGGTCGCCGTTTCTATAATGAAATGGAAACCCGCGATAAAGTATCTGCTGCTATTATTGAATTACCTGAAAAAACAGCTTGGATTCTATTTGATGACCAAATTAGATCAAATAATAAAGCAGCAGACGAATATATTGAGCAAGGTTTTGTGCAGCAAGCACCTACATTAGAGGCGTTAGCTAAAAAGATCAATATTGACATTAAAGCACTTCAGCCCACTATCGATAAATTTAATCAAGCTGTTTCAATTCAGCATGATGAAGAATTTGGTAGAGCAACTGCTTTGCGTGTTCCAATCGAAAAAGGTCCATTTTATGCGATTCTTATCGCCCCAGGTATTCATCATACTATGGGTGGTGTGACTATTGATACTGATGCGACTGTATTGAAAACAAACCGTAGACCAATTCGTGGTGTGTGGGCAGCGGGTGAAGTTACTGGTGGGATTCATGGTGCTAACCGAATTGGCGGGAACGCTGTAGCTGATATCGTTATTTTTGGTATCAAAGCTGGTCGTCAAGCCGCTATTTATGCGCAAAACAAACGCTAAGTCATCATCTTTATTTGAAAGTGATATTAATCTTGATATCACTTTCATTTTTGACACTTTAAGCCTCGGTTCATTATTTAAAAGACATCACTATTTTGAAATACAGAATAAATCTTTTGATAGAGACTAAATGGTGATCTATTTAAATATCTATAACTTAAATGGCCAAAATGAAAACTAAATTATCAAAAGAATTTTCTCCTGTATCCGCTGCCACACATCAAATAACGGTTAGATGCTATTTGAAAATTTAATGAGAGGGTGGTATCACATGAGGAAAATAAATTCCTATGAAATTTAGCATACTAAAGAATCACGCTACGAAAGGTTCGTGCTAGCTTGCTTAGATGTACTAGGATGTTTATAATTAGTAAACTATGTCCACCCTACTGTTCTGTTAACATTTTCGTCCCACTTCCCTAAAATACGAGAATCAACCTTTAGGTGATTAATGAAAAATACCACTCCTTCCAATTCTTGCCTATATACTTTCGAATCTCAGATGATGGGTTCTACAATACAAATAAAAACATTTTCTGATGAAAAAGTACTTATTAAAAACATCTTTAGGATTATTAAACACTATGAGAATGTGCTGACAGTAAATCGGCTTAATTCACAAATTATGATGGTCAACAGCAATGCTGGCGTTGGCCCTATTAAAGTTGATAAGGATATCTATGCACTGGTAAAGCAAGCAAAAAATGCGAGTATTTTACCCAATAGCTTATTTAACCTCGCCATTGGCCCATTAGTCAAATTATGGAAAATAGGCTTTAAAGGACAAAACTTACCATTGCAGAAAGATATTCAAGAAAAGTTATCTCTTATTTCTCCATTTGACGTGATTTTAGATGATGATGAAAATTCTATTTTTTTAGCTAAACCTAGGATGGAAATTGACTTAGGTGCAATTGCAAAAGGCTTTATTGCTGACATTGTTAGAGAATATGCTATCGATAATGGTATAGCTTATATGTTAATAAACTTAGGAGGAAATATTCATACCCTAAGTCCAAATGATATGACCTATCATAAAGTTAATTCACATAATTGCAGCGATATTGCAAAAACAGATAATCATTTTGATGGTTGGTCTATCGGTCTAAAAAAACCATTTACTGAATCTGAGTTTATAGGTACTTTTTGTATTTTTAATCAGTCAGTGGTCACCTCCGGTGTATATGAACGTTATTTCCACCTTAATAATAAGCTTTACCACCATATCTTATGCAGCCAAACAGGTTATCCAGTTGAAAATGATTTGTTGAGTGTAACTGTATTCTCTAATTCCTCTATTGATGGTGAAATTTGGTCTACAATTTTGTTTGGCTTAGGTGCACAAGAAGGGATTAAAGTTATCCAAACTTTAAATGGTATCGATGCCATATTCGTTACTCGAGATGAAAAAATTTATTTGAGCCAATCAAACTTATCTCATTTTAAATTATTAGATACTTCCTATCATATTCATACCTTTACCTAATTATTGATTGGGTATTTTAGTCACTATCCACCTCACCTAAAGGCGAAGCTTTTATCAAATCTTATGAAGCTCTTGAGTTAAAACCCTACAATGATTCAGAAGGTTATTGTACAATTGGTTGGGGGGGCATTTGATAACAAAAAAATCGTGTAACTTAATTGAAATACCAGAGGAATTTGCTGAGAAAGATGAGGATGGAAATAATTTATTTGATATAGAAGCAGCTGATGATTTATTTAAAGAAGATATTGTTCGGTTTGAAGAAGCTGTTCGAGCGCTTGGTGTACAACTATATCAGCATGAGTTTTATGCGTTAACCAACCTTAGTTATAATATGGAGACATCTGGATTTAACAATACACCAAATTTAGTTAAAGCATTAAAAGCAGGTGATTACGAAAACGCGGCTCCTGAGTTTTTAGATATTACAAATGGAGGAGATAAAGGTTTGAAAAGGCGTCGACAAGCTGAATTTAATATTTTTACTAAAAATCACTATGAGAACAACTAAGGAAGTTCAGAACATGTCATTAAAAAAAATCACATTTTTAATACTCTTTTTTTTAATGCCGCACACCTGGGCTGAGGAGTCATTTTGGCGGTTTGAGAAAATGATTAAAACTGCCGATATTAGTAATGAATATATAGATATAGAACCAATCATGGATTTCTTCATACAACATCCATTAAGGATCACCCCAGAACAGATATTTATAAACGAACAATGTTTTTACCACTACGGTACTAAAATGAAATATTTTACTCAATTATCTACAGATGAGCTTGTACAAGAGAAACGCTATTCGGATGAGTATTACACTAAATGGATTCAAAATTTTGAACACTTTAATTTGAATGTGGAAAATGGAGTACCCGTAGTATTCGCCGATTGGAATAACACAACTTGCCCAACGAGTTTGTTAAAGCCATTAAGCTTTTTTTATCATTTTGAGAATAAATTAATCTTTTCTTATGATGCTTATAAGGTAAGTTATGTACAAAGTTCAGAAGCACCAACTCAAGTCTTTGATAAAAAAATTGAAGTCCTTCCACACCAGTATCCTTACTTATGTTATTTTAATTTATATCGCGAAATGACGCGTAGCGCGTGTAAGGAGTTACAACTAACACCGAAGCTAGTTAGGACATTATATATTCCGAAAGATGAGCAAATCTACTCTGTCTTTAACCTACCTGAGCAAGAAAATAACCCTATAGAAAAATATGAAATTATTTTCGAAAAAAAATATTCACAATTTAAAAATATTTTTGAATTAATTCCAGGTAATAAATCTTTAGATTTCTTTATTGAAGATGAAAAATTTACCGCGGTAGCTTTATCACAAGATAATACCATTTTAGATAAATGGCAATTTGATGGTGAAAATATTTATGTTAATGATGAACTTATGACTCATCCTGCAGGAAAGAAAGTTACCCAAATCTCAATTAATTTTTCACAGAATGAAGATGCTATTTCATGCATTAATACTCCATTTGATATCGAAAGTTATTCATGGTCACGGACATGCAGGTATCGACAAGATTTCATGCAAAGCTACAACCTTTTTGTAAAACGTAATTCAAAATCAGAAACTCCTGTTAATTTTTTAAAACAATTGACCCAAGGGAAAGATGAAGAAATTCCGTGTACAGAATCAGGCTGTATTAGTATTGATTATAAATGGATAAATAAAGCTCATTTAATGATTCGTGTCAGCTGGGATGGCGGCATAGATACATATGAATTCATTGAAAAAAATGGAGAAACATCTATCAAAGAGATAAATTATCCAGATTAGCTCTTTAGTTAATTCATACAAAAAAGCAGGGGAAGTTCACTCTAAGGCATTGACTTAATACAATTAAAATTCAACTCATTGTTCATGAATTATTTCTTGATACTAGTAAAATGAAACAAAAATAACCGGTCATAACATACAAAAAATAGCATTTCAACAACATGATATCAATAGGTTGCTATTGAAGTTACGAATATTCACAGCGTATTGCGGCAGATGTCAACACTATTGTCACAAAATTTTAAGCTTTGTGCTATTATTTTTTATTATCCAATTTCGAAACAGGATTTAGCGTCACCTGTGTGATTCGTGAAAAGCTTCTAGTTTTCCCTTTAGCAAACCTTTTAGGGTGTTTGTTAAAATGTTATTTGGCGAATTCAATTAACATTGAGTACATTACAAGTAATTTATTAGGAAATGACATTTCAAACACTGACGCTGCAAGATGATATATCAGATATTATAATTACAGCAGGATCAACTCTGTAATTGGCTACATGACGCCATTACAAAAAAGAAGAGAATTATTAAAAACAGGCTAAAAAACCCTACAAAAAAACTTGACCAGTACAAAGTTAAATGATTCAGAATAATTAATCGAACCAATAAGCTGAATCATCTTGCAAAATAAATAATGATAAAGTTAATCAGCCATATTGATTTTTTCAGTAGTCGTATATTCACCTTGCTGAGTGAATCGATAAATATCCTCTCCACCACTCCAACTCACACTAACCTCTAGGGTCATATTACCTTCCCAGCGGTATTGGATGTCTAAACACCCACTGTCATTACATTTTACCGTTTCGTTTTTATTCGGCTCAATTTCAGATAAAAAGTTTATTTTATTTTTTGACTGATTTAATTCTTGGATCAAGGATTTATATGATTCTGAAAGAGTATTTTTTGCTACACAAGTTATTTCATGCGTATAAAAAGCCCCCTCCACAGCTGACTCATAACACAATTGATTATTTTTGACATTATAATCAAATCCAATTAAAAGTGCGTTCTGTTCGTCTGTTTGCGGAATAACCCTATCATTTAAATAAATTTGTTTGCCATCAAACTGCCAGATTTGTTTAAATTCATGATTATTGGGTGTATTAAAAATCAGCGTAAACCGATCCCCCTCCATTTTATACGCATACTCAAATCCATTAGGTGAAAAATCGAGTATTTTTTGTGGAAAACTTTGAGGGAAATCTTCAGGAAAATTTAACCCATCTTGTTTTATAAGCAGTAGCCTTTCTAATTGATTATTTTTTTGTTTTGGAATTTGGACAAGAGAATAAACAAGATGACTGTTTTTACTGGAAAGCGACGTTAATAACTCAGATTTTAAGGAAAGGTTTCTACAATCCTCTTTATAAATCATATAATTATATAAATTATAGTAACAGAGGTATGGATAGGATGGTCCAACAGCCACACCCTTATTCGAATCTAATGTATTATTTGCTGAATTAGCGGATATTTTATGGTAGCTGACGTAGAAATCATCATAAAAAAATACAACATTATCGTTAAATAGTAGTGGGGGGTGATTAAACAGATTGCAGTGCGGTGATGAGGGTACGAGCACACTCGAATTTTCTTTGAAGTCAAACCCAAATTTAGCTAGTTCTCCACCACTGATTATTGCACTACGATCACTGCCATAATATTCAACGTCAGTCATTTGTTTTGCCACATAATCAAATTCACAAAAATTTCCCATTTTGAATTGATGATCAGACAAAGAAATATCTATTGTAGAAAAAATATTGCGTAATGATTCCATATCGACATACTCATTAGCAAAATTGCCCTTTTTTGTGATTTTATCAAAATGAAATAATTCCGCAGACTGTGAAAATGGAGAAATAATAGAGAACATGATGATTAAGTTTTTTATCCGTTTCATATAGATCCTTTAAAAATTATTTATTATTTATATATTCATCCTTAGTAAAAATATTATATTCTGCTTTTCTACGTCTGACTAAGCCCTTATCACCTTGATTTGTGATATCTAAAAACTCATTAGCGACTAAATCATAATCTTTTGATTGTAAGTATTTATACATTTTAGGGGCTCCATTCTCAACAAAGAAATTTTTACCAGTATTAAAAAGTAAACTAGCTAAAGCAACATATTCATATTGATAAAGAGGAATATCAAGATTTTGGACTACTTTCTCAACTGGTGCTAAATCGCTGGCGAACATTAAATCCGCCTTAGCTTGAATAACTCCCCCCTGAAATTCAATTGGAATAGTAATATTTTCACATGAATTACGTTCAATTAAATGACCATAGCCGATCGTGCAAAATCCTTTAGAATCATTATAAGCTTTCAGTTTTAGTGCTTCCCACGATTTGATAAACTCAATTCCTTTCTCAGATATTCTTAACTCTTTTGATGGTGTTCTATCGTCATCTGATTGACTTGTTCGTATTTGATTAAAGGTTGTTTCATAGCCTTCAATTAATATTTCCAACGGATCGTTTAAATCATCTCTTCGTTCAATTTTTTTACCTTGATACCCATTCTCTTCTGTTTGATTGATATGCCCCTTACAGGTGAGAGGTGCTTTGCTAAGATCCCCCAGTCACCCACTAATGCAATTTCACGCCCCAACACATTCTCATTAGATGACACTGAGACAGCTACTCCACCCTGCGACAGCTTATCTTCCAATCGAATTAAACCTTTCATCCTCCACTCCAATACTTGTTAGACTCAAAATAATTTGTTCAGTGTTCAGCCTGCTATACTAAAGCCTCTTAAAGAAAAAATACACGTGTATTTATTCTCTTCCTTTTGCAATAAATATATCACTATTTAATGATGCTATAGCGAATTAATCTTCCGGTTATGGTTGCGCTTCTTGCTGTAATTATTGCATTTCATTGCGCCTGCATTTGGGCGGTGGCGCGGTGCACGATTCGATATCAATCTCCAGTGGCCATTTAATGAGTTTTGCAAGTCGTACAGGATCCTCTGATGTAGTCGGGTTACCAGTGAAATACGGCGTGTCAGGGGCTTTCATGCCGAGCATATAACGGCAACAAAAATTCCATGTTTCACTCAGTTGCTTGATATTGCCGATTGTCCCCACCAAGACAAATTTATCGATCACTTCTTTTGTACCCTGTTTGCACGCCACACACGTTAAACGATACCCTTGATCATACCGTCCGACACGCGCTGTAATCACCCCATACACATCTTGCCAATCATACACTTTGACAGTGGTCGTCCATTTTGCATAAGGATTGTATTTTCTATTAAATTGATAGACATAGATTTTTTGACGCTTTCGGTTGAGACGGATGGGAATTTCACGGGGGTGCTTGATATAGAGTTTTAGTTGAAATAAACCTAAAGTGAGTAAAATGAAAAATGATATCACGTGGATTCGTATAATAAGTGCATAGCCGCTGTGAGTCGCATGGCATTAATTGAGGGTCGAAAAGATCAAGACTCAGAGATATAATGCTAAGCGACTAAACTAAGCAGAGGGCTACACAATGAGCTACAATCACCTGAGTCTTGAAGAAAGGCATTATATCAATACTGCATTAAAAAAAGAAATTTCTATATCACAAATAGCAAAAGATCTTGAGCGTTCACAAAGTACAATCAGCAGAGAAGTAAACCGTAATAAAGGACACCGAGGGTATCGTTATAAGCAAGCAAATAGCAAAGCCTTACAACGTCATAAAGATAAGCATAAACACGTAAAATTGACAGTTG
>NZ_FOHV01000047.1 GCF_900111395.1 Thorsellia anophelis DSM 18579 | reverse complement strand
ACTCTGCTTCTAAAGCTGCTTGCTCTGCCTCTAATTCAGCTTGTCTTTGAGACTCTGCTTCTAAAGCTGCTTGCTCTGCCTCTAATTCAGCTTGTTTTTGAGACTCTGCTTCACTTTGGGTAAGACCTGAATCGGGGTCTGTACCTGAAGTATCTGTTTCACTTTGCTCTCCTGAATTATTATCTTCTATAGTAGGAGTATCAGTCAGATCGCTTCCCTCACTATCATTTCCTTCTTGATCTGTAGGTGACTCTAACTCACCATCATCGCCAGGGGGCGTGTTTGTTTTTTTGTTCTCTCTATCTTCTTGCCTCTGTTCTTTTTTTGCTTCTTTCTCTAATCGTTTAGCTTCTTTTTCCTTAGCTCTTTCAGCAACTCTAATCGCTTCCTTTTCAGCTTCCTCTTGCAATTTTCTTTGAATTTCTAGCTCTTGTCTTTTCAACTCGAGTCGTTTAAATTCAAGCTCTCTGTTTAAACGGGCTAATTCTGCTTGATTATTAGCATTTTGACGCTGATTTTCAATCTGAGCTCGCTCAATCTCTAAACGTTGTCTATCTAATTCTGTTTGTTGATTTCTTAGATTAATTTGAGTTTGTGATATGGTTGAATTCGAATAAGTAGTTTGTCTATATTGTTCATTGCGGCAATTATAAAGTTCATTCGTTGTTAACTTACTTAAGTCATAATCATAACTACTTGGATCGGCATATTTCTCGCATTTATCTTCAACATCACCTAATAAAAGATCGTTTAAAGTACACCCTGATGCAAAGACAGGAGCACTGATAACTACAGCCCAAAGAAGACTTTTTTTAATATATGTAAACTTATAAATTGCTTTGCTCATATGATTCCTTTTATTTATTATATGTAAATTGGATTGCTAAATTAAGTTACTAGTACGAGTATAAAGCAATTTGCATGCCATTTTTTAATTAAAAATCAAAATATCTATTTGCGGATGGCAAAAAAATAAATGTAAATAATAAATTCATAAAGATACGGATAGATTTTATGAGAATAAGATAAATTAAAAAATTGTGTTTTTTTAATTAGTCAGGAAATTGAAAATTAAATCAAGAAAAACAGAGGGTATACAAGTTTTTAAGCGGAATTTGTCTCAAATTAAAGACATAAATTGACAATATATTATAATGTAAAAAAATCAAATGTTTAAATGTCTTAATTTAGCGACAAACTCTAATCTAATAGATTACATATCGGCTTAGACAAGAGTTAAAAAACTGATATAAATGAAAATTCATATATTAATTAATCAACTGGCTTTATTAAAATCATTTAAATAATACAGTTATTGCATGAATAGACTATCGAACATGATGTACTCAATTCAAATAATTTCATCACAATAAAATAAATTATAATTCAACAAGAGCCTATGATTTAAATTACAGAACGTTGATATAATTAGTTTTATTAACAAGGTAATAGTTTGATTAACCATGATGATTAATCAAACTATTTTTACCAAGAAAACGATAAGTAACTAGCGACTAAAGGGACTTAATGCACGCTGTTGCTCTAGCGTTATTCATATTTGCTTCACCAAACCAATCACCATTTGCTGTAATACCAACATAAATCACCTTATCTGTTTTAGTCCTACTTTCAGTCCAGTAATGATTAGTCAACCAATGGTTACCTGACACAGTTGCACCTGTAAGTGGATTATATCGCGTTTGGAACTGAGATAAACTCCCCCACTGACTAAAATAGTCGTTACTTGGATACGTATAGATAATAGCTCTTCCTGCAGCGTTATTAGAAGCACCAAAACTTCTATCTGGATTAGTTGAATCTTCTCTAACACCTGATAACTCTTCTTGCAGCGGTAACCTCAACCCTCTGCTTTCACATAACGCCTTAGCTGGATCATGCCTTAATGTGCTAAGCTGGTTTAATTCTCTTGGCGACACTAGCCATTTATCTAAACTAAAAGAATGTTCTTTTGTTTGGCCATTACGTTCTGCTGTTATGTGAATAATGGTACCTTTAGGTGGTTCAGCTAATAATGTCACCCAACCACTATAATCAACCATAGCATAAGGATTTCTAGATGGTGTGGTATTAGTTGCTGGCAATCCACCATCAATTCTCCACCGCCACTGCCTATTATTAGTCACATTATTTGAATTTGCCTGAGAACTTCCAGGTAAATCTTGTGCCATAAGCAGAAACCTTGCGCCATTAAACCCTAGTGAAGGATAACCTTTACCAAATGCATGCTGTGTTTCAAATCCCTGATTATTTTTAGGATAAGCTGTATAACTTAACTTAATTGCACTCATTGGATTATGCGTTGGTATCCCTAACTGAGCAGTTAATGTATTACCAATATAGACATCAGATTGATTACCAATCGCTTTAGCTTCAAGTGTGACTTGAATAATTGAACCAATATCTTGTGCAGTTATTGTGTAACGGCCTTCTTCTAATTCAAAGGTATCTCTCATGACACCAGATGCTAATTCGGTTGAATCATCTCGGTTAATAACAACTACGCGGTTTTCTCCATTTGGCAAGCTCCAAATTAGATTAGACTGCTCTTTAAAATGACTTTTTCCAGTAAATCCTAAGTCCCAATGATAGGTTAAAAAAAGATCTGTTCCGATAACATATGGTTGATTATTTCTTGATACAATTTTTAAGCTATCAATCTTAGGATAATCTGTTTGTAGAACAGGCTTAATATCTTTAAACTCGTACTTTAAAGTATTCCCACTTTTATTGATAAGATCGTATGCCTGAACAGAAAGCTCCAATGTATAACCAATATCACTTGCCGATACTGTATATTCTGGGATTCTGCCTTGATTTTGAGCCGAAGTTGCTACACCGTAAGCAACTACCTTACCTGTCTCAAGATGCTTCCATTCATAACGAGATTTATCGATCGGATTAGTTCCGGCTTCAAAATTATAAGTAGCAGAAAGCTTTTCACCTAATACAATACCATTTACTGGCAAATTTTCGCTTTGTGTAGACCCAAAGTAAGGTTTTAAATTATCAATATTAGGAGCTATTGCTAGTTCAGTTGATTTAACACATGTGACTCCACGATTTCTAGCAACATTTGTTTCGCCTAACCATGACCCTGTATCAGTTAATCCCATACTAATTGGTCGATTAGTCGTTGTCATACTACTTGTCCAGTAATACTGATGGGCCATCCATAAATTTCCAGAAAGTGCCTTGCCTGTGATTGGATCATATGGCGTGTTGATATGAGCGAGCTTACCCCATTGACTATAAAAACGTTCATCTGGAAATGTGTACACAAATTCATAACTATTACCGTTACTATTATTAGGGTCATTGTTCCTTGCTAGTCTCGGTGTTAATTCTTCTATTGTTGGCAATCTTAGTCCCCTACTATCACAAATATTTTGTGCTTCGGCTAATGGAACTAATTTTAGTGTATTAAGCTCTCTTGATGTCAGTAACCACTGACTAATAGAAAAGGAATGTTTTTTACGAACAGAACCTTTCTGAGCATAGATTTCAATGACACCATCTGACGGAGGCTCACTTAGCAATGTGACAAATCCATTTAAATCAACCATAGCATAAGTATTAATACTAGGTGTAGATGAAGTCGCGATTTCTCCACCATTAACATACCATTGCCAAGTTTTATTGTTATTAATATTATTATTTCTGACGGCAGCTGAATTAGGTTCATCTTGTGCAAAGAGGATAAACCTTGCGCTATAAAATCCTGTTGAAGGGAACCCTTCTCCATATTCATGAACCGTAGTCGCTCCGATTGCATTTTTTGGATACACTGTTGTGGCAAGTTTTATCGCTCTAAACGGCTCTTCTACTTCAACCTCAAACTCTCCATCTGTGGTTTTAGTCACAACTTCCCCTTTAACTATAAAACCATTTTCATGTTTAATCGGCCTAATAGAGACTTCATAAATTTGACCGACATCTTCAGATGTAAGAGCCGGGGAAATCGCATTTAGAGACCCTGTTTCTGATTCAAATAAAGCCTTATCTCTAGTTGTGCCAAATGCGCCCCACCAAAATAAACTTCTATCTTCAAACTCGTAATCAGTATGACTATAAAAATCATACTGAGCAGTTAAACGTCCATTAACTTTAAATTCACCCTCTAAAGTAACATTCTTAATTTCTGGTGAATTAATCAATGGGTTTACAACCCCTCCCCCTGAATAGGTTTCAGTTCTAGCTAATTTTTGCCCAGCATTAATAAAGTCTGATTTTCCTTTTGGATTTTCAATCTGACCAAAATAGTAATCCAAATCCCATACAAACATGGTAGGTCCTTGTGCTAGTGGGACGGTTATTCTTGATGAAGGTCTATAAGAGAAGGCAATTCGCTTACCTATCGCCTCTGAGGGTACTCTTAGACTACTGGTTAAGCTATTTTTAGCGATTGTTCCAGCTGGTAGCAGTGATTCAGGATACTGTGATGAGGTGATTTTTTCACTTAACAAATCTTCCCAGCTATTAACATCATCCCACTGTCCTGTACTCGGCTCTACCATATACCACTCTATATCATGTTTTTCAGCAATACACTCATCTTTATCCGCATCAATAAAATTATATTTACTCTGCCTTATCTTTAATTCAGGTGTAACTTCAATGATATCATTTGTATATTCACATAATTGAGAGTCAATATATAAAATAGAACCAACTGTCAAAACTGGATTACCTTGACTATCAAAAAGCGTTTGATTATCTAATTGAATATTAGCACCAATAGAATGTATATAAGGCTTATGCCCAATAACTTCTTTGGTCTTGTTACTATGGGCATCTTTTATTGAATTTTCAATTGCATTAGCAAAGCCAATTGTTATCATATTTATAAAGATGAAAAAATAAATAAAGCACTTAATTAAATAAACCACTTAACACCCTCAATTAATTAAATTCATAATATTGACTCTAACCAAAACAATCAGAACTCACATCTTAACCAATGAAAATAAATAATTATTCAGTCAGAAAAAAAATAATAAATTAGCTGCAAATAAAAAGAATAATCCTTAAAGATTAAGCTAGCAGATAAAGCAAAATCAATCAATCAGGCGCATTATTGACTTATAATTATTTATTGTCTTATATCAATAAAACGATTATTGATTAAGATTTTGTAAAGATAACGTTGATCAACCAAATTAAAAAAGAAATTTATAATAGATAAGCATATAAGATTAAATGCTTTATTTTAAGAAAAATATTAAACCTACCAAACAGGGTTATAATTTATTTTTTATCTCGATTGGATAAAAAAATGTATTGTACTGTAAGCAGATGACTTGTTAAAATTCTGAGAAAAATTAACTCATAATAACTCAAATTTTATTTATTAATTAAGTTTGCTTAATTATGCAATTATAACCAATAATAAAAAATGATTAGCTCACTGAGTACTGTTTTGCATTTAATTAAAAATAAACATAGTATGATAGTCAAATCAGTAAAATGAATATATCATAGAGCTTATTCTAGATTCTAAATTTCCATGTTTGGTTGATCCCTTGGCTGGAAAAAAAATCGTGTAAGACACTTTTTTGATTCAAGCTATCTAAAGCATTCATGAGCTTATTGTTGCGTTAGTGGTTATCAAAAATATCTTATTGCCAGTGAAATTCATCCACAAGGTCAGTTAGCATTACGCCAGCTTTTGCGTACCGAAATCCGCTTTGGTAAATGGAATCTAAACAGGTTTGAGCGGTTTTTAATAATTCGCGCCTATTATTATTCAGACATATTTCACTATGCTTGATTGTACTTCCATGGTTGTAAATAGTTCTTTCAGCTACTCAATTGCTAAAGGCGGCTCGCTAGTATGAACGATGCGGTGGCAATTAGGGCATAAGTAAATTAGATCATAGAGAGTAGTCATCGTTTGTCCTGTTAATGAAAGTAGTCTCTGATGGTGACAATCGCTAATAAATTTATCATTCACACATATACGGTACGCAACCTTGGCAGGTGATGTCATCTCTTTTTTTGCATCTTCAACCAATAGCTGGTTACGACTTAATATCTGCCGTTCTTGTAACAGAAAGATTCTTTTTATTTAGCGCTTAGTCTCTAATTCCTCGATGAATATGTCAACTTAATTGACTGCGGAACAATAGAAGATAACCCAACCAAACCGCTTGGTTGGGTTATCTTCTATTGCATTATTCAAAATTGAAAAGAGGGCGAATAGAAGGCCGGGTATGTTTGAGTGCTTGTGATAAATCATAGTCTGCTTGCATCGCTAACCATGCTCTTGCCGTACTTACGCCAGCTAGCTCAAGTCTAATTGCTAGATCAGGGCTAATCGCGGCTTTACAATTAAGTACGCGAGAAAAAGCCACACGTGACATACCGAGTCTTTCAGCGGCTTCTGTCACTGAAATTCCTAATTCAATTATCACATCTTCTCGCAATAATTCGCCTGGATGGGGAGGATTCTTCATCATATTTCTTTACTCCTAAGCTCAGTGATAACCCAAATAATCAATAAGTTCAACATCGGCACCATTAAAACAAAAGATCACTTTCCAATTGCCATTAACTGTAATAGACCAATACCCCTTGAGCACTCTTTTCAATTGATGTAAACGAAAGGAAGGAAAGTTTAAATTAGCAGGTAAAGCACATACATCAAGTGCCGCAAGTATACGGCTCAATTCTGATGTGTGAGATACTTGAATACCTTTTGTCGTACCACTAAGGTAAAATAATTCAAGCCCTTTATGTCGAAATCCTTTAATCATGTTCTGAGTGTATCTTGTATCGCTACACTTTACAATTTCACAATCAGAGACTAGCTACTTGAGAAGAATAAAAATTAAGCCATTTTTCCGTCCCCAATCTTTACAAATTCCCCGAAACAACTCCTTACATAACGTTTCAGTTCTGCTATGATATAACCTAATCCTTATAATTGAAAAAATTCATGGTAGGAAGCATGACAGGTAAAACAACAATTATCTATCCGACGCTCGCCGATGTACCGCAAAGTACGCGAAATCGATTGGCGTTTATTGATTATTTGTTGCATTTTTATGGCGAAGCGAATCGCAATGATATTATCTCAAGGTTTAATATCTTTCCAAATCAAGTGACTAAAGATTACATTCATTACCGCAATCTTGCGCCTAAAAACATTGCCTACGACAAACAACGCAAAGTTCATGTCCGTACTCCGACGTTTTCGCCGTTTTTTGAACATCACATACCGAAACTTCTCTCTTCTATCGCGCAAGGGTTTGGTGATGGTGTCGATAATCTCGTTCCAAGCCCAATTGCGGTTGCTGAATTACACAGTTTAAGTCAGCCAAACGAAGCCATCGTGGCTGCTGTAACGCGTGCGATTCACAAACATAGCCCATTAAAGATACGTTTTATCTCTCTTTCCAGTGGTGAAACCGAGCGTGAAATTGTGCCACATGCATTAGTGAATAATGGTTTGCGCTGGCATGTGAGAGCTTATGACAGAAAGCATCAAGCGTTTCGTGATTTTGTACTCACGCGGATCCAATCAGCCGAAGTGGTCTTCGAGCACCTTTGTCAATCACTTTGCCTCACTGAGCAACCATTACCCGAACAGGAACAAGCCATCAGCGACAGTGCATGGCAAACCGAAATCACCTTAGAGGTTGTGCCACATCCGAGTATCAAATATCCATCTGCGATTAGGCTCGATTACGGTATGGAAAACGGCGCAAGACTCATCACCATCAAACAAGCGTTAGCGCCGTATTTATTAAGGTTATGGAATGTCGATTGCAGTGCGAAAGGTACGCTAAAAGGTGCAGAGTTTCATTTGTGGTTAAGGAATAGCAATGCTGTCAGCAAAGAGATTGAGATGGGGATTGTGCCAAACGGATTGTCGTGAAGTAGGTTCCATAACCAAGCGTAACGCAACAAAACAACATAAAACCAAGGATGGTAAAAAATGGATGCTATGGATAGCGATAGAACAATTGATAAAACCTCAATTCCTCAGATGCATCTGACAGGTTTCGGGGGTACCGTTGCCCGAAAAACACCTGAATTTATCAAGAACGTATTGAACAAATCAAATTAACAAAACAGGAAAAAGTCATGACAAGTACGCAACAACGAGCTGAACTGCAACGCCAAATTTGGCAAATCGCCAATGATGTTCGAGGCTCTGTTGATGGTTGGGATTTTAAACAGTATGTCTTAGGTACACTGTTTTATCGCTTTATTAGTGAGAACTTTGCGCTCCATATCGCGAATGGCGATGATTCTGTGAATTATGCAGAAATGGCAGATAGCGATGTGCCTGATTTTCTGATTGAAGATGCGATTAAGACTAAAGGCTACTTTATGTATCCGAGCCAACTTTTCGTGAATGTTGCCGCAAATGCCAATACCAATCCGAACTTAAATACGGATTTAGCGTACATTTTTAAAGAAATTGAATCTTCTGCGAATGGTTATCCGTCTGAACAAGATATTAAAGGATTATTTGCTGATTTTGATACCACCAGTACGCGTTTAGGCAATACCGTTGCGGATAAAAATAGCCGTCTAGCGGCGGTGTTAAGAGGCGTTGCAGGATTAAGCTTTGGTAACTTTGAATCGAATCAGATTGACCTGTTTGGTGATGCGTATGAGTTTTTAATCTCCAACTATGCCGCTAATGCAGGGAAATCTGGTGGTGAATTTTTCACGCCACAGCATGTCTCTAAATTAATTGCACAACTTGCGATGCATGGACAAAAAACGGTAAATAAAATTTATGATCCTGCCGCTGGTTCTGGCTCATTATTGCTACAAGCCAAAAAGCATTTTGATGCACACATCATTGAAGAGGGATTTTTCGGGCAGGAGATCAATCATACAACGTATAACCTCGCGCGAATGAATATGTTTTTACACAACATTAACTACGATAAATTCAATATTCAGTTAGGTAATACGTTATTAAATCCCCACTTTTTAAATGACAAGCCGTTTGATGCCATCGTTTCTAATCCGCCCTATTCGGTGAAATGGATCGGTTCAGATGATCCCACGTTGATTAATGATGATCGTTTTGCGCCAGCTGGCGTACTCGCACCAAAATCCAAAGCAGATTTTGCGTTCGTGTTACACGCACTTAATTATCTTTCCAGTAAAGGCCGCGCCGCAATTGTGTGCTTCCCCGGTATTTTTTATCGCGGTGGTGCGGAACAAAAAATCCGTGAGTATTTAGTGAAAGAGAATTATGTTGAAACGGTGATTTCCCTCGCCCCAAATCTGTTTTTTGGTACGTCAATTGCGGTGAACATTTTAGTGTTGTCCAAACACAAACCAGACAATACCACGCAGTTTATTGATGCCAGTGAACTGTTCAAGAAAGAGACCAACAATAATATATTGACCGATAACGATGATGAGAATAATCTGGGGCATATTCAACAAATCCTCAACGTATTTGCCAGCAAAGAGAATATTGAACATTTCGCTAAATCTGTCAGTAACGAAGAGATCGCCAATAATGATTTCAATCTTTCCGTCAGCTCGTATATCGAAGCTAAAGATACTCTCGAAGTGATTGATATCAAACAACTCAATGCAGAACTAAACGTTACCGTCAAAAAAATCGATCACCTCCGCAAAGAGATCGATTTAATCGTTGCTGAAATCGAAGGCGAGGATGGTGAGTGATGGATAAATCCAATTATTTAGCGAAGTTGCTTGAAGGTGTTGAGGTTGAGTGGAAACCTCTAAAGAAAGTAGCTGAAATTGGAACGGGCAGTTCAAACAGACAAGATGAAAAAGAAGATGGTATATATCCATTGTTTGTTCGTTCTAAAGATGTGCTTCATTCTGATAAATTTGAGTTTGATGAAACTGCAATCATTATTCCTGGCGAGGGTGGCATAGGTGATATATTTCATTTTGTAACTGGTAAGTATGCTTTACATCAACGGGCTTATAGAATTCATCTTGTGAATAATTTCATAACTCCGAAGTTTCTTTATCATTTCATGAGAAGTAATTTTAAAAAATATATATTGATGAAAAGTGTTGGGGCAACTTCAATTTCAATTAGAAAACCGATGTTAGAGAATTTCGAAATCCCAATCCCACCAATCGAAATCCAAAACGAAATTGTCCGCATACTTGACGCTTTCACTGAGCTTACCGCTGAGCTTACCGCTGAGCTTACACTACGTAAAAATCAATACAATTATTATCGAGATAAATTACTTAGTTTTGATGAGGGTGAAGTTGAGTGGAAAACACTTAAAGATGTGGCTTTAGAATTTGGGAGAGGAAAGTCTAAACACAGACCAAGAAATGATCCAAATTTATATGGAGGTAATATACCGTTTATTCAAACTGGAGATATTAGAAATGCCTCTCATATCATTGAAAAATATAGTCAAACATATAGTCAATTAGGTTTAAATCAGAGTAAATTATGGCCCAAAGGAACTCTATGTATCACGATAGCTGCTAATATTGCTGAAACAGCAATCCTCGGATTTGACTCATGTTTTCCTGATAGCATTATTGGCTTTTTAGCTGATCCCAAAAGATGTAATGTGGACTATGTTGAATACTTGCTATCTTCTTGGAAGACTAAACTTCAAGCAAAAAGTTCTGGAAGTGCTCAGGAAAATATAAATCTTTCAACTTTTGAAAACTTACTTTTGCCATTTCCTTCACTAAATAAACAAGAAGATATAGTAAATTTGTTAAAAAATTTTGAATTACTTACAAACTCAATCACAGAAGGCCTTCCTCGCGAAATCGAACTACGTCAAAAGCAATATGAATATTATCGGGATATGTTGTTAAACTTTCCTAAACCTACTCATTCACTATAAGGATATAAATGAATGGAACAAACCTCACTGACACTAAAAGATGAAACTACAGAATTTTTACTTTATACGGCACCAAATGGTGAGATAAAAGTTGAAGTGTTGTTGAGTAATGAAACGATCTGGATGACACAAAAACGCATGGCGGAATTGTTTGGTGTCGGAAAGGCGGCTATTTCTAAGCATCTTGATAACATCTATGAATCAAAAGAATTAAATAAAGATGCAACTGTTTCCATTTTGGAAACAGTTCAATCTGAAGGAACTCGCCAAGTTAGTCGTAAATTAGAATACTACAACCTTGATGTGGTCATTTCAGTAGGTTACAGGGTGAACTCTACTCAAGCAACGCAGTTTAGAATTTGGGCAACTCAGCTTATCAAAGAGTACATCATCAAAGGATTTGCGATGGATGATGATCGCCTCAAAAATGGGCGTTACTTTGGGAAAGATTATTTTCATGAACTACTTGAACGTGTGCGTTCAATCCGTGCAAGTGAAAGACGTATCTACCAACAAATCACAGATATCTTTGCAGAATGTAGTATCGACTATGATCCCAAATCTGAGATGACAAAACGTTTTTATGCGCACGTCCAAGATAAATTCCATTTTGCTATTACCGGCCATACAGCAGCAGAACTTATTGCGCTAAATGCTGATGCGAACAAGCCGATTATGGGCATGCAAACCTTTAAAAATGCCCCGAATGGCAGAGTACTAAAATCGGATACCGTAATCGCCAAAAACTATTTAACCGAATCCGAAATCAAAAAACTTGAGCGTGCGGTGACTGCTTTTTTTGACTATATCGAAGGTATTATTGAACGGCGTAATACCTTTACGATGCAGGCATTTGCTGAAAGTGTTGATAAGTTTTTGACCTTTAATGAATATAAAATACTAGAAGGATTCGGCACGGTAGATCGCAAAACTGCTGAACAAAAAGCCTTTGCAGAATATGAAAAATTTAATAAACAGCAGAAACTTGAATCGGATTTTGATCGTCAGATGAAGAAATTACTTAATCATAAACCATCAAATTAAGTCCAACGATGAAACGCATTGCGAACGGAATGGCTTTGCTGATTAGACAGAGTGGACTTAAACACATCATGTAAAATACTAGGCACCCAACTATGACAGCAAGCAAAACCATCGCCCAGACCAATAATTTTATCGTCTTAGATAAATACACGCAGATCACGCAAACTGGCAAAGGCCATCAAACTGAAGAGCAATTAGAGAATGAACTGATTGCGGATTTGCGTAATCAAGGTTATGAGTTTATTGCGGAGCTCACTACGCCAAAACAGCTGTTAGCGAATGCTAGAAAGCAGTTGCAGGTGTTGAATAATACACAATTTACAGATGTGGAATGGGCGCGGTTTGTTGAGGAATATTTGGATAAAAGCAGTGATAACCTCGTTGATAAAACACGAAAAATTCATGATGACTATATTTATGATTTTGTCTTTGATGATGGCCATATTGAAAATATCTACTTAGTTGATAAAAAGCAGATCGCGCGGAACAAAGTCCAAGTGATCAAACAGTTTGAACAAACTGGCACACATGCGAATCGCTATGATGTCACCATTTTGGTGAATGGTTTACCGCTTGTGCATATTGAACTGAAAAAACGTGGTGTAGCGATTCGTGAAGCCTTTAACCAAATTCACCGTTATAGCAAAGAGAGTTTTAATTCTGAAAACTCGCTCTATAAATACCTGCAACTGTTTGTGATCTCTAATGGCACTGATACACGTTATTTCGCCAATACCACCAAACGCGATAAAAACAGTTTTGATTTCACGATGCATTGGGCGCGTTCTGATAACACCGTTATTCGAGATCTGAAAGACTTCACTAAAACTTTCTTCCAAAAAAACACGCTATTAAACGTGCTGTTAACCTATTCTGTTTTTGATGTCAGCGATAAATGTCAAGCGACCTGTCCGATTTTTTTACTG
>NZ_FOHV01000038.1 GCF_900111395.1 Thorsellia anophelis DSM 18579 | reverse complement strand
GAAGAGCTTGTAGCAAAGGTTTCAATTGGCAAAGTAAACGTATATAACACTGTGCTATCATCATCAGATAAAACATGGCAAAAGATATAATTATCCTTAAATATATCTTTTATATCAGTTCTTACGGTAAAAAAAAGCTTCTCCCACTCAGCGATTCTAATTTTACCGTCATAGCCAAAAATATAGACTCTTCGATTTTTTCGATTAAAACGAATGGGATAGTGCGTCCACTTAAAAAACTCAGTTAAAAGCAAATAAATAACAGCGATTAACAATCCCATTGAGAGTGACAACATAACAATTGTAGCCAATATTCCCTCTAAATCATTCATTTGTGGTTTAATAAAGACAACCATAGTAATCATCGCTATTGGAGGTACTAAGAACACAAGAAAAGCCATTGAAAGAAACCCTTTCCAAATGTAATGCCGATCAACCACCTCTAAATAGGTAGAATTTAATCGAATTACACCATCATAACCATTTTCTATCAGATCACTAAAAGGTTGATCTTGCCATTTCGATTGATTTAGTTTCCCTGCCTTTTCATTCTCACTTAATGGGCGATTGACTTTATATTTGGGCCATAAGCCATCTAATCTCATACAGTTTCCTCGTTTAATCTTATATAGTTTCATCGATAAGTTGGTTAAAAGCGGCTTGTTCTTGTTCAAATGTATTAAATGGGATTAAACTCGTATCAAAAAGTTTACCCCACATGCATCGTTGCAACCATTTTTGAACTTCATTATCAGTGAAAGTGGCAATTAATAATTGTGCAACAAAATAAGAACTCAACGCAATAATTGCAACAATTGGATGCCCTTTAGCAGATACTCCCATCACAGTTAAAACAATCATTGAAGCGGCTGAAATTCCATATAAAATACTTACTCCTCTATTACCTTTTGACCATTCAGCCAAAGCGTGTTTTCCATCGTAGGCTACCGAAATTATACCTGCAACTAAAATAAATGCTCTGCCTGTTATTATCGGGGTTTGAATCCACCATCTTTTTGCAACTGCTTCAAGGCTTGGAAATGTTTTAGTCGCACTTTCAAATCCAGCCAGAATTGTACCACCAAGAGCAAAGGCACCACTGGCCCAACGAAGAGTTGTTTCATTGCTCGCATCAACAGCAAAGGCAGATTCGGCAGTACGAAATAAAATAGCAGCTTGAATAATCGCAGATATGCCGTTGACTTTAACATCAAATAGCGCATTTTTATATTCAAATATTTTTTTTTGATTTTTTACATTTTCTTCTGAAGTTAATTGTAATGACTCACGAAATATATCTAAACGCTGTTTTTTAGACAAATGATTGATGGATTCTTCTATGGCTGGATCTATGTAAAGATAGGTTTTAAAAATCCCCCGACCATTCTTACCTATTTTAGATATGTTATTATCTTTAAGAAATTTTCGTGCTATTTTTTTAGCTTCACTTAACGGATATTTACCTTCATTTTGAATAATCTGAAGTGCTTTTTTCTTAATAATTTCAAGAAGTTCATCATAACTAGCTTCTATAATTATAGGGATTAATTTTTGACTGGCAATTGCACTCGCAAATACGACTGCACGAGATGGAATATTAGTAACTGTTGGTTGTGAATAAAATTTCATTAATGGAGCGCTCAAGCCGTATGCAACTTCATCCATAGCCTGAATAACAATGCCCGGATTAATTACATTAACTTTTCCTATTGCTTCGACTACATTTTGCCATGGTAACACACTATAATCGGGTGCCTCACGCGAGATGCTCACTAATCCATCTGTATTTTCGTTAATGTATGCTTCTTCTAGAAGATCTTCGATTGATTTCTGGTTTAAATAATACGCCCTGACAAAATAATGTTTCTCCTCTAGTTTTTTAACTTTTAGCATCTCGATACATTCATCAAGAATAATTTTATATCCTAACATAGGTAAAAATGCGCTGATCACCATTTGAGAAAATGATGAGCCACTTTTTATATTATTATCATCAAAATTACTTGTAAAGTAATTAACGGTTTGTGTATGAAATATCAATACTTTAAACGAGTCAACTAAGGGGTTAATAACCTCTTTTTCGAGTTTTTCAGCTAATTTGTTAACCGTCTGATTAAACGCCTGTTGTTGCTCACCATCGATGTATTTTTCATAAGTCGCCCAAGTGGTTAGCGCTTCTTTCATAGCTTTATATTCATATTCCTCTTGTGTTATTTCTCTGACATACCGCATTGTCAAGGACATATCCGGTGATGATGTCATCTGCTCCATCATATAGTCAAATTCCTGTGTAATCACGTTTTCTTTTACCATGTTCAGTGTCGAGTCTAGCCAAATTCCACGTTCATATTCTGGATTAGAGTATATTTCCGTCTTGGGGATATTATCGCAAAGCTTGCCAATATCTTCCATAATTGCTACGGGATCATTCAATACTATGATTACGGGTTTGATTTTGCCTGACACAACTTTAGCTTCTTGGATCAATGCATCTGGATTTTTATCAGTCTTCTCTGAATATTTTTTTTCATCAGCTTCCAATTTTTTTAAAAAAAAGAATTTTTCAATCGGGGACAAAGTTGTTTTTATTGAATCAAAATAATCATATACTCTTTTATCTTTAGCTAATTTCGGTTTATGATATTGAATAATGGTTTCCTTTAATTGTTCCAATGAATAACAATTATCTTCAGTTTGATTAGCTACCCATTTTTTCATGTCAAACCTTTGCATATATTTGTTACGATAATTTGGATACTCATGCCGCTTACGGACTACATCAGTCCATTCTACTTTAGCCCATGCAAACCAAAATACGCTGTTAAAAAAAAGATTGTTAAAATAGGGTAAGGTAATAAAAGACGCACGAGCTTGTTCTTCAGCCTCTCTAGAACAGGGTTTTGCTTCACCATTCATCACATCTTCATCCGCACTAACACCCGAAATTAATGGGTAATAATAACCATCCGGTGTAGCATAAAAATCCAACCATTCTTCAGTTTGTTCGTTGTAAACGTATAAGTAACCACTCGTTAACTCACTACCTACATATTTAGTTTGTTTAGTAGCAGCAACTGGCACGCTTATCGTATCTGGTAACTTACACTTATATTTACTATCTATTACATCTTCAATAATGCTGGGCCGAACGGGCAATATGGCCAACCCTTCCCGTTGACAAAATATACAGCCATTTTTTTTATACATAATCAGTTCCATTTCTATTGCTTGAGCGTAATTGTTTTAATAATGCGTCGAATATGTTGACTAAAATACCGCGGTTCATTTCTTCCATGAGACAATAAGTTTAGTACCATTTGATGCTGTAAAATGGATTCTCCATAACATATGCGGTAATAAGCTATCGCCTGCAAATCTTCATGGTGAGTCAGTTCATATCGACTCATCACAAATACTAAGGTTTGAAAAAGAGTTAAGCAGGCCTCTTCACGAGTAAATTCAATTCCATCTCGGTATAACTTACCTAATACAAGATTGATAATACCAATTAACGGTAAGGCTTGCCTAAGTACAGAGTCGATTATTGTTGTGCGTGTTTGCGGTAAAGATTGTGTTTTCCATATGCCATCTAAATAATAGGTAATTGATGCAACCTCATGATAAAAAATCCTATTTGGATGAGGTAAATCAGCTATTACTGAAAATGGCACGATGACACGGGGATCATAATACCGCAAAATCATTTCTGGACTTACGGCGGGATAAAACAACGAGCGATGTAAACGTTCATGGACTAAGTTAAGAGGATAGCTCTCCTGTACATCAAATAAAAAATAGCATTCCGGGTGGATTTCCTTTCCTAATGGATAAGCTCTAAGCATTTGCCACATGCGCTCATTGTTTTGATAACTCAATTGGTGAGTATCAATCAGATATGGATATAAATGCATTTGGGGAGCCAGTTGTTTTACGCCTAGCGGTAATACAGCGGGTTCATCATTTTTGAACGCCATCGATTCAGTTAATCCATGTGAAACAACCACAAAACGGTGGTTAACTAAGCGCTCGGTGGGTAAGTATGTTATCGTCATAATGCTCTTTAATTTTTAACTTAATGTCATGGCAGCTGAACCTGAATTAGCTGATGAAGCCGATAATTGCTCGCATAATGTAAATCCAGGCATGGGTAAATTCTGTGAACCAGGACCATCTTTGATGACTTTTGCGCTTTTTATATGAAAATTTCCATCAGTGCCATGCTCAATTTTACCTTCTTCAAATGTCACATAAGACCCACCACACATTAAGGTAATTTTCTTATTTGCAGTGATGAGAATTTCATCTTCTGTGCTCGTGATAGATATCCCTTTTACTGCTGTTATTTCCATAGCATCACTCTGTGCTTGAATTTGCATTTTACCTGCTGCTGCAACTAATTTCATACCCATTTCATGGGCAAAAATTGTAACTGCTTTTTTCGCCATTAGCGCAATTTTTCCAAGTACGGAAAGCTCAGAAGACCCCCCAGCCGTTGCAATTAAATTGCCATTGGCACTTTGTTGAATATGATTTGGTGTAGAGAATGCAATACCATTTACTCCGCCTGCTAGGATAATAGGCTGAGCTAAGTCAATAATATTATTTTCCAAAAATGCAGATTGTTTTTCCACTTCCAGTTTGCTAAGTTCAGATTTTTCGCCTATTGTCGAAAGGGATTCAGCTAAAGCGAGTGCATCGGTGAGTTGTTTTTTGATGATTTCAATATCTAATACATCACCTTCTGCATTTTCCTGTAATGAGGTGGTCAGCAAAAGCCCTTTTGCCGAACGAATGGCGCCCCACTCATCTGTCCTCAATTCAAAGCCTTCTCCACGTTTTTTTCGCCGCTTATCGACAAGATGTCCAAGATTAACCTGCGTTTTACCATATTCTGTATTGAGTTTAAGGTGCTCCTCACCGCGTTGATCTTCCATCCGCAATTTGTTATTCGCCGGTGTGCGGATCACGTTGCGCGTGTTGTTATTCCAATTCACATGATCGGGCTTGTTGTGATTGTGCATCACATGCGCGATATAGGGCTGATCGGGATCTGAATTAATAAACGCTATTTGGACTTCGGTATGCGCTAGTAACGGAAAATGAAAACCATACGTATCACCAGCATAGGGTTTAGCGAACCGTACTGGTAAGCTTGAGTAACCTTTTTTCCAACTATCATTTAAATCAAAGTTAAATTTAACATGATAACGGCCATGTTCATCTAGCCATGCATAGGTTTCATCTTCATTGCGATGCACTACGGTGGCTGTAATGGTGCCTGCTATCACCGGCTTTGGCAGTAAATCAGGGCGAAAGCCAACACGTTCACGGTATGGGATCCCCTCAAAACTCATCACATAACTGCCATCACGTTTGATATTAGACACTTGAACGCTGACAATAATCACCCCTCGCGTAACCGCTTTAGGCACTGCAGTAACACCACCTTGTACAGTTAAAATATCACCAGGTTTGAGGCTTTGGCTGGTACTCATCCCCCTAATGCGCGTTTGCCCATTTAAATAGCGTTCATGACGTAGTTTGGCGAAAAATTTACCGCTTTCAGGGTCAGGCTCAAAGCCTGAACCCTCGGTTAAAAAGTCATCTTGGTAGTGATACGCATCGCCATAGGTAATATCTTGTGCACTTGGTGCGGGGTGACGTTCATTCATGTCAATGACAGTCCGCACTGTTTCGGTATTGAGCAGTGGATTTTTCGGGTCACGATAGTTGTAATCTTTAGTGGTGACGCTCGCTTCCACAACTTGATGAATGGCACTAAGCGCCCATACCGATTCGGTGTTGTTGTCATTTAAGTTCGACGGATGCACATTCGGTAGTGTTAAGCCCCTGACTAATTTGCTTGAATCGTCACCAAATACTATCACTTCACGATTCAGCTTAGGATCCATTTCAAAACGGTACCAAACCCCCACTTCTGAACAAATGCGCTGAATAAACTGTAAATCGGTTTCATTCCACTGGCAAAAAAACTCGCGTTTTGGATAGGTATGAATAGATTGGTTCCAAAAATAGGCACCATGAAAGTTGTGCTCACGGAGCACCGCTTCCACCACTTGATGCACCGTTTTATCTTGGTAAATCGCATATTTGCGTTGACGATCTAATAAAGCGAGATTGGGCTGCAACACCACACGATAACGGCTCTCATCTTTTGACGTCGAAAGCCGTGCAAATTCTGTAATGACTCCATGCACTTTACGTAGAGGCGTGTTCATTAACGCATCAAGCGCTTCAGGCTCTGCCAGCTTTTTAAAGGCGATTTTATCACGGTCAAATGGGGCAAAGAAATTAAACGTTGCCGCGCAACTAAGCATTGTTTCAGGCTGGATGTCTAATTCAACCGAAGTAAATTCAATCATATACCGATACGGCGTACTTAATGCTTCTTCTGCACTGAATTGTAGTATCGATAACGGTGCTCGATTATTTTGCACATTCAGTTGATAAAGCTGATGAATATTGGCAAGCTGTGCAACACTAAGCCTAGCAAAATCGGTAATTTTTGATGATGAGCTGTTTGACAGAGTTAAAATTCGATCAGATTGCATAAGACCTCTTTTGTACAATAGATAATAGATTGATATTAGATGCGATATTATTGCTGTCGACTAATTTCCCATGACAAGACCAAAAATAAATTCATTTTGCTGCTTCATGATAATTTGAGTTGATTCAGATTTATTCGAAAGCATCAACATGTATTTCAAAATACACGTAAAATTAAACCAATCATTTGTATCAATAGCCCCACCAACCAAGGCTCTTAAATCTATCTGGTTTACGGCATTTTCACTTGAGTAATATTTTTGTTCATATAATTGTTTAATGATTTGTTGCTGTTCACTTTGATTGACACCTGAAAACCATATATCAGAAATCTTTTTTTCCAAAATTTGATAATTGCTTAATAATTTTATACTCTTTGACAAATTAGCTTTGCTAGTACTAATAAAGCGAGGCAAATAAGCTAAGATAGGGATTTTTTTATCTAATAAATAATCAGCGTTATGAATTAACCACGCACTACTGTATAACTCTCCGGTTGTAAGATTATCTAAAGCAATAATAAGTGCGAATTTTTCAGACGAATTGGTATAAAACTCAGTAAAGAATTGAGTCATACTTTTATTCTGTTTAACTACATCACCTAATTGGTTCGCTGAAAATGCTGATTCTAACCAGATTGCTTGAAATGTATCAGCTGTTAAGTGATAATTTGTAGTATTTAAAAAAATATCAATTTTTTTATTAGATAAATGATTATTCACAATATCAAATTGATCATTCAGTAAATTTCTTACAATTGAATGTATTAAGTTTTTTTCATCTACTTGTTTGTCAATTTCATATTTATCAGTTGCAATTACTTCTACCCCTGCTATTTTTTTAATTAGGTTTTGGTCAATATTTGATGGTAAATAAGCACTAAAACTTAAAAGCGGTAGCTTACGTTGAGCCCATTTAGACCAGTAGCCTTGATGGTCATTAAAATCTCGGGTTTGTAATCTACGATTAAAATTAATCACTGCTATTGATATTATAAATATAATTGTGAAAAACAAAACAAAGCAAAATATACTTATAAGAATTAATTTAGCTATTCGCATTTGTTCGGTATCAAAACCGAAATCTTTCAACTTTGCTAGTAAATAAAATGAGGAAGATCCAACTATTATTATTAATAATAACCAACGCAATGCGTTGTACGGGACTGGTGGACTACCTTTTGGAATCGGTGGAATATTCCAATGCATAATAGATTCCTAGTTTAATCTTGAGTTAAATGTTGATGATTATATGCTAAAATTATAGTGTATAAATTTATCTATATAACTGACTATAATTTAGATACTAAAGTGATATTCAATGTAGAAACATAAATTTCCTGTTCATTAACACGATATACTTATCAAATTTATTAAAACCTAATTTATCTGATAAGCAAATAATTATGTTATAAATTTTGTGAGGTATTGATTAAATAACGATGACGTGAATAATCTCTTGGGTAAACAAACTATCAAGAGAGAATGTATTACCTAAAATCAATCACAATGCCTTGCTCATCGGAGTAATCAAATTTCACCTTGTTTTCCACAAATAAAGCCCGCTCTGTTTGCCCCAATAATCGCACGGCAAGCGCAGGTAAAACTTGTTGGTTAAGTAAACTGTCAATATTGCGCGCTCCGGTATCAGGTAACAAGCAGGCATTCACTAACAAGGTATAGAATGCATCGGTAACTTGCAAGGCCAGCCCATAATGGGTATTGAGGCGCGCTTTAACCACTGCAAGCTTGAGTTCGACAATTTCACGCATCGCGCTTGCATCAAGTGGGGTATAAATCAACGTCTGAAAACGCGCCAACAACGCAGGTTGAAAATACTCACGTAAAATCGGGCGCAATAACTCCTGTTGCTGAGCATGACTTGCCTCAGGCACTTCCTCAAGCAAAGCCATTAATTCATCACTGCCAAGGTTCGATGTCATCACAATCACCGTATTACGAAAATCAATTTCACGCCCTTCGCCATCCCGCATCATGCCGCGGTCAAATACTTGATAAAAAAGATTCAAGACATCACGATGCGCTTTTTCGACCTCATCTAATAAAATAACACTATAGGGGCGTTTACGGACCGCTTCAGTCAAAATACCGCCTTGCCCATAGCCAACATATCCTGGAGGTGATCCTTTGAGCTGAGAAACCGTATGTGATTCTTGGTATTCAGATAGGTTAATGGTGACTAACGCAGACTCCCCACCAAATAACTGGTCTGCAAGCGCATGTGCGGTTTCAGTTTTGCCAACGCCGCTTGGCCCCACCAATAAAAATACACCCAATGGTCCCTGATCACAGGCTAAGCCCGCTTTAGCAGTACGTAATCGCTCGGCTAACGCTGATAAGGCAGTAGATTGCCCTCTGACACGCTCAGCTAACATCTGTTCCAGTTGCAATAGGTGTTGTTGTTCATCTTTTAACAAACTACTTAACGGTACACCTGTCCAATCGGCAATGACCGTAGCCACACTGCGCACATCGACATCAAGGGCAATAAGCGGTTGTTTGCCTTGAACTTGATGAAATGTTTTCATCAGTGCTACTATCGTTTCGGTAGATTCACCTGCAATACGGGCTTCTATAATTTGTTTAGCAAGTACATGCTCCGTCTGGAATTGGTCATACAATGGTTGATAGGCAGCATCGCATTCAATCAATTGCTGATTTATCTCAGCAATACGCTCATCTGAAGTATCAGGCAGATGGGCGATATCCGCCTGTAATGCCTCTAGTTCAAGGTTAAGGGCATGACGCTCAGCCTGCTTACGCAATATGGTATCCGGCAGTGTGTCTAAACTCATGCGCACTCGGGCACTCGCGGTATCCAACAAATCAACAGCTTTATCTGGCAATTGGCGACCTGTTATATAACGCCTTGAAAGTTGTACCGCCGCTTTGACCGCGTCATCAGTGATATGGACGCCATGATGTGAGGCGTAACGCGCTTTTAAACCGCGTAACATCAATGCCGCTGTTTCATCATCTGGCTCATCTACTTTGATGGGTTGAAAACGGCGCTCAAGCGCAGCATCTTTCTCAAAATATTGTTTGTATTCAGACCACGTTGTTGCAGCAATCGTCCGCAGTTCACCTCGCGCTAACGCAGGTTTTAATAAGTTCGCAGCATCTGCACTACCTGCTTGATTACCGGCACCAATGATGGTGTGAGCTTCATCAATAAACAGTAAAATGGGCGAATCAGAATGTTGTTCAAAATATTGCACCGCTTCGATGACATTTTTTAAGCGTTGCTCAAATTCCCCTTTAACGCCTGCACCAGCTTGTAATAGCCCTAAATCCAAGGTACGGATGACAACCGGTTTTAAGCTTTCGGGGACATCACCTTCAGCAATCCTAAGTGCTAAGCCTTCCACCAAAGCTGTTTTACCTACGCCAGGTTCCCCCACCAAAATAGGATTGTTTTTCCGGCGACGCGATAAAATATCAATCATCTGTCGGATCTCAACATCACGCCCAAAAACGGGATCGATTTTGCCTGCACGTGCCTTTGCCGTAATGTCTTCTGTAAATTTATTCAGTAAGGTAAGTTGCGCTGTCTGTTGTGCGGACTGTACAGTCGTCGAAGCAGGTTTTTCTATGTTTGTCTGGGTATTTTCATTCGTTTGAAGATTAGCCTGTTTGTCTAATGAGCCATTCGCTGCGGCAAGTTGTTGCTCTAATTGAGCACCACCCTCTTCTGAATGGTTATCTAATAAAGGTAATAATCTGCTTAGCTGGGCACTCGTGACACTCAAGAGCGGCCATGCATCTTGAGCATGTAGGAGTTCTTGATGTTCGGTTAAGGCGCTCAATAAATGCACCGAGCGGATCCATCTCGCATCCTCATTAAGTGACGCCTCGACCCACGCACGGTTTAATAGAGTAAATATGCCATTCGATAATTGGGGTTTACTTTGAATACTTCGAGGTAATTCCCCTAGGTACGCCAGTAACGCTTCCCAAAGCGTATCAATGTCCCACTCATAACGCCGCGCAATCACGGTGATATCTCCTTCCCCTTGTTCTAATAATTTTAATAACCAATGCTCAATGGTAATTTCAGCGTGAGCTCGAGTTTGACACAGCTGCGCTGCGGCGTCTAAGGCTTTAGCACAATAAGGATGTAAACGGCGAAGAAGTTTTGCAGAGGAATGCGTTGCTGATGGATGCGACATAAAAATTCGTTCTCATAATAGATTTAATGCACAAGGCGAGGTCTATATCTTCAAAATAAATAGGTCTCGTTTTATCAGCATTACGCATACTAAGCGTAATGCTTTTAATAGTTTTCACTGTCGTAATAATGAATCACATTGGCGGGCATGCCCGCCAATGTGATGTAGTTAAGGAAATCGTACGTAATACTTTCGATACTTAACAAGTTCACTGTAAATTACGCAGTTGAACGCTCATTCCATGAATCAGAATGTATGATGTTGCCATCTTTGTAAGTCCAAATGATTTTTTCATAACGAAACTCAACAATTTCTAAATGGTTGTGCTTCTCTTTTGCAGGGTCTTTGATGTCGTGCATTAACGGTGCAACTCGCACTACTTTGATGTTTTCAAGTTTAGTATTAAAATACTCCACTTCTTGACCGGCATCATCGATTTTATACCAACGAATTTCAGCCGACTGTAAAGTTTGCCCAGTAGTCACAGCTTTGTATAAATACGGTGTAGAAGCATCGACTTCTTTGGTAAACACTAAAGGCGCATGTACACGAGTGCCCGTTAATTTACCTGTGTTGTTATCGGTTGGTATATGTAATTGATGCTCTAAAGCAACGATCTCAATGCTGCCTTCACGGCTGACAACATCTACAGATCCTTTAATATCTGCACCGCCATCGTCTGTTAGCCATAGGTACGCTGGAATAGCCATAATGTTATGTCCTCTTAATAAATGAAGACCGCGATCCTCTTGGGTATCGTGATCAGTTTGGTGTAACACTATACTCGCATGATAATGACGAGTTCAGTGTGTGTTCCCTTAGTGATGCTAAAGGGCGGGCGCCATATCAGTGAGTTGACACGCACTGACTTCTGGCACTAAACTGATTTCAACACGACGATTTTGCTGTCGGCCTGCCTCAGTGGTATTGCTAGTAATTGGTTGGCTTGCGCCATAACCTTGTACCGCAAAACAATTGATAGGAAGGTCACTCACTTCCATCATCCAATCTCTAACAGCTTCCGCCCGTTTGAGCGAAAGTAACTCATTGTCTTTCTCGTTACCGGTGTTATCGGTATGCCCTGTAATTAAGATCACATAGCCTGGTTGTGCTTTAATGTCTACAACAGCACGAATGAGCCCTGGCGTAGCTTCTGGCTTTAATGCAAATTTACCGACATCAAATAAAGATAAGGAATCTAAACGAATGATCTGTTTAATAGGATCATTGGAGACATCCTTAACAGGTTCAATACGTGGAGGAGGAGCGACATAGGTTGCAATCGCGGTCAATATATGCGGGTAGAGATATGCTCCTTGGTATAAGCCTGCGCCAAATTCAGGCGGTTCTCCAGTACGATAATAATATTCAAGCCGTTTTGCATCCTTTTCTAATTTCAAGCGTGCGCCATGTTTAGATGGTTCATTTCCCATTGCAATTTGGTAATACTCGGCAAGATGTTCACCGATTTCCTTAACCAAATGTTGATTATTTTGATAACTGAACATAAGCACGCATACAATAAACACCATACCCGCCAACATCATGTTATAAAATGTTTTTTCAATGGGGCGTACGCTATTTTGTCTTGGTAAATTAGTAAGTAGGTGTACTGGAAGTGGCAAGGTTATTTCATTGTGCGGTAACTGTGCAGTCTTAGTAAACTCTTGCCAAGTTGATTGCAATCCGGTACGTTCTGCAAGCCAATGAGACCATACATTTTCAGTAACTGGAATGAGCGGTGCAAAATGAATAACAATACAAAAAGGCACAATCGGTTTTGCTAAGCGTTCAGCTTGCCAGCATTCAGAAAGTAAATCGTTGTACAAAAAATCTCTTGCAACGTTAAGCTTAAGCGCATAAGCATAACGTTGTGTATCGTTATAGGATGCAGAGGTTTGATTGACCCAGGCGGCCAAACTGTGCCGGTTTTTACTTGCCGTGTGAACTTCAAAAGGGGTATCAATACTTTTTAATGAAAATGGAGATCGTGAATTTTCGTGAAATTGACAAAACCAAGGTGAGGTAACTGAATTCTCACGCACTAGGTTCGTTTCAGAAAGTGTTGATTTTACTTGCCACTCATCAGCGAAATAGCTGACTATACTTGCAGTAGGTGAGCACCCTAGTTGCTTTCGTACACGAGTGAGTTGCCAACGCCACTGTTTAAGACCAACGCGTAAAGACACATCATCAGTATGAAATTCTGGGATAAATACATGAAATAGGTGCAGTTGTGATACCCATAACGGATGCTCAGTTACAAGATTACACAATATGTCAGTTAAGCATTCCGTGTCGTCTATGCGAATAAAGCATCCTTCAGGTTGCTCAATCACTGTTTTATCACCGAATAAATTCGATAAACCATCGCCAGTGACAAAAACAATCGGTTGCTGATATCCCGCGGGCGGTAAATATGGCAATAACAGTGTACCGCTGATACGCTTAGAACGAGATTTACGCCAATAACTCCCCCATAAGACGAGTAACAGCATGATGCAAAAAACAATCACTAAGCCGACTATCCTTAGTACAGAGGTCAATGGCATATAAACTATAATCAATACGGCTAGTAAAACACACCCAAACAGCTGACTTAGTAATCGTAATCGGTCAGTCACGGTCAACCTCAGATTGTTTTGGTTTTACAACCCTTGCTGGAGCTTCATTCTCAACCGGAGGTGTAAGTGTGTTATTTGTAGATGATGATAATTGTGTTGATTCCATCTTAGGTGCAAGCTCAGTCGCTGCTTCTTGTGAACGAGTTACACTTTGCGCTGTATTATTCAAGGCGTCAGAATCTAATACACTAAGCGCTTCGACTTGTTTATTATCAACTATGTTCGCATCATGGTTATTGATAGGAACTACAGCAGTTTCAGTCTCTTTACTTTCAATTGGCACATCAAGATGTTGCTTTTCAATCATCGATTGCGAGGGGATTACTCTTGCTAGCTGAGCTGTTAACTGGTAATCGAATCCCCACCAAAGTCCATAAATAAATAGGGTAAGAAAACCAAGGCCTATCCACCATCTATTACGTGTTGGCAATTGCCAAATATGCCGTTTGCGGGCGCCCAGAAAGACGTGTTGGTCTGACTGCATCGGTAATTGACCCATCTGTTGGACCAAATTTTCTAAACGCTGAACAATCGCCTCACGCTCAGGATGCTGACTATTTGCGCCAAATTTCCCACTAAATCCAAGTAACAAGACACGATGAAAACAGGCGATTACCAGTGGATTGGGTGCTACCTGTGCCATGACTGATTGGATTCGTTCGTACAATGCCTCACCAGCTTCTAAAGTATTAAAAAAATGAATTTGTAATGGAATTCCCACCCATGTTTGATAAGCTTTATCATTAGTATCTAATAAATGCCTATTCATCACAGCTTCATCCAAAATCGCACACTGGGCATAAGTAATATCAGCAATCACTTCCTCACTGTATTGTGCCTCACGTAAGGTGCTTTGTACCGTTTCAATTTGATGTTTCGCCGCTTGATAAAGGCTCAAACCATCCTTCGCTGAGGTACCAGCACGTAGCTGTAATACCGAAACGAATGTGTCCCGTAATAGGGTATCAATTGTCAGTGGTGTGGAAAGTGAGGCTGAATTCATATGTAACCTTTTTTTATTCATTGCGTAGCACCGCAAACAATTCTAGTTGAATATCAGGCAACGTACTTGGCACGTAAAAGGCGCAGTAGCCTGAATCCATCATTGCCCGCGCTGATGGATGAGTCAAGTCTAAACTAAAATAATGATTTTCTAAGCGAAGCGGAATGGCAGCAGGTACATGAGTTAAGGCAATTAACGGAATACCTACTAGCGCTACATTAATTAAATTATTAACCTCATCGGGAGAACCCACTTTACACAATTGAGGAAACAAACTCATCAGCTGATGTGCAGGTAAAGTAGAACGAACAGAGAGATAAAAATCGGCCGCTGTTTTTAAGCGGTCATCGTGTAATGGAACTCTCCATTGATTTGGAGTAATACGTTCCATTTCTAGAGCAATAACCCGAGACGGTAAGCTCGCATCAAGTAATTCACGAATAAGAGCAAACAATGGAAAAAAAACAGCTTCAGGTGATTCATGTTGATAAGTAGGAATAGAATCGATTTCATGTGTTAAAGAGAAAGTGAGCAGCGCACCCGCAAGGCGGGCTAATTCTCGATAAATCAATTCAGGGTGGACTGTTGGATTCGCCACAAAATCAGTCAAAACACTTTGATGGGTATTTAAGGCATTCAATAACCAAAAAAGCGAGACATCTGCCACCGCAAAATCGGCCATACGCTCATTACTCTCGCGACGCATATTCATTAAACGTGCCCGCTTCGCACTTAACTGGGTGACCAATTGAGCTAACTGATCACAGAGCAATTTGCTTGCTGAAAATGCCATTAATGGAGGAATAAAGTCAGAAGCATAATACCACGGTCCTTGTCCATCTCGCACTAAACGGCCAATTGGGCAACTCACATATGCCGCATGTTCTTCTCCGTCAAAGCGTAATGACAAGTGATGCCGCTCAACTGAAAGCGACTCAGTTTCGCTTCCTAATAAGTCTTGTACAGCAATCCAAGCTTGTTTAAATCGTCTAGGACGCTGTTTATCTAACCTAGAACTCGATTCTGATTCGCTGCGATCTAAATGCACATTTTCACCATTAGCATGCAACAACGGCAACGACAAATAAATCGTCAGCGCTTGTCGCGTACCTACATCATATTCATGAATATCCCTCGTTGGCGGTAAGTCATCGGCTAAATCAGTATCAATCATAGTTCCATCTGGCAACCGTAAAATCAATTGTTGACAATGAACTCGCCCAATCGTGAGGGCATCATTGTCAAATTGCGCTTCTACAACACCCCATGGATGTGCAGTGTACAGACGTGCTATGCGATCATTAGTATAGGCTTCCCAGCGTGACTGCTGTTGAAATTGTTGTGGGGAAAGAAAAGCCCCTTCGTTCCACAATGGACGATATATCTTCATTACTTCAATTACCTAGTGATTGCAAAATAAATTGATTAATTGTGCAATCGTCCCCTCTGAAAATACGAGACCACGATTGCACTTACCTGAGACAGGGCCTAGCGAAACATATTACGCTTTAGCTTTAGGCATTTGTGAGACTAACGACAAGTTGACATCTAAACCTTCTACTTGAAAATGCGGCACAGCAAATAGTTTCACACGGAAAAAACCTGGATTATCTTCAATATCTTCAACGATTACTTTGGCATCACGTAAAGGATGAGAAGCTTGCAAATCATCTGCTGGATCGGTCATTTCAGTAACTAACCCACGAATCCAATTGTTCAATTCCAGTTCTAACACTCGGCGATCTTTGGTGGTACCAATGTTTTCACGTTGAATTAGCTTAAGGTAATGGGCTATGCGCGATAAAAGGAAGATATATGGTAGGCGTGAATTGATGCGGCTGTTTGCTGTCGCTTCTTTTGTCTCATACAGCGCGGGTTTTTGCGCTGAGTTTGCAGAGAAGAAACACGCATAATCACGGTTTTTATAGTAAGACAATGGAATAAAACCAAGATTAGCAAATTCAAATTCACGAGTCTCTGGGATCATTACCTCAGATGGTATTTTAACTTGATTACCAGTACCTAAATCGTATAAATGAATAGGTAAATCTTTCACTGCGCCACCAGCTTGCGGACCTCGAATTTGGACACACCAGCCGTTATTGATAAAACTCCTGACCATGTTAGCAGCAAATGCATATGATGCATTTGCCCATAAATAACGGTCATGATCAGGACCTTTGACTTCTTCAACATAGTTAAAGTTTCTGACGGGTACTGTATCTGGACCATACGGTAAGCGTGCTAGCACACGAGGAAGCGTTAAACCAATGTATCGTGAATCATCTGTATCTCTGAAAGATTTCCATTTAATGTATTCTGCACGATCAAAATAGTTGGCAATATCTTTGATGCCTGCTACTTCTTCCATTGTCTTTTTACCAAAAAATGCAGGTCCTACGGAAGCAATAAAGGGCATGTGTGCTGAAGCTGAAACTTTTGATATATTACGTAATAATGCGATATCTTGTGGACTGCGATCAAACTCATAGTTGGCAATGACCGATCCAATTGGCTCACCACCTGGCGTATCGTACTCTTCAATATATGTTTGACGATAAAAACCAGTTTGAATAACTTCTGGTGCATCTTCAAAATCTTGACGCAAGTCGTCTTTACTCACATCAAGGATTTCAATTTTAACATTCTTCCTAAAGTCGGTGCGATCAACCAAAAATTTTAAGCCACGCCACATACTTTCAACTTTTTGAAACTCTTCATGATGCATAATAGCATCAAGTTGACGGCTGATTTGATTGTCTAATACAGCAATATGATGATCTAATAAATTTTTATCGAGTTTTTCGACTTTTTCAGAAGATTGTTTTAATAGGTTTAAAAATACACTAACAGCGGCTGTCACACGTTCATCAGCCGTTGCATCAGAAAGCACTTCTGCGTCCTGGAATGTGTCGATATTGACCATTTTATCAACTGGATTAAGATTAATTTTTTCAAAAAGAGAAGCGTAAACACTTGATTGAGATTCAACAGCGTCAGTTAATATGACTTCGCTATCAGATTGTGATGAATTTTTTTGCATAATGGTGATTCCTAGATTGATTAAACATAAGTCGCTAATATTTTAATTAAATTTCTTTTGGTGCTAAGAGCTCTAGCTCTTTACGTAATTCAGCACTCAAGGAATCATCTTTTAGTATTTTTTCAAGCTCTTTTCTAAAGGTTACGTTATCTAACAGATTTGATTTGAGGTCTCGCAGTAAGTTACGCATTGATAAAAGCGCCCTTAGTTGAGGAATTTGCTTTGCAACATTTTCAGGCTCTAAATCTTTAATATCTTTGAAATCTAATTTTACATTGCGTTCAGATTGATCCCCTGCAAGTGTATCTTCAACAGTAATATTGATTTTAGGATTAAATTCCGCCAATACCTGATTGAAGTTATTTTTGTTTACTGAAATTTTTTCTCTTTCAGCTACAGGCCTATTTTCTTGGCCGTTACTGTAATCCCCCATTGCTAAGAGCTTAAGAGGCAACTCTACTTTTTTCTGAGCCCCTCCAGTATGTAAATCAAGTTTTATATTAACGCGAGCTGATGGAATTTCATTTTGAAAGCTATCGGACATTTTAATGGCTCCTTTTTTATAGAATTAGCAAATACAAATTTAATTGGATAAGATAAACTTGTATCTACCTTGTGTTTAAATACATCGATTATTAATAATAGTTTTAATCAAGTGTAAAAATCATTTTACTTGCCAACACACCGCACCCACAATCCAAATAAAACCTTTAACATCAATCAATTATAATGTTTTTACATTTTATTTTTTTAACTCAGATTAAAATATTTTTTTGATACTTGTTGTATTACTAGATAGTTATAAATACCAAACACTACTCTTACTTAATGAAAATAGTATGCAGGTATTAGCATGGTTCAATGCCGAATACATGGTAATCATTATAAAATCAGCCCCAGGAACTTTATGCATGTGAACATACTCATACTCATAGTGAACTTAAATATTAAGCCCTATATCAGTCTATTTTTTTAGTAATTACCTCATTTTTGTTTGGTTCTTAAATATTTTAAGCACTTTATTATTCGATTTTTTTGAAACGTTTATCAGTGACTTTTATGACGAGATAGCATATCCATTTACGCTTAGAGAATATTAAAATTAATCCAGTGCCCTGCTCATCTAAAGCTATGTCAAATTAGAATTTTTGAAATAATATCCTTCGAAATTTCAGTGCAAAACTCTATGAAGAAAGTGATTTGCGATGAGATTTGACTTTTCATGTCATTTCTTTTTACATTTCGGCTTATTTAGCTTTAATCCTTGCTGTACATAATCAACTTCATCAGGTTCCTAGACCTTTGCAGTTTTAGGTAGGCTATTTAGCTAGATCACCCATAATTCTTATTTTTCTTACTGATATTGGCGTTGAATCATGGAAGGTAGGATGAAGCATTCGAACTAGATAAATGGTAAAACTTGAAACTTACTCGTATTTGTTTAGGTAAATTATATTGAGCTAACTCAGGTAAACCTAAATATGAGCATTTATTTAGTATGAAGCAAATCACATAATAGAAATTAAATTTATATAGCAATACATTAGAGACCAGCTAGACAAATTAACTAAGCAACAACTGTTATTATTAAGCTTAACACTAATTAACTAACAAAACTGCTTAGCAAACCTACAATAAATCACTATATTTAATGAACTTATTTTTGAACTATTACTACTTGCCTGAGCATAATCATTAACCAAGCTACCGCACTTAGTCGCACTATTAGTTTGACCTCCGTAAATTTTTTGCAAATAGTATCAACGTTATATTTACGTGTCATATGATTTAAAGTAACTTATTGTAACTTGATGTGATTAACTCATTGTTAATATTAGGTCGCTAGAGATTAGTGGATTAACATAAATTATATTTTAAAAATTAATTACATAATTTAATCAACTGATCTTAATGATTAATTACATTTTTCCCATATAGTGCAGATTAACAATTAATGTAATTATTAATGTATTTTCATTTCACTAAAAATATCTTTGATAACTCATAGATAGCTTACTTCACTTCATCCAAAATATTACCAACATATCAACAACTGTAAGCTAATATTTTCTCCCAATAGAAATATATCATCAAATACAACAGACGATTCCTTGCACTGCCATCTAGCTGAAATAATCTGTAAATTTGAAAAAACAACAATTCTATTACATAAACGTTGCGTTAATTATTACAAAAGAAATAAATGATTCCAGATAAGTTACTTATATCGGCATCAGTTGAAATGGTGGAGGTACCTGCACGTGAGCTTTTTTTAGGGGAGATTGCATATCAGGAAGCATTGAGGGCTTCCCCTGAAACTATCCAACAACTCAAAGATAGTTTAGAAAAAAATTTAGAGTATTCTGTTGATATATTTCATAGTGAAAACCTAGTAGTGAAATGGTCTTGCAAATTACACAAGATAGCTGGAATAGTTATGAAAAATATTAAAATACTTCCAAAGCTGATACTTTTAAAGCGGATTTTGATGACTTAAAATTAGTAAATAAAGGTGCCCATGGAATTAAGATGAAAGGGCTTGCGCTTTATAGTATCAATAAATTCTTTGCTATTAACGCAGGCAGAATGGTGACCTATATGAATCAGACCTTGCAATCAACCAGTCAACTTGCACCAAGATTATTAATTTGGATGACTGGCTTGCAAGGGAGAGCATTAATTATTAAAGAAGATGTCATCTCAAGCCGCTAAATGATGAGACACGTTACTGAACAATTATTGATTAATAACCCAGTCACAGAGAAATCACTCTCACAATCTGAACTGAAGTCCCAAGTTAACAAAAAAATACAACAATTAATGATGATTGGGGCTGTAGATGATACGCCTAAACCCCTGCGATATTTGATGGAAATTGATTTATCAGCAAAAGTCGCTTTAGATGCAAGTTACGGTAATCATAGTGAAGGTAAAGCAGTGTCAAATAAAGTTTATGTTGATAAATTAACCGATGGGGAAATTTTAAAAATAAAACAACTATCACCTTGGCGCACACAACTGGCAGATTTTGCAGATAACATGAAAGCAAAAATGTTACCTTCTCATGATACTTATGGTAAGCTAGGTGATAATTTACCTTCCCATGCAAACTCAGTAGCAGGCGTGGGCTCTGTGATTGTTCAAATTGTTATGCTAGGTGTTCTTTTGAATAATGCAAGCCAAAAAAATCCTGAATACTATGCACGTACTGCCGGAAATACCATGATTTTATTTGGTTCGGCCATCGGAGCTTTAGAGTCTTTTGTTCGCACCTCATACGTGTCAACAGACATAAAAAAACTGAATTTGTTCAAGCGAATAATAGTTAATGGTGACAGTGTTTTGTACTCCTCTTTTAAGGTGGTCGGTGTCATTGGAGCTGTGATCATTGCAATTGCTGATATATATCAAGCTTTAAACTCAATTAAAGATGGATACCAATCACAAGCAATTGTTTATTTTCTTTCCGCTGTTGGAGGAACTTTAGTTGCTGGTGCAGCCTTTGTCGGTGCAGTGGCTGGAACAATCTTAATCGTTGTTGGAAGTTTATTGATGGTAGCAGCTGGGATATATTTTCTTTTTTTTGCTCAGAATGATATTCAAAAATGGTTAGAGCGGTGTTTTTTCGGTATTATCCATAATAAGGTGGAGATGTATCCTACTTTCAAGATAGAAGCGGAAGCCTTGCAAATAGTTACTAATCAACTCCCACCTAAAGCTACTAAAAATTAATTGGACTAATATTATGTTATTGACTCATAAAATAAATCGCCTACCTACAGAAAATGAAATCAAGCTTAGGTTAGACCCCCTGGATACACTACGTAATAAAGAAATCCCAACTAACCAAGAAAATATGATTATCCGATTTAATTCAACTTATATGGAAATTTTTGATGCAAATTACGTGTTTAATAGATGTCTTGCAACTTTTTTAGGATTATTTTTTTTGTTTTTTTCCATAGCGATGCTCAGTTTTTCTGTTTACATCCTTTCTTCGGATAAATCGAAAACCACCTCTGACTTTATGTTATTAATTCTTGTTGTTATAGCTTTTTTTATTTCGCTTGGATTTGGAATTTATGGTCTACGATACTTTATATTTGCAAAGACTCATTACCCCATTCGTTTTAATCGTAAAGCTCAATGTGTTCATTTTACCCGTTTAAATGGTACGCATGTTACAGTGCCTTGGGCTGAGTTATTTTTTACTCCTTATTGTGATAAAGGTGTAGATTATCTCAGTGCATGTATTATTGATCCTGAAAATGGAAAAATGATTGAAAGGTTTTTATTACCTGCTGAATCAAGAACTCCGCTCCTTCATGAACATGGAATGATGTTTTATGGGCCTATCATGGCAAAATGGCGGTTTATCGTCGAGTATATGCAAGGTGATAATCTCGCATTACTCAGTAAACAAGTCTACTTTTGTTACCCAATTGATAAAAAAAGAGAAAATGCATACTGGCGTTTTTTGGTCTGCATGCGCATGTTTTTTACAGAGTTTCGTCCATGGTATTACCCTATCGGAATATTAATCCCTATTATGTTTTTACCTTTAATGTTTATTTTACGTACAATCAGTGTCTATACCTGCCGTATTCCTACTTGGCCCGCAGAGATAGAAGCTCTATGTGAAATTGATCATGATACTTCAATTAATTTATCTTCAAAGACTAACCCAAAAGGGTTAAAACTACTTCGTTACGCAATATTTTATTTAACATTACCTGAATATAAAGAGTGGTTAATGATGTTAAGAGACTCAATAGATATGCGTGAAAAGGAGGATTAGTAATCTTTGAGGTTCGTAGTAATGTAAATAAATATTTTTAAGGGTCAAAAACAAAGTTTTCAAGTAATCATCAAACTAAGTGAACTCTTATCAAGTCCCCCTATGTCATACTACCTATCCACTGATAACTTAATCATAATAAGGACAGACAAATGAGTAAATTTACCGTAAAATTCAAAGGAACAATTTTGACGAAATGATTGGAGATCCCTGACATGACCATGAAATATTTCATTATCACTAGAAAGTGCCTGAGTCCTGTCGAAGAGACCCTGTAAATAATTCTGTGTATTTGCCATTTTCATTTAAAGGTGATCTGTCAAACGATCACCAAATTCTATCATAAATCTACTCATTGCCTGCTTCCAATTTCGTATTGGCATAGTCCATTTTTTAGAGGCTGCTTCAATGGCTAGATAAACCACTTTTTTAACCGAATCTTCGTTAGGAAATACTTTACGCTTTTTGATAGCATGACGTATGACACTATTCAAGGATTCAATTGCATTTGTTGTATAGATAGCTTTTCTAATGTCTTCCGGGTAATTGAAAAAAGTATTAAGATTTTCCCAATGAGACCGCCAACTTTTACTAATTTGCGGATATTTTCCATCCCACTCTTCTGCAAAAGCCTCTAAAGCGGATAATGCTGCCGATTCACTGACTGCTTGATAAACCTGTTTTAAAGAAGTTGTAACTGCTTTATAATCTTTCCAAGCAACATATTTAAGGCTATTTCTTACCATGTGAATGATACACAATTGAATATAAGTCTCCGGATAAACACTATTAATCGCTTCAGGAAAGCCTTTTAATCCATCAATACAAGCAATAAGAATATCCTTAACGCCTCTATTTTTAAGTTCTGTGAGGACACTTAACCAAAATTTAGCGCCTTCGTTGTCAGCAAGCCACATGCCAAGTAATTTTTTTTTACCTTCAGTATTCACACCTAGAGCTAAAAAAATGGATTGATTAATGACTGAGCCATTCTTACGGACTTTGACGACGATACAATCTAAATAAACAATGGGGTAGATAGATTCTAGAGGCCTATTTTGCCACTCTAGCACTTGCTCTTTAACAGCATCAGTCACTTTGGAAATTAATGTGGGTGATACATCCGCATCATACATTTCTTTGAAGGTTTCAACAATATCTCGTGTCGTTAATCCTTTAGCATATAAAGAGAGGATTTGACTATCCATCTGGGTAATACGTGTTTGATTTTTTTTTAATTAATTGAGGCTCGAATGTACCTTCTCTATCTCTGGGTGTATGAATTTCAAACTCACCGTCATCAGTTAAAACAGTTTTAGAGGTATAACCATTTCGGGTATTAGAACTCTGTTTAGATTGATTTTTTTCATGCCCAAGATGTTCGGTGAGTTCTGCGTTCAAAGCGGTTTCAACAACAATTTTCTTCATCATTCTTGAAAATTGGTTTAGATCAGCTTCAGTTTTGATATTTTTAGCAAATTCAGTTGCTAAGGCTTTCAATTGTTTTTCGTCCATTAGGTACCTGCCTATTTTTAATGTTTAAAATAAATATATCAAAAATGGGCAAATACACAATTTAAATTACAGCCTC